>NZ_AFNV02000041.1 GCF_000215955.2 Salinisphaera shabanensis E1L3A
ACCCGTTCCCCGCAGGCGCGGGGATGAACCGCAAATATGGCTTGGCGCGATCGCTCTGGTAAGCCCGTTCCCCGCAGGCGCGGGGATGAACCGCGCCTGAGCCTCTGGCGCAAACGCCCATGCGGCCGTTCCCCGCAGGCGCGGGGATGAACCGCGGGCTAGACTGTTTGGGGTAAATAAAAAGACCCGTTCCCCGCAGGCGCGGGGATGAACCCGTTTTGTCTATGACCGCTGGCACCGGCCGTTCCCCGCAGGCGCGGGGATGAACCGCAGTACTTCCCCGAGATCGCGGAATGTCGCTAACCGTTCCCCGCAGGCGCGGGGATGAACCGGAATACCAGCGCAAGCTCGACCGGATGCAGAACCGTTCCCCGCAGGCGCGGGGATGAACCGCCTTCATGGCCGCCGGGTACGCGAGCGAGTACCCGTTCCCCGCAGGCGCGGGGATGAACCAGGCGATAAAGCAGGCTGTGTGCGACATAGCCCCCGTTCCCCGCAGGCGCGGGGATGAACCGGCCGAAACTAAGCGACATGAACGAAGCCCGTTCCCCGCAGGCGCGGGGATGAACCGCGTTATATGGGCGACAAGATCATCCCGGCCGACCGTTCCCCGCAGGCGCGGGGATGAACGAGTTAGAGCGGCTGACGAAAGATGAGAGGCCGTTCCCCGCAGGCGCGGGGATGAACCGTTCTGCTGGGTCGTACTCGAGGCCGGCGGCCGCCCGTTCTTCGCAAGCGTGGACAAACCAACGTGTATCTAAGCGGCTTCCACCGAAAGCCGGAGGCCCAGCACCCGCGCGACTTTATAAACCGTCTCCAGTGTGGGGTTGCCCTCGGGCGAAAGCGCCTTGTACAGGCTTTGGCGGCCCAGGCCGGCCTCTTCGGCTATGCCGGTCATGCCCTTAGCCCGGGCGATCGCTCCCAGCGCATTGGCGATAGCGCCGACGTCGCCTTCGCTATCTTCGATGGTGGCATTCAAATACGCCGCCATCGTTTCCGGGCTGTCCAGAAAATCGGCCGGATCATAGTGGCTAAGTTCGATTGTCACGGCTGCCTCCTTGCTGACGTATTAATCCGAAAATCCTCACTGGATTTGTCGCGCGATATGTTTCGCCTCCTTGATGTCTTTCGATTGAGTGGACTTGTCACCGCCACAAAGCAGAATCACCAGCGTCTTGCCGCGCTGGGTGTAATACACCCGATAGCCTGGCCCCGTAGTCAGTCGCAATTCACGAATACCTTCGCTCAGATTGCGATGGTCGCCGGGATTGCCCGCGCGTAAACGATCGATGCGTGACAGTATCTGTGCTCGGCCTCGGGGATCTTTGAGCTGCTTCAGCCAATTCGAAAATGTGGATGTCTGCCGAACCTCCATGGCTCTATTGTCTCCTTAAAGAGACGTTCTTTCAATAGCGATCATCATAGTCACCGTTGTGCACCGCTGCGGGGCGAGCCGCCATTTTTAGCCGACTCGGAACACGATACGTAATCGGCGTCGCAATATCGGCTGTAGAAATAAGGCGATTTGCGTGAATTGATGGCGGCGCACCGCGAAGCCGCTCTATGGGATTGATTGATAGAGCCTGTTATGTAGGCCTGGGCGCTGCTCGCCGTAGGCGAACCGCATCTTCTGGCGCTGGGAAAAAAGGCCTGGGCCGGCCGCAGTTCATGCGCCCGGGGAACGGCTATCGCGTGATCAAGCGTCCAGTGGTGTGTAGTTCGCCTACTTGTGCGTTGCGGCTACCCGCCGTGTTTTGTCGAGATCTTTCTTTTTTTGCGGCAGGGTCGTGAATTGACCCAGCGACAGACATAGGCTGGTGATCAAAAGGCGAGCGGGAGAGGCGATGAAACAAGAAGAAGGCCAACAACGCCCGTTGGAACTCAAACGAGCATTCTCTGCGTTGAGTCCGCAGGCGCGTTCGATCTGGTCCAAGAGCGCCGCCGATGACGGCGCGGGCCACAATCTTCTCGCGCATTTGCTGGACGTGGCCGCCGTGGCCGAAGCCCTGCTTGAACACGAGCCGCCGACAACCCTGGACTGGGTCAGTCGCGCGCTGGGCCTGCCCCGCGAAGGCTGTATTCGATGGGTTACCGCGCTGGCCGGGCTGCATGATTTTGGCAAGGCGATTCCCGGTTTCGTTATCAAATGGCCAGTGGGTCAGATGCGCGCCCAGGCTGCCGGCCTGGATTTTCCAGACGAGGCGACGGGGCGCGACAACCATTCGCTGGCGACTGCGGCGCTGCTCGCCGAACCATTGCAACAGCTCACGCAGGCGCCCCGGGGATGGGTGATCGCGGTGGTGCAAGCAATTGCTGCGCACCACGGCCGGCATTTTCGCGCAGACGAGCAATCGCAGGGCCGGCCCAAGCGCGAGCCGGCGGCGTGGGCGGCCGCGCGTAGCGAAATACTCGAAGCGTATTGGCAAACGCTCAAGCCCAGCGGTCGTCCGGCGCATGCAGACCTGGACCTGGCCGCGGTGAACTGGCTTGCCGGGCTGACGAGCGCGGCGGATTGGATTGCCTCCAACGTGGAATGGTTCGAGCTCGGCGAGCGCCGTGATGAACTGCACGATTATTACGAGCACGCACGCCTGCTCGCTGTGGATGCACTAGCGGATGCCGGTTGGCCGCGTTTTCAGCCGCTTCTCGCCGAGCCGGAGGTCGCCGAAACCCTGCTTGAGCGTATCCGGGGCAGGCCGACAGCACCAAGACCGTTGCAGCAGGCCGGCGACGCGCTTATTAAACAGGCGCAGGGGTCGACGTTGCTGCTGGTCGAAGCGCCCATGGGCGAGGGCAAGACCGAATTGGCGTATCTGGCCTATCTTCGCTTGCAGTCTACGAATGCACATCGCGGGCTGTATGTCGCCTCGCCGACACAGGCAACGGGCAATGCGCTTTTCGGCCGCACCGAACGCTTTCTGAGCGCTTTCTTGCGCGAGCGCGCGGATATTCAACTCGTACATGGCGGCGCGGCGATGAACGCACAGCTGCGCCATCTGCGTGACATTGCGCACGACAAACACGAAACGCTGGCGGCCTCGGCCTGGTTTTCCCAGCGGCGCCGCCCGTTGCTATCGCCGTACGGGGTGGGCACCGTCGATCAGGCGTTACTGGGCGTGCTCAACGCCAAGCATCATTTCGTCCGACTGTGGGGCTTGGCCAACCGGGTGGTTGTGCTGGATGAGGTGCATGCCTACGACACCTATACCAGTGTGCTGATCGAGGCCCTCGTGCGTTGGCTCAAGGCCATGGGCAGTTCGGTGGTGCTCATGAGTGCAACCTTGCCGCGCAGCAAGCGCGATCGACTCGTTCAGGCCTGGGGCGCCGATCCGCAGGCAGTGCAGGAAAGCGCCTATCCACGGTTGACGCAGATCGATGCGCATTCGATTCGCAGCAAGAGTTTCGCCTGCCGGCCGCTGGCGCCAATCGCCGTCCACGCCGTCGACGAGTCGTTGGAAGCGATCAAGAGCCAGGCTATTGCGTTGCTGGCGGATGGCGGTTGCGGGGCGGTGATCGTCAATACCGTCGATCGTGCGCAGATCTTGTTTCGGTTGCTCGAAACACACGCGCAGGCAAGCGATATCGAAATGATCTTGTTCCACGCACGCTTTCCTGCCGACCAGCGTGCCGACATCGAAAAGCGCGTGCTGTCGCTGTTCGGCGAATCAAACGACGCCAATTCCGAGGTTCGTCCGTCCAAGGGCTTGCTGATTGCCACCCAAGTAGCCGAGCAATCGCTCGATCTGGACTTCGACTTCATGTTGAGCGATCTCGCGCCCATCGATTTGCTGCTACAGCGCGCCGGTCGCATGCATCGCCACGACCGGGAGCGCCCTGCGGCCCACGCCCAGGCGCGTCTCTGGGTGGCCGGTCTTCACCCCGATCGTTTGCCGGCGCTCAAGGAGACAGCCTGGGAGTATGTCTACGACCCGTTCGTGCTCGGCCATACCTGGGCCTGTCTGCGCGAAAGGGAAACGCTGCAGCTGCCGGCCGACATCGATGCGCTCGTCCAGCATGTCTACAGCTTTCCGGAATTGCCCGCCTCGGTTGATGCAAAGACCCGCGATTTCATCGAAATCGAGTGCTACGGCGCTCGTCTGGGCGCCGAAACGGGCAAGCATCAACAGGCGATGGATATATCAATCGATCCGGAAGAAGAGCCGGCCCGCGCTTACCAGAACAAACGCTTTGGCGGCGACGACGAAGAGGGCATGCGGAATGTGACTCGCCTTGGGCCAGAGTCGGTGAATCTTGTGCCGATCGATGTGATCGACGGCGCGTGGGCGCTCGACGGCACCGTCGTCGATCCAGCGCAGGTTCCGTCAGACGCTATCGCCCGCCAGCTTTACGCCCGCCAGCTACGCGTCTCGCGCAAGGCGGTCGTGCTGCATTGTCAGCAGGCAGAGCTGCCCGTCGCGTTCGCGGATCACCCGTTGCTGCGGCATCTCTACCCCATGCCGATGGTCGATGGCCGCTGCGAACTGAGTGGGCAGGGGCTTCATCTGGACCCGGTGTTGGGGCTCGTCTACGAAGGGGCTGAAAAATGAGGGGAAGAAGCCTTCCCCTCGTCGGCCCCACTTGCGTGGGGAAAGTTCGTACGGCGGCATTTGCGCCAATGACCGTAACGGTTCATCCCCGTTCGGGGATAACTAGTATTATAAAGCAAGTGGAACCCATTGCTAATGATCGTAACTTATCGAGGGTCTTCCATAGGTGCTTTCGATCGGCTACTCTGGAACCGTTCACCCACCCAGGCGCCGACTGCCATGCTTGCATTTTGCTATCTAGTTCTCGAGTGGTTCCATCAATTTTCAGCTCTATCGCTGATCCAAGCGGCACTGTTCGTTTGCACGCTATTCGTCGTTGTTGCCGTCGTCGCGTTGTGGCGAGCGAAGCGAGTTCGCATCGTGGTCGAGTACGACTCGCGTGAATAACGTAAGGAGGTATTAGCGTGAAGGCCTCGTATGATCTGTTGCAGAAGCCTTGGCTGGATGTGCGTCTGGCCGACGGCACGGTAACCGCCTTCGGACTGCTCGAAACGTTCGAACGCAGCTCGGAGATCGTGGCGCTGGCCGACACGGCGCCGCCAAGTGTCGTGGCGCAATATCGATTGCTGCTGGCGATCACCCATCGCGCGATTACCACGGCGCAAGGGCGTTGGCGGGAATCCGAGCGGGCCGGTTGGTATCAAAACGGTCTGCCGGCGGACGTAATACGCGCCTACCTAGAGCACTGGCACGATCGCTTCTGGCTGTTTCACGATAAGCATCCGTTCATGCAGGCGGCCGTGCTGGATACGGCCGAAGCGACCCGCGACAAGCGCAAGAGCGTGGCGCAAATATCGTTGGCGAGTGCGACCGGCAATACGCCCGTGGTGTTCGACCACGCCTATGACAGCGAGCCGGCAGAATTCACCCCGGCCCAAGCGCTGAACACGCTCCTCGGGTTTCTGCAGTTCACGCCCGGCGGGCTGGTCAAGGTGTTTCGTGGTTCGGACAAGGCCGGGGCGCTGGCCAATACCGCGGCGGTCATCCCCTTGGGCCAAACGCTCGCCGAGACGATCGCGCTGGGCCTTCACCCGGATGAACGACGCTCGAACGCTGAACCGGATCGGCCCAGCTGGGAACGCGAACCGCTCACCGAGAAACAACTCGCCGGCGCGCCGGTATTTGCCACGGGGCCGAATGATCGCTACACGCGCCAGAGCCGTGCCGTGCTGTTCCAGCGCGAAGACAACGGCAATATTCGCTGGCTGCGTTTCGGGGCCGGGCTGGCCCTGGGCGACAGCGAGACCCAGCCCGACCCGATGGCCAGCTTTCGTGCCGGCCAGAACGGGCCCGTACGCATCAGCTTTAGTGAAGGGCGCGCGACATGGCGCGACCTACCTGCACTCGTGCCGGGGCCATCGAGCGAAACTGAAAACCGGCGTCCGGCTGCGGTCATTGCGTATGCAGCAGGCTTGCATCAAGAGCTTGGATCCGGCTTGAACCGTTATCAGCCGCTGTTGGTGGCCGGGCTGGCCAGCGATCAGGCTAAGCTGCTGCGCTGGCGTATGGAGCAGATCGTGCTGCCAGCCAACCTGCTGGTCGATCCCGACCGCTCGGAGACCCTCCAGGAGAAGGTGGCAGATGCGGAAGCGCTCTACTACGCACTGCGAGCGCTGGCGCGGGCGATGCTCGCCGACAGCATGCCGGATTCTGACAACAAGGAAACAAAGGCCCGAGCCCAGGGCCTTCTCGTGGCCGGGCCCCTGACATCCACGTATTTCGCAACCTCCGAGCGCGCCTTGCCCACGCTTATGGCGCAGCTCGCCGCCGATGAGTTTGAAGCCGCGACAGACCACTGGAACGAAGCGCTGCGTGATGCGGCGCAACGCGCCTGGCGCGATGTGGTCGCAGGCCTGGGCAGCATGCCCCGCGGGCTGCGTGCAGAAGCGCGGCACTATCCTCGGCTATTGGGTCTGCTTGCGAAACATGCGCCCAAAGCAGGCCCCGCCGCAGGAGAAAAGCCATGACCCCCCATGCAGGCAAGTTCGTTGGTTATCTCGAAACGCTGTATGAAAACGATCGGGGGGCCATTGCCCGCCTGCGCCACAGTCTGGCTCAGCCGATCGGCGAAGATCCGAAAGCAGTGGCAATCGTCGAACGTTTTGCAGGCATGGAACGCGATGTGGGCGACCCGTATCGTCTGGCGCTGTATCTCATCGCCGCTTTATATGCGCATCACCCGGAACAATCAGGCACCACGCTCGCACAGGCGTTTGGCACGCTATGGCGTACCCGGCAAAATCCCAGCATAGAGCAGCGTTTCGTCACCCTGCTGCAAGCTGACGAACAGCAGATCGCGGTACGTCTGCGCCAAGCTATCACGCTGCTCGCAGCAGACGGATACGGCTTTGATTACGTCCAACTCATCGCAGATGTCGCGCTGTGGTTCGATCCCCTCAAGCGAGAAGACCGCTGGCAGGCGATGCGCCAGCGTTGGGGCCGCGAGTTCTATGGTGCCGCGTTTGCCGGCCAGGCCATTCAAAGTGAGCCTGAGGGGGTAAAACAGCATCTGCTAGCGCTCGCGAAGGATGAATCCCCGGTGCTGGCCCGCCTGCGTCGAAGCCTGACGCTACCGCCCGGCGAGGATCCCGCGGTTTTCCCGTCGGTGGAGCCTTTCATTGATCCTGCCTGGAAAAGTGGCGACCCGAGACGACGCGCGCGCTACCTCGTGGCAGGCCTGTTCGCGACCCATTCGGCATATGAGCCAGGCTGCACCTTGGCTTCTGCACTGAACCGATTGGCCGCGCAGAACAAAGATGATGGTCAAAGCGTCGAGCGCCGTTTCATTGCAGTGCTTGGCGCCTCGGCCGACACCATCGCCGATCATCTACGGCAGGCGGTGGCTTTGCTTCGCGACACCCAGATCGGCTACGACCCCGCGCTTCTTATCAAGGATATGGAAGTCTGGTTGGCGCGCACGCCGAATGTGGCATGCCTTGATGGGCGCCGCCAGCGCTGGGCTCGGGATTTCTACTGGATACCGCGTAGTGACGAACACGATAACCAATCCGAAACAACACAAGAGCAGGGGGCCTGAACATGCGTGCATTCCTCGAATTTCACATCATCCAGAACTTCGCACCGTCGAATCTCAACCGCGACGATACGGGCGCGCCTAAGGACGCGATCTTTGGCGGCCATCGTCGTGCGCGGGTGAGCAGTCAATGCTTCAAGCGGGCCACCCGTCTGGCGGCAGCGGAATACGATCTCGTCGACGAAGCCCATCGCGGCATTCGCACCAAGCGGCTCAAGCGGCTGCTGGTGGAGCGTCTGACCGAGCGTGATCCGGAAGAAGCTGCCGGTAAGATCGAAAGCGCGCTGGCGGCGGCTGGACTCAGTCTGTCCAAGAAAGACAGTGAAAAGACGGAATATCTGCTTTTTCTCGGTGAGAAGGAAATATCAGGCTTTGCCGAATTGGTAGACGAGCACTGGGATGATTTGGCGGACGTCGATACGGCCGCCAACAAGAAACAGCGCAAGGCGGCCGCGCCCCCGGAAGTTACCAAGAAAGCCAAGGCGCTTCTCGATGGCGGAAAGGCCGTAGACATTGCCCTGTTTGGACGCATGCTCGCCGATCTGCCGGCGGTGAATCAGGATGCGGCATGCCAGGTCGCCCATGCGATCAGCACGCATCGCGTGGAGCGCGAATTCGACTACTACACTGCCGTTGATGACGACCTCGGGCCCGAAGATGAGCCGGGTGCCGACATGATCGGCCAGATCGAATTCAACTCCGCGACCTTCTATCGCTACGCCGTGCTCGACATTAACAAGCTGCTCGACAACCTGCAGGGCGACCGTGAACTTGCCTTATCGGCGATTGAAGCATTTGCGACGGCTTTCGCGCGCGCTGTACCCACGGGAAAGCAAAACACGTTCGCGGCACACAACGCGCCGGATTTCATCGGTGTGAGCCTGCGTCACGTTGCGCCCATGAGTCTAGCCAACGCGTTCGAAAAACCGGTCACGGCGGATCTGCGCGAATCGCTCACTGAACAATCGGTTCAACGTTTGCAAAAGACCGACCAGAAGCTATCTGCCGTGTACAGCGACGGCCAGGACCAGTGGCTTTATCTGGACCTGACCGGTCAGTGGCAAGACAGCGATCAAAGTGAAGAGTTGCCCAATCTTGTTCAGCTCGCCCAGCGCGTGCGCGAACTCGCAGACACCGCGTTGGAGGCGTAGTCGTGGCCACACTGCTGATGCGCTTGGCTGGGCCCATGCAATCCTGGGGCACGACCAGCCGATTCGACGAACGCGATACGCAGCTCGAGCCCTCGAAGTCGGGCGTGCTGGGCCTCGTCTGTGCCGCCCTTGGCCGCGATCGGACGGAGCCGGTCGCCGATCTTGCAGCATTGCGTATGGGCGTACGTGTCGACCGAGAAGGTGTCCCGATGCGCGACTATCACACCGCGACCGGCGTGGTTGCGTCGTCGGGCAAAACCGATGCAAATCGTACCGTTGTCAGCCAGCGCTACTACCTATCGGACGCGGTCTTTCTCGTTGCGCTGGAAGGCGAGCGCGAGTTGCTTGCCCAAATCCATGATGCCCTTCGCGCGCCGAACTGGCCGTTGTGTCTCGGACGTAAGAGCTTTGTGCCGTCTCGTCCGGTCTTTATGCCGGACGGTTTGCGCGACGCTAGTCTGTTGGATGTGCTGGGATCGACGTCATTGCTAGCCGAGCAAGACGTACGCGAAAAAACGCGGCGAAGACGCGTCGTGATCGAGGATGCCAACGAAGGTACCGTTCGGATAGACCAGCCGATCGCGCCATTCTCCGAGCGCCGGTTTGGCCCGCGCTTCGTCAAGACATTTGACCTGGAGCTGGAGGTCGGCGATGTTTCTGACACGACTGACGCTTGACCTGCGGCATGGCGCGGTCCGGCGCGACCTCGCCGATGCCTACGACATGCACCGATCTCTGGTGCGGGCATTCGTAACCGAGCGCGACGAAGTACCGCCGCGTTTTCTCTGGCGCGTCGAGCCCGAATCGGTATGGCGGGCCCCAGTTGTGATGGTTCAATCGACCGTCGAACCGGACTGGCGTGTTTTGGGCGGAACCGGTTACTTCAAAAAAGCGCCGGAAACGAAAGAGATCGATCCAGCCGTGCTCATTGAGCTGGGGCGGTATTACCGGTTCCGGCTGTTCGCGAACCCCACGGTCACCCAGCAGGGAAAGCGCTATGGTTTACAAACAGAACCAGAGCAACAAACGTGGCTCGAACGTAAAGCAGCCAAATGTGGCTTCGAGGTACAAAACGTTCTGGTCACGGCAAGCGACGTGGTACATGTGAAAAATGATGTGATCTGCTTGCAACAAGCCTGTTTCGAGGGTGTTTTAAAAGCGACCGAGGCGTGCGCGTTAGAGAACGCGCTCAAGCATGGCATCGGACCCGGTAAAGCATTCGGGTTCGGGTTGCTGAGCCTCGCACCCCGGTAATTCGGCGCACCGTCGTTCGATGGCCTTCATTCCCCTAAAACCCATTCCCCTCAAAGACCGTCGCTCGATGGTCTTCGTCGGACGCGGCCAGATCGACGTGCGCGATGGCGCGTTCGTGGTGGTCGACGAAGTCAACGGCGAGCGTATGCATATCCCGGTGGGCACGACGGCCTGCATTCTGCTCGAACCGGGCACACGCGTTTCGCATGCCGCGATCAAGCTCGCGTCGACCGTGGGGACGTTACTCATCTGGGTGGGCGAAGCCGGCGTGCGTCTCTACAGCGCGGGCCAGCCGGGTGGGGCGCGTTCCGACAAGCTGCTCTACCAGGCGCGGCTCGCGCTCGAAGACGATCTGCGGTTGAAGGTCGTGCGCAAGATGTTCGAAATGCGCTTCGGCGAAGCGCCGCCGTCGCGTCGCAGTGTCGATCAGCTTCGTGGTATCGAGGGCGCACGGGTGCGCAAGCTCTACCAGCAGCTCGCCAAGCAATACGGATTGAAATGGCACGGGCGCCGCTACGACCCCAATGACTGGGATGCCTCCGACCCCATCAACAAGGCGTTGTCGGCTGCCACCGCCTGTTTGTATGGCATTACCGAAGCCGCGATTCTGGCCGCGGGCTATGCGCCAGCCATCGGTTTCCTGCATACCGGCAAACCGCAAAGCTTCGTGTACGACATTGCCGATATCGTAAAATTCGAAACCGTGGTGCCGGCCGCGTTTCGCGTGGCGGCCAAAGGCGTGGCCAAGCCGGATCGCGACGTGCGCATCGCCTGTCGGGATGCGTTCACCAAGACGAAACTGCTCAACCGCATTATCCCGATGATTGAAGAGATTCTCGCCGCCGGCGAGATCGAACCCCCGCCCGCATCGCCCGATCAGGTGCCGCCGGCCATTCCCACGCCCGAATCACTGGGCGATGCCGGCCACCGCAGCGGCTGATATGGCCATGCTCGTCGTTGTGACCGAAGCGGTACCGCCGCGCCTGCGCGGCCGGCTTGCGGTATGGCTGCTTGAGATTCGGGCCGGTGTCTACGTAGGCGACGTGAGCAAGCGCGTGCGCGAGATGATCTGGGAACAGATCGAGGTGCTGGTAGAAGACGGCAACGTTGCCATGGCCTGGGCCAGTCGTCACGAATCCGGTTTCGAGTTCCAGACCGTGGGCGTTAACCGGCGCATTCCAATCGATCACGACGGACTACGTCTGGTGCGGTTTCTGCCCCCTGACGATAAATAGCTGAAAACGCTCGATCTTTAACAATTCGAGTTGGTTAAAAATCCACCGAATTGGCTGGTGGATTGAGGGCCGTCTGAATTGCCATTTGTAATCAGGTGCTTATAATTAGAGTGTTCCCCGCACACGCGGGGATGAACCGTCATTAATGGATGTCTCGCCGGGAGTGATGTGTTCCCCGCACACGCGGGGATGAACCGATGAGAGGGCCGAGGTATGAGCGAACCGTCCCGTGTTCCCCGCACACGCGGGGATGAACCCAGCCCCGGCTGAGTGTTCCCCGCACACGCGGGGATGAACCGACCGAAAAGAATCAAAGGAGCGTACAGAACCCGTGTTCCCCGCACACGCGGGGATGAACATGATGGAGCCTGCGCACGAATGCCCGAAGTGTTCCCCGCACACGCGGGGATGAACCGTGCCCAGGGCCGGGCATGATCTCGACATTGACGTGTTCCCCGCACACGCGGGGATGAACCGAAAGGTCATAACACCGACACCGGCAAACCAACGTGTTCCCCGCACACGCGGGGATGAACCGACCAGCACCTGTTGAGAATGGATAGTGCCGCTGTGTTCCCCGCACACGCGGGGATGAACCGCTAAAGGTTCCGAACCCCATAAGGTCGCTCGTGTGTTCCCCGCACACGCGGGGATGAACCGCCGTCGCAGCTTTCAGGCCTGTCGACAGCACAGTGTTCCCCGCACACGCGGGGATGAACCGCCGCTTGTGTGCGGAGCGGCTCACGGTACTAGGTGTTCCCCGCACACGCGGGGATGAACCGAATGACGCGGTTCGAGAGCGAAGCCGCATCTTGTGTTCCCCGCACACGCGGGGATGAACCGACGGCGGCAGGTAACGAGGAACTCGCACAATGGTGTTCCCCGCACACGCGGGGATGAACCGCTGACAGGACGACTTACGACTGCCGAGGTAAAGTGTTCCCCGCACACGCGGGGATGAACCGTCGGAGCGCACGCGGCGCACACACGACCACAGGTGTTCCCCGCACACGCGGGGATGAACCGAATCGGCGAATAACCGGCATTACTTCGCGTGCGTGTTCCCCGCACACGCGGGGATTGAACCGGTCGCGATAGCAGCGAAGCGATTGCCACGATCGTGTTCCCCGCACACGCGGGGATGAACCGTCCGAAGAGGTAACCGAAACCGAAACGTTGCCGTGTTCCCCGCACACGCGGGGATGAACGGATCAGGATAATTCCGAAGCCCGGAACGAAGTGTGTTCCCCGCACACGCGGGGATGAACCGCCAACGAAATCCAAGCGCGCCGGCCGCGTGCCGTGTTCCCCGCACACGCGGGGATGAACCGGAATGGCGTGCGATTACGGGCGACTCGTTCATGTGTTCCCCGCACACGCGGGGATGAACCGGCCCGATTTATTATAGCGGCGGGTCGATCAATGTGTTCCCCGCACACGCGGGGATGAACCGGATCGAAGAGGCCGTGACCACGATGGCTTTTTGTGTTCCCCGCACACGCGGGGATGAACCGAGTGCGCAAAGCGGCGCGGTCACGACGCACTGGTGTTCCCCGCACACGCGGGGATGAACCGTGTTCCCTGAGGCCGTCGCTGAGATGTTCCAGGACGTGTTCCCCGCACACGCGGGGATGAACCGACTATCTGGCCGGCGTACTGAGCAGCGCAATAGTGTTCCCCGCACACGCGGGGATGAACCGCGCGATCTGATCGTCGAGCGCAACGCGCAAGAGTGTTCCCCGCACCCGCGGGGATGAACCGATCGCGGAGAAGGGCCGGCGCACGGGCATCACGTGTTCCCCGCACCCGCAGGGATGAACCGAACGTTACCGATAACGCGCGCGCCAAAGCTGCTTTACGTTCTCTGCTTCCAATGCTGCGGGTCGCGGCTGCCGTGCATGACTGCCATAACAACGATGAATTCGGGTTCGACGCGGTAGAACACGGCGAATGGGAAGCGCCGAATTAATGCGCGACGCGTGGCGCGGTGCACTAGGGCGTGTTGCCGTTTCG
>NZ_AFNV02000040.1 GCF_000215955.2 Salinisphaera shabanensis E1L3A
GTGAACAACCTGGTGGGTTTACACAACTAGCGGCGATACCTGCGAGCAAAGACGGCACGGTTTAAGACGTACGCTTTACCCGCGATATTAGCCTGTGCGTCGAGCGATCGGCGATGTCCACATCAGCTTTCCGCTCGGGACGGAGGCCTGCGCGCTGGTGCCCGCGTCTTCCATCGATACCATCAGCTTGGCCGGCTCGTTCATATGCTGCGCGGCCGTATCGGATACCGCCATCTCATGATCGCCGTGCGTGTTCGGCCACTTGCCCAGTAGCACGGGCTCGCCGTTTTCCGGCTTGAGCCATGCTCGCAAAACCTTGCCCTCGGGTACCTCGTAATCGCCCATGGCGACTACGGTCATCTTATGACTGTTGGCGTGCGCGGTAACCAGCCAACTCATGCCGGTTGGTTCGTCATAGACGACGCTGGCATAGGCCGGCGCAGCCGGCGACTCAGGTCCGGCGCTGCGTTCCGTGGACCCGGTGAACAGGAAACCGGCCATGACCAGCGCGGCGACCGATGCAACGAGTGCCAAACCACGCCACATGCCGGGGCCGCTGTCATTTGCCGCGGACCTGCTATGGCGCGCTGACGTTTCCGAGTTCTGCGCCACAGGCGTCGCGCTTTCGAGCCCAAGTTCGCGCGTCACCCGGTCCCAAACAGCAGCAGGCGGATCGGCGGGGCGCAACGCCAGACCCAGCGCGCCCAGCCGTGTTTCCCAGTAAGCCAGCTCTCGACGCGCCTCGGCATCGTGCATGAGCTGAGTTTCGAAACGGCTGCGTTCACGTGGTTCGAGCGTGCCCAGCGCATATTCCGCAGCCTGGAGAATGCGTTGTTCCTGTTCGGACTCGGCCATCACGCGCGCTCCGCCAGACATTCACGCAGCCGCAGCAGACCGCGGCGTATCCAGCTCTTGACCGTACCCAGAGGCGCGTCAAGGCGTTCGGCAAGCTCCTGGTGGGTCAACCCTTCGTAATAAGCCAGCAGCACGCTATCGCGCTGTTGCGGTTGCAAGGTTTTCAAGCAGACTCTGATCGCATCGAGCGATTGCTGATTTTCATTTTCCTCGACCGGCGAAAGCGACTGCTCATCCTCGAGCAGTGTCGCCACCATGTCGGGCTCCTCGGGCATCGCAACTTCGGGACGTTTGCGCCGGAGCACATCCAGCGCACGATAACGTGCGATCGATAACAGCCAGGTCAACGGTGCGCCACGTTCCGGGGCGTAGGTATCGGCTTTCTGCCACACCCGTATATAGGCGTCCTGAAGAGCGTCCTGCGCGCGTTCGGGATTTCGCAGGATACGCAGCAACAGCGCATAGAGTTGCGCCGATGTAGCCGCATAGAGCCGCTGGAAGGCCTGTTCATCGCCGCGTGCGGTGGCCGACAACCACTCAGCCAGCTGTTCTCGCTCAGCCATGGCCAGGCAACCTGGCACAGTCCGACCTGCGCTGGATCACGCCGACAAACGCGCTGAAAAGGACATGCGGCGCGTCGAAACGACGAGCGTAAACGCTTGCGCTACTCATGCATGGACTCACTATTAGTCGATCCGCCTTAGCCTGGCGGGAAAGTAGGCGCGACTCAATTGTCGCGGAATCGGTAAATGCAGACCTGATCAATTGAGTGCCCCGCCGCAGCTGCTGCCCTGCCCGGCCGTACATCCATAGCAATGATCGCCCACAGCGATCGCACGACGAGAGAAATCAGTATCGATCAGATCGCGTAGATGCAGGGCGTCACCGCCGTCCAGCGGCATGTCGAGCATCTGATTGAAATCGCAGTCGTAGACAAAACCTCGCCAGTCCACACTGATCAATCCTCGACACATGACGCTCGCGACATTTTCCTGGCGGTGCGCGCTGCGCAGCAGCTGCATGTAATCTGCCATGCGTTTCTCGCGTAACAACATATGCGCATAACGCTTGATGGGCATGTTCGCGAGCGTGAACAGATTGTCGAACACAATGCCGAACTGATCGGCCAGAAAGCGCCTGTAGTCGCGCTCTAGCACATCCTGGGGCGGCGGCAACGAGGGCGAGCCAGGGTTATAGACAAGATTCAGCGTAAGGCCACTGTCCGGCTGGCCGTAGCCCAGAGCATTGAGTTTTTGCAGCGCGGCGATGCTGTCGTCGAACACGCCCTTGCCGCGCTGGGCGTCGACGTTGTCGGCCGTATAGCACGGCAGCGATGCGACGACTTCGACCTCATGCTCGGCAAGAAAAGCGGGTACCCAGTCGTAGCCCGGCTCCTCGATGATGGTCGGGTTACAGCGATCCATCAGATGCACGTTCAACGCCTTGGCCTCGGCAACGAACTCACGAAAACGCGGATGCATTTCGGGCGATCCGCCAGTCACGTCGAGCGTCTGAATGCCTTGCGCAGCGATGAATTCAAGCGCCGTATCCATGGTCGACCGATCCATGAGTTCGGTGCGCTTGGGGCCGGCCTCTACATGGCAGTGCGTACACGCCAAATTGCACAGATAGCCGAGATTCATCTGCAAGGTATGCAGCCGATCACGCCGTATCGGCGGGAAATCGGTCACGGCGGTGGTATTCATCATCGGGCGCATGGTCATCGCCTCGCGCTTGATTGTCTTGCACGCGATCTTAACAGGAGTTGAAAGCGGTACCCTTCATACGCATATCACAAATCACTGATCGAACAGCGCTCGTTTTACCATGCCCCATACGTTTCCCGGTCATTTCCCTGCGACACGCCTGCGCCGCGGGCGTGCGACCGACTTCGCCCGCCGCCTGTCGCGCGAGACCCGGCTCTCTGTCGACGATCTGATCTACCCTGTCTTCGTAACCGAAGGCGAGCCGGTCAACGTGACCGCAATGCCCGGCGTACAGCGCCACACGCTCGAGGGCCTGTTGCGCGAAATGACAGATGTGGTCGCGCTCGGCATTCCCGCCGTGGTGCTCTTTCCGGTCATCGATCCGGATAAGAAGACGCTGGACGCTGAAGAAGCGGCCAACCCGGACGGCCTTGTGCCGCAGGCCATTCGCGCGATCAAGCAGGAATTCCCCCAGCTTGGAGTGATGACCGACGTAGCGCTCGATCCTTATACGAGCCACGGGCAGGACGGCGTGATCGACGACAACGGCTACGTACTCAACGACCCGACCATCGATATCCTCGTGCGCCAGACCCTCGCTCATGCCGATGCCGGCGCGGACATCGTTTCGCCGTCGGACATGATGGACGGTCGCATACAGGCCATGCGCGCCGCGCTCGAAGAAAAGGGCCATGTGAACACGCTCATCATGTCCTATGCCGCCAAGTTCGCGTCGAGCCTGTACAACCCGTTTCGCGAGGCCGTTGGCTCGGCTGCCAACCTCGGCAAGGCCGACAAGCGCACCTACCAGGTCGACCCGACCAATACCGACGAAGCGCTGCGAGAGGTCGCACTCGACCTCAAGGAGGGCGCCGACATGGTCATGGTCAAACCCGGCATGCCCTATCTGGATATCATTCACCGCGTGAAGAGCACATTCGGCGTACCGACGTTCGCTTACCAGGTATCTGGCGAATACGCCATGCTCAAGGCAGCGATCGACAACGGCTGGCTCGACGAGCGTTCTGCCGTGCTTGAATGTCTGGGGAGCTTCAAACGCGCTGGCTGTGACGGCATATTGACGTACTTCGCCAAGGACGCGGCACGCTGGCTGGCGGACTAAGTGACACGATCGGTGCAGCGCCAGCAAGCACTCACGAGCTGCATGCGTACTGCCATGGGCCCTGCACCGGGACCATGGCGTTTACGCATCGACCCGGCGCTACTACGGCCCCTGGTCGGTGATTGGCAGACGTTCAAGCAAGGCCCACATTCGGCGCTGTTCCGACTTGCCGATACACCGTCGATTCTGGCCAAACTGGCCCGTCCTCGCAGCCAGCCACGCGACAGCTTTCGCAAATACGTCAACGCTCAGGCGCGCCGCGAATATGCCAGTGCCTATCGCCTGCAGGCCGCTGGTCTGGCGGCACCAAGGGTTTACGGGTGGGGGTATCGCTCTCCCCTTTTGCCGGCTATGAATCCGTACTGTTCATGGCGGAGATACCCGACTATCGTTCATCGCTGGTGTTCGTACGTGAATGCAGCGACCATGCGGCGCGCTGCCTGTTCTTCGAACATCTGGCGGCGAACATGGCCCGCCTGCACGGGCATGGTCTGATCCACAAGGATGGCCATTTCGACAACATCGGCTGGATTGGGCAACAATCGCTGGTCTGGATCGACAACGACATTCGTCGCGCCGAACGGCCGGCTGCCCTGCGTGCGGGTTTCCGCCACATGCAGCGCATGCTTCGAAGCACCGCGCGCGACGCCATCCACGCCCGTGAGTGGCACTATTTCAACGAATGCCTGCGTAGCGAACTCGCACGCTGGCCCAAGGCCGGGATACTCATCGATGAAGTTTAAACAGGCTGCCGCGGTGCTCGACAAAGTGCCGCATATCTCGCGGCATTCGGCGCGGATTCTCTACGATTTCATTCTCACGGAGAAGCCACGCGACTGTCTGGAACTGGGCTTCGCCCACGGGGCGAGCAGCGGGTATATCGCGGCCGCGCTCGACGAGATCGGTACCGGTACGTTAACCAGCGTGGATCTGGAAAGCAGCGCCGAATTCGAAACCACGATCGAACACACCCTGGGGCGGCTGGACCTGGCTTCGCGCGTGCAGATCGTGCGCGAAGTCAACTCCTATAACTGGTTTCTGAAAAAACAGATCGAGGCACAAACAAAAGACGGAATCTGTGAACCCTGCTACGACTTCATCTTCATCGATGGCGCCAAGAACTGGACCATCGACGGCCTGGCCTTCTTCCTGGCCGACAAGCTACTGCGCCCAGGTGGCTGGATGCTGTTCGACGACTACGGCTGGCGCTATGCTGACGCCATCGAGCGCGGCAAGACGCGAAGCGACGGCGTGACCAACCGCGAACTCTCGGCAGACCAGATCGCTGAAGCCAATATCGCCGCCGTGTTCAATCTGCTGGTGGCCCAGCATCCGTGCTACGGCAATCTCAAGGTCCAGGACGAATCGTGGGCCTGGGCACACAAAATCGATAATGCGCAAGGCCGCAGCCAGGCTCAGCCCATCCGCCGCGAGCGCAAGTCGTTGTTGCGCAGTCGGCTGCAGCGCTGGGGCGCGAGGTAGATCCCGATGCGCTAGCTATCGACGGAAATATCCAGCCCCGCCTGCCGATACACGTCAAGCGTCGCTCGAAAGTTCGTTTCTGCGGTATTGCAGCACACCTGTTCAATCATCTGATCAGCGATTGCTCGGCGCTCGTGCTCGTTACGAATCAGGCGGTCGAGCTGGGCGCTGATGTTGGCTGCTGTCGGGGCATCCGGTAGCGCGTCGTAGAGATTCTTTGGCAGCAGTTCTGTTGCGCCCACGCGTTTGCTGGTCACGACCGGCACACCGCAGGCGAAGGCTTCCTGTACGACCTGGCCGAACTCCTCGATACGCGCTGGGTGTGCACAGATGTCGAGTGCGTGGAAATAACGTTGCGGCTGCAGTGTATGCGGTACGAACCGCATGCGGTCGGCAATGCCCAACGCTCGCGCTTCAGCAATGAAATACGACGCACTGGCCTGCTTGCCGAGAACGAGCAGCATGCTCGACTGCCGCTGGCGATTTTCCAGTGCCGCATATCCGTGCAGCAGAATATCAAGGCCGCGCTTATGGTAGTCGCCCGAGGTGATCAGACCGATGAGCGTGGTGCCTTCGTCACAACCCAGCTCTTCTCGAACAGCGCTACGATAACGATCGCGATCGCAGCGGCTGAACTTCTCCGGACGATACCCCGGATAAATGACCGGCAACCGGTCGATATCGACGCCGTAGCGCTGCGACAGATCGTTGCGCATCAGCTTGGAATTGCAGATACATAGACGGAAACCGTCTTCCGCGAATATGCGGTCGTGGATCTCGGCGAGCGTACCGCGCGGATCGAGTGCACCGCCGTGCAGCACTTCGTGCGCCAGGTGCAAACAGTTGTGCATCGACAGCACGTGCTGTCGATAATGATGCCCGTGGCCGGCGACAAAGTCGTAGCCATGCTGATCGATATGCCTTTGCGCTCGCGCTGCAAACCAACGCCACTTGTAACGGCTGAGCACTGGCAGACGCTGGATGCGCACAGCGCGCCCCATATCCGGCGATACGCCGCCCTTGTGTACCTTGCCGCCGATCAGATCCACCTCATGACCCAAGCGCTTGAAATACCGGGCGTGGTCGGTGATCGTGTTGTTCGTACCACCGATGTCGCCAATCCCGCGGAACGCGATGGCAATTCTCTTGCTTGCGCCGCTCATGAAGACGAGGCCGGAGCCAGCAGACCGGTCTGTACGAACGATTCGATCGC
This sequence comes from Salinisphaera shabanensis E1L3A, assembly GCF_000215955.2. Taxonomy (GTDB): domain Bacteria; phylum Pseudomonadota; class Gammaproteobacteria; order Nevskiales; family Salinisphaeraceae; genus Salinisphaera; species Salinisphaera shabanensis. The sequence continues at coordinate 6,380 of NZ_AFNV02000040.1, forward strand.
AGCCAGCGCCTTTCTCACGTGTTCGTCGAACGCGAACCGTTGCGTGGCTGCCTGCAAGCCAGCTTCGCTCATGCGCGCATAACCCGGTTCATCGTTGCAGATATCCATAATAGTCTGGCATAGCATTTGCGGATCGAGTGCGCGCGGCGCGTCGATCGTATCTTTCGATGGATCGTAGACGAACGGCGGAAGCCCGGCCTCATCCGCGCCGAGCGCCGCATACTCGGCAACGCTGAGTGTCGGCTCGATACACAGCCCCGTTCTGCCGTGTTCGACGACTTCGACGAGGCCGTCGACCGCAGTCGCTACGACAGGTACGCCGTAAGCGCCGGCTTCGACCGCGATCTGCCCGAACGGTTCACGCAGTGCCGGATGCACCAACAGATCAATACGCGAATAAAACGCCGGCATGTCAGCCACAAGACCTTCGAATACAACCCGGTCGGCAATATCCAATTCCTGTGCCAGCGACTGGAGGCGCAGGCGTTCCGGCCCATCACCCGCAATATGCAGCTTCACGTTCCAGCCCTGTTCACCGAGCTGTGCGAGCGCATGCAATGCCACTGCTACGCCCTTGATCGATTCCAAGCGCGCGACGACGCCCAGCGTGAGCGTATGCGAATCGCGCAGTTGCCTGGGCTTGGGCGGCGTAGCAGGCAATAGCGATGGCCGAAGCGCGTTATGAATCACACGAATCTGCCCCGCGTAGCCCCATCGCAGCTCGAGCATGCGCTTGGCCGCATGAGAATTACAGATGATCGCCGGAACGCCAGCGAGAAAATCGCGTTTCGCAGCACTGTCGCCGGCAAACCAGCTCGCGCCCCGCTCCCAGTAGATACAACGCTTAGCGCCAGCCGCCGCCAGCGTATCCAGACTGTCTCGTAGACGGTTCCAGATCACCACAGCATCAGGTCGCGTACGCGCAACGATATGGCGTTGACGATGCAGCCGGATCTGGCGCGGCCATTTCGGCAGCTTGAAGCCGCCGGCATATTTTTCAAAGACAACCGGCGCCTGCTGATCGAGACGTTGCTCGATGAGTGGATGAATACGCTGGCCACAGGCAACGACAGCATGGCGCGCATGGCTCATGCCACGCGCGGCCCGTACGAATTCGACGAACTGCTGTTCGACCCCGCCGGCGCCATCGAGACTAACGTAATGCAACAACCGGTCGAGACTCATACGCGTGGCTCAAGCGTACCGGTGGCGTGATACTCGTTCACCGCCGCCATAACGTCGTCGACATGCGTATCGAAATCGAAGCATTCTGCGACGCGAACCATGGCGGCGTCGCTCATTGCAGAAAAACGCTCGGCGTCGGCGCTGATCGTGGCTACGGCATCTGCAAGGTCTTCGGGTTCGCAGACTTTCGGGGCCTCAATTGCGTCGCGACCGGGGATATAGACCGCAGCGGGTAAACCATCGCTCGTGCCACCGAGTTCACGGTAACGCACCATATCCGCCGTTGGCGCTATGCACAGCCCGGTTTGCTCATGAGCAACAACTTCCGGCAGCCCATCGACCGCAGTGCAGACCACGGGGCAGCCCATCGCACCGGCTTCGGCCGCCACGACGCCGAACGGCTCTCGCAGCGCAGGGTGTAGCAACAGATCGATCTCCGAAAAGAAAAGCGCCATGTCTTTGACGACGCCGAGAAAACGTACATGGCCGGCAATATTCAGGGATCGTGCCAATTGTTCGAGCCCGCTACGCAATGGCCCATCCCCCGCAATGGACATGCGTGCCTTGATACCGCGACGGTGCAACGCCGCGAGGGCATGCAAAGCCAGGCATGTCGCCTTGACGGGGACAAGACGGCTGGCAACCCCAATATGCAGCGCCCGGTCACGCGGCAGCTGTTTGAAGTCTTTTACGGTATGTCGATTGCGCATGCCATTGGGGCAAACCCGGACCACACCCTCATAACCCCAGCGCAACTCCAGCATGCGTTTTGCCGCATGCGAGTTGCAGAGCACGGCCGGCAATCGCGCGAGCACGTCGGCGCGTGTGCCGTCATTGCCGGCAAGCCAGGCTGAGCCATGCTCCCAGTAAAGACAGCGACGCGCGCCCAACGCATCGATCACACGCGCCTGTTGATCGAGGCGATTCCACAGTAACGCCACATCCGGCTTGAAACGGCGCCCGAGCCAGCGGTAGCGGGCGCGCCGCAATACCGCCGGATGTTGGCCGAGCTTGAAACCGAACAGTTTCTTTTCGTACCGCCAATCCTCGAAATTGGGCAACAGCTCCCGATGGTGGGCATGAATCTTCGTGCTGCAAACCACGACCGACTGTAGAGCCGCATGTCGACGCGCCGCACGCGCCGCGAAGGTTACGAACTGTTGTTCAACACCCCCGAACCCGCTCAAGCTCACATAATGTGTCAAGCGCAGCCCCTGACGGCCCTTATCGCGCCCCATAAACTGATCTCTGATAGATTCTCGCAGGCCGAGCGTGCACGCAGATGGCCCAATGGATTTGCCGGTTGCACTTGGCCACACCCGCGCGCCTCGATATAACGCGCCCGGCCCGTCCCTCGACGACCAATGCAAGCGAAACAATGACTAAAGCAGTATGGATTATAGCAATCGCAGCTATCGCGGCTGTGACTTTCGCACTCGCCGGCGGCTGCCACCTCGGGTGGGGCGCTGGGTTCTGCATCGACGAAGTGGCAACGATCGCACCGTTTATCGGTACGGGCGAATTCATGCTTACCGAAGTGGTCTCGCTCGTCGCCTGCCTGCTAGGTCTTCTAATCGCGTATCACGGATACATCGATGACGACCCCCACCAAGTCCGCCTCGCATCGCTGTTCATTTTGTTCTTCGTAATCTCGGCAGTCAGCGAGAACAATTTGATGCGCGACGATATCCGGCCTCAATTTCTCGTGATCCTTCTGGCGTGGATAACGGTCGAGCTGATATTGGCGCGTTCGTTTGCGGCAGTCGGCTTACTCGCTCTCGGCGTGGCTGTACCCATGATTGGGCAGCTGGGTGATCACACTACGCATATTCAGTTCGAAAACCTGTTCGGCCATCAAATCTCGGAAAGCGTCCTGGCGCCCTGGGCGGACACCTTCGGCGCCCTGGAAGAGCCGTTTGAACTGGCGGGTTGGCTGTTATTCGCCACGGCTGCAGCGGTCGCGCTGAACACACGCCCGAGGGCCGACGGACGTGCACGCTTCATGACGCTTGCAGTTATCAGCATTATTGCGATTGCGATCGGCAATTCATTCTTACACCTGCGCGATAGCGATGAGTTTGAAAGCTTTCGCAAACTCGGATTCTTCTGTTCGGTGGCCGGGGTTGCCTGCGCGGGTACCGCGTTGCTCCTGCGACATGGACGACGCGATATGCTCGCGCGCGCCTACTGCCTGCTGTTCATCGTGGCGGCCTATTGGATCGCGGTCTACGCGCCTGCTGTATATCGGCACGAACACAGCAAAACGATGAGCTCGTGGATCTGGATATTCCCCGTGTTCGCCGGTTACTACGCCCTAGTGAGCTGCCGTCGCGGCTATCTGCGCGCATCGCCCACTCGCGTTCAAGAAACACCGTGACCGAGACCGATCACGACCAGCGCCGTGTGCTTGTCATTGGGCCCAGCTGGATCGGCGACATGGTCATGGCACAAAGCCTGTTCATGCTGCTGCGTGCGCGTTGGCCGAGCGCGGTCATCGATGTGCTCGCCCCCTCGATTACCGCCAATCTTCTGGAACGCATGCCCGAGGTGGATAACGCTGTACGCATGGAGATCGGCCATCGCGAGGTCGCGCTCGGTAAACGCCGACAAACCGCCCATGCACTTGCCGACCGCGGCTACGATCAGGCCATCGTGCTCCAGCGCAGTATCAAGGCCGCGATAGTGCCCTGGCTGGCCGGCATACCGCAGCGCACGGGTTATCTCGGCGAAATGCGCTACGGACTGATCAACGACGTACGCCAACTCGATCAATCCCGCTATCCGCGCAAAGTCGAGCACTACGCCCTGCTCGGCGTCGCCGCCGACGGTGATCCATTACCCGAGCTCAAACACCCCGAACTTCGCGTCGATGAATCACGGCGCGCGGCGTTGATCGACGAATTCGATCTCGACACTCGGCGTCCGGCCATTGGCTTCGCGCCGGGCGCGGCTTACGGCGGCGCCAAGCAATGGCCCGCGACGCATTTCGCACGCCTCGCAGCCGAACTCGATCGTCGCGGTATCGCGACCTGGATTTTCGGCAGCGCAGCCGATCGACAGCTCGCCGCCGACCTGACCGCCGCCGCGCCGAATCATGGCGTGAATCTGTGCGAACGCACGTCGCTGGTCGACATCGCCGATATCGCCTCGCTGACGGATGCGTTTGTGGGCAACGATACCGGCGTAATGCATCTGGCCGCAGCCGCTGCGCCGCGGGTGCTGGCGATCTACGGCTCGACCCATCCCGACTACGCGCCGCCACTGGCGCCGGCCGAAGCGCGCTTTTGGCTCGATCTGGCCTGTGCGCCCTGTCGCGAGCGCCAGTGTCCGTTGGGGCATAACGCCTGTATGCGGGATATTCCGGTCGCCGATGTACTGCGCGCCTGTCTCGACCCCGATGCCCGCGATATCGCATCGCTGCATCACGCCAGCGGTACAGCGCACGCGCCGGGCGACCGTTGCGCTGCATCACTTGAACCTGAACAATTGTCATGAACGCATCACCCGATCGCTATGCCGTGATCGGCCACCCGGTCGATCACAGCAAATCACCCGAAATTCATGCCGCATTCGCGCACCAGACCGGCCAGAAGCTGATTTACGAGCGTTTGCCGGCAGCACCAGGTGCCTTCAAAACCACCGCGGCCGCTTTCTTCGCCGACGGCGGCGCCGGCCTGAACGTGACGCTGCCATTCAAAGGGGACGCGGCCGCCTACGCCAACCGGCTGACCGATCGCGCTCGACGCGCCGGGGCAGTCAATACGCTAGCGCGCGGCGACGATGGCACGCTGCTCGGCGACAACACCGATGGCATCGGCCTGGTCCGAGATCTCGAGCATCGTCTCGACATACCAATTGCCGGTCGTCGCATCCTGATTCTGGGTGCGGGCGGCGCGGTGCGCGGCGTGATACCCGTACTGCTCGAATACGGCGCCGACGCGGTCTGTATTGCCAATCGAACGCTGTCCAAAGCCGATACGATCGCGCGCGATTTTGCCGACCTCGGCAACATACAGACGTGTGCGCTGACCACGAGCGCGAACGGCTGGGATATCGTCATAAACGCGATTTCCGCGGGCCTTGCTGGCGAGATGCCGAATCTATCGCCGGCCATTCTCGAAAATACGCACGGCGCCTATGACATGGTCTATGCGGACCAACCCACCCCGTTTCTGCGCTGGGTTGCTGATCACGGCATCGAACGCCGCTGCGATGGCTTCGGCATGCTGGTCGAACAGGCGGCGGAATCGTTCATGGTCTGGCGCGGCGTACGCCCGCAAACTGCCGAAGTAATTGCCGCTTTGCGCCCCGGCAGCGACCGGCAACGATCATAACCGTTATAATTAGGCGGTCATGAGCGCACACGAACCGCTTCAAAATCTCGACCATGTCCTGCGCGGCGATACCTCGGGCGAACTGCTGCACCCCGAGGATCACGCACGCCAGTACAGCCACGTGCGCAAAGCGCACGAAACCGAACTGGTCGAAGACTATGTCGAGCTTATCGCCGACCTGATCGACGCCAAAGGTGAAGCACGGGCAGTCGAACTGGCCCAGCGCATGGGCGTAACCCAGGCGACGGTCGGCAAGATGATCCGGCGGATGACCGAGTCGGGCCTGGTCACCAGCGAACCGTATCGCTCGATCTTTCTCACCGAGTACGGCAAACAGGTCGCCGCCGAGTCGCGCGACCGACATATTGTGGTTCTTCGATTTTTGCGCGCGCTCGGCGTATCCGAGGCCACCGCCCGCAAGGACGCGGAAGGCGTCGAACACCATGTCAGCGCCGAGACGATCGATATCATGCGCGCCTTCGTCGATCGTAACGAGCCCATGAGCGATGCCTGAAACGCCTTCCGATGTTCGTGTTGTAGAGGCAGGCCCGTATGGCCATCGCGTCATCGACCACGACTGGCCGCACGAGGCGCGCGCCTGCCGGAACGTGCAGAAAACGCTCACCACGCACGTAAACACCGTTGACGACCTGCCGCCGGTACGCTGGCTCGGCGGCGTGGATATCGGTTTCGAAGACGGCGGCAATACCACCCGTGCAGCGGCCGTCGTACTCAATGCACAAACGCTGGAAGTCGTCGATACTGCGCTCGCGCGCGTGCCGACACGCATGCCGTATATTCCAGGGTTGCTGTCATTTCGAGAGATTCCCGGCGCATTGGCGGCACTCGAACAACTGGCCACCCTGCCCGATCTCATTCTGGTCGACGGCCACGGCATCGCACACCCGCGCCGCCTGGGCGTGGCTACGCACCTGGGGCTGGTTACCGGCCTGCCGACAATCGGGGTCGCCAAAAAGCGTTTGACCGGCAGCCACGCCGAAGTACCTGACAAGCGCGGCGCCTGGGTCGAACTCACCGATCGCGGCGAAACCATCGGCGCCGTACTGCGTTCGCGTGTCGGCGTTAAGCCGATCTTCATCTCGCCCGGGCATCGTATCGGCCTCGCCAGTGCGCTTTCGTTCACAATGAGCGCGCTGACGCGTTACCGACTGCCGGAAACCACACGTGTCGCCGACAAGCTCGCCTCCAACCGCTGAATCGGACGATTTCCTCGTCGATTCGCATATTTTGTGGGCTTTCTACGGCACTGATAGGCTTAGCCGCGGTCACAGACAGTTCAACGACATTCGCACAACGGATTAACCCTATGATCAAACGCGCAACCACCATCACGGCGCTGGCACTGGCCGCGCTGACCTTCGGCACCATGCCGGGTCTGGCAACAGCGCAGAGCAATGGCGCCACTGCGGATCAGCAGCAGGCTCAACAGCTCATGCAGCAGTACCGTCAGAAGGCTGCGAAACTTCAACAGATTCATCAGGAAACCATCCAGTCCAACCCTGATCTCGCGGCCCAGCAGGAGGACTTTGAAGAGCAGGTCCGCGATGCGGTCGAAGACCAAGGCTACGACGTCGACAAGGGCCAGGAGCGCGTACAGGAAATGGCGCAGAAACTGCAGTCCGGTGACCTGAGCGACGACGAACGCAAGGCCGTGATGAAAGATTTCCAGGCCGAGCGTCAGCAAATGGTGCAAGCGCGCGACGCCGCGCTGCAAAAGCCCGAGATTCGCTCGGCTGGCGAAAAGCTGCAGGAAGACACCCTGACCGCGATGAAAAAACAGGACGGTCAGACCAAGAAGCTGCTCGACGATATGGACGAGCTGCGTGGCCAGCTGCGCGAGCAGATGCCTGCCGCTGCTGCCGCCGGCGGAAACGGCTAAAAAGTCGATTTCGATCGATACAAGCCCGGCCATGCGCCGTAATGCCGTTCACTTAAGCG
>NZ_AFNV02000039.1 GCF_000215955.2 Salinisphaera shabanensis E1L3A
GGCCAACAAACGCTTCAAGCGACTGTTCTCGGTCTCGAGCGCCTTCAGACGCTTGGCGTCCAAGACCTCCATCCCACCGAACTTGTTCCGCCACGTGTAATAGCTGGCTTCGGAAAAGCCGTGCCGGCGGCACAGTTCCTTAACCGGCGTTCCCGCCTCGGCCTCTTTTAGAAAACCGATGATCTGCTCTTCGGTATAGCGCTTTTTCATGTCCAATCTCCAGGCTTGGGGTGATTGGACTCCAGATCGGTGTGCTACTCAATAGCGGGGGATGGTCGGTTCCAGCCGAAGCGTTTAACGTTGCGCAGATATAAGAAACACATCCCGAAGCCCCAGTTGCGCTGGTTGTCTGTTAGGCGAACCAGCCAGCCGGCGATTTCAGCATTCTTATCCGAAAGCGTCGGCTGGTAGCGATAGCAGGAAGGGCTGATCGAAAACGCCAGGCAGGCCAACCGGACACTGATCCCACGTTCACTCACGCTGCGTTGGGCCATCTCACGCCGGCGAGATGGCCTCACCATTTTTTTGCGAGCGCCTCCTGCACGATCTCGGCCTTGACGCTCTTCGGCGTACATCTTCTTGAGCCGGCGGTTCTCATCCTCCAGGTCTTTCATACGCGCCATCAGCGACGCATCCATCCCGCCGTATTTGCTGCGCCACTTATAAAACGTCGCCGAGCTCATGCCGTGCTCGCGGCAAAGTTGCGATACGAGCGTGCCGGCCTCGGCCTGCTTCAGAATCGCCAGGATCTGGCTGTCGGTATTTCGCGATGTCTTCAAGGGAATGTCCTCGGGTTAGGTGACGAGAATATTCCACTTTCGATCTGCGTCGTTTTTCGGGGGGCTTACCCCGTCGCCGCCCAATGCGAGGCGTAGTCCGTCTGATGTTCAAAGACCATTTGAACCGCGCGCTCGCGTTCGCGTACTTCCGATGAATAGCGTTTGCTTTGTTTTATGGCTCACGTCTCTCAAGAGTTGGAGCCTTCGGAAATCCCAGAGTGATTCACATCTTTACGGAGCACACCGTCTGTAGTGATCTGCCAGATAAAATCGCCAATGGCATCGAGTGTATAGACACCATCCGGATCGAACCATGTCGCAACCCAGTTGAGCGCTCCGAGGCCGACCAGGCGAAGCAAACGGCCATCGACACCCTTCTGAATCACGCCCTGTTCAATCATCGTTTCGAGGATATCCGACCAAAGAGACTCGTACTGGTCACGCAGTTCGATGATTTCCTCTCGCGCCTCTGTGCCTAGCGCACGCCATTCAAACAGCAGTACGTAAACCGTGTCTGAATCAACCAACAGGGCGCGCAGGTGCGCGTTGACACTAAGACGCAACCGCTCCACCGGATCGTCCGAGCTGGCGTACGCCATTTCGACCTCTGTTGTAACCAGGCCGACTCCGCGTCGCATCAGCTCAACAAGGAGTGCTTCCTTGGTGCTGTAACGATAGTAAAGACTCCCAGGTAGCATGCCACAAGCTTCGGCAATCTCCTTGAGAGAGGTTTTCTCAAACCCTTTGTCACGGAAAAGCCGGGCCGCGCTGGACAACACGTCATTCTGATCGTCCAGCTTGCGTACAGGCGGGACCCGTTTTGGAACCATAGTTTCGACATCTCCTCGGCCGGCTCGCACATTGTTGATTCAAGCGCGGCTGCTACCAAACCGTTTGAATTAATGGTACGCAATCGTGGGGGGACTCGCCATTTAAGCTCGACGTGTCCTTGACTTTTGGTTGGTCGACCAACCAAAATCCGGAAATAATATTGCTTCCGAAAACGCGATATGGCGATTACCTATGACCAACAACCGCCTCTGGGCACAGACCCACCTTCGGGGGATGTCCGCCCGGCGGCACAGACCCGATGAGTGAATCAGACAAAGTTCAGCCCGGTCACGCCGTGACGACTGCGTGGCAGTTCGCCGAACAAGTACCCCACAGCAAGGACCTGGGTATGCAGGTGATCGGGGTGGAGGGCGAACAGGTCTGCATGCGCTTATCCCCCCAGTCGTGGATGCGTGCCGACGATGACGTCCAGGACATCTGCACCAGTGTGCTCTATTCGCTGGCGGACTCGGCAAGTGGGCTCGCGGTATTCGCGGCGGTTCGGGAGCTGAAACCGATCGCCACGCTGGATTTACGTATGGATTATCTTCGGTCGACCGCTGGTCACCCTGCCCTTTTGGCAACCGCCTATTGCCACCACCTCAGCGAGGAGGTTGCGTTCGTTCGTTGCGAGATTCACGCCGAGGGCGAGCAGCAACCGGTCGCCGTCAGCAATGCCACCTTCATGCGCGGCACCCAGAACAAGCGCTTCCAGGCGGCTATCGAGCGGGCGGGCGGCGCATGAGCGGCACGGCTAACCCGGCGCAATCGAGCGGCCCCGCTCGGGACGCCGCGACAGACATACAGCGCTGGCAAACATTGCTTGAGAGCATTCCCTACGCCCGCCATCTCGGGCTCGAGATCGTGCCGGACTCTACCGGCGTACAGGTCCATTTGCCGTTCCGAGAGGCCCTGGTCGGCAACGTCATGTTGCCCGCCCTGCACGGGGGCGTGCTTGGCGCGCTGATCGAGATTACCGCGCGTATTGCCGCACAAGGTGAGGATGCGATGGAGTGCCGCCCGCGGATCCTGGATTGCAACGTGGATTACCTGCGTTCGGCGCGGACGCAATCCACTTTCGCCAGCGCCGAGATTGTTCGCCGCGGCCGCCGGGTTGTTCTGGTGCGCGTCACGTGCTGGCAGGATCGAATCACGGCGCCGGTTGCCAGCGCACGGGTGCAGCTATTGTTGGATACGGTGTCCGCTGCTAACCCGAAAGAGGCGCGATGAAACATGACGACACAACGCCGGTGCTGGTCGGAGCCGGTCGAATCACCGCACGCGAACCGGATGCCGAACGCACGCCCATCGGCTTGATTGCCCAGGCCGCGCGCGCGGCAGGCGACGATTGCGGGGCCACCAATGTGCTGCCCGAGGTGCAGTCGCTAACCTGCCTTAACATTTTGGCGCCGTCCTATCCCAACGCACCGGCCAGCCTCGCGGACAAGCTGGACATCAACCCTCAAGAGCGGTTCTACACACCCATTGGCGGCAACATGGGTCAATGGTTGGTGGAGTACTACGCGAATCGCATCGCCGCCGGCGAGCTGGAGTGTGCCCTGATTGCCGGCGGTGAGGCGCTTGCCACCCAGATGCGCGGTAAGGGCTCCGGCTTGTCCGGGATCATCGATAAGAACCACGCGGAAGGCCCGGCCATGCTGGGCGACAGCCGCGAGCCGACTAACGCGCTGGAGCAGCGGCACGGGATGGGATTGCCCATTCAGATTTACCCGCTGTTCGAGAACGCTATACGCAGACGCTATGGGCACAGCCCGGCCGAGCACCAGCAGGCGCTGGGTGAGTTGTATGCCGGGTTGAATGACGTGGCCGTAGCCAATCCGCAGGCCTGGCGCCGCGCGCCGTTATCCGCACAGGACATTGCGACTCGCGGGCAAAAAAATCGAATGGTCGGCGCGCCCTATACCAAGCACATGAATGCGATCATTGCGGTCGATCAGGCCGCCGCATTGGTCATGATGTCTGCCGGAAAGGCTCGTGAACTGGGCATCGACCCCGAGCGTTGGGTTTACCCGCTGGCGGCAGCGAGTGCTAGCGATCGCTGGTATGTGAGCGAGCGTGACGATCTGTCGCAGTCCCCGGCCATCGCGGCGGTCGGTCGCGCACTGCAGCAAACCCACGGACTAGCGATAAACGAGGTCAATCATATCGACCTGTACAGTTGCTTTCCCAGCGCGGTACAGATGGCGCGCGACGCCCTGAGCATTGCGGCGGACGACTCCCGACCGCTAACTGTGGACCGGGGGGCTCGCCTATCACGGCGGTCCGGGCAACAACTATTGCACGCATGCTATTGCCGAAATGATGGCACGTATCCGCGCCGACCGCTCGAATACCGCCTTGGTCAGCGGCGTGGGCTGGTATATGAGCAAACATTCGCTCGGGCTCTACGGCGGACAGCCGCCGGCTAACGGGTGGAAGCGCGTCGATACGCCTGCCTTGCAGGCCGAAATCGACGCCAACCCGGGCGTGGTGGTCGCGGATCAACCCCAAGGAAAGGGCCGTATCGAGACCTACACGGTGATGCACGATCGTAACGATAGGCCGGTGCAAGGCATCGTTCTCGGGCGTTTGGAGGATGGCCGGCGATTCGTCGCCAACACACCCGCCGACACGGCCCTGCTCGATGCCATGACCAACGAGGAATTTCTCAACCACGCCGGCTGCGTGCACAGCGACGGCGAGCGCAATCTGTTCACTCCGAATGGGTGATCAGAGCGTATTCACCCGTGGCGGTGTCACGCTGATTGTGCACAAGCCCTGAGGGAGAAGACCCAATGAGTGCGGCATCCGAAACAGCGCTCGATCAGGGTAGCGTAGCCCAGCGCATGAGCGATATCCGCGAGGCTGCTCGCGGCGTGAGCGAGGGTTTTTCCCGGCAATATATGCGCGAGTGCATCGACAATCACCGCTTTCCCCAAGAAGCTTGGGACGCCTTGGGCGATTACGGCCTGCTCGGTATCACCATACCGGAGGCGCTAGGCGGCGTTGGCGGCGGCCAGGTAGAGCTTGTCGCGCTGATGGAGGCCTTGTCCGAGACCGGCATGGTGCTGCCTATGCTCCTGCTCACCGGCTTTGCGCGTGTACCCATTCTGCGCAACGGCACGCCCGATCAGATCGATCGCTTCGTCAAACCGACGATCAGCGGCGCCGAGAAGCTCTGCTTCGCTATCACCGAGCCGGATGCCGGCACCAATAGCTTCGCCATGACTTCGCTGGCCACGCAGGCGGGCGACGGTTACCGGTTGACCGGCCGCAAAGTATTCATTTCCGGCGCGGCGGACGCCGACCGCATGCTGGTGGTCGCCCGTACGCAGAAGGCCAGCGAGGTCGAGCGCCGCACTGAGGGCATGTCGCTGTTCGTCGTTGACACCGACGCGCCCGGAGTGGAACTGCAGCCACTGAACATCGATGTCGGCTGGCCAGAACGCCAGTACCTGGTCTTCTTCGACGATGTCGAACTTGACGCGGACCGCCTGATCGGCCAGCCGGGACAGGGCCTGGCCGCCATGTTCGAGGCGCTGAACTCCGAACGCCTGCTGGTTACGGCGATGTCCGTGGGACTCGGCAACTACGCGCTCAAGAAGGCCGTGGCCTACGCCAACGAACGCAAACCCTTCGGCAAGCCCATCGGCAGCTATCAGGCCGTTCAGCATCGCCTGGCCGAGGCCAAGGCCGAGCTGGAAGCTGCGCGGCTGATGATGATTCAGGCCGCGGCCACTTTCGACGCCGGCGGCAAGGCCGGCGACCATGCCAACATGGCCAAGCTGCTGGGCTCACGCGCCGCGGTCAAAGCGGTGGAGGCGGCCTTGCAGACCCATGGCGGCTATGGTTTCGACAAGGACTACGACGTAATCACGCTATGGCCCTCGGCGCGGCTGATGGAGGTCGCGCCCGTCAACAACGAAATGCTGCTCAACTACATCGGTGAACATGTCCTCGGTCTGCCCAAATCCTACTGACACCTCCAGCGAAATTGAGCGCGGCGATTTCCGGGCAACGGACGGTCGGGAGATCGCCCTCTGGAAATGGCCGCACACGCCCGGGCGTCCGACGCTGCATTGGGCGCACGCGACCGGGTACAACGCTGGAACCTATACGCCGCTACTACACGAACTTTCTGCCGATTACAACGTGCTCGCCTGGGACATGCGCGGTCACGGGGCGAGCGCGCCCGCGGGCGATCTTTCACGCTTTCGTGGTTGGCAAACCTATTACGACGACCTGTGCGCGCTGCTGGACTCAACCGAAGGGCCTTTGTGGCTGGCCGGCCATTCCATCGGCGCCACTGCCAGCATCATGGCCGCGGCCCGGCGACCGGACAAAGTTCTGGGTTTGATCCTGGCCGAGCCGGTCATCATAGACCGATGGTGGGGCCTGCAATTGATGTTGGCCAAATTACTGCGGCAATCGCATCGCGTTTCCCTGGCCGCCGGCGCCGCACGGCGTCGACAGTGCTTCGATTCGCGTGCTCAGGCGATCGAAAATTATACTGGCCGGGGCGGATTCAAGACCTGGCCTCGGCGTTGGCTTGAGGCCTATGTTGCACACGGCTTTGTAGACGACGTGGACGGCGTACGATTGGCCTGCTCGCCGGCTTGGGAAAGCAGCACTTTTGCCCACACCGACCACAATCCCTGGCCAGGGGTCCGGCGGCTACAGTGTCCAGTGATCGCGTTGGGCGCGGACCACGCTTCCACCTTCTCGCAGGCGGCACGCAAGCGCATGCGCGCCCTGCTGTCTCGCGCCGAGGTAAAGAACATTCCCGGGACCAGCCACTTTCTGCCCATGGAACGGCCGGATGCAGTCTGCGACGCTATACAGAGACTAATCCCGCCTAAATCCCACCGGGCGTGAGAGCCAGATGGCCACCCGTGGCTGTGGCGTGCCGTCCGCCTTGTGGGCCCGCAGTTTGTGGGTGAGCACAGGCATTAGGCAGGGTATCTCGATTGACGAGACGCGGTACGAAACCGCGCCGTCAACCCAAGAGGCTCGCCCTCTGGAAACCCCATCGCTGCGGTGCCTGCGGCAAGCCACAGGGCTTGATGAATAAACGCCAACGCATGTCCGTATTTTATTCTATAGCGCTTCGCCGCCGGTACCCTGTTAATCCGGCATGAAGGTATTTTCATGCCGGTTAATAACGTCCATAACGCCCCCTATTACTGGAGAGAAAAGCCGATTTATACTAGGGCGTGTTGCCGTTTCACGCGGGCCCGCGTTGCGACGCCGCATGGCGCGATTTCGGGCCGCAACCTGAAGGGATGACGGCTATTTCCCGCAATACGGCCTTGCAGCTCACTCATGTAGCTGGGCTACACCGCGCTCGCTGCGCCTTGTCTTGCGGAAAATAGCCGTCGGCGCGGCATCGTCTGAAACGGCGACAGGCCCCAGAGCCCATGCTGTTTTGCGGCGCGGTATTTCTAGCTGACCAGGTTTCGTCTGGCGATCAGGACAAATGGCCAGCAGGAAGACGCTTCACTCGACCGCTACAGCGTTGCGCCAGATTTCGCGGTTAACGTGAGTTAAACGACGCCGCTTTAGGTATGCTCGTGGGTGACCGCCGCGCTCACAGCGATCGCCCGATCAGTTCCTTCATGATCTCGTTGGTGCCACCGTAGATCTTCTGTACCCGAGCCGCGGCGTACATCTGTGCGATCGGGTACTCCATCAGATAGCCGTAGCCGCCAAACACTTGCACGCACCGGTCGATGATCTCGACCTGCTTGTCAGTGCCATGCAACTTCGCCATCGACGCCGTCGCGGCGTCGAGGTCGCCGTCCAGGTAGCGCTGGACGCAGTGGTCCATAAAGGTCTTCGCCGCGAGCACTTCGGTCTTGCACTCGGCCAGCACGAAGCGTGTGTTCTGAAAGGCTAGGATCGGCTTGCCAAACGCGGTTCGCAGCTTGGCGTAATTGATCGCCTCCATGACCGCCGCCTCGGTCATCGCCACGCCGGCTATGCCAATAATCAGGCGTTCCCGGGGCAACTGCTCCATTAGCTGAAAGAACCCCTGCCCTTCTTTGCCACCGAGCAGGTTCTCGGCGGGTACGCGCATGTCGGTGAAGGTCAACTCACGAGTATCCTGGCCATGCTGCCCCACCTTCCCCAGCACCCGACCGCGCTCGTAGCCTTCGACCTGATCCACTTCCACCACAAACAGGGAAATGCCCCGTGCGCCCTCGGTCTTGTCCGTCTTGGCGACGACGATCATCAGATCGGCGTGGGTCGCGTTGGAGATGAAAGTCTTCGATCCGTTGATTACGTAGTGGTCGCCATCACGGACCGCCGTCGTGCGTACCGACTGGAGGTCAGAGCCGGTGCCGGGTTCGGTCATCGCGATGCCGATAACCTTATCGCCGCTGGCCATGGCCGGGATCCAGCGCTTTTTCTGCGCCTCGGTCGCGTACGCGGCCACGTAATGCGCCACGATCGTCGAATGCACGCTAAACCCGAACGCGGTGTCCTGCGCCAGAGCGAGCTCTTCCTGAACCACGACCTCATGGCCGAAGTCGCCGCCGCCGCCGCCATACTCCTCGGGCAGACCGGGGCATAGCAGACCGGCGTCGCCACTTTTATTCCAGAACGCCCGATCGACCTGGTGCTGTTCGGCCCAGCGCTCCTGGTTCGGTGTGGCTTCGCGGGCGAAGAACTTCGCCGCTTGCGCGCGCAGCAGCGCGTGGTCCTCGGCTTCCCAAGGCGTGCGATAGTCGGGAAATAGTTCACTCATGGTGGTTATTTTCCTGTGTAGTGTGGGGCGCGCTTCGCTAGAAAGGCGGCCTGCCCTTCGTGGCAGTCGGCGGAATGAATCGCTAGATAGAAATTGCGTTTTTCGTGTTCAAGGCCTTGATTAAGTGACGTTTCGTGGGCCTGCAACGCAGCGTCCTTGGCTAGCGACACCGCCAGCGGCGAATTGGATGCGATACGCTCAGCCATGGACCGCGCCTGCTCTAGGGCCTCGCCGGCTGGAACCACGCGCGCGACTATTCCGTCGGCGCATGCGTCGGTCGCACAAATGAAGTCGCCGGTCAGCAGCATGGCCATTGCTTTGGCCTTGCCGACTGCACTCATCAGCCGCTGGGTGGCACCGCCACCGGGGATAACGCCGAGCTTGACCTCGGGTACGCCGAATTGCGCGTTGTCGGCGGCGATGACGATATCGCAGGCCAGCGCCAGCTCGCAGCCGCCGCCGACCGCCAATCCCTCCACGGCAGCGATGAGCGGCTTGGGGAATCGCCCTAAAACGGACCAAAGCGTGCCGCCAAGCGCTTTTCGCGGGCCGAGCAAAGCATCCTCACGGATGCGGTCGAAGGCGGTGATATCGGCGCCCGCGCAAAAGTGCCCGGCGGCGCCGTGGATCACCACGGCGCGCACGCTGTCGTCATACTGCACGTCTGCAAGCGCCTGCCCCAGCGCGGTCAGAATCTCTTCGTTAAGCGCGTTGCGTGCCTCGGGGCGGTTGAGTTCGAGGACGACGATGGATTCGTCGCGCTGGATGTTGAGAATAGCCATCAGGCGTCCTTGTAGAGATCGCTATAGCCTGCCCGGATCGACTTCTTGTCCAGCTTGCCGACGCTGGTGCGCGGCAGTGCTTCAAGACAGACGACTGTATCCGGCAATTGCCATTTGGCGAAGTTGGGCGCCAGAATTTCGTGGACCTCGCTTATCGGCACGTCGTTGCCGTCATCTGTGACCACCAGTACGAGGGGGCGTTCCTGCCATTTTGGATGCTCAATGCCGACAACCGCGGCATCACGGATACGTGGGTGTGCGGTTAGCGCATTTTCCATGTCGATCGAGGATATCCACTCGCCGCCGCTCTTGATCACGTCCTTGAGACGGTCGGTGAGCTTGAGGTAGCCGTGCCTGTCGATGGTGCCGACGTCGCCGCTACGCCAGTAGCCGTCCAGGAAGCGGTCGCCGTCGTCATCGAGCTTGTGGTATCGCTCGATGACCCACGGCCCGCGCAGCAGAATCTCACCTTGGGAAACGCCATCGAAAGGCACATCATTATCTTCCCCGTCGACCAGTCGGAAATCCACACCGGGCGCCATCAAACCCTGGCAACGCTTACGGTTCCACATCTCTTCGTCGGTCAACACATCATGCAGTGACGGCTTGAGTCCCCGGTTGATCGAGACCAGCGGCGTAGTCTCGGTAGCCCCGTAGGCATGGATCACGTCGGCCCCTGTCAGCTCATAAAAGCCGCGCATCAGGCTAAGCGACGGTTCGGTGGCCCCGCTCAGCAGCCGGGCTCGACCCAAGTCGGGCTTGCTATCAAGCGTTCGGATGTAGTCCAGCATCGGCTGAAAGATCGCAGGCGCGCCGTTGGCAACTGTAACCTGCTCGCTAATCATCGCATCCACCAACGCCGACGTATCCTCGGCCGCGTAACGACCTGGCAGCACGATCTTGGTCATTGCCTGAACGGCCGCCTGTGGCAAGCCCCAGCACTGACCGTGGAACATCGGTGTGATCAGCATCGCGGTGTCTGCGCTACTCATGCCGACCAGCCCCGTCATCGTCAGGGTGTGCAGGCACATGCCGCGGTGGGAGTAGTAGATGCCCTTCGGTCGACCCGTCGTGCCGGTGGTGTAGCAGGCGCTGTACGCCGAGGTCTCGTCGATCATCGGCCAATCAAATGTCTCGTCGGCCGCCGCGAGCAGATCTTCGAAATGATAAACGTTCGGCAGAGTCGTACTGATCTGCGACAGCGGGCGGTCGGTCATCACGATCCAGCCCTTGACCTGAGGCGTGAGCGGAGCGAGTTTCTCGGCGATAGGCAACAGGGTCTCGTCGACCAGGATCCACGACGCGTCGCTGTGATCAGTCACATACCCCAGATCTTCTGGCACCAAGCGCAGGTTCATTTGCAACATGACCGCGGCGAGGCCGGGGATCGCCCAGTAAAGCTCAAAGTGGCGGCGGCTGTTCCAGTCCAGAATACCGACGACGTCACCGGGGCTGACGCCGAGCCCGCGCAGGGCATGGGCCGCCTTGCAGATTCGCGCGTAACACTCACCGTAGGTGTAACGGTCCCAGCCGCCGTCGCTCGTGCGGTAGACGACTTCCTGCTCTGGATAGGTTCGAGCCGCGTGGCGGATCATCGTGGTTGTGTTGAGTTGATAGCTATCGCCGTGAGTAGACGGCCGGCCTGTCACGATATTGGCTGTGCTCATGATTTTTTCTCCTCAGACTCGTTCGATTATTGTGGTATTGGCAGTGCCGTGGGCCTCGCAGATGGTCTGCAGTCCCAGTCGTTTACCGGAGCGCTCGAGTTCGCACAGCAAGTCGGTGAGCATGCGCGCGCCCGTCGAGCCCAACGGATGCCCGATAGCGACCGAGCCGCCGTTGACGTTGAGCTTCTCGTCCGGAATATCAAATTCGCGCTGGAACATCAGCGGGACGCCAGCAAACGCCTCGTTGACCTCGAACAGATCGATGTCCGTCACGCTTAGCCCCGCGACCTTGAGCGCCTTGCGAGTGGCGTCGAGTACCGCGGTGAACTGGATCACGGGATCCGCGGCCGCAACCGCCATGGCGCGAAATCGGGCGCGCGGTTCAAGGCCTTGTCGCTGCGCATACTCGCGATCAGCGATCAGCAGCGCCGCCGCGCCGTCACTGATCTGGGATGCATTGGCGGCCGTCGTACGACCGTCTTCCGCGAAGACCGTCTTCAGGCTGGCCATCTTCCGCGCATCCGGATGCTCGCGAATGCCCTCGTCGGCGGTGATACATGGGCCGTCGGCATCATCTGGGTCGGCGGTGATCGGCACCATCTGCCGGTCGAAGGCGCCGGCGCGCGTCGCGGCAAATGCGCGCTTGTGGCTGCGAACGCTGTAAGCGTCGAGGGCTTCCCGGCTGAGCTCGAAGCGCTCATTCATGAGTTCCGAGCTAGGCCCCTGTGCCATCAGCCGACCGTTATAGCGCTCCAGCTCGAAGGTGCCATACTGCGGGCCCAGTGGCGCGCCGGGCATGAATGCGCCAGGCATGGTCACCTGCGACATTGACTCGACCCCGGCCGCGATGACCAAATCATAGCCGCCTGCCAAGACGCCCTGAGCGGCAAAGCTGACCGCCTGTTGACCCGAGCCGCATTGGCGATCGACGGTCACGGCAGGCACCGACTCCGGCAAGCCAGCACAAAGCACGGCGTGCCGGGCGATGTTGGAGGACTGCTGTTCGTGCTGGAGCACGCAGCCCGCGATGACGTCGTCGATCGCGGATGGCTCGACACCGCTGCGATCGACCAGGTATCGCAGGGTGTGGCCGAGCAGGTCAGCCGGGTGCCATTGGCTGAGCATGCCGCCGCGTCTGCCAACGGGCGTTCTTACAGCGTCAACGATGACGGATTCACGAGTGCTCATTCATTCCTCCATGGGTGGGTGTCCTGACTGCGACCAAAGGGATGTCGAGTTCGCGACCGAGCATTTCCCAGTGAGTTGCGGGCTGAGTGGCAAAACAAGCCTCGAGCTCCTCGATCGTCCGCCCCAGGTGTGCCGCAACTCGGGCCGCGAAGTGCGGCTCGAGTGCCGCGAGCGCGACGTGAGCGTCCGACGTGGCATAGATGCGATACGTCGGAAGTGCGCCACCGAGCGGTGTACCAGGTCCCATTAAGCCGTGTCGAACTGCAGCACCCGCCAGTTCCGCAGCATCGTCGAGTACTATCCTTTGGTGACTACCCGTGCCCGTACTCACCCTGTTGAACAGCCCCGCGACCGCGGCGGAAACCGCACGCTCAGCGCCAAGCAAATCCGCCACCGGAACCAGCGGCATGCCCGGCGCGCATAGCGTGCCGTGGCCGGCCTGGTATGTCAGATCATGGCCCGGCATTTCCTCCAAGTCCCCGCCGTGACCAACGATCTCGACGTGGATAATGGTCGGGCAGGTTTCGGAAATTCGATCCAGGCCCAGGCGGCTCAACGCAGACGGTCGCATCGCTGTGAGCAGGACATCCGCGTCCGCGAGCCGACCCTCGAGATAAGACAGTTGCTCGGATTGTCTGAGATTAACGGGAACGACCTCCTGATCAACCACCAACTCGTCGTACCAGGCCCTCGCCACGGCTGCCAGCGGATCACCTGAAGATGGCTCGATCTTGGTGACCTGTGCGCCCATCGCGGACAAACGCGCGGCCGCGATCGGCCCGGGCAGATTAACGGCGAGCGAGACCACTCGAATGCCCGCTAGCGATACCGATGTGAGCGAGCTCACGCGACGCGCAACCGTAGATAGGCCGACATCGTCATTATGAGTGCCAGCTCACGGTTTTGGTTGATCAGTTCGCCACCATAGACCACGCGGGCACGCCCACGATCGGGTTGGTACTCGACGTCTTCGATAACCGCGAAACCGGTGAGGGTGTCGGCCGGACGTACCGGCCGGCGGAACTGTAGGTCGCGAATGCCGGCGCCGCCTATGACGTCCCAATACTGTACGAGAGCGTCGACGACGAGACGCTGATAAACAGCCAGCGTTTGGACCCCGCTGGCGATCAGGCCACCGAAGTATCCCTCGCTGGCAGCGCGATCCGCGTCCATGTGAAAAAACTGCGGGTCCCATTGCCGGGCAAAAGCCACTATTTCGTCTGCACTAAGGGTGTAGCTGCCCAGCTCGATACGCTCGCCGAGCTGTGCGCTCTCCCCGAACAGAGCAACTGTTGGAACGACCGATTTCATTAAGGCTTACCTGTGAATCTCGCGGCGACTATACGATCGTACACTAAAGTACACAAATGTATTACATTTGGAGTCTGGTAATCTGCCGCTACTCGCAGCGAGTGCCGGTTAGCTGTAGGAGACGGAGAGTGAAAGCAATGGCGGGAACGCCTCAGCAGGCCGACAACGACCTGACCGCGAAGGCGCGTATCCGCAATGCGGCTCTCGCTCTATACGCGGACTTCGGCGAGGACGCGACGGCGATGCGTGCCATCGCCGAGGCAGCGGGGGTGACGGTTGGCTTGGTGGTACACCATTTCCGTACCAAGGACGGTCTGCGCGAGGCCATCGAACAGCATATCCTCGGCCTATTTTCCCACGCGATTGACCAAGCCCCTCTCGAGGGCACTGCGGCGGCGATTGCGGCCGCGCGCGACGAGGCGGTCGCAAGCATGCTCGCCAGAAACCCCGCGGTGATCGGCTACCTCAGGCGGGCCGTGCTCGATCCCACCGGCCATCGAGGACGGATCTTGGAGATGCTCACCCGGCTCGCTGCCGATCGAGTAAAGACGCTACGCAGCGCAGGCGTCGCGTCGGTGGCGCAACGTGACACCAGCCAGACAATCGGGGTCATGGTTCGCCAGCTCGGGCAGCTGTTTCTTCAGCCCATGGTCGATTCCATGTGGGCGCAATTAGCCGGGCCAGACGAGGCAGAACACGACAAGCCGCATCTGGTGGTGAAGGTTCACGAGCCCGGGGCCCCCGGATCATGACGAACATCCAGAATTGAGGCTGTTCGTTTGCCGGCGCCGGTAATGAACCAAGGCCGTATGCTCAACTGAAATGAAACGCGCTCAACAACGCGGTGCTGGTTTGTACGATGATGGCAGCAGCTGACCCACTGTGGGCTGAGCAAGCAAGGACATTAGCCTATCGCTGGTCAGCGGCGCGGGCCAGCACTCGGACGACGCTACCCAAGCTGTTCCAGATTGCGGCGGCCCCGCTATTCGCTAATTCCTATACGAAAGGCTCGCGGTGCCAGGTTGCCCACGAGCGGCGCGCAGAAGATTCTAGCGATGAGTTCGTGTGAAAGATTCGATGTCCGTTTTGGGCCCCGGCTGAGGGTCGGAGGACTCGTTTCGTGACCGGTGATGCCGTTGGAAGCGCGCGCTGCTGCCGGCGAGCCTCGACAACTACGTGGCCCAGGTCAATTTAGTCTAAGCGGTTGATGGCTTTGTCCACACCACGGCCTCGCCGACCTCTGCTTCGCGCGCGTAATCGGCCAGGTCGCCAATGTGCCCGGCTATCATCCGAGCACATCGCTCGAAATCGTTACCGGCGCGCATCTCAACCGGGCTCAGTCCAGCCGGCGGTTGGAGCGCGGGGCGTCGCTTTAAGGGCTTGGCACGACGAACCCAGTCCTATGCAGCGTGATCGGCTATCGTGGCCCGGGAATGGCTGATTCCGCCGTTGCGTCGAATCTCGTGACTGATTGTCGACGGCGCCCGCCGACCATCCCCCGCTATTGAGTAGCAGTCCGATCTGGAGTCCAATCACCCGAAGTCTGGAGATTGGACATGAAAAAGCGCTATACCGAAGAGCAGATCATCGGTTTTTTGAAAGAGGCCGAAGCGGGAACGCCGGTTAAAGAACTGTGCCGCCGGCACGGCTTTTCCGAGGCCAGCTATTACACATGGCGGAACAAATTCGGCGGGATGGACGTCTCGGACGCCAAGCGTCTGAAGGCGCTCGAGACGGAGAACAGTCGCTTGAAGCGTTTGTTGGCC
>NZ_AFNV02000038.1 GCF_000215955.2 Salinisphaera shabanensis E1L3A
CTGGTGGGTTTACACAGCTAGCGACCGAAGCCGAGTGGACACGGCGCAGGCGCGCGTGGATATCGCCGAAGAAGATCTGGACGATACTCGGCTGATCGCACCGTATGCCGGTACCGTGGCCCGGCGGCGCGTCGAACCAGCTCAGCGCGTGCAGGCCGGAGAAACCGCGCTCGAAATTCAGAGCCGCGATGACGGTATGGAAGTGGTGGTGTCGGCGCCGGAGACATTAATCAACGCGCTTGATCGCAACGCGATGCATGCGGTGACGCTAGCCGTTGCACCGCAGACGCCGATGATGGCGCAAATCACCGAATTGGCTACCGACGCCGGCGACCGTAACGCCTATCCGGTAACATTGGCGATACCTAAACCGGCGCCGTCAGCGCGCGCCGGGATGACGGCCGAAGTCACGCTGCGACTCGCCGATGCGACGTTGGCCCAGCCCGCACGCGTCCAGATTCCGGTAACGGCGTTCGGTCAGGGCGCGGATCAGCGTACGTTCGTTTATGTCGTTGATCGTGACAATAACCGGTTGGCGCGCCGCCCGGTAACCATCGTCGATATCAGCGGCGACAAGGCATTGATCAGCGCGGGTCTCGAAGCGGGCGAGATCGTTGCTAGCCAGGGCGTCGCGTTTCTGCACGAAGGTCAGGCTGTCACACGCATTGGCGTGGGGGCGCGCCAATTCAACGAGTAGCGGCGAGCGGCGATGAACGTCAGTCAACTCGCGCTTCGCTACTGGCCGGTCGTGCTGATGCTGGTCGTGGTGGCCAATGTGGCGGGCGTAGCCAGCTATTTTTCATTGCCAACGCGCGAAGATCCGGAGATCACGATTCGTGAGGCCGTCGTCACCACCTATTTTGAAGGGCTGTCGGCAGAGCGCGTCGAGCTACTGATCACGAAAACGCTCGAAGAAGCGATTCGCCAGGGTTCCGGAGGTCGAGCAGATCCGGAGCACCTCGATGCCGGGCACATCGATCATTCACGTTGAAATTCAGGACAAGTATTTCGATCTGGAACAGATCTGGGACGAAATGCGTCACAAGATCGAAGCGGTACGCAACGATTTGCCGGAGGGGGCCTCCGCCCCCCAGGTCAACGACGATTTCGGAGACGTCGCAGTGGTCACCGCAGCGCTCACTGCCGATGATTTTTCCATGTCGCAGATGTTCGACATGGCGCAGCATATTCGCGACCAGCTTTATACGGTCAAGAACACCAAACGGGTCGATATTCTCGGGGCCCAGCCCGAACGTATCTATGTCGAGACGACTAATGCCCGCCTGGCGGAAATGGGGCTGGATCCGGAACAATTGATCGCTACGCTGGCCGATCAGAACATTATTCGGCCCGGCGGCGCCGTGGATACGGGCGGGCGCCGTTTCGCGATCGAGCCGACCGGCCAGTTCGAGGATCTCGACTCGATTCGCGAGACGTTGATTCCGTTGCCGGATAGCGACCGTGTGGTTCCACTACAGGATATCGCCACGATCAAGCGCGGTTATCTCGAACCGCCCGATCAAAAAGCCTACTACAACGGTCGGCCGGCGCTCGTGTTCTCGATCGCGATGCTCGCCGGCAATAGCGTGATCGACTACGGCGCAGACGTTAAGAAGATGATCGGCACCTTGCAGCACGATCTGCCGGCCGGCTATCGATTGGATATCGCGACTTACCAGGCCGAGCAGGTTGCTACGACCGTTTATGGCGTGACCGTCAACGTACTGCAGACGCTGGCCATCGTGCTCGCCGTGGTCATTCTGTTCCTTGGTCTGCGTACCGGCTTGATCGTAGGTTCGATCGTGCCGGCCGTCATGCTCGCCAGCCTCGCGGTCATGGGTTTTTTCGAGATTTCGCTGCAGCGCACGAGCCTGGCCACGCTGGTGATCGCGCTCGGCCTGCTGGTCGACAATGGCATTGTTATTGCTGAGGACTTCAAGCGACGGCTGGAGGAGGGCGCCAACCGCGACGACGTCCTCAAGCAGACGGGCGATCAGATGGCGTTCCCGCTGCTATCGTCGACACTGACCACTATTCTGGTGTTCTTGCCATTAATGTTGGCCGAGCACGTGGCCGGCGAATACACGCGCTCGATATCACTTGTGATCCTCATCACACTGCTCATGTCCTGGCTACTGGCCATGGGCCTGACGCCATTGCTGTGTTATCGCTTCATTCAGGTCGATTCGCACGGCGGGGGGCGCCCGACGACAGAAAATTCGGGGTTTTCGGAACGCTTGTTTCGGCGCATGAATGGTCTTTACGAGAGGCTTCTGCGCGGCGTAATGCGGTGGCCGGCTATGTTTCTCGTCGCCATGCTCGCGCTCCTGTTTATCTCGATCGTCGGTCTGAGCAACGCGCCGGCGAAGTTCTTTCCGGACTCCGACCGTGCGCAAATCCTGGTGTATGTCGATCGGCCGGCTGGTTCGCCGAGTACCGCCACGGATGACACGATCCAGCACATGATGGCCATCGTTGGAGATGAGCAGCGATTCCCTTATGTGCGCGACTTGGCTGCCTATGTCGGCTTTGGGGGGCCGCGTTTCGTACTGTCGCTCACGCCGGTCGATCCGGCGCCTTTTCGCGGATTCATGGTCGTCAATATCGGCGAGTACGAACATATGGATCGCGCCGAGCGCGAAATTCGCGCGGCCCTGAATGCCGAGCTGCCTTCGGCGCGGGCCCGGGTCAAGCGTATGTTTCTCGGGCCCAGCGATTCGAGCCAGCTCGACATACAGATCAAGGGTCCCGACGCAGACTATATCTATGCGCAGGCCAGTCGTATCGAAAGCCTGCTCGCAACGATTCCGAATACCATCGATATACGCCATAACTGGGAAAACCGGATCGACGCCATTCGCGTTGAAGTGGATCAGGCCAGGGCGCGTCGAGCCGGCGTGACCTCAGCCGATGTCGCACGTTCGATGAGTCAGTATTTCGATGGCCGATCGATTACCGAATTCCGCGAAGGCGACGATATCTTTCCAATCGTGCTGCGCGCGGCCGATGCGGAGCGTCACGACCTGGATCGGGTGAAGTCGCTATCCGTGTTCTCGCAATCCCAGGGGCATAGCGTGCCGCTGATTCAGATTGCGGACTTCACTCTCGTGCCGCGTTTTGGCGTGATCGCGCGCGAAGACATGGCTCGCACGGTCACTGTGGAGGCGCGCAATACCCGACTATCGGCTGAGGACATGCTGCCGCGGGTCCAGAGTCGCCTGGATGAGATCGGTACGAAACTCGCGCCTCATCATCATATCGAGATCGATGGTGTGGTCGAAGACTCAGCCGAGGGTCAGGCCGCACTGTCGGCCAATTTTCCGCTATGTGTCGGCGCGATGTTGCTGCTCCTGGTCATCCAGTTCAACGGCTATCGACGGCCATTGATCATCGTCGCCACATTGCCGCTGCTCGTTATTGGCGCCGTCATCGGCCTGTATGCGATGCAGGCAAATTTCGGATTCATGGAAATTCTCGGCCTGTACGCTTTGGCCGGCATCCTGTTGAACAACGGCATTGTGTTGCTCGACCAGATCGAGATCGAGCGGGCCAAGAATACGCCGGCCTACAACGCCGTGGTAGCGGCCTGCGTACGCCGCCTGCGCCCGATCATGATGACCACGATTACGACCATTCTCGGTCTGTTGCCGTTGATCGTATTCCACGATGCGTTGTTCTACGGCATGGCGAGCGTGCTTGCTTTCGGCCTGGCGGTGGGCACGCTGTTAACGCTCGGCGTGGTGCCGGTGCTTTACTGCCTGGTGTTCCGGGTTCGCAACGAAAACAATGCTGCGTTGGCCGGCTCGCGTTGATCCAGCGGCAGCGATAGAACGTCGCTTCGGAGAGCTCCAGCTGCGTGACGATCTGATCGAGCTTAAGCCAGACGGTGTCCAGGACTTCGGCCGACAATCTGAGCCGCGGGTATCACTGTGCATAATGTATATTATGTTAAATATTATATTACGCCGGCCGCCTCATCGCATCGCTGCCCACCCCTCAGCCAGTGTGTAACGTTGCCCCAAGGCCTAGGCTCAAACACTTCTATACGGTCCTGGCGTTGGCAACGCCTGCCCGCGCGCGATGCTATCCAAGTTCGGCTGTTGATGGGACGCGCCGTCGAGACCTGCGGCCGTTCTAAATGGATTCCATCTGTTAGCCGATACTCGGCGAATGCGCACTTACGTAGTACGCAGCTCGGGCTGCTAAACGCGCCTGGAAAAACGGGTCCGCGGACTTCAGCAACGACGCACGCCGCCGAAATAAATGCCGCTGGCAGCGACTTGCTCTCTGAACATGAGGCCTCAACGTCTGTCCGGTTGGCGGCCGAAGCGAGCCTTTACACGCGCCCGCATCGACCTCTTGGATTCGATCTGTCTATCGTTTGGAGGTTTTCCAATGTTGCTCACTATTCGGCAACTGCGCCTGGCTTCCTGGATACTCACGCTTGTAGCTGTTTGCCTGGCGCTGGGCGGTATCGCGCTCGGTCTTGCCGGTGAAGGCTTCGGCTGGTCTGCCATGGCAATGGCCACGACAATCATTGGTCTTCAGCGATTGAATACCCGTTCCCGACGCGTCTTGGCTTCCGGTTAAATCAACACACATTCCCGTAATGCAGCTATGGCCTTCGCGAAGGAGCTGCATGCGTTTCGGGTTTTATGTTGATAGAACGAGCCATTCACCTCGTTACATTCAGTAACCGCGACGCTTGAGTTGCTTGATCGTGAGCACGATCGCCGCTGGCGTATGCACGGCGCCCATACCGGCGACGAACAGGCTCCAGCGTGCCAGCGTGCTGTCGGCCGCATACCGCATACAGATAGCGCCAAAGCCCAGACCGACCAGGATCAGCAGACCGCGCGTAACTATTTCATAGCGCGTATGGGCCGCGATGAGGTGATGGCTCCAGCCTATGGGAACGAGCGCGATAATGGCGGTAAGTAATTCGAACATGGCGAGTTTTTAACCCATCGTGTCGGCTACGGCAACGCCAGTCGCTTCATTTGGCTATGTATATCCATACAAGGCCAAGCGCGACCGCCCTCTTTCCTGCCGGTTTTGAAGGCTTCATATCGTCCTCGTGGCCGCGGCTTGATCTGGCAAGCCGCGGCCACGCGGGTTTCGGTTACAGATGAACCGGCGTATCCGGTTCGGCGAACCAGCGATAGACGCTGGGCAGCACGATGAGTGTGAGCAGCGTCGAAGTCATGAGCCCGCCGATCACCACCGCCGCGAGCGGCCGCTGCACGTTGGAGCCGATGCCGTCGGCAAGCAGCAGCGGAATCAGCCCGAGGACCGCGGTCAGCGCGGTCATCAGGACCGGGCGCAGGCGATGCTCGGCGCCGATACGCACCGCGTCGGCCATAGACGTGCCCTGCTGTCGCAGCTGGTTGATATAGGACACCATCACCACGCCGTTCTGTACCGCGACACCGAACACGGCAGTAAAGACCATCGCCGCTGTAGCCATACTTCGGTTGAATAATATTTTACGAAGAGTCCAAAGACTCGAATGGCCGTCTTTGCGGCCTTCCACGCGTAGTAGTTAGATGCGAAAAACGACTATTGACCAAAGATCGGTACGTTAGACGTTGCTCGGAATAGTGTCGTTCGACACGCTTTTGATTGACGACGTAGCCGGAGTGCTGACGGTTGAGATAGATCATCTTCCCGGTCGTCCTTAAGGTAGCGCCGTGGCAGGCGCGGAATTTCGGCACGTAATCGCGCGCGGTGATCAAAGCCTGCCGGTTTCGAAGCGCGCTTGCACTCGTTGCAACGACTCATCGCAACGACGGCCAGGGAACTTCGTTCGCAACGTCCACACAAGCGAATGCACCGCACCAGCTCGTGCGTACCTTCGGCCTCGAGCATCGACTCGGCCAACGGGTGCTTAAAACGAGTGTGCTCAGATAGAGCGCCTTCATGCGCTTAGGGTGTCTGAAACCACCGAACTTGGTTCGGCATGTGTAACAGCCCATCTTAAGAAATCCGTGGGGGCCCATCCCAGATTTTATCGGATTAAAAAATCAATTTTTTCCGCTCTCGCGCTATCGCTGGCTGTCAGCTTTGCCCTTTTTAGGCAACAGCGCTTCGAGCCCCGATATTGGTTCAGTGACCGGAAAACTACGCCGGCTTTCCAGCTGAAGGTCAAATTGAGCGTTGTCGGAATTAATCTTACTCCAACGTCGAACGCGCGCTTGTGCTCGGCTCAATTGTGAAGGTGATATCAAACTCCGGAGAAGCTCGCGTTCGCGAATCGCCGCACCAAGTCCTTGTTCGGCTGCCAACGATGTCCAGACATATGCCTCGATGATGTTACCCCGTGAACTCGCACGAGCCTGAGACAGTTTGCCGAGGTTATATTGTGCGATCGCAGAATTTTGTTGCGCTGCCCGCAAAAACCATCTCCGTGCTTGCGCTTGGCTTTTCTGGACCCCTCGACCGTCGATATAGTTTACGGCTAGATTCACTTGGGCATCGACCTGCCCCTTTTTCGCAGCTTTCAAGTACCACCGCGCCGCTTTCGACTCATTCTGAGTGACCCCAACACCCTTGTCGTAGCACCAGCCCAAATAAAATTGCGCAGACGCGTGACCTTGTTTAGCGGCCATGGCGTAATACATGGCCGCGCGCTCCCGCCGTTTTTTGTGCTTAACACGGCTTTGTCGGTAAAACTCTGCGAGACGAAATTGCGCTTGAAGGACACCTTGATTGGCGGCCCTTTGTAACCATTTGACTGGGGCTTCGAGCGTATTCTCCGAATCCCTCTTCTGAGTCGACAAGAGGAATAGATTGTATTGAGCCGCAGCGTGGCCTTGTTCTGCCGCTTTGCGCAACCAACGATACGCGGCCTCATCATCCTCTACGACACCGTCGCCCATGGCAAAGGCACCGCCAACGGAATTCTGGGCGTTCGCATCGCCCTCCTCGGCGCGCTGGAGCATGGTTTTGAACTGTCTCTTATAAGCTTTGCTACTGACCGTGATTTCAGGTTCTTGAGCGCGAGATAAAACTGGGGTCAACATAAATACAAAAAGTAAGAGCGTCGATGTAGTTCTTAAAGCTTGCCTGAGCATGATGAACCGTTCCCATCAACGTTCTTGCCGCGATTTTCAAGGATGCTGCGCGAGCCAGATTCCGGCTGTAACGTGCTGTGCTGAATGCCGAAGCGCCGACCCAGCAGGGCCTGTAGTCGCGGTAGGACCGCATCCCATTCACCTATCTCATCAAGTTTGATTTGTGCCGATAAGGCGTGACGACTCGACGATAGAGACCAGACGTGAATATGGTGCGCCTCAACGACACCACTAATCTCGCCCATGGACTGCTTCAACTCGTCAATATCCACATCGCTAGGTGAGCCCTCCATAAGGACTCGCATGACGTCGCGTAAAATATTTATGCTCGCAAAACCAATCAGAAGGCTGATTAATAACGAAAGCAACGGGTCTATCGGCAGCCAGCCGGTGAGGTAAACGATGAAGCCCGCCAGCAACGCCGCTACAGAACCCGCCAAGTCACCCATTACGTGCAACAACGCGGCCCGCACGTTCATGTTTTTTTCGCCCCGCATCAGAATCCACGCAACGGCAACATTTACGAGTAAGCCGATGAAAGCGACGATCATAACGGTCGTTCCGCCAACTTCCTGTGGATTTGCAAGTCGTTCGAAAGCGGCAAAAACAATCCACACCACAATACCCAGCATGAACAGAACGTTGACGAGCGCTCCTATAACCTCAGCGCGTGCATATCCATACGTAAGGGTTTTTGAAGCGCGACGCTGACTTAGCCATGCCGCAAAAGCGCCGATTCCGAGAGATAAGGAGTCGGTGATCATATGGCCCGCATCGGCAATCAGGGCCAGTGAGTTGGCCCAAAGGCCACCAGCCACCTCGACGCCAGCGTATGCACTCGTAAATACCAGCGATACGATCAGCAGTTTGGTGCTACCGCTATGGCTATGCCCGCTATGGTCATGTTCACTCATTTGAGCTCCCCGATTCCGGCGATATTTGCACTGCGGCCTCGTTGCGATGACCGTCGCTAATTCGAATGGCGTCCCGTAGGTCCGATATGAATACCTTCCCGTCGCCTGGATGGCCGTCGCCGGTGCGTCCGCTGGCCACGATTGCGTCAACCACTGTCCTAGCAAGTGATTCCGGCACATCGACTTCGAGCTTGGCCATTTTGACCCGCTCTAACCCGCCATCCTGAACGTGGCCATATTCTTGTAGATGCACCACGGCGATTCCTGGTATGCCTTCAATATGAGCCAGCTCTGAAATCACCTGTTCGAGCATGATTTCACGTACATAAGCCTTGATTTCCTTCACCATCAGTCTCCTTTTGCTAGCTTGAGTTCGCAGATGTGTGCCGTTGGCGTGACTGGTGACCGTAGTAGCTCGGTCATACCGCCGTTACGTACAGCTCACGCGACGTGTTTGCTCTGCGCTACCCGATTTTCATCATTCTTGTGTAAAACCAACCAAAGTAATCCCAGCCCCGCCAATGCGGCGATTAAGGAGCCAGCCAAAATGCCAACGCGTGCGGCCGATGCGATCGCCGGATCTGTAAACGCAAGGCTGGTCAAGAATAAAGCGATAGTGAAACCAACGCCGGCGAGAAGCCCCAGACCGGTCAGAGCTGACCAAGAGAGTCCATCCGGGAGTTTTGTCCGGGACGAGAGGGTGGCCAGCCGTACGGCCATCACAACGCCAAGAGGTTTGCCAACCACCAGACCGACGCCGCTCCCGACTAGAACCCATAGGCTGGCATTATCAGCGAGACAATTTCGCTCAGATCAACCCCTGCATTGGCGAGCGCGAACGCCGGCATGATCAGGAATAACACCCACGGCTCTAGGCGATGTTGCAGGATATTCAGCGGCGATAATGCGCCTCGCCTAACGCGTTCCAGTTCTTCTAGGAGCCGACGTTTTGAGGACGAGGCTTCGCGCAATAGGTGTGGAATGCGTTCAGCGGCCTGTTCATTGTATGAATGCGTATGGCGTGGCGCGGAAAGCGGCGTCAAGAACCCGAGCAAGACGCCCGCAACGGTCGGATGAACGCCGGATTTCTCCATCGCCAGCCAGATGGCAGCGCCAACCAACCAATAAACTAAAAATGCGTGGACCCCGGCACGGCGCATCGCGTAAACGAGAGCTAGCCCGAAAGCTACCACGAGCAATGGAATAATGGTGATCTTCGCCGAATAGAACAGGGCTATCACGGCAACCGTGCCGACGTCATCGATAACCGCAAGTGCCAGTAGGAATGCCCGCCAGCTCGGGGGCACCCGTTTGCCTAGTAGGGTGAGAAGCGCAATAGCAAAGGCGACATCTGTCGCCATTGGTACGGCCCATCCCCCGGGATCCCCCGCCGTAGGTTAAGAATCAGAAAAACTGCGACTGGCGCTAGCATGCCGCCTAGCGCTGCTACCACTGGCAGGACCGCTTTGTCTCGGGTGGACAGCGCACCGCGAAGAAATTCGTACTTTACCTCGAGACTGACGTGAAAGAAGAACAGCGCCATCAATGCATCATCAATCCATTCGTGGAGCGAAAGTGACAGCTCTACATCGCCCAGACGAAGAGAAAGCTCGGTGTTCCAAAAGTCTGCGTAGCCTGGTAATAACGATCCCGCAGAGTTGGCCCATAGCAGCGCGAGCGCAGTAGCAATAACCAAAACAATGCCGCTGGATGGCCCATACGCCGCGAAGCGGCGTATGGGCCGTAACAGCCGCTCGGCCAAGGGATGCTGATCTGAAGTTACATCAGACATGGGTGGCCTCTCCTAACAAACCTACCGACCTGTCAAGGCGATGGCGCGACATGCAGCAAAAATGTCCTGCCCGGGCCGGTAGACCTGTGTCTGTACCGCGAACAGACCTAGAACCGTGTCGAACAAATTATCCTGGCTATACTCGTCGTCACTCATCTGCCTCATGCACTTGCGCTCGAGCCCTCGCTCGCTCCTAAAATCAAATGAGGTCCAAACCATCAGCGGTACGTGGGTTTGTTCGTGCGGCGCGATTAAGTAAGGTAAGCCGTGCAGGTAAATGCCACTCTCACCGAGCGACTCGCCATGGTCGGACATATAAATCATCGCGCTTGCATAGCGATCGGAGTTCCTTTTTAGAAACTTCACAACCCTAGAGAGCACGAAGTCGGTATATAAAATGGCGTTGTCGTAGGCGTTTATCAGCTCTTGGCGGCTACAATCCTGCGGGCGATTGCTACGGCATTCAGGCTGGAATTTGCGAAACTCAGGCGGGTACCGTTTGTAGTATTCAGGCCCGTGGTTGCCCTGTTGATGAAGCACAATGAAAGTGTCTCTCGAGGGCTCGTTTAGCGATTCATCCAGCCGATACAATAAAATTTCGTCAAAACAGCCATCTTCATTGCAATAATTAGGCACGTCCATCTGAGCTGTGTTTTGTGTTTTTACCCTGGCGCAAACGCCCTTGCAGCCGGAGTTGTTTTCACGCCATAGCACACGTACCCCGGCGTGTTTCAGGACATCTAATAAATTCTCGCTGTTATCCGACACGAACTCGTCATAACTGCTGCGGTTTTGGCGCGAGAACATACAGGGCAGAGACACTGCAGTAGCAGTGCCGCAGGAATATACGCTGTCAAACTTGACAATCTCTTCTTGGGCCATGAGCGGCATGGTCCTCCGCTCATAACCTTCCAAGGTAGCGTTATGAGCACGCACGTTTCCCCTAGAACGAAAACCACGAGCCTTGGCTTGCCGCCGGGTGAGCTATGCTGTCGTTGGTAGGCGTCGCGGCCCAATGGCCGAAGTGCCGCCTCACCGGCACTTAACTCGGCAGCCAGCAACTTTCCAGCCGAGTAAATGGAATAACTCGGATTAATCAAATAACGTAAATTTCGATTTTCGCGCCCTACTAGTGAAAATTCTTTGTAATGGCTATAAAGTGCCGCCCCGGCTACTGCTAAAGCTAGCGCCATCGTCAATATTTGCCGACCCAATTGTCTAGGAAAAGTCGCATAGCGCACGGGAACCCACCACACAACCAACGCCGGCAAAACTCCGGCCCATAACACATGCCAAAACAAAACCGGGCTCAATAAACCGTCAACCTCCCTAGGGTCGGTTTGTATGGTGTTGCGCAGCATTCCGTCATCAATCACAACACCGTAGGTATCCATGAAATAGCTATTCACGGCCGCCAGGATAAGCAGACCCGAAATAACCGGCTTAAACAGAAAACGGAAGCCAAATGGTGCGATAACTAATGTGAAAGCTGCGACAAGCATCACAAAGATTGCCACAGCAAACCTGAAGTTTTCCCTCCAAGAAATTTCCGCGGCGCTTGCCGTCGCACTCCAAAATGAGTTATTGCCGGTACTCACCAAGAATAACGCCACGACCACTGCGAGCATTGGGGTCGTCACACGCAGACGCGGTAAACGGTGTGCAAAGGATTTGCCCGCTAGCATCGCAACCACCCCAGAACGCGTGAGATATGCCTTTGTAGCCCAGCCGAAACCTCTCGCCACATGCGGCTTGCGATATCTTCGACAAGAGGCGACATAGGCCCAGTGGCACCAACGACCTTGGGCGTAATAAGTGTGTCTAGCGCATGGGTATCTGGACCAGGCCTACCAACTCGCTCCACAGCACCATTTACACCGCCGATGCATTCGTGAAAATTCCTCGCGGTACTTCGCTGCGCTTTGAGCGTAGCCACTTGCCCCAAAATCGAGTGTTCGAGCGGATTTTGAGTCGGAAGGCTCTGGGTTTCCTTCATGGTCAGTCCTCCTCACAACTCAACTTCGCGCCGTGGCTCGGCGAACCAGCGGTACACGGCCGGCAACACCAGTAGCGTCAGGAGCGTTGAAGTCACGAGACCACCGATCACCACAGCAGCCAAAGGCCGTTGCACGTTGGAGCCGATACCGTTGGCCATGAGCAGTGGAATCAAACCCAGAATCGCTGTGAGGGCCGTCATGAGTACGGGTCGGAGCCGATGCTCTGCGCCGGTGCTCACTGCTTCATCAAGCTCCATACCGTGATCACGCAACTGATTGATATAGGAAACCAGCACGACCCCGTTTTGAACGGCTACGCCGAACACCGCGATAAAGCCAACAGCAGCGGGCACGGATAGATACAGTCCCGACAACCAGAGCGTGAAGATACCGCCGATGATTGCGAACGGAACGTTCAAAAAGATCAGCGCCGCATAGCGCAGACTCGAGAATGCGCTGTAGAGCAACAAAAAGATCAGCGCCATCGTGACGGGTACGACGAGATAAAGGCGCTTCATGGCCCTTTGTTGGTTCTCGAACTGGCCGCCGAAGTCAACGAAATAACCGGGCGGCATATCGATGTCGCGATCGATACCGGCACGCAGATCGTTTACGACGCCGCCCATGTCCCGCCCGCGAACGTTCATCTGCACATACAGACGTCGACTGGCGTTCGATCGTGATATCTGCTTGGGACCGGTATAGACGTCCACGTTCGCCACTCGTGACAGCGGAATCAACGCGCCGCCAGGTGTCCGAAGATTCAGGTCTCGAATCGCATCGATCCGCTCACGTTGGTTCGGCTGCAGCCGTAGGAAAATATCGAACCGCCGCACGCCGTCGAAGACCTGGCCGACGGAAGTGCCCCCGACCCCTACGGACACGGTGTTCAAAACGTCGTCCACGCTAATTCCATAACGCGACAAGGCTTCGCGGTCTGGCTTTATGACGATCTGCTGTTTGCCGCCCTGCTGCTGGACACGCACATCCACAGCACCGGTGGTATTACGCGCGAGTTCGGCGACCTGCTGGCCGACCTCAGCTAACTTGTCGAGGTCATCGCCGAAGATACTGACCACGAGCTGTGCTTGAACGCCTGAGAGCAATTCATCGGTTCTAAGCTGGATCGGCTGAGAAAAGTTATTCGCCAACCCGGGAACGCGCGCTTGAAGGCGCTCGGACATCGCGTTCTGAAGACCTTCGTAAGAACGCCCACTTCGCCAGGCATCGAGGGGTTTCAGGTTGATGGTCGTTGCGACCACATTGACCGGTTCGGGATCGCCGCCGACTTCAGCACGACCGACACGTGAATAGGCGCCGGTAACTTCGTCGAATTCGCCGAAGGTATCCTGTATCCGCTTGCCGTACGCAATCGCGGAATCCAGGCTCGCCCCGGGTGGCAGTGTGGAGCGAACCATGAATGTGCCTTCCCGTAGGGTCGGGATGAACTCAGTACCCAATTGCGGAAAAACAGCGAGACTCGCAATGAATAAGATGAGCGCTGTCCCTACTACAACGATCGGTGCTTTTAGCGCGGCGTCGCGCATCGGGCGGTAACCGGCCTTCATCCACGACACAAACCGCGGCTCCCGCATCGTGGTAACACGTCGGAATGCCAGTATTGCCAGCACGGGTACGAGTGTGAGGGATAGCAACAGAGCTGCGGCCAACGCGAAGCTAATCGTGTAAGCCATGGGCGAGAAGAGTTTTCCCTCGACGCCCTGCAGGGTGAACAACGGAAGGAAGACAATGATCACGATGGCGACCGCGAAAACGATCGGTCGCCCAACTTCTCGAGCCGCGGCACCAATCAAATCCGCCATGCTCGCGGTCTTGAGGTCCTGTTCCTCAAAATGCCGGAAGATGTTTTCGATCATGACGACCGAGCCGTCGACCATCATCCCAATGCCGATTGCCAGCCCGCCGAGGCTCATCAAGTTCGCCGACAAGCCGGACACGCGCATAGCAATGAATGCTACAAGTAGCGACAGCGGTACGCTCGACACGACAATGAGTGTCGATCTCAAGTTGCCAAGGAACAAGTACAGCAATATCAGGACTAGTACGGCGCCAATTAAAAGCGCTTCGACGACCGTATTGATCGCCTTGTCTACTAGCTCGGCCTGAGAGTAGTAGACTTTGGCGACCATACCGTCCGGCAACGACTTATTGATTTCCTCGAGCTTTGCATTCGTATCCTCGAGGACGCGCTGGGTATCCGTTCCGATCAGCTTGAGAACGTAACCGCCAACAGATTCTTCGCCGTTGGCGAGTTCTGCACCACGTCGAATCGCTCGCCCGTAGCTGACTTCGGCGATATCTCGGATATAAACCGGCTGATCATTGCGCGTGTCTACTCGGGTGTTGCGCAGATCAGACAAACCCTGCTCGCCCGAAGAGACCCAACCATACCCGCGGATAATGTATTCCTCGCCGCCGCGCTCGATGAATGAAGCGCCGACGTTTCGGTTGTTGCGCTGTAGCGCTTCGCGAACGTCGGCCGGCGTCAAGCCGCGGGCCGTCATCGCACTCATGTCCAGGCGGACTTGATACTGCTTTTCGTAACCACCGATCGAGAGCACGCCAGTCACACCATCGACCGTACGCAGCTGTGGTTTGATCAGCCAGTCTTGGGCTGTACGTCTTTCTGTAAGCGAATAGTCCGCGCCTCCCTCATTCTCGACTGTATACATGAGAATCCGACCAAGTCCTGTCGTGATAGGACCGAGTTGTGGCTCACCTAGGCCACTTGGGATGTTGCGACGGGCTTCCGAAAGCCGCTCGTTCACGAGCCGTCGGGCAAAATAGATATCCGTGCCGTCTTCAAAGTAGACGTCAACCCGCGATAGCCCGAAAATGGACGTGGACTGTACTTTTTCGAGACCGGGCAATCCGTACATGCTGATCTCAATCGGATAGGAGACCAGCGTTTCAATGTCCACCGGCGACAGGCCCTCGCTAGCGGTATATACCTGCACGAGGGCCGGCGTCGCGTCCGGGAAAGCATCCACTGGTAGTGCACGCAGCGAAAAATAGCCGCCGATTGCCAGCGCGAAAACTGCGACGAGCACCATGAGCCGGTTCGCCATCGCCAGGCGAATAATTGCGTTAATCATGGCGCCCTCCTAGTGACCGTGTGCGGCGCTACGGCCACCGGCGGTGAGTGCAGCTTTGAGATCGAATGCGCCCCGCACGACCAGGGTGTCACCAGCTCGAATCCCTTCCCGGATTTCTACCTGGCCTTGGTTTTCTGCGCCGGTACTTACCGGTTGAAACGTGTAAGCACCCTCGTGTTCGGAGGGCACAAACACGCCTTCACGCTCACCGATCTGTTGCACGGCATCCACGGGAACAAGCGCTATACGTGAGCGCTTACCGCTAGACGCCCCGGCGTCGATATCGGCATCGGCAAACATGCCGGCTCTAAGCAAACCATCAGGGTTTTCGACGACGGCACGCACACGCACCGTTCTGGCCTGTTCGTCGAGCTGGGGCGAGATCCAGTCGATCACCCCTATAAAGCTTTCATCCGGCAATGGTCGTACCGTGAAACTCACTTTCTGACCTTTTTTTAAGTACGGCAGCGCTTGCTCCGCAGCATCGATCATCAACCACATCCGTGTGTTATCGACGACATGGATCGGTGTTTCGTTAGCACCAAGTGTTTGGCCAGCAACCAGATCGCGTTTCGCGACAACGCCGTCGCGAGGCGCAACCAACTCAAGTCGCGACAAAGGCTCGTCCCCACCACTGCGAATTGCATCGACCGCCGCATTGTCGAGGCCGTAGAGCTTGAGTTCGGCACGCTTGGCACGTCGTTCGGCCTTGGCTTGTTCGTATGCGGCACGAGACTCAGCGAGATCCGAATCGCTCACGATCTGATCCGCAGCCAATTTGCGGTCTCTCGCGTAGGCGGCCTGGCGCGTGTTAAAGCGTGCGGCCGCTGTGAGATATGCCGCCTTTTCCTTGCCTAAGGCGACGCTGTCGAGTACTGCAAGCGTTTCACCACGCGATACTGCTTCACCAAGGTCCGCCGTTACTTTGACTACCTTGGCTTGCAGTCGCGGCCCCACACGAGCGACGCGGTCGGCATCGAAATGTAGCGTCGCTGGCGCTTGGATCGACGCACTCGCTGTACCGGTTTCGGCTTGGCCAATGGCGATGTCGAGTTGCTGAAACTGCTCCGCGCTGAGCTTAACGCTGTCCGGATTTTCTTCCCCGTGCCCGTCATGGCCACTTTCGCCTTCAGCGTGGTCAGACCCAAGTTCGCCTTTTTCGACGTCATCGTGTTCATCACTGGCATGCCCGGCTTCGTCATGGCCGTTTTGTTCGCCGCGTTCTGCTGGCTGTCTGGACGTTTCGGGGGTTCGTGAATTGTCGGCTCCGGCACTGAAGGAATCACAGCCCGTCAGCAAGAGCGCGGCAAAGAGCAGTAGTGTGGGAATTCGGAAATAACTCATGAGTTCGTGTCTGTTCATTGCGATGCTCCGCGGCTGTCCATCACGAGCAAGCCACCCGTGGCGCGCTCGAGATCGGTACCGGCCGTAACCAGCGCTCCGAGCGCGTCGAGATAATCGCGACGCACGTCAAATAGGTTGTTCTGGGCAGAGGTGATCGCGGTTGCCCCGACCTTGCCGGCTGCGAATGAGCGCCGGGTGAGTTCGAGAGAACTCTCCGCGGCCTCCAAAACCGCATCACTCAACGCATCTGCTCGTTCTCGTCCGGCTTCATATGCGCTGATGGCCGAAAGCACTTGAAGTCGAACCTCGCGCTGAAGGTTGTCCTGATCGAGCTGGGCCTGCGCTAGCTCCGCAGTCGCAATCTGGCGCTCGCCTTCATAGCGATCCAGCAGCGGCAGCTCGAAACCGATACCGCCGCCAGTAATATCCGAGCCGCCTTTGTCACGACCACCCGCTTCTTCGCGGTAAAAACCGAACACGGTGAGGTTCGGTATGATTTCGCGATTGGCTAGTGACAATTCTTTCCGTGCGGCAATCACGCGCGACGCAGCGGCCTGCAAGTCCGTGCGCCGCTCGACGGCGCGCGCCAACAAGCGATCACGATTTGGCATATCGAGCAGCGCAAAACTCAGATCTCCCTTAATGGCGAGCCGGCGCGTGGGATCGATCGCGAGCAGATCCTTGAGTTCAAGTCGAGTTGGTCGCCGCATCCCGGGCCGCAGCGGCGAACGCACGTGCTCGCTGCAACCCAAGACGTGCCGCATTGGATTCGATTCGGGTACCCGCGCCTGCGTTAAGACGCTTCTTGGCGTAAGTCTCGAGCTGCTCGTTGGTATCAACGACGCGCTCGGCGGTGTTTACTGCCTGCTCCGCGACCAAGACAGAAAGGAACGCCGCACGCACGCGTGCCGTCGTCGTGGCTGCCAGGAAATCGTAATCAGCTCGAGCGGCGCCCAACCTACTTGTCGCAGCGTCTTCGCGTAGACCGCCTTGGCCGGCTATCCAGAATTCTTGGCTGAGCTGGATACCGATGTCGGTGCTTGAGCCGTTCGGCTGATCGCGCTGGCCGGCTTCCAGTTCCAAGCGCGGATTAGATGGCACAGGGACATCCGCGTGAATAGCCTCGCCACCGAGGCGTTGAATACGCAGACGAGCCGAACGCAGCGTCGGATTATATTCGCTCGCCCAATTCAGGGCCGCGTTGATAGTCAGAGGTTGAGGTATCTGCGTGACCGCGGAGGCGGACAGCGAAACCCATAGCATGCAAAGTCCACAGGCAGCTTTGCCCGGGAGAAAACGGGGGAGATACATTGTGAATCCTCATCGCAATAGAAGAGGCGCCTGCAATGAAGCAGCGCCCGGCGAAGAAGATTCAGCCTATGGGGGGGTCGACTAGGGGGGTGTGAGCCAAACTGCGATAAAGATCGCGATGACGCCCGTTACGCGACGACATTCCACGAAGCCCCATGTCCGGCGCGTCACTTTGTATCCCAACTAAATGAGCGGACGCATGGCTACAGTGGTCATTATGGTCCGCGCTAACGCCAGTATCGGCATTATCTACGGCGGTTGATTCTACGTGCGAGTACGTCTCACCGTCGAACGCCGGCCAATCTACATGGCTCGCCCACGCTTGGGCGCTTAAAGCCACAATGACTGTGAGCACTATCGCCACAAGTCGCTGTAGATTGGCATAGGATAACGGCATAAGTTTTTATCGTACCACAGAACTGAGATTAAGCAACATTCTTTCTGT
>NZ_AFNV02000037.1 GCF_000215955.2 Salinisphaera shabanensis E1L3A
GGTGCCGCCTCCTTCAATCGCTCATACACCAGAAATGAGCGTAGCTCTCGAACGAAGTATGGGGTCTCAGATAACGATCTTAATAAAGCGATCGCTGAAGGACGTATCAGGTCACGCCGAGAGAAGGGTAAAGTTTGGGTGGAAGACCGCAACTTTTGAAACCCAACAAATCGCTGCAGTTGACCGCCCGAATCGCTGGCGCGCTTCGGGTTCCCTCCGCGGCCTTCGGCCGCTCCGGCGGCAACTGAGCTTGGGCGTTAGGTAGGTATTTGAAGAATGTCCGAATTTAGCACTGCGTCGAAGTCAGATTTGAGCGAGGTTGCAAATTGGATTAGCTCGCCTAAACAAACTCGCGAATGGGCGGGTCCGCGCGTGTCATATCCAATCGATAAAGGAAAACTGCCCCAACAGGTTGAATGGTCACATGCTTGGTCGTTCTGTCTTGCAAACGAAGAAGAGCTGGTCGGGTTCGGACAAGTAGTCCCCAAAGCTGAAGCCCGACTTCACTTGGCACGGTTAATAGTCAAGCCGTCATTTCGCGGCAAAGGATATGGGGTCGAACTAGCGAACTCAATTTTAAGTTACGCTCTAGATCAGAATCCGAAGACAATCTCATTAAATGTATTTCGCGAAAATAAGCCAGCTATCGAGCTTTATAAGCGGCTCGGTTTCATCGCCGCGGAACGCGAGCCTGGTGACTCGAAGTCGGATGCGCAATATATGGTTTACAAAACCTAACGTAGCGCTGCAGTTGACCGCCCAAATCGCTGGCGCGACTTGGGTCCCCTCCGCGGCCTGCGGCCGCTCCGGCGGCAACTGAGCTTTGGCGTTATATCGTATAGAGGATAGTTATGAGTGAGCTATTTGATTTCGGACAAAAGGTCTTAGCAAAACAGGCGTTCAGCGTATTCCTGGGCGCTGAGTTAACCAAATTCGAGCCTGGTGAGGCCGAGCTAACGTTGTTAGTTAGAGATGAGTTAAAGCAGCAGCATGGCTTTGTGCATGGCGGTGTTGTTAGTTATTTAGCCGATAACAGCCTCGGCTTTGTTGGTGGTTCAGTACTAACGGATGTGGTCACATCTGAGTACAAAATAAATTACGCCCGCCCCGCAATTGGTGAAAAGCTCGTCGCTAGGGCATCAGTGCTTGCATCTGGAAAGCGTCAGGCTGTCTGTCAGTCTAAGGTATTCGCCATTGACGGGAATGAAGAAAAACTTGTGGCCGTTGCTCAAGGCACTCTTAACAAAGTCGAGTAGCCAATATAACGAGGCGCTGCAGTTGACCGCCCAAAGCGCTGCCGCGCTTCGGGTTCCCTCCGCAGCCTACGGCTGCTCCGGCGGCAACTAAGCTTGGGCGTTATGCAACAAAATCACATTCCGATATTGATCGAAGAAACGTCGCCGAGAGAGATCGATATTGATCTGCTTTTATTGGCTGATCCATCGGTAAAGAAGATCCGCTCGTATCTTCCTCGATCGAAATGTTTCACAGCATCAGTAGACGGGCGAGTAATCGGCGCATGTGTCGTTCAACGGTTTGACGCTAGAAAACACGAGATTATGAGCATTGCGGTTCATCCGGATAAGCAGATGACCGGCGTTGGCTCCACGCTTTTAGGCTGGGTCATTCAATTCGTTCGAAAGGCGGGTGCTCACAAACTCGAGGTAGGTACCGGAACTTTCGGTTACCAATTAGCGTTTTATCAGCGGCAAGGTTTTCGAGTCACGAGCATTGATCGAGACTTCTTCATAACGAATTACGATGAACGAGTTTTTGAAGATGGTATTCAGCTGCTCGATATGCTTCGCTTGACCTTCGATTATCAGGAAAACCGTGTATAACAAATCGCTGCAGTTGACCGCCCAAAGCGCTGGCGCGCTTCGGGTTCCCTCCGCGGGCTTCGCCCGCTCCGGCGGCAACTGAGCTTGGGCGTTAGCTACTGAATAAAACACTCGCGCGTAAAGAGGCGGAGATGGCGACTAACAATCTCGATCAACACTGGGACGAGCTTTGCGAAGAATGGAATGAAGCGAATGAAAGATTCCTCGCTTCCTTCGAGCGAGTGAATAAGCATTTTATGGCGGCAGCCAATGATGCGTCCGCTTCAAATGCCTCATCTAGCGAACTCGATGAGCAAGCAGCGGCTTGGAAACAGTTAGAAGATATTAAGCTTCGAATCTCCAATTTTGTTGAGCGAAATTCTTAGCAGGCACTGTCGCCAGTGTCAGCAGCTAACAGGTCGCTGCAGTTGACCGCCCAAAGCGCTGCCGCGCTTCGGTCGGCAACTGAGCTTCGGCGTTAGTGCGATAAGCCAAGAGTAATGAAATGCGAATGAATATAGTCGAAAAAGATGGATATAATCTGTTCAGTTTAGCCAGAATAAACGTAATCTTGGGGAAGAATGGATGTGGAAAAAGCACCACATTAAAGAAAATTGAACAGGCTCTGGAGCATGATGAGGATTTTGGCAATACACGCTATATAACTCCAGAGAGAGGCGGTTCATTAACATTTGATGCCGGCTTGGCTCAAAACTCCACAAATGAGCGATGGCTGAACAATCAACTTAGAAATAACCAATTTGTACAATTTAAACAGCAAACGCTTCTTCAGTTTAGAAAGCTTGAGCTTTTAAGCCTCAGGGAAATTGAAAAGCAGCCCGAACTTAGAAATGATCACAATTACACTTTTCAAAGTATTGTTGATCTGATTAACAGTCTTCTCGACAACATAGAGGTTCGCCGTGAAGGGACGGATTTTAAGATATATTCATTAGAAAAAGGGTCTGAAATATCGCCCAAAGATATAAGTAGTGGGGAATCTGAGCTGATATCGCTTGGTATTGAGTGCCTAGTCTTTGCCAAAGAATGTATCCCCAATAAGAAAAATATTTTGTTTTTGGATGAGCCCGATGCTCACCTACACCCAGACCTACAGTCGAGGCTCGGCCATTTTCTTAAAAACCTGGTTGATGCACATAACTTTTTTGTTATCACGGCGACTCATAGCACCTCTTTCTTAGGCGCTTTCGATACGTATAACGATGTGGCAATTGATTTTGTTGTTTCCGGGCAAACAGATATACAGTTCAAACCAATAAGTGATGTTTACAGGAAAATACTGCCCGTATTTGGTGCGCACCCATTGTCCAACGTATTCAATGAAGCCCCGATCTTCCTCGTTGAGGGAGAGGATGATGAAAGGGTCTGGCAGCAAGCAATCAGGACTTCACAGGGAAGACTAAAAGTATTTCCATGCGCTGTCGACAGCATTACCCGTTTGAATGAATATGAAACTGAAGTGGCAAGTGTGATCAACTCAATCTATGACAATGCCGTTGCATATTCGCTACGAGACAGAGACGATTCTGATGAAGAGATCGCCGATATACCTCCAGTGATAAGAATGAAACTTTCGTGTCGTGCAGCTGAAAATCTTCTTCTTTCAGAAGAGATCCTCGAAAGAATTAACACAACATGGTCCAATCTCGAAGATAAAATTGAGATGTGGATTCAGAGAAACACTGATCACCCTCATTATTCGCACATGTGCGAATTCAGAGATCGTGGGTATCAACGGAAGAGCCACAATCTGAAACACATTAGGAATGACTTGATGGGAATAATAGGTAGCCATAAGCCTTGGGAGGCTGTTGTGGGTCAGGCTATAGGTCAGCTTACCGATCTAGATGTCTCAAAGGAAAACAGTCTAGCGAATTTCCTAGGTGAAAAAGCCATTCGAAGTGTATTCCAGCACTAACAAGGCACTGCTGTCGGACAAAGTTTCCG
This sequence comes from Salinisphaera shabanensis E1L3A, assembly GCF_000215955.2. Taxonomy (GTDB): domain Bacteria; phylum Pseudomonadota; class Gammaproteobacteria; order Nevskiales; family Salinisphaeraceae; genus Salinisphaera; species Salinisphaera shabanensis. The sequence continues at coordinate 3,789 of NZ_AFNV02000037.1, forward strand.
CTGCGCTTCAATTTTGCCGCAGAGTGCGGCGTTAGAGACTATGTCAGAACACCAGCTAAATACCTCGGGTAAACCAATCGGTCTGCACGGCTGCCTAATAGATCCTGATTTTCGTACTTCGCGTGTACTTTGCTCAGATCCATGGGACTTTGTCGCGCTATGGCTGAAACGCGAGCATCAAACTGAGGCTTTATTTTATTGGGATCAGGCCAAGCACTTCTACAATGCCTCATTGCAGCTAAATGAGGTATCGGCGCCACTAACTTCCTATTACTGTTTTTTAAACGCCGGAAAGGCTCTTCTAGCTTCTAAGCAATGTGCCATTGTAGAAAGCCACGGAGTTGGCGGGCATGCGGATGAAGGGCGCAAGTCACTTGAAAATGAGATCGTGGATTTTCAAGGGAGCGGCATCTTACCAGCGCTATGTCGGTACTTATCCGAGCCGGACAATGCTGGGAAAAGTTTCACGCTCAAAGAAATATTGTGGCAAATGCCGTTTATACATCGTGCATATTGCCTCTCTTATAAAAGCGCTACCGAACTATTTATCCCCTTATTGCATAGCTGCTTTATGCGCAAGGACGGCTCTCAAGAGGCTTGGTTTCAAGCACAAATACATAAGCGGTATGTAAATTCATACACACGACGCGTAATTAAGCCGGGTTTCGAGTTGTTTCAGAGAGAGGGCAAATATTTCATAAGAAGAAAGAGACGGTTTCGATGGTCAGGCCATGATATTAAAAATAGCCTTGCGCAATTTGAGACTTATCATAAGCAAATTCGCCGACGAATCGCCCCGATTTATTCAAACGAAAACCGTTGGTACTTGAAAAAGTCCGTGACCGGCCATGATCGACTCGTTAATTCGCAACTAGTGTTAATGTTCGCTGCAATGCATCGCTTAAGCGAGCTTAGTCGGTATGATCCTATTTCATTAGCGTCGCATTTCAACGTTAATCATAACTGGCTCCTGTTGGAGTTTATTAAATCTGCGCCGGGGCAGTTCGTTTATGGCATGGCATCCGAAATTACGGGGCTTGAGTTTATAAGGCCGGACGCTTTCTAGATGGGCTCTAACGAATCGCTGCAGTTGACCGCCCAAAACGCCGCCGCGCTTCGGGGGGTTCTACCCCGTTTCCGCGGACGGTTGAGAAAAGGTTAACGGATATTTTCGATCTTCGGCAGCCATGCGCTGTCGGATACGCGGATTATGGAAGCGCTCGATGTAATCGAAGACATCGGTCCGGGCTTCGGCGAGCGTCTGATAGCGCCGCCGGTTCACGCGCTCTCGCTTGAGCATGCCGAAGAAGCCTTCGGCCGCAGCGTTGTCGCCGCAGTGGCCGACCGCGCTCATGCTGCAAATCAGGTTGTGGCCGCGTAGAAAGCGTTGGTAGTCGTCGCTCGTAAATTGCGTGCCTCGATCCGAGTGCAACACGACCGGCTCGTCGTGCGTTTCACGTTGCCAGAGCGCCATTAGCACGGCCTTGAGTACGAGATCACGGGTCTGGCGAGCGCTCATCGACCAGCCCACCACGGCCTTGTTGTAGAGGTCGACGACGACGCACAGATACAGCCAGCCTTCGGCGGTTCGGATATAGGTGATATCGGTCACCCATTTCGTGTTGGGTTCGAGCGCGACGAAGTCGCGCTCGAGGTGATTACGCACATGCGTCGGCCGATCGCCGGAAGGCTTGGCCCGCCAGCGCCGCCGTTGCGGGATGCCCTGAAGGCCATTGGCTGCCATGAGGCGAGCCACCCGATTGCGGCTGATGCGCTCCCCTTCGAACTGCAGCGTCTCGGTGATCCGCGGAGCGCCGAACACGCCGTCGCTTTCGCGATGCAGCGTGTGGATCTTCTCGGTCAGCCGCGCATTGGCGCGAGCCCGAGGGCTCGGCGACCGGTTGGCCCAAGAATAGAAACCGCTGGTCGAGACCTTCAGGCAGCGGCACATGAGCTGGACGGGATAATCCGAGCGACAACGCTGGATCGTCGCGTACCTCACGACGATCCCTTGGCGAAGTACGTTGCCGCGTCGCGCAAAAAATCGCGCTCCTTTCTCACCTGTGCCAGCTCGCGCTTGAGGCGAGCGAGCTCTTGATCACGCGGCGTGCCGCTGCCCTGAAATACGGGCTTCGTCGAACGCTGGGCCTCGCGGCACCACCGGTTGAGCATGGTCGGACTGAGCCCGAGATCGCGGGCGACCGCGCTCGCACTGCTTGATGACGATCGCACGAGTTCGACGGCCTCGGCCTTGAACTCGGCACTGTACTTCTTGCGTGGCATAACACTCCTTTTGCCGGCCCATGATGAGCCTTCTTTGAAGTGTCCGCATTAACGGGTGAGAACCCGGGCGGCAACTGAGCTTCGGCGTTAGATGCAACAAATAGATCCGAACCAGTTAGAGAGATGGTCCCGACAAGTAGGGCGACAACTTGACGAGCATGCGCGCCACATAAATACGCTCAACCGGAAGCAAGCCTTGAACGAACATGAGGTTCAATTAAGAGCCGCTCACGACCTAGTATCGAAGTTGTACTCGCAATCCGCTTCATACACGAACCTGATTATGGTCGCCGGCTATGCAGGGGTAATCGCGTTCTGGTCGAGCTTGGTACACAGGCTCCCGCAGGTTATTTTCTTCCTCGCGGGTGCGTTAATTATCTCTTCGCTCGTGATCTTTATTGTCTGGGAGCTTTTTAAAATGATCTCGAGCAATCTGGCTATTCGGCGCATTCAATCTAGTATCGAAGGGGCGCAGGCCGGGCCGGAGACAATGCAGCGCTTCCAAGCGGCCATCCAGGAATCCAGTGCCACCGGCGCGAAATTATGGCCTTGGTTCATGATTCCAGCCGTCATTACGGGCGTTGGCGGTGGGCTCGTTCTGCTCTCCTACTTTGTATTCCGCCTCGTAGAGCAAGCAATCTAACGAGGCGCTGCAGTTGACCGTCCAAAGCGCTGCCGCGCTTCGGCCGGCAACTGAGCTTCGGCGTTGGGCGACAGGAGACGTGCATTGAGTAAAAAACAGCTTTACAAAGACCTTTTAGAGCGCATGGACTTAGCCTTGTTGGAAGAGTTTTACATGGAAGCGTGCTGGATTCAGTATGCGATTATTGAAGATCGTTTCAACTCGGTCATCCGCAATGCGTACCCGGAAAACGGCACTAAACTATTGAAAACATTACGTGGTTTAGATCGGAAGCTTGAGCAAATTTCCGGGAAGATTCACGAGGACGACCACGACTGTTTGAAAACGGTGCACAAAGAACTTCTGAAACGTATTAAAAATTGGAAAAATAAAAGAAATACATTGATGCACGAAATAGCCGAGACGGATGACCTTGCAAAAGTGCAACGAAAGTTAAAAATTCTCGCGCCGGAAGGGAAGAAGTTGGTAAACGAGTTATCAGCCAGAGTCTGGAAGTATAAAAAACTAGTCGAAAGGCGGAGTAGCTAATGCCCAACAACACGCTGCAGTGGACCGCCCAAAGCGCTGCCGCGCTTCGGGCGGCAACTGAGCTTCGGCGTTAGCTTTCTCGTGCCTTGACCCAGCCGGAGCAAGGAGAAGATACTGAACCCAGCGATCATGCCGAAAGCATGGTCGCGGTGGCGGGAGCCACGAACCCCAACGAAATTGGAGTCCTAAGATGCAAAACGCACCCCCGCAGCGTTATTCGACGCTGTTCTCAACTCTCTACGATGAACCCGCACCGGTTGGAACACTGGGCCGGGGCGCTCACTACTCAGTGCTTCGATGCGCTGAATGGTTGAATGTAGTTCGTGAACCACTTCAACATCCCCAGATTCACGACTTCGCTGTGATTTGGGATGAGGATCACGACACAAGAGTGATCCAAGTTGCCGAGCAACTTTATGTGGAAGGATTGCTTTCGCCCGTTCAATTCATTGGCGAGCGCAAAGCATCACTAACTGTAGTGGTCGCCGCCAAGTTTTACTTCCATGGATCTGAGAAGGTCATTCAGAACTACGAGTCACGCATCATCCAGATTGTGGAAGATCTAGCATTTGACACTTGGAATGCTGAGGTCGGCATGTTCGACCGATCTCCGGGCAGTCCGCATCAGAACGATGCAAGGGCCATAATTGCGGCTGAAGAGCACAGGGTGCAGACGTATCTGAGCAACATTGATTCGTTGTGGGCGCTAGGTACAAAGCCATACAAGCCAAGTCCATGTTGTGAGGCCGAAAGCTAACAATTCGTTGCAGCGGACGTTTGAGCCGCCGCCCATTTTTGCTTCCGCAAAAACGGTCGTCGCCTCAAACGCCGCTGAACTCAAGCGTTGGGCGACAGTAAGCCGAGTTCTGCGAAGGCTCGCCGCAGACCAGTACTTCTCGTGCTAAACAGCACCTGCGAACTGGTGCTATTATGTGGTCATCTACTTCTGCCTAGGAAGAATTATGGTGATTAAATTCTCGGAAGACGTGGTTCCCCTCACGGACCTGAAGGTAAATCCTGGTAAGGTCGTCAAACACGTCGCCAAAGCTCACCGCCCGACTCTACTCACCAGTCGGGGCCGCGGCGTGGCCATTGTGCAATCTGTCAGCGATTTTGAGGCTGCTGAGGAAGAGCGGGCCTTCATGCGTGCTGTGGTGGCAGGCCTGAATGATCTTGAGTCAGGACAAGAGGTGTCGCTGAAGGAAGCAAAAACGCGGCTGGGGCTATAGGCCTGTGGCAAAGGTCTCCGTCACGTTCGCTGAGTCCGCCGTTCGGGACCTTGAGGAAATTCAAGCTTGGTATGAGAGCGAGCTTGTCCCGGAGGTAGGTCAACGTTTGGTTTCGGAAATTTTTGAACGAGTCGCAGCTCTCCAGGATAATCCAGATATGGGCAGAGTCGTTCCAGAATTCGGCCAGAAGCACCTTCGGGAACTTATTCATCCGCCATTCCGCATCGTATACAAACGCGAAAATAAAAAGGCTCGCGTTGTCAGGGTTTGGAGGAGCGAGCGCTTGCTCAAATTGTCTGCTAGCGGCGGTGTTTAAGGTCGCTCTAAGCAGCCCGTGCCGCTGTTGCCCAACAAGTCGCTGCAGTTGACCCGCGTTCTGCTTCGCTCCACGCGGGCACCTGAGCTCACGCGTTGGGCGGAAAGTTAAAGATGCAAAACGTTGGCGCATTTGCCGTTGTCCAAGATAGTTCTTCGCGCGTACTTTTATGTCATCGCACGGATATGGATGCGTGGAACTTGCCCGGCGGTGGAGTCGAACCTGGCGAAGCACCGTGGGACGCGGTAAGACGGGAGGTCGAAGAGGAAGTCGGATTAACAGTACGCGTCGAAGGCTTGGTCGGACTTTACTCCGTACCCGAGCAAGGCGTGCTCGCCTTGTTATTTCGTTGCGTAAGGATCAAGGGCGGTATTCGTGTTAGCGAAGAAGCCGACGCTATCGAATGGTTTTCTCCCGAATCTCTACCAGCATCGACATTGCCGCGTCACGCGGAACGAATCGCTGATGCGGTGGCCGTGAACGGTTCAACAATCATGCGAGTTCAAGCCCAACAAGGCGCTGGTGGGTACCAGCGTACCCAGTATGGTTCCGGCACACGCGGGGAATAACTAGTCAGTCTCGTTCGTTCCTTGCCTGCGTCCTTTGACCGGGCGCATTATGCTTCGCACCATGCGTGCCCCTAAATAGTTATATGTCGTTTCCGCCGTGTCCTAGTTGTCAGTCTGAATATATTTACCAAGATCAACAGCTATTGGTTTGTCCTGAATGTGCCCACGAGTGGGATCCTGCTGAGTCGGCTGTTGAAGAAAAAATTATCGTCAAGGACGCGAATGGCACGGCGTTGTCTGAGGGCGACAAGATCACTCTGGCTAAGGACGTGAAGGTAAAAGGCAGTTCGCTTGTCCTGAAGATCGGCACAAAAGCCGTGGTGAGACGAATTCTCGACGCTAAAGACCACCAATTGGACTGCAAGGTCGATGGCGCGGGGGAAATGATGGTGACGGCAGCGTTTGTGAAAAAGGCTTAGTTGCTAGGTTTCTGTTTCGCTATAACCATGTTCGGCGGAAACCGGCGCAGGCTGTGCAATTCGCCATGCCGTACTAGGACTTTTAAAAGATAAAGCCGGTTGTCCGCAAAGCCAATTCACCCAAGAGAGCGAATTCGTCGGCTTTGATTTGACGGATTTCGAGACGCGGCCATTGTTGCTATGGGCGGGCTCTTATTTCCGGGCACTGGCTCATGCGTTGGCGCTGGCCTTCTAACGCACTACGCCTGTGAAACGATTGTGTCTTCGACGCTTTGCGGCCAAACTATGCGGATCATCTAAGAGAGATTCGCGCATAGCGACTGTGCGCTCTCCCGCGTTTGCGCGAAGGTAGAACTTTGATATCAGACCGGCGTTTTCCGAGCGCTTCAGGCGTCGTCCTGCAGAGCTCTTACCAGTGGGGCCACTGACGCGTGGCTGAGCGAGAACAATTGGCGGCGTGGCTGACGGCCACGGCACAGGGCGACGAGCGCGCATTCCAGCAGCTTTATGCCGCGACTTCGGCGCAACTTTATGCGCTATTGCTGCGTATTCTCCGTAATCCGGAGCGAGCGCAGGATGCGTTGCAGGATGCCTACGTCAAGGTTTGGCAAAAGGCAGACACTTATGCTCCGGATCGGGGCGCGCCCCTGACGTGGCTGTTGTCGATCGCCCGTTATCGCGCACTAGATTTACTCAGACGCAAGCGCCCCGAAGTGGCGATGCCGGAGGAACCGGACATGATGGCTACACTGCTCGAGGATGAGCAGGCGCTCTCGCCGTTGGAAGAGAATGAAAACCAGCAGTCGCTCGACGCCATTCAGGTCTGTCTGAAGACGCTGCAGCCGCAGCAGCGGGATAGCGTGCTGCTTGCCTACTACGAGGGCCTGACGCATCAGGAGCTTTCGCAGCGCTTGGACGCGCCCCTCGGTACGGTTAAGAGCTGGATACGTCGCGGCTTGATGCGATTGCGCGAATGCCTTGCGGAGCGTACGTCGTGACATCGCACGAGAAAAACGACAACCTCACGCTCGATGCGGGCGAATACGTGCTTGGTACCGCCGGGCCCGAAGAGCGTGATGCCTTTGAACAGCGCCTGGAAAAAGATTCGGAAGCGCGCCGGGAAGTGGCCTACTGGGAGCATCGGCTCGGGAGTCTGGGGCTGGGACTCGCGCCGGTACAGCCGCCGTCGGCGGTATGGGGCCGAGTTTCAAAGGCCCTATCTCTGAATAGCGATGACACAGCTGCGCCTGCAGCGGCACGCGCCCAGGCGCCGGCCGCCAATAGTTCCCGGTTCTGGCGGGGCGCTGCGATCGCGGCTTCTTTAGTGGCACTGGTGCTTGGGGGCATGCTGCTTTCCCAGCCCACGTATCACCATGGCTTCGGCGAACCCAATCCGCCGCATGCGTATACAAGTATTGTTTACGACGACCCGACTGGCACGGGCTGGCTTGTGACGGCCTGGGCAGGTGATGACGAGATGCAGGTCGTGGCAACAGGGGACTATCAGGTTCCTGAAGGCAAAGTACTGCGTGCCTGGCTCAAACCCGCGGACGGCGAGCCGATGCCGCTGGGCGCATGGCCGCATAACAAGGGCGGCTATGCCATCGCGCTCAGTGAATCGACCGTACAGCGCATGGCGCCGCCGGCGAAGCTGATGGTTTCCCTGGAAGATGTGGGAGCCACTGAACAGGCGCCCTCCGCGCCTGCCGGCGAGCTTTTGTGGAGTGCGCCCATTCTGAGCCGCCCGAGTTAGCAGCGCGGAACTGCCGCAGCTCCGCGCTGCTCTGGTTTCGGCATCGCGTGGCCGGCCCCGGCGCAGTTTCATTATGCGAATGGGGTGATCCGCATCGAGCCGAGCGCCGTTGACTGGTGCAGCTAGGTCACGCGCGCCTGCCGAATACGAAGCCTGTATTCGTACGCTATCTTCATGCCGTTGTCGGGCGAATCACGCACTCCAGACCGGAGCCACGGGCGGGCCTGCCGATCCCTCAGGCTTCGGCGGCAGACGGGTCGATGCCGTTACGCAAACCCGCGCGCAGGTCGTTGAGTTTGGCCAGATGCTCCAGTGTTGTCGCGGCGTGTGTCTGCGCCGTTAGCAGCAGCGTTTCGTCGCTGGTCTGTTCCGCGGTGCGAATAAGCCGGTCATACACGGCTTCCGCACGCCGCAGCTGTGCATCGATGATCGCCAGTGCCCCGGCATCGTCAACCGCGGCGGCGCGTTGCGTTATGCATGGCGCGCTCAGCGCTTCGAGGGCGCGGGCGATGCGTCGGTGGCCGGCCGCGCGACACCCGGCGGCGGCGTGAGACAAGGCATCGCGCGCCTCGGCGCGCTGCGCATCGACGTATTCAGCTAGACGAGCCACGTCCTCGAAGATCGGCGCCCGCGTACGCGCATCGCGGCGTTCGCGATAGGCACGTCGACGCGCCAGACGCAGACGCGCGACATGGTTTATCTCCTCGCTGGCCATGCGCTCGGCGTAGCGACGCAGCTGGGCATCTTCGGCCTGCGTGCCGATACGCACATAAAAACTGAAGGCGCGTTGCTCGTTGTGAATTGCGAGATTCAGTGCGCTTTCCGGCGTCATCAAGGCTTCGCCGCCGGCTTCGGCGAACTGAGCCTCGGTTAGCGATTCCGGCGACTGCCAGCGAAATACGGTCCCGCGGTTCGCGTCGATGCCCTGGCGCCCGGCCCAGCCTTCGACGCCGGTTTCATGTTCACGTTCCTCGGCCTCGAGCTCTCGAAACAGCGCAGCCAGCTCAGGCTGGCCAGCCTCATCCATGCGTCGGGCCGAGCGCGCATAGCGCTCGGCAGCCTCGGCCTCCATCGCCACCGCGATCGCGAACAGCGTTTCGACATCGCGGATCTCGGGAAGGGTATCGAAGTCATGATCGGTATGGCGCATCGCTATCGTCCTCGTGATTGACGGGGCAGCCACAAGCGACCGCGCGAAGGGCTCGGACAGCGCCGTTTGCGCACCGGTCGGTGGCCTTGTATCGCCACCTCAAAAGATATCCGAAGTCCCGATCGGGTGTTTTTGATCAAGGTCAAATACCTACCTAGACGCGCTGGGCTAGCCTGCGCGACAGGAAATATCGATGAACGCCCATTTCGCCTTGGGATTCGACGGGGGCTCGATTCGTAATGCGCACAATCGCCCAGCTCATATCGCCATTACGGATCGGTTTTTTCGTGGCCGTGACGGCTTTCGTTCTATCGGGCACGGTCCAGGCACGCACGCTGGCCAGCTATTTGAACGACGTCGAGCCTTCGGAACTGATCGACGGCGCCGACGCGTTCGGATCGATACAAAGCGATCCCAAGGTCGCCCCGATTCTGAAAGACGACGAGCGCGTGGGCTACGCGTTTCTCAACACGGACTACTCGCAGGCGATCGGCTATTCCGGCAAGCCGATCAACGTCGTGCTGGGCATCAACGAGCGGGGCCTGATTCAGGGCGGACGCCTGGTCGAGCACCACGAGCCGATCGTGCTGATCGGCATTCCGGAAAAACGCGTTCGCGATTTTCTCAATCAATACAAAGGTTTCGATGCAACGACGGGTACCGAAACCGAACAGGCTGTGGACATGGTTTCCGGGGCGACCGTGACCGCGCTCGTCATGGAAGACAGCCTGCTGTGGGCGGCCAACCGCGTCGCCGTCGGTCTCGGGCTGGGGAATCTGGAAAAGCCGGTCGGGGTCCCCGACCAAGCCCAGGCGAAAGCGCAGCGCCATATCGACTATGAGCAGCCGGCCGAGGTCAAGGGCTGGCAGACGCTGGTCGATGAGGGCGCGGTGGCCTCGCGCCGACTGACCGTAGGCCAGGTCAACGAAGCGTTCGAAGCGCTTGATAACCCAGAGGCCGCGAAGCGTCCGGAAAAGGGCGAGGGCGACGACACATTCATCGAGCTCTACATCGCCCAGGTAAGCGTGCCCAGCATCGGCCTTTCGCTGCTTGGCGAGCGCGGCTGGAATAATCTGAAAAACCGCCTCGAGGAGGGCCAGCAAGCGATTCTGGTCGGCGGGCGCGGGCGCTATTCGTTCAAGGGCTCGGGCTATGTCCGCGGTGGCATCTTCGACCGCATCCAGCTTGCGCACAGCAACGGCACCATCCGTTTTCATGACTACAACCACACGCGCGTGAGCGACCTGGCGCCGGACGGCGCCCCCGATCTCGACGAAGTCAGCCTGTTTACCATCCCCGAGCGTGTCGATTTCGATTCCGCGCAGCCCTGGGAGCTCGAACTGCTGGTCCAGCGCGCGACCGGCGCGCTGTCCAAGGTGTTCGTGCGCTTCGGACTCGACTATCAGGTACCCGACCGGTACCTCACCGCACCCCCGCCGGCGCCGGAACCGGCAGACAGGGCGCCGACCGCCGGTGCGGCGGCCGCGGGCGCGCAACCCCAGGCCGGGGTGCCCGGCGATTCGCGCACCAGCGAACTCTGGAAACGCATCTGGCAGAGCAAGACCGTCAATATCGTGATCCTGGCCGTGCTGCTGGCGGTGATAACGGTGATCTTCTTCTTTCAGGAGTTTCTGGTACGCCGGCCACGCCTGCTCAAGTGGACCCGCTACTCGGTGCTTACCTTTGTTCTGGTATGGCTGGGCTGGTGGGCGAACGCGCAGCTGTCTGTGGTCAATATCTTCACCCTGACCAACTCGCTGCTCACCGGCTTCAGCTGGTCGTATTTCCTTATGGATCCGCTGGTGTTCATCCTATGGGCGGGGCTGGCCGCCGGCATGTTGTTCTGGGCGCGCGGCGTATTCTGCGGCTGGCTGTGCCCATTCGGTGCCCTGCAGGAAATCACCAACCACATCGGGCGCTGGGCCGGCATAAAGCAGTTCAAGATCCCGTTCGCGGTGCATGAGCGCCTGTGGCCGATCAAGTACATCATCTTCTTGCTGCTGTTCGGCCTGTCGCTCTACGACCTGGCCTTGGCCGAGCGCTTTGCCGAAGTGGAGCCGTTCAAGACCGCGATCATTCTGAACTTCGTGCGCGACTGGCCGTTCGTCATCTACGCCCTGACGCTGCTTTCTCTCGGCCTGTTCGTGGAGCGCTTTTTCTGCCGCTATCTGTGCCCACTGGGCGCGGCACTCGCGATTCCGGCGCGTCTGCGCACCTTCGACTGGCTCAAGCGCTGGCCGGAGTGCGGCAGCGGCTGCCACCGCTGCGCGCGCGAGTGCCCGGTCCAGGCGATCCACCCGGAAGGCCATATCGACGTAAACGAATGCATCTACTGCCTGCACTGTCAGGAGCTGTATTTCGACGACCACCGTTGTCCGCACAACGTGACCCGGCGCCTGAAAAAGGAACGCCGCCGTGCGCTCGGCCGGCGCGGGCGCCAGGCGTCCGCCGGAGATGACGCCGCGCCCGCGGCGCCGGCGCCAACGACCGCTCCGACGGCTGCGCCCACACAGGCGTGTGAATACAAGATGCGCTGGGTATCGCCCCGTGCATTGAACCTGAAAGACCCAACGTAGGAGACAAGGGGAATGAGCGACAATCGTCACGGTAACCAGGGCGGACCGAATCCGTCTGAAGAGCAACTCACTCGGCAGGGCGCCAGCCGGCGCGCCTTTCTCGGCAACTCAGGCAAGCTGGCGTCGCTAGCCACGGTTCCCGGCCTGATCGGTGGCATGGGTGCGGCGGCCTGGGCACTGAAACCGGTCACCGCAACGGCCGCCAGCGGCGAGAACTCGGGCACTGTCGCCCCAGGCGAACTCGACGACTATTACGGCTTCTATTCCAGCGGCCAGACTGGCGAAGTCCGTGTCTACGGCATTCCGTCGATGCGCGAACTCATGCGCATCCCGGTTTTCAACCGCTGCTCGGCGACCGGCTGGGGCCGCACCAACGAAAGCCTCAAGATACTGCGCGACGGCCTGACCGACCAGACCAGGGCCTATCTGGACGAGTACGGCGAAAGCCGTCACGGCGTGTGGGTCAACGGTGACGCCCACCATCCGCATCCGTCCTACAAGGACGGCACCCATGACGGGCGTTATCTATTTATTCAGGACAAGGCCAATAGCCGGGTCGCACGCATCCGGCTGGACGTGATGAAGTGCGACAAGATCGTCGAGGTGCCCAATGCCACCGCGATGCACGGCATGCGACCACAGAAGGTACCGCATACCAAGTATGTGTTCGTTAACGGCGAACATCGCATCCCGCTGCCCAACGACGGCACCAACATGGACGCCACCGACGACTATCGCGCCGTGTTTTCGGCCGTGGACGCCGAAACCATGACCGTCGCCTGGCAGGTCATCGTCGATGGCAACCTCGATAACAACGACTGCGACTATCTCGGCAAATACACCTTCTCCACCTGCTACAACTCGGAGGGTGGTGTCACGCTCCGTGAGATGACCGCCAATGAGCAGGACTGGGTGGTCGTGTTCAACATCAAGCGCATCGAGGAGGCGGTCAAGAACGGCAATGCGAAGATGATGAACGGCGTGCCTGTCGTCGACGGCCGGCACGGCTCGAAGCTGACCGCCTATATCCCGGTTTCGAAAAGCCCGCACGGTATCAACACCGCGCCGGACAAGAACCACGTGGCGATCAACGGCAAGCTCTCGCCCACTGTGTCGCTGATGGACGTGCGCAAGCTCGACGACGTGTTTGCCGGCAAGATCGAGCCGCGTGAAGCGATTGTGGCCGAGCCGGAGCTGGGTCTGGGCCCGTTGCATACCGCCTACGACGGTCGCGGCAACGCGTATACGACGGTGTTCATCGACAGTCAGATCGTCAAGTGGGATATGGAAAAGGCGATCCGGGCTTATAACGGCGAGGAGGTCAACCCGATCATCCAGAAGCTGGATGTGCACTATCAGCCCGGCCACAACCATACGTCCATGGGCGAAACGCTCGAAGCCGACGGCAAATGGATGGTCTCACTGAACAAGTTCTCCAAGGATCGGTTCCTGAATGTCGGCCCGCTCAAGCCCGAAAACGACCAGCTCATCGACATCTCCGGCGACGAGATGAAGCTGGTTCACGACGGGCCGACCTTCGCCGAGCCGCACGACATCAGCATCGTACGCGCGGATATCGTCCAGCCCTCGCGCGTATGGGACCGTGACGATCCGATATTCGCTCCCGCACGCGAGATGGCCGAAGCTGACGGCCTAGAACTGCGTGGCGCCAGCAAAATCGTGCGCGACGGCAACAAGGTCCGTGTCTACATGTTCTCGGTGGCCCCGGCGTTCAGCATGAACGAATTCCGGGTCAAGCAGGGTGACGAGGTCACGGTCATCGTCACCAACATGGACTCGATCGGGGATCTCACCCACGGCTTCACGCTGGAGAACTACGGTCTCGCCATGGAGATTTCGTCACAGCAAACGTCCTCGATCACCTTCACCGCGCATCGGCCCGGGGTGCACTGGTACTACTGCCAGTGGTTCTGCCACGCCCTGCATATGGAAATGCGCGGGCGCATGCTGGTGGAGCCAAAGGAGGCCTAGTCTTGGCCCGAGGCAACCACCAATCCAGTCCAGCAGGGCGGGCCTTGGGGCTCGCCTTGCTCCTGTGGGCGGCGGTCCACACGCTGCCCGGCATCGCGCAAAGTCGGCCGACGCTGGCCGAACGCATCGGGGCGGCTTCCGAGGGGGACGTGATCCATCTGAACGCCGGCATTTACCACGGCCCGGTAACCATCGACAAACGTATCGTCCTGCAGGGCGAAGAGGGTGCGATCGTCGAGGGCGACGGCGAATCCAGCGTGATTACCGTTTCGGCCGCCGGCGCCGAGGTGCGCGGACTCACCATCACCGGCTCGGGTCTCAGTCTGCAGGCCATGGATTCAGGCGTCGTGCTCCATGAATCGGCGCGCGGCGCGGTGGTCGCCAACAACCGCATCGAAAACAACCTGATCGGCGTGCATATCGAGGGCGCGCCGGACAGTCTCGTCAAGAACAACACGATCCTGGGCCGACGGGATCTGCGCGTCAACGAGCGGGGCAACGGCGTATATCTGTGGAGCGCGCCCGGCGCGCGGGTGATCGGCAACGCCTTCCGCTACGGTCGCGATGGCATCTTCACCACGACGAGCACGGACAACGTCTTTGCCGACAATCGTTTTCGGGATCTGCGCTACGCGGTCCACTACATGTATACCGAAGACAGCACGGTTCGCGATAACGTCTCGGTAGGCAACCATATCGGCTACGCGATTATGTATTCCTCGCGTATCGAAATTCGCCGAAATATCTCGCGCGGCGACCGCGACCACGGCCTGATGCTCAATTTCGTCAACTACAGCACCGTCGAGGACAATGCCGTGGTCGACGGTGGCAAGAAGTGCGTGTTCATCTACAACGCCAATGCCAACGAGTTTCGCGGCAATCGTTTCGAGGGCTGCGATCTGGGCGTTCATTTCACTGCCGGTTCGGAACAGAACACGCTCGTCGGCAACGCCTTCATCGGTAACCGTACCCAGGTGAAATACGTCGGAACGCGCAACCTGCGCTGGACCGAAGACGAGCGTGGCAACTACTGGAGCGATCACGCCGCTTTCGACCTCGATGGCAATGGCATCGCCGATCAGGCCTATCGACCTAACGGTCTGGTCGACCAGATCATCTGGCGCATGCCACAGGCCAAGCTATTACTGTCCAGCCCGGCGGTGCAGCTGCTGCGCTGGGCCCAGGCCGCGTTCCCCGCGATCCGACCGGGCGGTGTCGTGGACACTGCACCGCTGATGCGTGCGCCGCAACTGCCGGCCTGCGTCAACCGAGAGCTGAATCGATGAGCGAAAACGCGATCGAACTGCAGAGCGTGGAAAAGCATTATCGCGGCTTTACCGCGCTTGGGGGTGTCGATCTGACTATAGAGCGCGGTGAGATGCTGGCATTGCTTGGCCACAACGGTGCAGGCAAGACCACGCTGATGAAGATCCTGCTTGGGCTGACCCGAGTCAGCGCGGGTCGCGTACGCGTGCTCGAACAGCCGCCGGCGACTTCAGGCGCGGTAGCGTTGCGTGCGCATATCGGTTTTTTACCGGAAAACGTGGTTTTTGCCGGCGGTATGACCGGCCGCGAGATCCTGCACATGTTCGCGCGCCTCAAGGGTCAACCGCGTGCGAGCGCCGACTCGCTGCTCGAGCGCGTGGGATTGGCCGGCGCGGCCGATGGACCCGTACGCACCTATTCGAAGGGCATGCGTCAACGCCTGGGTTTGGCCCAGGCGCTGATCGGCTCGCCGCGCCTGCTGCTACTCGACGAGCCCACGACCGGTCTGGACCCGACCTTACGGCAGGCGTTCTACGCCATTCTCGCCGACATGCAGCACGAAGGCACAACGATTCTGATTTCCTCGCACGTGCTCACCGAGCTGGAGACGCGCACCGATCGCATCGCGATCATGAACCGCGGAAAACTCGCAGCCTGCAACACCCTTGATGGTCTCTATCGTGAAGCCGGCCTGCCCGTACGGGTGCGCGTCGAAGTGGATGGCGCCGACACGGCCGCGCGAGTCGCGCAGGGGCCGGAGTGCGTGCTCACCCACAGTGACCGCCGCGTAGAACTGGCGATCGCGCCCGCGGACAAGCTGGCGACCATACGACGCCTGAGCCAGATGGAAGACCATAGAATTCGCGATCTGCAAGTGTTCACGCCCAGCCTCGATGCGGTCTACGATCATTTCGGTAGCGTACGGAGCACATCGGTATGAATCCGATCGTCACGATAGCGGGGCGCGAGATCCGCGCCGGGCTGCGAAACCGCTGGGTCGTGGCCGCTACCGGCCTGCTGGCCGTTCTCGCGCTGGTGCTCGGCTTTCTGGGCAGCGCGCCTGCCGGGGAGGTCGACGCCGGCGCGCTGACGGTGAGTGTGGTGTCGCTATCGTCGCTGTCGATCTACCTGCTGCCGCTTCTGGCGCTCCTGTTGACCTACGATGCCCTCGTCGGTGAACTCGAGGACGGAACCCTGATGCTGCTGCTGGCTTATCCGGTATCGCGCTGGCAGCTGATCACCGGCAAGTTCATCGGGCACGCCGCGATTCTGGCCTTCGCCACGATCGTGGGCTTCGGCTTGGCCGGCGTGGCGATCGCGGCCACCGGCAGCGTTGGCGACCAGGGCGTGCGCGCTTTCGCTGCGCTGCTCATCTCCTCGGTGGCGCTCGGCTGGGTGTTCATCGGTGTGGGCTATCTGATCAGCGTGCTGGTACGCGAGCGCA
Organism: Salinisphaera shabanensis E1L3A; assembly: GCF_000215955.2. Classification (GTDB taxonomy): domain Bacteria; phylum Pseudomonadota; class Gammaproteobacteria; order Nevskiales; family Salinisphaeraceae; genus Salinisphaera; species Salinisphaera shabanensis. Next base: position 19,957 of record NZ_AFNV02000037.1, read on the forward strand.
GCACCGCAGCCGGTTTGGCGGTGGTCGTCTGGCTGCTGCTGGTCGTGCTCTACGACATGGCTCTTCTGGCCACGCTGACCGCGACCGGCGGCGAAAACATCATCGGCCAGGCGGTACCGGCGCTGCTGCTGTTGAACCCGGCCGATGCCTATCGGCTGTTCAATCTGTCCGGGCTCGCCGAGGTCGCCAGCTTTTCCGGGTTGGGCGCCGCCGGCGGCGATATCGCGCTGGGCTGGGCCTTGGTCTCGCTCCTGGGTTGGCTGGTGGTGCCGCTGGGTTTGACCTGGCTGATATTTCGACGACGGGAGCTTTGAAATGCGGCGATTTAGGCCTTGCTTGAGTCTTGCGGTCACGGTGCTTATAACCGCCATGCTCCTATTGCTGGCTGCCTGTCAGGGCGAGGGTGCCGACCAGCCGCGTGCCGAGGCGGTGTCGCCTGATCGCGAGGCCATGACCTACTACGGGCGGATGATCCTGGTCGATCACCGTGGCCCGAAGGCCCAGATTCACCTGCAATCGCGCGACGCGCCGCTGTGGTTTTCACAGGTGCGCGACGCCGTCGCCTTCACCTTGTCGCCGGAAGAGCCCAGCGATATCGCGGCGATTTATGTTACCGACATGGCCCGCGCCGACGGTTGGGATCACCCGCAGCACTGGATAGCCGCGCAAGACGCGACCTACGTTATCGACAGCGACCGCCGCGGCGGCATGGGCGCGCTGGAGGCCGTGCCGTTTTCCAAGCGCGACGCTGCCGAGGCTTTTGTGACCGAGCACGGCGGCGAGGTCATGTCGTGGGCAGACATTCCGGAAGAATATATTTTCGAACGCTCCATCGAGGCGGTTGAGTCACCGCGGATGATGCAACATGATCACTAATACCGGTCGTGACGAATAAATCGTTGCCCATGGAATAATATGGCCAAACGTTACTCGCGACGAAGAAATGACGGCACGGTCGAGTATTACGACTCGCCGGAAGAGGCACAGGCGGCCCGCCGGAACGACTTCTACGAGGATATCGCGGCGCGCTTCCTGCTTGCCGGCTTTTTGCTCGGAGGCATCCTGGCGTATGTGAGTATCGATGTATTCGGCTTTTCCTACTGGCCGAAGGCGGCGCAGTTCGGCTGGGTCGTCGCGGGCGCGGTTGGCTGCGCTGCCGTCAGTGCCGCGCTGTCTAAGATCCTTTATAAGATACTGATTACACTTTTAGCGATCGGGATTGTATTCGGAATCGGCATGCTGTTGTGGGCTTGGCTGTAGGCGGTGAAAGCATTCCGCCCCCGTGAGCGCGGCGCGTTTGCCAGACCTCCATGCCATGCCTGCGGTAGCCCTAGCGGACAGCGCCAGGCATTCGCCGGCTTGCGGTGCCTGAAAACGGCTCGCAAGCGAAAGCGAATCGAGCCGAGTGCCTGTCACGGTCTGCCGGTTATTGTCGGGGCGCTCTTCAAGGGTGTCGATCGGCTCCGTTACCAAACATTCGCGCCTGCGAAGCACCGCTCACGATAGCTGTTCGACGCGGACCACCGCGTGGCACCTGGTTTGCGCAGCTTTCGAATCAGTGGGTTAATCGCGGTCTTTATCGCTGGACGATGCCGGGTCGGGGTCGCCTGCTGCAGTTCGACCCGAGCGCCAGCGGCCACGAAAATACGGTTCGGGCAGGGCGCCGCGATCGCTGCAGTTCCGGTTGCCCCGGTTTCGACATCCGGCGACCGTATCCCGCCGGCGTGTCACGTCGTGAATACGGTCCGCGGCATCGGGCCGAGCGCCGCAAAACGGGTCGATATGCGCGGGCGGTTTCGATCGCTATTCAGGCCGGTTCTGGTGCGAGTGCGTCGTCCGACCATCGCGTAAACTGCCGCTGATTACCACTATTCGGCTCATTCGGAAGGTTCACCATGAAAAAGTTATTAGCGCTAGCGTTTTTTTCGCTGACTGCCTCGGCAGCCCAGCTGGAGACGCCGAATTACCTGATTGATATTACAGTGGCTTGTGCCGAAGGCAACATCTCGTGCGACCGCGTCGTGTATGAAGGCCGTAGCAAGGAAAGCGGCCGGACAATCACGCTGGACGGCCGGACATGGCATACCCGGTGCGCGGACGGCGCCACCCCGTGTCGTTTTCTCGGATATCGGTTCGACAACGGGGATACAACCTATTACGTCCACGAGGATGGTCGTCTTCAGGTAATTCGTGGCTGTGATGACGTGCTCGTCAACGAACAGGGCACATGGCGGTACTAGCCCCACAGCCAGGGCAGGGCATGTGGGGGGCACACGAGATCCTGCACATTTTCGAAATGCGGCGATGGCGTCACCGGTTGCTGTCGGCGCACGATACGGGGTTTACGAGCGGCCGATGCCGCTGTAGCGGCTCGACTCGACCGATTGAGTAACGCGCTCGACCACTATGAAATCGCCTTACGCGGCCGATAACGAGGAGACGGTCGGGTAAAGTCGAGGCTGGATGTCCACGATCGCGCAAATGCCGGCTTGGCGCGCCGGCCGCCGGGCCTGCAAATCGGCACGACAGCGGCCATGGGCGAGGCAGGGTGTCGCAATACGGCAGAAGCCAGCTCAAGCGGGGGAAAAGGTGAAAGACGACAAGAACGCGGACGTGGCCGAGTCGGGCCGTACTGCACACGCGCGTATCGTCGACAATGAACCGGTTTACGGTGGCGCATCGGACCCGCCCGAGCTGAAATCGCTCGACGCCCGCGTGGGCGAGCTGCTTCGCTCGGAGCTATGGGAGGATTCGTACGAGGAACGCTACGATCGCTTTACCCGGCTTGTCGGGCGCATATTTGATGCGCCCGAGGCTTTAATCGTGCTGTTCGACGAGGCCCAGTATTCGTTCAAGTCCCGCTTCGGCTTTCAGCTGGGCACGGCGCGAGCGGAAATCGAGCTCTGCCGACAGACGGCCGACTATCGCGATGTATTCGTGATCGAGGACATGCACGGTGAAGGCTCGAAGTCCCAAGACGCCGGGGACGAACAGGCGCGCAATATGCGCTTTTTTGCCGGGCGTGCATTGCACACCGATGCCGGCGCAGTCGTAGGCTGTGTTGCGCTGCTCGATTTCAAGCCGCGCGCGTTCGATGTCAGCGCCCGACAAACCCTTGCCGAGATTGCGCTTCTGGTCGAGGAAGAGTTCACGCTCAATGAGGCGCTGGCGTCCACGCGTGCGGGTATGGCCGAGCTGCTGGATCGGGATGCCGCGTTGCCGTCGGCGACCCATATCATCGCCTACGAAAAGATCGAACTGCTGGCCGAACAAGCCCGCGATGGGCGACGTAAGCTCGGCATCTTCTATCTCAGCGTCGACAATCTGTACGACATGTCGCTCGCCTACGGCCCGGGCCGTATCCAGGCGATGATCAATCGCTGGATGGACGACCTGCGCGATAACAACGACAACCTGATTTATATTGCCCGTCTGACGGAGCGAGGTTTCGTCGGTGCGTTCGAGTTCGATGGCTCGGTGCACGCGGCGCGGCGCCATTGCGAGCAGCTTCGCGCCCGGGCGCAGTGCGAGATAGCGCACGAGGACGTGCACTTTTCATTCGAGGCGAGCTGCGGGTTGTGTGTGCATCCCGACCACGGGGACTCCGGTGTGGCACTGATCGGCCGTGCCCAGCTTGCGCACGAAAACCAGAGCTGGGCAGGCGATACGGCGCTGTTCAATGCCGCGATCGCCAAGCGTTTTCGTCGTCAGGCCGCGCTGCGTACCCGCTTCGAATCCGCCGTTCGCAACGGTGACGTGACATTCCACGCCCAGCCGATTTTTGCGAATGCGGATCAGTCGCTGATGGGGGTCGAACTGCTTGCGCGTTGGCAGGACGCGGAACTCGGCGAGGTCAGCCCAACAGAATTCGTGCCGGTGATCGATCCCGAAAAAGGCCCGCGCCGAGCGCTTGTTGCCTATGCACTGGATAGTGCGTGCCGATACATCGCGGCCTGGCAGGCGGCTTCGCGATTCGTGCCGTACGTGACGATCAACGTACCCGGCGCGGAAGTGTTGCAGCATGATTTTCATGACCTGATCGACGCCACGCTCGCGCGGCACGATGTCGAGGGCCGGCATCTGGTCTTCGAGTTGACCGAGCGAAGCGTAATTCGCGATTTCGAACGTATGGCCCGTGGCCTGCGCCGGCTCACAGAAACCGGCGCGCGTATCGCGATCGACGATTTCGGCAGCGGATATTCGTCGATCGCGTATCTCACCCGTTTGCCGGTTTCGATCGTCAAACTCGACAAGCGCGTGGTTCAGCATATCGAGCACGAAGGCGCCGCACACGAGCTGGCGCGAGGCATCGTCGCACTGGCCCACGGCCAGGATCTTCTGGTGGTCGCCGAAGGCGTGGAAACACAGCAGCAGTGGGACAGAATTCAGACGATGGGGTGTGAATATGTTCAGGGGTATCTGCTCGAACGCCCGATGCCCGAGCCCGCGTTGTTCGAGCTGGTCGAACAGCATCGGGCCGGCTCGGCGAAGCACGGCGATAACGAGCGGGCACCCGAGTAGCGACCGCCGCAGTGACGCCGGTCGCGCCATGCGGGATGCTTCAAGGCTCATTGCGTGAAATCTCCCGCGCGGGCGTGCGCTAAAACATTTTCTGCAAACTGCAGATAGTTCAAAATACCTGCCCTCGATCGTGACAGCGCCCCGAGTGCCGCCCCCATGCTCTATACCCTGATCCTCATTGGCCTGATTGCCTTTATCGTATTCGCGACCTCGGGGCTGAAGCTGCATCCGTTTCTGGTGCTGTTGTTTGCCGCCCTGATCGGGGGGCTGGCTTATGGCGTGCCGGCAATGGATGTCGTAGAGGCGATCGGCAAAGGTTTTGGGGGCATTCTGGGCAGTATCGGCCTGGTGATTGTTTTCGGCACGATCATCGGCGTGATTCTGGAGAAGAGCGGGGCGGCGCTGACCATGGCGGAAACGATCATCCGCTTGCTCGGGCAACGCTTTCCAACGCTGACGATGTCGCTGATCGGGTATCTCGTATCGATTCCGGTGTTCTGTGATTCCGGTTACGTCATTCTCAACTCGTTGAAGAACGCAGCCGCCGCGCGCATGAATGTGTCGGTCACCGCGATGAGCGTGGCACTGGCGACCGGTTTGTACGCCACCCATACCTTCGTGCCGCCGACACCGGGGCCGATCGCGGCCGCCGGTAATCTGGGCATCGGTAGCAATCTCGGACTCGTCATTCTGTTGGGCGCGATCGTCGCGCTGATTACGGCGATGGCCGGCATGCTTTGGGCAAACCGCTTTCTCGGCCGGGACGATGCGGATGCCGGCTTGTTGACCGAAGATGCCGAGGCCTTGAACGCCGAGGATGCGTTCGCCGCGTTCAGGGAAAAACACGGCGCGCTACCGGGCGCCTTCGCTGCGTTCGCGCCCATTCTGCTACCGATCGTATTGATTTGCCTGGGCTCGGTCGCTGCGTTTCCGTCAGCGCCACTGGGCGAGGGCGGTGTCGCGAGCGTGTTGGAGTTCCTCGGCAATCCGCTGGTTGCATTGGCGCTTGGGCTGGTCGCGGCCTTTCCGCTGTTGCCGACCGTCAAACGCCGCGACGCACTTGAAGAGCGCGTGAGCGCCGGTATTGCCGCAGCCGCGCCTATTCTCATGATTACCGGCGCGGGCGGCGCCTTCGGTCAGGTCCTCAAGGCGACGCCGCTGGCTGATTTCATCGGCGAAACCCTGTCGACGCTTGGCATCGGTATCTTCATGCCATTCGTCGTGGCCGCGGCGCTCAAGACCGCACAAGGCTCGTCCACCGTTGCGCTGGTGGCCACCTCGGCGCTGGTGGCGCCATTGCTCGGCGATATCGGACTCGATAGCGAGATAGGCCGGGCACTGTGTGTGCTCGCGATCGGCGCTGGCGCCATGACGGTTTCGCATGCCAACGACAGCTTCTTCTGGGTCGTGTCCCAGTTCAGCCGGATGCCGGTTGCGTTGGCTTATCGCGCGCAGACGCTGGCCACGCTGATTCAGGGCGTCGTCGGTATTCTGGTGGTGTGGCTGATGTCGGTTGTTTTGATGTAGTTCCGGCAAGCAAATGCTGCGTTTAGCCTAAGCGAGCGTTTAGCGAGCGTTTAGCGAGCGTTTCATGAATGCTGGCGTACTCAATCGTCGAGTACTGCTGCTCGAAGCGGTGGTGATCGGGTTTCCGCTCACAGTCAGCATCGGTATTGGCGCGTTTGTGGCGTCGATCGGTCTGCTTCCTGCCGTTCTACTGCCCAGCGATTGGCGGCTCACCGCGTTTCTCGCGTGGCTTGCGGCGTCGGGTTGCGCTGTCGGTGTCTACGGCTATTGGGCACTGCTGTCTTGGTTGCAAGGCTGGTATAGGGCCTCGGTATTAGCTTACTGGATCGCGCTCGCTAGCCTGCATATTGGTTTGATGACGATCTCCGGTTTACTGATGCACGATTGGGTACGCGCGGAACTGGGGTCGATGCTCATAGCAGGTTTGGCTGTTGGGTCGCATGTGACACTTTCCGGCTGGTGGCGTGTGTTACCCCGTGGGTTGTGATTTGCTCCTTGCCGGCGGGCTGGCGCCACTGTGTAGATGGGCGCTCTCTAAATCGGGCCAACGGAGGTAGTCTGGATCGTCGAAAACTGTCTCGGCTCACCGAGGCTCAACCGAATGCGTCACAAACAATCGCTCCCACCCCATATCGAAGCCGACGACCGCGTCATCCTGTTCGACGGTGTTTGTCGACTGTGCAATGCGTGGTGTCGGTTTATTCTAAAATACGACACGCAGCGCCGCTTCAAGATGGCATCGGTGCAGTCGCGCGAAGGCCAGGCGATTCTTGCGCATTTCGATCTGCCGACCGATCGATTCGACACGATGTTGTATGTCGAGGGCCGCAACGCCTATGAACGCTCAGATGCGTTCCTGCGTGTGGTCGTCCAGCTCGGCGGGGTCTGGAAGCTGTTTGCCGGGCTTCGCCTGTGCCCGCGAGTGGTGCGCGATTTCGTCTACGACCGTATCGCGCGTAACCGCTATACGATTTTCGGGCGTTACGATCAGTGCGTGTTGCCAAGTTCCGATCATGCCGGCCGCTTCCTAGACGCGGATGGGTGAATTGGAGCGGATCAACCGCGGCGCACGCTATGCACTGGCGTTCGTCTTCGTCTATCACGGTCTGGTCCCCAAAATCCTCTGGCTCGATCCGTTGGAAACAGCGTGGGTCGCGAACCATGGCATTCCCGTACCGGCAGGCGTGTTCGCGCTGCTGGCCGGTCTCGTCGAGATTGCGGTCGGGTTGTCGATTGCGTGGCGACGCCGTTCGCTTGCGCCGGTTTATATCGCTGCGGTTTTGTTGATCGCGCTGCTGCTTGACGCGGCCCTGTTTGTGCCCGCTACGCTCACCGGTGCGTTCAATCCGGTCACAACCAATATTGCAGCGCTTGCGCTGTGCCAGGTGATATACAGCAGCCAACGGGCGCCCGCACGCTGACAGAATTTGCACGCGGCACATCGAATGAACCGCATGCGACGTTTCATCGCAACATCTTCATGCGGCATCATCGCGGTCTTTCCTGTGCGGGGCAGCGGTTTGGAAAGCACAATGACTAACAGGCAGCGTCTGAGCCGAGATTTCCTGGCCGGCACACAAACCGTGCTGCCGGTGTTGATCGGTATCGTCCCGTTCGCCTTGATCGCGGGCATGGTCGCCGTGCGTCTAGGTGTGTAAACCCACCAGG
>NZ_AFNV02000036.1 GCF_000215955.2 Salinisphaera shabanensis E1L3A
ATGCTTAAATGAACGGCATTAGGGTAAAACCGGGCCTTGGGGCGCTCTTTTAAAGTCGCCTGGTCGTCGTAGTACAGCTAGGCCTCGGCGGTTTCCCGCGGCGACACATCCAGCTCGATCGCGTCGTTGTCCACACGCACGACCACCTGGCCGCCGTTGGCGAGCCGGCCAAACAACAGCTCTTCGGCCAACGGCTTCTTGATGTGGTCCTGAATAACGCGTGCCATCGGCCGTGCACCCATCTTCACATCGTAGCCGCGTTCGGCCAGCCAACTGCGCGCTTCGGACTCCACAGTGAGCCCGACACCGCGTGCTTCCAGCTGTGCTTCGAGCTGAAGGATGAACTTGTCGACCACACGCTCGATGACTTCGCCCTGTAGCGGCTCGAACTGGATGATCGAATCCAGACGATTGCGGAACTCGGGCGTGAAACCGCGACGAATCGCTTCCATGCCATCCGAACTGCTGTCGCTGGGATTGAAGCCGATCCCGCGGCTGGCCATCGCTTCAGCGCCCGCGTTAGTCGTCATCACAAGGATCACGTTACGGAAATCGGCTTCGCGGCCATTATTATCAGTAAGTTTGCCGTGATCCATCACCTGCAGTAACAAATTGAAGATATCCGGGTGGGCTTTCTCGATCTCGTCGAGCAGTACGACGGAGTGCGGCTGCTTGTTGACCGCTTCGGTCAGCAAACCACCCTGGTCGTAACCGACATAACCCGGCGGCGCACCAATCAGGCGCGACACGGTATGGCGCTCCATGTACTCAGACATATCGAAGCGAACGAGTTCCACGCCCAGATGCATGGCGAGCTGGCGCGTAACCTCGGTCTTGCCGACGCCGGTGGGTCCCGCGAACAGGAACGAACCGATGGGCTTGTCGCGGTTATCCAGCCCGGAGCGCGACATCTTGATCGCACTGGCAAGCGATGTGACGGCTTCGTCCTGCCCGAAGATCACGAGCTTCAGATCACGCTCGAGCGTCTTGAGCACGTCTCGGTCGTCGCGAGAAACCGTCTTCGACGGAATCCGCGCGATACGCGACACCATATCTTCGATATCACGGACTTGTACGGTCTTGCGCTTCTTGCTTGAGGGTCGAAGGCGCAGGCGCGCCCCGGCTTCGTCGATGACGTCGATCGCTTTGTCCGGAAGGTGCCGATCATTGATGTGGCGGGCGGACAGCTCGGCCGCAGCTTCCAGCGCCGGCTGGGTATACCGCACCTGATGATGTTCTTCGAAACGGTCCTTGAGGCCGCGCAGAATCTGCACAGTGTCGGCCACGCTCGGCTCGGGCACGTCGATTTTCTGGAATCGGCGCGCCAGCGCGCGATCCTTTTCGAATACGCCACGAAACTCCTGGTAGGTGGTCGCGCCCATGCAGCGCAACTCGCCCGAGGCCAACTTCGGCTTGAGAAGGTTCGAGGCATCCATCACGCCGCCCGAGGCAGCGCCCGCGCCGATGATCGTATGGATCTCGTCGATGAACAGGACTGCGCCGTCGTGTTTTTCCAGTTCGGCCAATACGCCCTTGAGGCGTTTCTCGAAGTCGCCGCGGTATTTTGTGCCGGCAATCAAAGCGCCAAGATCGAGCGCATAAATCACGCTTTTACCGAGCACCTCCGGCACTTCACCGTCGACGATCATGCGTGCAAGGCCTTCCGCGATCGCTGTCTTGCCGACGCCGGCTTCGCCTACAAGCAAGGGATTATTCTTGCGCCGCCGGCATAGCGTCTGCACGACGCGCTCGATCTCGTGATCGCGGCCGATCAAGGGATCGACATCGCCCTCGGCCGCCTTGCGGTTGAGGTTGGTTGCATACTGCTCGAGCGGAGATTTACCGGCCTCGCCACCGTCTTCCGCGGCTTTTTCCGTCGCCGGGCCGGCTTGTTCACCTTCATTGCCCGATTTGGACACGCCGTGGGAAACATAATTGACCACGTCGAGGCGCGTCACATCCTGCTCGCCGAGCAGATAGACGGCGTGGGACTCCTGTTCGGAGAAGATCGCGATGAGCACGTTGACCGCGGTCACCTCTTTCTTGCCCGACGACTGCACGTGATAGACCGCGCGCTGAAGTACGCGCTGAAAACCCAGCGTCGGCTGGACTTCATGATCCTCGCCGGCCGGTACAACCGGCACGTGCGTATCGATATAGCTTTTGAGTTCGCGTTCCAGACGCGGAATATCCGCGCTTATCGCTTCCAACACTTCAGCCACCGCTGGGTTATCCAGCAGCGACATCAGAAGATGTTCGACCGTCAGCATCTCGTGGTGCTGACGTCGGGCCACCATGAAGGCGGCATCCAGAGCGGTTTGAAGTTCCTGGCTCAGCATTTTACGTCCCCGAACCTTATGTTCGATTGAGGCCTGACCGTGTCCTTTACGGGTTTGAAAATCAGGCTTTTTCCATAGTACACAACAGCGGGTGCTGATGGGCGCGCGCATGGTCGTTGACCATCGCGACTTTGGTCTCAGCGATCTGAGCCGTAAACGTACCAGCCACCGCCTTGCCCCGTGTATGAACGGTCAGCATGATCTGTACCGATTGCTCGCGATTGAGGTTGAAAAACGTCATCAATACTTCGACGACGAATTCCATAGGTGTGAAATCGTCGTTGTGCATCACCACTTTGTAGAGCGGTGGCTGCTTCGTCTTCGGCCGACTGGTTTCGACAACGGCCTCGCCTTCGTCTTCCACCGTCGGCTTCGGTTTGTCGGACTGACTCATCTAACGCCTACCTCGGCTTGCCGCCATCTCCTTATGAGACTTGATCGGCATCGGATCCATTTTCTATACGCAGGATATAAGGATACGGGGGCAGCAAATCAATCGATCGGACGCAATCGATCCCGCGCGCCGGCCAGACACGGCACGCACCACGAAGGATCGTATCGAGAGATTCGGACTATTCGCCGAGATTGTGCGCGAGAAGCGAACTGATACGCTCGGGTACCTGTTGCTCGACTTCCATGCGGGCGACGTTTATCGCGCTGGCGAAGGCAATCGCATCGGCATCGCCGTGCGACTTGATGACAGTGCCCTGCAGACCAATGAACGTGGCACCGTTGTATTGACGTGGGTCGACCCGGCGGCGAAATGCCTTGAGCACCGGCATGGCGAAGAATGCCGCGCTTCGCGTAAGTGCATTGCGCGAAAATTCTTCGCGCAGAAACTGAGCGATCAGCTTGCCGAGGCCTTCACTGGTCTTCAGCGCAACATTGCCGACGAAGCCATCACAGACCACCACATCGACGTCACCAATATAGATATCGTCGCCCTCGACGAAGCCGATATAGTTCAATTCGCTGTCGCCTAGGAGCTTGCCGGCCTGCTGAATCTGGGTATTACCCTTGATTTCCTCGGCGCCGATATTGAGTAGCCCGACACGCGGCTCATCGACACCGTGTACCGCTTCTGCGAGCACGGCGCCCATGACCGCAAACTGGAACAGCTGCTCGGGCGTGGATTCGGCGTTCGCACCCAAATCGAGCATCAGCGTGTGCCCACGCCGCGACGGGATCGGCGATACGATCGCGGGGCGATCGATCCCAGCCAGGGTTTTCAGCACGAACCGTGCGGTCGCCATGAGGGCGCCGGTATTACCGGCAGATACACAGGCCTGCGCCTCGCCGCCGTGCACCAAATTGATCGCCACGCGCATGGACGAATCTTTCTTCTGGCGCAAAGAGCGCGCCGGCGATTCGGACATACCCACGATTTCGCTGGCGTGGCGCACCGCAAGCCGCGAGCCGAAATCCGCCTTGCGATGACGCGCGACCTGACGATTCAATGTCTCGGTATCGCCCACGAGGACAATTTCGAGCTCGGGATGAGCATGCAAGCTCGCCACGGCAGCTTCCACGGCCACAGGGGCGCCGTGGTCGCCGCTCATGGCGTCGACTGCAATACGTGTCATGGTTAGCAACCCGGGGCGGCGCCCCGAGATCACTCAGACGCTAAGCGTCGTCGCCGGTATTGACGACGCGCCGACCACGATAGAAACCATCGCGGGTCACGTGATGACGCAGATGCGTTTCGCCGGTCGTCTGGTCGATCGACAGCGTCGGCGGGTTCATGCTGGCGTGCGTGTTGCGACGTTTGTCGCGCTTCGAACGGGATTTGCGGTTCTTTTGGACGGCCATGGCGTTCTATGTCTTCCAGCGTTGTCGGAAATCGTCAATCGTCGCGCTTGAGCTGACTGAGCACCGCGAACGGATTGTTGCGTTCTTCGTCGTTTTTTACGTCGCGACGCGGCATGTCGTCATCGACATACTGCGCCGCGCATTCGGCCCTGCTGCAGCGAGCCACACTCGGTAGCGCCAGCAGCAATTCGTCGGCCACCAGCGCATGCACATCGAGCATCTCGCCGTCAGCCAGCACCGGTTCGTGTTCGCGCGGTACGTTTGCAGCGGCTTCGTCGTCGCCGACCACTACCCCGGCCACGTCCACGTTCATCGGATGATCGAAAGCATTCAGGCAACGCTGGCATTCGAGCCGCAACGTCGTTCTGATATCGCCTTCGACATGAACGCGCCGTTGCGCGTCCTCCCGAAACACGAGATCCACGTCGACCGGCGTATCGCCAGCCTGAGCGTTGATCGTCTCTGCCGCAACCCGATCCAGACGTACCAGATCGAGACGGCCTTCAATACGCCCCTGATGAGTGGCGAGCCGACGAAAATCGACACGGTGTACCAGCGCTCGGGGCGTGCTCATGGCGCGCGATAATAGGGGCGAAGACCCGCCAAGTCAAAGCATTTCGCCCAGCTGGCCTGCATTCACCGGCGTGCGTGACCAGCGGATTCGGCGACCGATCGTTTATCCTTCGCCCGCCAGAGATTCGCCTATAAAGGACAAACCATGGGCTCGACCCGCCCCGCCACTATTATTCTTGCTTCAAGCTCGCCCTGGCGTCGCCAGCTGCTAGCGCAACTGGGCATCAAATTCGAAGCCACTTCGCCAGAGATCGATGAAAGTGCGCATGATGGCGAAGCACCCGCCGCGCTAGCCGAACGGCTCGCGATCGGCAAGGCATCCAAGATCTTCGAAGCCTCGCCCAATGCGATCGTGATCGGTTCGGACCAGGTTGCGGATGTCGAAGGCGATATTCTCGGCAAACCCGGCACTGCTGAAAAGGCACGCGCACAGCTTCGCCACCAATCGGGCAAGACCGTGTATTTCCATACCGGTCTATGCGTATGCGCGCCGAGCTTCGAGCGGCCGCGTTCGTGTGTGGAAACGGTCACGACACGTTTTCGTAAACTCAGCGACGAACAGATCGCGCGCTATGTGGAAGCCGAGGACGTGACCGCCACGGCCGGCAGTATCAAGTCCGAAGGTCTTGGCATCAGTCTGGTCGAATCCATCGAATCGAAAGACCCTTCAACACTGGTGGGCCTGCCACTGATCGCGCTGCGCCAACTGCTCGAGGAAGCTGGCGTCGAGATTCCCTGATCGATCGCTAGGCGGTGCGTCGCTCGCAAGCCAGCCAGTCGGGCAGTGTTTGAACACTGTCCAGCACCTCGATCGCGCCCGCGCGGCGCAAGCGCTTGGCATCGTGAACACCACAGCCCACGCCGATCGCATCCACGCCCGCAGCACGTGCCATAGCGACATCGTATTCGGTGTCACCAATCATGAGCGCATGTTCGGGCAACGTGGCCGAGCGCAGCAGGATATTCTCCATCATGTCGGGCGCCGGCTTGGGCGTGCACTCATCGGCACAGCGGGTCCAGCGGAAATAGCTCTCGGTTCCCGTCGAACGCATCGCCGCATCGAGACCGCGCCGACTTTTGCCCGTCGCAACGGCCATCGCAAAGCCTTGTGCCTTGAGCGTATCGAGCGCATCAAGCACGGGCGGGAACAGCACGGCTTTGCTGCGCTGCATGCCATAGCGTGCGCGATAGGCATGCAGACGTGCGCGTACGCGCTGGGTATCGAGCTCGGGAAACAGCCGCGAAAGCACATCATCCAACCCGAGGCCAATCAGCTCTCGCATACGATCCGGCGAGCGCTCTGGCAAACCCAACTCCTGAATCGCATTCTGCATCGCCGAAACGATCTCGCCCGCCGAGTCCATGAGCGTTCCGTCCCAATCGAACACCAGTAGTTCGTATTGCTTCATTCCTGTCTATCCAGACGATCGAGTATCTGCTGCAGGTCGTTTGCCAGTGGCGCATCGAGCTGCAATGTGTCGTTGCCATACGGCATGTCGATGTGCGCCGCGTGCAAGAACATGCGGCCAAGCCCCCGTTCTTGCCAAATCGCCGCGCGGCGATTCGAACCATACTTGTCGTCAGCTGCGACCGGATGACCACAATGCGCCGCGTGCACACGAATCTGGTGCGTACGCCCGGTCTTGATCTCGACCGACATCAAAGTGGCGTCCGCATAAAAGGCGATCGGCTCGAAACGCGACACGCTCACCCGGCCGCCGCTCGGGTCGACCGTCACCATGCGCTCGCCGCTGCGCTCGACATCGCGCGATAGCGGTGCATCGATCTCGATCGCCCCCTCTTTCCAGTGGCCGTCGACGAGCGCGAGATAGCGCTTGGTCGCTATCGCGTCGTTGAGCCCGGCCCGCAGCGCATCCAGCGCGGCCCGTGAGCGCGCCACCAATAAACAGCCGCTGGTCTGACGATCGAGCCGGTGAACCAGCTCTACATACTCACCCGGGCGCGCAACACGCAGAATTTCGATCAGGCCAAAGCGCAACCCACTGCCGGCGTGTACGGCCAGCCCGGCCGGCTTGTTGAACACGAGCATATCGTCGCGTTCGAGCATGAGCGCTTTGCGGGCCTTGTCGATCAGCCCGTCAGGCGGACGCCCCGGGCCCGGTTTTTCTTTCTGGCGCACCGGCGGCAAACGGATTTCGTCGCCTTCCGCCAGGCGTGTCGCCGGCTTGGCACGGCCGCGGTTCACCCGCACCTCGCCGCTACGGATAATGCGATAGACCTTCGATTTCGGGACGTTGCGAAACGTGCGCAACAGAAAATTGTCGAGTCGCATGCCGACGTCGTTTTTATCGACACGGACATAGCGAACTTGAGCGGCTGCCGTAGTCAGATTACACTCCCAAGGTCGGGTTGATTAAGCTGTCCGCCGACGCCTTTCCGCGCGGGCACACAATCGCCGACTGACAGTCATTTGTCACACGCTTCAAAAAACGCAGGGCAAGCCTAGCATGCGCCCCTGAAACAGCGTGTTCTTCCGCGAAGAGTCATTTATTTATTCATGTGCTCCTGTCTGATTGCTGCTGCGCACCACGTGATCGTCGCCGTCCTTACCGGCCGCGAAACCATGGGTACGCCGGCGGCCGGCGCCTGTTTGCGCGCGCCGCTCACTCTTTCGGACAGTCGAGCGCCAGTCGAGACCCATTCGAATGAAACGCATTTTGATCAACGCCACGCAGCCAGAAGAGCTGCGCGTGGCGATCGTCGATGGCCAGAAACTCCATGATCTAGATATCGAAGTCGGCAGCCGCGAACAGCGCAAGGCCAACGTCTACAAAGGCCGCGTGACCCGCGTCGAGCCGAGCCTAGAAGCCGCCTTCATCGATTACGGCGGCAATCGCCACGGTTTCCTGCCGCTCAAGGAAGTCGCCAAGGACTATTTCAACAAGAATCAGAACGGCGGTAACGGCAAGGACAGCATCAAGCATGCGTTGTCCGAAGGTCAGGAGATCATCGTTCAGGTCGAAAAAGAGGAACGCGGCAACAAGGGCGCCGCTCTCACGACCTTCGTCAGTCTGGCCGGGCGCTATCTCGTGCTCATGCCTAACAACCCGCGTGCGGGTGGCGTATCTAGGCGTATCGAGGGCGAGGATCGCAACGAACTGCGCGAAGCCCTTAACGAGGTCCAGGTGCCTAACGGCATGGGTGTGATCGTACGCACCGCCGGTGTGGGCCGATGTGCAGAAGAGCTGCAATGGGATCTGGATTATCTGGCCCAGGTCTGGAAGGCGATCAACGATGCTGCCGACGCACGCAAGGCGCCCTTCCTGGTTTATCAGGAATCCAACGTCATCATCCGCGCGTTGCGCGATTATCTGCGCGACGATATCGGCGAAGTACTCATCGACCAGACCGATATCTACGAGACCGGCCGCGAGTTCATGCAGCAGGTCATGCCGCATGCCCTGAACAAGCTCAAGCACTACACCGACGAAACGCCGCTGTTCTCGCGTTTTCAGGTCGAATCGCAGATCGAAAGCGCATTCGAGCGTGAAGTCACGCTGCCCTCCGGCGGCTCGATCGTTATCGACCACACCGAGGCGATGACCTCGGTCGATATCAACTCCGCACGCGCCACCAAGGGTGGCGGTATTGAAGAAACCGCCTTCAATACCAACCTGGAAGCCGCCGACGAAGTCGCCCGCCAGCTGCGCATCCGCGATCTGGGCGGGCTGGTCGTGATCGATTTCATCGACATGGAGAGCAACAAGAACCAGCGCGAGGTGGAAAACCGCCTCAAGCAGGCGGCCAAGGTCGACCGTGCGCGCGTTCAGATCGGGCGTATTTCGCGCTTCGGCCTGCTCGAAATGTCGCGTCAGCGGCTCAAGCCGTCGCTGTCCGAATACTCGTCCCAGGCCTGCCCGCGCTGCCTGGGCCGGGGGTCGATTCGCAGCGTGGAATCGCTGTCGCTATCGATCCTGCGTCTGCTTGAAGAAGAAGCGATGAAGCCGGCCACCGGCCGGGTGATCGTGCAGCTGCCGATCGCGGTCGCCAGTTTCCTGCTCAACGAAAAACGCGACGATATCGCCGGCGTTGAAAAGCGATCGAACACTCAAGTCACGCTGGTACCCAATCACACGCTGGAAACACCCCACTACGAGATCAAGCGTGTACGCGGCGACCAGTTGTCCGAAGATGCCAACGACGCAACCAGTTACCGCTTGGATACGCACGTCGAAATCGAAAAACCAGTCGAACCCGACCATACGGCCGCCGCAACCACACGTGAAGAACCCGCGGTCAAGCGGGTCGCCCGCCCCGACGCGCCGGTAATCGAACGCAAGGCCACGACGGCCGAGGCGCCGACTGTATCGCCAGCTGCCACGATGACGCCCTGGCAGCAGCTCTGGGATGCGCTGCGTCGCATATTCGCCGGCGATGCCATCCCGGCGACCGCCGCCGCAGCGACCGCTGATACAAAACAGTCGCAGACTCGCAGCCCGTCGAAGCAACCGTCCGACACGAACAACAATGAGAAAGACGACGGCGCGCGCAAGACCAAGCCACGTCGTACAAATCGTTCCAACGACAACAACGATAACGACAGCGATAACAGCAGCAATAACAAACGCTCGCGTCGCGGCGGGCGCAACCGGCGTAACAACCGTAGCGACAACGATAGCGGCAATAAAGAAAACGACAATTCGCAGAGTAAATCGAACAACGCGCGCAAGAGCGACGCGGGCTCGAATAAGCGAAGCGACGCCGACACGAGTAACAGCAGTAAGCCGAACAAAGACAGGAAGAGCGATAAGTCGTCCGACAATAAGGCAAACGCCAAAAACGACGACTCGAAGAAAACGGACAAACCGGCGGCTACTAAAAACGAGTCACAGGACAAGCAGTCGAAAGCGCCTCAGCCCAAGTCCGATTCGTCGAACACGCCGGACAACGACGAGGCAACCAAGCAGGATCCGTCGAACGAATCTACAGCCGATAATGCATCCGATAACACGGGCGATAACCAAGGCGGCGATTCGAACAGCGAAAGCAGCACCGGTCGCCGCCGCCGCCGTCGCGGCGGACGTGGGCGTCGCGGTGGACGTAATCGCAACAAGACAGCCAATGACGGCCAAACCGACGGCAATCAATCGGATGACGCGCAGACCGCGTCCGATAACACGTCGGATACCCGCGATACACCGCAAAGCGCGCCACAGAACTCAGAATCCGACAGTGATACGAAGCCTTCAGCGCCAAAACCGACTGACGATACCTCGCTGAATGCCGACAAGCCGGATACCACGTCGGCCGATACCCCAACCGCTGACAAGCGCGCAGACGATAATGAGTTGGCTACTCAACAACGCGACGCCGACGCGCCTGCTATGGAGCCGAGTGTCGAAAAACAGACCGAGGCCTCCAAGCCGCTGAAAACGCCGGCGCCCGAAGACGACCAACCGTGGTCGGCGGTGACGGCAAGCGACAATGCCAAAGCGGCGTCTCAGCACAAGCCCGCGCAGGCCGAATCCGACTTGAGTTCGGTCGAAACTCGCGAGGAAGCCGCCAGCGCGCGCGCGGACGAAATCCAGGGCGGCCATAGCCATGGCAATACCAAGCCCAGTTCAAGCACGCCCACACCGGCTCCGGCTAGCGAAACAGCGCAGCCTGAAACCCCGGCCGAAGAAAGCGACAATCCGGCCAGCCCCGTTGCAGAAGTCGAGAAAATAGACGAAGCGCCAACAGAGGCTGAACAACCCGCGCCCAAGCCGAAGCGCAAGCGCACGAGAAAGCCGGCTAAGAAAGCCGAACCCGCTGCGGCCGACACGAATGCCGAGGAAAGCGTCGCGCTCGAGCAGGTCGAAACCCGTAGCGACGAGTCGACCGGCCAAGCCGATATCGCGGATTCGGCGACCACCGGCGAGGACGAGCCGGACGACAAGACCGCCACGGCACCAGCGGCCACGGCAGAACCTGTCGAGATTCCGGAAGCGCAGCCGCGTGCCAGCGTCGATGAGGTGGTCAGTGCAGCCGATGAAACCACTAAGAAGGACGACACGGCACTCAAACAGGTGGAAACGCGTGTCGAGTCGTCAGAAACATCAGACGACGAAAAGTCGACCAATACGCCGACCCGCTGAGCGAATCACTAGCGGGTTCGTACGGCCCAGCCCGGAATGGGCCGGGCCTTTTTTATGCGCGTCGGTATCGCCTGCTTCGTCCGCCCGAGGGTCTCGTCCGCGCGTCTACAGGGCTTCTACATCATCGACCCGATACCGATCACCTGTGCGGGTCGAATCTTCGACCCGCACACGGATCTATAACGGCGTGCCTCGGTATTCACGTTTTCGCGGCGTGGCCGCACCCGACTGGCCCGCTATTGCGCCGCAGCCCAACGCGTTTGTATATCGCTCAACAGACCGTTTGAAGCGTCTTCAATCATATCGAGCACGATTTCGAAGCCTTGCTCGCCCCCGAAGTAAGGATCGGGCACGCTCTGATCGCGATAATCGGAGCTGAAAGACATGAATAGAGCCACCTGCGCGCGCGCGTCGGGGGTCGCCTTCGCCAGGTTCTTCAGCGACGCGAGATTGTCGGCATCCATCGCGAGCACGTAATCGCAATCCTGCAGATCGCTTGCGGTCACCTGCTGCGCGCGAAGGTCGTCGATATCGATATCGCGTGCAAGCGCCGCGCTCGCGGCACGCCGGTCCGGCGGTTTGCCGATATGCCAATCGCCGGTCCCCGACGAGGCGATCTCGATTCGATCAGTAAGTCCCGCGTCTTCGACCATTCGGCGAAAAACACCGTGCGCGGTCGGCGACCGACAGATATTGCCCAAACAGACGAACATCACGCGGACAGGTGATTCGTTCATGATGCAGACTCCGATGAGGTCTTCGATGCCATCAGCGCTTCGACGATCGCGATATCGTCAGGTGTATCCACGCCGGGGCCAGGGACTGCGAGGGCTTCGACCAGCGCGATCGGTAGATTCAATTCATAGGCCCGCAGCTGCTCGAGCGATTCGATACGCTCCAACGCACCAGGCGGTGCCGCCGAAAATTGCTTGAGCGCAGCCGCCCGATAGGCATAGATCCCCAGATGCCGAAAGGCGCGACCTTCAAAATCGGCATTGGCACTGTCGCGATGAAACGGGATTGGCGCGCGGCTGAAATACAGGGCTCGCCCGTTCGCCGTCGAAACGACCTTCACGATGTTGGGATTGTTAAAGGCTTCTCGGTCGCTCAGCGGCGTACAGGCCGTAGCGATCGCAGCCCCCGTATCGTTTTCGAGCGCTTTTGCGACCTGGTCGATCAGTTGTGGCGGCATCAACGGTTCGTCGGCCTGCACATTGACCACGATGGCATCATCCGGCCAGTTGCGCTGCGCTGCGACTTCGGCTATTCGATCGGTGCCACAACTATGGTCGGCACGGGTCATGGCTACGCTCGCCCCGGCGACCTCCGCTGCTTTGGCCACCGCATCGCTGTCGGTCGCCACAATCACCTCAGTAGCGCCGCTGGCGCGTGCCGCTCGGCAGACGTGCGCCAGCATCGGTTCGCCGGCGATCGCGTGCAACACCTTGTTGGGTAGCCGCGTACTGGCAAGCCGTGCCGGAATTATGACCACAAAATCCATGACGCTCCTCTGGCGGTAAAATTCTTGTTCAGCCTGCGCGTGCTGTATCAATCAGTCGATCGAGCAACGTATCGATACGCGCTTCGCAGGCCGGGCTGAACGTGACGCGAACCGGCACCTGCCAGTAACGCGGCGCGTCGGCAAAGGCCGCACATTTCACCGCGTCCTTGCAGGTCATGAGGACCGGGTAGTCGTCTTCGAAGTCGAGATCGGTCGCGCGGTAGCGATGATGATCGGGCATCGGGTGTTCGATGACTTCCAGCCCTTCGCGTCGGAGCATGTCGAAAAACCGGCGTGGGTCGCCGATACCGGCGATCGCATGCACCGGCGTGCCGACAAACTGCGACAATGGCCGCGTTACTTCGTCGGCCGCCACCGGCGTGGCATGCCCCGGGGCCAGCCAGAAATCGGCGTTCTCGCCGTGCACGAGCGACAGATCGACCGATTCAAGCCGGGCGCGCGGTTCGCGCAGCGGTCCTGCCGGCAGCAGACGACCGTTGCCCAGACCACGGCGCGCGTCAGTCACCGCGATCTCTGCATCGCGTCGAAGCGCGTAGTGTTGCAGCCCATCGTCCGCAATCACGATATCCACTCCCTGCTTGACCAACCGTCGCGCACCACGCGGTCGGCGCGGGTCCACGACCACACGCGCGCTCGATTGCATCGCCATCATCACCGGCTCATCGCCGGCGCTCGCGGCGGCCGTGTGCTTATCCACATCCAGCGGATAGCGATCGGATTGCCCGCCGTAGCCGCGCGATACAACACCCACCCGCACCCCGCGCGCCTGCAGCTTATCGATCAGTGCGAGCGTAAGCGGCGTCTTGCCACTTCCCCCGACCGTGATATTGCCGACGACAAGCACCGGCACACCCACGGCCTCGCTGGCCAGCCAACCGCGTCGATAAAGCTGGCGGCGCAGATCGACTACCCGGCCGAAGAGCCAGGCCAGCGGGCGCAACACGGGCCATGCGCCGTTGCGGGCATACCAACTGCGCTCAAGGGCGGCGCGCATCGCCCCTCACAACACGGTTCTGTGCGAGCGGCAATCGCGCCGTACAGCTTTTCCCGAACCCCGCATCGCGCCCCTGTGCGTCGCTCGCTGGCTCCATCGAACTAAACTCCCGGACGCGGCGGCTGCACTTGCAGAACAGCCACTCAGTCAGGCCGCGCGAACTGGATATCGTGCAAACCGCGATAATGACCGCCGATCTGCATCAGTTCGCTGTGTGTTCCCTTTTCAACCAGTTCGCCGTCATGCATGACAACGATCAGATCGGCGTCCTGAATGGTCGACAGGCGATGGGCGATCACCAGGGTCGTGCGATCGCGCATGAGCACGTCGAGCCCCTTCTGGATGGCCTTTTCCGACTCGGTATCCAGCGCCGAGGTCGCCTCATCCAGAATCAGAATCGGCGAATCCTTGAGCAGTGCGCGCGCGATGGCGATACGCTGGCGCTGGCCGCCCGAGAGCATGATGCCGTTCTGGCCGACCAGCGTGTCATAACCCTTCGGCAGCGACTGAATGAACTCATCTGCATAGGCGCGACGGGCCGCATCGACCACAGTCTCGCGATCGGCATCGCCAAGCGCGCCATAGGCAATATTGCCCGCCACGGTATCGTTGAAGAGGATGACGTTCTGGTCCACGAGGCTGATCTGCTGGCGCAGATCATTCATCCGATATTCGGTGAGATCGTGGCCATCCAGGCGAATGCTGCCCTCGCCATAGTCGTAGAAGCGCGGCAACAGCGACAGCAACGTGGATTTGCCGCTCCCGGAACGACCGACGAACGCGACCGTCTGGCCCGGCTTCACCTCGAAACTGATATCGCGCAGCACATCGGTTTCGGTTCGCGGATAGCGAAATGTCAGTTCGCGCACCTCGATATGGCCTTTCGCCCGATCGATCGCGAGGGTGCCGTTATCGTTCTCGGTCGGCTCGTCGATCAGCTCGAAAATCGCACCCGCAGCGGCCATGCCCGCCTGGATCGTGGCATTGACGCTGGTCAGACGCTTGATCGGACCCATCATCGCCATCATCGCGCCGAAGAACGCAGCCAGATCGCCCGGCGACATGATGCCACCGCCGGTGTCGCGTACGGCAACCGACACGACGAAGGCCACGGCAAACGCAGCAATCAGCTGGATCACCGGCACGCTGGCCGCACTGGTGGTGGCCTTGCGCATCGACATGCGTCGATTACGTTCGTTGATCCGGTCGAAGGCCTGGCGTTCGCGTTCTTCGCCGCCGAAGACCTTTACAACCCGTTGGCCGGTGAGCACTTCTTCACTCACGTGGGTGATATCGCTCATCGACTGCTGAATGCTCACACTATAGCGTCGGAACCGCTTCGACACATGGCTGATGATGATCGCAATGAGGGGGCCGATAACCAGCGTGATCAAGGCCAGGGACCAGTTGATCCAGAACATCAAAAACGTAAAGCCCACGATCCGGAGCGTATCCTGGATCATGATGGTGATGGCGCTGGTCGCCGCTCCGGAAATCTGGCCGGTGTAATAAGTCAGCTTCGCGGTGGTCTTGCCGGTCGAGTTCGCATCAAAAAAGCTGGACGGCAAACGCAGGAATTGCGCGAATATATCGCTACGCACGTTGTAGATGACGCGATTGGCCACCCACGACATACCATAGCTCGAACAGAATCCGAACACGCCGCGAAACAGGAACAGTACGAGCATGAACGCCGGAATCCAGCGGATCATCCACGGATCACGATCAACGATGCTGCCATCGAGCAGCGGCTTAAGGATATATATCAGTGCCGTATCGGCCGCTGCATAACCGGCCATACCAAGTGCGGCGATGCCCAGCCATTTCTTGTGGCGCCAGGTATAACGCAAAAGGCGAGGATAGATCTCGCCAATCGGCATGTTTGTTTCGAATTTCTGTCGCGCCAAGATCAGGGCCTATACGTGAAAGTGAAATACCCGACGCCCGCGGCGCCGGGCCATATTGTCAGCGTTTGTCGCTACGGGTCGCAATTTCGACACGTTCGAACGCAGCTTGCGATGCGGCATCCATAGCCTGCACCACCGCCGCATGACTTGCGGCCCCGTCCGCACGCACACGCAGCGCGCGGTCCGGATATTGCGCGCGCAGCGACGCGAGAGAGGCGACCAATTCATTCGCGCCAGTGCTACGCCCATCAACGCGGTAAGCACCATCGGCATCGATATCGACGATCACCGCCTCGGTACTGGCCATCGGCTGAGCGCTCGCCGCCGCGGGTAGCTCCAGCCGCAGATCCGTTTCGTCAACGAAACGACTCGACACCATGAAAAAGATCAGCAGCAAAAACACCACATCGATCAGCGGGGTAAGGTTAACCGACGGCTCCTGGTCCGTTGCGCGACGTACGAACTTCATGAGTGCGGCGTATCACGCTGGTCTTCGATAAGACGCACGGCCCACTGCTCCAGCAGCAACCCGCGTTTTTCGACCAAACCGTTGAAATAGCGATACGCCACAAGTGCGGGTATCGCCACACATAGACCGGCCGCAGTAGTCACGAGCGCCTGGCCGATGCCACCCGCCAGCGCCTGGGCGTCGCCGAGACCGGTTTCCGTCATCGTCGCGAATATGCGGATCATGCCGGCGACCGTACCCAGCAAACCAAGCAAGGGTGTGATGGCGGCAATGGTGCCCAGCGTATTCAGATAGCGTGCCATATCGTGACCGGCCTGGCGCCCGGCTTCCTCGATCCGCTCGCGGCGGATATCGGTACTTTCGGCGCGGGTGGCCACAACGGCTGCCCACACGCGCCCGAGCGGGCTATGCGCCTCCAGCGACTGTCGATCCGCGTTCGATAGCGCGGGCGAACGCGCCAGCTGCTCGCGCTGTTCAAGCAGCGGTGGCGGCGCAATACGCTGCGCACGCAGCGCCCAGACCCGTTCGATCACGATCGCCAAGCCAAGCACCGAACAAATCGCGATCGGCAGCATCAGCCAACCGCCGGCCGCAAGCATTTCTGCCATGCCTTGTCCTTAGATATCAGGCAAGGCGGCATGATAAGCGTCCGGATCGATGCGGGCCACCCATACGCCCTCCGCGGCATATCGCGCTAAGGCGTATGCCATATGCGCGGCGTACGTTCGCGCCAGCGCGTCAGATCGAGCGCGGGTGTGTCTGCGGTGATGTTCAATTCGATAGCGCCCGACACCGCGGTATTGACCACCTTCGCACCCGTGGCTTCGAATCGTTTTACAACGGCGCGGTCGGGAAAGCCCCAACGGTTGTGCCAGCCGGCCGACACCAATGCGACGTCCGGCGCGACCGCATCGATAAAAGCTTTCGAACTGGAACTGGCGCTGCCGTGGTGGGCGACGACGAGTACGTCGGCCGCAAGTTCTTCCGGGTTACGCTGGACCAAGCGCTGTTCGGTCGCCGCTTCGATATCGCCCGGCAGCAGAACACGTGTACCGCGCGCATCGATACGCAGTACACAGGAACGTGCGTTATTGGCCATGGCCGGGTTGATATCGGTATCGCGCGGGTAAAGCATCTCGAAATCCACATCGTCCCAATGCCATCGCTGGCCGCTGCGGCACGGATGCGCACTACCGGCGCCGACACGCCGGCGCACATCCAGCCCCGCCACGATCGCTTTCGCCCCGCCCATATGATCCAGATCGCTATGACTGACCATGAGCGTATCGACACGTGAGCGCCCGACGTGGCGAAGATACGGCACTACAAAAGCCTCACCGGCGTTAAAACCGGTGCGATAGGCTGGTCCGGCGTCATAAACCAGCGTATGCGTGCGCGTACGCACGACCACTGCCAGCCCCTGGCCCACATCCAGCACGGTCAACCGCAAGGCGCCCGGCGCGATTGAATCGACAGCCGGTCGCCAGCCCATCAGCGCGGGCAGAATAAATACTGGCGCAAGCCAACGGCCCGGAAGACCACGCGGCATGGCCAGCAGCACGATGGCGAGAATGGCCAGCACCAGAGCGGCCGCGCCCGGCACCACCGGCTGCACCGTGGCCCATGGCCAATCGGCCACTGCCCTCAGCGCCGGCCACGCCCAGCCGAGCGCCGTAGCGATGGCAGCGAGCAGCGGCCCGCCGACGGGCGGCACGATCAAAGCCGCAATGGTGACGATCAACAACAACGGAACGAACACGACGGCCGATGGAATCAGTAGCGCATTGACCAGCGGCGCGACCAGCGACGCCTGCCCGAAGAACCAAGCGCCCAACGGCGCGAGCCCCGCCACGAGACCCAGCTGCAGCGCGATGAAGCCGGCTATGCGCCGACGGCTGGCAAACCGCGCGAGATAGACCAACCACGCCACCGCGCCAAACGAAAGCCAGAACCCGGGCGTGATCACCGACACCGGCGCCCACAGCACCACGGCGATTGCAGCCAAGGCAAGAATCCGGGATATGGCAATACGACGCATCGTCACCACCGCCAACAAACCCGCGGCGACCATCACCAGCGCGCGTTGCGTGGGCAGTGCAAAGCCGGCCAGTAACGCATAAACAACCGCACCGGCCAACGCCACCCCACCGGCGAGCACCGTGGTCGGCGCACGCGGCCATAGCCACAACAGCAACCAACGTACGAGCGCATATAACCACGCCGCGATCAGGCCGATATGCAGACCGGAAATTGCGACCAGATGAGACGTGCCGGTCGCCCGCAGGACCGACCATTGTTCATCGCTGATGGCGTCGCGAATCCCGAGCGTGAGTGCCGCAACGATGCCTTTCATCGACGAACCGTCGAGAAACGGCTCGATACGATGCATCGCCAATGCACGCAGGCGGTCGATCGAGGTTTTCGGCGGCGTCTCGCAGCGTTTTGCCTGGCGGATATAGCCCGTGGCATCAATACGTTCGCGCCAGAGCCATGCTTCGTAATCGAACGTACCGGGGTTGGCCGATCCGTGCGGCGTATCCAGCTTGAACGCGCCCGTCAAGCAATCGCCCGGCAGCAGGTCGTCTGCGTGTTCATACCAGGACAGACGCAGCCGATAAGGCGGCGTATCGCGCGCCAGCACAAAGCGCGTACGATACGCCTCGTAGGCTACGATACCGGCGACATGGCCCGTCATCGTGACCGTCTCCCCGGTGCGTTCGACCGGCCAGCGTGAGGCCAGCTGCTGCTGGATACCGAAACTCGTCCAGGCGGCCCCGCACAATGCAACCAATAGCAGACCACGGCCCGGCCACCGCCCGAAACAAAGCAGCAAAAGCGCACCAATCAGCCATAAGGGCACCGGCTCGGCCTGCAGATAGGCCACGCCGACCGCAGCAATCAATGCAAGCGCCAACCAGCGCGGATCGCGTTCGGCTGAACACAGCGCGCGAGCGATCAGGTGCACCGGCGCAATACGCGTGTGAGCCGCTTGTAACGCTGTCGACTGGCCCCTCATCCCTACCCCGGCGCTTCAAAAAACGCGCTCTTTGGGTTATGGGGTCAGCGTAGCGCTTATCGCGAGGCGCGCAACTTCCGGCTGATCAACTTCGGGTTATCGGCAGGCCCCGGGGTTTAAGCGAAAGCGCTCGCCTGCGCCGGCGACAGCCGACCATCGGCCAAGCTCCAGACCTGGTCCATACGCTGGGCGAGTTCGCGATCGTGGGTAACCATGACCAGACTCGTATTCATCGAGGCGTTGAGCTCCAGCATCATGTCGAACACGCTCGACGCGGTGCGATGGTCGAGATTACCGGTCGGTTCGTCGGCAAGAATACAGGCCGGGCGCGTGACCAGCGCCCGTGCAACGGCCGCGCGCTGGCGCTCGCCGCCCGACAGTTCGGTCGGCTTGTGATCGAGCCGGTCGCCCAGCCCGACCTTGCGCAACAGATCGCGCGCTTCATCCAGGGCCTTTTTCGGCGGCCCGCGGCGGATCAGCAGCGGCATCGCCACGTTCTCCACCGTGGTGAATTCAGGCAACAGATGATGAAACTGATAGATGAAGCCAAGCTTCTCGTTTCGCAGCTTGCCGCGTGCGGCATTGGAGAGCGTGGTCATATCCCGCCCGGCGATACGGATCTCGCCACGCGTGGGCACATCGAGCCCGCCCAGCAGATGTAACAACGTCGACTTGCCCGAGCCGGACGCGCCGATCACCGCAATCTTGGCGCCCGGCGCGACATCCAGATTGATGTTGTCGAGCACGGTGACCGGCTCGCGTACTTCCGTGAACGTCTTGGACAGGTTCGTGCAGCCCAGCACGCTCGTCGTCGATTCCGTGGTGTTACTCATAACGCAGCGCCTCGGCCGGTTGTACACGGGCCGCACGCCACGCGGGGTAAAGCGTCGACAGGAACGACAGCACCAGCGACAGCAACGCGATTTTCACTACGTCACTTTCATGCAGCTCTGCCTTGAGCTGGCTGATGTAGTACACATCGGCCGACAGCAGATCCGTGTTCAGCAGCTTTTCGAGCATGGGCACGATGTGTTCGATGTTGATCGATAGCAGCACGCCCAGCGCCACGCCCACGACGGTGCCGATCACCCCGATCAGCGAGCCCTGCACCATGAAGATGGCCATCACCGACTTCGGCGACATACCCAGTGTGCGCAGAATGGCGATATCGCCCTGCTTGTCGGTCACCACCATCACCAGCATGGAGACGATATTGAACGCGGCCACCGCAATGATCAGACTCAGGATGATGAACATCACCGTTTTTTCAGTCGCGATGGCATGGAAGAAATTGGCGTGCTGGCGGGTCCAGTCGGAGACGCGCTTGCCGGGATCCAGCATCACTTCGAGCTGACGACTCACGCTGGGCGCATCGAACATGTCTTTCAGATGCAGCCGTACGCCGGTGACACCGTCCTTCATGTTGTAGAGCGTGGCGGCATCCCCCATATGGATCATGACCATGCCACGGTCGTACTCGTACATGCCGACCTGGAAAATACCGCCCACGGTAAAGCGCCGAAAGCGCGGCACAATCCCGGCCGGTGTGATATTAGCTTCGGGGATCATCAAATCGATCTTGTCGCCAAGACCCACACCCAGAATCGCTGCCAGCTCTGCGCCGATGACGATGCGGTACTTGCCTTTTTCAAGCGATTCGAAGTCGCCTGCCACCATATGATCGGCCACGTCCGAGACATTGCGCTCCTGCTCGGGCAGCACGCCGCGGATCATGGTGCCGGCCATATTACGACCCGTGCGCACCATGCCCTCGCCGCTGATATAGGGCGCAGCGCCATTCACATCGGCAACCCTTTCATCGACCTGGTTTTCTACGTCCTGCCAATTCTGAAGCGCGCCGCGTCCGCCCGAGATTTCGACATGCGAAGCCATGCCGAGAATACGGTCACGCAGCTCGGCTTCGAAACCGTTCATCACCGACAACACGGTAATCAACAGCATCACGGCGAGCGCGATCCCGCCCATCGAGATGGACGAGATGAAGGAGATGAAATGGTTGCGCCGCTTGGCCCGCGTATATTTCAGGCCGGCGTAGAGTTCTAGGGGTCTAAACATTGGCGCGCATTAAAGCATAATGACAATCATCGGCGCAGGGGGTCTGCGGCCGAAAACCATCGTCGGGGGTTTTAGTCATGCGCATGAGAACGTCTCTGCTTGTTTTAGTTCAGCTTTCGGGTCTAGTTTTGATTAACGGCGCGGCGGCTGCGCAGTCGAACAACGGTTACGCCAACGACACGATGGCCGATGGCAGCGCCGACCCAACACAGACGCGCGGCACCGTGCTCGATATGCCGGCGGGCGAAAACACGGTTCAGGGCGCCGCAACGCCGCGACCGAGCACGCCGCCGCGCGGCATGACCAAAGCGCGCGTGCGTCAGCAGTACGGCGAACCGCAGAGCAAGAGCCAGCCGGTCGGCAATCCGCCGATCACCCGCTGGGACTATCCCGGCTATCGCCTCTACTTCGAATACGACCATGTCCTGCATGCGGTGGTACCGGAACATTTCGAACCGGTCGCACACGGCGACGAACTTCAGTCAGCAAATTAATGGTCGAACGTATCCTGCCACCCGAGTGGGCGGCACAGCAGGCAACGGTTCTGGTATGGCCGCGCCGCGACGGCGACTGGGGCAGCGGGCTCGCCGCCGCTCGGGACGCGATCGCCGAACTCGCCGCCACCCTGTGCTGCTACCAGAGCGTGATTCTGGCCGCGGCCGATGCGGAATGCGCGCAGGCTATCGCTGCGCACGACCGTCTTGCCGGTCTGACGCGGCTGACCGTGCTCGACGTACCCAATGACGATATCTGGGCGCGCGACACCGGCCCGATCACCGTCTTCGACGATGGCCGGCGGCATTTTCTGGATTTCCGTTTCGATGGCTGGGGCGGACAGTTCGAAGCCAGCCGCGACGATGCCTTTACCGCGGCGCTGCATGCGACCGGTGCGCTCGGCGCCGGGCTGATCGAGCGCCACGAGATCACGCTCGAAGGCGGCAGTATCGAGTCGAATGGCGCCGGCGCGCTGCTGACCACCGAGCGTTGTCTACTGCAAGGTCGGCGCAACGCGGATTTCGACCGAGTACGCGCGGCCGCCGCCCTGGCCAGTGCGCTCGGCGTACAAACCGTGCACTGGCTGACCGAGGGTGATCTGATCGGTGACGACACCGACGGCCATATCGACACCCTCGCTCGCTTTGTCGCCGCGGATACGATTGCCTATCAGGGCTGTCGCGACGAAACCGACGCACACCACGCCGCGCTTGCCGCGATGGCCCAGGAACTCGCCGCTCTGCGCGATACCAGTGGCCAGCGCTACCGTCTGGTCGAACTGCCACTGCCCGCCCCCGTTTACGATCCGGACGACGGCCACCGCCTGCCCGCCGGCTATGCCAACTTTCTGATCGCCAACGGCTGTGTGGTCATGCCGGCATTCGATGACCCGGCCGATGACACCGCGCGCGACATTATTGCCGAGCTTTTTCCGGACCGTGAGATTCGCGCCGTCGATAGCCGCGCCTTGATTCGCCAGCACGGCGGCCTCCATTGTGCAGCCATGCAAATTCCTGCCGAGTTGTCCAGATGAGCCACCAATCCCCCCTGCGCGTTGCCGTTGCGCAATACGCCTGCACGCCCAAGCCGGCCACCAATCTGGATACCGCGGTCGCGCATATCGAACAGGCAGGCGCCGCGGGCGCGAAACTCGTTCTGCTGCCCGAACTGCATAACACGCCCTATTTCTGCCAGCGTGAAGACCCGGCGCTGTTCGATCTGGCCGAGCCGATTCCCGGCCCGTCCACCAAACGCCTGGCTACTGCAGCACGCGAGGCCGGCGTCGTGGTCGTCGCCTCGCTATTCGAACGGCGTGCAGCCGGCCTGTATCACAACACCGCCGTGGTGCTGGATGCCGACGGCTCGATCGCCGGGCGCTATCGCAAGATGCATATCCCGGACGACCCGGAATATTACGAAAAATACTATTTCACCCCCGGCGATCTCGGCTTTACCCCCATCGATACGTCGATAGGCCGTCTCGGCGTACTCGTGTGCTGGGATCAGTGGTATCCGGAAGCTGCACGGCTCATGGCCCTGGCCGACGCGGATTTGCTGATCTATCCATCTGCGATCGGGTGGGACGACGCCACGGACGACAGTGCCGAACAGAAGCGCCAGCTCGACGCCTGGCAAGGGGTACAACGCGGCCATGCCATTGCCAACGGCCTGGCCGTGGTCACGTCCAACCGTGTCGGGATCGAAGGTGATAACGGCACCGAGATCCGCTTCTGGGGGCACAGCTTCGTGTTCGGCCCACAGGGCGAAACGCTGGCCGAGGCCGGCGAAGCGGGCGAATTGCTTCTCGCCGATATCGACCTGCATCGCACCGAGGCGGTACGACGTATCTGGCCGTTTCTGCGCGACCGGCGGATCGATGCCTTCGACGATATCACCCGCCGCTTTCGCGACTGAAGGCCGAGCGCGGCGCGCCATGGCTGCCCGTCCGCTACCGTTTAACAAACTCGTTATCCCATGCCCGCGCGTGACCCCGTGTATGCAATAATCCGCCGCCTGAAATGGCTGCTGTAACCGAAAACAACGCAACCGTCCGCGCGCTGGCACCGCCCGCGCTGCGCGTCGGTGCGCACGATTCCTGGCAGGGCCTGCATGGCTGTGCCACCTCGATCGCGCTCGCCCAGGCCGCACAGGCACGCGACGGACTGACCGTGGCCGTGGTGGCGGACGAGCACCGTGCCTACCGCCTGGAAGAAGAACTCCGCTTCTTCACCGACGAAAACCTCGCCGTGCGCCATTTCCCGGATTGGGAAACGCTGCCCTACGATGTGTTTTCGCCGCATGCGGACATCATCTCCGAACGCTTGGCGCTGCTGCATAGCCTGCCCGGCATGGCGCGCGGCATTCTGATCATCGCCGCCGATACGCTGGTCCAGCCCCTGCCGCCGACCACCTTCGTCGATGCGCGCGCGATGGTGTTCCAGGTGGGCGACACGCTCGATTTTCATGCCTTGCGCGAGCGCTTGGAAGCGGCCGGTTATGCGGCCGTCTCGGAAGTGCGCACCCACGGCGAGTACGCGATTCGCGGTGCGGTGATGGATCTTTACCCGATGGGCTCGACCACACCCTATCGGCTGGATCTGTTCGACGACGAAATCGACACCATCCGCGCCTTCGATGCCGATTCGCAGCGCTCGACCGACAAACTGGACTCGATCCGTCTGCTACCGGCGCGCGAATTCCCGCTCGACGAAGACGCGATCAAGGCGTTTCGTGCCCGCTATCGGCAGCGCTTCGAGGGCGACCCTGGCGCGAGCGTGATCTATCGCGATGTCTCGCGCGGCATTCCGCCGGGCGGCATCGAGTCTTATCTCAACCTGTTCTTCGATGAAACGGCCTCGCTTTTCGATTATTTGCCCGACGATACGGCGATCGTGGAACTTGGCGACGTCGACGAGGCGCTCGCCACGGCCTGGCGCTCGATCGAATCGCGTCATGAACAGCGCAGCGTCGACCCCGAACGTCCGTTGCTCGCCCCCGACGAAGCTTTCGTCACACCGCAACGTCTACGGTCCGGCCTGGATGCGCTCACCGCCGCCCGGATCGTCGACAATGCAGTCTCGGCCGAGGCGATATTCGATGTCACGCCCGTGCCGCCGTTGTCGGGTGCGGATATTGCGGCGACCGGCCGTGCGCTGCGTGCCTTCTTCGACGACTTCGATGGCCGCATCCTCATCACCGGCGACTCGGCCGGCCGTCGCGAGGCGATGCGCGACTGGCTGACGTCGCTTGGGCTGGCGCCCGCACGCGCCGAAGGCTGGTCCGACTTCGTCGGTCACAACAAACATATTGCGGTGACCAGCGCACCGCTGGAAGCCGGCGCGATTCTGACCGGCGATGCAATCGCCATTATTTCGGAAAGCCAGCTCACCGGGAGCCGCCCGCCGGCCAAGAAGCGTCGGCGTGTCACCCGCGACCCGGAAACGGCGATTCGCGAACTCACCGATCTCGCGCCGGGCGCGCCGGTGGTGCATCAGGACAATGGCGTCGGCCGCTACAAGGGCCTGCAGAAGCTCTCCGCCGGTGGCGTGGAAAACGAATTCGTCACCATCGAATATGCCGGCGGCGATCTGCTCTATGTGCCGGTGGCGTCGCTGCATCTGGTACATCGCTTTACCGGCGCCGACGCCGAAACCGCGCCGCTACACCGGCTGGGCAACGACCGCTGGGCCAAGGCGCGCAAGAAAGCCGCCAAGCGCGCCCGTGACGTGGCGGCCGAACTGCTGGAAATTCAGGCCCGACGCGCTGCGCGTGAAGGCGTATCGATGGTGGCCGACGCCGACGACTATGCCCGTTTCGCCGCTGGCTTCGCCTTCGAGGAAACACCGGACCAGCAACGCGCCATCGACGAAGTGCTCGCCGATCTGGCCAAGAGCACGCCCATGGACCGCGTGGTCTGTGGCGACGTGGGCTTTGGCAAGACCGAGGTCGCCCTGCGCGCGGCATTTGCTGCGATATCGGCCGGCTATCAGGTCTGTGTCCTGGTGCCGACCACCCTGCTCGCCCAGCAGCATTACCAGAACTTTGCCGATCGTTTTGCCGACTGGCCGGTGAAGGTCGCCGCCCTGTCGCGCCTGCGCACCGGCAAACAGCGCGACGAACTGCTCGAAGAGATGGCGGCCGGCAAGCTGGATATCGTGATCGGCACGCACCGGCTGCTGCAAAAGGATATCCGCTTCAAGAAGCTCGGCGTGCTCATCGTCGACGAAGAACACCGCTTCGGCGTGCGCCACAAGGAACGCATCAAGAGCCTGCGTGCCCAGGTCGATCTGCTCACACTCACCGCCACGCCGATTCCGCGTACGCTTAATATGAGCCTGTCCGGGCTGCGCGATCTGTCGATCATCGCCACGCCGCCCGAGTCGCGCCTGGCGATTCAGACCTTCGTATCGCGCCAGGATACCGCCCTCATCCAGGAAGCCGTCCGCCGTGAAATGCGCCGCGGCGGCCAGGTCTATTACCTGCATAACAAGGTCAAGGATATCGAGCGCAAGGCGCGCGATCTCGCCGCCATCCTGCCCGAAGCCCGTATTCGCGTGGCCCATGGCCAGATGCACGAGCGCGAACTCGAAGCCGCCATGCTCGATTTCTATCATCGCCGCTTCGATATCCTGCTGTGTACCACGATCGTGGAATCCGGCATCGACGTGCCCAGCGCCAACACCATCATCATCGACCGCGCCGATACCTTCGGCCTCGCCCAGCTGCATCAGCTGCGCGGTCGCGTGGGGCGGTCGCACCATCGCGCCTATGCTTATCTGCTGACGCCCCCAAAAGAGTCCATGACGCCGGACGCCGAAAAACGCCTCGACGCGCTCGCCTCGCTGGGCGATCTGGGCGCCGGTTTCGCGCTGGCCACGCACGACCTGGAAATCCGCGGCGCCGGCGAGCTGCTCGGCGAAGGCCAGTCGGGCCAGATTCAGGAAATCGGCTTCGATCTCTACCGGCAGATGCTCGATCGCGCCGTGGGTGCCTTCAAGCGCGGCGAAGTGCCCGAAGCGGATGCCGACGAACTGATGTCGGCCACCGAAGTGGAGCTGGGCGCGCCTGCGCTTCTGCCCGAGGAATATATCCCGGACGTGCATATCCGGCTGGTGCTCTACAAACGCATCAGCTCGGCCAAGGACGATGCCGCCCTGCGCGCGCTCAAGGTCGAGCTGATCGACCGTTTCGGCCTGCTGCCTGAAGCGACCGAAACCCTGTTCGCCGCCACCGCGCTCAAGCTCATGGCCAGCCCGCTGGCGATCGCCAAGATCGAAGCCGGGCCCGACGTCGGCCGCCTCAACTTCGCCCGTAACAGCCGTATCGACCCGGCTCGCCTGATCGCGCTCGTACAGTCCGACGCCAAACGCTACCGCTTGGAAGGCGATGCGCGGCTCGTGTTCTTCACCGACATGCCTGATGTGGAAACCCGCGTCGAACGCATTCAGACCCTGCTCGAAAAGCTGGGCGCGCCCACGGCGCGCAACGAATCGGAAGCCGCGCTGGATCAAGCGTAGGCACGGCGTTCAACGCGTTTTTTACGCCGCTCACGCCAGCTAGTTAGCCCACGGCTACACTACCCGGCTGATGAAGTATCGGCGGCTGATTATTCGCGTCCTAGGGTAAGAACGCGACGACACGCCTCTTCTGGCGAGGTCGCTCTTCGGCCAGAACCGGCCGTTCGCGCTTTAAGGACGAAGGTGCTGATTCGGAGGCTAACCGGATCGTAGTGCAGAAGAGAGGATTATCTTCAGAATCCAAGATACTGAAACTTAAGGCGCTGTCGCTGAGGTCACTCCCCGTTGCCTAGGAATGAGTGCGCTATGATCTGCACAGTCGTTGTAACCGTAATATTGCGATAAGGATGAGATTGCAGAGATGACGAATGACATAGATCCTTTTTCTGCGCGCCTAATGGCAAATCTGACGGATGTAGTACCGAACCGCCAATTCTGGTTACTTTTCAAGATCTCATCGAAAGAACGGCTGATAGCCATGCAGCGCGGCCTGTTATATATGAACAGCTTGGCCTATTTTGCTGGCATTGAAGGCGAGAGTTCAGATTCATTACGCGGCGATCCAGACGAGCCCGTGTTAGCTCGCGTACGCGGTGGCCAGCATGGCGAATATATATACAAATTTACTTTAACCGTTGGTGACGGGTCGAATAAGCAACAATTCGATGTGACCGAAAACTCCGTTATGCAAGTAACAGTTCCATCTCCAAGCAACGTGATGGTCTTCTGCTTTTCGGCTCTAGCAGATGGTTCAGACGGTACGATGCCCGGCGAAGCGAACGGTGAACTGTGGCTTGACCAGCGGCTCGAGCAATTTGGCGATCATCTACTTTTAATTAGAGACGCCCGTGTTCTATCAGACCGCATTAGTAAGGCGGTGGCAGCGCATCGCGGCCTATATGACTCGGAGTACTTCCAAGGTGGATATGGCCGAGTCGAATATGGCGATGCCGATAGTGGCCCCGAAACGCTTGGGTTGTTTCATAAACCGAAACGGTACGAGTGGCAGCGGGAGTTTCGTTTCGTGCTTGGAGCGGATCAGCGCTACCTAAACAAAAAGGGCGCCTTAGAGCTCCAAATCGGAGACATCAGCGACATTACCGATTTGATCCCTCTGCAAAAGCTTTTTGAAAGCCCTTTTAAAATCAGTCGCCGGCTAGTTAAAAAGGTCGGAGACGAGTACGTGGATGTATAGCGAAGCGGGCTACTAATAGCGACCGCTATTGAATTGGTGTCACTAGCGCCGAAACAATTTTGGTCTAAGTTCCACGGCTACATATAGACCTCCCTTCCTCAGACGGATTCCCCCTCCCGGTGCCCACCGTCGGCAGGCGGTGGCTCTGATCGCGTTACGAGTTGTGGTTAACAGGACGCTATAGGGAGGTCAGCTAACCCTGCATAAGTGGCGTCCCGCAAAGCCGCACGAATCCTTGGCCGGATACCCTTGTTAAGGATGGTTCAACAGACAGTCGTCTACTGTCCGCTATGGGTCGCAATCGACCGGAAGCGGACTTCGAAAACTCTCGATCGTGCTAGCGCCTCGTGACTCTAGACCGGCGTGCTACTCGATAGTGGGGAATGGTCGGCGAGTAAAGCGAAGCTGGATATATAGCGTTTCATGGCTACGATTCCCTTTGCTAGTGGTTCTCCTTGTCCTAAAGCGATCTGTCGATGCCGCGCTTTAAGCAATCGCGGCTTCTTGGTGACAGCGCTTTATGAGCTTTGCCGTCTGACGCGATGCGTCCTTGTCTGTAGTGAGCGAGGGAAGGTAGGAGAGGTTGGAGGGCGCAAAAAAGTCCTCTCCCGCTGCTACGAAGTCGCGGAAGACCTGCACCATGTCGCCGATGCCCAGCGCTCTAGCTGCTAGGGGGCGCAGCTTCCGTTCGCGGGCCTCTTGCCGATCCGTTTCTTCGATGGCCGAATAGACTTCTTCGATTCGCTTCCTGATTTGGCCCGGTGCCTCTCTCCAAATCTGAAGTCCTTTTAGATGGCCTATTACCTGAGTCTCTATCGGCGCGACCTTCTGCCCGCGAGCTACGCTCATTTCTGGTGT
>NZ_AFNV02000035.1 GCF_000215955.2 Salinisphaera shabanensis E1L3A
CGACGTGGCGACTGGCTACGTCAACGCGTGGCCCGCAACGGGCGCAATAAGGCAGCTGTGGCGCTGGCGAACAAGAACGCCCGCATCCTCTGGGCGCTGATGTACAGCGGCGACCGCTATCGCGTGGCCTGAGCCATGCGTGTGCAGACGAACATCACAGCCACACACAGCAATAGCCAAGGTCTGTGTATGCACTGACAACCGATCACGCGGTGCCCTGAATCGGTCACCGCCACGTGTCGGCAATCCCGACTGATGAAATTATCGTGGTTGCTTACCGGAGCGGATCCATATACGGCATAGCGCAGCGTAAGCCGACAAAGGCGCAAAGCGCCTTCCGAACAAAGCCCGTTCGCTACTTACCGCACGCTCAGCAGCGATCACCCAAACCGCCGCGCAACGCCGAATCAAACCTGGTAATACCCGCGATACCAGTCCACGAAGTTCTTCACCCCTTCATGCACCCGCACCTCGGGACGATAGCCGACCGCTTCGAACAGCCCTGTCACGTCCGCACTGGTCGCTTCGATATCGCCCGCCTGCATCGGCAGCATCTCTTTATCCGCTTCGATACCCAGGCATTCTTCAAGCCGATGGATATAGTCCATGAGCGGAACCGGGTCACCATTGCCGATATTGTAAATCCGCCACGGCGCACAGCTCGTGCCCAACGTCGGCGCATCACTCGACCAGGCTGGGTCCGGCTCGGCCGGCTTGTAGAGAATGCGGACCACGCCCTCGGCAATATCGTCCACATAGGTGAAATCGCGGCGGTGCTGGCCGTGATTGAATACCGGAATGGGCTCGCCGGCCAGCATCTTGCGCGTGAACAGGAACAGCGCCATATCCGGCCGGCCCCACGGCCCGTAAACCGTGAAGAAACGCAATCCCGTCGTCGGCAACCCGTACAGATGCGAATAGGAATGCGCCATCAACTCGGTCGCGCGCTTGGATGCCGCATAGATCGCGGCCGGATGATCGGCCGTGCCCTGTGGCGAAAACGGCATATCGGTCGACAGCCCATACGCCGAACTGGTCGACGCATACACCAGATGACCGACTTCGGTATGCCGGCACCCCTCGAGCACGTTCAAAGTGCCGGTGACATTGCTATCGATATAGTCGTGCGGATGCGTCAGCGAATGCCGCACGCCGGCCTGGGCAGCAAGGTGAACCACGCCATCGAAACGATGCGCGTCGAACAATGCCGGCATCGCCTCGCGATCAGCAATATTCAGATGAACGGATTCGAACCCGTCGCGCGCGATCAACCGATCCAGGCGCGCCTGCTTGAGCGACGGATCGTAATACGGGTCCAGATTGTCAACGCCGACAACCGTCTCACCGCGATCCAGTAACAGATGCGCAACATGCGAACCGATAAAGCCGGCCGCCCCGGTGACGAGTACCTTCATAAGCCCAATCTGCCGATCGATAGAAAACCCGCGGCACGCCCACCGCAACGAGCCGCATAGTATACGCGTGCAAGCCTAACCCAACCGCAGCACCCTATCGTGGAAGGGACACCAGCCGTAGGGCTGGCTTAGGCCAAAGGCCTCAAGCCAACACGAACCCGCCGCGAAGACGATCCTAAGCGCGTCAGCACGCCGGCCGACGAGGCCACGTTTCTGTTGGATTACGCTGCGCTAATCCCCTACGCACGATGCCCCATTGAGGCATGGGCGAAGAAAGATCCGCAAGTTCGCCAGCCCAAAGACCGAAGTCGACGATAGCCACGAAACGACATTACTCGGACCGCCACACGCGGCTTCAGAGCGCCTGATGAGCTACCCAACTCGACGTTCGTGAAACGAACGCGATCGATACCAGTGCGCAGTAATTTTTCAGGCACGATCCCCGCGAAACCTCGTCTTACGCAAAATAAGCGCCTGTTCGTCGGCGTCGAGCGTGTCGAAGGCACTCGAATTATAAATCTGCCATCCCGCCAATTCTTCGCTGACCTTAAACCGCGTACGCAGCTGTCGAAGTACGCGCCCGACCCCTTCGCCCTTGCGCAACCATCCCGCGGCAGCAGAACGAGGAAGCAGCAGCTCGGCAGCAAACGCGTTGGCTCTTTTCTCGACATACGCCGGTGTAGCGCCGCCCAGTGCTTCAGCCATGGGCAACGCGCCATCGCGATCGAGCAACAGATGCGCCATTTCGTGCGCTAGCGTCGACGCCCGCCCCGCAGGCTTGCTCGGGCGCGCACGCTGGGCCACATTAAGCAAGATCATCGGCCCATGATGTGGGCCCCAGGCCGCAACGGCGTCCAGCGGCATTTGATCGCGCTTGATCTCGCGAACGTCGATGTTCCAATCATCAAGCCATGCCTCAACATTCATGCCGGACGCCGTATCGACGCCCAACCGAGTACGCAGCCAATTTGCCGCTGCATAGCCTTGCTCATGCGGCGGCCCCACCAACGCCAAAGAATCACGCAGCGCCGTACACACGTCATCCAGCGTACTTACAGTGCGGTGTGGCGCATTGCGAACCATTTCGAGCAGGTAACCACGATCTGCATTGCCCAACGCGGGCCCGCTCATGCGCGCCGCTGCCAGCAGTTCTGTATCGGACTGCGATGCGTCCCCAGCCGGCAACTCCCAAAAAGCCGCCGAAGGTTGGTCGCCTTCGAGGTCTCGGAGCGTAGCAACCGACAGGCCGCTAAGTATGGCGACTTGCCGTTCACGAAGGCGCGTCTCGCGGTCGCGCCATTGTGCGAGAGCGGCGTCGGCTCGCGCATCCGAGGTATCGCCAAGCCATTCGGCCAGGGTGTTTCCTACCTCAACGAGCGCCTCCTGCACAGCCGCCTTTGGCAGCCACAAGGAGCGCTCGAGCCGTGCGCTATATATCTCGTACTGCGCGCCCTGTCGAAGCACCATCAAAGATTCGACGAACATACCTTTAAAAGCTGCCGCCAGATCGTGCCGCCCGACAAAACGGCAGAGCTGCTCATCCTCTGCTTCGACGCGCTCATCAGACATGTCCGCCCAGCGGCGTTCTGCCTCATCGTGCAGATCCACCAATCGAACCGGGTTTAAATTAATGGGGTATTGCTGTTCCAGGCATAACCAAGGCCAATTCCGGCCGAGAAACTCCAGCAAATCGATCCAGGCCCATTTGAGAGGCGCATCAGACTCAGCCGACCATACGGTTTCGTTATCGAGAAAGGCCCGGCCATATCCCCAGGCCTCGCTATCTGAGGCGCATTTGCGCGATAGCTCGAACTGCAGCCCCGGCGCTTGCCCTATCATCCGCCGTAGTCCTTCAGCCATGTCTTGAACTCCTTCGCATTACCGTCGGCCTCGGCCTGTTCCCGCAGCTTGCGCTCAATGCGTTTGGGCAACGTGCGCGCAGCCATATCGCCCCGCCACGGATAGCCATGATACGAAATACCGGCCCGCGTTGGCACGCACACATAAGGCACGCCGAGGTAAAGGACATAGATCTTTTCGGGATACGAACTCCCGTCGTGCTCGTAAAAAGGGATGCCACGATCATTCAGCAGCCTTTTTGCCAACGCCTGTTCGATGTGCTTCGGACATTTCCCGTAACCGCCCGGGCCATCAGGCTGGAAGCCCGCATAATCGTGCTTCCAACGGTGTTTGTATCGGTGCTCGCCCCGCTCGTAAAGCCAACCCGGGCTATTCACGTCGCTCATTCTTGAAAAAAGCGGCTGAAAACAGATTGCCTTTATACCAAATCATGATGAATTCAGTTCAGACCAAGCACATTCAGCGCATTCGCTTTGGGCCGAATGCCCTGTCCACGCACACAGATCAGCGTGGCGAAGCGTAAGCAATGAACCGAAAGCACCAGCGCCGAATCGGCAAACCCTTCCGACTGGAAGACGCTCCGCCGCGAGCGCTCTGTGCATGCGAGCAGCCGCGCCTCAGCTATCCGAGCAGGAACGCGCCTAAGCCAATATTGCAACACACGCACGCAGGCCTGCTGACTCAACCACCCCGTTTAACACCTCGGCGAACGCCGAACCGCAGCAGCCTAATGATCTGCTCACATATGCCGCGTTTGCGCGCTACGAGCCCACTACAACGCACATCGCTGACCACCATCATACCGCGGCCCGGCCATGCAACGCCGTGCACGTATTATTCGAAGCCATCTCGTGGGAGCGCGGCTTATACGCAAGCGATGGCGTGCGAGGCGGCCACTGCGGCGCGGCGCATCCCTGCGCTGAAGGCCGCCCTGCGCCCAGCGCTACGACTCCGTCGCGTCCGTTCAAAGCCGGTCGTTTTGGTGACGGTGGAGCCGTACCGCTTCCCCGATGCTGCCAATCGCGAACATGCCGAATAGCGCCGGGAGCGCATAGCTTCCGAGCAAATAGAAAAATAGCCAAGCGCAAGCCGCGCAGATCACAGCCACGACGATCAGAAGCGCCCGGTCTTTAACCTGACGGGTTTTCACGCGGCCCGCCTGGCTGCCATTGCGACATAGCCCAGCCGCTTGTCGCCAGGCCCGCTGAACACCTCTGGATGTTGGCCCTAGAACGACATACCCTCCTCAAAACGGAGGTTGTTACGATTAACGAGTAACAGTAGATCGGCGCGCTTCGCACCACAAACGCCCGAGTGCACCGCTGCGACGAAAAGACTGCCCACCACGGCACCGGCGTAGAACGAGCCGTAGAGCGCCGCCGCGGTCTTGAGCTTTTCCAGCCCAGTGGTTGCGCCGATAATTTCGCCAACCGTAGCCCGCTTGCCGAGCGCTATCGAGCGAGCTTGTAATCACAAGGGCCTGCGTCACCGATTGATTGAAAGTGCTAAACATGGACATCGGCAGGGCCAACCCCAACGACTTCACATTGCCGCGAAAGTACTCGGTGAAATCGCGTCGATCTACGCACTGGCTCATAAACGTCACCCTTGTGTTGTCCGAACCATGCGCGGCGTTAAACTACGAAGCCGCTTGAAAAGGCAGCGTACCCGGTGGACTGGGAGGGCCGCAACGCAGCCGGCCATGGCTGAATGGCCCGCGCGAACGATTGCGCATGATGCACAAACATGGCGAGACGACCTTCGGACGACCGGCCTGACCCTCCCACTGCTGCACCGCGGCGCTCTCAATCGTCTTCAATAAAGATACACGCCAGCCAACACGCCAACGCCGGGCCGAGCGCGGCCTGATCAGATGGGCGCACACGACATTTAGCGACATCTCAGCGCTATGGCCAGCGCTACGTAACTGGCCCCAAAGCACTACCCGGTTCATATAGCGCGCTTTGGCCAGCCCACATGCGAGGTTGGCTTAGGCCGAAGGCCGTAAGCCAACAAAGCAACGCAAGCGCCAGACGACGCCGACTCGAACTGCCGACTCACAAACACTACACCGCCTATCTTCTAAAGCCGCCCGTCCGTCTCCGTGGCCCCAAACGCATACTTCACGTCGTAAACAATATGCTCCGGCTTACAAAGCGCGCGAATCGC
Source organism: Salinisphaera shabanensis E1L3A (assembly GCF_000215955.2). GTDB lineage: Bacteria > Pseudomonadota > Gammaproteobacteria > Nevskiales > Salinisphaeraceae > Salinisphaera > Salinisphaera shabanensis. The sequence continues at coordinate 5,445 of NZ_AFNV02000035.1, forward strand.
AGCCGCCCCCATATCCTGAAATTCGCGATGCGCCACCGCAACCACAGCGGCGTCGTACGTGCCCGCTTCAGGCGACTCGACTGTACGCAAACCGTACTCGTGCTCGACCTTATCGGCGTCCGCCCACGGGTCGTAGATATCGACCACGACATCCATCTCCATCAGCTCGTGCACGATATCCACCACCCGTGTATTGCGGATATCCGGGCAGTTCTCCTTGAACGTAATCCCCATCATCAACACACGCGCCCCGTGCACCTGGATCTTGCGCCGAAGCATCAGGCGAATCACCTCGTACGTGATATAGCGGCCCATACCGTCGTTGATACGCCGCCCGGCCAGGATCATCTCTGGGTGATAGCCCGCGGCTTGCGCCTTGTAGGTGAGGTAATAAGGGTCCACGCCAATGCAATGCCCGCCGACAAGGCCCGGCCGGAACGGCAGGAAATTCCATTTGGTGCCGGCTGCTTTCAATACCTCTTCGGTATCGATACCCAAACGCGTAAAGATCTTCGACAGCTCGTTGACCAGCGCCACATTGATATCGCGCTGCACGTTCTCGATCACCTTGGCCGCTTCGGCCACGGCGATAGTCGAAGCGCGATGAATACCCGCAGGCACGATCGCACCGTAAAGCGCGACCAAACGGTCCGCGACCGCATCGGTAGAACCAGACACCACCTTCGTGATATTCGCCAGGCCGTGCGCGGCGTCACCGGGGTTGGCCCGCTCCGGGCTATAGCCCACGAAAAAGCCCTCGTTGAAAACGAGGCCGGACATCGAAGCCAGAATCGGCACACACCGCTCTTCGGTCGCACCCGGGTAAACCGTGGACTCGTAGACCACGATATCGCCTGCTTTCAGGTAAGGCCCAATCGTGCGGGACGCCGCCTCCAATGGCCCGAAATCCGGCACCTTGGCTTCGGTCACAGGCGTCGGCACCGTCACGATATAAATATTCGCTTGGGCAAGCGCCTCAGCGTCCGCCGAAAAGCGCGCCGCCGAGCTGCGCAGATCAGCCTCACTTACCTCACGCGTAAAATCGTAGCCGCCCGCAAGCTGCTCGATACGACGCGCATCGATATCGAAACCGAGCGTGTCGTAATGCCGGCCGAAAGCCACGGCGAGTGGCGAGCCCACATACCCCAAGCCAATGACAGCAATCGATACCGATCCGTCGAACTGATCAACCGCAGCCATGCGCTACTCCTAAGCACGGCCCGTTCGCACATGAGCCACAGAACCCGCCGGCGGATAGAAACCGACGCAATGCTAGAGTAATTCGACGCAATCCCCAACCCTTTGCGCGAATAGTTCTCCCGCAACACCATGGCCCCTGAGGCGCTAACTCCGTCGCATACTGATTCGCCATATCGTGCGATGCTAGCGAATACTTAAAGTTGATAACATGAAGTTAAAAGTTCACAGGGCTATTCATCCTGCGAAGTCAGAGCGACTCCGCAGTGAGCAGCCGTCTATGCAATGAAAATACTTGTCACCGGCGGTGCAGGCTTTATCGGTTCAGCTTTAATCCGATACCTGATCGCAGACACCAATCACTCCGTAATCAACCTCGATTCATTGTCATATGCGGCCAACCTCGAAGCACTTGAGAGCGCCTCGCAAAGTTGCCGCTATACCTTCGAACACACTGATATCCGCGATAGCGACGCACTAGGCCGTGTACTTGGCGCACACCAACCGGACGGCATCATTCACCTCGCAGCAGAATCGCATGTCGACCGATCAATAGCCCACCCCGACGATTTCATTACCACCAATATCTTCGGCACCTTCACGCTACTCGAAGCGGTCCGCGCTTACTACGAGCACCTGACATACTCGCGACGGCAAGCTTTTCGTTTTCTTCATGTCTCCACGGACGAAGTGTACGGTGCGCTCGGCGACACGGGATCGTTCAGCGAAGACAGCGCCTACGCGCCGAATTCGCCATACGCCGCGAGCAAGGCAAGCGCCGATCATCTGGCCCGAGCCTGGCACCGCACCTACGGCCTGCCTGTTGTCTTGAGCCACTCGTCCAATAACTACGGACCATGGCAGTTTCCGGAAAAGCTGATTCCGCTTACCGCGATCAAGGCGCTGCATGGAAAGCCGATAGCAATTTATGGAAATGGCAGCAACGTCCGGGACTGGCTTTACGTGGAAGACCACGCACGTGCCCTGGTACGCGTATTCGAGGAAGGCAGGATCGGAGAGCGATACAATATCGGCGCGCATGAGGAGTCAACCAACCTCAATCTCGCGCGTCGTGTATGCCGCATACTCGACGAACTCGCCCCCGATCCCGATATCGGCTCTCGCGAACAGCTCATCCGGTTTGTCGAAGACCGCAAAGGGCATGACCATCGCTATGCAATCAATGCGGTTAAAATGCAAAACGAATTGGCTTGGCGCCCCCAAGAAACGCTGGATAGCGGTCTCAGGCGTACCCTGCTTTGGATTTTGGATAACCCGGCCTGGGTCGAAGCGCATCTCACCGACGATGAGCAACCGCCCTCACCTTTAAATTAGCGAAGGGCATAAGGCAAATAACGCATGAGCGAACCCCGTCAGTCAGAGCCTCTAGCAAGTAAACGCAAAACGGTTCTGTACCTTGCGAATACGGATTGGTACCTGTTCAACTTTCGCAAGAACCTCATCAAACGTGCCAGCCATGAAGGCTGGCGTATTCGCCTGGCGTGCGGCGAAGCCGGTTACACGAGAGCCCTGGCCGACGAAGGCTGGCCCGTTGAAACGCTGCCGCTCAACTCGCGCGGATCCAACCCGCTGCGTGAACTGGGCGCTTTATATAAGGTGATCCGCCTCCTTCGTAAAGAACGGCCGGACGTCGCCCACCTGTTCACCCTGAAGTGCGTGCTTTACGGCTGCCTGGCCGCGCCATTCAGTCGCAATACGCGATTCATCGGCGCCCTCACCGGCATGGGCTACTTGTTCACGTCCAATCAGCTCGACCGTACAATCGCCGCCGCCGGCTAGCTGCCCAATTACGGCAATCGAAACCGCCCCGGTAGAACCGAGCAACGGCAGCAATGCGCGACTCTCCACAAACCACACCGGTAGCCACGCCGACGACTAAAAACTCGAAATAACTAAGCTGGTCATACTCGAGTAGGTGATAGCTCGGACTTTCCATGCGCACGACTAGACTGCACTTCGAGCCGTAAATGCCCGAAACTTTCAGCTCAGCGTCCAGCATCCTAGCTACAATAAAAGCGGTCACACCAACGAGAGACGAGACTCGACAACCAGCAACAACGACGCTTATTAAAGAATTAAGTCCAGCATAATCAGCCTGCGCCAAGAGCTTGAGCTATGCGCTTATTTACATCGTCCACATCGTAAAGCTTTTCCGCACGCAGCCGCCCTTGCTTTCCATGCGCCTCAGCGAGCGCTGGCTGACATATGTAACGTTCTATCGCCGCGGCTAACCGACTGGCGTCCTTCGGCGGGACGATTTGCCCGGTTACACCATCTTCCACCGCATCGCGGCAACCCGGCACGTCAGTGGCGATGACGGCGCGACCCAAGGACATCGCTTCGAGAATTGACCGCGGGAGCCCTTCTCGATAGTAAGTCGGCAGAACGAGCGCCAAGCTATTACCCAGTAGCCCTCTAATATCCGGCACATAACCAACCCATTCAACAATTCCTTCTTGCGCCCACCCAGCCAGATCTGCCTCCGGGATAGCAGAGGGTGACTCCTCAAGCCCGCCTAACAAAACGAACCGGACCTGAGGATACTTTTTACGCAACAACCCCGCCGCTTCAACAAAAAACCGAACCCCCTTCTCCTCAATCATACGTGCCGGCAAGCAAAACATAGGGCATGGGCGTGATTTCGACGGCTCGACTTGACCGTAAAAATCCAAATCTATCCCAATACCCGGCAAGCAAGCGATCGGCGCGCCGCGCTTGCCCTTTATCTTTTCAAAAAGGCGGCGATCATCTTGATTTAACACGAACGTAGCCGTCGAACTTTTAAGCGCTACCCGATACATCAACGCCATCACTGCACGAATAAAGCGCCGCTTAGCCGATACCGCGCCGCCTTCCGTGAAAATCAAACCCGCACCTTCAATCAAGGCGACCCGCCTGGCCACGCCACCCATTACACTTGCCGGCATCGCGTATATAACCGGTTTAGCGAAATAAGCTAATACCGCGTCAAACCGCCCCTGACGAAGAATGCGGCAGAGCTGGTATAGCGCCATTAAGTCCTTAAACGGATTAGACCCCGTCCGGTCAAGATCGTAATCCGCCGCAACGGCCCCGAGCGCAGCAATTTGCTTGCGCGTATCAACATCAAAGTCGGGTGCTAAAACTAGAACACTATGGCCCAACTCAACCAAGTAACGAATAAGAGGTCCGCGAAAGTTGATCGCGGATCGAGCCTGATTCCCGACGATTGCAATTTGCATTTAATTGTTAGCCAACCCTATTTCAGCACTGTCAGTAAGCTCATGAATAAACCGGCGCATCCAAGGAAAAGAACGGCCAGAACCGATACGGGAACCAGTCGCCGCTATGAGCCCCATAGACAAGCCAAGTGTACTGAACCATTGCATATACGCCGATCACTGCCACACGCGCTAACACTCGGTCATAAGATTTGAAGAACTGTACCGAATACGCTGCCACCATCAGCTGAATGGGAGAGAGATATAGAGCGACGCGATCTACAGCCACTGGTGCTAGAAAAACAAGACCCATGGCGACTAGCGCGCACGAGGACAGTAGCGTCCAAACACGTCGCTCCACGCTAGTGAGGGAAACCTTTCTCGATATAACGAACCACATCAAAGCCGGCAAAGCGCTCATCGCTACGCGAACTACTGCGCCCTGGGAATTGTCGGCAAATTCCGACTCTACGTACTGGCGCCACAGCCCGGCAAAGCGTTCGTAAAGGATCAAGCCAAACGCCATGACCGAAATAAGACCTGCGGATATGATCAACCCGAAATTACCCCTCTGCGCCGCTAGCGCCATTAAGGGCAGGAAAATGATAGCCGAACGATGGAATAAACTCGCAGCCAAAACCGTCACTGTATAGGCCAAGAGTTGACGGTTATAAAGATATGGTAGTGCAAATAGCACGCAACCTAATGCCAACGCCTGCCGCGTATAATTCATCGCAACCACAATGGCCAGATACGGAATCGCCGCCGTAAACGCTAATAGCGGTTCAGGCAATCGCCGAACAAAACGGACAAGACCTGCAGCGAAAACGATCCCTGTAGCAAGGTTAATACTCCAGTATCCCAACCCGAGACTTTGCGCCAACCAATTCAACGACCGGAAAAGCGGATCGGACAGCACCCATACGTCCAATAGGGACATATAGCCAGCCGGCACGAAATGCATCGTTATGTAGTTACCCCAGTCCGTTCCTACCTGGAATCGAAATCCGATGGCACCCGCTACCAAGGCTCCCAGACACACCCATCCGAACGTCGCCACGCGCACGCGAGCTAACGCCAACAGCGCCGGTGTCAGGAATAACGTCCAATAAACGAACATATCGTCTCTCTATCCGCCCGCATCCGACCAGATAACGCGTAATGCTAGCTCAATCACCAACTACGGACTTTCGAAAATCGTCGCAAATCTGAAGTTGATAGATGGCCCGCCAACGCAGCAGCGCACGGCATCAGAACTGGTAATCGAACAGCTCGATTTCGTCGCGATAGTATTCTGCGACGAAGCGTCGGGACGCATCATCGTAGTAATCGCGGTAATCGAACCCCTTCGATCGCAACTCGTGAGGTAGGGTAACTTCTTCAGGTAGACCTAATTCTTTCTTTATATAACTGAACTCTTCCGCTAATTTTTCGAACCGCCCGATATAGTCGACACCTATACGTCCCTTGAAATCTTTCAGCCAATAGAGCTGAGTCCGGAGCCCTCCGCTGCCGGCAAAGCGCCGAAGGAATTCCTCAAAACGAATATCGCCGGAAATCTTGAGCTGCTTCAAATGCTCTGGATCAGCACAGACATTTCGATACCAAGACACCGCCCGAGCCCAAGGGTTGCGTACAATAGTGAACTTGAAAAAACTTTTGAACTCTTCGGCGGATACGGTTTCACGATTACGTGGGTTTTCATTTTTTAAAATAGGGTTCAATACCCTACGGACACCGAGCGTGATATTTTCTGTAGAAGAGAGCAAATCCGTTATCGGTACCGGACGTTCTAGCACACGAACGGCACGGTGGTCCTGTTTGCCCCGAGCGTCAAACGAGTCGTGATACCCGAGCGCTTTTTCTATACTGGTGCCACCACACTTCGGAACGTGTATAAATATTGTGCGCCATTCTTTAGAAATCATATTTTAAAACTTCACATTTCTAGCTTCGTTGCATACGTCGAACGCTAGACTTAGACGAGGCGTAAAAGCAACAGTTAATAACAGTAGGGCCGAAAGCGGTACGTTAGAACTTTTGACCGCGATACAGGCTCAAATATCGGTCAGCCGTGGCTGAAAGTGAATACTCTGACTTGACGCGCTCTCTTGCGCGCCGACCAAGTTCAGACCTTTCAGCCAGACTCGAATCCAGCGCAGTGGTCATAGCACAAGCGAGCTCAGCCGAGTCACCCGGTGCAACGACCCAACCAAATTGGCCAACCACACTTGCGACGCCACCCACATTCGTGGCCACCAGGGGGCGCTCACAAGCCATTGCCTCCAAGATCACCATCGGCAGACCTTCCCATTCAGAAGCAAGCACAAACAAGTCACTAGCGGATAACAACTCAATCATATCGTTGCGAACGCCAAGGAATTGGGCCCGGTTATCGAGACCTAGCCTTGAGGCCAGCTGTTTGAGTTCGGATTCAAGCTGCCCCGTGCCCACTATCACTACGCAAAAATCGCGCTTATCACGCGCAAGTATCGAACACGCGTTCAATAGGTTCGGATAATCCTTTTGCGCGGTCAGGCGCCCCGCCGCGAGTATCAGCGAACAGCTGGGCGCAATACAAAGGGATTCACGCAAGCGCTCTCGCGCAGCCGCATCGAACCGATACGTTGCTGTATCTATCCCGTTCCTTATCACCCGCATACGCCCGCTCGGGACGGCGCCCGCAGTCAGGAAGGCGTCCCTGGCCTCATCACTTACATTGGTCGAGATATCCGCCAATTTATCGGTCACCCGATAAAGCCACATCCGTAGCGCGCTGCCTTCGTGAACATTATGCGCGCTCGTCACCAGATAATTCAGTGGTACCGCTAGTCGAAGAAGTCTTAACAGAATATTGGCGTGAACAAGATGTGAGTTAACAACGTCGGGCTTAAAAGCGCGAATTAACCTGCCGAGGCGAAAAAGCGCCAAAGCAATTGAAATGGGGCTTTTACGCATCCCCAAACCAAGCACGCGTACCTTCGAGTTTGCCGGCCGCAGCGCGATCGGCCCACCCAGTGCGACTAACGTCACGTCATGCCCTAAATCGGCGAACTGGTCTGCCAAAGCAGAGAGCAAACGCTCCGCGCCGCCTACACTGAGGCCGGTAATCACTAACAATATGCGCATCGAATTTACACCAACTTACCAAGCGCTAGCACACGAATGCTGGTCGGACTTATAAGAGCTCCGCCCATTTTCGCCGCACCATCGGCCATGCGAACCTCTCCGCACTGATCGCGGAGTACTCGCCAAATTTGTCTCGCAGATCGTCGCTCTGCATTAGACCGTTCAAACGTTTGGCAAACGAGACTGTATCTCCCGGCGGCACCAAGTAACCGCTACGGCCGTGGTCAACTATCTCTTTGGGGCCACTCGGACATGAAAACGCGACGCAGGGCAACCCAGCACTTACAGCTTCCAGCAGTACAAGCGCAAACCCCTCAAATCGAGATGATAGGGCGAAAATATCCGAAACGCACATCTCATAAGACAAATCCACATAACCGAGAAATTCTACCGAATCACGCACACCCAGCTCGAAGGCTAGCGCCTCAAGCTCACTCTTTAATCGACCCTCGCCTGCGATTTTTAATAGCCAGCCGGCCCTATTTCGCTGCGGAATTAACGCCCATGATCTCAAAAGCAGATCAAAGCCCTTCTGCTCCTCCAACCTCCCAGCGGCGAGAACAGTTTTTCGGGCACACGAATTCGGCAAGCTTTGCGCCCCATCCATGGTGGCATCCCGGGGGCTTAGATCCTCGCTTGGCGAAGCCACGGCCGATGAGTGCGGAATAGGATTCGGAATAACAACAAGCCTGCTCGGACTCGTGCCGAAAAGCGCCCTCCAGTAGCGACGATCTTCGGTCGTCAGTACGATGACTGCGTCGGCTAAGATCGACGCCAGTCGCCTCCCCAGGCCTCGACGCCTTATACCGAGCGTGGACAGGGCATTAAAATGCTCCCAACACCAAAACCGAATCTTCGGGAAAAGTCCTGTCGCAGCCGCGAGGTAAAAAAAGTGGACACTATCCACCGCGATCACTACGTCTGGGCCTGTGTTTCGTATAGCGCTAATAATCTCCAACGGCAAAGATAGTTGCTTTAGCCAGCGCTTTTTCGGGTGATTAAGCGTCGCCAGATTTGCGCCCTCGGGCATCGGGAAGAATGAGCTCGCGCCGCCGCGGATGCTCAACACGTTAATCTGATGACCGCCGATCTCGTCCAGCATAATCGCCAAGTTCGAGACCGCGCGCTCTGTGCCGCCGCGACTACTCTGGTCCGCCGTGATAAATAAAAAATTAATGATAGCCCCTAGTATTGAATTGCCATGGCCAATGAACTGGCGGCCAATCAATTGGAAGTGTATTCAGCAAAACGAAACGAGTAGAACCCGTCGTGCGGCGATAATCTTTCGATTCATTCAACATCGCCACGGCAAAGACTGCCCAAGAATTATTGAACACTACAAAACCGAAATTTTGCAGCATAGGACATCTCAAAAACGATTATGCACGAAGGAAAACGCTATTCTGTTTAGCTAAAACAGAACAGGGCATGAACAGAACTAACTGGCCAAACCTCGGAGGTTTCGCTATAAAAAACAAGTTTTGAGCGGACAAGGAACGTCCATGAGCCGTAATCAATGGGCCTTAGGAGAGCGTTTTGCCAGCCTAAGACATTATAACGACGCCTAAACCCAGAGCCCAGGCAGACCCAATTGAAGACCCGTTATTCATCATGGAGTCGTCTATCTATTCACAGGCATACGAAGCTGCCCCACCGACCCTGGATAATTAATATTGATGGCGCACAGACCTCTTACGCATGAAATATTCGGTAACCGTAGAGTCAGGGTTCGATCAGGCACGACTATTAATGATTTTTCGGACGTGCCTCGCCCATAGCATGGGATAAAACCAGCTGGCACGGTACGCTTTCGAAATCGCACTCGAGTTCATCTTGAAAACCTCACTCGTCTCACCATGCTTTAACTCGACAAGATAGCTTTTCTCGCTACGATGACGCAGAAATCGCAAGTACTTCTCGTCCAGAGAAGGCGGTGATGGCACGAGCACCAGGAAGCGTTTTCCTAGCACGCCTATCTCAAGCATAGCCGTCATGAACGGGCTCATAAAAATTATATCCCGATAACGCGGCATAACGGATTTCAGTTCGAGGCCAGAGCCGTCTTCCACTTCACAAGGCAAAACGGCTGATACTGCGGCAATAATCGCCTCCACAGCATCCCCACTCTCTAAAGGATGAAATTTTAACGTGATGGCACCAGGCAACGGATCTCCCGGGCTCAACCTTCGAACGATCTGATTGATCGCGGTCGGAATACTAAATCTATCAAGCAACCTGTTATCCGCATTCCGCAGCAGAGGAAAAACGAACAATACAGAACAGCATTTTCGTCTGGGGCGCAACAAGCGGTTCTTGCCGGAAAGAAACTTATTCTTCGACGCCCTTAGGTTTGGAAGAGCACCGTCGGCGGAAACGTTACCTCCCCAATCTGGCTCTACGAACTTATCTGATAAAAGCTGTTCCGTCGCCTCAAAAGCAGACGGCAGCTTCGTTTGCACGTAGTAAGCGCCATGAGGCTGACCAATAACGGTGGCACCGCCACATTTTGAGGAACAGACGTAGTATAGATAATCCTCATCTAGAGAAACTCTGGCGTCGAGAAGCAATACGAGGGGGCTCTGATAACGACTCAAATACGCATAACGGTTGGTGTTAAGCCCCTCCAGACATGAAGTGGGGATTCCATCAATTAAGCTTTCGAGCTCGATCGAATTGCGCTCCGCGCTGCAATTGGCTTTAAGCTTCTCGCGCAGTTGCGTATCGGTTTCTATCAACTCATAGTCGGTCTTACCAAACTCTATGCTTGAGGCATTCAATCCCAGAATTTTTTGAACCAACCACTCATAGCGATTCGGCTCGTTTGATTGGACATAGTCAAGTTGCGAATCCGCTATGAGTACTTTGACTTGATCCGTGCTGTAATTTACAGCTTTTCTCTGGCTAGCCAGTTCCCGCAGTGATTTAGGCACTGGTGCGCCGGCTACACTGTCCGAAGCAGAAAGCAGTAACGAAACCACAGGCGTATAAAAGGAGGTCAGAAACTCCTCGGTCTCCGCTATCTCGGACTCGCATCGCTTAACAAGATGGGCGAATGCTCGCGAGAGTTCCTCCACCCGCCCAATAAGCGCGAGGCGGCAATCAACAAGGCTGCTCATAGTAACTCAAAGTTATCGGCACAATAGCTTTCGAGCGAATTGCTCCGATTTAGGTGTAAACGTCCAACCGCCCAGTACAACCAGGCCCCATGTGTTGGCTAACGATAACGACTGGGTGAAGCACGTATAAGCCACTCGCCCGGACCTTTGGCTTGATCGCGGCAGACCACCGAACTTATCTTGCTGATCTGCAAGTGCCAGCATCTATGTGCCCCAACGATGATAGGTTAACCTGCGATCACTCCGACCGAGGACCCGGAAACCGGGCCCCGAACGGCAGAGGCCTAGCGCAACCGCCCCGTAGAGGCGTTGCGCCCTGACGCTGCCTACCAAGTGGCTTATTACGACTCGGAGGACGACACCGGAGCATCACCCGGAAAGGGCCAACGCACTAGGCGTGCTACGCCGGCACTCGACGCGACGCCCAAGCGACTCACGCGCGCCCAGTCATAATCAGGCTAGCTGCACAGCGCCGATAACCAGTGGGACCTCACTAAACAATTTGCAAATGGTTTGCACCAGAAACTAAAGCACTCCACCCACAGCACGAAGCCAGACTGGCATACCCATTTGCTTATCAACACTTTCTAGGGTCAGGAGACGAAACCCGCCCCCCCCCCAGAGCCAATTCTTTTCCAGGTGCCTTTTGTAGCGAACATCTCAAATCATGCGTCCCTTAGCCGGGGCCCGCGACCAACCGGCCAACGTCACTCCAAGCGCTCCATTTTCAATCGCGTATTGCCGATAAACGGACTTTAATAACATCCGCGATCCGTTCCGCTCCCAAACCATCGACTGATCGGGTGGTATTTCGCGTCGTTTGCTCGACATTCGCTAAGAACTTTTCATCATTCAGCGAATCCAGCAAATTGCGAGCGCCACCGGTCACCGCCACCCCGAAGCCGCAGTTGACAAGATCGTTTACTAGCCACGAATAACGATCATCGGACACCCAATAAATACTCGGGATGCCTAAATACGCCAATTCGTAGGCGGTGATGCCGGTCCGCGTCACAGCGAGCTTTGAACATACCGCTGCACTGGCCAATTCGTCGAAACCATAAGCCCTGATGTTTTGAGAGGCCGCCGACACCGCGCCACTCGGTACAAGAAACGATTGCGCAAAGCTACGGTCAGACGCAAAGCTATCAAACATGTCCCAGAAACCCGCTATCTCAGGATGTGCTCGGGCCGCGCTAAGCGCGATACAAACGGGTCTTTTGACAGGCCATTTGGACTCTATAAAGCCCGCTTCAGTTTTATTTTCTTCGCTCTTGACGGACGCCGAAATGATTGCATATTCGATACCTGCAGTAACGGTTACGCCGCTGCCACCCGTAAGCGGCGGGCGGGCCCGAAGGATGACCTCATCAATAGGCAAACTGGAGTCGTCATCGACTTCAAGGGGGCTAAGGGAAATGCTGTAATTGGCGCACGCCACCCCACAAAATCTCTCTAGCTCGAGCGTATCGTAAACCGCAATACCACACTTCACCGTCGGCTCGTAATTAGCTTCCGCGATAGGCTTCAATATTGCGGTAGCGCTACCGATTGAAAGCGCTACAAACTCCTCGAACGCGCTTTCGTCGCCGTAAAGCACAAAAGCCGTGTTAAGGGACTCGCTTAATACCTCGGCAACGGCGGCGCACCGCATGAGATGTCCGAACCCGTGATCAATCGAGGCCCGACAAACGAAACAGACATCATAAAAATCAGCGTGATACGCACTTCGCATCGATTCAGTATTTTCCTGTTCGCGCGTAATTGGCTACATCGGTTGCAAAGTCGCTCATCGAGTGCACCATCGTACGAACAGTACCGTTCCAATCGCTATCGCGTGCTTTTTGCACGCTCTCAGATAAAACCTCAATGTTGTCCAATCGATTCGTGACGTCTTCGACCACTGAATCGCTCTCAACCAGATCTATATCCCAGTCCGATAAACCAATCGTTTCAAGAAGCGATTTCGCTCGCTCGTCGTAGCTAATATTTACGGCCGGAACCCCAAAACTGAAACACGGCAATGTGGCGTGGAGCCTAAAGGAAACTGCCAACTCGGCGGCCGCCAGCAAACTAAGATACTCGCGGACGTCCGACGTATATACCGCGTCCACTCCTGGGAACGAGTTCGCGAACTCAAGATCTCTAGGGTCATGACATACCAAACGAACCCGCCTATACCCCCTGTGGCGCAGCGTCTCCACCAAGTCACGAACCAAACCCGGGATTGTACTCTGCAGACGAATCGGAATATTCATCAAACTCGGGCTGCGTATTGACACCAATGCGCCGACGTCCTCACCGGCGGGCAACGGGGGCAGTTCAGACGAAAGCTTGCAAAGCTGGACAGTGGGGCAGCCACCTTCGAGCGCATGCTCAATATTGAGACTACTCAGATACGACATCGTTGCTGCGTCGCGTGCAAGCACGTAATCGGCGCGCTGACATACAGCCTTGAGGTTATCGTCCGGTATTACGTCCGTACGATCCGCCAAGTCCCCGAACCGGTTGTATATGCGGCCTCTTGAAACGCTAAAGATCATCATGGGCGGCATTAGCGAGCGCAAAGCATTCTTGTCTATGAACAACTCGTCATTTTCAAAAAGATTGCCCCCACCAATTATTACGCCGTCCGCCATGCGGTTAATTTGATGAATCGTATTACGCGATAGACCGTAAAGGCTGCCCCCGTCATATTTTGGCGTCGCTGGAATGCTAACGAGATTTACAAGACGACCAAATTGCTCATAGGCCATCCGCTTCATCGCTAAATTAATTGCCGCGTTGCCGACATTAAAGCCCTTGGGCTGTATGCAAAAAATCGTGATCATATGGTTGACTACCGCCCCTAAACCAAATTTTCGTATGTGAATGTCAATGGATCGCTGTTGCACTGAGCTAGCAGCCTTTCTAGCCGCACCACATCCTCCGGCTCATCAACCGTAAGTGCTGGCGATTGCGTAAAATCGGACACATTATCACTAGGTATTAAGTCTACAACGTTAAAATCTTCGTGCGATGCATAAAACGCCGATGTAATGTGTTCGCGATACCCAGTCGGTTGACCGTCGCGCATTTCAGGAACGGTCGCCAGAAGACGCTCGGCTGAGCGAATATTTATAAGCTCACAAGCGATTCCATAAGGCCAGAAGCGCCGACGTACGTTCGTAATAACATCGACGGACGGCTGGTCTTCGCACTCTTTCATAGCATGTTTCAGAAGCGCTACGGACACAAACGGGCTATCAGCATTTACGCGGAAAGAGAAATCAAAATCATAAAAACGAGATGCGTTTACAAAACGTTCTAAGACGTTTTTCAAGTCGCCGCGATAGCAGTTGATATACTTTTTCGCACAAAACTCAGCCAGCGCGTCATCGCTTGGGTGCTCGCTCGTCGCAACCACAATTTCTTCGCCCGTGAAGCCACCTTGGAGAAGGCGGCGCGTCAAAATTTCTAACACCGGGATCCCCCCAAGAGGCGCAATAACCTTTCCCGGAAATCGTGACGACGACATCCTCGCTAAGATGACTACACCGATCCTAGTCCTCATCGGCCACCATACCTTTGGACCGCATCTCCGACACCCAAAACTCATGGGAAGGCTGCCAGCTGTTTTCGCGATCCGGCGTCAAGCCGGTTTCGGTTTTATCGATCGCCTGGTGCGCAAAAATCTTCTCTTCGACGCGCATTCCCACAACAAGGTCCATTTCCGATGCAGCCAACGGCCCGCTTGGCCTTACGATCTCTACGTCGGATGGTTGCAACTCAGTGCCGACCTCCAAATCTCTACGGGCATATAGTCCGCGCCTAGCTCTTACAGCGGTCTGCATTTCTGCGCTTAACCGACTTGTCCGGTCGAAGTGCATTGCGCTTTTTGCTCCACGTACAACGGCCACATAGTCATGGAGCTGTTCAGGGCTCAGGGCGTACCTATGGTCGAAGCCGGGGCGATGCTTATCAAAGGTAAAATGCTTCTCGAGAACGCGGGCGCCCAATCCTACGGCCATCGCGGACGAAAACGCTTCTGACGTATGATCGGAATACCCATAATCGACATTCAGCTCCCGAAACGATTCGAGCGCACCCAGCTGCGACTTATCAAGACCGCACGGGTATAACGAAACGCAGTGCAACATCGTCAGTTGATCAAGGTTTCCTCGACGGCCGAAAAGGTCGATAACGGTTCTTATTTCGCTTAGGTTCGTCATCCCTGTTGAGACGATAACAGGCAGACCAAGCTGCGAAGCGCAGTCTATCAAACGCAAATTATTGGAGTCGGTCGAGGCGATCTTCAGATATGGCGGGTTGAGTTGCGCTATTTTTTCAGCACTTTCACAGTCGAATACCGACCACGTCACCGGGATACCGATATTCTTACCAAATCGGTCGAGCTCAACCACATCATTCCAACTAAGCAGCTCACTCTCTCGCCGAGCAAGGACCGGGTTGTCGAGTTTTTCGCCACTTGGGTACTTAACGAATTTCGACGTGTAAAGCTTACTTGGAACGATGTATTGAAATTTCGCCGAGTCGCACCCGGCGCTTTGCGCAATTGCAGTTAGCGTACAAGCATGCTCTAGCCTACCATCATGATTCGAACCACCTTCGCCAATCACGTGTAATAGATCATTTTTCATTCAGCACCACCATGGCGTTAAGTCGGGGTCGTGAGCCACACATATCAAACCTTCTGGGACCGTCGCTAATCCCTTTAGTCATATCTTCAGAGCCGTTCTTTATTAAGGCTCGTTCTAGGATAAAGCTCTCTCGATCGGATAATTACTACGCGAGAGCCTCGCTGTTCGGCCATCGCCAGCGATATCTTTGTTCGTACTTGCAGTAATTACGCTCTGGCGAGCTGGCCTGAGTGCAATATGCGACCGTTGAAGTGCTCTATAAACGCATAGCTTTCGCAAGTGGCAGGCCGGCTCAAATAATGCGGCCCCATGCCACAATCGCTTGAGGCGAGTATATTTCGCAATCGGGCTTCTACTGGCCATCAGCGCTTAAGTCTGCCTGAGCAAGTTTGCGGAATTCAGTGCTTTGCGCCACGAGTTGCGAATAAGGGCCGCTCGCGGCAATACGGCCGTTATCCAAGACGAAAACCTCGTGACACTTCTGCACCGTAGTCAGCCGATGCGCTATAACGATGAGGGTGCGCCCCCCGCGCATCGCGTCAAGCTCGTCGACAATACGTCGCTCCGTCTCATTATCTAGCGCTGAGGTTGCTTCATCGAGCACGATGATGGCGGGGTCGTGATATAGAGCGCGGGCGATACCGATACGCTGTCGCTGGCCGCCAGACAGACGTACGCCTCGTTCTCCTACCACCGTATCGTAGCCATTCGGCAACTTGTCGAGAATGAAGTCATGAATATTCGCAATTCGGGCCGCGCGTTCAACAGCGCGTAGGTCGATGTCCCCCTCCGCCAAGCCGTACGCAATGTTACTTCCGATAGTACTGTCGGTAAGGTAAATATCCTGTGGTACATAACCCAGTTGACTTTGCCACTCGGCGCGGTTTAGCGGAGTCACAACCGTTCCGTCAACCACGAGTTCCCCAGAGCTCGGATCGAGCAGACCGAGAATAATATCGGCAAGCGTGGTTTTACCCGCGCCTGTCGCACCTGTAAGCGCAACAAAGCTATTCCGGGGAATAGTCAACGATACGTTGTCCAGCGACGGTGCGTCAGCCATCGGATAGCTATAAGTAACGCCTCGCAACTCAATAGCCTTTTCAAAAAGAAGCGCTTTTTGACGACCTTGACTGCCTTCAGCCTTTACTTCAAAGCGCTCTGCCCCCTCTGTCTTACCAGCTTGAGCGGGCGGCTCGTGCGCGGCAAGGTCTTTTTGCAAGGTATCTAAAACGGACTGATTAAAACGCCACTGAGCGAAGCCTTGATAGACGTTTTGCAGGGCAGGCAGAAGACGATAACCAGCCACCACAAACGCACTAGCCAGTGGCAACGCTGACTGTAAGCCGTTACCACTCGCTAAAAGAAAAAGCATTGACCCCATTACAACGCCAAAGCCCAGCCCCTCAATTGCATAACGCGGAACTTGGCCGAGCACTTGACTTGTAGCCATCGATTGAGCGAAAACGCCAGCAGCAGGCTCGTAGCGCTGCAAGAAATGCGCCTCCCTACCCATGACCTTGACTTCCTTAACGCTACCAAAAGCCTCGCTCACAGCTTGAAAGCGCTTTGTATTCGCGGACATACGAGCGCGCCCTATGCGTAGTAAAGCACGCCGGACCGTGAGGTAAACCAAGAGGTATGCCAAGCCAAAAATCAGCGTGACGACCATCGCTAAAATTGGCTCTAACCAGAACAAAAATCCAACTATCATCGTCGCAGTGATACCAAAAGCAAGCGACTTTAAAGCCGGCATCAGAACACCGTTGGCGAACTGCTGCGATTCTATAAGAATGTTTTTCCCTGTATCGGCAGAGTTGCGATTCAAAAACGTTTCGTAAGGTTGATGCAAGTAACCATTTAACAAGCGCGTTGAAATACGCTTTTGAACGCTCCAGCTAAAACGTGTCATTAGCCAAATCGTAAGCGCTGTCACCGCGTTGCTCGCAACCAGCACGAAAAGCAGGATGCTACCGATAAAAATAAGAAAGCTATCGGTAGAGGCAAATCCCAGGGCCCCATAGAGCCATTCAAGGACAGCATTATCCTGGATTTTGGTTGGGTCCGACAAAAGCGAGACGAACGGCAGGATCACACCAACGCCAGCCATCTGCAGGATACCCATAAACAGCATAGCTGCAAGCACTCCAATGAAACGCAGGCGCTCCGCAGGGGAAAATAGGGCAAGCATTTGGCTGATGGGTCGAAACATTAGGCCTTGGGTCGATTTGGTCGAATGGGTACAAAGCAGTTAGACCCATCTAATCCACGGCCCTAACTGTCCCTGCTAACTCTGGATGCCGTTAGTACTTATAAGCGTAGTAGCCGTACTTGCCATAGCCGTACCGTCGCCGATCGACACGCAATCCATTAAAAATTGCACCAGTCAGCTTGAGGTCGTCGCGGTTCATTCGACGAATCGCCTGGTCCACCTCGTGGCCGGTGCTATGTTCGCTACGAACCACCAGGAAAGTGGCAGCAACATTGTTTGCTACGATGCTGGCATCGGTCACGTTAAGAATGGGCGGCAAGTCATACAGCACATAGTCGTAGCGCGATTCCAGCCCCGCTTTCATCTGGTTGAATCGGCGTGATATCAACAGCTCGGCCGGGTTTGGTGGACGCTTGCCTGTAGTAAGCACATCGAGATTTTCCACGCCCGACGCCTGAACCGCAGTTTCGACTGAAGCGTCGCCGGACAACACTTCTGAGAAGCCTGGGCCTTGCTCCAAGCCGAACGCACGGAACAACTGGCCTCGACGCAGATCCGCATCGACGAGCAGCACACGGGAGCCGGTTTGTGCGATTAGCGCCGCAGTATTGGCAGCGATAAAACTCTTACCGCAACCTGGCGTAGGGCCCGTAATGGCGATGTACTTGGTATCGCCTTCTATCATTGCAAATTGCAGGCTTGTACGCAGACTACGAATGCTCTCAACGGTTGGGTCATCCGGCCGGTTGACGGCGAGCAAATTCATCTCTCGTTTACGCTTCTTACCAGTCATCTCCCAAGCGGAAAAAGGCACGGTCGCGTATAGCGGCAAACCGAATTTGGACTCGACCTCGTTCGGGTCGTCGACCGTGACCCGAAGGAGCGCACGCATCAGCACCAAAAGAACAGCGATAATTGTTCCTGCGAGCACTCCTATTAGCAGCCACGACCCGCGATTTGGAGCTATTTTGCCGGCGCTAGCGTAAGCACTATCGACGATATGGGATACGCCGGTTATGCCGGCTTTAGTGATTTCCAGCCCCTGCGACGTATTCAACAACTGTGTATAGAGCTGGTTGTTGACCTCCACGTCGCGACGAAACTGCAAGAGCTTCGACTCTGCCTGAGGCAAGGTTTTGAGCTGTTCTTGTAACTCGTTGCGCTGACGGACGAGGCTAGCCCGCTTTTCGTTCGCAGCCTGCACCTGCGGAGCTTGCTGAGTATATTCCTGCAACAGTTCCTGGCGCTGCAACTCGGTTTGCGCGATCTGCTGATCGATATTGGTCAGGCGTTGGAATACCGAGTTGGCTTCGGCACTCAAATCCAGCGTACCGCTTTCGGTCTGGTACTCGCGCAGCTTATTTTCTGCGATGTCACGCTCTTCCTTGAGCTCGGGCAGCTGATGCTTCAGAAAGTCCAGGCGGCGCTGGGCTTGTTCCGACTGCTTTTCCACGTTCTGCTGAATGTAGGAGGTCATAACAGCGTCCAGCTGACGCTCGGCTTCCGCCGGCGAGCCACCTAACAATGTGAGGTTAAGCAGGCCGGAGCCTTGCGGCTGTTCGACGATGGTCAATTTGGATTGAAGGCTGCCGATCGCCGCCGGGCGCGGCACGTAGCTGACAGTGAAATGGGTGCCGGCTCGGGCTTGCAGCGTTTCCACAAATATCTTGACCGGGCCGACGCCGGGTGCCTGGCCCGAGGCAGTGGTGCCCACTTGCCCCTGCAGTACACGCTCACCTTCGGTGTTGTACAGCGTGAACTGATCATCGCCATTCGCTACGAGTTGGAACGATGCCGAATTGACGGCCTCGGGCATCTCGATACGCGTGACGTTGACCGATTCGTTGCCCCAAGCATAACCAGTGGCAAACGGTATATCGAAACCACGTTTAAAGTTGGCCGTCACAAAACGCGCGATGGGCTCACCAATCACCGGGACATAATCGGGCGCGGCACGCACACGCAAATGCAGATCGTCTACCGCATCGCCTACCACTGAGCGCGACCGGATGACCGCGGCCTCAGCGCTCACGGCCTTGAGGTTGGAACTGGCGCCGGCAATCTGCTGTTCCATGAACGCCTGCGGCGCCATGTTCTGGCTTTGCTCGACGCGCATGAGTGACGTGGCCTGGTAGACCGGTGGCGTCTTCCAGGCGAAGTACGTTGCAATCAGCAGGCCCAGTACGGCGAACGCGGCGATCCAGGGCCAACCGTCGAGGACGATGCCGATATATTCACGTAGATCGATCTCTTTTTCGTCGTCGTCCTTTCGCTGACTTGCGTCTTGCGCGTCTGCAGTAGCCAAAATCAAATACCCGTTAAATTAGTCGCGACGGCGGTCGTAGCGGTCGTAAATCAGATAGCTGCGGAACAGCAGATCGAGCGAGGGCGTGATGAGCGCCAGGGCGCGGTTGAAATTCACAAAGTTCGCGGGCGCGGCGAATACCACATCGCGCGGTTGCAGTTTGAACTGGTTGGCGAGCAACAGACCGCTCACATTGCTCGCGTCCAGCTTGTACACGTTCGGCCGCAGCACGGTTTGCACGCCACCGTCGCGCGTGGGCTGACTGTCGACAAAACCGCGGATGACATAAATCGCGCTGGTATCAGCACTACCGAGGCTCACACCGCCAGCATCGGCAATTGCGTCGCTAAGCGACATGCCGCCAGTGGAATATGGCAAGGCTGTCTGCTCGCTGAATTCGCCCACCATGAATATGCGGTTGGCGCTGTCGTCGATGAGCAGTCGATCACCCGGACGTAGCGGCACCGGCCGACCACTGGAATATATCTGATTTAGATCCAGGGGCGTTGATTCACCATCGCGAATAAGAATGACGTTCTGCACGCCTACGCCGCCGCCTTCTTTACTGGCGAGCGAATCGCACTGGTCGAGCGCTTCCAGCACGGTGATGGTAACGTCGGTAAATGGCACGGTACAGGGCTTGGCGATATCGCCGGAGATATAGATTCGTTGGCTGCGGTATTCGCGTACGCGTACGTCCACCTGTGGCTCGCGAATATACTGCGAGAGCCCCTTGGCAATACGTTGACGCAACTCCTTGAGGGTCATGCCTTCGACGTTCACTTCGCCGACATAAGGGTAATAGATATTGCCGTCGGCGCTAACGAGCTGGCCCTGGATACCTTCGTTGTTCGTGACGCCGGCCGGGTTCGTGAGTTCCGGGTGACCGAAGACGATGACCTGCAATACATCGCCCGGGCCGATGGTGTAGTTCGTGACTTCTGATGGCGCTGCGGACACACGCTGTTGCGCTTCGCCAAGGGTTTGGGTCGCGGCCTTTTCCTGCTGATGACGAATGAGCCACGGCGTGATCTGCAGCACGCGCGGCTCGTAGTCGATTTCCTGCTTGGACAGCTCTTCGTCGTACGTGGCGGCGTTGTCGTTGCCGCCGAAGTCGTACCAGCTGCCGCTGTCCATGGCGTCGGAGCTATAGCCGGGCAGCGCACAACCACTAATGCCAAACAAGCCGCTCATCAGCAGCCCCGCGATCGCGCAGCGCGGCACACCATGACGTGCGCGCCGTTGCGCGCCCCCTTGACCCAAGTTCGCCATGCTCATTCCCCTAAATTTCGTTATCGGGCCGACAGCGCGCACGCGTTGGCTCATACCCCAGCGGAGCCAGTTTACGCGATCTCTGGTATTCAAACCCCAAAAATTCGGCATCTTTAATTATGACTGGCGATGAAGACTACTTGTGTACCGCTCTAGCCGGTGCCGTGTTTGCCGGTTCCTGCCGGCTGCAAACGTGCCAGCCACTGCGCCACACCCTTGTCGATCTCGGCATAGGCGCTTTCGAAAATGTCGTCACTTAGACGATAGGGGTCGATGATGTCTTCGCCGCCGGTCCAATGCGATGCCAGGAATATGCGGCCGCGGCTTTCGGGGAATTGCGTGCACAACCAGTCTTTCTGCGCGGCTTCCATAACCAGAACGAGCTCGAACGATTGGAGCATGGGGCGCGTAACTTGCTGGCCCCGGTGTGCATCCAGCGCCAGCCCTTCGCGCTCTGCGATCGCGGCGGCAGGCACGGGCATTTTGCCGCCAACCACGGCGCCGATGCCGGCAGAGGCAACCTTCATTGTGGGCGCATCGCGCTGGATGAGGCCTTCAGCGAGCGGGCTACGACAGATATTGCCCGTGCACACACAAAGAACACTCTGAATTTGCATACTCGATCGGTTCCGATGGGTTGGCGTCAAATACGGTAGCGCGAATAGCGCCCTGGCCGCGGCCGGTGCCACATACGCTCAGTGGTAAAGCTCGCGTCGACCAGGGCCGTACGTGCAAGCGTTAACGTCCGATGCGCGCTTCGCCTCTCAGATTACCCAGCTGGTCAACCACACGCACCGTATCGTATTCGCCGGCCGGCGGGCGAATGGCTACGCATGAGGCGATAAGCGCCTGGCTGACGGCCGCGTCCAGACGCGGGGCTTTCCATTCCATGCCGATCGTCAGGGTATCGTTCTCTATCGCGGTCCGGCTTTTGTCCAGTGCCACGGAGTAACCACCCGTTGGGCGCTGCCCCATTTCCACCACGATCACCCCGTCGGGCGAGGCCATGCCGGGCTGAAACTCTCCGATGCGTCGATAATCGATCCAGTTACCAAACGCGTTCGCATTGGCGAAATACAGCGCATTGGAATCTTGCGACGTAGTGCCGCAATACTGGCTTTCGCTAATCACGTCGACTTTGGGCCCACCCCGCCCTGGGCCGAGCGCACAGCCGGCAAGAGCGAATAAAAGCAAGCTTAGAAAGAGCGATCGCGTCATGGGAGAAAACATTCGGTTGATCGATTGCAGCGGATTTTGATTGGCGCGAAGCCTAGCACGAGGCGCCGGCAGGCGGATATGAACGCGGCGTGGGTATCGGCCAGTGGGTGAAAAAGTTTCGGGCGGGTCGGGTAGAGGATCGTGTTGGTTGGTTTTTTGCGCGGTTCATGGCTGTGGGCGTTGTTCCGGTTTGGGGTTCGCGTGGAACCGGCGCGTTGGCAGTTTGAAACATACGGACTCGAGCCGGCACGGCGGCTTCGCGCTTTGTTGGATCACGCTTCAATAATCAACCTACGGGCTATCGGGATTGCGCAAACCGCTGCTGGGCACCTCGGCGCCCAGTCGACCGACGGCGTATCGTCTAATACACGCGTAGTCGGCATGCATGCGTTCGCTGAACCGACAGGCACGCTCGAGTGCGGGTGCCAGATCTGCAGGCCGGTCTATGTATTCGTGGACCAAGCGGTTTCGCAGCCCACGCATTTGTAGCCATTCATCGGCCGATGCAATCAATTCGAGCCGCTCCATGCGAGCCAGATTATCGATCGCTGCCGCCACGGGTTCACCCGCAGCTATCAAAACGGCGGGAATTAATTTGTCGACCACCGTGTCTTGCATGCGTCCGAATTTGGCGCCGAACGATTCGAGACGATCGATTCCGATGTCGTCAGCCAGCAGGTGCTGCAAGCGCGATGTATCCACGGAACAGTCATTGCTGAACAGGCGTTTGCGCACGCCGGCCAAGTGATAGTCTTCCTTGTCGACCAGTGAGATAAGTTGCGTTAAACGGCCTAGGCTCACAACGCGACACCGGTTTGCTGTGCTTGCACGTCGATCGCGCGTAATGGGCTACGGCCGTCGTGAACAACGATATCGATCCGCCGTTCGCCCAGACGCCGTAGCAAATGCGCGTGAAGCCGCAACTCCTGGTCAAGCAGATCGGCCGCGTCGCCCTCGCTTTCGATGTGCAGGTCAATATCTCCGCCGCGTGCCGCGTCATCCACGCGCGAGCCGAACAACCGAACGCGGGCGTCCGGTCCGAATACCCGCGCTACTTCTTCGCGGATCGCGTTTCTCTGGTCATCGGTCAGACGCATGCGCTCTCCCGGTTCGCGTTATTTACAACGACAGATTATTGGCGAGCCGATGTGTCAGATGATACCTGACGGCGTTGACCGTCTTCGTTTGCGTTGGCCGCGTAGGTTGGCTTAGGCCGAAGGCCGTAAGCCAACATGGGGCCGGCGTTGTGGCCTATCGAGGCTTTGCCGGTTGGAATCGGCGCCGGGCTTCGTTCTTTGTTGGGTTACGCTGCGCTAACCCAACCTACGGCGCTATGTAGCGCGCGCGGTGTCGGCGAGGCCGGCTTCGATATAGCCGTGTTCGATCAGGTAGGCCACGATCTGGTCTACGCCCTGTTCTATGCTGGTTTCGTCGGTCCGGATATGGATTTCCGGATATTCCGGCGCTTCGTACGGCGCACTGATGCCAGTGAAGTTCGGAATGCTGCCAGCGCGCGCTTTTTTGTAGAGGCCTTTGGGATCGCGCTGTTCGCACACGTCCAGCGGCGCGTCCACGAATACTTCCAGGAAATCGTTGTCGGCGCGCTGCGAAAGATTACGCGCCATGTCGCGGTCCTGTCGGTACGGCGAGATGAATGCGGTGAGATTGATCAGCCCCGCATCCCGAAACAGCTTGGCCACTTCGCCGATTCGCCGAATATTCTCGATACGGTCTTCCGGGCTGAACGCAAGATCCCGGTTCAGACCGGTACGCACGTTGTCACCGTCCAGTCGATAGGTTCGACAGCCCATCTGGTATAGCCGCTCTTCGAGCGCCACGGAGAGCGTGGATTTACCCGAACCGGACAGGCCGGTGAACCAAATCGTAAAACCGCGATGCTGATTGAGCAGCTCCCGATGTTTGCGACCGACGGTGCCTTCATGCCAGACGATGTTCGAGCTCTTGCTTTGCGTCATGTTGTTTCCTTGTCTTAA
Source organism: Salinisphaera shabanensis E1L3A (assembly GCF_000215955.2). Taxonomy (GTDB): domain Bacteria; phylum Pseudomonadota; class Gammaproteobacteria; order Nevskiales; family Salinisphaeraceae; genus Salinisphaera; species Salinisphaera shabanensis. The sequence goes on from NZ_AFNV02000035.1 coordinate 29,746, forward strand.
TCGCGACGCGATACGCGCGCCGTTATAGCCCCCGCTAAACCTTGGCCTACATTGCCCCTGCTAGCGCGACGAGCGTATCGGCGGCGGTCGCTTGCAGACAGACATCACAGTATTCGGAAATATCGGTACGTTGCGGATTGATTTCCATCGTCGCACGTCTTTGCATGGCGGCTCGCTGAACGGGCGCGGCGATATAAGGGAACACCGCGCTCGTACCCACCACCATGACCAGATCGAACCCCTCGCCCAGCGCCTGCTCGTACTGGAGCAAGGCACGGTCGGGCAGCATTTCGCCGAATAGCACCACATCGGGTCGAACCACGCTGGAGCAGTCCGGACAACACGGGGGCAGCGTATCCAACCGCGTGTAGTTTTCGACGGTGGCGTGCCAGTGACAGCGCGTGCATTTGAGACGATGAATGGCGCCGTGCATTTCGATGACATCGCGACTGCCGGCACTTTGATGAAAACCATCCACGTTCTGTGTCAGCACGCAAAAACGTTCAAAGCGCGACGCCATCGCTGCAAGCGCACGGTGACCGTCGTTGGGCAGCGCGCCGCGACAGGCGCGTTCGATCTCGGCGATATATTTCCAGGAAACGGCGGGATCGCGCTTGAACATGTCGCCGGAAAGCGCCTGTTCGATCGAGATGCCGTCTGCGGTGAGTTCGCGATCGTACAAACCGCCCACGCCGCGATAAGTGGGCAGACCCGAGTCTGCCGACATGCCGGCGCCGGTTATCACGAGCACTCGCTGTGCCGCAGCGAGCATGGCCGCGGCTTGAGCCATACCGGCTGAGTCGTCGTTGGTCTGCACGCGCGCACTTCTCCGATGTCGCAGGTGGGTAGGGCCTTCGTTTGACGGCCAACGCCTTATTCTGCCCGAGCCACCCAATCGAACCAAAAGCACGGTTCGAAGCCGCACGGCCGGATCGGCTTGCCAATTCTGCTCCGCGTGCGCCTGAACTCGAGCGCATGGCGCTCATCCGACTCGGCGCCCGTCGCGTAGCGCGACAAACCACCGCTTACCGCTGGTTGCTTCATCAAAAGGGCTCAAACCAATGCCTGGCATTCGCAATCTCGTTCTCGTGCTGGGCGATCAGCTCGGGGAGGTTGGATTAGCAAAGCGTCATCCAACAAGGAACGGAGCCACCGCTCCCATGCACAGCCGCACAGTTTCAGACGGCCACCGTGCCCTTTCGTGTCGACTTACGGCCTGCGGCTTCCAGACTATTATTCGCCTGTTTCGCTATAGCTTCGTATCGCTCTGGCGAAGCTGCGAAAATCGCCAATCTGATTCCACGCAATGGCGTGCACGATTTCCCAGTCGATCTGCTGATAGCTATGGACTGCGACATTTCGAAAACCGACGGCTGCCTTGAGGCTGCGACATAACGCGGCGTCGATCAAACCGAGGCGTTGCAGGCCATCGAACGCTTCGCCCATCGTCGCTGGCGCAGGCTCATCGTGGCGAGCAAAGACATGCGCCGCCATATCCACGCATATCTGTACGGCGCGCATAATATTCAGCGCCAGAATATCCTGCCGATCAGGATCGGATAACAGAGCCTCGGCGCTCGGCGCGCGTTTTTCTTCGATGCGAGCCACGCAGCGCCGCAACGATTCGAGCTTTTCGCTCAAGATCAGCCCAGCCATGCGTCTCGCCGCGCCTTCAAAATGCGTTCCCGATACGGTAAAAAATCCGCGCTGTCGAACAGCATCCGTGTAATTTGGGCCGGGTACACGTCGTCATCGGCCGCGTATACCACCTTGCCGCCCAAGAGCGCGCTGCGCAGGCTTGGCACTCCTGCGTTTGCCAGATCGACCAAATCGACAGGCCGACCGAAACGTTGACTTAAATCGCTTACTATCGCGCTACGGCGTACGCTATCCAGCGGCTGATCTGCGAGTACTGCCAGGTCAAGATCGCTACTTGCGGTCGCCCGGCCGCAGGCCATAGAGCCGAAAACCAGTCCCAGCCGCATACCTGGCTGCTGCGCGAGATACGCACCAATATCCCGGAGGTTATGATCGCTGGAGGCCGTCATGATTCGATTATGGCATTTTTTCGATCGCCTTCTCGTCACTATCATCCGCTTAGCAGACACCAAGACGAGCGCCCGCGCCACGCCCGCTTACGGCCCGTTGGCCTCAACCGATCTACGCCGCTTCAAGCGGTTCGGGTAGGTGGATGAGATGGATCCGCTCCTCCT
>NZ_AFNV02000034.1 GCF_000215955.2 Salinisphaera shabanensis E1L3A
CGCGAAACGGCAACACGCCCTAACGTCAGAAATTTTCTGATCATGCTCTCCTCCTTTTATTTTATTTGTCTGGCACCCGACGGCGAGCGACCCCGAATCCCCTCATGAATTCGCCAGGCAGGGCCGATTATGGAACTGGTATTTGTTGTTCAGGCCACCTACGCCGCGCTGCCCGCGGTCTCGGCCAGATAATTCAGAGCGGCCTGCACGCCACCCGGTTGGTAATCGATGCCGGCGCGCTGAAGGCCCATCTCAACGCCGCTGAGCGTGCCCGCGAGCGTGAGGTCGTTGAAGTCGCCGAGATGGCCGATACGAAATGCCTTGCCCTTGAGCTTGGATAGCCCGGCGCCCAGGGACATATCGAAATCGTCGAGAATAATCCGGCGCAACGCGTCCGGATCGACCGAATCGGGCACCATCACCGCCGTGAGCGCACTCGAATACTCGTCGGGATTCATGCACACGATATCGAAGCCCCAGGCCTTGACCGCGCGTCGCGTGGCCTCGGCATGGCGATCATGGCGCGCGAAAACATTATCGAGCCCTTCTTCCTCGAGCATGTCGATGGCTTCGCGCAGCCCGTAGAGCAGATTGGTGGCCGGCGTGTACGGGAAGAAGCCGGAATCGTTCGGCCCCATCATGTCCTCCCAGTCCCAGTAGGAGCGCGGCTGGCTCGAAGCCTTGGCCGCTTCGAGTGCCTTGTCGGACACGGCGTTGAAGCTCAGTCCCGGCGGCAGCATCAACCCTTTCTGCGAGCCGGAGACCGTGACGTCCACGCCCCAGGCGTCGTGTTCATAACGGATCGAGCCGAGCGAGGAAATGGTGTCGACCAGCAGCAGCGCCGGGTGATCGGCGTTATCGATGGCTTTACGCACCTCGGCCACCCGGCTGGTTACGCCGGTAGAGGTTTCGTTGTGCACCACGGCGACTGCCTTGATCTCGTGGTTCGTGTCCTCGGCCAGGCGTTTCTCCATCGCCGCCGGATCGGCGCCGCGACGCCAATCGCTTTCGATGAGCTCCGGCTCGAAACCCAGCCGCTGCGCCATGTTGCGCCAGAGCGTGGCGAAATGCCCGGTTTCAAACATGAGCACCTGGTCGCCCGGCGAAAGCGTATTCACCAGCGCCGCTTCCCACGCTCCGGTACCCGAAGCCGGGAAAAATAATGACCGGATTGGTGGTGCCGAAGATCGGCCGAATGCGTTCGAGCACGTCGGCGCCGAGCGCCTGGAAATCCGGCCCTCGGTGATCGATGGTCGGATACGACATCGCGTGCAGTACGCGATCGGGCACGTTGGTCGGCCCCGGAATCTGTAAAAAATGACGGCCGCTTCTATAACTCACGCAATGCTCCTCCACACCACGGTTTCAATCGTCGCGCGCAGCCGACCTTGCCGGCCACGCGCTCGCGTAGTTCTTCGATCATCGTGCCCGACAGAATTGGCATGCCCCGCTCTTATTACGGCGCTCGGCAATCGGGCAGCGATGACCTGAATTGCAGCGCAGGCGAATCGAATAATGAATTCAATTTATATTTGGCAAAGACTAAGTTGGCCAATATTAATAATATCTTGCTGATTATAAAAATATTTTAATATAATTAAACTGAATTCAATTCCGATACTGCGGCACCATACGGCTAAGACTTTCGGTGTAGGCCGCTGCGCATAGGCGTTACAACAACCGCGTAATCGCCGGCAGAACTGACGACACCGCCTCGACTGAGCTACTCTGACAAACCCATTACCTGCTCAAGAGGTTGAACGCATGACGACGCTCGCGAACAAGACGCTTTTCATCTCCGGCGCCTCGCGCGGCATCGGTCTGGCGATCGCCCTGCGTGCGGCCGCCGACGGCGCGAATGTCGCCATTGCCGCCAAGACCGATACGCCGCACCCCAAGCTGCCGGGGACGATCTACACGGCAGCCGAGGAAATCGAGGCAGCCGGTGGCAAGGCGCTACCGATCGTCTGCGATATTCGTGAAGAAGATCAGGTGGACGCCGCGGTCAAACAGACTGCTGAGCACTTCGGCGGTATCGATATCTGCGTGAACAACGCCAGTGCGATCTCGCTGACCGGCACCGAAGAAACGCCGATGAAACGCTACGATCTGATGAATCAGATCAACGCACGCGGCAGTTATCTGGTCAGCCAGAAATGTATTCCGTACTTGAAAAAGGCCGAGAACCCGCATGTGCTCATGCTCTCGCCGCCCCTGGACATGAAACCGAAATGGTTCGGCCCGCATGTGGCCTACTCGATCGCCAAGTACGGCATGAGCCTGTGCGTACTCGGCATGGCCGAGGAGTTTGCCGAGGAAGGCATTGCCTTCAACGCGCTCTGGCCGCGTACCGGCATCGCCACCGCGGCGATCAATCTCATCGGCGGCGAAGAGATGATGGCGCATTGTCGCAAGCCGGAAATCATGGCCGACGCGGCCCACATCATCCTCACCCGAAACAGCCGCGATTTCACCGGTCGTTTCTGTATGGACGATGTGCTGTTGCATGAAAACGGCGTCGACAACTTCGACCAGTACGCCGTGGACCCAACCAAGGAACTCTGGCCCGATTTCTTCGTACCGGACGACGTACCGCCGCCGCCCGGCTCCATGGGCAACCGAACCGACTAGGCCCGGTGCCTGGCATGCCCGGCGACCCATCGGCCGCCGGGCATGCTGTCGCTAAAAGCTGACGATCGCGATGACCTGCGAATAGATGTTGGTATCGTCATCGCCGAGTTGTGTGCCGCCTTCAGCCGCCGAGTTGTCGGCGCTATAAAAGCCGACCAACGGGCTGATCACGAGATGCTCGTTGACGACCCACTGGGCATAGAGGTCGAACTCGTTGCCATCCAGGAAACCGTCGCCTGCATTGTCGAACTGGAAGAACAGCGCCCCCAGCTCAACAGTGTCCGAGGGCGCAAGCGTTAGGCCGACGTGGTGTACATCGGTATCGCTGTTGAATGGTCCGGCATAGTTGGCCGCGACCTCACCCTGGAACCAGGTGCCGTAGCCGCGATTAAAGCCGAAGAACAACGGGTCGAAGCCGCCCGAGAAGCTCGAGAAGCGATAGCTCAGCTTCGGTGACCACGGCATGTCGGCAAAGGTCCAGCCGGCTTCGCCGTACCAGGCATGATCATCGCCGTCGCCGAGGTAATCGTCGCCGTTGTCCTGGTCGACATACTCGCCCGACAGGAACAGATTCTCGACCCCGAGACTGCCATTGGCACGAACGGCCACCGTCTTCTGGCCGTCGCGATGCTGATAGCCGAGGAATTCGGCCGATTCGTCGTCGACGTCCAGGCCCTCGAGATAAGTCACGCCGACGGTGCCGTAGGCCTCGCTGCGATACTCCAGATTGGCGCCGGCCAGTTCCATTTCAGCCTGGGCCTTGTTGTCGGACTCCAGCCAGAAACCATCGAAATGAAAACCGGTCTCGCCGCCTAAACGCAAGATGGCGGTCTTGTCGAATGCCTTGCGTGCTGCCAGCCAGTAGGCGCCGCCACGGCTGAGCCCGTTGGGTGCGATGCCGGCATCGGCGAGCGGTTGGAACCCCTCACCGAAGTTCAACGAGTCGCCGTTGATGAGAAAGCCATCGCCAATGGTGAAACTCTGGCTACCAAAAGACAGGTCGATGCCGTCTTCACCCAGCCACGGCACCAGATCGCCCGAGGTCCAGCCAATATAGGCATCTTCGACCTGGGTGTCTTCTTCCTTGCCGGTGGAAAAGCCGCCGGCATCGCCGTCGCCGCGGGTGGCAGAACTCAGCAGATTGAAGGCGCCGTATACGCTGCCTGCCCCATCGAGCGACTGCGCCGCACTCAGGCCGTACTTGGCATAGCCTTCCTGCCAGGTCGGGCTGGCGTCTTCTTCGATGAGAACCTGGTTATAGGCCTTCTGACTGTTGAACACGCCCACGGCCGCTTCGAAGTCAAAGTTGAGTAGCGTGTCATCGCTTTCGTACAAGGTATAAGCGCCGGCCTGGACCGAGCCCAGCAACGCTGTTCCGGCAAGCGCAATTCGAGCCACGCGCCGGCTGCTTGATGTCTTCATGAATCCCCCTTGGATGATGGGCGCTACAGCGCCCGGTTTGATAGCTGACCTCACATGGCCGGGCCGGCTTTCTAGGGCCGGTCCTCAAGACCGTCGCGAACAGCAATCTGCTGGTCGCGCATGCGCTGCAGCAACACATCGCGCGTGGCGTCGATCTGTTCCAGCGGCTTCGCTCGCAGGGCTGCGACTTCGGTCGCGCTATACGGCTGAAAATCCGTTGGCGTGCTGTCGCCAGCGATATCGCTGGTGAGCATCCAGTTCATCAACGCCGCCAATTGCGCATCGGTAAAACCGGACAACGAGACCCCCGGTACGCGAACAAGAAACTCGCGGCCCCCTTCAACTTCAAGAAAATGACCCACGAAATCCTTCATCCGCGGCACATCGTTCTTACGGGAGCCCTCGCCATCGACCCGATGACAGCCCGAACATTGGAGCTGGTAATTCACCTGCGGCCGATAGCCAGCCTGGCGCGGTGTCAATGCCGGCACTTCGTTGCCGGGCGCCGGTCTATTGTCGGGGCCCGGCAGGCTTTGGGCTGACGCGAGCCCGCCCCCGAGCAGGCTCGCGCAGCCCAGTACCGCCGCAGCTGTGAGCAGGCGAACTTGCATCGCTTAGCTGGCCACGTCCCGAATGGTGGCGATCGTGCAGTTATAGGTCAGGTGCTCGGCGCCCAGACACCAGTTGATGTCGTTGTTGTTGAACGGCCGATAGAGCGGCTGCTCACTGTCGTTGCGATTACAAGCGCACTGGCCGCAGGCCTGCTTGCCGCAGCAATCGTTGTAGGCAATGACATAGTCGCGACCGTCGGCCGGGTTGTGGCAAGTGCCGACCCAGGTGACTTCGGATACATCGGTGCCCGGCGGGCAGGCATTGATCGTGCCGCCGCAACAGGTACACAGAAAGCCGTCGACCGAGCAGTAGCGCCAATAGTCACAGCTTTGCGGGTCGCCCGGATCGCCGGGTGTACCCGGCTCGGCCGCGTGCGCATTACCGCTGCTGCGGTCCACCGGCAGGATCAACGGCAGTGCACTGCCCACGACGACCCAGGACCCGAAGCGTACCAACGCATTACGGCGCGAAGTCGAATACGCGACGTGACGGGTCGAGCGCTCGAAGAAACGATCTAGAAATTTCATGGTGTCCCCCGGTGATTAGTGCGCTGCACGCTTTTGGCCGTGCATGTATTCCTGTAGCGAGCCCACGCCCATGGACTGGGCTTCGAACAGGCTTTCGAGGTGTTCGCGATTGTTGACCAGCCCCTTGGCACGCAGCACGCCGTCGGCGTCGATGAGCACGGCATAAGGCAGTTTGCCGATCTGGTAGGTCATTCCGATTTCGGGCCCGACGACATAGGTCGCATCTTCAAGACCGTGCTCACGCACCAGCGTCTGCTGCGATGCGGCGTCGCCGTCACTGACATAGACCACGTCCAGATCGCGACGATAGCTGCGCGCCAGCGAGCGCAGACTCGGCAACAGCGACTTGCAGATCGGACAGGTGGGCGACATGAAGAACAGCAGCTGGCCTTTTTCGCCCTTGTAACCGACGTTCACCGGCCGCTCATGGCGATCCATGGCGGTGACCTGCGGCGCGGGGCTGTTCACCGCTACGCCCTTGTCGAGCATGAGCGCGCCCGCGGGTGCAATACGCGAGTGCAAGACACCCACCTGACGCACCAATGCCATGACCACGAAGGCCAAGGCGACGACCACGATCCAGAGCAGAATCTGGGATAACACAGCGACATCCATGACTATCTCCCGGAGAGCGACTTCAAGCGCGGCTGATTGCTCAGCAGCCCTTCAGTCGCGGTGTAAAGAATGAGAACGGCCGCCACACTGGCGCCGATCAGAAACAGGCCGAATCCGTGTAGCGCAATCGCTCCCACAGGCAGGGCCGCCAGCACGGCCATAACAATCAACACGCCGTTGCGTACCAGCAGCGCGCTCGACAACGGCCGCTCGAGACCGGGCCCGCTGCAGCCACAATCGATATCGCGACGCCCGCGCCAGAGGTTGATCGAAATCGCCCCGGTATACAGCGCGAGTAACAGCGCCGCAGCGGCAGCCGCCCAGGCCCGCAAGCCGGGCACGAGCAGTGCCACCGCGATCACGATCTCGACTATGGGCAGCGCCCGCGCGGCCATCGCGACCGCCGTACCGGAGAGCAGCGCATAGTCATCAATCTGACGCGCAAAGCGATGCGGCGCACGCAACTTATGGCTGGCGCCGGTAAACAGAATCACCGCCAGCACCAGCGAACAGGACACAGCAACAATCGGGTGAATCATCTCGCCCCCTAGTGGCTGCTGAGCACCAGTGCCGGTATCGCACTGATGCCATCCACGGTATGCATGTATTCCATCTTGGTCAGATCGAACACATCGAGACCGCCGTCGATGTTCACACCCAGCAGCAACGGCGCGTCGTCGGATGTGGCATTCATGCTCCAGACATAGTTTTCGGTCTTGAGCTCGCCAACCTTCTCGTGGGTATCGAGATCGAACGCCCAGATGGTATCGCTGGGGTCTTCCCAGTTGCGATCGCCGTGATCCTTGTGCACCAGCACATACAGCTGGTTGAGCGCCGGCGAGATGGTCATCAGCTGCCAGCCGCCCACGCCCCAGCCCGCTTCACGCTGGGCATCCGTGAACAACGACCAGCGTTTGCCTGTTTTCGGCGTCTCACCCGATACATCGATCGGCTGAATCACGCCGTCGAGCGTGGTGAAGTAATACATATCGCCGTTACGCGCGGCGCGTTCGTTCATCGCGGTTTCGTTCGGGTCGAAGAACTGCGTGCGTACGCGTGAGACTTCATGACCGCTATCGTCGAGTTTGACGCGCTGGAACGTACCATCGCCACAAACCGAGCCGAACGCGCGCTTGCCGATCGGGTAGTTGAGCACGCAGCCGGCGATATCGATCTCGCTGGCGACGCTCTGGTTCTTGGTATCGACCACCGTCACCGAAGTCGACGGCGTGAAGTTGTAGATATAGACGAAGCGATCATCGCCGCTCATGGTCAGCATGTTGCGTTCCATGAGGATATTGGCGCGCTTTTTGGGAATCTCGACTTCCCATTCCGATTCCAGCGTCTGCGTATCCCAGGCCGTGAGCACATCGGTGCGCTCGCCACGTACGCCGCGTGACCAGAACGTATCGGCCGAATAAAGCCGGCTATCATCGTGGGATAACACCGACGGCGCGAGATAGCCGGTCGGAATCATGCCCAGCATTTTCTTTTCTTCAGGGTCAACGACCACCACCTTGCCGGTGGTGGCGTTATCGAACTGGGTATCGATGATGTAGGCGCGATGCGGGCCCGGCTTATCGAGCGTCACCGTGCCGATTTCGTCGGGCGGCAGCTGCGACCACGCACTGGCACTCCAGGCCAGCGCCGCCATCGCGGCAACACCACCGGCACGAAACAGTCGTTTGTTCATAGTCGTTCCTCGCTTGAGCTGTTCGATGCGAACGGTCGTAGCGCCTGGGAACGCCGCGCCGATCGAATAAGCCGGTGCGTTCGCCGCCCCGAGCGGCGCCCCCCCCCGATACGTCCTCTCGCCTGTTACAGCGATTCATCAAGACTGCGCCGACGCGTGCAGTAGCCGCATGTCCGCCGGTGCAATTCGGTTTGTCGTGACGTGCATCAAGGCATGCTTATTTCCAGCTGTGATAGCCCGTGCGGGCCATACCGCCCGACGCCGCCGTCGAGCCGTTGACGACTTCACAGCATGAAAAACGGGCCGGTCTTCACAAGAAAACCGGCCCGTGAATCGCCTTACGCGCATCAGAACGCGCGCCCTGATGGCGGCACTAATACCCTATGAGTCGTTCGCGCTCATCTCATCAGCCAGATCGTGTTGTCGCTTGATCAGGTACTGATGGATCGCATTGATCTGGTCCTTCGACAGGCGATCGGCGAACGAGGGCATCCCGTTTCCAATCAACGCGCCGCCCGCAACGATATGCAGGAAATCGTTATGCGTTTGCGGAGCCATGTTGCGCAGATTGGGCACGACGCCGCCGCTGTAGGCGCTGAAACCATGGCAGGCACCGCAGTGCATATTGAACAGATCACGGCCTTTGGCGATTGTTTTTTCGTCAGCATCCAGCGGCGGGATACTGGCAGCGATCGTCAGCTTACGCTTGGGCTCGTCGGGCAGCGTGGCCGTGCCGCCCAGCTTGTAGGTGAGCACGCGGGCCCGCGGTTCGACCCGCGTGTTGTCAGCCAGCCCGCCGAAACCGGTTGGGAAAATGCCACCCCAGCCGACCATGAAGGTCACGTACTGCTCTCCATCCACGGCGTAGGTTACGGGGCCGGCCATCACGCCGGTATTCGCAGGTGAGCGCCAGAGCAGTTCACCGTCATCGGCGGCGTACGCGCGTACTTCGCCGTTTGCCGTGCCCTGAAAAACGAGTCCGCCGGCAGTCGACAAGGTGCCGCCGTTCCAGATGGTCGGGTAGTCCTGGCTCCAGACCTCGCGCTGGGCGACCGGATCCCAAGCCAGCAGCTTGCCGCGATACATGTCCACGACCTGGGCGCGTGCTTCGGCGTCTTCGGGCAAGGCGGGCGGCTTCGTGCCGAGCTGCAGGGTGCCACGACCTTGCCAGGTCGCCTCGTTGTCAGGCTCGAGCAGCGCCGGCGCGATCTGGGCGGGAATATAAACCAGCCCGGTTTGCGGGTTGAACGACATCGGCATCCAGTTATGCCCGCCCAGCGGGCCCGGCATCATCAGCTTCGGTCCCTTCGTCCAGTCGGCCTTGTCGAGGTCGACCACCGGCCGACCGGTTTTCATGTCGATACGCTTGGCCCAGGTGACCGGCACATATTTCTCGGCCGAGATCAGTTCACCGTTGGTCCGGTCGAGCACGTAGTAGAAACCGTTTTTGGGCGCCTGCATGAGCACCTGGCGCGTCTTGCCGTCGATTTTCAGATCGGCCAGCGTGATTGTCTGGGTCGAGGTGAAATCCCATTGGTCGCCGGGTGTCTGCTGGTAATGCCAAACGTATTCGCCGGTTTCCGGACGAATCGCCACGATCGAGGCGACGAACAGGTTGTCGCCCTTGCCTTCGCTACGCACCTGGCGATTCCAGAGACTGGCGTTACCGACGCCGATATAAAGCAGGTCCAGCTCGGGGTCGTAGGCCATCGAGTCCCAGACCGTGCCGCCACCGCCCTGTTTCCAGTACTTGTCCCCGAACCAGGTCTTGCGCGCCATTTCCATGGCTTCGCTCTCGGCCGGCTTGGACGGATCGCCGGGCACCGTGAAAAAACGCCAGGCCTGTTTGCCCGTATCGGCGTCGTAAGCGGTGATATAACCGCGCACACCCATTTCGGCGCCGCCGTTGCCGATAATCACCCGACCTTTAACCACGCGCGGCGCGCCGGTAATGGTCTGGCTACGCTCCTCGTCGATGAGCGTATTCACGCTCCAGACCTCGTTGCCGGTATCGGCATCGAGGGCGATCAGGCGGCCATCGAATGCGCCGACAAACACCTTGCCCTTCCAGACCGCGACCCCGCGGTTAACCGGCCCGCAACAACCGTCGCGCGCGGCGGTCCTTGCCACTTCCGGGTCGTATTTCCAGAGTAATTCGCCCGTCTTGGCATCGAAGGCATAGACGACGCTGAACGCGCCGGTGGTATACATGACGCCGTCAACCACGATCGGCGTAGCTTCCACGCCCCGGTCGATATCGAGGCGGTACGACCAGGCCAGACCCAACTCATCGACATTGTCCTGATCAATCTGATCGAGACGACTGAATCGCTGTTCCTGATAAGTGCCGCCGTGGGTCATCCAGTTCGCCGGCTCCTGCGCCGCCGATTGCAACCGCTCTGCATCAACCGCCGCTGGCGTGGACGCGGCATGGACGGTGACGGTATATCCAAGCGACGATGCCAGAACGAGCATTGCCGCTGCCGAAAATTTCGACATCGCTTTTTTCTCCTCGATTTTTTATTCTTTTTGCTACCTGAGCTGATCACGCGACTGGGCGCGATGTGCCCGTTTTTTTATCCAGCTCTTACGGCTGCACGCCGCATTGCGGCACCCGGCCATCCAACTTCATGAACGAATCTCAGCGCACGCTCGGCGCGCGCCGAGCGATCAGTCAGGGCGATTGCGCCTCGTAAACAGTCTTGCCGCGGAACACGGTCCTGAGCGCTTTGGTATCGGCGATTTCGGCATTCGGAATATCGAAAATGTCACGGTCGAGCACGACCAGATCAGCCGATTTACCTGCCTCGATCGAGCCGATCTCGTCAGACAAATTCAGCGTGTACGCCGCGCCGCGAGTCATCGTGTCCACGGCCGCTTGCAACGAAATGCTCTCCTCGGGACCGATCTCGCGTTCGACCATCGAAGCCAGATGCGGCCAGGGATTGATGGAGCTCGATATCGAAGGCCAATCCGAGCCATAAGCAATCACCGCACCCGCGTCGAGCAGCGCTTTCGTGGGCGGGGTCTTGTCATAGCGATGGCCGATCGCGTTGCGCATGGCCGAGCTGTAAGGCCCGCGAATCCACAACGGCGGGGCCACATCGGCCGCGACATCGAGTTCGGCAAAACGCTTCAGATCGGCCGGTGCAACCACGCTTGCATGGGCAATCGAATGGTGCAGCTCGCCCTCAGGGTTGGCTTTGCGCGCCGCTTCGAATGCATCGAGCGCGGCGCGCACCGAGCCATCGCCGGTCGCATGCATTTTGACCGTCACGCCCTGCCGGGCGAGCTCGATCGCATCCTGGGTGATGGCGTCCGGCTTCATGCGCAACTCGCCTTTATAGTCGGCAGGCTGACCTTTTGCCTCGAGCACTCCTGCTTCATAGGGTTCGAGCAATGACGCCGTCAGCGCAGGTGGCACGCCGTCGAGGTAGAGCTTGGCAAAGTCGGGATAGACATTGTTCGAGCGGTACTGCGCTCGATCGGCAAGCGTCTTGCGCTGTTCGGCAGCTGTTTCGTTGAAGTCGGTGTCGTACTGGAGAAAAGTCGCCACGCGGGCATGCAAGCCATCCTTCTGGTCGACATCGTGGTAAGCACGCACGGTGGGCCGATCAGTACGGGCTTCGACGAACGTGGTGATACCAAAACGATTGGCCTCGTTGACCGACCGCCGCACGGTTTGCTGATACTTCGCATCGCTCATCGGCGGTATCGCCTGGGTGAGCTCGCCGGCCGCTTCTTCAAACAGAATGCCGTTGGGTTCGCCATCGGCGTCGGTCTGTATGGCGGCCATCTCGGCCGCTCGTTTTTTGGTGAACCCGGCCGCTTTCAGCGCTTTCGAGTTCACATAACCGTTATGGCCAGTGTCGTCGAGCAGATAAACCGGGTTGTCGGGCGATACCGCGTCGAGTCGGGTCCTGTCGATCTTGCCGGAGTCGGCGTACGCCGAGGCCCATGCGCCGCCGACAACCCACTCGCCCGGTTTCGCATCGGCTACGCATTGCTTCACCCGCTCGGTTATCTCGTCGGGTTCGGCGCTGCTGGGAAAGTCACAGCTGAACAGTTGCCGCTTGAAGCCGCGTACGTAGTGACCGTGCCCGTCGACAATGCCGGGCACTACAGTCTTGCCGTGCAGATCGATGATGCGCGTGCTGTCATCTGCATGAGCTCGCACCGTCTCCTCTTCGCCCACCGCAATGAAGCGTCCCTCGGCGATGGCTACGGCGTTGGCGATCGAGCGCTCGCTATCCTGTGTATGAATGCGGCCATTCAGATAGATTGTCTCAGCGCTCGGCGCTGCCGCAGTGGCCGAGCCGACCAGGCATACGCCGGCCAGGGCAAGCGCGGCGCCCGCCGACCGTAGAACTGTACGCATAGCCTCTCCTCATTTATTGGTTGTATTGGCTTATGCAGGCGCGTATCGCACCTTGAGTCGGTTTCGATCAGCCGAGCATGACAGTGGTGACCTTCTCTTCGGTGTATGCCAGCACGCCTGCCAGGCCGCATTCGCGGCCCAGCCCGCTCTCCTTGAATCCGCCCCAGGGCAGCTGCGGATCGATCGGCGCCCAGGCGTTGATGCCGATCGCGCCAGCCTCGACCTGTCGCGCCACACGATGGGCGCGGGCCACATCTGCCGTCCATACCGTCGCAGCGAGGCCATAGCGCGTATCGTTGGCAATCGTGATCGCTTCGGCCTCGTCACGAAAGGTCATCACCGTGCCAACCGGGCCGAAGATCTCATCGCGCGCAATGCTCATGTCGTTGTTCGCTTCGACGAATACGGTAGGACGGACATACCAGCCCGCGTTCGCATTGTCGGACGGCCCACCGGCAAGCAGCTTTGCGCCCTCGTCGCTACCGCGCCGGATATAGTCGTTGATCTTGTCGTACTGGCCCTGGCTGGCCACCGCGCCCATTTGGGTGCCTTCCTTGCCGGGGTCGCCCACCTGAATGCTGCGCGCGGCATCGGCGAGTTTCTGGCTGAAGGCATCGGCCACGTCTTCGTGCACGAGAATGCGCGTACCGGCGGCACAAACCTGGCCCTGGTTGAAGAACAGTCCCATCGCGCAGCCACCCACGGCAGCTTCGAGATCGGCATCGTCGAACACGATCTGCGGGCTCTTGCCACCCAGTTCGAGCGCAACATGCTTGAACAACGGCGCAGCCAGGCGCTGGATTGTGGCGCCCGTTTCCGGGCTCCCGGTAAAGGTCACCTTGGCCACATGCGGGTGTTCACACAGCACCGGCCCCAGCGTTGCACCATGACCGGTCACCACATTGACCACGCCGTCGGGAATGCCCGCTTCCTGACAGAGCTTTGCCAGATGCAGTGCCGACATCGGTGTCTGTTCCGCCGGTTTGATCACCGTCGTGCAGCCGGCAGCCAGCAACGCGGCGAGCTTCCAGCAGGTAATCATCAACGGCGTGTTCCACGGCACGATGGCCGCGACCACACCCACCGGCAGACGCTCGGTGTAGGACAGCGTGGGCTGGCCCATATAGCCCGCCGTGGGGATCGTGCGGCCTTCGAGCTTGTCGGCCCAGCCGGCGGCATGACGCAGGGTGGCAATAGCATTGGGCAGATCGAGCATGCGCGGTTCTGCCGGCGGGCGGCCGATGGCATTGGCATCCATGTCCGCCATCTGGTCGGCATCGCGCTCGACCAGGTCGGCCAGCCGGTGCAGGCACAGCCCGCGCGCCGCGCCGCTCATCTGCGACCACTCGCCGCCCTTGAGCTGTGCATAGGCCGCCTCGATTGCTCGAGTGGCGTCGTCGGCCGTACCCGCGGCCGATGTCGCCAGCGTTTCGCCGGTGGCCGGGTCGGGCAGCGTCATCGTCGCACTATCGGAGGCGTCGACCGCCTGACCTGCTATGAAGTGTTGATATGCCTGATTCACGCCTTCTCCTCGAACAGTAAAAGCCGGCGGCCTCACGCTCGCGACAAACGTGATCGATGGCCGCAGTCGCCGGTTGTATGTTTGGTCGAGCCTGCGCTGGCTGACCTCGCCACGCATGTTGCTACGTGCATATCGACTTGTCGCTGTGTGCAGCAAGCCAGGCGCCCTGCCGGGGTCTTTGACAGTGCGCAGACAACGGCGTAAACACGAATAAAAGCGTTGCAGCGCGCCGAACGAGTCTGGCACGCGCATTGCAACCTAATTCGACCCGAATCAATCGGGCGTCACGGGCTGGAGACCGTTGAATCACATGCCATATCCGCAACACCGACCGCATGTATCCAATGCGAGCCGCTTTTCCGATCTCGGCGGCTGGCAAGACTATGTCAACGCACACTTTCCGCCGCTGCAAATGACCAGCCGGACGGCGGCGGCGTTTCACGCGCAGGCCAATAGCTGCCAGCTGGGCGAGTGCACACTGACTCATATCGGTACTGCCGCCTCGGATGTCTCGCGCACGCCACAATTGGCGCGACGGGCCAATGCCGGTTACCTGAAGGTTTTGTGGCAACTCGCCGGGACGATGGAACTCAGCCAGGACCGTCGCTCGGTACATCTGGATGCGGGCCGTGCGGCGCTGTGCGATACCACGCGTCCCTACAGGCTCCGCGTCAGCGACGGCGCACGTCTGGCAGTTCTGCTGATTCCCTACGATGTCGACAGCCGCCTGCCGCGATACGCCGAACGCGTGAGCGCAACGGAGCTTACCGACGTACCGACCATGCAGGCCGCCCTCGGTGCGATTACCGGATTGGCACGCTCGCGACCGCAAGCCCACGACCCGGGCATTGGCGACGTCATGCAAGGCGTGGGCGCGATGCTGGCTGCGACCTTCGCGCGTGCCGCCGAGCCCGACGAGGCCGATCTGGACGCACAGCGTATCCAGCGTGCCCGCCACTACATCGCGACGCATCTGGCCAGCAGCGATCTCACCCCCGAGCGCCTGGCGAGTGCGTTGTGTGTATCACGACGCACGCTTTACGGGTTGCTGGGGCGCCACGGCACGACGCCGGCCCGGCTGATCAGCGAAACGCGCCTACAGCATGCCCGTACCGCGCTGGCGCGCGACCCGGCGGGTCAGCAGTCAATCACCGATATCGCGCTTGCCCACGGTTTTGGCGACAGCGCGCGCTTCAGCCATGCCTTCAAGGATCGCTTCGGCCAGGCGCCGAGCGTATGGCGAGCCGGCAACGCGCAAAGCTAAAAAAGGCGCCGGCTCGAAGGCCGGCACCCTAGCAGCAAGCAGCGATGCGCTGCGCCTAGCCGCGATGCAGGCGACGGTCGATCACGTGCTTGGCCTTGCCCAGCGAGCGCTCGAGCGTACCCACAGCCGATAGCGTGATCTTGGTGCTGATGCCGATATACGACTTGATGTGCTGCTGCAGATTGCTCAGCGTTTCGTCTTCGGTGCTGTGATCGTCGAAGTCGTGACCGCGCTCGACGGTGAGCGCCACGTGATCGAGATTGCCTTCGCGGGTGAGCTCGATGAGATAGTGCGGCGCCAGGCCTTTCTGCTTGCAGATGATCTCCTCGATCTGGGTCGGGAAGACATTCACCCCGCGGATGATGAGCATGTCGTCCGAGCGGCCGGTGATCTTGTCGATACGCCGCATGGAACGTGCGGTCGGTGCCAGCAAACGCGTGAGATCGCGGGTGCGATAGCGCACGATCGGCAAGGCCTCCTTGGTGAGCGAGGTGAATACCAGTTCGCCAGGTTCGCCGTCGGGCATCACTTCGCCGGTCTCGGGGTCGATGATTTCGGGATAGAAATGATCCTCCCAGATTACCGGCCCGTCCTTGGTCTCCACGCATTCGTTGGCCACGCCAGGGCCCATGACTTCCGATAGACCGTAGATATCCACCGCGTCGATACCGGCGCGGCGTTCGATCTCTTCGCGCATGGCATTGGTCCAGGGCTCGGCGCCGAAGATGCCGATCTCCAGCGAGGAATCGCGCGGGTCCAGGCCCTGGCGCTCGAATTCCTCGATGATGTTGAGCATGTAGGATGGCGTGACCATGATGATGCGCGGCTTGAAATCGCGGATCAGCTGCACCTGTTTTTCGGTCTGGCCACCCGACATCGGGATCACGGTACAGCCGAGTTTTTCGGCGCCGTAGTGGGCGCCGAGACCGCCGGTAAACAGGCCGTAGCCGTAGGCCACATGCACGATATCGCCCGGCTTGCCACCGGCCGCACGGATAGACCGCGCGACCAGATTGGCCCAGGTTTCGATATCGTTTGCCGTATAGCCCACCACCGTCGGTTTGCCGGTGGTCCCGCTGGAGGCATGGATACGCGACACCTGATCGCGCGGCACCGCGAACATATCGAACGGATAGGCGTCGCGCAGATCCTGTTTGGTGGTGAACGGAAACTTCGCCAAGTCGGCCAGCGTTTCCAGATCGCTCGGGTGTACGCCGGCCGCGTCGAACTTGGCCTTGTAGCGCGGCACGTTGTCGTAGGCATGCTGCAGCGACCATTTCAGCCGTTCGAGCTGCAGGGCCTGCAGTTCGTCACGGCTGGCGGTCTCGATCGGCTCGAGAAACGACTCGGGTTCCATCAGTGCGGCCATGTTCATTCCCTCCATCTCGTTGCTGTTTTCTACAAGCCGCGCGTGCGCGCTTGTCTTGTTTTAGTAACGCGCCAACCGCTCGGTTGGCGCGGGTTTTATCGTTCGTCGCCGTGGCCCTGGCGCTAGGACGCCATGACCTCGAGCACTTCGCCGCGGACCTGATGAGCCCGCCCACGAAACAGCACGACGGTTTCGTCGTGCTGGTTGCGAACGGTGACGTCGTAAACCCCGGTTCGGCCCGAGCGCGAACGCTGCTCGGCTTCGGCGACGAGTACGTCGCCGGCAAACGCCGGGCGCAGGTAGTCGACATTGCAAGCCGCGCCCACCGTGTTCTGATTGCCGCTGTTACAGGCAAAGGCAAACGCACTGTCGGCGAGCGAAAAGATCAGCCCGCCGTGGCAGGTCTTGTGGCCGTTGACCATGTCGTCGCGTACCGGCATGGACACACGGGCATAGCCCGGCGCCATGGCGTCGATATGCATGCCGAGCATGCGCGAGGCCTCGTCGCGGGCGAACATCGCCTCGCCGACGCGCTCGGCCAGCGCCTGGGCGTCCGTATCCACGGGCGCGACCGATGCGCCGTTCTGGCTGGATTGCATTGCCTTGTCTCCTTTCCGAAAGAGCCTGTTCGGGGCGGCGCGCTGCTTTTTTTGATGTTCGTTGCAGCGTCGCCGGTGTTTTCGTTCTTCAGCGGCCTTTGAATTCGGGCGTGCGTTTTTCGCTGAACGCAGCCACGCCTTCGGCATAGTCGGCACTGCGGCCGAGCTCGCCCATGGCATCGCGTTCGGCATCCAGCTGCGCATCGAGATTGTTGTTGGCGCCGGCGTACATCAGTTCTTTCGTTCGGGCCAGGCCCCGGGTCGGCGCTTTCGACAGATGCTCGACGAGCTTGTCGATTTCGGCCTCGAAGGCGTCGTCGTCGACACAGCGCCAGATCAGGCCCCAGTCGGCCGCGGTCGGCGCATCGATGGGTTCGCCGAGCATGGCAATGCCCATGGCTCGGGCCATGCCGATCCGGCGGGCCAGAAAATAGGTGCCGCCGGTATCCGGAATCAGACCGAGCTTGCAGAAGCTCTCGATGAACCTGGCCGAACGCCGGGCCACGACCAGATCGCAGGCCAACGCGAGATTCGCACCCGCGCCCGCGGCCACGCCGTTGACGCCACAGACCACCGGCAGCGGCAACGCACGCAGGCGCCGCACCAGCGGTGCGTAATAGGTTTCGACCGAATAGGCCAGATCGGGCGCTTCGCCGGCGGTCGATACCGCGCGATCGCCGAGATCCTGGCCGGCACAAAAGCCCTTGCCAGCACCGGTGAGCAGCAGCACGCGCACCGAGTCGTCGGCTTCGACCGTGTCGAGCGCTTCGGCGAGCGCTTCGTGCATGGCCACATTGAAGCTGTTGAGCTTGTTCGGGCGGTTGAGCGTGATTCGGGCAATGCCGGAATCGATGCTCAGGATGATGGAATCGTCTGCCATGAGAATCTCCTTAAGCGGCGGCCGTTTCTTCGGCCTCCGGCGTCCAGTCGGTGGTGGCGACCATGGTCAGCACGTCGTACTGGGCCACGACTTCGTCGTTCTGATTGGTCACGGTGGCGTCCCAGCGCACTTCGCCGTATTCGGTGTTCTCGCGCTTGGTCTTGTGTTTGCAGGTGAGTGCCACCCTGAGCGCATCCCCCGGATAGGCCGGCGTCATGAAACGCAGGTTGTCGACACCGTAGTTGGCCAGCACCGGGCCCGGATTGGGCTCGACGAACAGGCCGGCTGCCAGCGACACGATGTAGTAACCGTGGGCCACGCGCCCGTCGAAGAACGGGTTCGCCTTGGCGGCGTCCTCGTCCATATGGGCATAGAAGGTATCGCCGGTGAAATTGGCGAAATGCTCGATATCCTCGAGGGTGACCTCGCGGGCATCGGTGAGAATCGCGTCGCCGATTTCGAGTTCGTCGAAATGCTTCTGGAACGGGTGGCGATCGGTTTGTACGCGCTTGCCGCCCGGCAGCCAGTGGTCGATCACATCCGCCAGCATGTCGGGCGAGCCCTGCAGGGCACTGCGCTGCATGTAATGAAACACGGCACGCATGCCGCCCAGCTCTTCGCCGCCGCCGGCACGCCCCGGCCCGCCGTGTACCAGCATGGGCATGGGCGAGCCGTGGCCGGTGGATTCCTTGGCACAGTCGCGATCGAGCACGAGCAGACGGCCATGGAACGGCGCACAGCCCAGCGTCATCGCCTGGGCGAAGCCGGCGTCGTAGGTCACGATCGAGCCGACCAGGCTGCCGCCCCCCAGACGGGCAAGCGCCACGGCCTCTTCGGTGGTTTCGTAAGGCATGACGGTCGCGACCGGGCCAAAGGCCTCGATCGTATGAATCGCCGTATGCTCGAACGGCGCATCGGCCGAGAGCACGACCGGCGCGACGAATGCGCCCTTGTCGGCATCGGCATCGACCACCTCGCAGCGCGCCGGATCGCCGTAGACGATCTTGGCGCCCTCGGCCAGATCGGCAATGCGGGCGCGCACTTCCTCGACCTGATCGCGGCTGGCGAGCGCACCCATGGTCACGCCTTCGGCCTCCGGGTTGCCGACCACTACCTTGTCGAGCTTTTCCGAGAGTGCATCGATGAACGCCTGCTGGTGATCACGGGCCACGAGCACGCGCCGGATGGCCGTACATTTCTGGCCGGCCTTGACCGTCATCTCGCGCATGACTTCTTTTACGGCCAGCTTGAATTCGGGCGTGTCCGGACCGGCGTCGGGGCCGAGCGCGAGGAAGTTGAGCGAATCGGCTTCCATGGAGAAGCGGGTCGCGTTCTCGACGATCGCCGGATGCTGCTTCAATTTGCGACCGGTCGCCGCCGAACCGGTGAAGGTGACCACATCCTGGCAGGTCACATGGTCGAGCAGATCGCCTACGCCGCCGCTGATCAGCTGCAGAGCGCCTTCTTCGATCAGCCCGGAATCGACGATGGCGCGCACCACGTCTTCAGTGACATAGGCCGTCTGCGTTGCCGGTTTGACGATGGCCGGCAGGCCGGCCAGGTAGTTGGCCGCGAATTTTTCCAGCATGCCCCACACGGGGAAGTTGAATGCATTGATATGCACGGCCACGCCTTCCAGCGAGGTATGGATATGCTGGCCGATGAAGCTGCCGTGGCGCGACATGGGTTCGGGATTGCCGTCGAGCGCGAACGTGGCGTTGGGCAGCTCGCGCCGGCCCTTGCTGGCATAGGTGAACAGCGTGCCGATACCGCCGTCGATATCCACCCAGGAATCGGTACGCGTGGCGCCGGTCGCAGTGGAGAGCTTGTAGAAGCGCTCCTTGTCGGCCATCAGCGTCTGCGCGAGCGCCTTGAGCTGCAGCGCGCGCTGATGAAACGTCAATGCGCGCAGCTTCGGGCCGACCTGGGTCCGGGCATAGTCGAGCATGGCGGCGAAATCGATGCCGTCGCTGGATACGCGGGCAACGGGTTCGCCGGTCACCGCGTTCAATACCGTCTTGCCGCCTTCGCCGGTGACCCACTGGCCCTGCACATAGCTGCTGGATTGCATTACACGCTCCTGATTCTTGTCGTCGGTGTCTTGACACCCTGAATATTCGGCTCGGCCGATCGACCTCGTCTTCAGCGCGGGTGCGCGCCTGAATATCGAGCCCGGCGCCGAGTGCGGACTGCTTTTGCGTTGTTGTCAGGCCAGCTGCAGACGCGACAAATGGGTGCGCGCCCGGTTCTGCCAGGCGGCGCGCAGTTCTTCGTTGGTTGTATGTCGCAGCCCCATCCGGGCCAGCCGTGTAAAGCGCTCCGACTGGGCGCTACCAAAGGTTTCTGCGACCCGTGGATACCAGTACGCCACGCAGGCTTTGGCCTCCTCTCGGCCCGCTTTGTTGGCAACGATGCGATCAAGACCCTCGAAGCCCAGCTCCATGTGGCGTTGCTCGCGCGGCAGCACCGCGCGTACGACATCGGCGAACGGCGCGTATGAGCACTCGCGCAGTTCTTCGAGCTGCACCACGGTCGCCAGGCCCATGAGCACGTTCATGACAACGGCATCGGTCCAGTTTTCCAGCGGATAGTGAAAGACCGACAGCCGCATGTCCCCGCCCTGGCGCGCCGGGTCGATATCGGCATCGCGGCTGGCGCGCGCCGACCAGTTGTGGGCTTTGTTGTAGAGCGCCTTGTCGGTACCGAAATCGCTCATGAGGTCGAGCACGCGCTCGGCGTGGTCGGCTTTTTCCAGCACGATCCGGCTGGCTGCGATGCGTTCCTTGATACCGGGGGCCCAGTTGATCGAATCGGCAAACCCGGCCGAGCCGGCCAGCTCGCTGTCCACGAAGGAGGACATCAGCCGGAGCAGCTCGCCGCGATAGCGTGGCGGCGGGTTGTCCGGCGAGGTCAGCTTGCCGCCGCGGGCCAGATAATCCTCGATCGGCATGGTCTGATCGAACGGTTCACTCGTCATAGCTGAGTACCACCGTGTCGGTGACCGGCACGCTCTGGCAGGTCAGCACATAGCCGGCCTTGACTTCATAGTCCTCGAGCGCCTGGTTGTTCAGCATCTCGACTTCGCCTTCGAGCACCTTGGCCCGGCAGGTCGAACATACGCCGGCCTTGCAGGATACGGGGCGTCCATGGCGCTGGCGAGCGCACCGTCGAGCACCGCGGTGCCGTCATTGGGCATTTCGATCGTACGCGTGGTGCCATCGAGCGTGACCGA
The DNA here is from genome assembly GCF_000215955.2 of Salinisphaera shabanensis E1L3A. Lineage (GTDB taxonomy): Bacteria > Pseudomonadota > Gammaproteobacteria > Nevskiales > Salinisphaeraceae > Salinisphaera > Salinisphaera shabanensis. The sequence goes on from NZ_AFNV02000034.1 coordinate 20,745, forward strand.
GACCGTGCAGGTCGCCCCGGCCCGTGCGTCCTGGCGAGAAATGGCCGGTTTCTTGGCCCGGCCCGGCTGCGAGGAGGCGAACAGCTCGAACTTGATTCGATCGTCGCTCAGACCGTGCTGCTTGAGCGAATCGGCGATCGTGAGCATCATCGGTTCGGGGCCACAGATGAACGCGGTATCCACCGAGTTGGCGTCGATCCAGTACTTGAAGAGCTGCTCCATCTTCTCGGCGTCGATCCGGCCCGAGAACAGATCGATGTCCTGGCCTTCGCTGGTGAGCACGTGGATGACCGAAAAGCGCCCGAGATGCAGGTTCTTGAGGTCTTCGAGCTCCTCGCGAAACATGATCGACGTCATCTGGCGGTTGGCGTAGAGCAGCGTGAACTGGGATTTGGGCTCACGCGCGAGCACGGTCTTGATGATCGACAACAGCGGTGTGATGCCCGAGCCGCCAGCGAACCCGAGATAGTGTTTTTCGGCGGTCGGTTCAAGCGGCGTATGGAACTTGCCCATCGGCGGCATCGCTTCGATGACGTCGCCGCGGCTGAGCTGTTCGTTGGCCCAGGTCGAGAACGCGCCGCCATCGACACGCTTGATGCCGACTTTCAGCACGCCCTCGTCGGTTCCGGCACAGATGGAATAGGAGCGGCGCAGTTCTTCGCCGTCGAAATCACGACGGAAGGTCAGATACTGGCCCTGGGTGAATTCGAAGGCCTCGGCGTTGTCCGCCGGCAGATTGAGCGTGACAACGACGGCATCGCGCGTATCGCGGCGCACGTCGACAACTTCGAGAGGATGAAAGCGTGGCATGCAAAACTTTCCGTTAGGCTCTGGCGCTCAGAGGCACTTGAAATAGTCGAAGGGCTCCAGACAGTCCTTGCAGCGATACGACGCCTTGCAGGGGGTGGAACCAAACTGGCTGATCTTTTCGGTGTTCGTGGATTCGCAGCGCGGACAGGCGATCGCCGGGCCTGTCACACCGGCCAGGCGCGACGCGCGACTGGCCAGCTGACCGCTCGCGGCGGTGCCATCGACCGGCGGGGCAATACCGAATGCGCGCAGCTTGTCGCGTGCCGAATCGGTAATCCAGTCGGTCGTCCAGGGCGGCGACAGCCGTCGTTCGACGCGCAATGCGTCGACGCCTTTCGAGCGCAGCTGTTCGACAATCATCTGGTTGATGACCAGGGTCGCCGGGCAGCCGGAGTACGTGGGTGTCACCGTGACCACCAGGGTGTCGTCCCGGTAGCCCACTTCGCGGACAATGCCGAGTTCGGTCACGGATACGACCGGGATTTCCGGGTCCGGCACGTCGGCAAGCCATTCCCAGACTTGCTGGGTTGTCGGCTGGGTGTTTACGGCCTGTTGCTGTTTCATACGGCACCGCGCCAGCGGCTACCAGCTGGCGCCCGGATAGGCGCGCTGCAGAAACTGCATATCGGACAGGATGTAGCCCAGATGCTCCGTGTGTTTGCCGGTCTTGCCGCCGGTATGCACGAAGCGTTATCGGGGACGTTCAGGGTCGCTTCGTCGAGCACATCCTCGACCCGCGCCAGCCAGGCCTCGCGCAACGTATCCGGCGACGGGGCAATACCCGCCTCCGCCATCGTGGCGTCGACGCCGTCGCTGACGAACATGTCGCCCGTGTAGGACCACAATATGTCCAACGCCTGCTGCATCCGATCATGGCTTTCCGGGGTGCCATCACCCAGACGCACCACCAGATCGGTGGAACGCTCAACGTGATACGAGACTTCCTTGAGCGCCTTGGCAGCGATCTCGGCGACGCGCGGGCTGGTCGATTCGGTCAGCCGCTGCAGCAGTTCGTAGTGGAAGGCGTCGAACAGGAACTGGCGCATGGTGGTCACGCCCATATCGCCGTTGGGTACCTCCACGAGCAGCACGTTGCGAAACTTGAGGGCATCCCGCAGGAAGGCCAGCTGATCGGCCGACCGGCCCTCGTTTTCGACCTCGCCGGCCAGCCCCAACCACAGCTGGGTATGGCCGATGAGGTCGAGTGCGGTATTGGTCAGCGCAATATCCTCTTCCAGGGCCGGCCCATGGCCGCACCATTCAGAGAGCCGCTGACCCAGGATCAGCGTGGTATCGCCCATGCGGCACAGCCATTCGAAGAACGCCGGCCGGGTTTCGACGTTGGTGACGTGCGCATCGTGGGTCTGCTCGGCCGCGGCGATGTCAGCCAGCTTTGTGACGTCATCGGTGTTCATGTCGGACAGAGACGGCATTACATATTCCCCACTTCGTCGGGAATGTTGTAGAACGTGGGATGCCGGTAGATCTTGTCTTCGGCGGGGTCGAACATCGGCCCCTTGTCGGACGGCGTGGACGCGGTGATCTCGGTCGAACGCGCGACCCAGATCGAAACCCCTTCCTTGCGCCGGGTATAGACATCGCGGGCGTTGTTGATTGCCATCTCGGCGTCGGGCGCATGCAGGCTACCGACATGCCGGTGGTTGAGCCCGTGCTGCCCACGGATGAAGATTTCCCAGAGCGGCCATTCGTTCGCCATCGTTAGTTCCCGTGCTTCTGCGTTGATTCAATAACCGCTTATGCGGCGACCCGGCGCTTGGCCGCTTTCTCGGCGTAGGCCGCAAGGCCGTCGCGGAACCATTCACCGCCTTCCCAGGCCTTGATCCGGGCGCCCAGGCGCTCGCGATTGCAGGGGCCGTTGCCCTTGAGTACGGCCTTGAACTCTTCCCAATCCGGCTGGCTGAAGTCGTAGTTCCCGGTCTCCTCGTTCCAGACGAGGTCGTCATCGGGAATGGTCAGCCCGAGGTAATGCGCCTGCGGGACGGTCTCGTTGACGAAGCGCTGGCGCAGTTCGTCGTTGGTATTCATCTTGATCTTCCAGGCCATGGACTGGTCGGAATGCACGCTGTCCTTGTCCGACGGGCCGAACATCATCAGCGCCGGATACCAGAACCGGTTCAACGCATCCTGGGCCATCTCTTTCTGCGCGGGCGTGCCGGAGACCATCGACATCATGATCGAGTAGCCCTGGCGCTGATGAAAACTCTCTTCCTTGCAGATGCGCACCATGGCCCGCGCATACGGCCCGAAGGAGGTCCGCTGCAGGGGCACCTGGTTCATGATCGCCGCGCCGTCCACCAACCAGCCCACGGCACCCATGTCGGCCCAGGTCAGGGTCGGATAGTTGAAGATCGATGAATACTTCATTTCGCCCGAGTGCAGCTTGTTCATCAGCTCGTCGCGGCTGATGCCCAGCGTCTCGGCGGCGCAATACAGATACAGGCCATGGCCGGCCTCGTCCTGCACCTTCGCCAGCAGGATCGCCTTGCGCTCGAGCGTCGGCGCGCGCGTGACCCAGTTGCCTTCGGGGAGCTGGCCCACGATCTCGGAATGGGCATGCTGACCGATCTGGCGGATCAGCGTCTTGCGATACGCAGCCGGCATCCAGTCCTTGGGCTCGATCTTGATGTTGCCGTCGATGCGCGCTTGGAACGCGGCCTCTTCCGGCGACAGCTCGTCGGCGTCACGAACCCCTTGGGTGCCGGTACTTACATTCTGTGCATACATGATTCGCACTCCCGCCTGGAAAAGGCTGTCTTGGCGTTGTAATGCCGGCTCGTGCCGACACCGGCGCCGCGGATGCAGCGCTCGTTTTGATACAGATCAAGTTACATGATCGTACGTTTTGTATCAAATAAATATCGCGCGCATTCGATTTCGGCGACCCAGTGCGCAACTGGCTGATTACACAAATATAATCCTGAAATCTGTTGGCTAAAAGGAATTAATCGAGGGGATCGACGACGCAAATAAAAGCCGCTGACAACGTGAGAAACGGCATTGCTGCATTGCAGCGCGATACAGGCGAACTCTTTGAGAACGCCAAATGTATCGGGTTATTGCATCCGGCGACCCGGGCCGCCGATGCGCTCAGAGACCGCCGAAACGCTCGTAGAAATAGGCGGCCGGCTCGGGCAGCGGCCCGTCGGCGGTTTCCAGCACTTCGGCCAGATAGCTTTCGGCCTGTCGGAAGGTGGCGCGATAGAGATTGCGACACAAAAGCCGCGCCGCCGTGCCGTGCCAGTCGCCCGGTAATACATCGTCGGGCAGCTGGGGATCGCGCAGCAGCAGACGACGAATTTCGTGGATCAGCAACGTTCTGATCAGAAACGCCGCCTGTGGGTCGAGCCCACCGTTGCTGTCGATAGCGCGCCAGACCGGTCGGAACCGATCCAGAAATTCGGCGTATTGCACGCCGAGCGCTTCGAGATTCCAGCACTCACGCACAAGCCGGTTGAGCGGTGCCGAGGTAGGCAGGCCTTCGTTGCGTGCACGCATGAGCACCACACGACGCTGAACATCCATATCCTGCAGCACCGACGTCAACGCCGATCGCGGCGGTAGCGGGTGCGCCAGCATATCGCTGGAAAATGCGCCGAAGCCGAGCGTCGACAACTCCTTGCGCAGCGTGTCGCGCTTGCGCTGCGGCACCTGCCCCATGAGCACGAGCGTCCACTCGCCGTCCCAGGACACCCGCGGCTCGCTATAGACCCGTTCATAGGCCCGTTCGAAGCTGCGCCAGCCGCTACGCGTGAGGCTGTAGTAGCTGCGCCGGCCAATCTGCTCGGAACTCAGCCAGCCTTCCTTGGACAGCCGATAGACCGAAGTACGAACGAGGCGCTCGTTGAGGCCCAGCGGTTCCAGTAATTTGATCAGGCTGCCCAACCAGACGGTGCCGCCCCGCGGCGCAATCGCATCGCCATAGACCGAAATGATCAGCGATGTCGCGCGCAGAGAGCGGCGGGCGCTGAATTCTTCGATCAATGCATCGATAGGCCGGGATCGTGCCAATGTGTTCTCCCTATGAGCGCTGTCGGACCGCGACAATACGGTCGGACACACAAGCTGGCATAAAAATGCCCGCGGCACAGAGCGCGCGGGCACCGTATAACCTCGTGATTCTAGAGCCTGGCGGGCGAGCTTGCGAGCCATACAGGCAAAGCTGCACGGCCCGCAGCCAAACCTGGCTCAGTCGATGAGCGTCCAGGTCCCGTCATGGATTTCCAGCATACGGAAAGCCGACAGATCCAGGCCCATGTGGTCGTCGGGGCTCATGTTGAATACGCCACCAACGCCCACGAAGCCTTCGGTGTTCTCGATGGCATCACGAATGGCGCCACGATCGGCGCTGCCCGCGGCCTCGATTGCTTCGACCGCGATCATCAACCCGTCGTAGGCATGACCGCCGAACTGAGAGATGGACTCATTGAACGCGTTTTCGTATTCCTGCTTGTAAGCCAATGCGACCTTCTTCTGCGGGTCGTCGTCGTCCAGCTTGGAGGCCACCAGCAGTGCACCGGCGGGCAGACGTACACCTTCGGCCGCATCGCCGGCGAGCTCGATATACTTCTCGGAGGCCACACCGTGCGACTGGTAGAACGGCAGCTCGAGACCCAGCTGCTTGTAGTTGCGCGTCACGATGGCCGGACCTTGGCCGAAGCCGAAGTTGAGCACTGCCTGCACGCCCTGCGTGTTGGCGATGTTGGTCAACTGGGCGGTCATGTCGGTATCGCTGTTGTTATAGGTTTCGTCGGCAACAATCTCGATATCGAACTCCGAGGCCGCTTCAAGCGTCTGGGTACGCCCGGACTGGCCGAAGCCACCGGAACCCGAAATAAGCCCCACCTTGGTGAAGCCGCGGCTCTGCATGTCCTTGAGAATCTTGCGGGCCGCCATGCGGTCGGTATGCGGCGTCTTGAACACCCATTTCTTGACCGGGTCGATGATCGGAATACCGCCGGCCAGCGAAATCATCGCCACCCCCGAACGCTCGACCAGCGGTACCGCCGCCATGGTCGTACCCGTGGTGCTGCCGCCCACGATCACGTCGACCTGATCGGAGTTGATCAGACGCTTGACGAAGGTACGTGCCTTGCCGGCATTGCCCGACGTGTCGTAATGCACGAGCTCCAGCGGACGGCCGAGCACGCCGCCCTCGTCGTTGATCTTGCCGACCCAGTGTTCCAGCGTCTTGAGCTCGGGGTCGCCGAGAAACGACGCCGGCCCGGTGACCGATAGAAAGGTACCGACCTTGATCGGCTTGCCGTCGGGCGCCGCGAAAGCGGCAGTGCCAGCGGATGCCAGCGCGAGCAGCAATGCCGCTCCGAGTGTCTTGATTCGCATAACGTCTCCTTGGTTTTCTCACACGGTGTGCCCCGTCGACCGCAATCGACGAGTTGTTGTCATTTGTCTTGTTCGTTCTCGGTTGCCGGCACGTCGCTGATGCCCAGATAGGCACGCCGCACCTCCGGATGGTCGGCCAGCTCGCGACCGGTACCACTGACCGTGATCTCGCCGGTTTCGAGCACGAAACCACGGTCGGCAATCGCCAAGGCGCCGGCCGCGTTCTGTTCGACCAACAGGATCGTGATGCCGTCGGCGTTGAGGTTGCGCACGATCTCGAATATCTCTTCGATGAGTAGTGGCGCCAGTCCCATGCTCGGCTCGTCGAGCAGCAGCAGGCGCGGTCGCGCCATGAGCGCACGCCCGATGGCCAGCATCTGCTGCTGGCCGCCGGAGAGCATGCCGGCCGCCTGCCGACGCTTCTCGGCCAGGATCGGAAACAGCTCGTATACCCAGTCGATATCGCGATCGACCGCGGCGCCGCGACCGCGCACATAGGCGCCCAGCGCGAGGTTGTCGGCCACCGACATCGGCCCGAATACCTGCCGGCCTTCCGGGACCTGGGTAATACCGCGGGCGACGCGTTTCTGGGCCTTGAGGCGGCTGATCTCTTCGCCATCGAAATGAATTTCGCCCTGACTGTGCGGGTGAATGCCCGAGAGCGTGTTCAGCAGCGTGGTCTTGCCGGCGCCGTTGGCGCCCACCAGCGCCACCAGTTCACCCTGGGCTACGTCCAGATCGATGTCGCGCAGCGCGGTCACCGCGCCATAGCGGGTATGCAGGCCGCGAATACGCAGCAATGGTTCGGCGGTACTCATGCGCCCCCCAGATAAGCAGAGATGACCTCGGGGTCGTTCTGAATCGCGTGCGGCGTGCCCTGGGCCAGCTTGCGGCCATAGTTGAGCACCAGCACATCGTCGGAGACGTCCATGACCAGCTTCATATCGTGTTCGACGAGTACCACCGTCACCCCACTCGCGGCCACTTCACGAATCAGCGCGCCGATGGCGTGGGTTTCGTTGGCGTTGAGGCCCGCTGCCGGCTCGTCGAGAAACAGCAGCTCGGGCTCGGCAGCGAGCGCACGGGCAATTTCCAGACGCTTGAGCGCGCCGTAGGACATTTCGCTGGGATGCTGGTCGATCTGGTTCTCCAGACCGGTGAAACGCATCAGTTCGATGGCCCGCGCACGGCAATCGCGATCCCCCGCGCGCACCGACTTCAGCCGCAACAGGGCGGCCAAGAAGCCGCGATTCAAGCGCAGGTGGAGCCCGACCATCACGTTCTCCACCGCCGACATATTCATGCAGATCTGCAGGTTCTGGAACGTGCGGCCGAGCCCGCGCTGAGCCAGCTTGTAGGGCGCGAGCCCGCGCGTATCGTGGTCGGACAGGAGAATGCTGCCGGCCGTAGGCGTATAGATACCGGTAAGCAGATTGATCAGCGTGGTCTTGCCCGCGCCGTTGGGGCCGATGATCGAATGGATATTGCCGCGCGCGACCGTAAACGACAGATCGGCGACCGCATCCACACCGCCAAAGGACTTGGTCAGCTCACGGCATTCGAGTATTGCGCTCATCGCCGGCCTCCCGGCACCAGCCGTGCAAGCGTGGGTACCAGACCGGTGGGCATGAAGATCACCACCACCATTAGAATCGCGCCCAGGATCATCATTTCCAGATCGTCTACGCCGGTTAGAAACTGCGGCAGCAGGGTGAGAATCACCGCACCGACGAGCGCACCGTAGGTCGAGGCCATGCCGCCGAGCACGACCATGGTCACGAACTCGATCGAGTAGATGAAGTTCGCCAGCCCCGGCGTCACGAACCCCGAATAGTGGGCGGTGAGTACGCCGGCCAGTGCCGCCAGCACCGCCGAGACCACAAAGATGAGCACCTTGTAGCCCAGCGTATGCACGCCGACCACCTCGGCCGCCGTCTCCGAGCCGTGAACCGCGCGCAGGGCCCGCCCCACAGGCGAGTCGATCAGGTTCAGCGCCAGCCAAACCGTGGCCACCAACAGTATGGCGATCAGCGCATACCAGTAGCGCTCGTCGTAGATATCGGTACCGCCAATCGAGATCGGCGGCACCATCATGCCGTCCGGGCCGCCGGTGATGCCGGCCTCGGTACGCAGAACGATCGAGATGAGAATCCCCAGACCCAGAGTGGCCATGGCCAGGTAGTGCCCCGACAGGCGCAGAATGGGCCGCGCGATCACGAACGCCAGTACGGCGACGACCACCAGGGCAGCCGGCATGGACAGGTACACCGGCCAGCCGTAGTTCGCGCTCAGCACCGCGGTGACATAGGCCCCAAGACCGAAGAATCCGGCATGGCCCAGACTGATCTGGCCGGCATAGCCCATGAGCAGGTTCAGCCCCACCGCCACCATGGCATTGGTCAGCACATGGATTGCCACGTCGTACTGATACGGATTGGAAAAGATCAGCGGCGCGCTGGCGAGCGCCAGTGCCAGCACGATCAGGCCCGGACGGGGTATGCGTTTGAGCCAACCCATTACACCCGCTCCGTCGCACGCGAGCCGAACAGGCCGCTGGGCATGAAGAACAACACCAGCAGCACGATCACGAACGGCACCGCATCCTTGTATTCGGACGAGATATAGCCGGCCGTGAAAGCCTCCATGATGCCCAGCAACAAGCCGCCGGCCACTGCACCCAGCGGGCTACCGAGCCCGCCGAGCACGGCAGCGACGAAACCCTTCAAGCCGAGCATCACGCCTACGTCGTAAACGGTGAGCGTGATCGGTGCGGCCACGGCCCCGGCCACCGCACCGAGCGCGCCGGCGAGCGCGAACGACAGCATCAGAATGAAGCGCGGGTTGATCCCGACCAGACGCGCGGCGTTCGGGTTGTGCGAGACCGCGAGCATCGCCTTGCCGGTGAGCGTGCGGGTGAAAAACCAGGCCAGAAGGCACACCACGACCGCACCGATACCCAGCACCCACAAACTCTGCGGCAGTATCGTTGCCCCCGCGATATTGATCGGCGTATTGCCGGTAAACGCCGGCAGCGCATGGATCGATTTGCCCCAGAAGAACTGCGCGCCCCCGCGCAGAAACAGCGACGCGCCGATGGTAATGATGATCAACGGCACGATATCGTTCGTGGCCGCCCGTTCGATCGCGAGTTTTTCGATCAGAATGCCGGCGAGTACCGCCAGCACGATCGCAGCCACGATCGCCAACGGCATGGGCAGGCCGTACTGCATGAGCATGACCGAACCCAGCCCGCCGATCATCAGGAACTCGCCCTGGGCGAAGTTGATGATATGGCTGGCGTTGTAGATGATCGTGAAACCCAATGCGACCAGGGCGTAGGTCGAACCCGCGGTCAGCCCGGAAAACAGGTACTGCAGGAACTCAGCGAACATGACGCGCCCGCCCGTCGCTGTAATCGACCGGCCTATCGAAGACCCTGCATTCGGTCGACAAGTCTGCATGCCAGCCGTCGAGCGCATACACAGCACTCCGGCATTCGGTCGCTTTCACTGATATCTCCTGTCCGTACTCGCGCCGGCGGTGCCGGTCATGCCCGATACGCCTGGGCGTTCGGGCTTTATAAATATTGCGTTCTGTCGGCGCGTCGCCCCGCCTGGGGCGATGACGGCTTATACCCTGCCGTTTAATCGCTGCCGAGAGATCTTTAAAGCGATACTACATCAAAACACAAAGGCCTAAACAAGTATCATTTTTTGAATAATTAGACGCATGCTACACGCAGAATTCGCGCTGTTTCTGTTATTTTTATTAATAACCAGCCGCTTACAAATATGCTTATCGATCCCAAAAGACGTCTTTTGAATTCGTGAAACCGTCATTTCGAATCAGCGTCGTATCAAGAAACACGAAAGGCCTCGGCCACCGCGATTATTCGGCGGCGGCCGGCCGCGACCGTTTACCCGTTGTACCTGTCCTGCCTGCACGACTGTTCCAGCAGTAGTTGAGGGCGCCACGAAGAACGGCTCACAGGTCGTCCTTCGCTTGACACTCACCCCATTACTTAACATGCTAAACAAAATAAGTCGAACCCTGATGCAGTGCGTCCTGGTCGATCATGTCGATGTTGGCGCCACGCCCACGACCTATCGGTTTTTGGCTGTACGGCACCTGTCCGGGGCGAATCGGCAGCGGCGTATTCGCGGGTAACAACGGATGTACCCGTCACAACGTCATACATAGACGACGAAAGGCGTGATGCCACGCCGAGACCGATAACAAAAGCCGTTCGCCCAGGGTATGCAACGGCGCAGTCATGATCTGCGATGAGGAGATTCCAGATGAGCGATAAAACACTGACGTCTGCCGGTTTCTATGTCTCGGCCGAGGCATTCGTGCCAACCGATAACCCGGTGCCCACACCGAGCGCGCCGCCGCCCGAGATCGTGCGCTGTGCTTATATGGAGATCGTGGTAACGGATCTCGCCGCGTCGCGGGCCTTCTATGTGGACGTGCTGGACCTGGTGGTGACCGAGGAAAGCGACGACGCAATCTACCTACGCACGACCGAAGAGTTCATTCACCACAACGTCGTGCTGCGTCCGGGCCCGGTGGCCGCGGTCGCTGTCTTTGCCTACCGCGTGCAGTCGCCTGCGGAGCTCGACAAGGCGGTCGCCTTCTATAGCGAACTCGGTTGTCGCGTGGAGCGCCGCAAGGATGGCTTCACCCAGGGCATAGGCGACGCCGTGCGCGTTGAAGATCCACTGGGCTTTCCGATCGAATTCTTCTACGAGGTAGCCCACGTCGAACGCCTGGCCTGGCGCTACGACCTGCACACTGCCGGCGCCCTGGTGCGTCTGGATCATTTCAACCAAGTCACACCGGATGTGCCGCGCGCGACCCGATTCATGCAGGATCTGGGTTTTCGCGTAACCGAAGACATTCAGGACGAACACCAGACCGTCTATGCCGCCTGGATGCGCCGCAAATCCACCGTGCACGATACCGCCATGACCGGCGGCGAAGGCCCTCGCATGCATCACATCGCCTTCGCCACGCACGAAAAACACAACATCCTCTATATCTGCGACAAACTCGGGTCGTTGCGCCTGTCTGACCATATCGAGCGCGGCCCGGGTCGCCACGGTGTATCGAACGCGTTTTATCTCTACCTGCGCGACCCTGACGGGCACCGGATCGAAATCTATACGCAGGACTATTACACCGGCGATCCCGACAATCCGGTCGTCACCTGGGACGTACACGACAATCAGCGCCGTGACTGGTGGGGCAACGCCGTGGTGCCCTCGTGGTACACCGAGGCCTCGCTGGTGCTCGACCTCGATGGCAAGCCGCAGCCCGTCGCCCCGCGCACCGACCGCTCGGAAATGGCGGTCACGATCGGGGCAGACGGCTTCTCCTATACCCGCAAGAGCGACAAGGACGACAGCAGCGAATACAAGCTCGGCAACCAGCTATAAGCCAGGCATGAAATACGACGCCTCCTGTCGCGTCTGACCACAGGCGGGCCATAGCGCACGGTTTGTGGGCGTGCCCTGCAACCCGCGCTGGCCCGTTCGTGCTAGCAACCATGAACGCCTCGCCATGGCCCGGTAGGCCATGGCAGCTGCTTGATGCACAATAAAAAGAATCCTGCCGCACCGGCCCGTTTCGGGCCTGTCCGTCGATCGAGCATCGCATTGCGTATGGCCTGGCCGTGCGCGCGATCGCTACAAGATCGTTCGGGCCGGCGCATCAGTTCAGACGACATCGAGAAGCCGGCCGATGAGCCAGACAAGCAGCCCTGCCCGACAACGCGACTACAAGCGTCATCCGCTCGAGACCAAACACGCCCTGCCCATGACTCTGCTTCGGGCGCGCGAGTCGGTGATGGCGCGGTTTCGCCCCATGCTCAACGCCCACGGTATTTCCGAACAGCAATGGCGCGTCATGCGGGTGCTCGCAGAAGAAGGGGTGCTCGATGCGACCGAGATTTCCGGCCGGGCCTGTATCTTCGCGTCGAGCCTGTCGCGCATCATCAAGACGCTGGAAAAAACAGGGCGCTCTCATACGCGAGCGCTGCCCAGACGACGCCCGCCGCGTGCAACTACGCCTGTCCGACCAGGGCTATCGAACCGTCAGCGAAATCACCCCGGAGAGCGTGGCCATCTATCGCGAGCTCGAACACAAATTCGGCAGCGATCGGGTGGCCACGCTGATCGACATGCTCAACGAACTCGTCGATATGGACTAGGTGTGTAAACCCACCAGGT
>NZ_AFNV02000033.1 GCF_000215955.2 Salinisphaera shabanensis E1L3A
GCGCGCGCTGGCGCCGGTGATTTCGCGTGCGCGTTCGATCCAGTACGCCGTGTCTTCGACAACGCGGGTTTGCAGGTCTTCGCCGTCGAGATCGAGACGATGCTGTTGGGCCTGGACCATACGGCCACCCTCGATGACTGTTGCGAAAGCGGCTCAGGATACCTGCTGACGATCATCCTGCGCAGACCGTCGACGCGGCGGCGCCACGAACTCGAGCACCTGGCGCAGCCCCAGACGCTGGCGGCGCACCCAGTCGGCGTCATCCAGCCGATCCCGCAGATTGAACGGGAATTGCTGGCTGAGTTCCGCAAGACGACGATCGACAATCGCCCGTGCGCTGGCCAAGCGATCGTGCTCGCGCCGAAGCTCGACGATATCTTCCGGCAGTCGAGCCGCGGCCGCGTGGGTCTGTGCTTTGGCGAGCAGTTCACGCAACCGCGCTGCGTCGCCGGCGCGATAGGCCATCACGGTCAGCGACCAGAGGCCTGCGGTATCGGCGGCTGCGGCACGCGGTGCGACTTGCGGGTGCAACGCGGCCAGCACGGCCCGAAAGATGGCGCGGGCCTGATCGGACTCCACCGGCTCGAGCGGCGACCATGCCTGACGCGGCGCCACGGCGGCGCCAAGACGGAGTTCCGGCGCACTGTCGATGTCGCGACGCAGATCGCCGAAGGCGGCCCAGTAGCGTGCTGCCCACTCCGGACCGTCGTGGAAGCGCCAGTCGGCTTCGATGGCGAGTGCTTGTACTAGCGCGCGGCGTTCAGCGCGTGCGGCCTGCAACAGCTGAGCATGGGCCGGATGAATCAGTCGTTGGGCAGTTGTTTCGCTCATGGGTCACTCCCGGTTTGCAACGTGATGTCGTCAACGTGGGAGAGCTTGCCGCTGGCGGTGGGTCAAACGGCGACCCTGAGCTGTATGAATTTACATTATTCGGGTTCGGCGTAGCGGGCGGCTGCCGCATGCACGCGCTCGGCGGCGGCCTGACGCAGAGATTCCGGGGCGATGATTTCGGCCTCCGGTCCGTAGGCGAGCACGTCGGCCAGCAATTCGGCGCTGGCCGAATACGGCACCCGCAGTTCGTAGCCGCCGTCGTCGAGCGCCCGGCCCTGCTGGTCGGGGTGCCATTGCTCGTCGGCCACCCAGCGTGCGGCCTGGGGCGAAAAGCGGATGACCGCCGTGTTGTCGGGCGTGCCCGAAAAGATGCCGTAGCCGCCACCCAGCTCGGCCTCGAGGGCGTCGCTGTCCATATCGATGGCTTCGTCATCGAGCGTTTCGGCGGCACGAATGCGGTCGAGCGAAAAGCTGCGCAACCCGTCGGCGTCATGACACCAGCCGTCCAGATACCAGTTGTCTCGGTAATAGACCAGCCGCTGCGGGGAGATAGTGCGCTGGCTTTCGGTATCGCGTGCACGCCCGTGATAGCGAATCCGCAGCCGTCGACGCATGGCCATGGCGCCGGCGACCTCGGCAAAGGCCGGCCCCGGCCTACGCGCGCTCGCGCGCAGAATGCGTGTGCGCCGAGCCAGTTCGCCGGTACCCATGGCTCGGCTTTCGAGAATCCGCTCCAGGCGCTTGCGCACGGGCGCGAGGTCCAACGCCAGCAAACCGGGCTGTACGGTTTCCAAAAGCTGATCCATCGCCAACAATGAAACCAGCTCCGAGGCGTTGAACCACAGGCCGGGCAGCTCGAATTGGGCATCGGGTTCGCTGCCCTCGGCGCTGGCGTAGTAGTAGCCGTTGTATTCGCGGTCGTATTCGATGGGCGCATCGAGATAGAGCCGCATATCGCGAATGATGCGTTTGACGGTCGCCGGCGAACATTCCAGGCGTTCTTCCAGCGTGGCCTTGGGAATCGGCCGGCGCGCGCCGGCAAGCTGCTTGTGCAGCGCGTAGATACGGTCGAAGACATTCATGCAACGAGTCTAGCGCCTCGTGCAAAAGCCGCCCATGAAAAAAGGCCGCGCTGGAATCAACGCGGCCTCTTTGGCTGCCTGACGCGGCGACGCGACTCAGCGCACGCCGCGTTGCACCTTGAGATTGACGATACGCATGTCCTCGGCCGCCGCGGTTTCGGCGTTATCGAACGCCGTACCGCCATTGTCCGGGTTGTAGCGTGCCTGCAGATATTCGGCGAAGGCATCCTGCTCGGTGCCGGTTGCGGCGAACATCGCCAGGCCGGGATCGTAATCCGTGGCAATCTGCGAGGCATCGACCACACCATCGGTGCCGGGATCCAGATCGACGCGCTGCGGATCGGTCAGGTTTTTCAACGGATAGGCGTCGCCGCAATCGCTTGTGCCCGCATCGTAGTTGTCGCCCGGTACACAGGCAGCCGTAAACGCCAGCAGCACCATACGAATTGGACGGCTGGTGTCGCCCTGCAACACGCCGTTGGCCACCAACGTATCGGTCGTATTGCCGCTGTCGTCGATGACTTCGAGCGTGCGGATACGATTACCGTTCGAGGACGTCCCCATATTCATCTGTCCGCCGCTACGCGCGGTCATGGCGGCATCGAAGGCGATACGCATGCCACCGATCTGCGGAAACTGACCCGGGGTCGCACCGTCGGCGGTCGCGGCGACGGCATGTTCCATGATGTCGCGCAGCTCGGCTGCGGTCACGCTGATAATCGTCAAGCTGTTGTTGAAGCGCAGCGCGCCGGCGATATCGAACTGCGACACGCCACCGACCGGCTTGCCGATCGATGCGTTGGCCTGCGGAGGGCGCAGTTCGGCATCGGCCGTACCGCCCGGTGGGACCACCACCTGACCGATATCGTCGCGAATGCCGCCGCCGTTCTTCAGCGATACCTGCACGCCCGGCTCGGCCAGCCGTGCGTAGTAGAGGTTGGCATCGGCGGTGAGACTGCCAAGATTGGTCTCCTCGGTACGTACCTGGGTACGCCGGCCGTCGAGATAGACCTCGGTGATGCCCTGGACGTTGCCGTCCTGCGCCTCGAGCAGGCTCTGCAAGGCTGCCTGCACCGCCAACACATCACTGTCGGCCGTGGTGTTCAGCCCGCGCGTGGCGAGCTGATCGACGATGGCATCGGTCGACGCCCAGGCCCCGTTTTCCACCGTATCCAGCGAGTCCATTATCAGCACGCCGTTGTCGTCGAAATCGACCACGAGCCGGCCGAGATACTTGTAATCGCCGTCGACGTTGACGACCAGCGTGGGCGTGCCATCCGGGCCCTCGAATGACAGCGGATAGGTACCGGCCGCCTCGTCGCCATCGCGCAGCACGTCGTTGCTGTCGGCGAGCAGCGTGTTCGAGCCGCCGGCGATGACGATGTCGACATCGTTCAGGCGCGTGGCCAGCGCTTGTTCGATAGCGATCTGCTGCATATGCGTGACGAGCACGATCTTGTCGATGCCAGCACCCACGAGCGCATCCACCGCCGGCTGGATTGCCGCGGCCAGCGCGTCGTAGCCTGCATCATCCATCGCAAAGTCGTCCGGCGACATGTCGATGCCGCCGGTCGAGGTGATGCTGGCCAGCAGCGGCGTGGTTGCCCCAACCACACCAATGGTCTCGCCGCCGACTTCGACCGTGGCCGAGCCAGCTACCCGCCCTGCCACCTCGCCCGCGGGCTGGCCATCCTCGGCGACCAGGCCGGATAAGCTGCTGTCGCCGGAAAAATCGGCGTTGAAGGAGAGATAGGGGAAGGCCGCGCCAGGATAACCTCCGGCTTCACCGTCGCTTGCAATCAGGCCCGCAAAGGCGGACGTACCCGAGTCGAGATCGTGGTTGCCCAGGGCGGACGCGGCGGTACCGAAGCGGTTCACGAATACGATATCGGCA
Source organism: Salinisphaera shabanensis E1L3A (assembly GCF_000215955.2). Taxonomy (GTDB): domain Bacteria; phylum Pseudomonadota; class Gammaproteobacteria; order Nevskiales; family Salinisphaeraceae; genus Salinisphaera; species Salinisphaera shabanensis. The sequence continues at coordinate 3,808 of NZ_AFNV02000033.1, forward strand.
CGGCCATTGCCGGCGGCGCCCAGTGCGTCGGGCACCTCTTCATCGCCCAGTGCGCCAGACGCGAAATAGCGCGGCCCGGGAATGAAATTATCGCCAGACGACAGTACGAGCGTATGGTCGGAAAGCGTATCGTCGCTGGCGAACGCGTTGACCAAACTCGAAAAATTGGAGACATAGTCGAGTGCGGCCGTCGAGCCGTCCATATCCGCGAAATGCAGCAGTTGGAGCCGGTAGGCCGACGCTTCCGGTGCACTCGTGTCGTTATCGTTGGAATCGCTGTCGGAACAGCCGGCGATTGCCGTGGTCAGACAGAGTGCCAGCAGCGTGCGCCGCCAGACGAGTTGCATCGTGGTCATGGGTCCCCCGGAAAGTGTCGGTTACATTCGCCGAGCAGGCTATCGGGGCGATAAGGCGAAACGATGACAATTCGCTGACCGGCGGGTGACGGTTGCAACGGTTAAACCGCAGCGCCCAGACTGGCGTATAACTCGACTTTGGTCGCAGCTTCGAGATTCCATGATCCGACTCCATGAAACTGTTCGTGTCGCGCGCAGCGCAGCCGACTGCTATCGCTACCTGGTCGATTTCTCGACCTGTGAGCAATGGGATCCGGGTGTTTATCGCGCCCGCAAGCTCACACCCGGCACCCCGCGCATCGGCAGCGAATTCGAAGTGACCGTGCGTATGTTCGGCCGGCGTACGACACTTTCCTACGCGACTACCGAGCTTGCCGAAAACGCGCATATCGCGCTGGAGATGCGGGGTTCGGGCATCAGCTCGGTCGAAACCATCCGTTTCGAGGAAAACACGGCAGGCGAAACGACAATCGATTATCGCGCCGATTTTTCCTTGTCCGGCGCGCTGCGGGCCAGCGAAATCGCGATGAAGCCCGTCTTCAAGCGGATGGGCCGCAAGGCGGTCGCCGGGCTGGGTGAAGCACTCACGATTCGTACCGAAGCGCCGAGCCAGGGCTGGGTCAGTTACGCGGCCGATCGCAGCATGCTGCTGGCGGCACCGGGTTTCACGGAACGCGGCTATCTCGCGCTCGACGACAAGGCGCACAGCGAGTTCATGGACGAGCGCGTGGCCGTCATCACCGGCGCGACCAGCGGCATCGGCGAAGCCATCGCCGCCGAATACGCGCGCCTGGGCGCGAGCGTGGTACTTGTCGGTCGCGATACCGACAAACTCGCTGCGTCGCGCCAGCGTGTGCATGACTTCGCGGGCGGCGATATCGAGCGTATCCATACCCAACAGGCCGACCTGCTCGACGTTGCCGCGACTCGGTCGCTCGGCGAACGGCTAGTCGAGCAGTTCCCTGAAATCGACGTACTGGTGAACAACGCCGGCGCACTATTTCACGAACATGCCCTGAGCGACGACGGCTTCGAACGCAGCCTGGCGATCAATCTCGTGGCGCCGTTCGTGCTCACCGAAACGCTCATGCCGGCGCTGACAGCGGCCGAAGCTCGCGTGGTCAACATGTCCAGCGGCGGCATGTATCTACAGCCGCTCGTGCTCAACGACCTGAACTTCGAGAACGAATCCTTCAGTGGCAACAAGGCCTATGCCCGCGCCAAGCGTGGCCTCGTCGCGCTCACGCGACACTGGGCCCGTCGCTACGGCGAGGCCGGCGTGAATTTCAATGCCATGCATCCGGGCTGGGTCGCCACGCCGGGCGTGACCGAATCGCTGCCGGGTTTCGATAAAGTGATGGGTCGCCTGCTGCGCGATGCGCGCATGGGCGCGGATACCGCGGTTTGGCTCGGTTCGTCCCGAGCGGCGCGCCATTGTCAGGGCGAGTTCTTTTTGGACCGCACGCCCCATCCCACGGCGGTGCTACCCAATACCCAAGTCCGTCCAAGCGATGCACAAACCCTCTACGGATGGTTGCGCAACGAGACGGGCATCGAGGTTAACGGTGTCGGATAAACGCGAACAGCGTACTCGCCGTCGGCGGATTCTCGGCGCGGGCGTGCGCAGCCTCGGGCGCGGTGTACTGCACACCATGCCCGGCTACGACCGGGCCAAGAGCTGGCAAAAGACCGGCCAGGACTGGTTCGACACGCTCGGCGGGCTCAAGGGCGCGGCCATGAAGCTCGGCCAGATCGCGTCCCAGTATCGCGATTTTCTACCCGAGCCGCTGATCGAGCAGCTCACGCGGCTGCAACGCAACGCCGAACCGTGGGCGTTCGAGCGCCTGGAGCCGGTGCTCGACGAATCCTGGAGCGACGAGCAACGCGCGCTGATCGCCGAGCTCGATCGCGAAGCGATGGCCGCGGCGTCTATCGGCCAGGTGCATCGGGCCACGCTTGTCGACGGGCGCGAGGTGGTCGTCAAGATTCGCTATCCGGGGGTCGCCGACGCGGTGGACGCCGATATCGACAACCTCGGCAGACTGCTCAAATTGTCGCGTTTTCTGCCCATGCGCGGTCGCGATATCGACGTGGTTCTCGACGAACTGCGGGAACGCTTCATCGAAGAAACGAACTACCGCCAGGAACTGGCGCATCTCGAAGCCTTGCGTGCCATCGAGCTGCCCGGCTTCGTTCTGCCCGAGCCGGTACCGGAACTATGTACCGAGGCGGTGCTGGTCACCTCATATATCGAGTCGCGGCCGGTCCACGAGGCCCCGCCCGAGCGCGGCCAGACGATCGTCGAGGCGATCAATCTTCAGGTATTCACCCATGGTGTGCTGCATGCCGACCCGCATGCCGGCAATTTCGGGGTGACCGCGGATGGCTCGATCGCGCTGTTCGATTTCGGCTGTACGAAAACGCTGGATCTGGATACGCGGCGCGGCTTGCGCGATGTCGTAGCCGCCGCGCTCGACGCACGCTGGGAAGATCTGCATGTCGCGCTGGAGGGGCTGGACGTGGTGCCACCGGATAGCTGGGCGCGTCACGGCGAGATCTACCGCGAAATCTACGCCAGCCACGCGACTGCGTCGCTCGAGCCGATCCGCCATCAGTCGCCCTATGTATTCACCGACGACGGGCTGATCGAGTCGATTCGAGGCGAGATTCGCGCATCGCTTCGGCACTGGAAACTATTCAATGCCGCGCCGCAGCTTGTCTTTCTGATGCGCACACTCAGCGGGCTGTACTGGATATTGCGCAATATCCACGCCGAAGCCGATCTGCATACCGAGTTGCAAAAGATCGCGGCCGGCGACTACGATCCGCCGCCGGCGAGCGTCGAACCGCCGATCTGACCGAATCATCTTGGGCGCATAGCGCCACGGGTTCCCTCACCCCGTCACGAAAAAGGAGCGTTTCATGTCGTTATCTTTGTCGCCTGCGCAATGGCTTCGTATTGTCGTTGTCCTGGCCTGTCTGCATGTGCTCGTAATCGCCGCCAGCAACTACCTCGTACAACTGCCATTCACCCTGTTCGGCTGGCATACGACCTGGGGCGCTTTCAGTTTTCCCTTTATATTCCTGGTCAGCGATTTGACCGTACGCCTATTGGGCGGGGCAACCGCGCGGCGCGTGGTGGCGTCGGCCATGGGCCCGGCGCTGATCGTGTCCTACCTGTTTTCCGTGCTGTACGTCGACGGGCGTTTCGCCGGCTTCGAATCGCTGACGGAGTTCAACACATTGGTCGCGCGGATCGCGCTGGCGAGCTTCTGTGCCTACCTGTTCGGCCAGCTGCTGGATATCGGCGTGTTTCAGCGCCTGCGTACGCTGCGGCAATGGTGGGTGGCGCCGACCACTTCCACGGTTTTCGGTAACGCCCTGGATACGCTGCTGTTCTTCTCGATCGCGTTCGCCGGCTCCTCGAATACGTTCATGGCCGAACACTGGCTGGAGATCGCCTGCGTGGATTATGTGTTCAAGCTGCTGATCAGCCTGTGCCTGTTCCTTCCGCTCTACGGCGCGCTGCTGGCACTGCTGTCTCGTTACCTGCTCACGGCAACCGCCGGCACGCCCTCTCGGGCCTATCGATTTTCGCGCTAGTAACCGGCAAGCGGTTACCGGTTAGCGCCGCGCCATGCGCGGCTGAAGGCGTGCTATAACTGAGTTCAACGCAATAAAAGCCGGCCAGGGCGCACAGCAAACGTATTGTCCGCGAGGGAGAAGGCGATGTTCAAATACGATAGCGGTATCGCAGCTTGTGTGTATGCGTTGCTGTGGTTTGCCTTCTGTTCGAGTGTTCCCATGGTGGCATCCGCTCAGTCGGCGATCGTGAACACCCACAAGCCGTTTACGCTAAAAGTACGGTACGGCGCGAATGCCGATCCTGCCGAGGCCGGCGCCGAGGGCCCGAAAGCACGGCGTATCGAAACAAGCGTGGCCGAACTCGACAGTGGCCGTATCGAAACCCGCGATGCGGTGCTCGAATACTGGATCGATGCCACAGGCGAGTCCGGTGATATCGCCTTGTCCGTCGATTTCACCCACGCGATCGCCAACGGCCAGGTGCACAGCCAGACGCGGGTTCTCATGCGTGCGCGTGAGTGGAAGCGTATCGCCGTGGCGACCGACTCGGACACTGACAGTACCGATACGGTTTTCGTGCGCGTCGACCCGAACTAATCGCGGCGCCACGCCTGCGCCGTTTGGACGCACAGTCGTATCTGAACGCAAAAAATTGATGTGTCGCTAACGGAAACTTCAGGAAAGTGCTACGGTCTTAGTCGAGCCGAGGGCGGATTCTTCGATAATCGAAGCGTTCGTATGGGACCCTTAGCAAGGGTTCAAAAATGGATAAAGCGGATCGCGCCGGTTTTGCGGCGTTTTTCGTGGCCTGTCTCTTTCTTGCCTTTCTGGGCGGCACACTCGTGGTGCTCACCAAGGTATTTCCGTACGAATGGCTCAATGACGCCTACAAGGCTGGTCATGCGCTCATCGTCCAGGATTCGATCGACGACCCGTACACGCAGACCGATCAGTGGCGCGAAGCACGTAGCGACAAGCGCGGCGTCACCATTAACGACAGCGACCGTGCCTACAACGGCTATACGCTTTATACCTCGGGTGGCGCGCCTTACGCGTCGCTCGTGGATATGGACGGTAACGAGGTCCATCGCTGGCAGCTGGAGTACAGCAAGCTCTGGGATACAGCGCCGGACGGACGCAGTGCGCGCAAGGATGCGCTCATGTACTGGCGCAAGGCCATCATGTATCCCAACGGCGATCTGCTGGCGATTTATATCACCGCCGGCGATACGCCCTGGGGCTATGGGCTGGTCAAGCTCGATGCCGATTCGAACGTACTCTGGAAGTACCACGGCGCCACCCACCACGATATAGACGTCACCCCGGACGGTCGGGTGGTCGCGCTCACGCACGGCTTCAGCGACAAGCGTTTCGAGAACTTCCCGGCACTCGCCAAGCCGTTCCTGGACGACTACGTGGTGGTTCTCAACGGCGATACGGGCGAAGAACAGGCCAAGATTCCGTTGTTCGAGGCGTTCTATGAATCGCGCTATCAGCCCCTACTGACCAATATCGCGCATTTCGCGCTCGAGGACCCGCTGCATACCAACAGCGTGCAGTTCATCGACAACGATCTGGCCCAGAACTTCGCGCCGGCAAACGGTCGCGGCAATCAAGTCCTGGTGTCGTTCCGTCATCCCGGCACACCGGCGCTAATCGATCTGAACACCGGCCAGATGACCTGGGCAATGGCCGGCTCGTGGCTTGGCCAGCACTTCGCCCGTGCCCTGCCCAACGGTCACTTCACCCTGTTCGACAACTACGGGCACTTCCAGGCCGACAACATGACTCGTGCACTCGAGGTCGACCCGGAAAGCGAAGAAATCGTATGGCGCTATGAAGGCACGGCCGAGCACCCGTTCGCGAGCCGACTGCGCGGCGCGATGACGACGCTGCCCAACGGCAATCGATTGATTACCGAATCAGACGGTGGTCGTCTGTTCGAAGTTGCGCCCAGTGGCGACATCGTCTGGGAATTCTTCAACCCGGTTCGTGGCGGCGACAAAGACCAATACATCCCGGTCGTGTCTTCGGGTCAGCGGCTGCGAGCCGAGGATCTGGAGCCGGCTTTCCTTGAAAGTATCCAAACGCCCTAGGAGGTCTGCCATGGATAAGATCGAAACGCGTACTTCTCGTCCAGCCCTGCTGCGCTCGGGCCTTGCCCTCGCACTCATGCTCGCGCCGTTCGCCGCCGCCCAGGCGTACGTCGGCCCCGGCGCCGGCCTTAGCCTGCTCGGCGCGCTGTGGGGCGTGGTTGCGGCTATCGGCGCTGCCTTGCTCTTTGTCGTGTTGTGGCCGATCCGTCGCTTGCGTCGGCGCAAGAAAGCCGAAGCAGCCGCGCGCAACGAACAGGCGGCAAGACCTGTCGCCGGTGATGAAGCCGACAACGGCCCGACCCACTCGTAGCCATTTTCACGGCCCGGACGCGTTCCGCGGCCGGGCCGTAACGCGCAGGACACCATACGATGGGGCTATTCGACCTACCGGCACCACTGTTCAACGCCCTTGATGCGGCCATGGCCAGCGCGCTGCCACCGGCGCTGCGGCTCGCGATCTGGGCGATTCTGGGCTCGGTGCTGACCATGTTCCTCTACAAGCTGCTTTCGCCGCAGACCAAAATCGGCCAGGCCAAACGCGATGCCAAAGCCGCACGCCAGCGGCTTAACGCGTTCGATGGCGACTTCGCCGATGCCGGGCCGTTGATCAAGAACCAATTCGTGACCGCATTTCGCCATGTGGGGCTGGTGGTGCCCGGCACCTTGCTGGCCATTCTGCCGCTGCTGGCCCTGCTGTTATGGGCCGAAACTCACTACGGCCATACCCTGCCGCCGGCCGGCGCCACGCCAGCCATCGCTACGGTACCCGACGGTATTTCGACAAGCTGGGACAACAGCCGCGAACCGGCACAGCTCACGGTCGGCGACAGCGCATCTCCGATTGCCGATTTCGATATGACCGCACCGGTCGGCATCGTTACCAAGCAGCCCTGGTGGCATTGGCTTGCCGAGAACCCGCTGGGTTATCTGCCGGACGATGCGCCGGTCGACCAGGTCACGATCGATTTACCGGTACTCGAGGTGATTCCGTTCGGGCCAGCCTGGATGCATTCCTGGCTGTTCGTATTCATCCCGGTCATGTTCATCGCGTCGCTCGCGATCTATAAATGGGCGAAAATCGAATGACTACCACGCCAGATGTAAACGACATATCACGGACCGCGCGCTCGCAACCAAGCGAAGCCGCAGTCGCCAGCTTTGCCGTACCGACGTGGATGGATCGCGTGGGCGGGTGGCAGTATCGCCACCCGCGGGCGGCAATCAAACTGGGCAATTTCGATACGCGTATGGCAGCAGACGCGATCGAGGATATTTCGATCGAAGCGCCGATCTATATCGCCGGACTGGCGCGTTCGGGCACCACGATTCTCCTCGAACTACTCGCCGAGCACCCAGCCGTTGCCACGCATCGGTATCGTGATTTCCCGCCGGTATTCACGCCCTGGCTCTGGGATCGTTGGCTTGCGCGGGTACCGCAGAACAACGAAACCGCAACCGAGCGCGCCCACGGCGATGGGATTGCGGTGACGTCGCAGAGCCCGGAAGCATTCGAAGAAGTCCTCTGGATGGCCTTTTTCGAACATATCCACGCCAGCGATCACAGCAGCGTGCTCGATGCACAGACAAGCAACCCGGCGTTCGAGCAGTTCTACCGCGAACATATTCGCAAGCTGCTGGCTATCCGCAACGGTCAGCGCTATGTCGCAAAGGGCAATTACAACCTGATGCGTCTGCAGTATCTGCAGTCGATTTTCAGCGACGCACGGTTTGTACTGCCAGTACGCGACCCGGTCTGGCATATCGCATCGCTCATGAAGCAGCAGACCCTGTTCGAGGCCGGTGAAACCGCACACCCGCGCGCACTCGAACACATGCGCCGTGTCGGTCATTTCGAATTTGGCCTCGACCGGCGCCCGATTCATACCGGTGACGACGACGCAGTGGACCATATCCAGCAGCTCTGGGCCGATGGGCACGAAGTCGAAGGTTGGGCGCACTACTGGGCTATGATCTATGCCGATGTCGACGAGCGACTGAGCCGCGACGGCCGCCTCAACGAGGCCGCTCTGGTCATTCGCTACGAAGATCTGTGCGGCGATTCACAAGCCGTGCTCGAACGCTTCTATGCCCACTGCGGCCTTGATATCGACTCGGCAACAATCGAACAGGCCGCCGCGCGTCTGCGTCTGCCCGGCTATTACAAACCCGCTTTCAGCGATGCCGAGTTACGCCAGATTCGTGATATTACCGGCCCGGTAGCCGCGCGCTACGGCTATAGCTGAGTTCTCTAATCGGGTCGTTCGACCCGTACACACGCCGACGTACGCCAAGCAAAAAAAAACGCGGGCACGTAGCCCGCGTTTTTTCGTATCGAGGCGTCGAGCGCCAACGTTATCAGCCTGCGACTGCAGCCACCCCGGCCTTGGCGGTCTGGGCGTCCTGATCCGGCTTTACGCCGGACACGCCGACTGCGCCCGCTACTTGGCCATCGATCATCACCGGCACGCCGCCGGTCATCGTGCCTTTGAGTTCCGGCACCGACAGAAACGCCGCACGGCCGCCGTTGATCATGTCCTCGAACACCTGGGTTTCCTTGCCACCCAACGCCGCGCTGCGCGCCTTTTCGGTCGCCACATAGCTTCCCATCGGCGAACACCCGTCGAGCCGGCGCAACGCCACCAGATGGCCACCGTCGTCCACGACTGCGATCGACACGTTCCAGCCTTGGCTCTCGGCTTCCTTCTGGGCTGCGTCGAGAATCTGATGTGCGTCGTCAAGCGTGATTACGGATTTCTGTTTCATGGGCTTTCCCGATAACAAATAAATGAATGGTTGGTACGGCGACTACTATAAACGCTGTATTCAAGCAGTCGCGAACGTTCTTGCGCGTTAAAAAAACGGCCGCTTAAGCGGCCGTTTTTTACCTTCGACGCTGGCTTAATTCATCAAGCCGTCGACAACGCCAATACCATAGAACGCGATCAGGCCGATCACGCCACTCAGCAGGCAATAGTAGAGCGTGGGCAACAACGTCTTACGCATGGTTGTGCCTTCGCGCCCGAGCAATCCCACCGTGGCCGAGGCCGCGACCACGTTGTGGATCGCGATCATGTTACCGGCGGCTGCACCCACGGCCTGCAGTGCGACCATCATCGCGGTCGACAGACCCAGCGTCGCCGCCACGTTGAACTGGAAGTCGCTCAGCATGAGGTTCGAAACGGTATTCGAGCCGGCGATAAACGCACCCAGCGCGCCGACGGCCGGTGCGAACAGCGGATAGATATGCCCCACGCCATCGGCCACGAACTGTGCCATGGCCACCGGCATGGAGACCAGATCCGAACCGTTTACGCCCGAGTTGATGAGAATACGCACCATCGGGATCGTGAAGATCAGCACGAACCCTGCGCCGAGAATCGTGTTCGTCGATTCCTTGAACGCCGAACCCATGGCGCCACCACGCATGCGGTGCAGAAAGAACGTCACCAGCACGGCCATACAGATGATGCCACCGGGCAGATACAAGGGCTGAATCGAGCCAGAAACACCGGCCTGACCCAGGATATCGCTCCAACTGATCGCTACGGATTTCAACGCGTTGGTGATCGGCTCGACCGTACGAGAAATCACCAGCAGAACCGCGAGCAGCACATAGGGCGCCCAGCCCATGGTCGGCGTAAGCGGCGTGCGGCCGGCTACGTGGTCGGCCTTGATCTCCATGTTACCAACCCAGTCCGCCGGCCACTGGCTTTCTTCGGGAAAGTCCCACGGCTTGGACGGAATCAAAAAGCCGCGGCGGGCCGCCGGCACGACGATCGCCAGACCAACCATGGCACCGATCATCGACGGGAATTCCGGCCCGAGAAATACGCCAGCCAAGGCATAGGGCACCACGAAGCTCACCCCGGCGAACAGCGCAAAGGGCGCGACTTCGAGGCCGTCGCCCCAGGACTTGCGCTCACCGAAGAAGCGCGCCATGACCGTCACCATGATCAACGGCATGAGGATGCCGCAGATGGCATGGGTAATGGACACTTGCGAGGTAATCAGCTGGAAATAGGTCTCCCAGTCCGAACCGTTGCTGGTGAGCTGTTCGGAAATCTGGTTCTTCTGCAGACCACCCGCCACGCCGACAATAATCGGCGTACCGACCGCACCGAACGACACCGGCGTGGACTGAATCATCATACCTACGACAACCGCGGCCAAGGCAGGGAAGCCCAATGCGACCATGAGCGGTGCGGCCACGGCTGCGGGCGTACCAAAGCCCGAGGCGCCTTCAATGAAGCAGCCAAACAACCAGGCGACGATGATTGCCTGAATGCGTCGATCCGGGCTGATGCCGGAGAAACCGTTTCGAATCGCCGCGATACCGCCCGAATGCTTGAGCGTATTGAGTAGCAGAATCGCACCGAAAATGATCCAGAGAATCGAGATCGTGAGCATCAGCCCTTGCAGGCTCGACGCCACCACGCGCGTCACGCTCATATCCCAGGCCAATAGCGCGATCAGCACGGTCACGATGAACACGACCGGCATCGCGGTGCGTGCCTGAAACCGAAACCCGATCAACATGACGCCGGCAAGCACCAGCGGGACGAACGCAAGAAGCGACATCGTCAAAGAAACCATGCACCTATCCCCTGCAACAAATAATACGAAGGCGCGCGGGAAGATACGGCTCCCTGTCCGACCCTACGCGCGAGAGCTGGAAAGCTAACCATGTTGTTCGTGAAACGACAATTCATTATTCCGGATTTGACCGTATGGTGCCGCCCCGGCGAGCGCCGAAACGCGGTCGTGGCACGCCGCCAGTGCTTTCATTGCCGGGCTTGCACGGCTTTCGGGCGCCGTGCACCGATTTGAACTGCCGATATGGGATAAGACCAATTGACGATTCATACGCGGCGCTTCGTTGCAACGCCGTGCGCTGGTCAACGGCAGAAGTCGGGCGCGGCGTCGCGCACGCTTGGCATGCCGTATATTGCTCGATGAATTCATTCGGGGCGATAAGGCTCGCCCACCTTGCGCAGTAGATCCTCATGGCTTCGGCATGCCCCGGACACACCGTATCGCGCGCAGCGTCCCTACCCTCTAAAATGTTTCCATCGCCGATCGAGGTTTCGACCCTGCATGCTGCGCTATGCGAAAAAGATACCGGTCACCGAGCTCGAGCCCGGCATGTACGTCGAGGCGCTGGACCGGCCCTGGTTAGAGACCGATTATCTGCTCGAAGGCGTTTATATCAAGACGCGCGCCGATATCGAACGCCTGAGCCGGCAAGTCGAGTACGTTTATATCTCGGCGCCGCCCAAGACGCATCGCGTGCCACTACCTGCGCGACCCGAGCCACTCGGCTTCTCGCGACGCGGCGTCGCACCCGCTGCGGTATACAGCCGCTCGCCGCAAAGCTTTAGTGCCGAACTCGCTCAGGCCCGTCTCATTCGCGACCAGGCTCGCGATTTCGTGCTCAGTATTCAGGCCGATGCGCGCGCCGGTGAGACGCTGGAAGATCGCGACGCACGCGAACTCGTCGTTCAGATGATGGCCAGTGTATCCCGCAATCCCGACGCGCTGGTCTGGTTCACCAACCTCAAGAATCGCGATGAGTACACCGCGCTGCACAGCATGAACGTGTGCATGCTGTCGGTGGCGCTGGCCACGACGATGGGAGAGCCCGAGGCCAACGTAGAAGAAATGGGCGTCGGTGCGCTGCTTCACGACGTCGGCAAAATGAAAGTTCCGATGGATATCCTCCATAAGCCCGCGCGTCTGTCTGCTGATGAGTTCGCAGTGGTCAAACGTCATCCGCAGTATGGCGTGCAGCTACTCGAACAAGGGTCGCAGCTATCGGCGGAGAGCCTGCGAATCGTGCGCGAGCACCACGAACGCATGAACGGGCACGGTTACCCGGACGGACTCCAGGGCGATCAGATTTCCCACTACGCACAGATTGTGGCGATTGCCGATGTCTACGATGCGATGACCAGCGACCGTGTCTATCAGGATAGCCGTTCACCCGGTGAAGTCATGAAACTCATGAGTCGCAGCCAGGGCGACTTCAATCCCGAACTGATGGGCCAGTTCGTGCATACGCTGGGTGCCTACCCGGTCGGCAGCCTGATCGAACTCAATACCGGCGAAGTCGGCTTTGTCGTTCCCAGCGAAGAGCGCCAGCCTCGCCCGACCATTCTCGTCGTACTCGACCATCGCAAACGCCGCTACTTCCCACAGCGCATGCGCGATCTCAACCGCTTCCCCCGGTTTCGTATCGTGCGCACGCTGGCCAATGGCGATTACGGCGTCGATATCGATGATTACGCGGCCGCCTGGAGTTAGGCCGACTTATATCGCGCTCCAGGGCCTGTCGCCGTTTCGTACGCCCACCTCGCCGCGGATGGGCAACGCCCTCATTGCGAAGCGTCGAAGACGAGCTTGATCGCCAACCCGCCGAGCAGGACAAGAATCACGCGGTCGAACACAACCCGGGGCAGGCGCTGTGCAATACGAGCGCCGACCGGCATGAATACGATCAGCGGGAGCAGTGCCAAACCGCTCAACAGCATGCGGTGCGGCGTCATCAACCCCAGCGTGGCTAAAGTTGGAATCTGTACCAGTGTAATCGCGACGAAAAAAAACGATGCCGTCGAAATGAAATACGGCCGCTCGAGTTGAAGCGCGTTGAGAAAAGCCAGAGATACCGGTGCCGACAGACCGGACGCGCCCTGCAGAAGCCCCGCAACAAAACCGACCGGCGCGCTGATGCGCTGCGCGATCGCAAAAGGAATGAACCCGCCGGGCCGCACCAATCGAATAGCGATATATACCGTGACCGCCGCTGCGACCCCCAACGACAGAATTCGTGGCGAAAGCTGTGCCAGCACAAGACTGCCCACGACTACGCCAGTCGCACCGAGACCGGCAAAGGCCAGATTGAATCGCATGGGCAGGCGCTGCCTACGAAAACGCCAACCCTGCCAGCAGTTGGTCAACAGATTGGGCACCAGCATGACCACCACTGCGAACTGCACGTCGAACATCATGGTGAGCGCCGGTACTGCAAAAATCGGTGCGCCGGCACCGGTCGCGCCTTTGATGATCCCGCCCAGAGCCAGACAAACGAAAGCGATCGCCAATTCTTCGACGCTCATACCCTACCCACTTGGTCACCGACGAATACGACCGATAGAGGCAGTCGTGTCGCGTCCATTCCGCGACCGAAAACGGCACGCCTTAGGCCCGCCGGACCGGGCTCGACCGACCGCCCAATCATCAATCTTTTTCGTACAAGCCGGTGGTCGCAGACACGGTCGCCGCCAATCCTAGGCTCACAAACTCGAAAGAACATGATGCGCACGAGCAAAAACCGGACACGCGCCCCGAGTGCCCGCCATTCTCTGCAACTCTCTAGGTGGATGTACGCCAAAACCCGACTCCGTCGTTCTTGTTCTTGATATTCCGGCCGGCACAGCACGGCAAGGCACGTGAGAAAAGGCGCGAAGTTCGCATGGCGATCACCTGCGCGCAACACGCACCTTCGCGCCCGCAAAAATCTCACATCGCGTCAGCGACTCGCAGTTCAAGTTCGCGCTTGATTGCGAAAGCGCGATACGGCTTTTCAGGCTTCAGCCAGTGTTCGCAATGCGAACACCTGTTGTCATTGCTACACTCTTCCTATCATTTGCAATCAACCGATGAGCGTCGTGCCAGCCGAACACAGCGAAGACAACCCGGCGGGGCTCGCACCCGACCATCGCGATTTCGTCACCGCGCTGGCGACCGGTCTGCAGGTCATTCGCGCTTTCGATAGCGATCACCCGCGCATGACGCTCAGCGAAGTTGCTACCCGCACAGGCATGAACCGTGCGAAAGCCCGCCGTTTTCTGCTCACGCTGCACGGACTGGGCTATGTTCGCCGCCAGGACCGCTATTTCGAACTGGCGCCGAAAACACTCCAGCTCGGCTATGCATTTCTGTCGGCCAATAGTTATCAGCCGGTCATTCGTCAGCATCTGGAACGCATCACCGAGCTGACCGGTGAGTCCTCCTCGATGGGCGTACTCCAGGGCTCCGACGTGATTTACGTGGCCCGTTCTGCCGCCCCGCACCGACTGATGACGATTGCCCTGTCGATCGGTACCCACTTGCCGGCCGCCGTCACGTCAATGGGCCGTATGCTGCTGGCTATGCTCGAGCCGGCCGAACTCGATGCAGTCCTGGCCGAGCTCAAGCTCGAGACCTACACCCCGCGCACCGTGACCGATATCGGCGAGCTGCGCGCGCATCTCGACAAGGCGCGTGAACAGGGATTTTGTGTCGTCGACCAGGAGCTCGAATCCGGCCTGCGCTCCCTGGCGGTGCCGGTCCACAACATGCACGGCGCGCTGCTGGGTGCAATCAATATCAGTACCAACGCCGCACGAGTGGATAGAAAGACGCTCAACCAGCGCTTTCTACCGCTGCTTCAAGACACCTGTAAAGAGATCGCCAGCCAGGTGAGCTGACCACGCACGCGCCGGCCACGTCCGGCATGCCACACTTGGGCCGTGACCGGTTCCAGAGTATCGCCATGCTCGACGCGTTTATCCGCCATCCATTCATGAGCCGGGCCGGCGCAGCCGCCTTGACGCCACGCGCCTTCGTCGAAGCGATGTGTCGTGTCGAGCGAGCCCTTGCACGTGTGCAGGAACGCGCCGGCCTTCTGCCTGCCGGCACGAGCGCAGCAATCGAAACCCAGCTGAAGGTCGATGCGTTCGATCTCGATCGACTCGGCACTGAGACGGCCGACGGCGGCAATGTCGCCATCCCGTTCGTCAAACAGGCCAAGGCCTTGCTGGCCGATGAGTTGGGCGACTACTTTCATGTCGGCGCAACCAGCCAAGATATTCTCGACACCGCCCTCATGCTTGTGCTCAGGCCGCGACTCGAAGCGATTCTCGTGCGCCTGGGCGAAAGCCGTCGCCACGGCGTCGCCCTCATGCACCGCCACGCGCAAACACCGATGATCGGTCGCACGCTCATGCAACAGGCGATGCCGATAACGTTCGGCGCCAAAGTCGCCCAATGGTTGTGGGGACTCGCACAGTCCGAAAAACGCCTTGGCGAGATAAAAGCACACGGTCTGTTCGTACAGTTCGGGGGCCCGGTCGGCGTGCATACCGGTTTGGCAGACAACGGGCCTTCGTTAATGGATGCGTTAGCCGACGAGCTAGGACTAACGCGCGCGATCCTACCCTGGCATACCGACCGCCAGCCGATACTCGCGTTGGCCGACGCACTCGGTGCAGTGGCGATCGCCGCGGAAAAGATCGCACTCGACGTCGCACTGATGGCCCAGACCGAGATCGGCGAACTCAGCGAGCCCGCGGGCACCGGCGCGGGCGGCTCGTCTTCGATGCCGCACAAGCGCAACCCCGTCGGTTGCGCGCGTATTCGTGCAGCGGCTCGTCAGATTCATGCCAACGTCGCCATGCTGCATAACGTCGGCGCCCAGCCCATGGAACGTGGCCTGGGCGAATGGCACGCCGAGTGGGCGCCGCTGGTCGATAACGTCGTCCTGGCCGAAGGCGCGCTCGACACGTTGTCGGTTTTACTGCGCGATCTGAACGTGCACGCCGATGCCATGCGTCACAACCTGAAACTGACCGGCAGCGCGTTTCTTGCCCGCCCCGCGGTTGCCGTACTGAGCCAGCACATGGGGCCCGAGCGCGCCGAGCATTTGGTCAACGACGCCATACGACAGACCACCACCGACCCGCGCGAACTGGCCGATACCCTGCTCGATCAACCCGACGTGGCAGGCGCAGTCGACGCCGGCATGTTGCGTGCCGCACTCGATCCGCTCGCTAATACCGGCGCGAGCCAGGCCCTCGTTGAACGTGTGGGGCGCGCGTTGGCTGCGATGTAATTGGCGGTGTCGTTCTAAAAATGCCCGCGTGCTTTTCGCGGCGCCGCCAATGCGCGTTGACGCCACCACGCTGCAGCGATTAGTTTATTCGCAATGCAAACGTACGTTCGCTGAACGAACCCTTGTGCCCGTGGTGGGCGGTCGACACACATCGACACTGTCGGAGCAAGTAATCGTCGCTGATCCGATCATGAACAATAGCGCGACGAAAACGCATGCGCTTGCGCGGCGCCCGCGACCAACCGGCTGAGCCTGTTTGTCGCGGTCGGCCCGGCAGGTTCGTATGACCGGCCACCCGGTTCCGATGTGTGCCGCGAGCTGTCAGCGTTCATTCAAACAACATCACAACGAGACCTGAACATGTCCAACGATGTCTATCTTTGTCATCCCGCCCGGACCGCCGTTGGCCGTTTCGGCGGCACGCTGGCCAGCGTCCGCCCGGACGATATGCTCGCGCATATCATCAAGGCCGTAATCGCCCAGGCGCCGAACCTCGACCCGCAAGCGATAGACGACGTGCTCATGGGCTGTGCCAACCAGGCCGGCGAAGACAACCGCAACGTCGCACGCATGAGCGCATTGCTCGCCGGTCTGCCTACGACCGTACCGGGCTCGACCATCAATCGTCTGTGCGGTTCGAGCATGGATGCGATCGGCACCGCCGCCCGCGCAATCCGTTCCGGTGAAACGAAGCTGATGCTCGCCGGCGGCGTGGAATCCATGTCGCGTGCGCCGTACGTGCTGGCGAAGGCCGAGTCCGCCTACAGCCGCCAGCAGATTCTGGAAGACACCACCATCGGCTGGCGTTTCGTTAACCCGCTGATGAAAGAGTGGTACGGCATCGATTCCATGCCGGAAACCGGCGAAAACGTCTCCGAACAGTACAACGTCTCGCGCGAGGATCAGGACGCCTTCGCCCTACGCTCGCAGCAGAAGGCCGAAGCCGCGCGCCAAGCCGGTCGCCTCGCCGAAGAAATCACGCCGATCGAGATCCCGCAGCGCAAGGCCGATCCGATCGTGTTCGATACCGACGAACACCCGCGTGCGAGCACCACGCTGGAAAAACTCGCCAAGCTGCCAACGCCGTTTCGCAGCAATGGCACCGTGACCGCCGGCAACGCCTCGGGCGTGAACGACGGCGCCGGTGCTCTGCTGGTGGCCGGCGATGACGCGATCAAGCAGTTCGATCTGCAGCCCAAGGCACGTATTCTCGGTATGGCGACCGCCGGCGTGGAGCCGCGCATCATGGGCATGGGCCCGGTGTATGCCTCCCGCAAGCTACTGGATCGTCTCGGCCTGACCATCGAGCAGATGGATATCATCGAACTCAACGAAGCGTTTGCCAGCCAGTCGCTGGCCTGCCTGCGCGAACTCGGCGTGGCCGACGATGCACCACATGTGAACCCCAACGGCGGCGCGATCGCGCTGGGCCATCCGCTGGGCATGTCAGGCGTGCGGATCGTGAGTGCCGCGCTGCATGAGATGGCGCGCACCGATGCCCGCTATGCGCTGTGCACGATGTGTATTGGTGTCGGCCAGGGAATCGCGACCGTGATCGAACGCGTCTGATCCAACCGGAGGCGAACCATGGCGTTTGTCGAGTGCAACGGCCGTATCATCGGCTACGACGATAGCGGCGAAACCGCCCTGCCCGTAATGCTGTTCGCCCATCCACTGGGCATGTCGCGTCAGGTATGGGCCGATGTGATCGCAAAGCTGCGTGGGCGCTACCGCTGTGTCTGCTGGGATTTACCCGGCCACGGCGCCAGCGCGCCGCTCGACAACGCTGTCACCGCCCACGATCTGGCAGCAGATGGACAAGCATTGCTTGCCGCCCTCGATATCTCGCGCTGTACGTTCGTGGGCACATCGATCGGCGGCGTGATCGGACAAGCGTTGCTGCTCGATGCACCCGAGCTGCTCGATCACGTGGTTCTGACCAACACCGGCGCGGTCATCGGCACGGCTGAGGCCTGGCATGCACGGGCCGCGCGGGTTCGCAGCGAAGGCCTCGCACAGATCGCGCCCGAGCTTTCGCAACGTTGGTTCGCGGCAACGTACAAACAGAACCAGCCGGCGGCGGTCGCCGGCTGGACGCATCAGCTCGCGCGGACCGACGATGAAAGCTATGCTCGGCTGTGCGAACTGCTCGCCAACACGGATTTTCGCGGCAAGCTGGGTGGCATCGAACGCCCGGTCCAGCTCATCGCCGGCGCCGATGATCCCGCCACACCCGTTACGGCGCTTGCAGCGCTGGCCGACGAACTGGGCGGCGCGCCGCTGGCGACAATCGACAATATCGCCCACGTACCGCCGGTCGAAGACGCCGAGGCATTGACGCACTGTCTGCTTCACGCCTGCGCCGCGGGCGACGGCGCCACGCAGCCTTGCACCTATGCCGAAGGCCTGAACACACGCCAGTCCGTCCTGGGTCGCGAACACGTTGACCGGGCCACGGCCTCTGCCACCTCGCTGGACGCCCCGTTTCAGGATCTGATCACCCGTTATGCCTGGGGCGAACTCTGGAACAACGCCGACCTGCCCCGGATCCAGCGCAGCCTGATCACCATCGCTGTACTCGCTGCACTCGGGCGCGACAGCGAACTCAGGCTGCATCTCAAGACTGCGAAACACCTTGGCGTGGACGAAGCCGAACTGCGGCAGGCACTCATGCATGTCGCTATTTATGCGGGCGTACCGGCAGCCCACCACGCGTTCCGGCTTGCCAAGGAACAAGGCTGGGGCGTTCCCGACACGCGGTAAGCGTATCGTGTATCGATAACCACCGATCGAGGGGTGGGCCTGTCATGATTCATTCGCCGATCAAGCTGCGTCATCTGGTGGCTTTTCAGGAAGTCGCCCGGCTGGGGCGAATCAAGGCCGCCGCCGAGGCGCTGTCGATCACGCAGCCCGGTATCTCGAAGACCATTCGCGAACTCGAAGACAGCCTCGGCGTGAAGCTGTTTGAACGTCTGCCCCGTGGCGTTCGACTCACACCGGCCGGAAGAACGCTGCTGCGCCATGCCGCCCCAGCGCTGCGCTCGCTACAGGAAGGTATCGACGCCATCCGCCAGGACAACGCCGAAACCGTCGTACGCCTGGGCGCCCTGTCGAACGTCGAAGGCGGTCTGTTGCCCGAAGTATTGCATGCGCTGCACGGCCGGCATCCGCACTTGCGTATGGAAGTGGACACCGGGACGAGTGCAGGCCTGCTGGCCCGGCTGCGTCTGGGCGAGCTCGACCTCGTGCTCGGACGTCTGAGTGAAGCCGAAGAGATTCGCGACCTGCAGTTCGAGCATCTCTACCACGAGCCGCTGATTGCAGTCGTGCGGCACGATCATCCACTGCTCGAACACGGACCCACACCCGACACCGCCGCGCTCATGCGCTACCCCTGGGTCGTTCCGCCGCGGGGCACGACATTGCGCGAACAGCTTGAGCGCTTCTGGGTCGAGCAGGCTGCAACACCGGTCCACCTGGCTATCGAAACGCTGTCACTGCCGTTGAGTACACGCTATGTACTCATGTCGGACGCCATCTGGGTGACACCGAGAGATACCGCCCGCGAGGCCATAGCGGCCGGCACCATGACGCCTCTGCCCGAGCCGATCGAAATGCGCGGTGGATCGGTTGGTTTTGCCGTCAATACCAGCCAACCGTCGCCGCGCGCCGTGCAGTTCTTCTGTGCGTGTTTACGCAAGACAGCAAGCCACTATCAGGAGGCGGCAGCCCAGCAATAACCGCTGGGTTATGCATGGTTGCACGATATTCACTTGGCCGGCGGGCTCGATTCGCCACAATTGCCGCTATCGGAATACCCTGTATGGCCGCGCCTGGCGCGCACGCAACGTAGTCGACAACCGGGAGCATCCATGGCGCAGAACGATCGCACGGCTTTCGTCATGCGTGACCGCAGCTGGCACCCGCGCCCCTACGCGCCGGCTTACAAGACGTCGGTCGCCCGTTCACCGCAGCAGGCGCTGGTGAGCCTGCAGACGCCGACCGCGTCCGAACTGACCGGCCCCGATTTCGATCATTTCGCCCTCGGCCTGTACGACAACGATCTGTTGCTGAACTTCCGTCCCGGTACCGAGCAGGACGGGCTGCCGATCGGCGAGCGCCTCATCGTTTACGGCCGCGTAGTCGATCAGTACAACAAGCCGGTGGCAGGCACACTGGTGGAAATCTGGCAGGCCAACGCGGGCGGTCGGTACCGCCACAAGAAAGACGCATACAGGGCCCCGCTCGATCCCAACTTCGGCGGCGTGGGCCGAACGATCACCGACGCCGACGGCTGGTATCGGTTTCGTACCATCAAGCCCGGCCCCTACCCCTGGCCGAACGATGTGAACTCCTGGCGCCCGGCGCATATTCATGTATCGGTCATGGGGCCGTCGATCAGCACCCGTCTGGTTACACAACTCTATTTCGAGGGTGACCCGCTGATCCCGCTGTGTCCGATCGTGCATACCCTGGACGATCCGGATGCCGTCGATACGCTCACGGCCCGTCTCGACATGGCGGCCGCGCGACCCATGGACTGCCTCGCCTATCGCTTCGATATCGTTACCCGCGGGGCGCTGCAGACCTACTTCGAGAACCAGAGCTGACTCATGCCGCTACCGACCCGCAACAGCCAAGGCCTGTACCCGGAAACCCCGTCGCAGACGGCGGGCCCGTTCGTGCATATCGGTTTGGCGCTGGACGTGGCCGGTCTGACGCCGCGCGAGCAGGAAATCGGCTCGAATATCGCGAGCGCCGAGGCCGAGGCCGAGGGCGAGGGCGAGGGCGAGGGCGAGGGCGAACCCATCGAAATCGTCGGTACCGTGATCGACGGCAACGGCGATACGGTAGACGATATCCTCGTCGAGGCCTGGCAGGCCGATGCCCACGGCGTCTATCAGACCGACTACCGCGCCGACCGAGCCTTTCGCGGTTTCGGCCGCACTGCGCCCGGCGCTAACGATGCCGGCGTTTGGTCGTTGCACACGATCAAACCCGGCCGCGTCGCACATCCGAACGGCCAGCCAATGGCACCGCATATCAATCTCATGCTGTTCGCGCGCGGCATCAATATCCATTTGCATACACGGCTATATTTCGACGATGAACACGAGGCGAACATGGCTTGCCCGTTGTTCGACGCCGTGCCACCCAGCCGGCGCGACACGTTGATCGCCCACCGCGAGCAAGACGGCGCCAAGCCGCGCTATCGCTTCGTGATCCGTTTGCAAGGGCCACGGGAAACCGTGTTTTTCGATTTCTAAAACCCATCGGACGAACAACGGCGTATCGGCCATCATTCGACTTGTATGTCCGACGCCGAACAATCACGCTGATTCGAAACCCAAGCGATAAGGAGTTTCCATGCAACGTACTCGACCGCCCTTTCGCTGTGACCATGTCGGCAGCCTGCTGCGCCCGGCCAACCTCATGCGGGCACGCGCCGAGCACGCACGCGGCGGCATCGACGCCGACGCGCTGCGCGCCGTAGAAGACGAGGCCATTACCGACGTCGTCAAGAAACAGGAAAATGTCGGCCTGCCCTGCGTCACCGATGGTGAATTCCGACGCGCCTATTTCCATCTGGATTTCCTCCAGCAGCTCGACGGCGTGAGCGTGACCGGCGACATCAGCGCCAATGCCAACGCCAAGTCGTCGGACGACGGCTTCACGCCGCCCAAACTGAGCGTGACCGGCAAGCTCGCCCACGCGCGCAATATCCAGGTTACCGACTATGAATATCTGGCCGCCCAAAGCCGGGCGATGCCCAAAGTGTCGATTCCATCACCCACGATGGTGCATTTTCGTGGTGGACGCGCGGCGATCGATATCGAGGCGTATCCCGAACTCGATGCTTTCTTCGAAGACCTCGCCCAATGCTATCGCGACGAGATCGCCGCCCTCCACGGCGCGGGCTGTCGCTATATCCAGCTCGACGACACCAATCTGGCCTATCTGTGCGACCCCGACATGCGTGCAGCCGCCGCCGAGCGCGGCGACGACCCCAACGAGCTACCGCATCGCTATGCCGAACTCATCAACGCCGCACTCGAAGGCAAGCCGGACGATCTGACCGTGGGCGTTCATCTGTGCCGCGGCAACTATCGCAGCACCTGGTTTGCCCAGGGCAGCTATGAGCCGGTCGCCGATGTGCTGTTCAACGAGCTCAACGTCGACGCCTATTTTCTGGAATACGATGACGAACGCTCGGGCGATTTCGCACCGCTGCGTTTCGTACCCAAGGGCAAGGACGTGGTGCTCGGCCTCGTGTCATCCAAGCTCGAAGCGCTGGAAACACGCGACGAACTGGCCAAGCGTATCGACGAGGCCGCGCAGTATGTGCCGCTCGAACAGCTATGCCTGAGCCCGCAGTGCGGCTTCTCCAGCACGGCTGAGGGCAACGAGATCACGGAAGACGTGCAGTGGGCCAAGCTCGAACGCGTGGTCGAAACGGCCGAACAGGTCTGGAAATAGCGCCGACGTTTCAGCGCACTGAACCGGCACCGTAGTGATCATCACAGAGCCAAGGCCGCTGGCTTGCGCCCCTCGCGCACCAGCGGCCTCGCGACGGATTCACACCGCGCCGATTTGCTCGGTAAAGTCCGCTAAGAAACGCGCGATCCGTTACCTATCAATACGCGTTTGTCAGAGAGACTGTGTCCGGTGGTCACGCGGCGTGCCGATTGGCCACAACGCCTTATTAATCGCGCGCCCCAGGCCGGGCCTGGTGTAATCCCCTATAGGCGAAGCCTGGCAACTGCGTTGTGATCAAGGGGTTTCAAGCGCCAACCGGAATCCTCATGTCGTCTATTGCGCGTAAGAACGACGACCGCCCGCTCGACTGGTATCGCGTGCGTCTGGATACACGCGATATCGAGCGCCACTTCGCCAAGCGCCTGTTGCTTGCCTTCGATAGCGCATACCTCGATGCCGGCGAGCCAGAACATATGCACTTGTACATGGCCTCCCGCCGTGACGGTGGCGCGGATCTTTATCTCAGCCCGGGCGCAATGCCCGCGGCCCGTGCGCTCGCCCACCGGTTTCATGCCGAGCCCTGTACGTCACCGACGCACCCTCTCCTGTTGATCGGCGGCGGTCGTCACATGCCATCCGTGTTCGGCGCGGGGCCCGCGGCACAGCAAACATATGCAACACCTGATGAAAACATGCTGACGCGCGGTGTAAGCGCCGAGCTGGCCTAAGCCAGTTCGCCGACCCGCCCAATATCTGTCGGCTGCCCCCGACAGCCAACACCATCGCCGTATGCGGTAGTCTCGCAGGCCGAATACGTGATCGGTGTTCACGTCGCGGCCGTGCGCAGCGATTGCAGAGCTCAAGTAAGGGCGTACCGTACTCCGCACCAGGCGCTTTTAAAGCGCCCGTAGCCACTTGCATATCCGGTACTTCCGGCATGTTTATTCCGGTAATGCCATACTGAACAGGCCCTGTACGGCCTGCGAGCGGTTATTGATGTCCGAACACGAAGCGAACACCCGCAGCCCTGTCGTGGCTATTGGCGCTTCCGCCGGCGGGCTAGAACAAATCAGCACCCTGCTCGGCTTGCTGCCCGACAACACGGGCGCGGCTTTCGTTGTAATGCAACACCTATCGGCTGCCCGCAAATCCCAGTTGCCCGAATTACTCTCGCGTACGACCACGCTTCCGGTGATCGTTATCGAGCACGACATGGCGCTCGAGCCCGACCGCGTACATGTCATGCCAGAGAACTGCGCGCTAGGCATCAAAAACGGGCGTTTGCAGCTGCTGCCCAAAAAAGAAGAGACCACGCCCACGGTCATCGACAGTTTCATGCGCGCACTCGCCGAGGAACGAACCGAAAAGGCTATCGGCATCATTCTTTCCGGTAGCGGCAACGACGGCGCGCTGGGCCTGAAGGCAATCAAGCTGCACGGCGGGCTGAGCATGGTGCAAGACCCCGATACCGCCGAACATCCAAGCACGCCCCGCGCAGCGATCGCTGGCGCAACGCCCGACTATGTGCGAAACCAAGGCGCTTGCCGAGCCGCTGTGCAACCATCTTGAACACAACCTGGCAACGCCGCATCCGATCGGCGAAAAAGACCAGCATGTCGAAGATGAAGATGAGAACGACAACGATTTCCTTCACGACGTCTTGGGCATTCTGCGCCAGTACGATAAAAAGCGTGATTTCTCGGCATACAAACCGAACATGCTCAAGCGTCGCATCCAGCGACGCATGGGCCTGATCGGCACGGGCGAGCCCGACGCTTATCGCCAGCTCCTGCAGCAAGACGGCGCCGAGCGCGAGAATCTTTCGCAGGATTTTTTTGATCTGCGTGACCGATTCTTTCGCGACAGCGAAGCCTACGCCGCACTCTATGACACGGCCCTACCCACGCTGCTGGAGAAACGCGATACGGAAGATTCGATACGGGTATGGGTGCCGGGCTGCGCGACCGGCGAAGAAGCCTATTCGATTGCCATGGCACTCGACGAAGCGATCCATCGCACCGGGCGCGACTACCGTTTTATCGTGTTCGCCAGCGATGTCGACCAACGCGCGCTCAAGGTCGCCCGCGCCGGTTTCTACCCGGAATCGATCGCGGCCGATGTCAGTCCGTCGCGTCTACGCGCCTATTTCGACAAGCCCGACGATCATTACCGCGTCAAACGCAGGCTACGTCGCGTGGTATTTGCCGCACAGAACGTCATCGAAGACCCGCCGTATTCGCGCCTCGATCTGATCAGCTGCCGCAATCTGTTGATGTATCTCAAGCCCGAGATACAGAAGAAAGCAATCGCAACATTCCATTTTGCGCTTAACGCGCGCGGTCTGCTGCTGCTGGGCTCGTCCGAAACGCTCAGCGGCCAGATAGATCTGTTCGAGCCCATCAACAAATCGCACCGGCTTTTCCAACGTATCGGCAGCGAACGCCCGATGCATCGCGGCCTGCCGTTCGCCGGCCAGGCCGGGGCTCGGGATACGCGCGACCCGACGACCCACGCCCACGCCACGACGACCGGCAGCGATATCGTGCAAGTCACGCGCGATCTGCTGCTGCGCGATTTCGTGCCGCCTGCGGTTCTGGTCAATCGCAAGTTCGAAATCCTGTGCAGCTACGGCCCGGTCCACAGATTCCTCGCGCTGCCGATGGGTGCATCGTCGCTGTCACTCATGGAGATGGTGCACGCCACGTATCGCAGCCATCTGCGCGCGATCATCCATCGAGCCCTGCGCGATAGCGAACAACAAGCCGTGGTGACCACGCCCCACGACGAAGATCCACAGCGGATTCAGCTGACCGCACGGCCGTTGCAGTTCCCGGAGGCCGTGCGCGGGCTGGTGTTCGTGACCTTCGAAAGCCTGCCGCACGTCGGACGAACCACACAGCCCCAGGCCAGCACCGACACGGAACGCCAGCTGGCCGACGAGCTGGAATCCACGCGTCGCGAACTGCACACGACGATCCAGGCCCTGGAAGCTTCCAATGAAGACTTCAAGGCGTCGAACGAAGAAATCCTGTCGATGAACGAGGAGCTGCAGTCGACCAACGAGGAACTGGAAACCTCGAAGGAGGAACTGCAGTCGGTCAACGAAGAACTCACCACCGTCAACACCGAACTCGAAAACAAGGTCGGCGAACTCGAAACCGCACACAACGATCTTCAGAATCTGTTTTCGGGCACCGATATCGCCACGCTTTTTCTTGACCGAGCGCTGTGCATCAAGCGTTTCACACCCGCGATCAAGGAGTTGCTCAACCTGATCGCTTCGGATATCGGCCGGCCACTCAGCGACATCTCGCTCAAGTTCGACGACCCGGACCTCGAAACCGACGCCGATCACACGATGGCGGATCTGGTCACGCGTGAAAAAGAGATCAAGGCCGGCAACGGGCGCTGGTACTTGCGACGCACACTGCCTTATCGCATACAGGACAACGCCATCGACGGCATCGTGATGACGTTCGCCGACATCAGCGACCTCAAACGCGCATCGCTGGGTTCCGAGGAAAGCGAACACCGGCTGGACCTCGCGATGGGCGCGATCGACGGCGGCATGTGGGATATGCAGATCGACCCGGCGCGCCCCGACGATCTGCCGGATCACGTCTATCTATCCAGCCGCCTGAAGCACTTGCTGGGTTTCGAGAACGACCAGTTCCCGAATTCTCTGCGTGCCTGGGAAGAACGCATTCTCGACGCCGACCGCGATGTTTTCCGCGATCTGGGCGCACGGCGCGAGGCGGCGAGCGCCGGCGTTCATTACCGTGCGCGGCATCGCGACGGGCGTATTCGCTGGTTTGCCAGTCATGGCCAGCTCGTGGAAGACACCGAGACCGGCGCCGCGCGGTGGATCGGTATCGACCGGGATATCACCGAACACAAGCTCGTCGACCGTCAGGCGCTACAGGCGCGGGCCCGTCTTGAACTGCTGGCGGACAACGTCTGCGATATGGTGGGTTATCTCGACCGCGAGGGCGTCTTTGAATTCGTCAACAAGGCGTTTGCACAACGCCTGGGCGTACGCGCGGAGGATGTCCGCGGCCGGCCGCTGGAACAGGTGTTCGGCGACGACAGCGCGCATCAGTTCGTGGCCTGTCTCGAGGCCGTACGCCGGGGCGATAGCGCGACCTGTCACGTGTCTTTCACCAACGGCGATAAGGCGCCCCTGGCGCTCACGGTCAGCCATATACCGCACCGCATGGACGACCATACGACCGGCTTCTACATCATCGTCGGCGAAACCGATCGGCGCGGGCGCCGCGATGACGACCGTATCGACCAGCGCAAGGGTCTGGTGCATCTGCAGCGCCTGGCCACGGTCGGCGAGATGACCCGCTCGCTGTCGCACGACCTCAAGCAGCCGCTGAGCGCGATCAATACCTACGCCGGCACGCTCAAGCGCATGATTCATGCCGGTCGCGACGCCGAACAGACCACGGCACTGACCGGCAAGATCGCCGAGCAGGTGCAACATGCCGCGGATATGGTTTCCGCGACACGCGATTTCGTGCGCGAACGCGGCGGCGAGCAGGACGACGAGGATCTCAACGATCTCGTGCATCGGGCGCTGGCGCTCGTCGACGGGCTGGCCGGGGATCGCCAGGTCGAAACGCAGCTGGAACTGCATTCCCCGCTCCCGCCGCTGTACTGCCAGGGCATCCAGATCGAACAGGTGATCGTGAATCTACTGATTAACGCGATCCACGCCGTCCAGGATATACAGCGGGGGCAGCGCACAGTGCGCGTGCAGACACGTCCGGTGGATAACCAAACCGTGGAACTGTGTGTCAGCGACAGCGGCGAAGGCATTCCCGGCGATAAGCTGGGCCGGATTTTCGATGCGTTCTATACCTCCAAGCTGGAGGGTACGGGCCTGGGCCTGTCGTTGAGCAAGACGATCGTTGAGTCGCACGGTGGCCAGATGTGGGCGGAGTCCGCCCTGGACGCTGGCGCAGCATTTTTCGTGCGCCTGCCCATACGCGAATCCGGGCCTTCGGATGGCGAGCTGCCGTAACCGGGCCGCCAATCGTTGGCCGGAAACCGGCCGCCGAGAAGCGCGGCGTCCACGGCCAGGGTATTGCCACGAAAGGCCGGGCTGGGCCCGGCCTCCGCGCGGCTCGGGCCGTAGAGATCTAGGCGGGTGCCGCCGGTAGCGCACGTTTGTGTGCCGTCGCCTCATAGGCGTCGATGATGGTTTCGCGCGCGTGATCGCTGACCTCTCCGCCTTCCAGGAAGGTATCGATCTCGTCGTAGCTCACCCCGAACACTTCCTCGTCGGGCCGCTGTGGCTTGAGTGATTCGAGATCCGCCGTGGGCTGCTTGTTCACCAGCGCGTCGGGCGCGCCGAGTTTTTCGCCAAGGGCGCGAACCTGGCCCTTGGTCAGGCCGAACAACGGCGTGACGTCGGCCGCGCCGTCACCGAACTTGGTGAAAAAACCCATCACGGCTTCTGCCGCCTGATCGGTGCCGACCACCAACCCGCTGTGGCGGCTGGCGATGGCGTATTGAACCACCATGCGCTGGCGCGCCTTGACGTTGCCGAGGATGAAATCCTCCTGTTCGGCGTCGTCGAAGCTCAGATTGCTGTTCTCGAGCGCCTGCTGCATGCCGCTCGTGGGCGCCTCGATATTCACATCGAGCAGTTCATCGGGCTGGATGAAATCGAGCGCGGTACGGGCATCGTCGGCGTCGTGCTGTTCACCGTGCGGCAGGCGCACCGCATAGAAACGCGCGTCCCCGCCGTTGTCGCGAACACGCTCCACGGCGAGCTGGCAAAGCCGGCCCCCGATCGTGGAATCCACCCCGCCGCTGATGCCCAGTACCAGGGCTTTCAAACCGCCGTCGCGCAGGTAATCGGCCAGAAAACCGACACGACGTTCGATTTCGTGATCGGCATCGATATTCGGCGAGACCGCCAGGGCCTCGATGATGTCGCGCTGGGTACTGCGGGTTTGCTCTGTCATGAATCGTTCCTTGGTTTGTCGGGTTACGCGGCCGTGGGGTTGTGGCCGGAAAAGACTTCGTCGAAATAGAAAACCAGCCGCTGCAGCCCGTAATGGGCCGCGCCGTGGCGTACCTCGTTGCGCTCGCCCTCGAAATAGCGCGTCTCGGTGAACCGATGAATTCGATCGCCACGGCGAACCGCCCAGGCCAGACACACCGTTCCGGGTTCCAGTCCATTCGGGCCGGCGGCCGGGCCGGCGATGCCGGTGTTGGCGATGGCGGCGTTGGCATCGTTGTTCTCGATCGCGCCGAGCACCATCGCGTCGGCGACCGCTTCACTGGTCAGCCCGTGCTCGTCGATGAGTTCGTAGGCCACGTTCAGAAAGCGATTTTTCGCCTGCGGCGAGTACACCGCCAGACCGCAATCAATTGCCGCGCCGCTGCCGGGCACGCGGGCGAGCTCGGAGACGATCAACCCTGCCGTACAGGATTCGGCCGTCGCGAGCTTGATTTCGTTGCGCAGCAGAAAATTCGCGATGTCTTCGATACGGTCCATTGTCTCGGCTCCTTCGCCGGGTCGCGTTATCCACATATAGCGCTACGCTAGCCATTCAGACGTGTCGGCGTCTGTCCGTGTTTGTGCCCATGTTCTGCGCGGCTCACCACGGGTTTGCTCAAATGCGGGGGAAATTACGGATTTATCCGTCCAAATGCCATCTCTAGTGTGCCGGCCCTCTTGTGAACTTCACATGCAGGCGTACCGCTCGGCCGGCTTGCCCGTCGAGCGCTTTCGCACGTCTGCAGATAGATTCGACTAGCAAAGGGCTTTGCCCATGGACGAGCAGCAGAACATCGCCGTCATCGGTCTGGATGACTTCAACCTCGAGATGTTGCGCACGGTGCGCGACGCCGAGCGCTACAACTTTTCCGGCCTGATCGACTACGACCAGATCGTGAACCCGGAAAAATATCCGGTCGAGGACTTCATTCACGACGCCCAGTACGGCATGGACGAGGTGCCCGGCGGATTGCAGGCGATCGTCGGCCACTGGGATTTCCCCACCACCAGCCTGCTGCCGATCCTTCGCGATCGGGCGGGGCATGCCACACCCTCGCTCAAGGCCGCGCTGATGTGCGAGAACAAGTACGGCACGCGCCTGGCCACGTCGGAAGTCGCGCCCGAGCTCACGCCGCCCTTCGCCCTGGTCGATCCCGAGGACGATGCGCTGCTCGACGATCCGCCCCTGCCCTATCCGTTCTGGCTCAAGCCGGTGGTCGCGTTTTCCAGCACGCTGGGCTTTCGTGTTGACGGCCGAGAGGATCTGCGCCATGCGCTGCGCGAAATCCGCAACGGCATCGGCAAGTTCGCCGAGCCATTCGAAGCCTTCAGCCAGCGCGCCACACTCGGCGACCAGCGTGCGCTGTTGCGCGGGCGCTATTGCGTGGCCGAAGGCATCATCGCCGGCCGTGGCTGCACCGTCGAAGGCTATGTCCAGAACGGCGAAGCCCATGTGTACGGCGTGATCGATTCGCTGCGTGCACCGGGTGGTTCGAGTTTCACGGGCTATGTGTATCCGTCGAATCTGCCGGATGACGTGCTCGATCACATGCGCCAGAAGTCCTGCGAGCTGGCCACCCATATCGGGCTGGACAACACGCCGTTCAATATCGAGTTCCTCTGGGACGAAGAGCGCGACGACCTGAAGCTGCTTGAGGTCAATGCGCGCATCTCGAAGTCGCACTCGCCGCTGTTCTATCTCGTCGAGGGCGCATCGCACCACGAGGTCGCCATCGACGTGGCCATGGGCAAGCAGCCCAACTTCCCCAACGGCGGCGGCCCGTACAACTATTCGGCCAAGTTCATGCCGCGTGTCTACGACAGCGCGCGCGTGACCCGCGTACCGGGGCAGAAGGATATCGAGCGTCTGCGCGAGCGCTTTCCACATGCCATGTTCAAAAGCCATGTCAGCGAAGGCATGCAGCTCGAGGATCTGCCCAACCAGGACAGCTACAGCTTCGAGCTGGGCGACCTGTTCCTGGGCGCGGACAACTACGACGACTTGAACAGGTATTTCCACGAGGCCATGCATATCCTTGGGTATCGGTTCTCGCGTAAGGTCGAGACCAACTACGACTGACATTCACGACGTCGAACAAGCGAACTTCATGAGCGATCTACCGGCACACGAGGCCAATCACCGCGTCATCGAGCACACCACCATCCCGATGAGCGACGGCACCCGTTTGGCAGCGCGTATCTGGCTACCCGACGATGCCGACAGCCAACCGGTGCCGGCGATCCTCGAGTACATTCCCTACCGCAAGCGCGACTTCACCCGTTCGCGCGACGAAACCATGCACCCGGTATTCGCCGACAACGGCTATGCCGGCGTACGCGTGGATCTGCGCGGCAGCGGCGACTCGGAAGGCGTGCTCGAGGACGAATATCTCGAGCTCGAACTCCAGGACGGCGTGGAGATCATCGAATGGCTGGCAAAGCAGCCCTGGTGCGACGGCAGCGTCGCGATGATCGGTATCTCCTGGGGTGGCTTCAACGGCCTGCAGGTCGCCGCCCGCCAGCCCGAGGCGTTGAAAGCCGTCATCAGCGTGTGCTCGACCGATGATCGCTATGCCGACGACGTCCATTACATGGGCGGCTGTCTGCTCGGCGACAATCTGTCTTGGGCGTCGGTAATGTTCGCTTTCAATTCCCTGCCACCGGACCCCCAGCTGGTCGGCGAGCAGTGGCGCGACCTGTGGTTCCAGCGCCTGGAAGGCAGTGGCCTGTGGCTGGAAAAATGGCTGTCACACCAGACGCGTGACGACTTCTGGCGGCACGGCTCGATCTGCGAGGATTTTTCCTCGGTGCAGTGCCCGGTGCTGGCCGTGAGCGGCTGGGCGGACGGTTACACCAACTCCGTATTCCGCCTGCTGGACAAGCTGGACGTGCCGACCCAGGGGCTGGTCGGCCCCTGGAGCCACAAGTATCCGCACCAGGGCGTGCCCGGCCCGGCCATCGATTTCCAGGGCGAGGTGCTGCGCTGGTGCGATCGCTGGATCAAGAACGTCGATAACGGCGTGGAAAACCAGCCGGCGCTGCGGGCCTGGATGCAGGAAAGCATCCCGCCGTCGGGCAGCTACAGCTACCGCCCCGGCTACTGGGCCGGCGAAAGCCAGTGGCCCCCGCAGCGCGACGAACGCGTCTACCAGCTCGAACCCGATCTGCTGACCGAAAACTTCGATGATCCCGAGCCGGGGCATCAGGATGTGGAATCGCCCCTGAGCGTGGGGCTATTCGCCGGCAAGTGGTGTTCCTATGCGGCCGGCCCCGATCTGCCGCACGACCAGCGCGAGGAAGACGGCGGTGCGCTGGTGTTCGATACCGCCGCATTCGACAACGACTTCGAAATGCTCGGCGCGCCGGTGGTCGAACTGGAGCTGTCCTGCAATCAGCCGACCGGCATGGTCGCGGTGCGTCTGTCGGACGTCGCCCCGGACGGGAGCGCCACCCGCTGCACCTACGGGCTGCTCAACCTCACCCATCGCAACGGCCATGACCGGGTCGAGGAGCTCGAGCCGGGCAAACGCTACCGCGTATCCGTTCAGTGCAACGAGCTGGGCCAGATCATCGCGGCCGGCCACTGCCTGCGCCTGAGCGTGTCCTGTTCCTACTATCCCCTCGCCTGGCCGCCGGCGCAGTCCACCCGGCTGACGATTCATACCGAGAACTCGCGCCTGCGCCTGCCCGAACGTGAACGCCAGCCAAGCGACGCCGCAATCGCTTTCGACGCGCCGCGTGACGTACCCGGGCTCCACGTCGAACAGCTCACCCAGGGCCAGCAGCGCTGGCTGGTGCATCGCGATCTCGACAGCAACGAGTCGACGCTGGAGGTCATCAAGGACGGCGGTCGCTATCACATCGCCGACGCGGATCTGACCGTCGCCGACGATACGCGCGAGTACTACAGTTTTCGCACCGGCGATTTCGACTCGCCCAGCGCGGAAGTCGTGGCCCATCGCACGCTCGAACGCGAAGGCTGGTCGATCTACACGCGTACCCGCACCGTGCTCACCTCGGACAGCGAGGATTTCCACGTCCACGCCGAGCTCGACGCCTACGAGAACGGCCGGCGCGTGTATTCCAACAACTGGAACCGCCGTATCGCCCGCAACGGGGTGTGAGGGGCCCGCGAAGTAGCCCGCGAGCCAAGGGACAGATCAGGCTATGGAACTCGACGAGTATATCGGGCTGACCGCGACCGACCTGCTCGGCCGGCTCGCAAGGCGTGAGTTACGGGCAACAACGCTGGCCGACTGCGCGCTACGCCGTATCGAACAGGTCGATGCCCGGCTCAACGCGTTCTGTCATATCGACGAACGCGCCACCCGCGATGCCGCGGCGGCCGCCGACGAGCGCTACCGTAGCGGCCAGCCCATGGGCCGTATCGACGGTCTGCCGGTCGCGGTCAAGGACGCCTTCGACATGATCGGTTGGCCCACCCGCGACGGCTCCAGGCTGACCGACTCGCAGGCCAAGACCTTCGATGCGCCCACGGTGGCCGCCTGTCGACGCCATGGTTTCGTGCCTGCCGGTAAGACCACCACGCCGGAGTTCGGCTGGAAGGCGGTCACCGACTCGCCGCTGACCGGTGTTACCCGCAACCCCTGGAACACGGCCATGACCTGCGGCGGCTCC
>NZ_AFNV02000032.1 GCF_000215955.2 Salinisphaera shabanensis E1L3A
CCGCGCGTGTCAGAGCCCTGCGAGGCGCTCACTCAGCTCTTCGTCCGCCATCAGGCGCTCGACCTGTGCTGCGCTTGCACGTGCCATGGGCTGCCCATCGACAAGACTGCGCGGCGCTTCACGGATTTCAGTCGCCCCGAACAGCGTCGCTTCGAAGCGATGGTCGCCGGCGACGAAACGAAACGCGGGGTAAAAACGATGCGCATCGCGGGCGACCTTGTAACGTCGCTCGACGATTTCGAAAGGAATACCCTGGCTTTGCAGGAAGAAGTCGAAGCTCTCCGAATGCTCGGCAAACACATGAAGCTGAATATCGGAGTTGTCATCGGCCAAGCCGGACAGCACGTCACCAACCAGGCGAGGCTTGAAATCGGCGAACAACGCCATCGCTTTGAGCGCGGCTTCGCGCATGGCGCGCAACTGGGCCGGCTGCTGGTCGCCCGCGAACAGGCGCTGATATTCGGCGAGCGCGGCTTCGATCTCGCTATTCTTGGGCAGAATGCTGTTGCGCACATCGATACCCAAATGCTGAGCCGCCTTCTGTTTCGCAATACGGAAATCACGAATGCCCTGCTCGGCCATGAGCCGAGCGGCCAGCTGCGCCATGTGCTGGCGCTGTGCTGCCTGTTTGCGCGCACTTGCCATGGCTCGAATCATCTCCTGAATATGCCGTACTGAATGCGTACCGAAAACCGGGCGTAAGAGGGCCGGGCTCGATCTGCGGCTCGATACAACCACCACCGTGCATGAGCTGCGGCGGTGGCTCAACGCTTAGAACAGCTGCTCGACCTCGTTTGAAGGCGCGTTCTTGCCCGAGCGGCGTGCCTCTTCAACCGAAGGGACATTTTCGGGGCGGAAATATTCGGTCATACCGCCCCCTTCAAGCGCACGCTGGCCGGAATCCGGGTCGATACTCACCGCCACCAGATCACCCGGGCGTGGCGGGATCGCTTCCGGCGTACCATCGAGCGCTACGCGCATGAAATCGATCCACATCGGCAAGGCCGCATGCCCACCGGTTTCGCTATGGCCCATCGGGGTCAGCTTGTCGAAGCCGACCCAGCTAATACCCACCAGATCGGCATTGAAGCCTACAAACCAGGCATCGATTTGGTCGTTGGTCGTACCCGTCTTGCCGGACAGATCATTACGTCCGAGCGTCATGGCCCGTCGGCCGGTACCGCGCTTGACCACGTCGCGCATCATGTCGCCGACCAGCCAGGCGTTGCTGGCATCGATCACACGTTCGGCCAAACGCGAGGCGTCGCGCTTGCTGCCGGTATTTTGCAGCGCAGGGCAATTTCTCGTACTGGCGCAAGCGACCTTGGGTTCTGCTTCGAATTCGACATCGCCGCGCCCGTCTTCGATTTTCGCAATGTAATACGGCTTGACCTGAAAGCCGTCATTGGCGAATACCGCATACGCCTGGGCCATCTGCAGCGGCGAAAACGACGCGCTGCCCAGCGCCATCGACAGGTTGCGCGGAATCTGGTCCTCCGGCAGGCCAAATTTGGCAATATGCTCTACTGCCGCGTTGATACCGATACTACGCAGCAGGCGAATCGACACCAGATTGCGCGAGTGCACCAGGCCTTCGCGCATACGCGTGGGCCCATAGATCCGCCCGCTATAGTTCCGTGGGCGCCAGGCGTCGCTGAGATCGGGACTGTCGTAGACCACCGGCGCGTCATTGATCAGCGATGCCGTGGTAAAACCATGTGCCAACGCCGCCGAATAGAGGAACGGCTTGAACGAAGAACCGGGCTGGCGCTGTGCCTGAACGGCACGATTGTATTTCGACAACGAGAAGTCGAAACCACCGGCCAGCGCTTCGATACCACCAGTATGCGGGTCCAGCGCGACCATCGCGCCCTGCACCTTCGGAATTTCGGCGAGCGTCCACGCTTTCGCCTCGTCCTTGCTGCCGGTATAGGCCAGCCGTACCACGTCGCCACGAGACACAAGCTTGCTCGCCGGATCATTGCCACCCAGCCACGACATTTGCTTGGCGTCGAGCGTGATCTCGCCGTAGCGCTCGGTCATCAACGTGGCGCTGCGGCGCGCCACATCGGTGACAACCGCCGGGATTAGCCCGCCGGCCACATTCATTTCTTCGAGCGCGTTCTTCAGCGCCTTGGCGTCGTCCAACGTCGCGCTGTCGAGCGTATCTTCCGGACCGTGCCATTCATGACGGCCGTCGTAGGCCAGCAAGGCCTTGCGCAACGCCCGATTGGCCGCCCGCTGGCGTTCCGCATCGAGCGTCGTCGTGACGTCGAAGCCGGACGTGTAAGCATCGTCACCAAAGCGCGCAACCATGTCCTGACGCACCATTTCGGCGACGTAATCGGCTTCGTAACGATCGTCGGCAACCCGGGCCGTCGCCGTAACCGGCGCCTCACGCGCGCTGTTATAGGTGTCGTCGTCGATCTCGCCGAGCGCGTGCATGCGCGACAACACATAGTTGCGCCGCTCTACCGCACGCTCGGGATTCGCCATCGGGTTATAGCGCGACGGCGCTTTCGGCAGCCCCGCGATCATCGCCATCTGCGCGATCGTGAGCTCCTTGAGCGGCTTGTGATAATAGACTTCGGAGGCCGCACCGACACCGTACGCACGATTACCCAGATAGATCTTGTTGAGATAGATCTCGAGAATCTGCTCCTTGGTGAGCTTGGATTCCAATCGCAGCGCGAGAATGATCTCCTTGATCTTGCGAACGTAGGTGCGATCGTTCGTAAGATAGAGGTTGCGCGCCAACTGCATGGTAATCGTGCTGCCGCCCTGGGTCTTTCGGCCCGTGGTGGCCAGCACATAGGCCGCGCGCGCGATACCTTGATAATCCACGCCCGGATGCTCGAAGAACCGATCGTCCTCCGCGGCCACAAAGGCCTGTACCAGCGGCTGCGGGATTTCGTCGTAGGTGCGCGGCAAACGCCGTTCCAGACCGAATTCGCCGATCAGCTTGCGATCGGCTGTATAGACCCGCAGCGGCTCGTTGAGTTCGGGGTCGCCGATATCGCCAGCACTGGGTAGCTGCGGCCCGAAATAGAGATAAACGCCGGCAACTACCAGAACCGCGAGGGTCGCGGCTGATAGCAAACCTGCAAGCAAAAACACCAGAATACGGGCGGCACGCGGCATCGCTTTCATCGAGAATGCGCGGCTCGCGGGCCGCGGGTCGGAAAAACTGCGGCCATGATACCGGGGCCTATTTTTTTTTGCCGGGGATGTTGCGGAATCCCTTTGCGCTGCCGATAACCATTAGACGCGCGGATTCAAACGCTTATAAAGGCAGTTCAGGATTGCCAAGCGCCGCGCCACGAGTATAGTTATACCCGGCATTTCGCGCCGCGGCTCCGTTAATGGGCCGGGGCTGGCGGACACGGGGGTGTTCCGCAGGCCTGGACCGCAGCGTAAGGCCGATCAGGGGGAGTCGGATGGGGCGATTCGAGCAAATCTTCAAGCCGAGGACACGGCCTTTTTTGGGTGTGGATATCAGCTCCACGCGCATCAAGGTGCTCGAGCTCGACGGCAAGCCGGGCGCCTACCGCGTGCTCAGCTATGCCAGTGAAGCCCTGCCTTCCGATGCTGTCGCCGACGATCAGGTGGTCAATCCTGAAGCCCTGGCGGCAACGATGACGCGCGCTCTGGAGCGCGCCGGCACACGCACACGCGATGCCGCAATCGCTGTTTCCGGGCCCACCGTGATCAGCAAGGTTATCGATATGCCCGCCGACCTGTCCGACGAGGACATGGAACAGCAGATCGGTTTCGACGCCGAGCAGTACATCCCGCACGCTATCGACGAGGTCAACCTCGACTTTCAGGTTCTCGAACGTGACCCGACCAATCCGGACGTCAATCGCGTTCTACTGGTCGCCTGCCGACGCGAGAACATCGAAACCCGTATCGGCGCGCTCGATATGGCGGGCGTCAAGGTCAAGATCGTGGACGTCGAGGAATATGCGCTACAGAACGCCTCGACGCTTCTCATCGAACAAACCCCCGCGCTGGCCAATGGTTCCAGCGTCGCCGTATTCGATGTCGGCGCTCACCAGACCCGGCTGAGCGTGCAGCACAACGGCCGCCACGTGTATTCGCGCGAACTGTCTTTCGGCGGGCATAGCCTGGCTACACGACTGATCGATCGACACGACCTGAGGGACACCGATCAACTGCGCGCGCAGCTACGCACGGGCGAACTCGACGGGGCGGCGATCGCCAGCGATATCTCCGACTTTGCCGAACGCCTGGCCGGCCAGATCGAGCGCGCCCTGCAATTCTATATTTCGGCCAGTTCGCGCGACGAAGCGGTCGAACAAGTCGTTTTGGTGGGCGGTGCGACGCTTTACCCGGGCCTAGAAGCGGCAATCACGCGGCATATGTCGCGGCCGTTCACGCTCGGTAATCCGCTGGCCGGAATGCTCGCGAGCAGCCGCGCGCGGCGCAACCACGTCGACCAGGAAGCTTCGGCATTGATGGTTGCAACCGGTCTGGCATTGAGGTCGATCCGATGAGCGCGCTGATTCGAATCAATCTTCTCGATTGGCGCGCTGCCGCCCGCGAGCGTCGGCGCAAGCAGTTTCTGGGCGCGCTGGTATTCGCCGCGCTGGCCAGCTTGGTGCTCGTGATCGTGCTACCGATGCTCTATTACAACCATCTCACCGAGATACAGGAATCGCGCAACCGTTATCTGGAAAACCAGATTGCGATTGCCGACCGGCAGCTCGTGGAAATACGCGCGCTGCAGAAAACGCGTGAAAGCCTGATCACGCGCATGCGCATCATCGAACAACTACAGCAGTCGCGCTCGGGCATCGTCCACTACTTCGACGAACTGGTCGACACCATTCCCAACGGGGTCTATCTCACGGCGCTCGCGCAAAAAGGCAACGCCACCAATCTAGACGGCGTGGCCGAATCGAACGCGCGCGTGTCCGATTACATGGTCAATCTCGACGGCTCCGAATGGTTCGCCGACCCACGCCTGATCGTGATCAAGTCGAGCGAAAACGGCCCCCAGCGCTTTGCTGACTTCACGCTTACGGTCCGTGGCGACAGTCCCTCAAAGAACACGAACGATGATGCCGCGGCCAATGCCGGCAACGCAGGGGCGCCGCGCTCATGAAGAGTTTAAGAGAGTACATCGAGGAACTGCGCAGCCTCGACCAGAACAACATCGGCAGCTGGCCAACCTGGGCCTACGGCTTCGCCATCATCCTGGTGTGTGCGGTCATCATCGCGATCGGCACCTGGTATTTCGTTCTGCCCAAGCAGGAAACACTGGAGCGTGTTTCGGCACGCGAGCCGGAACTCAAGCAGACCTTCGAGTCCAAGCAGCGGCTGGTCGCCAATATCGACGCCTACCGCACCCAGCTCGAAGCCATGGAATTGCAGTTCGGCGCCCTGCTCCAGCAGCTACCCAGCAAGACCGAAGTACCCAGCCTGCTCAACGATATCTCGCAAACGCGTATCGCCAGCGGTCTGGAAGAAGAGCTGTTCAAACCCCGTCCGGAAAACCCGCAGGACTTCTACGCAATTCTTCCGAACGACCTAATCGTGACCGGCACCTATCACGAACTCGGACACTTCGTATCCGGCGTCGCGGCGCTG
Organism: Salinisphaera shabanensis E1L3A; assembly: GCF_000215955.2. Lineage (GTDB taxonomy): Bacteria > Pseudomonadota > Gammaproteobacteria > Nevskiales > Salinisphaeraceae > Salinisphaera > Salinisphaera shabanensis. The sequence goes on from NZ_AFNV02000032.1 coordinate 5,614, forward strand.
TCGCGCATCGTCACGATCGAAAACATCAATATCGAGCCAATCGAGCAAGGCGATGAAAGCGGCGAGCTGCGCATGAGCATGACCGTGAATACGTATCGCTATCTCGAAGACGCCGGCGACACGACCCAGCCCGCCGGGAGCAAGGCCCAATGATGCCGTACAAGCGAGCGAGCGCTATCGCAGGGCTGTGTCTGGTGCTTGCGGGTTGCGGCGGCGACGACCGCGATCTGCAGAACTTCGTGGCCGAAGTGAAGCAGCGCCCGGCCGCGCCGATCGAGCCGATTCCGGAAATCGCCCCGTATACGCCCTATACCTACGAACCCGACGGGCGGCGCACACCGTTCACGCCTACCACGCCGCGGCGTGAAGTCAATCGCAATAACGGTCTCGCGCCCGACGCGGATCGGCCGCGCGAAGCGCTCGAAGCGTTCCCGCTCGATTCGCTCCGTCTGGTCGGAACGATTTCGAGCCGCGGTGTGACCTATGCCCTTATCCAAGCGCCCGACGGTGTCGTGCATCGCGTCACACGCGGCGCCCACCTCGGACAGAACTACGGTGAGATCGACGGCATTTCCGACAACGGCGTCCTTCTGACCGAAATCGTACCGGACGGCCTCGGCGGTTATATCCGTCGCCCGGCCACGATCGCCCCATCGCGGTGAAAGAGAAGCAGATTATGAGCAGACCGATTGCACGCATTTCCTCGCACACGCGCCGTGTATCCCGGCGCTGGCTGGTCCTTGCCCTGCTTTTCGCCGGCGCCACGACGTCCGCGCAGGCAGCAACAAACACGCTTACCGCCGTCGATGCAGCGGCGACGAGTACCAGCCAGGTGACGATTCGGCTCACCATGGCCGAAAGCGCGCCGATTCCATCGGTGTTCACCGTTAACGAACCGGCACGCCTGTCCATCGACCTTCCGGATACGGAACTGGACGTCCAAAAGCGCTATCAACGTATCGAAGAAGGCGCAGTCCAGGCCATCGCCCTGGCAGCGGGCGAAAATCGTACGCGCGTGGTGATCGAGCTCACCACCATGACCGACTACACGGTCAACCGCGACGGCAACACCATCCTTATTGGCATCGGCGGCGAAGCCGCACCCCAAGTCACTCGTGCGTCGGTACGGCCGCAAACCGCCCCGCAGCCGATCACCGAGCGCGACTACCAGACCCAGGCCGCCTCCATTCGTGGTCCTCAGGTACGCGATATCGATTTCCGTCGAGGCGAAGACGGCGCCGGCCGTATCGAAATCGCGCTCGACGGGGTGAATGGCGCGGTCGATGTCAGTGAACGCGGCGGCCAAGTGATTGCAAACATGCCGGGCGTCACCCTACCCAACGCTCTCGAGCGGCGCCTGGATGTGCTCGATTTTGCCACCCCAGTGAAAACCATCGACGCCATGTCACGCGACGGTGGCACCCGCATTGTCATCACCCCGGTCTCGGGTGCGGATTTCGAACAAATTGCTTACCAGACCGGCGACCGCTTCTATATCGAGTTGCAGCCCCTGAACGCGAGCGAACAGGCCGAACGTGAAGCAGAGGAACCGCAGTACACCGGCCAGCGTATTTCCCTATCGTTCCAGAACATCGATGTCCGCGCCGTACTGCAGATCGTGGCCGATGTCGCCGACGTGAATATGGTCGTATCCGATAGCGTCAGCGGCAACATCGCGCTGCGCCTGGAAGACGTGCCGTGGGATCAGGCGCTGGACATCATCCTTCAGTCCAAAGGCCTGGGCATGCGCCGCGAGAACAACGTCATCACGGTCGCCCCGTTAGCCGAGATCGCCGCGCGCGAGCAAGCCGAACTGGCGGCTCAGCAGGCCACCACCAATCTCGCGCCCCTGCGCTCTGAGATCATCCAGATCAACTACGCCCGGGCCGGCGAACTGGCTGCGCTGCTGCGCAGCACGACCGGTGAGCTGTCGCTATTGTCCGAACGCGGCCAGGTCACGGTGGACGAACGCACCAACAGCCTGCTGATCAACGAAACCCGCGACAAGCTCGAAGAGATTCGCAGCGTCATCAACCGCCTGGACATCCCGGTTCGTCAGGTGCTCATCGAGTCGCGCATCGTGGTGGCCAATCGCGAGTTCTCTCGCAATCTCGGTGTGTCGTCATCAGCAACCGATAACGCAGCATTCGAATCTCCAACCGATGGTAATTACCTGGCCGATACCGGGTACACCGTCAACCTCCCGGTGACCAATCCGGCCGGTACGATTACGACCAGCATTGTCGGCGATACGTTCAATCTAGATCTCGCACTATCGGCCCTCGAATCTGAAAATCGTGGCGAGATCATATCCGCGCCGCGAGTTATTACCGGCAATGCCAAGGAAGCGAAGATCGAACAGGGTGTGGAGATTCCCTATCTAGAAGCCGCGTCCAGCGGCGCGGCCACCGTGGAATTCAAGGAAGCGGTACTCGGGTTGACGGTCACACCGCAAATCACGCCAGACGAACGCGTAATCATGGATCTCTTCGTCACGCAAGATACCCAGGGTGATACGATCAGCGTGCAAGGTGGCGGCAGCGTACCCTCCATTAATACCCGAAGCCTGAGCACTCAGGTCTTGGTGGATAACGGTGACACCGTTGTGCTGGGTGGTATCTACGAACAGGAAAATCGGGACGTCGCAGATCGAATACCGCTACTCTCAGAAATCCCGCTCGTTGGCAGCCTTTTCCGACGCACTCAGCGTCAGCGGGACAAGCGAGAACTACTGTTGTTCGTCACGCCCAAAATTCTCAGGGACCAACTCAAGCTTGATAACTAGTCCTGTCTTTATCGACTAAATTAATTACAGAAACGTTCTTAAATATTCGAGGGGAAGAAATGCCGGGGAAAACAATCTATCAGCTGCTAACAATTACGGTGCTAGCCACCGCACTCGGCGCCTGCGGCGGCTCCACCTCCGGTGGCGACGACGATAACGGCGGCGGCTCTTCAGGCGGCGGTAGTGGCGGCGGCACCAACAACCCAAGCACCCCCGACTCGAATACCCAGATCGGCTCTATCGATAGCAATGGTCAGTTCCAAGAGGGCCGGATCGGAGTGACCGACACCACGCTTCAAGCCGGGCAGAGTTCGAGCCTGACGGTTCGCCTGCGAAGCCCTAACGGGAGTAGCCTCGGCGACACCGTGCAAGTCTTCTTCTCCTCGCCGTGTTCATCAACCGGCCAAGCCGATATCGCGCCCGCCGTCGCCGAGAGTCAAGGTGGCATCGCCACCACCACATATACGGCACTGGGCTGCGTCGGAACAGATACAGTTACAGCGCGTACGAGTGTCGAAGACACCACGCTGACAGCCACAGCAGATATAGAGACCGAAGCGGCACAATTCGGCGCCATCGAGTTCGATTCCGTTTCTCAACCACTGATCGGTTTAAGAGGCACCGGGGCGCTTCCCGAGCAGTCAACGGTCACCTTCAGAGTAACGAACAGCACCGGATCGCCGCTTCCGAATCAAACCGTTAACTTCTCGCTGAATACGACGGTGGGCGGGCTGAGCTTAAGCAACACATCGACAAGCACCGATAACCAAGGCGTCGCCACAACGACGGTCACCTCCGGCACGGTTGCCACATCTGTACGTGTTACAGCGTCAACCACCAGTGCTTCGGGCCAGCAGCAGAGCGCACAGTCTAGCGAGCTGGCGGTCACGACCGGCCTGCCTGACAACGACAGCTTCTCGTTGAGCGCGACGACGCTCAATGTCGAAGGCCAGGAGTTCGATGGAGTAACGAGCGAAATCACGATCCGCGCGGCCGATCGATTCAACAACCCGGTGCCCGACAACACCGCAATCACTTTCAGAACCGAAGGCGGCTCTATTCCCGGCAGCTGTACTACACAGGGCGGCGCCTGTACCGTCACATTCACGACTCAGAGCCCCCGCCCGGCGGACGGCCGCGCCACGATTCTTGCGACCGCGATCGGTGAAGAGTCGTTTTCTGATACCGCACCATCCAACGGCCGTTTCGATGAAGGTGAATTCGATATAGCGAACGACTTGCCGGAAGCGTTCGTGGATTACGACGAAGACGGCGTTCGCGATAGCAACGAGCCTTACATCGACTTCAATAATAACAGTAGCTACGACTTGGGCGACGGTGAGTTCACCGGCCTGCGATGCCAACAAAGCACGAGCGCGGCCGATGAGCTCGCCTGCGACACCGATTCAATCAACGTGCGGGATCAGGTCGTTATCGTCTTCAGTGCGAGTACGCAGATCATTCAGTTTGATCCCTCTACCATTAATCTCGACAACGGCAACGTCGTAGTAAATGTCGAGATAACGGGTCAGAACGGACAAATCCCGCCTGCCGAAACGGGTATCTCGGCATCGACAACGCTTGGATCAATCGTTGGTCCGTCGAGTTATACTGTACGCAGCACCTCGGCTCGTGGCCCGTATGTTGTATCGTTCGAGATCGAGCCGGAAGACAACATAAGCAGTTCGCAGACCGGTCGGCTCAATATTACCGTCACGACGCCACGCGATGTCATAAGCCGGGATTTTGCACCAATATCGCAAAACCCCTGATCTGGACACGCGGCGCGCGTTGGCGCGCCGCTCCATGTCTGTATCGACGCATTGTTCTGCCTTACGGCGAGCCAACTGCGGTAAACTGCTTGCTAGATGAGCCCGGTTGATTCGTTAGCCTCCACGCGGAGTGCGGCAACTGACCCTCGTTATCCGAAAGCGAATTAAGATTACATGGCAGCTAATCCAAACATCTATCTCGTCGGCCCGATGGGCGCCGGCAAAACGACGATCGGTCGGCGTATTGCCGAAATCAAGGGTATGACCTTCGTGGATTCGGACCACGAGGTGGAGAAGCGTACCGGCGTCGATATCTCTTTCATCTTCGACATGGAAGGTGAAGAAGGTTTTCGCAAGCGTGAACGCGAGATGATCGCGGAACTATCGGAACAGCCGAACACGGTCATGGCCACCGGCGGCGGCGCTGTTCTGGATGAGTCGACACGTGATCTGCTTTCGGCACGCGGCGTCGTGGTCTATCTCGAGACTTCGCTCGAACAACAGCTGGCGCGAACGCGCAAGGCGAGCAATCGGCCGCTGCTCGAAGACAGCAACGACGTCGAAAAGACGCTCGCTCAGCTCATGGAAGAGCGCGATCCGCTCTACCGCTCCATCGCGGATGTGGTTGTTGCGACCGGCGACCAACAGGCGCGTCGGCTCGCTCGCGAGATCGTCGAGCAGCTTGAGGCGATCGGCACGGCGTGACGGCCCCGGCCGCTAACGGTCCTGTTTATGCCGGCTTCTGGATTCGGGTTCTTGCATCGCTGATCGACTCGATCCTGATTGCCATCGTCGCCGCGCCGTTGATGCACCTGATCTATGGGCCCGCTTTTTTTGCGGCCGACGCCCCCTTGATTATGGGCCCGGCCCATGTGCTGTTCGTTTATGTGCTGCCGGCGATCGCTATCGTCCTTTTCTGGATATATCGGAAAGCCACACCCGGCAAAATGATGATCGGGGCGCGGGTAGTCGATGCACGTACCGGCGGCCATCCCACAACGCGCCAGTTCGTCATTCGCTACCTTGGTTATTTTCTTTCGTCGTTCGTGTTCGGCCTCGGCCTGATCTGGGTGGGTTTCGATCGACACAAGCAGGGCTGGCACGACAAACTCGCAGATACGGTCGTCGTTCGACGCCAAGCTGACCAGATGCCCACCTTGAACAACCAGCCGGGCGATACCCACGTCGACCAAAAGGAGCGCTGTCAGGCATGAGCGTTGCACTCGAGAATACGACCCGGGCCGATCTGCGCGTCGAGCTGGGCGAGCGTAGTTACGACATCGTTATCGCGGGCGGCCTGATTGACCAGCCCGATGCCTACAACGGCGCAATTCGCGACAAACGCGTATTGATCGTGACCAACGAAACCGTCGCCCCGCTTTATGCAGCAGGCGTCAACAAGGCGCTCTCTGCAACGCACGATGTCGACACGCTTACCTTGCCCGACGGCGAGCAGTACAAGACATTGGCCACGCTCGACACAATCTACGACCGCTTGCTCGAGAACGGCTATGGGCGCGATGCGACGATTGTTGCGCTCGGCGGCGGCGTGATCGGGGATATCGCCGGGTTCGCCGCTGCGAGCTACCAGCGCGGCATCGATTTCGTTCAGCTGCCGACCACCCTGCTCGCCCAGGTCGACTCTTCAGTCGGCGGTAAGACAGGGGTCAACCATCGGCTCGGCAAAAACATGATCGGGGCGTTTCATCAGCCGACGCGTGTGCTGGCCGACGTCGGCGTACTCGACAGTCTGCCCGCGCGTGAATTCGCCGCCGGCATGGCCGAGGTCATCAAGTACGGCTTGATCCGCGACCGGCCTTTCCTGGACTGGCTGGACGCCAATCTGGCGGCGATCAACAATCGTGAGCCGGAGGTGCTGATCGAGGTCATCCGCCGCTCCTGTGCCAACAAGGCCGAAGTCGTCGCTGCCGACGAACGCGAAGCCGGCCAACGCGCGCTGCTTAACCTCGGCCATACCTATGGCCATGCCCTCGAAGCCGAATTGGGTTACGGCGAATGGCTGCACGGCGAAGCAGTCGCGGCCGGCATGTGCATGGCAGCCGATACCGCGCGCCGGCTCGGCTGGCTCGATGAGCGCCAGTGCGAACACATCGAACGCATCATCTCGGCCGCTCACCTGCCTGTCGCGCCGCCGCGCGAACTCGAGTGTGCCCGCATCCGATCGCTCATGGCGCGCGATAAAAAGGTTGCCGCCGGTACGCTGCGGCTCGTGTTGATGCGTGATATCGGTGAGGCCGTGGTCACGCGCGACTACGGCGACGCGCTCGATGCAACCTTGAAACGGTATTTCGCAAAATAACCGAGCCAGACGGCGTTTTCGCCGGCGTCGACGCGACGGCCGATTGATTGCTTATCGACCGCCTTTTATACTTTTGATCAACGTGGGCTTGCTGCCGGCGCCCGCACCGGGCCGCCGCATCACAGCGGCCCGTTGCGCCGTATAGTGTGACCATCCAGGCGGCAAAGGCCGCGGCACATGATTTCCGATACGGCATTCGGCATCCGGGAATTGCCCTCGATCGCGCCGAATCTGACCCGAGGACTTAAAATGCACCAGTTGAAAGGCGGACTCTATTCTCCCGAGTTCGAGAGAGATGCCTGCGGCTTCGGCCTGATCGCGAATATGGATAATCAGCCGAGTCATTGGCTGGTCGAGACGACCATTGGCGCGCTCGAACGTCTGACGCATCGTGGCGCAGTCGCGGCCGACGGCAAGACCGGCGATGGTTGCGGCATTTTGATGAAAAAGCCGGATGCCTTTCTGCGTTTGCTGGCCGACGAAGCAGGCATCGCACTGGCCGATCACTATGCCAGCGGTATCGTCTTCCTCAATCAGGATGCCGAACTGCGCGATGCGGCCAAGACCGAGTTTGCCCGCCAGCTAGAAGCTGAAGGCCTGACCGTTGCGGGCTGGCGCGAGGTGCCGATCGACGCCGAATCGGCCTGTGGCGATCAGGCGCTGGAAACGCTGCCCTACCTTGAGCAGCTGTTCGTGAACGCCCCGACGGACATGGACCACGCGCTGTTCGAATCCAAGCTCGTATTCTCGCGTCGGCGCACAGAAAACGCCCTGCCCGACGACGACATGTTCTATGTGCCGTCGCTGTCGGCGCATGTGCTGTCGTACAAGGGCATGGTCATGCCCAGCTATCTGCCGGTGTTCTACAAGGATCTGGCCGACGAGCGTCTGGAAACGTCGCTTTGCGTGTTCCATCAGCGCTTTTCCACCAACACGCTGCCGCAATGGCGCTTAGCACAGCCGTTCCGTTATCTGGCCCACAACGGCGAGATCAACACGGTCACGGGCAATCGCAACTGGTCCACCGCGCGCGCGAACAAGTTCGTCTCGGACAAGCTGCCTGATTTGGAATCGATCCTGCCGCTGGTATCGACCACCGGCTCGGACTCGCAAAGCCTCGACAACATGCTCGAGGTGCTGCTCGCGGGTGGCATGGACATCTTCTACGCTATGCGCCTGCTGATGCCGCCGGCCTGGCAGAACGTCGACTACATGTCGGCCGATCTGCGCGCCTTTTATGAATACAACTCCATGCATATGGAGCCATGGGACGGCCCTGCGGGCATCGTGCTCACCGACGGTCGCTATGCCGCCTGCTGTCTGGATCGCAACGGCTTGCGGCCGGCGCGCTATGTGATCACCAAGGATCGCCATATCACCCTGGCCTCCGAGATTGGCGTGTGGGATTACAACCCGGCCGATGTGGTCGCCAAGGGCCGCTTGAAGCCGGGCGACATGATCGCCGTGGATACCGAAAACGGCGAACTGATCAAGCCCCAGGAAATCGACAAGCGTCTGGCCAGCCGCGCGCCCTACAAGCAGTGGCTGAAAAAGAACGCACGCATGCTCGAATCGCGCCTGGCCGATACCCGCGACGAAGCCTGGATGGAGCGCGAGCAGGTCAAGGTCTACGAGAAACTTTTCCATGTATCGTTCGAAGAGCGCGATCAGGTGCTGCGTCCGCTCGCCGAGGCCGGCCAGGAAGCGACCGGGTCCATGGGCGACGACACACCGTTCCCGGTACTCTCGCGCGTGGACCGGGTGATCTACGATTATTTCCGCCAGAAGTTCGCGCAGGTGACCAACCCGCCGATCGACTCGCTGCGCGAGCGCATCGTCATGTCGCTGGAAACCTGCTTCGGGCGTGAGCGCAATGTTTTCGAAGAAAACGAAGAACGCGCCAAGCGTCTGGTGGTGGATTCGCCGGTGCTATCGACCGGCAAGTTCCGGCGCCTGCTCTCGATCGACGACGGCGACTATGCGCATACGATCATCGATCTGAACTATGACGCGGGTACGGCGCTCTCCGACGCGATCGCCACGATCTGCGATCAAGCCGTGGATGCAGTCAAGAACGGCAAGACGGTGCTCGTGCTCTCCGATCGCGACATCGAACAAGGCAAGCTGCCGATCCAGGCCCTGCTGGCCACGGGCGCGATCCATCATCGCCTCACACGCGAGAACCTGCGTTGTGACGCCAATCTGGTAGTGGATACCGCAAGCGCTCGCGATGCCCACCACTTCGCCTGTTTGATCGGCTACGGCGCGAGCGCGATTCATCCATATCTGGCTTATGAAAGCCTGAACGATCTGGTGCGCTGCGGACAGATCGACAGCCGCGATACGAACGAGCTCTGTGCGACCTATCGCAAGGGCATCAACAAGGGTCTGTACAAGATCATGTCCAAGATGGGCATTTCCACGGTCACCAGCTACCGCGGCGCCCAGCTGTTCGAGATCGTCGGCCTCGATCACGAAGTCACGCAAACCTGCTTCGAGGGCACGGTCAGCCGCGTGGCCGGCGCCGGCTTTGTCCATCTGCAGGCCGATATGGCGCGCTTGGCACAGAACGCCTGGAACCCGCGCGTGGCCATCAACCAGGGCGGGCTGCTCAAGTTCGTTCACGGGCAGGAATATCACTGCTACAACCCCGATGTGATCGCCACGCTGCATGACGCGGTCTCCACCGGCGATTACGACAAATACCGCGAGTACGCGCAGATCGTGCAGGGGCGCCCCGTGTCCGTGCTGCGCGATCTGTTCAAGCTGCGCGACGATATCGAGCCGATCTCCGTCGACGAGGTCGAGCCGATCGAGGACATCACCCCCCGCTTTGACTCGGCCGGCATGTCGCTCGGCGCGCTCTCGCCCGAGGCGCACGAATCGCTGGCACAGGGCATGAACCGCATGGGCGGTCGCTCGAACTCCGGCGAAGGCGGCGAAGACGCGGCCCGCTTCGGCACCGACAAGATGTCGAAGATCAAACAGGTCGCCTCGGGCCGGTTCGGCGTGACGCCGCATTATCTGGTCAACGCCGAAGTGCTGCAGATCAAGATCGCCCAGGGCGCCAAGCCCGGCGAAGGTGGCCAGCTGCCCGGTCACAAGGTCAACGAGATGATCGCCCGGCTGCGCTATTCCAAACCGGGCGTGGCACTGATTTCGCCGCCGCCGCATCACGATATCTATTCCATCGAGGATCTGGCGCAGCTGATCTTCGACCTCAAGCAGGTCAACCCGCAGGCGCTGGTATCGGTCAAGCTGGTGTCGGGCCCCGGTGTGGGCACGATCGCAGCCGGCGTGGCCAAGGCCTATGCCGATCTGATCACTATTTCCGGCTACGACGGCGGCACCGGTGCGAGCCCGCTTACATCAGTGCGCTATGCCGGTACGCCCTGGGAGCTCGGGCTGTCCGAAACACAGCAGACACTGCGCGCCAACGACTTGCGTGAGAAGGTCCGGGTACAGACCGATGGCGGCCTCAAGACCGGGCTCGACGTGATCAAGGCCGCGATTCTGGGCGCCGAATCCTTCGGTTTCGGTACCGGCCCGATGGTCGCGCTTGGCTGCAAGTACCTGCGCGTATGCCACCTCAACAACTGTGCGACGGGTGTCGCCACCCAGAACGAAGTTCTGCGCGAGCGTCATTACATCGGCATTCCCGAGATGGTGCAGAACTTCTTCGGCTTCATCGCGCAGGACACGCGCGAGCTGATGGCGCAAATCGGCGTACGCTCGCTCGGCGACCTGATCGGGCGTACCGACCTGCTCGAAATCCTGCCGGGTGAAACCGCGAAGCAGCAGGGGCTCGATCTGGCGCCGATCCTGTCCAAAGGCGGTCTGGCCGACGATATTCCGACCCAGTGTCTGGATCCGCACAACGAACCCTTCGACAAGGGCGAGCTGGCGGAACAGATGGTGGCCGATGCGCTGGACGCGATCGAAAACAAGACCGGTGGCACGTTCGAATACGACGTGCATAACAACAACCGCTCGCTCGGCGCGCGCTTGTCCGGTGAAATCGCACGTCGCCACGGCAATCTGGATATGGAAGACGCGCCGATAACGCTCAAGCTCACCGGCACGGCCGGCCAGAGCTTCGGTGTGTTCAACGCCGGTGGCCTGCATATGTATCTCGAAGGCGATGCCAACGACTACGTCGGCAAAGGCATGGCCGGCGGTCGACTGGTCATTCGTCCCTCCCCGGATGCCGGGTTCGTCGCTCGTGAGGCCGCGATCATCGGCAACACCTGTCTGTACGGTGCCACCGGCGGTTCGCTCTATGCGGCCGGCATGGGCGGCGAGCGCTTCGGCGTGCGCAATTCCGGCGCGACGGCGGTCGTGGAAGGCATCGGCGATCACGGCTGCGAATACATGACCGGCGGCTGCGTGGTCGTGCTCGGCCATACCGGCGTCAATTTCGGCGCCGGCATGACCGGCGGTCTGGCCTACGTACTGGATGAAAAGCGCGAGTTCGTCGACCGCTATAATCACGAGCTGATCGATATTCATCGACTGGTTTCCGAGAACATGGAAGCCCATCGTCACTATCTGCGTGAGATGATCGAGGCCCATGTGGCCGAGACCGGCAGTGCCTGGGGCGCCGAAATCCTGGAGGATTTCCGCGATTACATCGGTCAGTTCTGGCTGGTCAAGCCCAAGGCCGAAAGCGTGGAAACGATTCTGGATACGCTCAATCGCGCGGCCTGATCATGCCGCAGGAATGAAGTCAGGCCGCGCCTGCCGTACCCGGTGGGCGCGGCGCGGGCTGCGTAACGACTAAAGGTTAGCAATGGCAAAGAATCATTTGCAGTTTCTCGACATGCCGCGCCAGGACCCGAAAAAGGTCGAGGTGCCGGTACGCATTCACGAATTCGCCGAAATCTACGGCCAGTTCGATAAGGAAACGGCAGCCCAGCAGTCGGGGCGCTGTATTTCCTGTGGCAACCCGTACTGCGAATGGAAATGCCCGGTCCACAACTACATTCCGAACTGGTTGAAGCTCGTCAACGAAGGCAACCTGTTCGAGGCCGCCGAGCTGTCGCACGCAACCAACACGCTGCCGGAGATCTGTGGCCGTATCTGTCCGCAGGACCGGCTGTGTGAAGGCGCCTGCACCATGAACGATGGCTTTGGCGCCATCACCATCGGTTCGGTCGAGAAATACATTACGGACGAGGCCTTCAAGCAGGGCTGGCGCCCCGATGTCTCCAATGTGGTATGGACCGACAAGAAAGTCGCCGTCATCGGCGCCGGCCCGGCGGGCCTGGGCGCAGCCGATATCCTTGTACGCAGCGGCGTGAAAGCGGTCGTATTCGACAAGTATCCGCGTATCGGCGGCTTGCTGACCTTCGGTATTCCCCCATTCAAGCTCGAAAAAGACGTTGTCGAAACCCGCCGTGAAGTCATGGAAGGCATGGGCGTGGAATTCCGCCTGGGCTGCGAGATCGGCAAAGACGTGCAGATCGAAGACCTGATGGAAGAATACGATGCCGTGTTCCTTGGCATGGGCACCTACACCTATATGAAGGGCGGCTTCCCGGGCGAGGATCTTGAGGGGGTGCACGAAGCGCTGCCCTTCCTTGTGGCCAATATCAACCGCGAGCTCGGTCTGGAAAAGAACCCGCGCGACTTCATCGACATGCGCGGCGAGCGTGTGGTCGTGCTCGGTGGTGGCGATACCGCCATGGACTGCAACCGTACCTCGATCCGTCAGGGCGCCAAAAAAGTCGTCTGCGCTTATCGTCGTGACGAAGAGAACATGCCGGGCTCCGCGCGCGAGTTCCAGAACGCGCGCGAGGAAGGCGTGGAGTTCATGTTCAATCGTCAGCCGGTCGAGATCGTCGGCGATACCAAGGTCGAAGGCATCAAGGTTGTCACCACCAAGCTGGGCGCACCGGACGAACGCGGCCGCCGCCGCCCCGAGCCGGTACCGGGCACCGAAGAAGTCATCGAAGCCGATCGTGTGATCATCGCCTTCGGTTTCCGCCCCAATCCACAGGAATGGTTCGATAGCCATAGTGTGGATATCGATGACGGCGGCCGCGTCATCGCCCCCGAAAAGGGCCGCTTCAAGTACCAGACAACCAACCCCCGGATTTTTGCCGGCGGTGACATGGTGCGCGGCTCGGATCTGGTCGTCACCGCCGTATTCGAAGGCCGTGAGGCCGCCAAGGGCATTCTCGACTATCTGCAGGTTGGCGCCGGCGAATCCGGCAACGCCGCCTGATCGACCCTATCGGCGCGCCGATTCACTCGGCGCGCCGCGCATTTTGACCGGAGCACGCCCGTGGGACCGATTCCCGACGCCGACCGTCTGATCTTCGCGCTTGACGTACCGGACGCCGAAGCGGCGCGATCGCTTGTCGAAACACTCGGCGACGCCGTGAGCTTCTACAAGGTGGGCCTCGAACTGGCCATGGCGCCCGGCTATTTCGAACTGGTCGACTGGCTCAAGGCGCGCGGCAAGAAAGTGTTCGTTGATGTGAAACTGTTCGACGTCCCGGCCACGGTCGCAGCGGCGGTCAAGCGCCTGTGCGCTCGCGATATCGACTTCATTACCGTGCACGGTAACCAGCAGGTCATGGAAGCAGCAGCCGAGGCACGCAGCGGTGACTCGCGCATCCTCGCGGTGACCGCGCTGACCAGCCTCGACCAGGGCGATCTCGACGATATGGGCTTTGCCTGCGATATCGAGTCACTCGTGCTTTCGCGCGCAAAGCGTGCGCTCGAGGCCGGCTGCGACGGCGTGATTTCGTCCGGCATGGAAGTCGCCAATCTGCGCGCCCATGCGCCCGAGAAGCTGATCGCGGTCACGCCGGGCATTCGCCCCGTCGCCAACGACGAGCGCGTGCCCGACGATCAAAAACGTGTGATGACGCCGACCGCCGCGATCGCCGCAGGCGCGGACTATCTGGTGGTCGGCCGGCCGATTCGCAATGCCGATAATCCGCGCGACGCCGCACTCACCATCCAGCGTGAGCTGAGCGAAGCGATCGCTTCCCGCCCGTAACTCGACCGGACCCGAGCTCGTGCGCGGTATGCCCCGCCCGGCCAAGCCGTTAAACTGCCCGCCGTCCCATTCTTCTCGCGACAGACTGTCGCGTGCGTTGCGAGTGCTTTATGTCTCACGATCGTCTGTTGCGTGCGCTCAAGCGCGAACCCGTTGATGCCACACCGGTCTGGCTCATGCGCCAGGCTGGACGCTACCTGCCGGAATACCGAAAGCTGCGCGAACAGGCCGGTAGTTTTCTCGACCTGTGCCAGAATCCGGAACTCGCCTGCGAAGTCACGCTGCAGCCGTTACGGCGCTTCCCGCTAGACGGTGCGATCCTGTTCTCCGATATCCTCACCATTCCGGAAGCCATGGGTCTAGGCCTGCATTTCGTGGCCGGTGAAGGCCCGCATTTCCATCACCCGGTGCGCACGCCGGACGAAATCGCCAAACTGCGCGTGCCGAATATCGAAGAAAGCCTCGGCTATGTTCCGGCCGCCGTACGGCTGATTCGCCGCGAACTTGACGGCAAGACGCCGTTGATCGGCTTCGCCGGCAGTCCCTGGACTCTCGCCACCTATATGGTCGAAGGCGGCCCCTCGAAGAACTACCAGCATATCAAGGCGTTGATGTACAACGCGCCGGATGCGATGCATCAGTTGCTCGACATCCTGGCGCGCTCGGTCGCGGCTTATCTCAACGCCCAGATCGCGGCCGGCGCCCAGGCCGTGCAGATCTTCGATACCTGGGGCGGCGTGCTCACGCCGGCGGCCTATCGCGAGTTTTCGTTGGCCTATATGCAGCGTATCGTCGAACAGCTCGACGACGCGCCGGACGGCACGAAGGTGCCCGTGATCCTGTTCACCAAGGGCGGCGGCCCCTGGCTCGAAGCCATGGCCGCCACCGGTTGCGATGCGCTCGGTCTGGACTGGACGATCAATATCGACGAAGCCCGCGAACGCGTGGGTGACAAGGTCGCACTACAAGGCAATCTCGACCCGGCCATGCTCTATGCCAAACCCGAGATCATTCGTGACAACGTCGCCGATGTGCTCAAGCGCTTCGGCAACCACCCGGGCCATGTGTTCAACCTCGGCCACGGCGTCACACCCCAGGTAAACCCGGACCATGTCGCCGCGCTGGTCGACGCCGTGCACGAACTTTCCGCCCGCTGAGCCGGAAATATGCCGGCGGCACGCTCGCCGGCTTGGCCTTGTCATCGGCAACCGTTACATTGCCCACATCTTTTCTCCATAGCTATGTACGACGCCTGTATGAAGCGTGCGCTAGAAAACATTCGTGGTGCGGTTGCCGTTGCGGGCATGGTGCTGGTCACGCTGATCGGCTTCATTCCGCTGCTACCCACCAGTCTGGTCAAACTGCTGGCGCCCTGGCCGGCCGTCAAAAAGCCGGCAACCCATGCCGTGTTGTGGGTCGCGCGATGGTGGGCGCGCGGAATCAACGCCTGTATTCTGGGCATGGGCCAGACCCGCGTCAGCTACGACCAGCAAGTGCCGGACGACCCGCACGGGCGCTACGTGATCATTTCGAATCACCAGTGCTGGGCCGACGTCATGCTGCTTTGCCACGTTGTCGAGCCGCAGTTGCCCTTCCCGCGTTATTTCATCAAGGAGCAGCTACGCTGGCTGCCGGTCGTCGGCATGGCCTGCTGGGCGCTGGATTTTCCGTTCATGAAGCGCCATAGCCGGGCTGAGATCGAAAAGAACCCGGCACTGCGCACCCGCGACATGGAAACCGTACGCCGCTCTTGCGAAACGTTTCGCGACTGGCCGGTCACCATCGTCAACTACGCCGAAGGCACGCGCTCTAACGCGACCAAACGGCGTGCGGCGAACTCACCCTATAAGGCGCTGCTGCCACCCAAGGCCGGCGGCACCGCGTTCACGCTCAACGCCATGCACGACGTGCTCGATGGCGTGCTCGACATGACCGTCGCCTACGTGAACACACCGGAACCGAAATTCTGGGACATGCTCTGCGGACGTATCGACGAAGTCGTGATCCGCGTGCGCCGTCTCGACGTGCCGAGCGACCTGCTCGAAGGCGACTACATGGGCGACGCCGATTACCGCAACCGCTTCAAACGCTGGCTTGAGCAGCGCTGGGCCGAGAAGGACGTCGAAGTCGCCGCACTTCAGGATCCGCGCAGCTCGGCCACGCGCTTTGCCCATGTGGATAGCACCTCATGAATAGCGCCGGTGTTATCTGGATTACCGGCGCAAGTTCCGGCATCGGCGCGGCCCTTGCACGTGAAATGGCCGCGCACGGCTGGCAGATCGCGGCCAGCGGTCGTAATCGCGAACGCCTGGACGCGCTCTGCGCCGACGCGCCTGAGGCCATTCATGCGTTCGAACTCGATGTCACCGACACGAAAGCCAACGAACGTGTGGTCGCCGAGATCCAACAGCAGCTCGGACCGATCGATATCGCCGTATTCAACGCGGGCGTCGGCAGCCAATTCAACGCGACGCATTTCGATGCCGCCGACGTGCAGGACCGAATGACGGTGAACTATGGCGGCGCGGTCAACGGCATCGGCGCCGTATTGCCGGCCATGCTCGAACACGGCAAGGGGCAGATCGCAATGACGGCGAGCGTAGCCGGCTTTCGCGGCCTGCCCGGCGGCGCGCCCTATTCGGCGTCAAAGGCTGCAATGATCGCGCTCGCCGAAGGTCTCAAGCTCGATCTGGAGGGCCAGGGCATCGACGTGAGCGTGATCACGCCGGGATTCGTGCGTACCCCGATGACCGACAAGAACCGCTTTCCCATGCCGTTCATGATCGATGTCGAAGATGCCGCACGACGCATCCGCCGCGGGTTGGCTGGAAAGCGCTTCGAGATCACGTTTCCCCGGCGTTTGTCCTATACGGTTAAGCTGTTACAGCGCCTGCCCTATGCGCTGTATTTCCCCATTATTCGCCGTATCGCGAGGCTCTAATCATGAACACAGCCGTCTGGATCGTGATTGTCATCGCCGTGCTCGTGGCCGCGTTCGGCATTCTCAACTGGGTGCGCCGCCAGATCGCGGCCAGCCGCGAAGACCTCAAACATGTAGATCGCAGCAAACTGCGCGATCTCGACAAGGACGCCTGGGCCGAGGAAGAACGCGACAAGGACGACTGGAAGAGCTGACCGGCGCGTTCATCCGGTACCGCCACGCTACGCGTAGACTCTTTCATCGGCGCCAAGCCCGCGGTCATACCGCGGCGCTCGTGTTCTCACTGACTTAAAGCATCGTATGACCGACGAGATCATCCGCTGGCTCACGCCCTGGGAGCCCCAGCCTGTATTGATCGCGGTCTTCGCCATCGTAGCGGTGTGCTATGTCCGCGGGCTGGCGCGGCGGCGGCGCCTGCGCGATACCGCCCCGGCGATCGCTTTCGGCCTGGGGTTAATCAGCATGTATGTCGTCATGCAGACCCATGTCGATTATTACGCGCAGTACATGTTTTTCATTCATCGCGCGCAGCATCTTATTCTGCACCATCTCGGCCCCTTCCTAATCGCATTGTCGATGCCTACGGCCGTACTCGCCGCCGGCGCGCCTGCCTGGCTCAACCGCGGTGTACGCGGGCTGGGCACATTGGCGCCGGTCATGGCCAGCTACCGGTTCGTCCAGCATCCGGTCATCAGCGCCTTGTTGTTTGTCGGCCTCATCTATTTCTGGCTCACGCCCTCGATTCATTTCACCGCCATGCTTTCGGCGCGCGACTACTGGTTGATGAATCTGTCGATGGCGGTCGATGGCTTGCTGTTCTGGTGGTTCATGCTCGATCCGCGCGCGCCGGGTACAACGCGGACCACCTATTCAACCGGGCTGCGCATAATCGTGCTCTGGGCAGTGATGCCGCCGCAGATCGCCCTCGGTGCTTACATCGCACTGGCGCCGGATACCGTCTACGACGTGTATGCCGTATGCGGGCGCGCCTTCCCTATTTCGCCGATCGTCGATCAGCAACTCGGCGGCCTGATTACGTGGATACCAGCCGCGATGATGAGTGTCGTCGCAACGCTTATCCTGCTGCGTTTCGGATTCGTCCACGAACGCAGCAAACCCCAATCCTCCGACCGAACGACCGCCACGCCGGCCAAGGAACCCCTGACATGACGCTGCGCAAGATTCTTCCCCGTGTGCTTCTAGCTGCTGTTTGGGGCGTGGCGATCACATTGAGCGGTTGCTCTGGCGGCCCCGAGTACACGGCCCATGACATCACTGGCGTCATGCCCGATCTCGAATTCAATCTCACCAACGAACAGGGCGAGGCTGTCACCGCCGACGATTACGATGGCCGCCTTAAACTGCTGTTTTTCGGCTATACCAACTGCCCGGATATCTGCCCGGCGACGATGGCGCGTATTCGTGCCGCGCTGGGCGGCCTGGATGCCGAGACACGCAAGGATATCGACGTGCTGTTTCTCAGCGTCGACCCCCAACGCGATACGCCCGAACGCTTGCAACGTTTCACTTCGAGCTTTGGTGATGGCGTGGTCGGCCTGACCGGCAATCAGGACCAGCTCAAGGCGCTGACCAAGCGTTACCGCGTGACGTACGGCTACGGCGAACCCAACGACAACGGTTTCTATCTCGTCTCGCACAGTAGCGCGATCTTCGTATACGGGCCAGATAATCGATCCCGTTTGCTGATCAATCAACAGGAAAGCGTGGACGAAATCACCGCAGACCTGAAAACGCTGCTCGCGCAGCTCGACTGATTCGTCTTCAAGCGTTATAGGCGGCCGAAACCGCCTGCGGCCGCTCGTCCCGGCCAATACGCGCCTGCAACTCCGCATGCCGGCGGCGATCGAGCGGGAAGCCCCACATCATGGCGACCACACCGAGCTTGATGACCACCGGCAGCAGCCCGTACAGCACGGCCAGCGTCCACAGGGCGGCCGGGGCGTTATCTTGTCCCGCATCAAAGCCCGCCAGCCAGAGCACCGGGTAGGCGATACCGAGCGCAATCGCGAATGCGAGCTTGGTGGCCATCCCCCAGAGTCCGAAATACAGGCCTGCTCGGCCGTCGCCGCCGGCGGCTGTATCCTCGTCGATCACATCGGCCTGTATCGACGCTGCGATCGCCTGATCGACGCCCAGACAGGTGCCGCCTAGCACGCAGATCAGACCATAGCCGATGTAATTACCCTCGCCGAGAGTGAGCGTGAAAATGAACACGAAGCTCACCCACAACATGGACGCGCACCACAGCCGGTGCTTGCTCCAGTTGCGTCCAATCCTGAGCCATAGCGGTAACCCGAGCACGGCGGAAAGAAAATAGATCGCCAGAAAGATGCCGCCAGTGATTTCGCTGCCACCCAGGATCGCGGTCACGAAAAACAGGAACAGGGCTGCCGGCAAGCCATTCGCCGCGCCGTTGAGCAGATAGGCGATCAACAGCCGGGTGAACGGTTTGTTCGATTTGAGCAGGTCGAAGCTTTCACGCCAGCGAATCTTCGATGCGTTCGCACCCTCCGGCTCGCGCACCCGCCATAGGAACAACCCCGCCGCGATCGGCAAGGCCACTACGAGAAATACGGCAATAGCGGCGAGGCCAGCCGCCGCGCCGCCGACAAAGCGCTGGGCCAGCGCCGGCAACATGATCGCAACCAGCGTACCGAGCACAAAGAACCCTTCGCGCCAGGCGGTAATACGCGAACGCTCGTCGTAGTCGGCCGACATCTCGGCGCCTAGCGTCGTATAGGGCAGATAGATCAACGTCCAGCCCAGATAGGCCAGCATGCTCCAGATCAGCAGATAGGCGGCGCCGGCGTTATCCGGCGGCACGAACAGAAACCAGGCAGCGAGCATCAATACCGGCGTGCCAGCGGCAATCCACGGCCGGCGCCGCCCGAAGCGGGTCTGCAGCCGATCCGACGCGCTGCCAATCAATGGATCGGTGACCACGTCGAACAGGCGCGCCGCAAAGATCAACACACCGACCAGCCCGGTATTCAAACCCGGCATCTGCGAATAGAACGGCGGCAGATAGACCGTGAGCGGCAGCCCGAGCGCGGCCAGCGGCAGGCCCAGCAGCCCATAGGCCGCGAGGCGATCCATGCCGGTGCGTCGACTACTCATAAGCGCCTCAGTCGCGTTGCAGCGCGATCTGCATGAGATCGATATTGCCGGAGGTGAAGCCGGCCGCGCAGTAAGCCAGGTAGTAGCGCCACATCCGGTAGAAGGAACTGCCGCGTGCGGTGATGATCGACTCCGATGCCGCGCGCACCGACGCATCCCAGCGCATGAGCGTGCGCGCATAGTCGGCGCCGTAGAAGTCGGTTACGCGTGCATGCAGGCCCTGGGCCTCGGCCTGGGCCTGAAACACACTCGGCGAGGCGAGCATGCCGCCCGGGAAGATGTATTCCTGAATGAAATCCACGTTCGCGCGGTAATAGTCGAAGCGCGAGTCGTCGATGGTGATCGCCTGGATCGCGGCGCGTCCACCGGGTTTGAGCGCATCGTGAATCGCGGCGAAATACGTCGGCCAGTACGCCTCGCCCACCGCTTCATACATTTCGATCGAAACCACATGATCGTAGCGCGTGCTCACATCGCGGTAATCGCGCAGCTCGAAAGACACACGATCGGACAGCCCCGCCGCCTCGGCGCGCTCTTGCGCAAATCGCAGTTGCTCGGTGGATAGCGTCAGGCCGGTGACGTAACAGTCTGCGTGCGTCGCGGCATAGCGGGCGAACCCGCCCCAGCCGCAGCCGATTTCGAGAATATGATCGCCCGGCTGAACGTCCAGGCGTTCGAGCAGGCGGGCGTACTTGCGCTGTTGTGCCTCGACGAGCGGTTCGTCCTCGTGCGCGAAAATCGCGCTCGAGTAGGTCCAGGTCTCGTCCAGCCACTGCGCATAGAAATCATTGCCCAGGTCGTAGTGGTAGGCGATATTGCGCCGCGAACCCCGTTTGGAATTGCGCCGCAGCCGGTGCCGAATCGCACTCATCCACGTGTAGAGATGCTGCAGGCGCGAAAAATCCGGCTCGAGCGCGTCTTCGTTGAGATGCAGCAGGTAAATGAGCGTGGCGAGATTGTCCGCATCCCATTCGCCGGCCATATAACCCTCGGCAAAGCCCACGGAACCGGCCTTGAACAAGCGCGTGACCATCGCCGCCGAGTGCATGTACAGGCACGCCGCGGGCCCTTCGCGATCACCCTCGAAGATGGCGGTCGAACCATTCGGCAGGCGGACTTCCAGCCGCCCGGTATGCAGGCGATCGAGCCGCTTGATGACCTGGCGCTCACGCCAGTTGCTTGGGTCACCGCTCTGGATGGTGGCCCGCTTGTCGGATCGCCTGGTCGGCGTTTCAGGAGACATTCTCGCGTTTCTGCTCGGGTTTACGATGGAAAACGGCGCCGCGCAGCCACAGCTTGAACGCCTGCCAATGAATTGCGACGACAACCTTGATCGTCATGAACGGTACGTTGCAGACCGCTTTCAGGATGTTGGCCGTGGTGAGCACCTGGCGTTCGCCGGTGAGCGTGGTGGTGATACGCAGACGCTCGCCGTCGTCTTCGAACAGACGAATGCCCATCCCCAGACGCGCGCCCGGTTCGGCGAAATGAAAACGATACCCGCCGCTGCGATCGAAAAACGGCGACACGTGGAACGCCTTGGCCTTGTGCTGGGCGGCGCGCCAGCTCATGGGCGCGCCATGCTCGTGCAGCACGTAGAAATGATGCTCGCCGAAGGTGTTGTGAACCTCGACCACGATCGCACGCAGCGACTCGTCGGCATGCTCGCAATAGAAAACGCTGATCGGGTGAAAGCCGTAGCCAAATACACGCGGCATGCTCAGTAGCTGCACGCGCCCGCCGGCCAGATCGATCGCGTAATCGGCCAACAGTGCCTCGAGCCAGGTACGCAGACTAACGCTGGCATCGTGCGCGCCATGCTCGGCATCGTAGAACGACAGCACGTTGAAACGATTGCGCGATAACAGCGGCGATGCCGCGCAGGCGCGATCGACCGCATCGATATCGAGCAGCAGATAGAAACTGCGATAGTTGAAGCGATAGCGCGGCGGGCCCGGGCGCCGGTGCATCACGCGACAACGATAGAGCACGCCAGCGCTAGCCATCGCGCCCGCTCCAGGGCACATCGACGTCCAGGCCACGGGCCACGCGCACCGCCGAGGCCAAGCCGTCTTCATGAAAGCCGTAACCGCACCAGGCACCACAGAACCAAGCGCGATCGGCGCCCTGAATCTCATCCAACCGGCCCTGGGCCGCGATGGCTTCGCCGTCGAACACCGGATGGTCATACTCGATTTCGCGAATGACGTGGCGCGCTTTGGGTTCGACACGCGGATTCAGGCTCACCACATACTGGCGCTCGCCGGCGATGGACTGCAGCCGGTTCATCCAGTAGCTCACGGTCACGCGCTGGTTATCGACGCCGTCGCGATCAGCAAGATAATTCCAGGCCGCCCACACGCGGCGCCGGCGTGGCAGCAGCGCGATATCGCTATGGAGAATCGCGCGGTTGGATTGGAACCGAAATGCCGAAAGCACGGACGATTCGAGCGCGCTGGCATCGTCAAGCATAGCCCGGGTCTGATCCGCGTGGCAGGCGAAAACAACCTGGTCGAAGGTTTCCGTCTTGCCGCTGGCGAGCGTGACATGCGCGCCGTTTTCATCGCGGCGAACACGCGCGACCGGCGTCGCCAGGCGCAACCGGCCGCCTAGTCGCTTGGCAATCGCCTGCACATAACGCTGACTGCCGCCGACGATCGTTTTCCACTGCGGGCGGTTCGATAATTCGAGCAGGCCGTGGTTGTCGAAAAAGCGTAGAAACGCGCCCACCGGAAACGCGCGCATATCCGCCGTCGGCGTCGACCAGATCGCGGCGGCCATGGGCAACAGATAGCGCGCGGCAAAGGCATCACTATAATTATAGCGATCGAGAAACTCGCCTAGCGAAATGGCCGGCAAGGCGTCCGTTTCGATCAGCTGCTTGGCCTGCCGGTTGAAGCGCAGGATATCGCCGATCATTCGCCAATGTCGCTGGTCGAACAAGCGACTTTTCTGCGCAAACAGCGTGCGCCAGCTATCGCCCGCCCATTCGATTGCGCCGTCGCCGATCGATACCGCAAACGACATGTCGCTGGCACGCGTTTCAACGTCCAGCTCGGCTAATAATGACTCGAAAAACGGGTAGTTACGATCGTTAAGAACAATGAAGCCCGTATCTACCGGCTGCTCACCTGCCATCACCGTATTGGCATGACCGCCCGCCCGGTTGGCGGCTTCGAACACCGTGATCTCGGCCTTGCCATCGAGTAGCCATGCCGTACCCAGTCCGGCAATGCCACTGCCCACGATAGCGATTCGCTGCATGTCGTCCTTTTTTTCAAGCGAAAGGGTCAAGTCGAACCGTTGGATACGGCCCGCGATCGGCTACGGATGCGATCGGTTTTTACCCGTTTTGGTGTTTCGGCTATGCTCTGCGACCGACTTTTGAAACGGCGCGAACGCAAGCGGTCGCCATCGTATGATCGCCCGTAGTTTAGCGAAATGGGGCATCGCGGCCGCGACTGGCTGCCGCTCGAAGAAATTCGGGCTATCGTTCGCGTTTGTCTTCAACCCTTCATTTACAAGGAGCGCACCATGAAAGAACCCGTACGCGTAGCCATTACCGGCGGCGCCGGCCAGATCAGCTATTCGCTCATCTTCCGTATTGCCGCTGGCGACATGCTCGGCCCGGATCAGCCGGTCATCCTGCAGCTGCTCGAAATCCCGCCGGCCATGGATGCGCTCAACGGCGTGATGATGGAAGTCAACGACTGCGCCTTCCCGCTGGTCAAGGACATCATCGGCACCGATAAACCCGAAGAAGCCTTCAAGGACGCCGATATCTGTCTGCTCGTGGGCGCCAAGCCGCGCGGCAAAGGCATGGAACGCGCCGACCTGCTCAAGGCCAACGCCGACATCTTCTCGGTTCAGGGCAAGGCCATCAACGATCACGCCTCGCGTGACGTCAAGGTGCTCGTGGTCGGCAACCCGGCCAACACCAACGCCCTGATCGCGGCCAGCAATGCGCCCGATCTCGACAAGGGCCAGTTCACCGCCATGATGCGCCTGGACCACAACCGCGCCCTGTCGCAGCTGGCCCAGAAGACCGGCACCCAGGTCACCGATATCGACAAGATGATCGTCTGGGGGAACCACAGCGCGACCCAGTATCCGGATATCAGCCAGGCCACCGTCAACGGCAAGCCCGCCCTGGATCTGGTCGATCGCGACTGGTACGAAAACGACTTCATTCCCACTGTGCAGAAGCGCGGCGCGGCGATCATCGAAGCCCGCGGTGCCTCCAGTGCCGCCTCGGCCGCATCGGCCGCCATCGACCATATCCACGACTGGGTGAATGGTTCGAAAGGCATCGTGTCGATGGGCATCCCGGCCGACGGCAGCTACGGCGTCGAAGAAGGCATCATGTTTTCCTATCCGGTGACCTGCAAGAACGGCCAGTACGAAATCGTCCAGGATCTCGAGATCGACGAATTCAGCCGCGATCGCATGAAGCAGACCGAAGACGAGCTGCGCAGCGAGCGTGAAGCGGTTTCCGAACTGCTGTAAGTCGCGCTCATGGCTGGCGTGTGAATACGCGCCTCGCGATCTGAAAAGCCGCGTCCAGCATGGACGCGGCTTTTTTCATGCCTGGGCCCTGCGCCGCATCTGGTCGAGATAGCCGCGCCGATAGTGATACTTCATACCGATCTCGTAGCGCTTGAGCGGCGCCGCATTCGCACTCAGACGATAGCGTAGCCATTGCTTGGCCAGCCGTATCCACAGCGCCAGCGACGCCCCGGCCAGCTGTACGCCGCCGGTCCGCGGGTACAGATAGGCATTCTTGCGGCCACGCCGGTAGGCGCCCTGGAAGAGCACCGGCAGCGTCAGTTGATCGGTATGCACATAATGGGTAATCGCGGCGTCAGGGACATAGACACAACGGTGGCCCTGGGCCATCAGCGCCTTGTTCAGATCGGTATCCCCGCCCTTGATGTAGTCCGGCGTGCCATCGGGCCCCACGTTTTCGTCGAAGCGCCGCTCCCCTAGCGCGCTGCGGCGTATCGTCATGTTCGCGCCGAGCGCAGGCACGTCGGTCGGGCCCTCCTGCTCGCGCGGTCGATAATGACCACAGTGACGTTCGATAATCGCCTGCCCGTCCTTGCCTTCCAGCCAGACCGGCACATCGCCTATAAGACGCGCTACCACCGGGCCGCAAAACAGCTCCGCATCGGGCCAGCCCCGAGCAGCACGCCACAAGCTGGACAGCCAGTATGCATCGATGCCCACATCGTCGTCGGTAAATGTCAGCAAGGTCCCGCGGACGTGCTCGAGTGCATAATTCTGTGCGCGACACTTGCCGGGTTTGTCGTAGCGCAACACCACGAGTGGCAACTCGGCGGCGGCACTTTCCAGAACCTGCGCGGTTGCGTCGGTACTGGCGTTGTCGACCACGATCAATTCCCAGTCGAACGCGATATCGCGCTGATCGGCGAGCGCCGACAGGGTCACGGCCAGCTTCTCGGCCCGATTACGCGTCGTGATCACGACACTGATGGCGACCTCTTTCACGGCCATGCCATGGCCTCAACGATGCGCGCGACGTTCGCGCCGGGCACGACGCCGGCGGCGCAACTCGGCTCTGATCCGCTGGATGAAAGATTCCCCCACGTCGGAAACGTGGTGGCCACGGCCTACATCTCTTGCCGCCCCCTCTTCCAGGGTCACACCATAAAAACCTAGTTCATGGTACGCATAATTGATTTCGAGCTCGTGTCCGACATCGTTGAATGGTTTGATCCGCTCGTAATCGGCCAGACGGCGCAAGCTTGGGTTAAACGTGAAGCCGTACCATGTGTGGTTGCGCGAAGTCTTGGGCAATACGCGCCGATACATCACGTTATCGTCGGTATAACGTATCCGCTCTTCGAACTTATGCCGGTTACCTTCCCAGAGGTTGCGTAGCCAGACGTTGATCGCACCCGGATCGTGTTTGAGTACCGATAACGAATCCTCCATGAAACCGGACCGGAAAAATTCGTAATCGTCTTCACAGTGAAAGATATAAGGCGTATCGACCTCGGCATAAGCGCGATCCACGCTGCGTATCTGGCCCAGCCGCGGCTCGTTGAACAACACCGTATCGAACAGATCGCCGAAGCGGCGCTCGATGAAATCGAGCA
This sequence comes from Salinisphaera shabanensis E1L3A, assembly GCF_000215955.2. Classification (GTDB taxonomy): domain Bacteria; phylum Pseudomonadota; class Gammaproteobacteria; order Nevskiales; family Salinisphaeraceae; genus Salinisphaera; species Salinisphaera shabanensis. Next base: position 31,698 of record NZ_AFNV02000032.1, read on the forward strand.
TGTCGCGATCACCGGAATCCTCGATCAGGATATAGCGGGCGATGGGATACGTGTTGTGTGCCACGAAACTGTCGATCGTTCGCGCCAGCAACTCGGGCCGACCGCAGCTGGTGATGACAAACGTAATGCCGTCTCGGGTCAAGGTCATAGATTCGTTCTCGAATGTCATTCGTGGCAGCACAGGGCTGGACGTAAGTCCGGACATACCTGCCATACGCTCTGCGCCTTATACGGCCTGCGTATAATCACAGAAAACTCCTTGCCTGTTCCAGCATGAACCGCGATACACCGATCGACCGACAAGCCCTGGCTGAAACACTGCACTACGGGGTACCCATCAATCGACCCGTGCCGACCCAGGGCCTGCCCTTCGAGGTCGATACCCTGAAGGCGGCCAGACAGCGCCGGCGTCAGCCCGAACCCTCTCAGGACAAGCTGCTCGCGCAGGGCGCCGACCTCTGGAACCATATCTGCCGAAAAGCCGCGAATCGCGCCACACGCCCGTTGTTACTACCCCTGAGCGCCGGTCTGGACTCGCGCGCCGTGCTCGGCGGTCTGCGTGCCTGCGGCGCGCCTGCCAAAACCGTCACCTACGGTGTGCCGGGCGCCTTCGATTACGAAATTGCACCCCGTATCGCAGCTCATGCAGGTGTTGCCAACGAACGAATCGACCTGACACAAATACAGATCTCGCGAGCCGCACTGCTTGATGTTGCCAAGGGTGAGCCATCGCCATCGTTGGTTATCGACATGTTTTTCAATGCGCAGATCGCGTGGCGTTACGGACAGGAGTTCACCTACATCAACGGCTTCTGTGGCGACGCCTTATCGGGCAAGCACCTCGACAAGGGAGCCAGCAGCAACTGGCAACAAGCCCGGGAATCGTTCGTGGCGTGGCATCAGGCAAGCCGTACCATCAAGCTCACCGATAAGGATATGGTGCCGATCGATGCGCTGCCGAGCGCGCCATTCGTCGATATGGACCTGATGGGCCCGCTCGAGCAGCTGGATCACGCGATTCGCCAACAACGCCTGGTCCGCCCGGTCGTCTGCCCGGCCGGCTACGAAGTGCTCAGTCCCTTTCTGGACCCCGAATGGTGCGCCTTCATCCTCGGCCTACCGGACGCACTACGCCGCGATCAGCGCTTTTTCATCGCCCTGTTCCAGTACAGCTATCCCGAGCTTTTCGCACTACCGACCACCGCGAGCGGCGGTCTGCCGTTGGGCGCGAGCGACGCTGAAATCCGTCGCTATCGAAAGAAGCTGCGGCGGCAACGTCGACTACGGTCACGCCTGAGTCATATCCTTCCGAACATTCATGTGCCGCCAGCCGATCGCCGCTGGCAATATCTAGATTTCCGAAACGAACTTCGCCGAGACAGTACTGTGGCCGCTTTATTCGATGAAAGCATGGCTCGGCTCGACGATAGTGGGGCCATACCCTGGATCGACGCGCAGGGAATATTACGTCGACATCGTGAGGAAAAGACCGACCATTTCAAGGCACTGAACGTGCTGTTCAACCTCGAACTGCTGCTCGAGGCTCGGCCCGACCTGTTCGAGCCCTCGTCGCCTCAGTAGCCGCGAATACGCGACCTGATCGCACGCCGAAACAGCTTCCACGAACCGCCCAGGGTCTGATCCTTGTCGATCTGGGCTCGCAGGCGCTGGGTGATGGACGAGAACGCGATCGGGTGCACCATCGAGAACGGTTTCAATACGTGCGGCGGTGCTTCCAGACTCAGTTCATCCAGACGTGATCTTGCGACCAAAAGTATCGCGTTCTGTCGATACCATTCCGCGATCTCGTCGTCTTGCCAGATATGGGGCCGTATCACGTCCAGCCCCACATAATCGTGCGTCGCGAAACGTTCCAGCCAGTACTCGATCCATTGCTCGTTGATATGGTGGCGCCCGCCCTGGCCCGGAATGGCGGCCGAGAACAGAATGCAATCGGATAGCCCGCTGAGCGATTCGACAAACGTATTCGCGGCGGAATCCGGCAGGTGTTCGGCGACCTCCAAAGATAGCGCCAGGTCATATCGTTTCGCCGGCGGCGTGATCGGCGTGGTCAGATCATGATGCGAAAAACAGTCCGTCGGTATCTCGAGGTGCTGGGTATCGACCCATTCACCTTCGAAACCGTGAATATCCGAAATACCGCGCCGCTGAATTTCCGCCAGCCATGTTCCAACACCGCAACCAACATCGACGGCGGATTCCACGGGCGGCAGCACCGCGAGCGCGAGCTCGAGGATACGACTGGCAGCGGTCGCGGTACGCGCGTGACGATCTTGGTAGAAGGTTTCGGAATATACGGCTTCGGATGGCATGGAATCGGTATCTCAATCGTGATCGTTGTGAGTGCGCCCAGCCTGGCGGGCACGTAGCTCGTCAATCTGGCCCAACCGGAACTGGTACGTAATGCCCCGCTCGATGCACGCCCGCTCTTGTACGCACTGCAAACGCCGGCATAGTTGATAGCGTAGCCCGGAACGCAGCGTGGCCAACCACAGTTTGAGCGGTGCGCCGCGCCAGTACAGCTTCGGCGTTTTCTTCGAACTGGGCAGATAAACCTGGCCACGGCCCTTCTTGTAGGCTCGTGAAAGCAACCAGTCGGCGTTCGTCTGATCGGTACGCACCACATGGACCACCCGTGCCTGGGGCACGTAAATATAACGATGACCGCGTGCGGCCAACCGACGCAGAAAGTCGCCCTCGCCGCCCATGGCATAGCTGCCGGTTTGCGGCCCGAGCTGTTCATTGAAACGCATACCCTGAAACGCTGCCCTGCGCACCGCAAAGCTCGGGCCATAGGGATGCCGACCAACCGGCCCTTCCTGGTCGGCCGGTTGGTAACGTGCAAAGGCCGTAGTGGCAAACTCGAAATCGGGCGAGGTCATCCAGGCCGGGGTATCGTCAGGAAAGCTGGGCTCGATACGCGCGCCGAAGATGTCATCGTCCGGCCAGCGCTGTGCCGCCTCGATATAGGCGCGCACACAGTCGGGCTCGGGCAGTACGTCGTCGTCGGTAAAGATGACGAGGTCGCCCGAAAGCCGATCCATGGCCACGTTGCGCGCCCGATTCTGGCCGACACCGTCGGCATGCAGATAGGTGATCGGCAAGTCCCGAGGCGCCCGTTCGATTACCTCGGCGGTTGCATCCGTACTGCCGTTGTCCACGATCAGCAGTTCCCAGTCCAGCCCCTGCGTATCAAGCGTCCGGTAGCATTCGAGCGTGCGCTCGAGCTGGGCGGCGCGATTGCGCGTGGCGAAAAGAATGGATACATCCATGGCTGGCTTTCTGGCTCGTTCTATCGTCAGTAAGGCATCCAACCGACCATTCGATCAGCCGGGCCGCGGCGCGCGCACGTGATGGCGAGCAGCGTATCGGATGCACCTATTATCGGCGCGTAAGGCCCACGCTGCCAGGCCGCGCTCGTGTGGCAGCGATCCGGCGATTATCCACGCACCCGCGCAACGGCCTCGCACCAGCCTTCGTACAGCGCGTCCACCTCGGAAGCGCTCTTGTCGACAGCGAAATGGCGTTCGGCACGCCACAGCTTCGCAATCGCGTCGAGCGAATCGTACAGACCAACCTGCAACCCCGCCATATAGGCGGCGCCGAGCGCCGTTGTCTCAATCACTTCGGGGCGGTCGACCGGAGTTTGCAGTATATCGGCCAGACAGCTGCATACGAGGTCGTTCGCCACCATGCCGCCATCGACGCGTAGCTCGCGCGGCGGTTCGGCGTCGTCGCCGATCGCATGAATCAGATCACGGGTCTGATAGCAGGTCGATTCCAGGGCGGCACGCACGATCTGTTCGATGCCGGTATCGCGCGTGAGGCCCAGAATCGCGCCTCTTGCTTCCGGGTCCCAATACGGTGCACCCAGGCCGGTGAACGCCGGCACCAGATAGACACCGCCGGTATGGTCGACCGAAGACGCCAGCGCCTGTGTCTGTTCGGCTTTTTCGAACATGTGCAGCGCGTCCCGTAGCCACTGGATCGCGGCGCCCGCGACGAAGATCGAACCCTCCAGTGCGTAGGTCGTTCGACCATTGATTCGATAAGCCACGGTGGTCAGCAGACGGTGCCGTGAAGCCACGGCTTCTTCGCCGACATTGAGCATGAGAAAGCAGCCCGTACCGTAGGTCGATTTCGCCATGCCCGGCTCGAAACAAGCCTGGCCTACAAGTGCAGCCTGTTGATCGCCCACCATCGCCGCGATCGGTATCTCCGCGCCGAGCAGGTCTTTCTTGATCACGCCGAAATCGCTGGCGGTATCGCGCACTTCCGGCAATAGCGCCCGCGGGATATCGAAGAATGTAAGCAGTTCTTCGTCCCAGGCCTGTTCACGGATATTGAACAACAGCGTGCGCGAGGCGTTCGTGGCATCGGTGGCATGCACTGCGCCGCCGGTAAGATGCCACAACAACCAGCTGTCGATATTGCCGAAAGCCAGTTCGCCGGCCTCGGCACGTTTTCGCGCGCCGTCGACGTTATCGAGCAGCCACGCAATCTTGGTGGCAGAGAAGTACGGGTCGAACAACAAGCCGGTCTTGTCCTGCAGCCAGCTTTCCGTGCGTTCGTCGGCCAATTCACGACAACGCTCCGCCGTGCGGCGATCCTGCCAGACGATCGCCCGGGCAATCGGCTCACCGGTCGAACGATCCCAGATCACCGTCGTTTCGCGCTGGTTGGTGATACCGCAAGCGTATATCTCGTCAGCCTCGAGTCCTGCGTCGTCGATTGCCTCGCGGCAAACCTCGATCACGTCGGCGATGATGTCGTTCGCGTCGTGTTCGACCCACGCTTCCTGCGGAAAATATTGCTGGAACTCGCGCTGGGCTCGCCCCCGAATATGGCCTTCGCTATCGAACACGATAGCGCGACTGCTGGTCGTGCCCTGATCGATAGCAAGCAGATGACGACGGCTCATGAGCAATCACTCTTTGTGGAGGTCATATACGGTTCCCGTTCACAGGCCAGACGATAAAATACGCACTACAATCCAGCATCGACGTGTGTGCCGCGCGTCGTGCGCCAGCAGCAGAAAATTCAAGCGGTAGGTGTTACTGGATCGTCCGCTTCATCCTATGGAAGGATGCAGCTTCCGTGCTGCACGCTATAAAGGTCAACCGTTGACGTACGAATCACAGCAGGTCAGCACAGATAGTGGCACGCGCCTAGTCGCCTACCGCTGGCCTGCTCACGGCGAAACACTTGCCTGCCTCGTTATTGTGCACGGCATGGGCGAGCACGCCAGGCGCTATGTGCGCCTGGCCGAACACTTGGCAGCGGCCGGCATCGAAGTTCACGCCTTTGATCTGCGTGGCCATGGCGCAACTACGCGCTCCAGCGATCATGGCGATCTCGGCGAGCGTTGCAGTTGGCAGACACTCGTCGACGATGTGCAACGCGTACGTCAGCGCGCAGCCGGCCATACCGACGGTGCACCGATATTCCTGTTTGGTCACAGTCTCGGCTCATTCATCACCCTGACCGTGCTCGAACAGCATGGCTCCATGTACGCGGGCGCGATTCTAAGCGGTACCGATCACCCAAGCGCGCTGCGATGTCGAGCAGCGGCACTGCTGGCGCGTATCGAGTGCGCGCGCATTGGGCCGGGCGGGGCCAGCAACACGCTGCAGCGACTCGTGATTGGCGCTTATGATCGACGCCTGGCTCGCTATTACGGGCCGGTTCGCGAAAACGCCTGGCTGTCCAGCGACGATACAGCCGTGGATGCTTACAACGCCGATCCGGATTGCGGCTTTGCGCTGCGCGCCGGCGCGTGGCATACGCTACTGCGTGGTATCGCCGGTACCAGTAGCGCGCACAGGCAGCGGCGCCTGCCCATGGACTTACCGCTGTTGATCGTTGCCGGCCGGGACGACCCGATGGGCAATTTCGGCCGCGGCCCACAACGCGTGGCGCGCGCGCTCGACTGCGATGGCCAACGCGACCTCGAACTTCGACTCTACGACGGCCAGCGCCACGAGTTGCTGCACGATATCCACGCGGATACCGTGATCGCCGATATTCGTCGTTGGCTCGAAACGCGCGCACTCAAAGCGGCACACACAGCGGCGCCCTTCCCCCTTCACAAGGAGTAAACCGATGCGCGGTTTCGTCACGGCGTTGATCGCCCTATTTCTCGTAAGTACGGCCGCAATGGCCGCGCCGGCTGCCGATTTATGGCCGCGCTGGCAAGCGCATGACGAAGACTCGACCGCGACGATCGATCATGCCGCGTACGACGCTTTTTTACGTAACTACGTGGTCGAGCACGAACACGCGCCCAATGGCGTACGCTACGACGCGGTGAGTGATGCAGACCACGCCAAGCTGAAAAGCTATATTCAGGCGATGCAGAAAGTCGACATCGACGACTACAACCGCGATGTCCAGCGCGCTTACTGGATCAACCTCTACAATGCACTCACGCTGGATCTGGTACTCGACGCCTACCCGGTCGACTCCATACGCGATATCGGCGGCGGGCTATTTTCGTCGGGGCCGTGGAAGAAAAGATACTTACGGGTGGACGGCGAAAAACTCAGCCTCAACGATATCGAACACCGTATCCTGCGACCCATCTGGCGCGACGGCTTGACCCATTACGGCGTCAACTGCGCATCGCTCAGCTGCCCGGATCTGAGTGCAAAAGCCTATACCGGCGATAACGTTTATACCCTGCTACGGGAAAACGCGCGCGACTACGTCAACAGCACGGACGGCTTAGCCTTCAACGAAGACGACGACCTGGTCGTGTCCAAAATCTACGAGTGGTACGGCAAGGATTTCGGCGACAGCGATCGGGCGATCATCAGCCATCTGCGCCGCTTCGCCGACCCCATGCTGTCGGTCCGCCTCGACATGCGCAGCAGTATCGAAGACTACGGCTACGACTGGTCGCTCAACGACGAGGCGGCGATTGATACCAAAGAATAGCGCTCATTTGCACATGCGGGCCAACCGCCGTTCCGCAGGCGATCGAACGGCGCGACCGGCCCCTGACCTATTACTCTCGTCTTTGCGAACAGTGCACTAGCTGTGATCTTTCAGTAGGT
>NZ_AFNV02000031.1 GCF_000215955.2 Salinisphaera shabanensis E1L3A
AACGGCTGGCCTCGCAGCTTGTTGATCGCTTCCACGCCGGTTCATCCCCGCGCCTGCGGGGAACGGGAAGTTGGTACTCATTGCCTTTCTCCGTTGCGCGGTTCATCCCCGCGCCTGCGGGGAACGGGCGCAGACCTTCTTGTCGATGATCTGCTCGTGACGGTTCATCCCCGCGCCTGCGGGGAACGGGACCCCGAACAACCCATACCCGCAGCCTCGACACGGTTCATCCCCGCGCCTGCGGGGAACGGACTACTCCTGTGCGGATCATGTCGGTTACACGCGGTTCATCCCCGCGCCTGCGGGGAACGGTGGCTTGAGACCTCCCGGTCTCTCGGGCCTCGCGGTTCATCCCCGCGCCTGCGGGGAACGGGCGTGCTGCGCGCTTCGGCGCATGAATTCGAGCGGTTCATCCCCGCGCCTGCGGGGAACGGTGCGCCCACCGCCACGTCATCGCGAAGCCGGTCGGTTTATCCCCGCGCCTGCGGGGAACGGGTTAAGCGCAGACGCTTTAGATAGCGGTCATCCGGTTTATCCCCGCGCCTGCGGGGAACGGATTGCGAAGGTACGGCGGCGCAGCCTCCGTGCCGGTTTATCCCCGCGCCTGCGGGGAACGGGCTAGCAGGAGCGAAAAGAGCGTGTCTAAGCTCGGTTTATCCCCGCGCCTGCGGGGAACGGCGGAGACGGTCAACCGGTCGTGAGTCACCAGTGCGGTTTATCCCCGCGCCTGCGGGGAACGGTTGTGCAGGACGTGGAGGCGGTCGACAAACAACGGTTTATCCCCGCGCCTGCGGGGAACGGATCGCATGAAAATCCCTCTCGTTGGATCCCTGCGGTTTATCCCCGCGCCTGCGGGGAACGGCGACGTGTACGACGTCGATCGCGATGCGCGCACGGTTTATCCCCGCGCCTGCGGGGAACGGCGGACAGGCCGAGAAAGTGTTTTTTGAATTCGCGGTTTATCCCCGCGCCTGCGGGGAACGGTCTAATCATAACTGCTTATTTTTAAAGACCGAATAGCGCGCATGAATTTCCACCAACCTGAACGACGCATTCAGGTTTCAGGCACGCCGCTCGAAACGGCACATCGCTGTCTTTGCCAAGACTGGAACACTGCAAATTCGAAAAGGCAAGACCGTACGCCCGTCGGCACGGAAATCGACGCGCCACTTGCCAGCCTATTGCTGCGCTGCTATAAACTGAACACCGTTTAATTAATTCGGACCGCAGCATGGCTTCCGGACAGTTCAAGCTTCTTGGCGAGCGGCGTTTTTCGCCGTTCTTCTTTACCCAGTTTCTGGGCGCGTTCAACGACAATCTGTTCAAGAATGCGCTGGTGATCCTGATCGCGTTTCAGGGTTCGAGCTGGGCAATGACGGAAGGCGGCATGAGCGCGAACGTGCTCGTGAACGTGGCAGCCGGCTTGTTCATCCTGCCTTTTTTCCTGTTTTCGGCCACCGCCGGGCAGATCGCGGACAAGTACGACAAGGCTACGCTCATGCGCTGGATCAAGGCGCTGGAAATCGTGATCATGGCCGGCGCAGCCGTGGCTTTCGCCCTGCACAGCCTGGCGCTGTTGATGGTGCTGCTGTTTCTCATGGGCGCACAGAGCACGTTGTTCGGGCCGGTGAAATACGGCTATCTGCCCGCCCATCTGGATAATCGCGAGCTCACCGGCGGTAACGGCATGGTGGAGCTGGGCACCTTTCTCGCCATTCTGCTGGGCACCATCGCAGGCGGGCAGCTGGTGCATGCCGTGGGCGATCGTACGTTGGTGATCGGCATCAGCGTGCTGGTTTTCGCGGTGCTCGGATGGCTGGTGAGTTTGCTCATTCCCCGTACCGCGCCTAGCGCGCCCGATCTCAAGCTCAACTGGAATCCGGTAAGCGAAACGATCCGCATCGTCGGTTATGCACGCGAGAACCGCACGATTTTCCTGTCGATCATGGGTATCAGCTGGTTCTGGGCAGTGGGCGCGATGTATCTGGCGCAGCTGCCTAACTACGTGCGCGTGGATCTGGGCGGCGACGAAACGGTGGTGACCCTGTTGTTGGCGTTGTTCTCGCTGGGCATCGGCATCGGCTCGATGCTGTGCGATCGGCTTTCCGGCGGGCGTATCGAGCTGGGTCTGGTGCCGTTCGGGGCGGCGGGGCTGGTGTTGTTCAGCTTACACCTGGGATTTGCCGGCGTAGCCGAACACGCCAATGAGGTGGGCCTGAGCGCTTTTCTCGCGCTCGACGGCAGCTGGCGCGTGCTCGCCGATCTGGGCCTGATCGGGTTGTTCGGCGGCTTTTATATCGTACCGCTGTATTCCCTCATCCAGGAGCGCGCCCCGCGCGAACGACTGTCGCGCATCATTGCGGCCAACAGCGTCATCAACGCGCTGTTCATGGTGCTGGCCTCGCTGTATGCCGTGGGCGCGCTGCAGCTCGGCTTGAGTATTCCCGGCCTCTTTCTCGCCACCGCGGTGATGACCGCGGCCGTCGTGGTGTTCATCTTTACGCTGGTGCCCGAGTTCACCATGCGTTTCATCATCTGGTTGCTGGTGAGCACGGTTTATCGGGTCAGAAAACGCGGGCTCGAGAACATCCCGGAGGAAGGCGGCGTCCTGCTGGTATGCAATCATGTGAGCTTCATGGACGGACTCATTCTCGGCGGCTCGGTGCGCCGTCCCGCCCGGTTCGTGATGTATCACACCATCTTCGATGTACCCGTTCTGTCGTTCATTTTCCGGACCGGCAAGGCCATTCCCATTGCCCCCGCCAAAGAAGATCCGGGACGGCTGGAGGCGGCTTACGATGCGATTGCGCGCGAGCTCGAAGACGGCCAGGTGGTGTGCCTGTTCCCGGAAGGCGCAATTACCCACGACGGCGAGCTGCAGGCATTCCGTCAGGGCGTGGAACGCGTAGTGCAGCGCACGCCGGTGCCGGTGGTGCCTATGGCGTTACGCGGCATGTGGGGCAGCTTCTTTTCACGCAAGGGCGGCGCGGCCATGAAGCAACTGCCGCAGCGTTTTCGTTCGCGTATCGAACTGATCGCTGGCAGTGCGATCGCCCCAGAGCAGGCTAGCGCGGCCGAGCTACAGCGCCGCGTACAAATCATGCTCGATAGCGGCGAACCGTGCGAAACGCCTGTCAACGCGCATCAGCCGGCGCCGCGCGCATGACCAGACCGGCCAGATAATGCGTAACCAGGTCGTCGGTCAGGTGCTCAGTCGCCTGGCCGCCAACCATATGCAGTTTGCCGGTGAGGGTGAGGATGCACACGCCGTGCACCCCGCTCCACAGCGACTGGGCCGCGGCATCGAGCGCTGCGCCTTCGGCCCCCGACACCCGGGCCAGCGGCGCCATGATGAGCTCCACCAGCTGGGCGATCCGGGCGTCGATGAAGTCCGGGCCGGCCACGTCTTCGGGCAGGCGATGTTCGAAACAGGCCCGCCACAGGTTGGGGTGGCTGCGTGCAAAGTCGGCATAGGCCCGCGCGGCGCCCAGCAGCTGCTGCTCGGGGTCGTCGGTCGCGGCCACCGCGGCCTGCATGGGGACCCGTAGCCGGTCGAGCGTGCGGGCGTTCACGTGCAGGATGAGTTCGTCGAGGTTGGCGAACACCAGGTAGATGGTGCCCGGCGTGTAGCCGATCTGGCGGGCGATGGCACGGGCGCTCAGCCCGGCCAGGCCCTTGTCGACGATCAGCTGCTCGGCGGCCTCGAGCATGAGATCGCGCAGCTGTTCGCGGGTGTGTTCACTGCGGCGTGCCATGGATAATCGTCCGGCCAAATAAAGCCAGCATAGCGCGATGGTGAACGGCGTTCATTATCGGCCGCACATGAACACCACGACCCGGCTGCCAGGCAACGACCACCAGGCAGCGCACCTGACTACAGCGTGGACTGCAGGTGGCCGCCGTCAACCGTGATGGTACTGCCGGTCATGTAGCGGCCGGCGTCCGAAGCCAGCAGCAGCAGCGGGCCGACTAGGTCGTCGACTTGGCCGAGATGACGCTGCGGAATACGCTTGAGCATCTTCTGGCCCGCGTCCGTTTCGAAAAAGCCGCGGTTGATATCGGTCGAAATATAGCCCGGCGCGATCGCGTTCACGCGGATGCCGTGACGGGCCCATTCCAGCGCCAGGCTGCGGGTGAGCTGCTCCAGCGCGCTTTTGGAGGCCGCATAGGGCGCCAAAGCGGCCGCCACGCGGTGGCCGAGGATCGAGGTGATATTGATCACGCTGCCCGGTTTGTCGGTCGCGCGCAGACGGCGACCGGCTTCGGTGGCCACCCGCCAGCAGCCGTTGAGATTTACGTCGATGGTCTTCAGCCAGTCGGCCTCCTCCATGTCCATGGCCGGGGCGGCCACGGCCACGCCGGCATTGCAGACCACTACGTCCACCGTGCCGAAGGCCTGTTCGGCGGCATCGAAACCGGCCGCGACCGACTCGGCATCGCTCACATCCATGGGCACCACCATGGCTTCGCCGCCGGCTTCGCGTACCACGTCTGCGGTGGTCACGAGCGGGCCTTCGCGACGCCCGCAGAGCACCGCCTTGGCGCCGGCCTCGGCCAGTGCGGTGGCAAAGCCGCTGCCCAGGCCGCCACCTGCGCCCGTGACCAGCGCAATACGGCCGGTCAGATCGAATCGATCGGTCATGAAACTCTCCTTTTGTTCTTTGAAATCGCGGCAGACGCCTGCCCGGCTGTCAGCTTAAATGTTCGCGGGCGATGGCGATAATGCGTTCGCGCAGCCAGCGGTGCGCCACGTCGTGATGATCGAGCGCGCCCCAGGTCATGCCAATATGGAATTCGGGCAGCTCAAGCGGCGGATCGAGCACGGCCAGGCCAAGATGGCGGGCCTGATAGCGGGCAATACGCGCCGGCAGAGCCACGATCATGTTGCTGTTCGCCACCAGCTCTCGCGGCAGCTGATAGTGACGGGTGAGCACGCTTATCTGGCGCGACTTGCCGCTATCGGCCAGTACTTCGTCGATCCGGCTCAGGCCAACGCCCGTCTGTGTGATCAGAATATGTTTCTCGGACAGGAAAGTTTCGAGTGTCAGCTCGCCATTGGCCTCGACCAAGGCCGGATGATCCTTGCGGATCAAGCACGCCATGCGATCGCTCCAAAGCTGCTGCTGATGGAAATTGGCCGGCAGTTTGCCGAAACGATTGACCAGCAGATCGGCTTCGCCACGCTCGATCTGGTCGATTGCATCGCTGCCCGCACTCAGAATATTGAGCGCGATATTCGGCGCCTCCTGCTCAAGCACACCCACAACATGGGGCATGAGCACGGACGCCGCATAGTCGGTGATCAAAATAGTGAAAAGCCGTTCGGCTGTCGCAGGCTCGAAAGCGCGGTTGGGCGCGATCGCGCTTTCCAATTGGGCCAAGGCATTGCGCACCGGCCGCTGGAGCTTGAGCGCGCGGTCGGTAGGCTGCATGCCATTGGCAGTACGCACCAGCACCGGATCGCCCAGAAGTTTGCGCAAGCGTCGAAGCGCATTGCTCATCGCCGGCTGGCTGAGATCCATCGCCAGCGCAGCCTTGGTTACGCTGCGCTCACGTAAAAGCGCGTCGAGGAAGACGAGCAGGTTCAGGTCAATGTCCCGAACATTCATTCAGTGAATACATGCGCCTGGGAATATGGCGCAAGGATAGCATCAAGCCAATATGAGAACGCCTAGCGACGACGCTGAAGGAACCGATGTCCGCAGTCGACGCAGCGGTAGTAGTTACGCAGATTCATCATTTTCCTGAAGCCGTGCCGACGCAGCGGCAGCACGCCATAGCTCTCACACTTAGGGCATCTTTCGCGATTGCGTTCAGCAACTTCAGCTGTCATTTGAAACTTTTAGATGGCTACAAATGGGACACGACGTTTTCTGATCGCGCAATAGCCAGAAACCGTACACCGCTTCGCGGAATACAAGAACGATAAATCTTTTACAATTTAATTTGATGTCATGGAAAAAGAGCGCCAACCGTGCTGCATTATTTTCTGTACCGCCCGTTCTGGCGCCTGAATGGACCGCAGTCCTCTATTCAAACCTGACGACATCGCCATATAACCATTATGCACCAATAGTCGACGCTGTCTTTTTTTTTTGCGCGTCGTGTATCGAACCGATCACCGTCGCATTAATTAGTTACCGGGCCATTAAATTCCAAACATTTTAATTTTCTTTTCTAAGGATTTACGCCCATGAGTCAACCCGTGCGCCAGGTCGCCGTAATCGCCCATGCGCCGTCAAAGAACACGCGTCGCTTGCGTGACGCCGTGCTGCGCGGCATTGCAAATCCCGATATCGATAACGTCACAGCACGGTGGATCGCACCCCTGGAAGCGGGGCCCGAGGATGTACTCACCGCGGATGCCGTCATTCTTGGCACGCCCGAAAACCTCGGCACCATGAGCGGCGCGCTCAAGGATTTTTTCGATCGCAGCTATTACCACTGCTTGGAACACACCGATGCGCTGCCGTTCGCGTTCTATGTCCGCGCGGGCCAGGATGGCACCGGCACACGCCGCGCAGTCGAAAGTATTACGGGCGGGCTTCGCTGGAAAAGCGTACAGGAACCGCTGATATGCCGCGGGCCGTTCGATCCCGCTTTCGAAATACAGTGCGAAGAATTGGGCCTGATGATGGCAGCAGGCCTGGAGTCCGGTTTGTTTTAGCAGTTGCCGAACGCGCTGCACCACATACGGGCAGAAGCTGTTTTAGCGCCCTAAAAAAGGTCGAATACGATCTAGTCCGCTACTAGATCATCTGGCAACCGCGCCAGAACAGACCCGCATCGTCTGCAAACCGTAGATTCGTGCTGGCACATGCGTTGCATATCCGTTGTATACATACCTGTATGCAGCTCATATGACGATTTCGACCCTCGCCGACTGGCACACCGCTTATGCCGACGGCGTAAAGACGCCGCGCGCCGCGCTCCATACCTTGCATGAGACGCTTTCGCCCGACGATCCAGCCTGGATTCATATTATTAGCGGCGTCGAGTTGGACGCCCAGCTGGATGCGCTCGAGGCACGACTCGAACGCGCAGAAGGCAGAGAATCTGCGCTACCGCTTTACGGTGTTCCCTTTGCGGTCAAGGACAATATCGACGTCGCCGGGCTACCCACAACGGCCGCGTGCCCGGACTATAGGTACACACCCGAGCGATCGGCCCATGTGGTCGAAAAGCTGCAGGCCGCGGGTGCGATCCTGCTGGGCAAGACCAATCTCGACCAGTTCGCGACCGGGCTTGTGGGTACCCGCTCACCGTATGGCGCGGTTCCGAATGCATTCGACACCACTTATATAAGCGGAGGCTCGAGCTCGGGTTCTGCATCGGTAGTCGCACGCGGGCTGGTGGCGTTCTCGCTAGGGACCGATACCGCCGGCTCGGGACGCGTGCCGGCCGGATTCAACAACCTGGTAGGCGTTAAAGCAACCTGCGGTGCCATCAGCGCCCGCGGTGTGTTGCCGGCCTGCAAGTCACTGGACTGCGTATCCATCTTCGCGCTGGACATGAGCGACGCCGACGCCGTGCGCGATGTACTCGTCGAGTTCGATACAGAAGACGCTTATTCGCGTCGCAAACCCCATGACGCGCCCGGCGCACAGGCCAGCGCCACAACGCCGCGACTGGGTGTTCCGACCGAACCGCAATTCTTCGGCGACGATGAAGCACGCGCCGCGTTCGAAGCCGCTATAGCACGCTGGCGACAGACCGGCGCCGAGATCGTTGAACTCGACTTTACACCGTTCCACGAAGCCGCCGCCCTGCTCTATCAAGGCCCCTGGGTCGCCGAGCGCTATGCCGCGGTGGGCGAGTTCATCGATGCGAATCCCGATGCCGCCGAGCCGGTGGTGGCCGGCATTATTACCGGCGGCAAGAACGCCAGCGCGGTCGACGCCTTTCGGGCCCAGTACGCGCTGTCGGCGCTCAAGCGCAAAGCGGACGCTCTCATCGAAAACGTCGACGCGCTGCTCGTACCCACATCGCCGAGCATCTATAGCCAGGCCGAGATCGAAGCCGAGCCGGTCGAACTCAACAGCCGCCTGGGCACTTATACCAACTTCGTGAATCTGCTCGATTACTGCGCGCTCGCCCTGCCGGGTGGTTTTCGCGAGGACGGCCTGCCCGCCGGCATCACGCTCATTGCACCGGCATGGCACGACGATCGTCTCGCCGCGCTCGGTGCGCGCTGGCAAAACCATCAGCCGTGGCCGCTGGGCACGGGCGAACGCCTCGCGTCGCAAGTCACGATCACAACGGTCACAGCACCAGCGACGGACATGATCCGTGTGGCCGTGGTCGGCGCACACCTGCGCGGCATGCCGCTGAACTGGCAGCTCACCGAACGCGATGCGGTCTTCGTGGAACAGACCGAAACCGCGCCCGAATACCGTCTTTTGGCGCTTGCCGGCACCACGCCACCCAAGCCGGGGTTGATCCGCGGCGACAGCGGCGCAGCGATTCAGGTCGAGCTCTGGGATGTGCCCGTGGCGGCGTTTGGCTCATTCGTTGCACTCATTCCAGCACCGCTGGGCATCGGCACGTTGACGCTGGCCGACGGCCGCGAAGTGAAAGGTTTCATCTGTGAAGGCTGGGCCGCCGAGACCGCCCGCGACGTGACCGAATTCGGCGGCTGGCGCGCCTATATCGCAGACCAGAAAGCAAAGGCGAACGACTAATGGCAGAACTGGATACCGTACTCATCGCCAACCGCGGCGAAATCGCGGTGCGCATCGCGCGTACGCTCAAGACGATGGGCGTGAAAAGCGTCGCCGTCTATGCCGATTCCGATCGCGACAGCGGCCATGTCAGCGCGGCCGATCAGGCGATTGCCCTCGGCGGCGATTCCGCGGCGGACAGCTATCTGAATGTTGACGCCGTGCTGGCGGCCGCTCGTGAAGCAGGCGCACAGGCGATCATTCCGGGTTACGGTTTTCTGTCCGAAAACGCGGATTTCGCCCGCGCCTGTGAAGATGCCGGCATTGCCTTTGCCGGCCCCACGCCCGAGCAGATCGAACAGTTCGGCCTCAAACACACCGCACGCGAGTTGGCCGAGAATGCCGGTGTGCCGCTGGCCCCCGGCA
Organism: Salinisphaera shabanensis E1L3A; assembly: GCF_000215955.2. Lineage (GTDB taxonomy): Bacteria > Pseudomonadota > Gammaproteobacteria > Nevskiales > Salinisphaeraceae > Salinisphaera > Salinisphaera shabanensis. The sequence goes on from NZ_AFNV02000031.1 coordinate 9,087, forward strand.
CCGGCCTGCTCGACAGCCTGGATGACGCGAAGACAGCCGCAGCCGAGCTCGGCTATCCGGTGATGCTCAAATCCACCGCTGGCGGCGGCGGTATTGGACTGTCGCGCTGTAATGACGAGCCGGAACTGGAAGCGGCGTTCGAAAAAGTGGCCCGGTTGGGCCAGAACTATTTCTCCGACGACGGCGTGTTTCTGGAACGCTTCATCGAGTCCGCTCGCCATGTGGAAATTCAGATCTTTGGCGACGGCAACGGCACGGTGGTGGCGCTGGGCGAGCGCGACTGTTCGCTGCAAAGACGCAACCAGAAAGTCGTCGAAGAAACGCCGGCGCCGCATCTGCCGGCGGCCACCCGCGACGCCATGATGGCGGCTGCGATCAGTCTGGGCGAATCCGTAAATTATCGCTCGGCCGGCACGGTGGAATTCATCTACGACGGCGCCCGCGACGAATTCTATTTTCTGGAGGTCAACACGCGCCTGCAGGTCGAGCATCCGATTACCGAAGCCGTGACCGGCGTCGATCTCGTGGAATGGATGGTGCGCACTGCGGCCGGCTCACCGCCCGATCTGAGCGCCTTCGAGGCCAACCCCCAGGGTTGCGCGATCGAGGTGCGTATCTATGCTGAACAGCCGGCGCGCGACTTTCAGCCGTCCCCGGGCGTTCTGACCGAGGTCGTGTTCGACGAACATGCGCGCGTGGACACCTGGGTCGCAGCGGGCACCGAGGTGTCGTCGCATTTCGATCCGATGATCGCCAAGCTGATCGTGCATGGGGATACCCGCGACGAAGCCCTCGCCCGGCTGGCGAACGCGCTGGATGCCACCCGGCTGTCCGGCATCGCCACCAATCTCGACTATCTGCGCCAGATCGTGGCGAACGAAAAATTCGCGGCCGGCAAAGTCTCGACCGCCTTTCTGGCCGATTTCGACTATGAGCCGCCGTTTCTCGAAATCATCAAACCCGGCACCTACACCAGCATCCAGGATTTCCCCGGCCGTACCGGTTATTGGCATATCGGCGTGCCGCCGTCCGGGCCGATGGACGACTATGCCTTTCGTCTGGCCAATGCCATCGTCGGCAACGACGCCTCGGCAGCGGGCATCGAATGCACCATCCTCGGGCCGACGATTCGCTTTCATACCGATGCTGTAATCGCGCTCACTGGCGCCAAGACCGCCGCCACGCTGGACGACCAGCCGGTCGATTCCTGGGCACCGATCGAGGCCAAGGCCGGGCAGACGCTGGTCGTTGGCAAGGCCGAATCCGGCTGTCGCACCTATATCGCGGTACGCGGCGGCATCGACGTGCCAGACTACCTTGGCAGCAAGTCGACCTTTGCCCTGGGCCAGTTCGGCGGTCATGCCGGTCGGCCGCTGCGGGCGACCGACATGCTCGCCGTTTGCGATGCGTCCAAACCCAACGCACCGACGCCCGCCCCGATCCGCGAGCCGCAGACGGCCCCCGACGCGCTCGTGCCGGACTATGGTTCGCATTGGGAAATCGGCGTGCTCTATGGCCCGCACGGCGCGCCCGATTTCTTTACGCAGGACTCGATCGCCCGCTTCTTCAAAACCGACTGGGAAGTCCACTACAACTCGAACCGGCTCGGTATTCGTCTGAACGGGCCCAAGCCGACCTTCGCCCGCGAAGACGGCGGGGAGGCCGGCCTGCATCCGTCCAATATACACGATACGGAATACGCGGTCGGCAGCATCAATTTCACCGGCGATATGCCGGTGATCCTCACCCGCGACGGGCCGAGCCTGGGTGGCTTCGTCTGCCCAGTGACCATTGCCGCGGCCGAACTCTGGAAAGTCGGCCAGGTGGCTCCGGGCGATACGATTCGTTTTGTGCAACTCGGCTTCGACGAGGCGGCCGCACTGCAGCGTGAACAAGACGCTGCCTGCGACGATCTCGTCGTGCCGGCGCAACGCGAGCCGGAGGCCCTGCCCGCGCCGGCAGACACGGTCTCGCCCTGCGTGCTGGCCGAACGCCCGGCCGAAGGCAGCCGTCCCGCCGTGGCGTATCGCCAGGCGGGCGATCGCTATATTCTGATCGAGTACGGGCCCAACGTTCTGGATCTGCGTTTTCGGCTGCGCGTTTATCTGCTCATGCAGGCGCTGGAGAAGAACCCGGTCGACGGCATTCTCGAGCTCTCGCCCGGCGTGCGCTCGCTACAGGTCAACTACGACGGCCGGCGTATCCACCAGCGCGATCTGATCGACGCGCTGCTCGCCATCGAGGCCGACCTGCCCGACGTCGACGACCTCAAGCTCAATACGCGCGTACTGCACCTGCCGCTGGCGTTCGAAGACAGCGCCACGCTGGATGCCGTATCGCGCTACCGCCAGTCGGTACGCGATACCGCGCCGTGGCTGCCGAACAACGTCGATTTCATCCAGCGTATCAATGGCCTGGATACGCGCGAACAAGTACAGGACACGATTCTTGCGGCCAGCTATATGGTGCTCGGCCTGGGCGATGTATACCTCGGCGCGCCTTGTGCGGTGCCGATCGACCCACGCCATCGTCTGGTCACGTCGAAGTACAACCCGGCGCGTACCTATACCGCCGAAGGCACCGTCGGTATCGGCGGCGTGTATATGTGCATCTACGGCATGGATTCGCCGGGTGGCTATCAGCTCGTCGGCCGTACCCTGCCGATCTGGAACAAGTTCGGGCACAACGAACAGTTCGACCCGGGCGAACCCTGGCTACTGCGCTTCTTCGACCAGGTGCGTTACTACCCAGTCGACGAAGACACGCTCACCAAGATGCGCGCCGAGTTCCGGGCTGGCCGGCTGCACGCCGAAATCACCGAGGAAGTCTTCGACTTCGCCGAGTACCGGCAGTTTCTCGACAACAACGCCGACGACATCGCCGCGTTTCGCGAGCGCCAGAACGACGCCTTCGCCAAGGAGGTCGAACATTGGCAAGCCCAGGCCGAAGCCGAACCCGAGGAAAAAGCCGGCCCCGCGGCCGCACCGGCCGATGAGGCCATCGACGGCGAAGCCATTACCGCGGACGTGTCCGGCAATGTTTGGAAGCTGCAGGTCGAGGAAGGCGCCCGGGTCGAAGCCGGTGACACGCTGGTAATCGTGGAAGCGATGAAAATGGAATTCGCGGTCGAAGCGCCCTGTGCCGGCACCGCGAAATCGCTGCGCTGCGACCAGGGCACGCTGGTGTCGGCCGGCGATGTACTGCTCGTGATCGAAGCCGATTGATCATGAGCACCGCGCACACAATCCGAATTGCCAAGCCCCCAAGCACAAAGCGTGTGAACCTGGCCGATCGGGTCTATGCACAACTCAAGGCCGAGCTGTTCGATTTTCAGCTCATGCCCGGCGATCCCATTTCCGAAAACGAGATCGCCGAACGCACCCAGGCCAGCCGTACGCCCGTACGCGAAGCGCTGTTCCGACTACAGCGCGACGGCTATGTCGACGTGCAGGCCCGGAACGGCTGGTACGTCAAACCGCTGGACTTCGACGCGTTCGACGAACTCTACGATGTACGCATCACGCTCGAATGCGTGGCCGCGCAGCGGCTGTGTGCACTCGACAACCGCCCGCCGGCGTTGACGGGACTCGATGCGACCTGGGGTATCGACACGGCCCGCCGCGAAACCGACAGCACGACGCTCTGGCAGTTAGACGAACAGTTTCATGCCGAAATCGTCGCGGCCGCGGGCAATCGCGAAATGGCGCGTATTCATCGCGATGTGACCGAGCGCATTCGCATCGTGCGACGCCTGGATTTCGTCAAGCCCGCCCGCGTGGATGCGACCTACGATGAGCACGCAGCGATTCTACGGCTGCTGGGCGAACGGCATGCCGAGCCCGCCCAGCACCTGCTCGAAGCCCATATCAAGGCCAGCCGCGACGCGGTTCGCCAAATCACCTTGCACGGGCTTTTCGAGGCCCGCGATGCGATACGCACGGGCGCGGCCTGATAGGCGCTCGTCACGACTTCTGTCATCAATCGAAGAACGGAGGAACCCATGTTGAAGAAAACGACACGCCACAAACTCGTCACGCGCGTACTCGCGCCGGCGCTACTGACGTTCGGCGCCTTTACCGGCGCCCATGCCGCAGAGGATGCCAAGGCGGATTGCCCGATCAAGGTCGGCGTACTGCATTCGCTGTCCGGCACGATGGCCATCAGCGAGTCCACGCTCAAGGACACGGCCCTCATGCTGATCAAACAGCAGAACGAAAAAGGCGGCTTGCTTGGCTGCCAGCTCGAGCCGGTGGTCGTGGACCCGGCCTCGAATTGGCCGCTGTTCGCGGAAAAAGCCCGTCAATTGCTCGCTCAAGACAAGGTCGACGTGGTGTTCGGCACCTGGACGTCCGTATCGCGCAAGTCGGTTCTGCCCGTATTCGAAGAGTTGAACGGTCTGCTGTTCTACCCGGTGCAATACGAGGGTGAAGAATCCTCGCGCAATATCGTCTATACCGGTGCCGCGCCCAACCAGCAGGCCATTCCGGCAGTGAACTATTTGATGAACGAAGTCGGCGTCGAGCGCTGGGTGCTGCTGGGCACGGACTATGTCTACCCGCGTACCACCAACAAGATCCTCAAGCAGTATCTGATGGACCAGGGCGTGGCCGAATCCGACATCATGATCAACTATACGCCGTTCGGGCATTCCGACTGGCAGAGCATCGTCTCGCGTGTGAAGGCCTTCGGTTCGGTCGGCAAGAAGACCGCCGTGGTTTCCACCATTAACGGCGATGCGAACGTGCCCTTCTACAAGGAACTCGCCAACCAGCAGATTTCGGCCGCCGATATTCCGGTCGTGGCGTTCTCGGTGGGCGAACAGGAGCTTTCGGGCATCAACACCGGGCCGCTGCTCGGGCATCTCGCGGCCTGGAACTATTTCCAGAGCATCGATACGCCGGCCAACGAACAGTTCATCGAGAACTGGCATGCGTACACCGGTGACGACAATCGCGTGACCAACGATCCGATGGAAGCCACCTATATCGGTTTCAATCTCTGGACCAAGGCGGTCGAGAAAGCCGGCACCACCGATGTCGACACGGTCATCGACACCCTGCCCGGCCTGAAGGTCGACAACCTGACCGGTGGCACCGCCGAATTGCTGCCCAACCACCACATCACCAAACCGGTCTATATAGGCGAGATTACCGACGACGGTCAGTTCTCGGTGGTATGGGAAACCGACGACGAAGTCCCCGGTGATGCCTGGTCCGACTTCCTGCCGGACAGCAAAAAGCTCAAGGCCGATTGGGCCGATCTGGACTGCGGTCATTACAACACCGAAACCGAGTCCTGCACCGGCCAGAGCGCCGAGCAGTAACAGTCGCGCCGCGTCTTCGACGCAACGCGTGACGACACCTCGCACCGGGCCCTCGTGGCCCGGTGCCTTCGGCTACCCAATGACTCCGCCATGGACAGATTCAGAACAACCGGCGCAGCGCGCAGACTGATCGCGATACTTGTCGTGCTTGGCATCGCGTTCGCCACGACCGCGGCAATGGCCAAGGGCGATACGACCGGCGACCCACCGAGCGCCGGCGCCGCGACGCCTGACGCGCAAAGCACGCCCGATACACCGGCGCCAGCGCAATCAGCCACGCCGCCTGTATCACCCGCCGCGGGCGACGACGACGCTGCCGCCCCGAGCGCGACCGACGATACCGCCCCCGAAAACGAAGGCTTCGACTATGCGGGCACGGTCGCCGCATTGGGCGAAGCGAACTACCCGGAAAAACGGCGCATCGTGAGTGCGCTCGCCAGTCACCCGCAGGCGCATACCGCCGAACTGCTGGCGGCCTTTGCCGATAACCGGCTGGTCGCTCGCGAATCGGACGGCAAGGTTTTCGTGGCCGAAGAAAACGGCAACGACTACGACCTGCGCGACCCGATCACTTTCGAACCGGCCGGCCGCGCTTCGACGCGCGATTTCGACCCGGTACGAACCAATATCGGCCTGCGCCAGAACATAGGCGCGGCCCAGGCCCAGCTCAAACTCAGCGCCGAGGACGCCGAGACCCGGCTGGCCGCCGTCGAAACCATGTCGGAAAAGCTCGACGACAACGCCGCCGACGCCATGCGCGCGCATCGGGCCAGCGAAACCGACGACGACGTACTCGAAGCCATCGATCGCGCATTGGCGATCAACGATCTGAACACCGGCGACAACGACGCCAAGCTCGCCGCGATCGAGCGGCTGTCCGGCGACAACAGCCAGATGGTCTACAACCGTCTCAAGAACATGCTCATCCTCATTCCCGAGGACACGGCCGACGCCGATCAGGCGCGCCTGCGTGCGGCCGCGGCCGAACAGGTCGAACGTATCGACTGGTGGCGCACGGTCTACGATTACCTGGAAACCCTGTTCTTCGGCCTGAGCCTGGGCTCGATTCTGGTGCTCGCCGGTATCGGCCTGGCGATCACATTCGGCGTCATGGGCGTGATCAACATGGCCCACGGCGAGCTGATCATGCTCGGCGCCTATACCGCCTTTGTCATGCAGCAGTTGTTGCCCGGTCATATTGGCCTGGCGCTCGTATTGGCTGTGCCGGCGGCATTTATCGTGTCGGGGCTGGTCGGCATTCTCATCGAACGCTCGATCGTGCAGTGGCTCTACGGGCGCCCGCTGGAAACGCTGCTGGCCACCTTCGGTGTGAGCCTTTTCCTGCAGCAACTGGTACGCAGCGTGTTTACCCCGCTCAACCGGTCGGTCGCCTCGCCCGAGTGGATGAGCGGTTTGATCCGGTTCAACGACCTGTTCGCGCTCACCGCCAACCGGCTCGTGATTCTGGCGTTCTCGATGGCCGTTTTCGCGGCCCTCATTCTGGTGATGCAAAAGACGTCGCTGGGCCTGAAAGTGCGTGCGGTTTCGCAGAACCGCGATATGGCACGGGCGATGGGTATACGCACGCAGCGCCTCGATGCCCTGACCTTCGGCCTGGGTTCCGGTGTGGCCGGTATCGCGGGCGTAGCGCTGAGCCAGTTGACCAACGTCGGCCCGAACCTGGGCCAGAGTTACATCATCGACTCGTTCATGGTGGTGGTCTTCGGCGGGGTCGGCAATCTTTGGGGCACGCTCGTCTCGGGTCTGTCGCTGGGCGTATTGACCAAGTTCATCGAGCCCCAGACCGGCGCAGTGCTGGCCAAGATCATCGTGCTGATCTTTCTCATTCTGTTCATTCAGCGGCGACCGCGCGGGTTATTCCCGCAGAAAGGCCGCACGGCGGAGGGCAGCTGATGACACGCACCCATGCCAACCACGGCCCGGTACTCACGCGCATGCTCGGCGATACCGGCAGCCTGATCTTCGTGGTCGTGCTGATCGCGCTGACCGTGGCGATTCCGCTGTGCAATCTGGTGGCCGAACCCGGCAGTGCATTGCACGTTTCGAACTTCACGGTCGCGCTCATCGGCAAGTATCTGACCTATGCCCTGCTCGCGGTAGCGCTCGATCTGATCTGGGGCTATTGCGGCATTCTGAGTCTTGGCCATACGGCCTTCTTCGGGCTCGGCGGCTATGCCATGGGCATGTATCTGATGCGCCAGATCGGCGATCGCGGCGTCTACGGCAACCCGGTTTTGCCGGACTTCATGGTATTTCTGAACTGGGACACGTTGCCCTGGTACTGGCACGGCATGGATATCTTTGCCGTGGCCATGGCCATGGTCGTTTTCGTGCCAGGCCTGCTTGCGCTGGTGTTCGGCTGGCTGGCATTTCGCTCACGGGTGACCGGCGTGTATTTCGCCATCATCACCCAAGCGATGACCTATGCCCTGATGCTGGCGTTCTTTCGCAACGAAATGGGCTTCGGCGGCAACAATGGCCTGACCGATTTCAAGGACATTCTCGGCTACAGCTTGTCGTCAGACGGTACCCGCGTCGCTTTGTTCGTGGCCTCTGGCGTCGGGCTGCTGATCGGTTTTCTGATCGCGCGCTTTATCGTCACATCGCGCGCCGGACGCGTGCTCGAAGCCATTCGCGACGCGGAAAGCCGCACCCGTTTCACCGGCTATCGTGTCGAACTCTACAAGGTCTGGATCTTCACTATCTCGGCCATGCTTGCCGGCGTGGCGGGCGCGCTCTACGTGCCGCAGGTCGGCATCATCAACCCGAGCGAGTTCTCGCCCATCGCCTCGATCGAGGCCGTGGTGTGGGTCGCGGTCGGCGGGCGCGGCACGCTTTACGGCGCGGCTCTTGGCGCCGGCGTGGTGAATTTCGCCAAGACCTGGCTGACCGGGGCCTTTCCGGAAATATGGCCATACGCACTGGGCGCGCTGTTCGTGGCCGTCACCCTGTTTCTGCCCAAAGGCATCGTCGGACTGGTTTCACAACTGCGCCGGCAGATTCGCCGAAAGGAGCCGTCATGAAAAAACCGGCCCTGCTGGAAAGTTTCTCCGATCGCTCGCGGGTATTCGATTTCGTCAATCGCCCCGCTGCGGGCGCCAAGCCGGACGTGCGCCACGGCACGGTCCTCTACGTCGAGGACATAACCGTGAGCTTCGACGGCTTCAAGGCGCTCGATGCACTCACGCTGTACGTGAACGCCGGCGAGCTGCGCTGCATCATCGGCCCCAACGGCGCCGGCAAGACCACGATGATGGACGTGATCACGGGCAAGACCCGGCCGGACGCCGGGCGTGCCTGGTTTGGCCAGAATATCGACCTGCTCACGCTCGACGAGCCGCGCGTCGCCCAGGCCGGTATCGGGCGCAAGTTCCAGAAACCCACGGTATTCGAAAACCATACCGTGCACGAAAATCTGGAACTGGCGATGGCCGGCGCCCGCAGCGTGTGGCCGGTTCTGTTCGCCCGTTTGTCCGGCGAACAGTCGGCACATATCGACGAAACGCTCGAACTGATCGGCCTGGCCGAGCGTCGGCACACACTCGCCGGCGCGCTGTCACACGGGCAGAAACAGTGGCTGGAGATCGGCATGCTGCTCATGCAGGAGCCGGAGCTGTTACTGGTCGACGAACCGGTGGCCGGCATGACGCCGCAGGAAGTCGAACGCACCGCCGAACTGCTCGTGCGTCTGGCGGGCAAGCGTTCGGTCGTCGTGGTCGAACACGATATGGAATTCGTGCGTTCGATCGCGCGTACCGTGACCGTGCTCCACGAAGGCCGCGTGCTCGCCGAAGGCTCCATGGACAAGATTCAGAACGACCCGAAGGTCGTGGAGGTCTATCTCGGTGAATGATGCCGTACAAAAAATCGACACCGCGCCGAGTCTGACGATCCGTGGGCTCGACCAGTATTACGGCGGCAGTCATATCCTCTGGGATGTCGATCTGGACGTCACGCCGGGGGCCATCAGTTGCTTGATTGGTCGCAACGGCATGGGCAAGACGACCCTGCTCAAGACCGTCATGGGCCTGGTACCCGCAACCGGCGAGATTCGCTTCGGCGATACCGATCTGCTCAAACTGCCCGCCGACAAGCGCGCGGGGCTGGGCATCGGCTATGTGCCGCAGGGCCGTGAAATCTTCGGTCAGCTTTCGGTCGCCGAAAATCTCGAACTGGGGCTATACGTACGCCGCGATCGTTCGCGCGCAGCGCTCGATCGCATATTCGAACTGTTTCCGGTATTGAAGGACATGCGCAGCCGTCGCGGCGGCGATCTGTCCGGCGGTCAGCAGCAACAACTGGCCATCGCACGGGCGCTGGTATTCGATCCGACGCTGCTGATTCTCGATGAGCCCTGCGAAGGCATTCAGCCGAATATCGTGGCCCAGATCGGCGACACGCTGGAAAAACTCAACCGCGAGGACGGCCTTACCGTACTGCTGGTCGAACAGAAACTGCCCTTCGCGCGGCGCGTGGCCGACGAATTCCGGATTCTCGACAACGGGCGGCTGGTCGCCCAGGGTAATATCGACGAACTCACCAACGAAATCGTGAACCGACATCTGAGCGTTTGACCGAGGGCACGAAATTGAATTGCATCGCTCTTGTATCCAAGCGGCACAATGCGCATTATCAACTCTTGAAAGTGAAAGAGGTGGATATGTCAGACACTAAAAAACGTCGCACGCACTCCGGATCGCGGTCTGACGATAATCCTGGCTTCGTGACCGTTAATCGTCGTGGCGGCTGGCAGACCGACATCCCGGCTCTGGTGAATTCGAAGGCTTATCAACAGCAATTGGATGCCGTGAAGGATCTTGTTAAAAAAGGCCATTTCACGAATAGAAAATCTGCCTAGCAAAGACGAATGGGCAACGATGCGCCGTTCCTGCTGTTGTTGCCGGCCGCGGGGGCATACTGGCTTCTAACAAGATCCTGGCAATTCTGTTATCGACTACGGCATGAACGGCCAGGTCTAATCGCCTATCAAGTCGTTCTTTTCGGCACTATTCTTCTTGCCCTGGGCTTGCTCACGAACAAGCTCTTCGCAGCGATTTCGACGTCACCGTATGCGGTCTTTATCGATGCTTTGGCCGACGTCATTGCCCCGGCCATCAAACCCGGAAACGCATCATTCGCGATCGTATGCCTATATTCACTGGGCTTTGGGATTATCGCACCCAGCGCGCTCAATAAGGCAGCTCAATGGCGGGGACGTAGTCGAGACATTTACTATCTGCGCGCCAACCGCGACGATGCTTTCGAGGCGCAATGGTACGCAGCGCACCAGCCGACCAACTTCCGGCTTGTCCAGCTCACACTGGATACCAATAAAGTCTATATCGGCACCATCGCGGAATGCCCTGCCACCGAAGCCGGTCACCGCCGCAGTATAGAATTGTTGCCGTTGGCCAGCGGCTACCGCGATCCAGAAACTCAAACGCTGACCTTGACAACCGATTACGTCGAGGCCAGTCGTCAGATCGAATCCGATGCCTCGGCCGCAAGCCGTTTCGAAGTAGTCATACGTGCCGATCGAATCGTCTCGTCTTCACCGTTCGATTTCGTTCTATATGCGCGCTTCTGGCAAGAACACAGCGCTACGTCCTCGACAGACGTACACCCACCCCCATCTTAAGCCCGTCTTGATAGGAGACCATCCGAATGCTGATGGTCTGGCGGACCCAGCGCTGGATCACCTGGCGTCAGATCAACGCAACTCAGGCTGTACGGGCGCCCCCCTGATGGCCTGAGCTGATTTTCGCGTCTCTTGGCTTCCGTCGATCGATTATTCATCCAACACCCGGCAGCAGGAATAACGGCTATCTGTCGATGCTATCGAAAAATACGGCGCAGGAACCGGCTGGTAGCTTTGGTAGCGAGCGTGTCGACTCGTTAATCCGCCCTAGTGCGGCATTGTAAAGCTATATCGGATAAGCCCGCCTCGCCGGCTTTTTTCTGCGCTGAGAGCAAATGATCCGTATCCACCAGTTGAACTGGACCCCATAATTTCTACTTCGACCCACAGCCGCGACCGCAGGCGGCTTAACCTAGCAGGTCATCACTTAAAAATCGCTGCGGACTGTCCAATGGATGGGGTCCAGCTCAAGTAGCGCCGTGAGCGCATCGCCGGCCAGCCGTTGCAGACCTTGAAACTGGTCGTGATTCGGGAGAATGCGCTCGTTGACCAAGCTCACGGCGAACTGCACGAAGAAATTGTCGAGCGTGTCGCCCTCAGCGTACGCGGCCACGATACTGTCTCGCCTGGTGCCGTTCTCAAAGGCAACGCCGAGCGTTGCGCCCTTGCCATCGTCGCTTTCGACGAGCACCTGCATGAAGTCGTTCACGATGCCTTCGATATTGTTCGGAATCGCGATATCCACCAGGCCCGTGGGTATGAAACCCAGTGCCGCGCCGCCGACTTCGATCTGTGGCGGCTGCGTGATACGCGCCGCGTAATCAGCACCGCGAGCGGTGCGCCGGTAGCGCCAGCCGATCGGCCACTGGTTGAGATCGACGCGCACCCCCAACGCCTTGAGCTGAACATCGGCCACGGATCGATACGACAGCCGATTGAGCGGCGCTGATGTATCCACGACTTCGATACGGGGTTCGCCGCCACGCACGGGCACCAGATGGCCGTTGTGCACTCAGCCATCGAGGGTCAGGCGTTGCGCCACACTATCCAGATCCACGCTCAACCAGCGACCGGCCTCGTTCTCGATCGCCACGTGTGCGGATATGAAACCCTTGATCTGGGCCAGATAGTCGGCAACTGCCGGGTAGTGTTCACGCAGCCCGTCATCGATCTGCACCACCAGACGCAGATGCTGTGCCGGCGCGCGCGCACTATCTGCCGCCAGGATATCCGGAATCTCGGCGATACCCAGATACCAGCGAAAGAAATTCGCAAAGCCCGGCTGCAGCTGGGCCAGGATTTCGGCATCGCTGCCGGTGCCGCCAAAAAAGCCGCCACCGCCCGGCGTGGGCAACGCCGCTGTCGTGGTGAGCTGGTCGAGCCCGGCCCAGGTTGCACGCAACACGTCAGGCCATTGAATCGCGCCGATATCGGCGCGCAGCCGTGCTCGCAGCGTATAACGATCACCGCCTGGCCCATCTCGCGGCACAGGTCGCGTGCGCATGGCAAATTCGGCGGTGGTATCGCCCAGCGCGTCCAACGGTTTATCGAACGCGCCGGGGGCGATCGCCGCCACGCGGTAATGCGCCGGCCGCAGTTGACCCGCGAGGGTGAAGGTGCGCCATTCATCGTGTGTGTCGGGCAGCACGTCGTAGAGCTGGCCCAGATTGAAATCGCGCACGGCGGCCCAGAGCGCGTCTTTTGTCTGTGCTGCCTGCGCATCAAGCCGTGTTGACGTGACCACCGCTTGTTGCCAATGCAGATGCTCGCGCAGCAACGATACGGCCTCGGCGTCGGATACGTCGCCGGCAAGCAACAGCGGTGGATGCCAGGCGCGTAGCGTGAGCGCAACCTCGCATGCCGCTTGCTGGGCGGGCGTCATCGCAAGTGCCATGGCCGGCGAGATCAACCCACCGAAGGCCAGAACGGTAACGGCACACCGATAGCGCCACGTAACGCGTACGCGAGCGCGGCGCAAGCGGCGGGGACGGGATCGGTTCATGGCAGAGCGGACGCTCGACGATTTCGAAGCCGTCGGCGGCGGCCGCGCCGGACACACCCTCGGTGGTGAACGACAGGAGCGTGTCGCCGTCGGAGAGGATGCTGTAGTCGGTGGCGGGTTGCAGCGCCGGGCGTCCGAGGTCATCGCTGTCGTCGGCCTCGGCCACCTGCAGCCGCACAATATTGGGCTGGTCTTCGTCCTGGATCACATCGGTGGGCACGGCCTCACCGTCGGCCGCGAGCGTAAGACCGTCGATCCGACCCGAGGCATCGTCGGCGAAACGCAGCACGATCTGTGTTTGCGTAAACACGTCGCGTTGGTCGCGCGGCGGATAGCTGAATTGCAGGCCGGCATCGGCGCTTGGGCCACCGCCGCCCCCACCGCCAATCACATCGCCGCCATCGTCGCGGCCACCGTCGCCGCCCCCGCCCGAAGAACAGCCGGCCAGCGTGATTGCAAGCAGGCAGGCAGCCATGCCGGTGCGTAGGGGGTGATGGTGTGCATGCCCCTTGATATACGGCGCGCCCGGCGCCTGGTCGATTGCTTTGGTCATCGCGTATTCGGCGGTTTCGCCGACTCCCTCGTGGCTTTGTACCGACTGGCAGTCTGTAGACGGGATGTCGTTCAACATGTCCGACCGCCAGTACCCCAAGTTTTCAGTTCGCCAGAGCGGTAGCCGACCCGTCTATTACGAAAACGACAGGCCTTGCTGTCGCTTTGGTCACGCTGCCCGGGCGAGCGATTGCAGGACCTGCTGTACCGTGCGCCGCTGTTGCGACGGCACACGATGACGCTACCGGTAACAGGTCGGGCTCATGCCGGTCCACTCACCGAAGGCGCGGCAAAACGCGCTGCGTTGGCTGAAGCCGGCATGAAAGGCGATCTGATCGATGGATTCGTCGGTGCGTGCGAGCAGACGCCGGGCAACGGCAAAACGCGTGCGGCGTACGATTTCGCGAAAAGTGATGCCGGCCTCGCCGAGTTCGAAGCGCAGGCGCCGGCTGCTCGTCGACAACTCGTCGGCGATAGCGTCGAGCGTGGCCCCGCCGTTTTCCGAGTCGCCGCTGGCGAATGCCTGGAACAGACACAGGCGTATATCGTCGATGAGGTCCTGACGGCGGATGTCGTCGAGCTGAGATTGTGCCAGCGCTCGGTGGGTGCGCAGCATTGCGGGGCTGTAATGCGGCGACGGTGCATCGAGCACGGCGTCGTCGACCCATATCTCGCTTTCGGCACCATCGAAAGCCACCGGACAGGCAAAGACGTCTTCGTACTCCGCGCGTTCAAGTCGTGCGGGTGCGCGCAATGTCACTGCACTGAGCTCAAACTGGGTGTTCGTTACACAGCGCATGGTCTTGATGAAGCCGTAACAGAAGCAGATTTCCGAGTGGCGCAACGCGGGGGCGTCGTTGGTGGTGCCGACGAGCACGATGCGGTTACCCCCCGGCTCGCGTACGAGATCCATATGGAATGCATCGCTGACCAGACGCCGGTAGTCCAGCACCGCGTTCAGGCCGTCGGCCAGCGTGGGGCTGCTCAGGAAGATGTATTCCATGGCATTGCCACGAAATGCCGGCAGATACGGACACAAGGTCAGACCTATGTCGGTATCACCCGTCACCCGTTCTGCGGTAGCCCAGAACCATTTCTGGATCTCGTGGCGTGTGCGGTGTTCCGGCTCGGCCAGTGTGTCGGCGGTATATTCAAGTTCCGCGTAGATCGCTTCGTAATCGACCCCGGCGCCGACCATGGCCGTATGCACCAGCCGCAACAATTCTTCTGAATCGCGCATGTCTCCCCTCGTTATCGACGCGGGCTCGAGATGGCGTGTACTGCCACCGGCCGGCGTGACGACTCTGTGGCCGTTGACTCGATCAAAGCGTGACCGGGAGCAGAAGACAATGGCCTGAGTGACAGCGCCATGTTGTCACTCAGGCCAACTCGACATCGCGATCGCTGCGCCGCAGGCGTTTCAGGCCGGGACCGATGCAATCACGTCGCACACTGCGCGGCTATCAATCGGGAAAAAAGCAGACCGGGCGTGGGCAATCGTGTGCGCGCCTTTCATCACGCCAGGCCGGCGGATCGCGCGTTCGGCTTTATCGGCTTGCCGGGCGCTCTTCGCAGCCGGCCATTCTTAGAGTTGATTTACCGGGCTAATAGCGTCTGCCGGCGCGGGCGCGCGGCGCTTTATCTGCACGATAAGCGGTCGGCGTCAGCCCGAAATAACGTCGAAAAGCGCGCGAAAACGTGCTCGTTTCCGAAAATCCCAGGCGAGCGGCAATATCGTCAATACGATCGACCGTATCTTCCAGAAGCCGCTTGGCGTACGACAGGCGTGCTCGCCGAAAAAGATCACGGAAATTCGTATCGATCTCCCCAAGCTCGAAACGTAAACGCCGTTCCGAAAGACCGAGGTCGTATGCGGCCTGCGCGAACGTATGGGTTTCATCGCCGACCATATCACCCGACTCGAACTGCGCCAGCAGATAGTGAAACACTTCGTCCATCTTGTCGTGACGTGCGACGTCAGCAAGGCGCCGATTCGCATGCTGACAGTGTAATTTCAGGAGCTCCGGGTCGCGAAGAAAAAGCTCCGTATCCAGTGCGCCCCGGGCGAGCCATATTTCGCTCATGGTTGTACCGAAGCCTACCGGGCATTAAAAGACCGTACGGTAGCGATTTGGCTCTTCGGACGACGAAAAGCAAAAATTAATGCGTTGGGGCGTGACGATATTATCGGTCGCGGTGGCCAGCGTCTGCACGAACACCTGAGCAACACAGGCTTCGGCGTGGCGACGTACAACCGAATCGTAAGCGGTCCCCTTCAATAATACCCGAGGCCCCTGCGCGTCTTCGACAACTTCAATTTCGAACGCATCGCTAATTAGCCGCCGGTATGCGTGCAGGTTCTCAAGCCCCTCGCGCAGCGTATGGCTCGCGAACAGCACATATTCCAACCCACGCCCACGATACGGCGGTATATAGGGACAAAGGCTCAAGCCGGCCTGCGGATCGCCCGTCATTTCTTCGACGGCGTGCCAAAACCCCTGCTGCAGGCTATGTCGCGGACGAGAATCATATAACGGCAGTTCGCGGACGTCGTATCCCAGCCGAGCATACAGCGTGTCGACGTCCCAACCGGCCGAGACCATGCTGCGGTGGATAAGGAGTGTGAGATCCCCTGAATCGCGCGTCATGGTAGTACCCCCTACGACTCTCTAGGTCGACTTCTTCGCGATGCTTTTTCATGTGGCTTGCCAGCCAGCCGCTCGGCATACTCGTTATCTATGGACTTCCTTTCCGGGCTGCAAAAACCAATTCACGATGCATGCACACAATACCGCCGTATACTATCCTTCGATGTACAGGATTAGAAAAAACGCACTCTAATCACCTAAAAATCTCAATTAAAAGACCTATTAATACTATTTTTCGAGCAATATTTACGCATCTCATTAATTAACTCGATATTATATATCTATCCCCAAAACCGACCGTTCCGCGTACCGGCCACCCTTTCCGAACCAACGGCCATGGCGGGTTTTGCGGTATTCTCGGAGCTGGGATCGGGTGCCCGATTGAGGCTTTGTTTGCGTTCGCTACGTCTTCATATTCTGTGCTTGGCGCTGCTGGGTTCCGGTTGTGCGTGGCAGCCGCCCGCTCGCGATTTTTCGGTGCCGCCGCAACCGATCGCCGATACCTCAGCGCGCTTTGCCCAACCCGACGCACCGTTTTCCGAACCCGACAACGACGCGTTTCACGCCCAGCCTTCGCCTGCCGAATTGGCAGCGTCGGCGCCCGGCACGGTTTTGCGCTATCGCCCGATTTCGCCCGAGGCGTATTACTTTTTCGGCGTCAATGCGCGTGCCTGGCAGGTGGCGTACACCACGGCCGACGGCGACGGCAGGCCGCAAGTCGACGTGGCCACCATTCTGGTTCCGGACGCGCCGCAGCCACGACTGTTGTCGTATCAGGTGGCCTACGACGCGCTCACGCGTCGCTGTGCGCCGTCCTACGAAATTCTGAGCGGCTCGATGGTCGAGCACATGCTCATGGACAAGGCGCTACGCCGTGGTTGGGTGGTGGTCATTCCCGATTATGAAGGCCCGCAGGCGCAGTTTCTGGCCGGCCGTAATTCGGGCCAGGGTGTGCTCGACGGTATTCGTGCTGCACAGGCGTTCCTGCCCGATACCTGGGTCGATACCGAGACACCGGTCGCCTTATGGGGGTATTCCGGCGGTGCGTTCGCCAGCCTGTGGGCGGCCGAAATAGCGGCCGACTACGCACCGACGATTCCGCTCGTGGGCGTGGCGGCCGGCGGCCCGCCGGCGCATCTGGCCAGTTCGGCCGAATCGGTCAACGGCGGCATTTTCGCCGGTATGTACTTCGCGGCGGTCGTGGGTCTGTCGCGCGCCTACGATTCCATCGATACCGAAAAACTCATGAACACCGACGGGCGCGAGATGTTGGCCGACGTGGGCGAGAGCTGCATCGGCCAGGAACTGGCCTGGGTAAAAGACCCGGTGCTCTCCTACGCCTTCAACGACATGCAGGACTACACCACGGTCGACAACCTGCTCGACGTCCCCGTTATCAAGAAAGTGATCGCCGAAAACCGCCTCGGCCAGAAAGGCTTTGGGGCGCCCTTGTTCTACTATCACGCGATTTTCGACCAGGTCACGCCGCGCGAGGATGCAAAGACACTCGCGGCCACCTACTGTGCGGCCGGCGTACCCGCGGTCAGTTTCAACTACGCCCTGGGCGAACACATCAGCGCCGCGCTCACCCATGCATCGGCCGCGGTGGATTATCTGGCCGATCGCTTCGACGGTAAATCGCCGCCCAACGAATGCGCGCAATTAATGGAACGGCTCGACCGGCCCGAGTGACGACTGCCGTCGTCAGGGTTGGTAACCCCAGCACTCTGGATATGGCTTTGCCGAACGATTATCCGGCGTGCCCGGCTCTTGCCGCTATATCCGCAATCAGCGGTTGCCAGTCGTCGCCCACTGGCAGGCCGAACCTTTCGACAAGCGTTCGTGCCAACGCGGGCTCGTCGAGTATCTGTTCGTACTCACCCGCGTCAGCGTGGCGTATCTTGAAGCGGTTGTTGGACAGTGTATAGCGCGCCTCGCTTTCGGTTCGCGCCACCATGAGTTCATGCTTGAACAGCGACTCGGGATGCGTCGCGACATAATGATTGGCGATCTTGAAATCCACCGCTGCCCAGTGGAAGTCGAGTATTTCGTACAGCGGCGACCAACTATTGTCGTACCACGATTCGAGCATGTAGCCATCACGGGTTTCCACGATCCGGAACGTACCGAATGGTGTGTGCTGCACTTCGTCCGGCAGCCACGCCAATGGTGAGTTCGGCATGAAACCGCCGAAGCCCGTATCGACAAGCCAGAGCCGCCCGTCGGCCTCGACCTTGAGCGAGGCATGATTGGCTGCAGGCGCGGGGCCATCGATATTGTCGAAGATCCATACCCGGGCGAGATGCTGCTCGAGCGTAAAGCCAATCGCCTGCAAAGCACGGCGTAGCAGGCTGGCGTGCTCGAAACAATAACCGCCCCTGCGCTGATCGAGCATCTTGCAGTCGATCGCGGCCGGATCGAGGTCGACGCCATGTCCAAGCATCACGTCGATCGCTTCAAACGGGATCGACGCCATATGTCGGCGCACCACGGCCTGCAATACCGCAAGCGTCGGCGCCACCGGCCCGTCGTAACCAATACGCTCGAGATAAGCGTGCAAATCAATCGTCTCGCCGGTCAGGTCGGCGCATGAACTCGGTTTCATCGCAAACATTCCCTGGTTGAGCACAATACGTGTATCGACAGCACGGTAACCGTGCCTAGGCAAAGCACCGACCGTAATCGGATGTATCGTCTAATCGATAGCGCAAACGTACGACCTGAAGTAAGGTTGAGGTCAACAAGTCGTTGGCTAGATATTTAACGACCCGCGCCCGGCCCGCTTGAATTCGCGCTGAACCTGCATGAAACAACACGCCAACTCGGCCCACCGTAAAGAACTTTCGGTTGGAGAGGTCGCGCATCGAAGCGGCGTGGCCGTATCCGCACTGCATTTTTACGAGTCGAAAGGCCTGATCAGCAGCCGCCGCAATACCGGCAATCAGCGCCGTTACACCCGCGACGTGCTACGTGTGGTTTCGCTCATCAAGGTCGCACAGCGGGTCGGCATTCCGCTTGCGGAAATAGGCGAGGCGCTGGCAACGCTACCCGAGCGCCGCGCGCCGTCGGCCGACGACTGGCGACGGTTGTCGGACCATTGGAAAAACCGATTGGAAGAGCGGATCGACCACTTGGTGAAACTGCGCGATCAGCTCGACGGCTGTATCGGTTGCGGCTGTTTGTCGCTTGAAGCATGCCCCCTGCGCAACCCTGACGACATCGCGGCTCAGGCCGGCCCCGGCGCGCGCCTGTTTGACCCGCACAAGCCACCCGACACCACGACTTCTGCCTGAAGGCCGGTCAGACACGGGACCAGCCTCGGCGGCATTGGTCGAGATCGCTCGATAACGACCACACCTCGCCGCTCACGCCCAGCTCGGCGATCGACAACGCGCCGCCCATGAACGCGCCGGTGTCGAGCCAGCGTGTATTGGCACACGCGGTTGCCTGGCGCATCGACGTATGGCCGAAATAGATCACGTCGACGTCATCGACGACGACCGTTTCCGTCGTTGCATGCCCACCTTCGAGCACATGCGCACGGCTGCGATCCCACAGTAGCGTGGAAAGCTCGGCGGCATCCGACGACGAACACGAAAGCAACGCGCGGGTACGGGCCCAGCTGTTGCCAATCACGTTGGCATGGACCAGCGCTGCCGTTGCGCCGTCGGCCAGTTCGACCCCGGCCGCCATCGGTAGCGTACGTATACGTTGGTAGAGCGCGTCGGCTGTGGCGGCATCAAGTGCTTCAAACCACTCGCCGCCGTTCATGCGCCAGAGCGCACGGACCTGGCCGCCCTCGTCCACGGCGTCGAGCAGCATCTGTTCGTGATTGCCGCGGATCGCATGAAACCACGGCGCATCAATGAATTCGGCGGCGCGCTCGCTATCCGGGCCGCGGTCGATCAGATCGCCGACCGAGAACAGCCGATCCCGGGCCCTGTCGAAATCCAGGCGCTCAAGTAGCGCATCGAGCATATAAAAACAGCCATGGATATCGCCGACTACGAAATCACGGCCCGTCGTATTGGCATCGAAATAATGGATTAGCTCGGGCATGAGACACCGCGCTTGCGCGCGTTCACCTGGGTAGTTCTACGTGTTGG
The DNA here is from genome assembly GCF_000215955.2 of Salinisphaera shabanensis E1L3A. Lineage (GTDB taxonomy): Bacteria > Pseudomonadota > Gammaproteobacteria > Nevskiales > Salinisphaeraceae > Salinisphaera > Salinisphaera shabanensis. Next base: position 29,377 of record NZ_AFNV02000031.1, read on the forward strand.
CGCAATGCACGACAGTGCCAGAATCGAGTCCGTTATTCATACCGAGGCAAGCCAATGGCTAAAAGTAACGATAGCGATCGCAGCAGCATCAAGGACCCGGAACAGTACGAAGCGCTGCGCGACGAGGGTATGAGTAAGGAAAAGGCCGCGCGCATCGCCAACACCTCACGCAAGAAGGCCGGCAAGAAAGGCGGCAAGCATCCCGAGCACGAAGAATGGACACGCGAGCAGCTTTACGAAAAGGCGCAGCAGATCGGTATTGAAGGCCGCTCCGATATGGACAAGAACGATCTCATCAAGGCGCTGCGCTCGCATTGAGCGCGCGCCCGCGAGTCAGGCCGATTGAGACCCGACCGTTGCGCCGTGTTGCCGCTTGCTAATAGAAATCGCCGTAGCCGCTACGGGCACGACGCATCGCAAACCCGATCCAGACCAAGATCACAAGCTGCAACGGCAGGCGAGCATAAAGCAGCCATGGTGCGAACTGGCTGAACTGTTCCGGGTTCTGCGCCATATAGATATTGGCCGGGAATACCGCCAGCGTGAGCAGCAGCAGACCGAAGCCGGCGATACGGCGCGTACGCCGCATAAGAATGCCGATGGCGCCCAACAGCTCGCCCAGGCCGCTGATCGCGACCATCAATGCCGGCATGGGGATATAGTCCGGCACGATCGCGAGGAACAAGTCGGGAAACATGAAATGCCCGATACCGCTTGCGAAAAAGAACGCCGCAATACCCAGCAGCGCCAGCAAATGGGTTCTCGAATGGGTCGACAGGGCATGACTCATGAACGGGTCTCGTCGGGTCGCAGAAAATCGGGGCTTACTGCATAGCCTACGCGCTGTTGCCGGGTTTGCCATGCGAACAGGCATAGCCGGCCCGCGGCCAGCCCGACTTAGCAAGCCAGTACGCTAACGCAGCGTCGTATTGGTCACACTGCCCGGCCGATATGTGGATACCGCGCGCTCGGGTTCTGGAGCTTCGATCACGCTACGGTGTTTCCAGGTGCCGCGCGAGAACCACACCACTACAATCAGCGCGGTAAGAACATTCTGGATCGGGTAAGCGATCCAGATACCGGTCGCGCCCAGGCCGCTGCGCTCGGCCAGCAACCAGGCAATGGGAAACTGCAGCATCCACTGCGACACCAGAGCGATCGCCATGGCGATCAGCGTATTGCCGGAACCACGAAAGGCGCCGGTCAGCACGATCTGAGCCCCGACCACGCCATAGGCCAGCGCCGTGATGCGCACGAACAGGCTGCCGGTTTCGATCACGGCCGGCGCGTCGGGCACGAACAGGGTGATGATCGGCCGGGCGAACACGAACGACACCACGCCCACCAGCGACAGCAGCACGAAGCCGATCGCGGCACTCAGCCAAGCCGTACGCTCGGCACGGTCGATACGCTGTGCGCCGATGTTCTGGCCAATAAGCGCCGAGCTGGCCTGTGACAGCCCCAAGGCGGGAATGATCACGAAACTGAGCATGCGCGTGCCAATGCCGTAGGCCGCCAGGGTGATGGTACCGAAACCGGCCACCAATACCGTCATGAGCATCAATCCGAGCGCGCGCGTGGATTGCTCCACGGCCGCCGGCAGGCCCAGCTTGAGCAAACGCCAGATCAGAGCGAAATCGGGGACCAGATGCGCGCGTACCAGACGGATGCCGTAGCCCCCGGAAAACAGCATGGCCAGACCCACCATCGCCGCCAGACCCTGGGTGATGACCGTGGCCAGCGCCGCCCCGCTCACGCCCATACCGGGCACCGGCCCCCAGCCCAGAATGAACAGCGGGTCGAGCACGAAGTTCAGCGCCACCGTGCCGGTCACGATCAGCAGCGGCGTACGCGCATCGCCCACGCCGCGCATGAGCGATTGAAAAATCACATAGGCGAACAGAAACGGCAGGCCGACGAACGATACGCGCAGATACTGCGTGGCCAGCGGCAGCACATCGTCTGTCGCCCCCAGAAATGCGACCACGGCATGCGCGCCGATGAAACCGAGGACGGCAAGCACCAGCGAAATGGCGACCACGCCGATCAGGGCCTGAGCCGACACACGGTTGACCATCGCGGTATCGCCGCGGCCCTGATACTGGGCCACCAGAATCGTACCGGCCACCGCCAGGCCGAGCCCCAGCGAGATCAGGAAAAAGATCACCGGAAAGCTCAGCGAGACGGCCGCCACCGCGCTCGCGCCGAGCCGGCCCACCCAGAACGTATCGATAAGCTGATAGGCCGTCTGCAACAGGTTGGCGAAGACGATGGGCACCGCCAGCGAAAACAGCGCGCGCACGATTGAGCCCTCGGTGAGCGTAGGCGCTACGCGTGGCACCAGGCGGCTCCCGACCGGGCTCGTTCGACTGCCGGCTGGTGACAGCGCACCGCATCGCAGTTGATCGAGCTAAACACGGCTCAAGCGCGCGCCGTTAGCGTCAGGCGCTCGTAGTCCTTGACTACCCGCTCGGCGTCAATCGCGCGCCCGTGCATGACCGCATGGACGCCGGGCGCCAACAGCCGGGCGGCCATCAGCGCCTGGGCGATATTCTGTGCTGCGTCGCTTGCGGCCACGCGGTACGGACGCATCGCGCCGGTAATGACGACCGGCACCCCCGGCGAGCCGAGGGCGACGTGCAAGGCCACCGCCGTCTCGGCGAGCGTATCCGTACCGTGGGTGATGACCAGCGCATCGACCCTGCCCTGTTCGAGCACCGCTTGAGCGGCATAGACAATCGCCTGCCGGTCGGCGTCGGTGATATCGAGCGAATCCTTGGCCATCAGGCGTTCGATGCGTACCGAGACGTCCGGCATGTCGAGGCTTTCGAGCAGACCCTCGATTACCGGCACGGCCAGCGACAGCTGACCGGAATGCGGGTCGTAGCTTTTTTCGATCGTGCCGCCGGTGGCGAGCAGCACCACGTTGAACGGCGAACGGTCGACGGATTCGGTTGCCTTCATTGGCCGACTCGATGGGAAGCGATGGGTCAGATCGTAATACCGATCTTGCCGAAATGCTGCCCGCTTTCCTGCTGGCGAAATGCGTCAGCCAGTTCATCGAGCGCAAAGCTCTGGTCGACTACCGGTTCGATGCCGCTGGCTTCGATCGCGCGGATCATGTCCTGTTGCTGCGCCCGGCTGCCGACGGTAATACCGGTCATGTTGAGATTGGAATAGAAGAAGGCCGCGGTGGGAACTTCGCCGGCCAGACCGGTCAACACGCCAATCAGGCTGATATGTCCGCCCATACGACATGCCGCGATCGACTGGGCCAACGTGCCCGGGCCACCGATTTCGACCACGGCATCCACGCCGCGACCGTCGGTGAGGCGCTTTACAGTCTTGCCCCAGTCCGGATCCTGCGCGTAATTGATTGTGGCATCCGCGCCGAGCTCACGCAGGCGTTCGAGCTTGGCATCGGAGCTGGAGGTCGCAACCACCCGGGCGCCGGCGGCCCGCGCGAACTGTAGTGCAAAGATCGACACCCCGCCGGTGCCCATGATAAGCACGGTATCGCCCGGTTTGATACGCGCTTCGACCATCAACGCGCGCCATGCGGTCAGTGCGGCACAGGGCAGCGTGGCTGCCTGCGCCGCGGAATAACCGGCCGGCGCCCGGGTAAAGGCGTTCACTGGCGCGGTCACATATTCTGCGGCCATGCCCTCGCCGCGATCTCCCGGCGTGCCATCGCGTTTCGCCGGCGTGATCGGTCCGTCCTGCCAGTTCGGAAAGAATGTCGATACAACGTGATCGCCCTTTGCGAATTCGGTTACGCCCACGCCGATTTCCACCACTTCGCCCGCGCCGTCGGACATCAATGTCAGTCCGTCGGTCACGGGTATGCTGCCGTTGGCTACGGCATAGTCGTGAAAATTCAATGAGCTGGCGGCGATACGTACACAGACCTCGCCGGCCTGCGGCGGCTGCACCTCGCGCTCGGCGATCTCGATACGGTCAAGCCCACCGGGGGCACGCAATACGGCTGCTCTCATTCATGGCCTCCTGTTCGAACGACGGCCTCTGTGACCGGCGTCGCAATTTCGTGTAGCCGTCGACCATAGCAGTTCGACACCACGAAACGCCGTGCAGCAATCGGCTAATCTGCTAAATTATGAGCGAGCGGTTTGATACGAGGGGCGGATCGCCTGTCGTGATTTCGCAGGCTTTGCCGGAATCGCGCTTCCTATTGTTTTGTCCGTCCCGAGGTTCGGTATGTCGCCGCCCATGCTGTCTGCGCCCAATGCTTATCATGCAACGACGCTCGAGCGTTGCGCATGGTGGCTGGCCAGCCTGTTCCTTGCGCTGTTTCTAAGCTGTCTGCGTCTGACCACGACCCGGCCGTTCGAACTGACAACCTTCAAACAGCTCGTGAATTTCGAAGCTGTCGAACCGTTCCAGCACCGAGTGCTGCTGCCGGCGATCGCGGCGGGCATCCAGCAACTCGCGCCGGTTGGCGAAACGCTGCTGTTCGCGTTGATGGAAGTCGCGGGCTGGATGTTGCTTATCGCGGTTGCGTACCGGGCGCTGGTGGTATTCGAAGTCGGGCGCAGCGAACCGGTACGCCGTCTTCTCGCCTTCACCGTGCTGGTACCGATGCTGCTGCACCTGATCGCCCCCGATCTGCAGATGGCCGCCGCGCTGTCTTCAGACCGCCCGCTACTCGATATCGGCGGTTGGACGCCGCGCGCGATCTTCTACTACGTCTACGATCTGCCGGCGGCCATGTTCACGCTGGCACTCATCCTTTCGATGGTGCGCCTGACACGTACACCGAGCGCGCGCTGCTTCGCGCTATATCTCGCCGTATTCGTTCTGGCGACGCTCAATCGCGAAACCACGTTGTTTCTGGTCCCGGCGTTCGCCCTCATGCTCTGGCCCGTGGTCGGCGCTCGGCGCACGCTGCTCATGGTGGCCGCGCAGACGGCCATTTTTCTCGCGATCCAAATTCCGCTGACGGCGTTGTTCGCAGGCAATACAAACCCGAATGCGCATCTCGCGCATACCGCCTACGAGTTCCATCTTTTCTATAACCTCGAGACGCTGTCGAACCCGCTCTATCTGGTCACCTACATGGCCCGGTTCACGGCGGCACTCTATCTGCCGGTGTTGTTATGGCACCGCTATCTCGACCGTCGGCTGGGTATCGCGCTGATTTTCTTCGCCCTGCCGTTGGCCCTGATCGCGATTGTGGTCGGGCGCATGGTCGAACAACGTATCTTTATCGAGATCGTGCCGCTGGTATGGCTGGCCGCGCTCCAGGTCATCGCGACCCGAACAGCGGGGCTGGAAAGCCCTGCAGGGCGACCGCAGGAGCCTGCCGGGTTCGCGCCCAGAACACCCGGCTAGCTTACCGCGCCGCACGCGCGGCAGAACGCCGGCCATCGAACCGTCTCAGATGAAACGATTGGCGCGCCGAGCCGGTCAGGCGTGCCGTGTTCCGGCACGCCGGCCGATTATGAGTGCCAACACCATGATCGACGCGCCGGCAATCAGACGCCCGATATCGGCATCGTGATTCCAGATCAGCAGGTTCACGGCCAGTCCCGCCGGAATCAGGGCATTGTTCATGACTGCAAGCGTGCCGGCATTGACGCGCGTGGCGCCGATATTCCAGGCATAGAAACCCAGTCCCGACGCGCCCAACCCGAGCCATAGCAATACGCCCCATTGCAACGGCGTCGTAGGCAGCGCACCGAAGTCGCCAAGCATCCAGAAGAGCAATAGCGACAAAGGCCAGGCGCCGGCGAAGAACCAACCGAACAGCGCATGGCGCGGCATATCCACCGGCAATACCGAATTCAGGCGCCGATAACCGACCTGACCGGCCGCGAAGCACAGATTCGCGCCCTGCACGATCAGAAACCCATGCCAGTAGTCGGCGCTGATCGGCTGATAGCGAATCACTGCCGCGCCCGCGACAGCGCCACCGGCAGCAAGCAGACAACGCAGATCGAATCGGCGCTTGAGCGCGTCGTCCAGCAGCGAGATATAGATCGGCGTGAAAATCGTAAACAGCAACACTTCCGGCACGGAAAGCCAGAGAAACGACTGATAGAAAAAGAAATACATTAGCCCCAACTCGACCGCGCCCACGGCCATCAGACCCGTGGCCAGTCGCCAGCCGAGCCCGTGCAGGCGCATCATGGGCGCGAACACCAGCAGTGCCAGCGTGATGCGTGTGAGCACCGCAAACGTCGCATCGACCTGGCCGGACAGATACACGCCGATCAAACTGAACGAAAACGCCCACAGCCCGGTTACGCCTAACAGTATCGCCATGCCTCGAGCTGCCCCATCCCAAATCAACGAATCCGCGATTATAGAGCTGCGCGCGCGTCTGACCGATATTCGCCAGCTGAGCTTTAGCGCAAAACCGGGCCCCTATTCCCGAACCGGCTGGGCCGGCCGCGGCGAAGCCCGTGTGCAGGCCAGCGACGATGATGACGGCCTGCGCTTTAACGAAAGCGGCGAATTCACGCCGGCAGCCACCGGCGTTGCGGTCGCGTTTCGCAACGTCTATCGATGGGTCTTGCATGCCGATCGCATCTCGCTGTGGCACGAGCGCTTCGGCCGCGACGCTGCGGTATGGCTATTCGACCTCGTCCCGACCACGCCCAGAGAAATGGTTGCGGCTAAGAGCCACCGGTGCGGTGACGACCGCTACGAGGCCCGGTTGCGGGTCGTTGACGAGGGCTTCGACCTGCGCTGGGCGATCGCCGGCCCGCGAAAGGACGAAACGCTAATGTACAAGTATCGCCCCTGAATACGCGTTTAGCCGCTTTATAACGATAATCCGGCGTACCGCTATGCGCTCGATCGGAAAGCCGGCATTCTGGAGCAGAAATCATATGGCCGGCAGCCACCGGCGCTGTACGTCGGCCGCATGGCAGGCCCGCGTAACCGCTATCAGGCCGTGAAAAAGCACCTTACAGGGATATCGACCATGGCTGACAATCGCTCCGATAAAACGCTGGAATTCTTCTTCGATTTTGGCAGCCCGAATGCCTATTTCGCCTATGCGCGACTCCCCGGCGTGCTCGAACGTACCGGCGCGCGGCTGGTCTGGCGCCCCATGCTTCTAGGGGGCGTGTTCAAGGCAACGAACAACCAGTCGCGGGCGCTGATCGAATGCGCGCCCAAACGCGAATATCTCTGGCGCGACATGCAGCGCTTCGTCGACCGCTACGATATCGACTTCCAGCGCAACGACGCGTTCCCCATCGACACACTCGCGCTCATGCGCGGCGCGATTGCTTACCTGGGCACGCCGAACTTCGAGCCCTATGTGAGCGCGATCTTTCGCGCTCTGTGGGTCGATAACCGCGATCTCAGCGATATTCACGAATTGAGATCGACGCTCACCGGGGCCGGCCTGGATGTCGCAAACTTCGAAGCGCAGATCGAAGACGAGACGACCAAGCAGGCGCTCAAGGATGCAACGGCTGCCGCGGTCAGTCTGGGCATCTTCGGTGCGCCAAGCTTCATCGTCGACGGCGAATTGTTCTTCGGCCAGGATCGACTGGATTTCGTAGAACGTGCGCTTGTCCATGCCTGAGGCGCAACCGCATGACGGTTGCAGCCGCCGTGCGCGACAGCAATAGTGACACGCAGAATCAGACGCCGGCCTCCGGCACGCCAAGATGACGCAACCACACAGTGAAACCGTCCGCCGGGTCATCGACTCCGGCCAGATCGTTGCTCGCGAACACGGCGAGCGACTCATACGCGAATCGTGGCTGCGTTGTGCGCGCGAGTACGGCCTGCAGCCCGAGCACAACCCCGGCATTCGGGAAGTCAGCGCGACCGATCTGCACGAGCGCCGGCAGCGGGTTGGCGAATATCTCGATATCGCCCGTACCGGCATGGACCAGCTCTATGATCATATCGCGGGCCAGGGCTATATCACCATGCTCGCCGATAGCGAAGGCATCGCACTGGAATGCCGCGGCGGCGAACGTGCCGATCCGGCCCTGCAGGCGGCCGGACTGCGTGCCGGCACGATCTGGGGTGAAACCGTGGTCGGCACCAACGGCATCGGCACCTGTATTGCGAGCAGCGAACGCTGACCTGCCATCGCACCGATCATTTCTATGCCGGCAATCTGGATCTGAGCTGTACCGCATCGCCCCTCCACGACCCCCACGGTCGCGTGGCGGCGGTGCTCGATATCTCGGCGCTATCGGTGCCGGGCGCGCGCGAGGGCCAGCAATTAGCCTGGCACCTCACATCGCTCTACGCCCGCCTGATCGAGGACAGTTATTTCAGCCATCACTTTCGCGATCACTGGCTGCTGCGCCTGGGCCGTAATGCCGCATTCGTCGACAACCATGCCGATCTGATATTGGCCGTCGACGACGACGGCATGATCGTGGGCGCAAATACCGGCGCGCGACAAACCCTGCAATCGCCCAACGGCGAAAGCCTGTTGGGGCATGGTGTCGGCGCTTTCTTTCGCGACGGCAATGCACGTATTCATTCGCTCAAACAAGACCACGACGGCGTACGCCTACGCAGCTGGTCGGACGACACATTCCATGCGGCGATATCCCAACCGCGCCGCCGCAGCAAAAGCACCCCACGCAACCAACCCATCCCGGCGCACACGGGCCCGCTGCAGGCCATGGCTGGCGACGACGCCACCATGCAACGTCTGATTGCTCAGGCAGCGCGTCTGGCAAACAAGCCGATCGACCTGCTCATTCAGGGCGAGACCGGCAGCGGCAAGGAAGTGCTCGCTCGTGCACTGCACGCCGCGAGCCCGCGCTCGAACGCGCCTTTCGTGGCGATCAACTGCGCGGCCCTGCCCGAGTCGCTGATCGAAAGCGAGCTGTTCGGCTATGCCCCCGGTACGTTTACCGGCGCGCGCCAACAAGGCATGAAAGGTCTGTTGCAACAGGCACATGGCGGCACGCTTTTTCTCGACGAGATCGGCGACATGCCGGTGGCGCTACAGACCCGGTTGCTGCGGGTGCTGGCCGAACGCGAGGTATTGCCGCTGGGCAGCGATACGCCGGTCGCCCTCGACGTGCGCGTGATCACAGCGACCCATCGTGATCTCGCCGCGCTGGTTGCCGCGGGTACGTTTCGCGAGGACCTCTACTACAGGCTGGCTGGCGGCACACTGGCCCTGCCGGCCCTGCGCGAGCGTGCCGACATCGGCTGGCTTATCGATCGCTTGCTCGAACACGAAGCCGAGGCGCTGGGTTGCCGCGCCCGCCTCAAACCGGATGTACGCGAGCGTCTGCTCGCCCACAACTGGCCGGGCAACATACGCGAGCTGCGCAACGTGCTGCGCTTCGCGCTTGCGCTGGCCGACGATGAGGGCATCGATATGGCCGACCTGCCGGCCTCGCTGGCGACGGTCGATACGGCGGCCCTGCCCGGCGAACGGGTCACGTCGCCCGCCGACGAACAACCCGCTACACCGCGTGACAGTCTGCTTGCCCATCTGGGCGAGCGTGACTGGAATATCGCCCAGGTCGCGCGTGATCTGTCCGTCGCCCGTTCGACGATTTATCGGCGTATGGCCCGGCTGCAAATCGTCGACCCCAAATACCGGCACTAGAGGCTGCAGCAACATCATGCTGTACGCATGAAAAAAGGCCGCGTCGGATGACGCGGCCTTTGTTGCTAAGGAACCTCTGATCTATTCATCCACGGTCGCGTTTGAGTCCCAAAAGGCCGCGATACAAGGCGCATGGCGCCGCGTCATAGCCACTCTATGATCCAGCCATGCAACGCCGTAGCGCGGCCTTTTGGGCCAAACCGCTTAGCGGCCGGGCTTTTGCGCGCGCCTGAGCGGCGTTGCCGCTCGCTTATTTGCATTCAGCAAACGGCGCTCGCGGCGTCTTGTCAGACGCGCGCAAAAGACACCGGCGCGACCGTAGATGAATAGATCAGAGGTTCCCTAGGGCGTGTTGCCGTTTCA
>NZ_AFNV02000030.1 GCF_000215955.2 Salinisphaera shabanensis E1L3A
GCTTAAATGAACGGCATTACGGCCATGCGCCGGGCTTTTTATTGCCGTGTATCTGCGCCGAGCAACCTGCATGAACGGCGTTCGACATCGCCGCAGAGCACACGCACCGGGGCTCGGGCCCGCCGACCGATACACGACAACGCGGCGCCATGAACCACCCGCGGGCGCCAAACCCCATACGCAATACGGCTCGTTGGCAACAAAAGCCCCCGCCCCCAATGGCGTGCTTTTTTCCGTAATACGCGCGGGCCAATCGTCCCTTGCCCTTGGCATGCTCGACGGCAGGGCCTCGACCCAACGCCGACGCCGACGCCGACGCGCACGCGCAAGTTATATAACTCAGTCATAAAAAACCCCCGTACCCGAAGATACGAGGGCGGCCCCTTGAGCTGATCATGATATGTCAGTCAGCGTCGATACGCGTGTTCGTCTCGGCCGCTGCGCCGTAATTGCCGGAGCGCTGAATCGACGTATCGGTTTCAACCGAGCCCTGCGCGTTGGCACCTTGTGGCGCATCGCTCGTGCCACCCTGGCCTCGTGCACGCTGCTGCATTTCGGCTGCCTTGTTCTGTGTACGATCACGCCGGGGTTCAGCTTCGCTACGCACTTGCTCCGCGCCATCCCGGGCACGGTTGTGCATCGACTGCGACTGGTTCTGAAGGCGTTGCTGCTGGCTTTGTGCTTCTGCCCCGGCCTGGCTTGCCGCATCACCGACTTGTCCGGTTACCGCCGAGGCCGCGCCTTGTGCACGTGAGCCGGCTTTTGAAGCAGCGCCGGTCGCACCTTGCTTAAGCTTGCGACTACCATCCCGCATGATCGTATAGGTTTCGCCGCCGGAAGCAGCCGGGCCAAGGCTGCCGGAGCCCGACGCCGCGGCCTGCATGCCGGCCTGGAACTGATCGCGCGTGAGGCCGTTCGGCGTACTCTCTTTAGCGCTATCCTCGATGGTATCGGCAGTGTTCATCGAGTCGTACAGCGCCGAAATACGCGGATTGGATTCGGCTTCGCTGCGACTGAGCACACCATCGCCATTGGTATCGAGTGCATCGAACTGCGTGTTGATCGATGCTTCCATATCGATGCCTACGCCGGACTGGCCAGCGTTCGCTTGCGCACTGGCGCCGACGGCCGCGCCGTTCTGAGCGGCGACGCCCAAGCCGGAAACCATGGCCAGGCCGAGTGCGATTGCGGTTTTCTTCATCATGGCGTTTTGTTTCCATGGCACGTGAAAAGGTGGCCCTACCCTAGGGTCACGCCATGAACCTTTACTTAACCGAGTTTCCAGGGACTCAGTCTAGGGTCCGCCCGACTGCTCGTCCTGCTGGGCCTCGACTTCACGCATGCCGGGCACGAACAGTCGCGCCATCACGATACCCACTTCATAAAGCAGGTAGACCGGCACGGCCAAAAGCGTCTGCGAGATTACGTCCGGCGGCGTAAGCACCATACCGACCGCGAACGCGGCGACGATGATATAGGCACGGTAGCTGGCCAGCTGACGCGGCGTGACAAAGCCCGCCCAGACGATAAGAAAAATACCCACCGGCAGTTCAAACGCGATACCGAACGCCAGGAACATGCCGAGCACGAAATCCAGATAAGCCGAGATATCGGTCATCACCGCAACGCCGACCGGTGCTACGGAAATGAAGAAGCCGAAGACCACGGGAAAGACCACGTAGTAGGCAAACGCCATACCCAGATAGAAAAGCCCGGTGCTGGATATAAGCAGCGGTGTCACCAATCGGCGCTCTTGTGCGTACAGCCCGGGGGCCACGAACATCCACACTTGATAGAGCGTCCAAGGCAACGATACGGCCACGGCGAGCAACATCGAGAGTTTGAACGGGGCAAGAAAGGGCGCCGCCACACCGGTTGCAATCAGGCTATTGCCTTCCGGCATATGGGCAAGCAACGGCCCGGACAGAAACGTGAACAGATCGCGGGCGAAATACGCCATCGGCAGAAACACCACGAGTATGCCGATGACGATACGCAGCAGCCGCGTCCGAAGCTCGAGCAGATGCGCGATCAGCGGCTGTTCCTGGCCTTCCAGTTCTTCGTCGCTCATGCGTTGCGTTCGTTATCGTTGGCGCGGTCCACTGTCGCCTCTTGTGCCGACGTTTGTGCAGCTGCGGCATCGGCGACGGGATTGGCGCTATCGGCTTCGACCGTGGCGGCCTCATCCGCGGTATCGGCCGGCGGCGGAACCTGGGTATAGCGCGGTGCCCTGTTAGCCTCGCGCGGGTCGACTTCGCGAACGGAATCAACCGTGTCGCGCGTACCGGCCTCGATACGCTCGCGCGTACGGCACACCTCGGAACGAATGTCGTCCACATTGACCTCGCGCTCGAGTTCGCTGGTCAGACCGCGCACATACCCTTTCGCGCGCCCGACCCAGGTGCCCAACGTACGCGCGACCACAGGCAAGCGCTCGGGCCCGAGTACGATCAGGCCGATGACCGCGATGACCGTCAGTTCCCAGAAACCGATATCGAACATACCTTGATTCCGGTTCGATCAGTCCTGTTTATCGTCGGTTTCGTTCTTCTGGGCGTTGCGACGCTGGGCTTCTTCGACCGGGCCGGTATTGGGCTTGGTCTTGCCGAGATCGTCGACCAGTTGCGGATCTTCGGGTCGCTTGCGGGCGTCTTGAGTGGTTTCGTCCTCCTTGTCGGCTTCGCTGTCCTTCATCGCGCCGCGGAAATCCTTGAGCGCAGAGCCCAGATCGCCACCGAGATTACGCAGGCGTTTGGTGCCGAATATCAACACCACGATCACCAGGAGAATGAGTAACTGCCAAATGCTGATACCACCAATCATGTCTACCTCGTTTAATCAGTTAGCCGGCGTATCGGAGGAGCCGCGCGCCGCTTTTTCTTCGATGCCCGACACACCGAAGCGCCGAGCCAATTCGGCCTGTACGGCCGCGGCGTTCAGGCCGCGTGCCTGCAGCAGGACCATGGTGTGAAACCACAGGTCCGCGATCTCATGCACCAGATGACCATCATCAGCCTCGGCCGCTGCCTCGACGACCTCGGCCGCCTCTTCGGTGATCTTGGCCGTGATTGCAGGTGTGCCGCCGGCATAAAGTGACGCCGTATAACTCTTGCCTGGATCGGCATTACGGCGCTTGGACAGAGCCGCGTCGAGTTGGCTCAAGATATCGGAATTACTCATGCAGACCGTACATATCACTAGGATCGACAAGCACCGGATCCTGAGTGACCCAGCGGCCGTTGTCGTAGACCTGGAAAAAACAGGACTCGCGTCCGGTATGACAGGCAACGCCGCCGATCTGTTCAACAATCAGCAGCACAGCGTCGTTGTCGCAGTCCAACCGCACTTCGCGGATACGCTGCAGATTTCCCGACGACTCGCCCTTGCGCCAGAGTTTGGCACGCGAACGTGACCAATACGTTGCAAAACCACTTTCGATCGTCGCGGTGAGAGATTCTCGGTTCATCCACGCCAACGTCAGCACGCGCTGGGTGTCGTAGGCCTGGGTTATCGCCGGCACCAAGCCCTGCTCGTTCCAGGCTACCTGGTCGAGCCATTCGGCCGATCGATTATCCGCAGTATGGAGAGTAGTGTTGTCCTTGGTCACGATTGCAATAGTCGAAACTGTGTGCCGCCATCCTACGCTTTCGCCGATCGCAAACCCAGAGGGAAAGCCCCGCCACGCTGACCGGATAGGCCATGTTCGCCGCGCGACCCGTCGTCTAACAGGAGCAATAGCCGAACAAAGCCGCTTACGTCACCAGCTGTTTCTGGCACGCTTTTACAAGCATTACGGCTTCGATGGACTACACTACAGCGCATGAAGATCATCATTCTGGGGGCGGGTGAGGTCGGCGCGACCCTCGCCGAAAACCTTGCCCATGAGTCCAACGACGTGACTGTCGTCGATACCGACGAAGCCTTGTTGCGCCCGCTTCAGGACCGTCTCGATATTCGCGCTGTACACGGCTACGCCGCGCACCCCGATATCCTGCGCAGCGCCGGCGCGAACGATGCCGACATGATCATTGCGGTCACGGCGGCAGACGAAGTCAACATGGTCGCCTGCCAGATCGCGTACACGCTTTTCCACACGCCGACCAAGATCGCGCGTATCCGCGCGGCCGAATATCTGATCGAGGATCGCCTGTTTCATCAGGACGCGATTCCGATCGATATGAGCATCAGCCCGGAGCAACTGGTTACCGAACACATCAAGCGCCTGGTGCAATATCCAGGCGCCCTGCAGGTCGTGGATTTCGCGGACGGCCAGGTGCAGGTCGTCGGCGTCAAGGCCTATTACGGCGGCCCGCTGGTAGGTAAGGAATTGCGCACCCTGCGCGAGCATCTGCCCGAAGCGGACACGCGCGTGGTCGCCATTTATCGGCGCGGCAAACCGATGATTCCCGAAGGCAATACCGTTATCGAAGCCGACGACGAAGTCTTTTTTGTCGCCGCGCGCCGCAATATCAAGAAGGTGATTGGCGAGCTGCGCAAGATCGACCGCCCGGTCAAGCGGGTGATGATCGCCGGCGGCGGCAATATCGGGCTGCGCCTGGCCCTGGCGCTGGAAAACCATTGCCAGGTCAAGATCATCGAGAACAACCCGGCGCGCGCAGGCTGGCTTTCAGAAAAGGTCAACCGCTCAATCGTACTCAAGGGCGACGCGGCCAACGAATCGTTACTGGTCGAAGAAAATATCGAATCCGTCGACGTATTCTGTGCGATCACCAACGACGACGAAGCCAATATCCTCTCGGCGATGCTGGCCAAGCGCCTGGGCGCACGCAAAGCGATGTCGCTGATCAATCGTCTCGCTTATGTGGACTTGATCGAGTCGTCCGGCACGCAGATCGATATCGCGATCTCGCCCAAGCAATCGACTATTTCTGCACTGCTGGCCCATGTACGCCGCGGCGACGTGGTGCGCGTGCATACTCTGCGCCGTGGTGCCGCCGAGGCGATCGAAGCCATTGCCCACGGTGAGCGTTCCAACTCACGCGTGGTCGGCCGGCGTATCGACGAAATCAAGCTCCCGCCGGGCACAACGATCGGCGCGATCGCACGCGGCGACGATGTGCTGATCGCCCATCACGACACGGTGATCGAGTCTGGCGACCACGTCATGCTCTTCATCATCGAAAAGAAACATACCGCGGACGTGGAGAAGTTATTCCAGGTCGGCGTGTCTTATGTATAGGCGCGGCATGCGTTCCAGACACGCAACACGGCACGGCCGAACCGCCTGCCGCCACCGACCGCTCGCCAGCGTATGAAACTGTCGCTGAACTACTACTTCGCGGTCGTCCAGCGCGTACTCGGCATCCTGCTGATGATCTTCTCCACCAGCATGCTGGTGCCGATGATCATGGGCATGGCCTACGGCGACGGCGAGGCCGACGCGTTCGCTATCGGTTTCGTGATCACCCTGCTCACCGGTCTTCTGGCCTGGCTACCTGTGCGCCACGTGCGTCGCGAACTTAAAATCCGCGACGGCTTTCTGGTAGTGGTGCTGTTCTGGCTGGTGCTGAGCCTGTTTGGCGCGGTGCCACTGTATCTGGCCGAGCGCCCGGATATCGGCGTGACCGATGCGGTATTCGAAGCCGTATCGGGCCTGACCACAACCGGGGCAACCGTACTTGTCGGCCTCGACACCCTGCCTCACGCGATCCTGTTCTGGCGCCAGCTGCTGCACTGGATGGGCGGCATGGGCATCATCGTGCTGGCCGTGGCCGTACTGCCCATGCTCGGTGTGGGCGGTATGCAGCTCTATCGCGCCGAAACACCGGGGCCAATCAAGGATTCCAAGCTCACTCCGCGTATCCGCGAGACCGCCAAGGCGCTCTGGTATCTCTATCTGTCTCTGACCGGCGTATGTGCGCTGGTATTCTGGGTCGCGGGAATGACCGTTTTCGACTCGATCAGCCATGCGTTTTCGGCGATTGCGACCGGCGGTTTTTCCAACCACGATCTTTCGCTGGGCCATCACGACGACGCCATCATCGAAATGGCCGCCATCGTCGCCATGATCGTCGGCTCGATCAGTTTCGGCATGCATTTCGCGGTGTGGCGCAGCGCCAATCCAATGACTTACTGGCGCGATTCGGAAACCCGCACCTTCCTGATCATGGTGGTAGGCGCCACGTTGCTCGGATGCATCGTACTGCTAATCGCTGGCACCTATGTATCGTTGCCCAACGCACTGATCAAGGCCATGTTCCAAGTGGTTTCGATCGGCACGACGACCGGCTTTACCACCACAGACTATTCGCTATGGCCAAGTTTTCTGCCGATGTTCTTGCTGCTGGGCAGCTTCGTGGGCGGCTGCGCAGGCTCAACCACGGGCGGAATGAAGGTCGTGCGATTCGTTCTGCTGGCCAAACAGGGCTCGCGGGAAATCAGTCGCCTGGTACACCCGAACGCCGAAATCCCGATCAAGATGGGCGGCAAGGTCATCCCCGATCGGGTCATCCAGGCGGTCTGGGGGTTTTTTGCGGTCTATATCACTATTTTCGTGGCGATGTTCCTGATCCTGCTGGCGACCGGTCTCAACGAGCTCACCGCCTTTTCCGCCGTGGCGGCATCGATCAACAACCTGGGCCCGGGCCTGGGTGAGGTCTCCTCCAACATGGCGGGCCTGCCGGGGCTGGCCAAATGGGTGCTTTGTCTGGCCATGCTGCTGGGCCGTCTTGAGATTTTCACCCTGCTGGTGATACTCACACCAGCATTTTGGCGCCGATAACAGGGCGTGTATCGGTACACTGTGCCCATGGCGATGAAAGACCAACTCGAAAAGATGCTCGCCGCCGGCGAAGATAACGCGTTGCTGCGTTTTTCCCTTGGCGAGCTACTCTATAAAGACGGCCACTATGCCGATGCGGCCACGCATCTGGCCGAAGCGGTCGCCCACGACCCGGACTATTCCGCCGCGTGGAAACTGTACGGGCGGGCGCTGGTGGATGCTGGGGATATAACCGCGGGCATCGACGTACTCGACCACGGCATCACCGTGGCCGAGGCGCGCGGCGACAACCAGGCAGCGCGCGAGATGCAAGTCTTCGCCAAGCGCGCAAGAAAACAACAGTCCGCAGGCAACTGATGTCGGTCTACACCCGCGTTACCGAAGACGATCTGCGCGCGCTACTGGCCGAATATTCGATTGGCGAACTGGAAGATTTCTGCGGTATTACCGCAGGGATCACCAACACCAACTATTTTGTCGACACCTCGACCGGACGCTGGGTTCTCACCCTGTTCGAGCAGATGGACAACGGCTCGCTGCCGTTTTTCATGCAGCTGATGGACCATCTGGCCGGCCATGGCGTGCCCGGCGCGCACCCCGTGGCACGCAACGACGGCGGCTTTCTCAGCCGGGTCCAGAATCGCCCGGCCGCGCTGGTCTATCGCCTCGCGGGCGCGAGCATCGAGACGCCGGAAGCCGGCCACTGTGCCTCGCTCGGCGGTGTAGTCGCTGAAATGCATCGCGCCGTGCGCTCCTTCGGCGAAGCCCAGCCTAACCCACGCGACCTGGCCTGGATCAGCAACGCGCGTGACCGGCTCGTCGATCGGCTCGATGCCGATACCGCAGCCCTGCTCGACGACGAGATTGCGTTCCAGCGCGATAGCACACACATGACTTATCGCAGCTTACCCGAGGCCGTGATCCATGCCGACATGTTTCGCGACAACGTGTTATTCGCCGACGATCGCGTCTCCGGCATCATCGATTTCTATTACGCCTGCCACGATTATCTGCTGTTCGACCTGGCCGTGATCTGCAACGACTGGGCGTTCGACGACAACGGGCAATATCGAGGTACACACTGGCAGGCGTTCATACGGGCCTATGATCGGCGTCGCGCGCTCACCGAGGCCGAACATGCAGCATGGCCTGCGATGCTGCGTGCGGCCGCCCTGCGCTTCTGGGCCTCGCGGCTGATCGACTATCACTTTCCCATGGACGGCGACGTCACTCATATCCACGACCCCAGCCCGTTCGAGCGACTGTTGCGTGCGCACCGCAAGGCTGCACCCGCGCTGATCGGCCAACCGTGATCGCGCTCATTCAGCGCGTGACACAGGCCGCCGTGGCCATCGACGGCGAAACGGTCGCCCGTATCGGCCCCGGCGTACTCGCACTCGTTGCCGCCGAACCCGACGACACAGCGGCCCAGGCCACCCGCCTGGCCGAACGCGTGCTTGGCTATCGCATATTCGCCGATGAATGCGGGCGTATGAATCACAGCACTCGGCAAACCGGACGGCAGGTGCTTGCGGTGCCACAATTCACCCTCGCGGCCGATACGCAGCGTGGCAACCGGCCCGGTTTTTCCTCGGCGTGCCCGCCGGCCCGCGCACGCGAGCTGTTCGATACATTCATCGACGTATTACACGCGCGCCATACCGAGCGTATCGAACAGGGTGTATTCGGCGCCGATATGCAAGTCTCGTTGATAAACGATGGCCCGGTGACCTTCTGGTTACACTCTTAGCGCGCTCCGCGCCAATCACGATACCTGGCAGCGGCCGCTACGTTCGCGTTGCCTAATCAATGGGCGTATTATCCCGCCTCTCGGGGTGATCCACAGACTTGATTCTGTCAATGAAGGCACGACGCGCAACGATCTCACGTCAGACCGCTGAAACCGAGATACAGGTCACACTGGATCTCGACGGCGAAGGCGTGTTCGCAGCCGAAACCGGTGTGGGTTTCTTCGATCACATGCTTCATCAGATCAGCCGCCACGGTATGATCGATCTCGACGTGCGCGCCAAAGGCGATCTGCATATCGATGACCACCACACGGTGGAGGATGTCGGTATCTGTATCGGACAGGCGCTGCGCGAAGCCGTTGGTGACAAGCGTGGCATCACCCGCTATGGCCATGCCTATGTGCCGCTCGACGAAGCGCTTTCACGTGTGGTCATCGATCTGTCCGGGCGTCCGGGGCTGTTCTTTGCCGCGGATTTCACCCGCGACAAGATCGGCACCTTCGATGTCGAACTGGTGCGCGAGTTCTTCCAGGGGCTCGCCAGCGCCGGCGCGCTCACTCTGCACATGGATGCGTTGAAGGGCCATAACGCCCATCACGTGGCCGAAACCCTGTTCAAGGCGTTCGGGCGCGCGCTGCGCATGGCGGTCGCGGCCGATGGCCGGACTGGCGATACGATGCCGTCCACCAAGGGCAGCCTCTAAACCCTTCTTTTCTTCGTACACGATCACACTATGGCTACCGTCGGTATCATCGACTATGGGATGGGCAATCTGCACTCGATTGCCAAGGCGCTGCGTTACGTGGCGTCGGACGAACAGATCGAAGTCAGCTTCGACCCGGACGCGCTATCGCGCATGGACCGTCTGGTTCTGCCCGGCGTGGGCGCGATCGGGCATTGCATGGACGAACTGCATCGGCTCGAACTCGACGACATGCTGCGCGAACAGCTCGGCAAGAAGCCGCTGATGGGCGTGTGCCTGGGTATCGAAGCGCTGATGGGCCATTCCGAAGAATCGGGCGGCGTGCAGTGCCTGGGCGCGTTTCCCGGCGATACCGTGCATTTCGCCGCGCCCGATGCCCAGCCCGATGGCGTGCGTCGCAAGATCCCGCACATGGGCTGGAACCAGGTTCGCCAGGAGCGTCATCATCCGCTCTGGAAAGACATCGCGCCGGCGAGCTGGTTCTATTTCGTACACAGTTATTACGTGGTCCCCAGCGACGAGCGCCATATCGCCGGCACAACCGACTATGGCGTGCGTTTTGCTTCGGTGATTCTGCGCCCGAACGTGTTCGCGGTGCAGTTTCATCCGGAGAAAAGCCAGTCGGCCGGCCTTCAGTTGCTGGCCAATTTCCTGGAATGGGACGGCGCCGCCTGAGCGCGGTTCGCAAACTTGCTGTCGTTTCGACCATTCAAGCCGTAGACGAGGATTATCGGCGTGCTACTCATACCAGCGATTGATATCAAGAACGGCCAGTGCGTACGCCTGCGCCAGGGCCGCATGGACGACGTGACCGTCTTCGATGAAGACCCGGTCGCCGTAGCCGAGCGTTGGCTTGCCGAAGGCGCGGATCGAATCCATGTGGTCGATCTCGACGGCGCGAAGGCCGGCTACCCGGTCAACGACCGTGTGATCGGCCAGATCGTGTCGGCCTGCGGCAACGTGCCGGTCCAAGTCGGGGGCGGCATCCGCGATGAAGCCGCGATCGAGACCTATCTCGAGCGCGGCGTCGAATACGTGATTCTCGGCACGCGCGCCGTGTCCGAACCGCATTTCGTGGCCGATGCCGGCGTGGAGTTTCCGCGCCATATCATCGTCGGTCTCGATGCGAAGGACGGCATGGTCGCGACCGACGGCTGGTCCAAGCTGTCGAACAACACCGTCGCCGAAATGGCCCAGCAGTTCGAAGAGGACGGCGTGGTTGCCATCATCCATACAGATATCGGCCGCGACGGCATGATGCAGGGTGTCAACGTCGAAGCCAGCCGTGCACTGGCTGCCGAACTCACCATCCCCGTGATTGCCTCGGGCGGGGTGACGCGACTCGACGATATTGAAGCGCTGCTCACCGCCGAGGAAGACGGCGTGACCGGCGCGGTGATCGGACGCGCGCTCTATGAAGGCACGATCGATCTCGCCGAAGCCCGCAAACTGGTCAACGATCGCAAAGCCCAGGGCGAGGGGTCCGCGTGAGCCTGGCCAAACGCATCATCCCCTGCCTGGATATCGACAAGGGCCGGGTCGTCAAAGGCGTCAAGTTCCTCGAGATCAAGGATGCAGGCGACCCGGTCGAGATCGCCCGGCGCTACGACCAGCAAGGCGCCGACGAGCTCGTCTTTCTCGATATCACCGCCAGCCACGAAGACCGCGGCACCCTGATGGACGTGGTCGAGCGGGTGGCCGGCGAGGTCTTCATCCCGCTGACCGTGGGCGGCGGTGTGCGTACGCTGCCCGATGTGCGTCGCCTACTATCGGCGGGCGCCGACAAGGTGTCGATCAACACGGCTGCGATTTCAGACCCGAACTTCGTCGCCGAAGCGGCCTATCGCTATGGCTCGCAGTGCATCGTGGTCGCGCTCGACGCCAAGAACGTGGCCCGCAAAGGCGAGGCCCCTCGCTGGGAAATCTTCACCCACGGCGGGCGTAAATCCACCGGCATCGATGCGATCGAATGGGCCCAGAAGCTGGTGTCGCTCGGCGCCGGCGAAGTGCTGCTGACCAGTATGGACAAGGACGGCACCAAGTCCGGCTTCGATCTCAAGCTTACGCGTGCGATCTCGGAAGCCGTAGACGTGCCGGTGATCGCCTCGGGCGGCGTCGGCAACCTCGAACATCTGCATGACGGCCTGGAAATCGGCACGGCCGATGCGGTGCTCGCGGCATCGATCTTTCATTTCGGCACCTATACGATCCAGCAGGCCAAAGGCTATCTCGCTGAGCGCGGCGTGGTCGTACGCGACCCGATCTATCGTTAAGACCCTGGCCCGCGCCGGGCGTGCTTCATTCCCGCGCGGGCTGCTTGGTGCCAGGCATCGTGCTTAGCATTCCAGCCGAAGCCGACGGGCCAGGCGGACTTTCAATACGTGCGGCTGGATATCGTTGCAGCGCTCGATACGCGCTCTCACATCAGATCGATTGACCGCACAGGCAGCGATTTCAATCCAAACATTCCGTGCCACCTGCGGATATGCGTTCCTCGCACCGCGATCAGCGACGCCGCCGCGAATCAAGCCGGCGTGCTTAAGCCAGCCGCAAGCTTTGGGATCGGATAATCTGAGCACTCACCCGCCATGCGTTTATGCCGCAAATAAGTAATGAAGAACAATATCTTGGCCGCAGCTGTTCTTGGCCTGTGTCTTGCCGTCGGACTTATTGTCGGCGGCAGCTATCTCAAGAGCGCGGCAATTCAATGGAAATCGGCCGAACGCGCGGTCACGGTCAAGGGTCTCGCGGAACGCGAAGTGCGGGCTGACCTCGCCCTCTGGCCGCTGCATTTCACGGTCACTGGCGACGAATTGAGTACCGTGCAGCAGCAGGTCAATCGTCAGGCCGACATCATTCGTCGCTTTCTTACCGATGCCGGTTTCAAACCGGAGTCGATCACCACGACGTCGCCACAGGTCACGGATCGCTATGCCAACAGCTACGGCAACCAGCGGCCGCCAACCCGCTATTCGGCCGAAACGACGGTACTCGTACGTACCCCGAAGATCGACAGGGTCAAACAGGCGATGCCGCGCGTAGGCGAACTGGTGAGCCTGGGGGTCGTGCTCTCGCCCAACTATGAATATCGCACCGAATTCCTGTTCACCGATCTGGAAACCATCAAGCCGGAAATGATCGCGCAGGCCACAGCCGACGCGCGCAAGGCCGCACGCCAGTTCGCCGAGGATTCCGGCAGCAAGGTCGGCGCCATTCGTTCCGCCTCGCAGGGCTATTTCTCGATCCAGGATCTGGACAGTTACACACCGGACATCAAGAAAGTCCGGGTCGTGACCACGATCGACTACACGCTGGAAGATTAGACAACCCTCCCCGCGCCAAGCATCGCATGCAGCGCGCATAAAAAAGCCCGGGCCGAGACCCGGGCTTCGTATTGCACATGGCTAGACTTGAACAGATCAGGTGGTCTGTTCTTCATGCTTGCCTTCGGCGATCTCTTCGATCGTCTTGGCACAGAACGCATCCAGATCGTCGGGCGTACGGCTAGTCACCAGCGCTTCGTCGCAGACCACTTCGCGGTCTTCCCACTTGGCGCCTGCATTCTGAAGGTCGGTCTTGATCGACGGGAACGAGGTTACCGTGCGGCCCTTGAGCACGTCGGCTTCGGCCAGCAACCACGGACCGTGGCAGATGGCGGACACCGGCTTGTGCTGGGCAAAGAAATCGCGCACGAACTGGACCGCCTTGTCGTTCATGCGCAGCGTATCCGGATTGGCCAGACCACCCGGCAGAACGAGTGCGTTGTAGTCGCCGGCGGATACCTGATCGACGGTCTTGTCGACCGCAATCGGATCGCCTTTCGGCTCGCCGCCGCTTTCACCCTGAATCTTGCCGTTTTCGAGCGAGATCAGTTCGACCTCGGCCCCCGCGGCCTTGATCTCGTCCCAAGGCTGGGTCAGCTCCGAATATTCGAAACCGTTCGTGGCCAGGAACGCCACCTTCTTGCCTTTGAGTTCGTCGCTCATCACAACTCCAATTGGTTGATGAATCAGTACACCCCCAATCGTGCGGTTGCGCGCAATCGTTTCAACTCCGTAATGCTACTTACCGGCGAAGAACCATCGTTCAAGCCGCGTCGCGTTCGAGCACCGCGTAGTAGAAACCATCAAAGCCGTGCATACCCGGCGCAATACGCCGGCCATAGCGTTCGGCAAACCCCCAATGGGCATCGATGACCTGTTCGCGTGCATCATCGGTTCGGGCCAGAAATGCATCGATCACATCCACGCCTTCGGCGCGCAGGATCGAGCAGGTGGCATAAACCAGACGCCCGCCCGGCGCGAGCGTGCGCCATAAACCGTCCAGTAACGCATTCTGGCGCTTGGCCGCCGCTGCGATATCGTCCGGCCGTCGCAGCCACTTGATATCCGGATGGCGACGAATCACACCGGTGCCGCTGCAGGGCGCATCCAGCAAAATACGATCGAAGGCACGGCCGTCCCACCAATGTTCGATGTCGCCCGCGTCGGCTACCTGTACACGGGCAGTCGTGCCCACGCGCTGCAAAGTTTCATTGAGCGTTTCGAGCCGCGTGGCATCGATATCGAGCGCAAGCAGATCGATATCAGCACGTTCCAGAAGATGCGCGCTCTTGTTGCCTGGGGCGGCACAGGCATCGAGCACATGATCGCCCGCCTGCGCGGCGACCAGCCCGGCAGCCAGTTGTGCGCCTGCGTCCTGAATGGAAATCTCACCGCTGGCAAAGCCGGGCAGATCGCGCGCGGATATCGCGCTGTCGAGCGTGAGCGCACTATCGCAAACACGCACGGCTTGGCTGGCGATGCCTGCTTCGGCCAGACGTTGCATTGCCGTATGCCGACTACACTGGCGCGCATTGGCACGCAGATGCATCGGCGCCGGCCGGTTGCCGGCGGCTAGCACGGCGGGCCACAGGCTGCCCCAGTCGGCTTCGATCATGCGAACTACCCAGTCCGGATAGCCGTAGCGAACGCCCACCGCGAGTTCACTGGAATCGGCAGCCGCCGCGTCGCGCTGATGTCCCCGCAGAATGGCGTTGACCATACCGCGCGCCCTACCGAGCTTGAGCATCGCCGCAGCCGATACCGTGGCATGCACCGCTGCATGCGGCGGAATACGCATCGCCTCCAGCTGCAACAACCCGACCAGCAACAGCGCGCGTAGCAACGGCTGCGGCTTGCGCGACAATTTCGGCGCGAGCAGCGCTTCCAGGCGGCGATAGTCGCGCAGTACGCCATAGGCGAGTGCGGAAACCAGCGCACGATCGGCACCACTCATATCGGCCGGCAACTCGGCCAGCGCGGCATCGAGACTGCGACGATCATTCATCACCGCCGACACGCACCGCGCAGCCCAGGCCCGCGAAGCCGCGCCTTCGACCGACGCCGGCGGTGTATCGCGACGTTGCGATTTACTCAAAGCGTTGACCGACCCAGGCGCGACCGTTCACGGCAGCCGCCGCGTCCATGCGCTTCTTGCCCGGCAACTGCAACTCGGTCACCCGCAAGGTGCCGGCGCCGGTAGCGATATCGATTCCCTTCGGACTGGCCGCAACGACCGTACCCGGCTCGGCGCTGGCGCCAGCCGAAGTCGGCGCAGTGCCAGCCCGCCAGAACCGGATCGGTTGGCCACCCAGTCGGGCGTGTGCCACCGGCCACGGCACGAAAGCACGGACCGCGCGCGCAATCTCGTCAGCGCGCAGCCGCCAGTCGATCGCCGCCTCGCCTTTATCCAGGCGCCGCGCGTAGCAGGCCTGTGCGTCATCCTGCGATTCGCCGGTCACGCCCTGTTCGACGCGTCCGAGCAGCGCCGAAAGCTCGGCAGCGCCGAGTTCCGCAAGCCGGTCGTGCAGTTCGCCCGCGGTGGTATCGCTACCGATTTCCACAGCACGGCGCGCGAGCATCGGGCCAGTATCAAGCCCCGCGTTCATCTGCATCAGGGTTACGCCGCTTTCGCTATCGCCAGCCAGAATCGCACGGGCAATGGGCGCAGCGCCGCGCCAGCGAGGCAACAATGATGCATGAACATTGATACAACCGTATCGCGGCAGCGCGAGCACTTTTTTAGGTAGCAGCAATCCATAGGCCACCACGACCATCAGATCCGGCTCCAGCGCTGCCAAGTCTTCGAACGCGTCGTCTTTCTTGAGCGATAGCGGCTGTTGAACGGGGACACCCAGTTCCAGCGCGCGCTGCTTGACCGGCGATGTGGCCAACTTGCGCCCGCGTCCGGCCGGCCGATCCGGCTGGGTGAGCACGCCGGTGAGACGATGCGAACTCTCCGCGACCGCATTTAGACAGGGCAACGCAAATTCGGGCGTGCCGGCAAAAACAATATTCACGCGTTATTCGTCGCTTTGGTCGGCGGTTTGCTGACGCGCCGCCTTGGCCAGCTTGCGACGGATACGCTCGCGCTTTAGCCGCGACAGCTGATCGATATACAACCCGCCATCCAGATGCGCCAGCTCATGCTGCACACATTGGGCAAGCAGGCCTTCGGCATCCATTTCGTAACGCTCGCCGTCACGATCCTGGGCCGCGAAACGCACCCGCGCGTAACGTTTGACCTTGTCGTAATGGTCGGGCACCGATAGACAGCCTTCGTCGACCGTCTCGAGATCCTCACGCCAGAGTATTTCGGGATTGCACATCACGATGCGTTCGTTGCGATCCTCCGAGCAATCCATAACCGCGACCCGGCGCGTATCGCCGACCTGTGTGGCAGCCAACCCCACCCCAGGCGCGTCGTACATGGTCTCGAACATATCGTCGATGAAACGTGACAAAGTCTCATCGAAAACGGTGACCGGCTCGGTGCGTTCGCGCAGCCGTGGATCGGGGAAATGCAAAATCTCGAGAATCGCCATATTCTATTGGTCGTCAAAGTCGCAAGTGGGCCGGCCATTAATAAATGATCTGACTGGCCGATAACGAAAAAGCACACGGCATGGCCCGTTCAAGCGCTATAAATTGGGGGCGCGTCCTGGATGCGAGAGTATAACGATTTGAAACAGGCCATGAAGTACGCCGGCACGGGTTTGACCCTGGTCATGGCGATCGCCGCGAGCGGTTGCGCCCATCAGCAGGCCGAGCCCGAACTCGCGCCGGCAGCCCCGGCGACGCCGCTGCCTGAACGCGCAGCGCCCGTGGTGCGCGAGAACACCGTGTCCAGCCAATTGCGTGCGGATGCGCCGTTGCGCTACGTGGTCAAGAAGGGCGATACGCTCTGGGATATCGCCGGGTATTACCTGCGCGACCCGTGGTATTGGCCCCAGCTCTGGTATGCAAACCCGGATATTGCCAATCCGCATCTCATCTATCCGGGCGACGTGCTGATTCTTACCCGCGACGCCGACGGCAATTTCCAGCTTCGCCGGGCCGGCACCAAAGTGCTTTCACCCCGGGTACGCGAAAGTTCGCTCGAGTCGGTCGCGACCATTCCGCTGGATGCAATCCGGGCCTTCATCACCGGGCCGCGGCTGGTCAGCCAGGAAGAACTGGCCGAGGCGCCTTATATCGTGTCTTTTATCGACGAGCATCTCGTCGGCGGAAAAGGCACCGTCAGCTATGTTCGCGGCGTCGACGGCCAGGGTCACGATGCCGATCGTTACAGCCTCGTACGCGATGCCGGCCCCTACAAGGATCCCGATACTGGCGAAATTCTCGGCCAGCAGGCCGTACCGGTCGGCGAAATACAAATCACCGAATACGGCCCGGTCGCGAAAGCCGAAATCACCAAAAGTTATCGTGAGGCCCTGGTCGCCGACCGATTGCTGCCTATGGAAACCGAAGACCTGGTACGCGACTTCTATCCGCACGCCCCCGATCGTGCGATCGAAGGCCGCATCATCTCCGTGTATGACGGCGTCTCCGCCATCGGCCAGTATCAGGTTGTAACCCTGAGTTTGGGCAGTACGGACGGTGTCGAACGCGGCCACGTGCTCGATATCTTCGAGGCCGGCCGTGTCGTGCTCGATCCGGTCAAGGGTGGCCAGGTTCGCCTGCCCGAACTCAAATCGGGTCAGCTGCTGGTGTTCAAGACCGACGAACAGGTCAGCTTTGCGGTGATCATGCGCGCCGAACGTGCGGTGCATATCGAAGATTTCGTACGCACGCCGGCACGTTAAGACGTGCCGATGGTGCGACAGGCCGTGCCATGATGCCGCACGCCGAGCTGCAAATGGCTTGTACGCCGGGCATCGGCGCCACGCTCGGTAGCCGCTTGATCCAGCACTTCGGCACGGCCGAGCGCGCCTTGGCGGCCGGCGAACGTGCGTGGCGCGAACTCGGGGTGCCCCGCGCGGCCTGTGCAGCGCTCGCCGCCAGCGATAACGCGCGTCTCGATGAAACCGAGCGTTGGCTCGAAGCGCCGAATCATCATTTCATCACCCGCGACCATCGTCATTACTCAAGCGCGCTCGCCGAGCTCGACCCGGCCCCGCCCTGGCTCTACGGGCTCGGCGATACCGAGCTTCTCAACTATCCGGCGATTGCGATCGTGGGCAGTCGCAACCCCAGCCCCGCGGGACTCGAAGCCGCGCGTGAATTCGGCTCTGCGCTTGCCTCAGCGGGGCTGGTCGTGGTGTCGGGCCTGGCACGTGGTATCGATGCCGCAGCCCACGAAGGCGCGCTTGCTGCCGACGGCATGACGATCGCGGTCTGCGGCACCGGCCTGGATCGCGTGTATCCCGCCATGCATAAGGAGCTGGCCGAGCGCATTGCCGCCAACGGCCTGCTGCTCTCGGAATTCGGACTCGGCACCGAGCCGGCACGTGGCAACTTTCCGCGACGCAACCGTATTATTGCCGGGCTGTGCACCGCCACACTCGTGGTCGAGGCCGCACGCGCCTCCGGTTCGCTCATCACCGCGCGAATGGCGAGCGCCGCCGGACGCGATGTCTTCGCTCTGCCCGGCTCGATCCACAACCCGCTGGCACGCGGCTGCCACCAACTCATTCGCGATGGTGCCAAGCTCGTCGAAACCACCGACCACATACTTGAAGACATCGCCGGCGTACTCGACGGCTACCGCAGGCAACACGCCTATACGTCTGATCATGAACACGAAGACGTTGAGTCCGCCGCCGCGTCAACTATCGAAAGCGACGACCACGCCACGCTTCTCGCCGCGCTCGGCCACGGCCCGGCTCGGGTCGACGATCTGGTCGCTCGCACGGGCTGGTCGGCAGATGCGGTATCATCCACTCTGCTCATCCTGGAACTGGAAGGCCGCGTACAGGCGGGCCCGGGCGGCGCCTATACCCGGGCAGTGTCCTGAACGCGGGCATGGCTGAGCGCCACGGTTCACCTACGACGGATCTGCGCCGATGAACGAAAACCTGCTCGACGTGTTGCTCTATCTGTTCGAGAACTTCTCGCTGGCGGATGCCGAGCACCTGTCCAGCGTACGCGACGACCTGGGCGACGCCGGTTTCTTCGATGATGAGATCGACGATGCCTTCGCCTGGATTCGCGCAACCGACCCCGCCGGCCAGTCAATGGCCGAAACGCCCAGCGACGACGCTATCCGGGTGTATGCCGAGCGCGAAATGCATGTGCTCGATGCCGAATGCCGCGGCTATCTCGCCCAATTGCAGCAGGCCGGCGTGCTCAGTGCCACCGCCCGAGAGATTGTGATCGATCGGATGATGGCCCTGGCCGAAGACGCTTTTGAAGGCGCCGAGATCGAACAGCTTAAATGGGTTGTGATGATGGTCCTGTCCTCGAGCGGTCAGGATCAGGCCTATGCCCGCATGGAAGCGATGATCCACGCCGAATCGCCCGGGGCGAGTCACTAGCGAACTCCCTGCCCTGCGCTTCGGCCGCTCGCAGGCTCGTCATGCGCCGGCCGACGCGGTTGACGTGCCTCGGTCGCGCATGCTTCAAAGGCTATGCTAGTGTGCAGCGCCCTGCGCGTAAGTGCAGGCCTCAATCCCAAATATAGCGTGAATCGATGAGTCGTAATCTCGTCATCGTGGAATCGCCGGCCAAGGCCCGGACGATCGAAAAATATCTCGGCAAGGACTATGAGGTCCTGGCCTCGTACGGCCATGTGCGCGATCTCGTGCCCAAGGAGGGCGCGGTTGATACCGAGCACGACTTTGCGATGCGCTACGACATCATCGATCGCAACGCGAAGCAGGTCGACAAGATTGCCCGCTCGCTGAAGAAGTCGGATGCCCTGCTGCTGGCGACTGACCCGGATCGCGAAGGCGAAGCCATTGCCTGGCACCTGCTCGAACTGCTACGCGAACGCGGTCTGCTCGAAGACAAGCACGTCGCCCGCGTGGTTTTCCACGAAATCACCAAGAAAGCGGTCGGCTCCGCGGTCGCCAATCCGCGTGAAATCTCCGACGATCTGGTTAATGCCCAGCAGGCTCGGCGGGCGCTCGATTATCTGGTGGGCTTCAATCTTTCACCGCTGCTCTGGCGCAAGGTTCAGCGTGGGCTGTCGGCCGGGCGTGTGCAGTCACCGGCGCTGCGCCTGATCTGCGAGCGCGATGCCGAGATTGAAGCCTTCATCCCCCAGGAATACTGGAAGATCGAAGCCCAGGTCGAAAAGGACGCACAGCCGTTTTCTGCACGCTTGTCGCAGCTCGACGGCGAAAAGGTCGAGCAGTTCACGGTCAACAACCAGGGCAGCGCTGATGCCGCCCTGGAAACGCTCACCAAGGCCGCGCAAGGCCAGCTGCGCGTGGTCAAGGTCGATCGCAAACAGCGCAAGCGTAATCCGGCGCCGCCGTTCACGACCTCCACGCTGCAACAGGAGGCCGCACGCAAGCTTGGGTTTACGGCCAAGCGCACCATGCGCACGGCACAAAGCCTGTATGAAGGCGTATCGATCGACGGCGCCGAGGCGACCGGTCTGATCACCTATATGCGGACCGACTCGGTCAGTCTGGCCGCGGATGCGGTCAACGAACTGCGTTCGATGATCGGCAAGCGCTATGGCGACAAGAACCTGCCCGACGCGCCGCGTACCTTCAAGACCAAATCGAAGAACGCCCAGGAAGCGCATGAGGCCATCCGGCCGACCGAGAGCGCGCGTATCCCGGACGAAATCAAATCCAACCTGACCAGCGATCAGGCGCGCCTGTACGAGTTGATCTGGCAGCGCACTGTCGCCAGCCAGATGATGCATGCCCTGTTCGATACGGTCTCGGCCGATCTCGCCGCTGGCGACGACGCGAAGCACCTCTTCCGGGCCTCGGGCCGAACCCTGCGCGAGCCGGGCTTTCTTTCGGTTTACAAGGAAGGTAAGGACGACGACAAGGGCGACGACGACGCCGATAAGCGCCTGCCGCACCTGGAAGAAAACGAGCTGCTCAAGCTCGCCGAGATCATCCCGACTCAGCATTTCACCGAGCCGCCGCCGCGCTTTACCGAAGCCGCGCTGGTGAAAACGCTCGAGGAATACGATATCGGCCGGCCATCGACCTATGCCTCAATCATCTCGACGCTGCAGGATCGCGAGTACGTCGAAATGGATGGCAAAGCGTTCATGCCGACGCCGCTGGGCAAGATCGTCAACAAGTTCCTGACCGACCATTTCACCCGCTATGTGGACTACAAGTTCACCGCCAATCTGGAAGACCGGCTGGATGCGGTCTCGCGTGGCGAGGAGAAATGGCAACCGTTGCTCAGGGAATTCTGGGATCGCTTCTCCGAGCAGATCGAGTCCAAGCAAGATCTCTCGCGCGAAGAAGTCGCCCAGGCCCGGGAACTCGGTACCGATCCGAAATCCGGCAAACCGGTGATCGTGCGCATCGGCCGCTTCGGCCCGTTCGTGCAGATCGGCAGCAAGGACGACGAAGAAAAACCCAAGTTCGCCGGCCTGCGCAAAGGCCAGGACATGGACAAGATCACCCTCGACGAGGCGCTGTATCTGTTCAACCTGCCGCGCGATCTCGGGGAAACGCCGGAAGGCGAGGAAATGATCGTCAACGTCGGTCGCTTCGGCCCCTATGTGCGTTACGGCAAGAAGTTCGCCTCGCTCAAGGAAGACGATCCCTACACGGTGACCAAGGAACGTGCGCTGGAAGTGGTCGCCGCGAAGAAAGAGGCCGACGCCAAGAAACTGATCAAGCACTTCGAAGCCGAAGGCATCAAGGTCCAGCACGGCCCCTTTGGTGTCTATATCACCGACGGCAAAAAGAACGCCAGCGTGCCCAAGGACCAGGAGCCGGCCGATCTGACCCTGGAACAGTGTCAGGAGATCATCGCCAAGGCGCCCGAGAAGAAAAAGCGCGGCCGTAAAGGCGCGGCCAAGAAAGACACCGCAAAAACCAGCGCGAAGTCGACAGCCAAGACAACCAAGAGCACCGCTGCGAAAAAAACCACGGCGGCCAAGAGTACGTCCAAGGCCAAGAGCACAACCAAGGCCGCGGCCGCCAAGAAGACCACGGCCAAACGCAGCACGGCCAAGAAGGCGCCGGCCAAATCGAGCACAAAATCGGCCGACAGCGCCAACAAGGGCGACGCCTGATTACGCACACGCCTGACTCGACCGAGCGTCTATGACTACAGATTCGAACCGTGCAGGCGCGCATGTCAGCGCCCACCGCCTGCGCCATGCCGCCCGTATTCTTCATGCGGGCGGCGTGGTCGCCCATGCCACGGAAGGCGTGTGGGGTCTGGCCTGCGATCCGCTGGATCCGGCGGCCGTGCTGCGCCTGCTCACGCTCAAGCAACGCGATATCGAGCGCGGCCTGATTGTCATTGGGGCCGATAGCACGCAGCTCGAACCCTTCGTTGCAAGCGACGCCGATCAGGCCTGGGCACGGGCCACTGAAAGCTGGCCCGCCGCCATAACCTGGTTGCTGCCCGCGGCAGACAACACGCCCTGGTGGCTCACCGGAGCCCACGATAGCATTGCCCTGCGCCAGACCGCCCACGCCGACAGCGCTGCGCTATGCCGGGCATTCGGCGGCGCGCTGGTTTCAACCAGTGCAAACATAAGCGCGCGCCCGCCGGTACGCAGTACCTGGCAAGCACGTGCACGGCTGGGTACGCATCGGCGTACGCTTGTCGACATGATCCTTGGCGGCACGCCCGATACGCCGGGGCGCCCCAGCACGATTCGCGACGCCCGCAGCGGCGAGACGCTGCGAGGCCGCTGAGATGAGTCACGCCGGAATCGATGCCGATCGCGTAATCACCTGGTTTCGCGAGCTGCAGGACCATATCTGCGATCGCCTGAGCGTGTTCGAGCCCACGCTCGATTTTCATATCGACGCCTGGCAGCGACCGGCCGGCGGCGGCGGCGATACCCGCGTGCTCGCCGACGGTGAAACATTCGAGCGCGCCGGCGTGAATTTCTCCCGCGTGACCGGCGACAACCTGCCGGCCTCGGCATCCGCGCGCCGGCCGGAACTCGCCGGTCGCTCGTTTATTGCCACAGGTGTGTCGGTGGTCATCCACCCCCGCAATCCCTATGCCCCCACGGCCCACGCCAACGTGCGTTTCTTCGTTGCCGAAAAAGAAGGCGAAGACCCGGTGTGGTGGTTTGGCGGCGGCTTCGATTTGACGCCTTACTATCCGTTCGAAGCCGATGCGGTGGCCTGGCATGAAGCAGCGCGCGATGCCTGTGCGCCTTTCGGCGACGAACTCTACGGCCGCTTCAAGGCCTGGTGCGACGACTACTTCTATCTGCCCCATCGCGACGAGACACGCGGCGTCGGCGGGCTGTTCTTCGACGATTTCGATGAGCTTGGCTTCGAAGACAGCTTTGCCTTCGTGCGTAGCGTCGGCCAGGCGTTTATCGATGCCTATGCGCCGATCATCGAGCGCCGGCGCGAGCACGATTACGGCGAGCGCGAGCGCGACTTCCAGCTCTATCGGCGTGGGCGCTACGTCGAGTTCAATCTGGTTTACGACCGCGGCACGCTATTCGGCCTGCAATCGCGCGGGCGTACCGAATCCATCCTGATGTCGATGCCGCCACTGGCATCGTGGCAATATGGGTACACGCCCGTACCCGGCAGCCCCGAAGCCACGCTCTACGAGGACTTTCTCAAGCCTCGTGACTGGCTCGGCGCGACTTGAGCCGACCGAAGGATGAGATTCACCACCCGATGCATATCACGCTTACCGAACTGCGGTATCTGATCGCGCTCGACAAGGAGCGCCACTTCGGCCGGGCCGCCAAACGCGCTTTTGTGAGCCAGCCGACCCTGTCGGTCGCGGTCAAGAAGCTCGAAGGCGAGCTCGGTGTCACCGTATTCGAACGCAATCGCGGGGAGGCCCGGGTCACGCCGATCGGCCGCCGCATCATCGAACAGGCCTATCGTATTCTGGGCGAAGTCAGCGCCTTGGAAACCGTAGCCGAACAGGGCCGTGACGAGCTCAAGGGCGCCCTGCGTCTGGGCGTGATTTATACGGTCGGCCCGTATCTATTGCCGCACCTGATCCCGGCGCTGCGCGAAAGCACGCCCGATATGCCGCTGATTATCGAAGAGAACTTCACCGGCGCACTCACCCAGCAGTTACGCAACAACGAGCTCGATGCCGTGATCGTGGCCATGCCCTACGATGTCGGCGGCTTTTCCACTTGGCCGCTCTATGACGAATCCTTCGTCGTCGTCATGCCACAGACGCATCGCTGGGCCCACCGCGACGAGATCGATGCCAACGAACTCGCCGAGGAAGATCTGCTGTTGCTCGGGCCCGGCCACTGCTTTCGCGATCAGGTACTGGCGCTTTGCGAAGACTGTCGGGATCGCGAACGCGAACGCCAGCCGCATTCCGGCTCCAGTCTGGAAACGATTCGCCACATGGTAGCCAGCGGCCTCGGCGTGACCGTATTGCCCCGTTCGTCGATTCCAGGCCTGTCGGAAGAGTCACGCCTGTTGGAGACTCGACCGTTCGCCGGCGATGCGCCCATGCGCCGTATTGCCATTGCCTGGCGCAAGAGCTTTCCGCGACCACGGGCCATCACGGCCCTGCACGATGCCGTCATGCAATGCGACCCCAGCGGCGTCACGCTGTTGCCAGAAGAAGTCGCGGTCAACGTCGACGACGACACGTTCGCTGAAAGCTTTTAATCCGGCACCAGCACAGCTGACTATGGCCACTGTTTTCAACGCCTCGCCCCATGAAGGCCGGCACATGTCCGTCTTTCATTCGAACAAGGCTTCACGGCTAACGCCCGCCACGCATACGTGCAGCGCGCATTCGTTTTATTAACCCGACTGGCCAGCTGTTTTCATACCGCGTCAACAAAAACACGTCCGCCGCGCCGGCCAGCGTGAGTTACACTCGGCGCTGTGAATAGCCCCAACGCCAAGATCGCCATGCGCCTGTTTTTCATGGCCATACTGCTGCTGTATGCCGGCACCAGCCTCGCCGCCGATGCCGCCCAGCGCGCGGTATTTCGCGATGCGCTCGCGGCCGCCCAGCAAGGCCGTCTGGACGACCGCTCGGACCTACGTGCGCAGCTACAAACTTACCCGCTCTACAATTATCTGAGTGCTGCTGAACTGCGCTACCGGCTCGATACCGATGCCAACGCCGCGCTCGACACCCAGATCCAGTCGTTCATATCCGCCCACCCGGACCTTCCGCCGGCCGAAAGCCTGCGCCGCAACTGGCTCCCGACACTGGCCCGGCGCGATCGCTGGTCGATGCTACTGGCCAACACGAAAGACAGCGACGGCTCGACTGCGACCTGTCGCGCCGTTAACGCCCGTATTCAGATGGGCGGCAATCCGCGTGCCGCCGCGCTCGATCTCTGGCGCGTTGGCCGCAGTCAGCCCGATGCCTGCGACCCTGTATTCGGCTGGCTTGAAGCGCAGGGCCTACTTGGTGCGGACGAAGTTCTAGAGCGCGCACGCCTGGCCGTGCTGGCAGGCCAGTTCGGCCTCACCCGCTATCTGGCACGCCAGCTGCCGGCGAACCGGCGCGCACGCGTCGACCAGTGGCTTGATGTTGCGGAAACGCCTGCAAACCTGCACTACGCGTCGGCCGGCCTCGACGGCGATATCGCGGTCTACGCATTCAAACGCTACGCGCTACGTGATCTCGACCGTGCGGCCGACTTGTTCACGCCCCTGGCCGAACGCCTGCAGCTCGACGAAGCCCAGCGCCACGACATGAAGCGCCAGCTCGCCCTGCTCTACGCCCAGTCTCAAAAATCCCAGGCGCTGGTGTGGTTCGCACGTATGGATCATGCGCGTATGAACGACGACGAGCACGCGCTTGGCTGGGAAATTCGTGCCGCGATCTATCACGAGCGATGGCCGCTGGTCGTGGACGCCATCAACGATCTGCCGCCCGCCATCGCCGACGAGGAAGAATGGCGCTACTGGCATGCGCGGGCACTCGAAGCCATGGGCCGCACCCAACAGGCGCGTACGCTTTACACGCCGCTGGCTCAGGAACGCAGCTACCACGGCTATCTTGCCGCCGACGCGCTCGATCAGGACTACAGCCTCAACGAACAGCCCCTGGTCGTGGACCGCCCCGCACGGGCACGCGTTGAGTCGCGAGCCGCGCTCGATCGCGCCTACGAACTGCGCGCCCTCGGCATGGAGCATGCCGCCGGGCTCGAATGGAACGCGGTCATCGACGGTCTGGATCAGGCGGCGCTCGCCCAGGCTGCACGTATCGCCCATGAATGGAACTGGCATTCACGCGCGATCATTACACTGGTGAAAGCCGACTACTGGGACGACCTGGATATTCGCTACCCCACGCCCTACAGCGATGCGGTACGTCAGTTCGCCGACGACAACGATCTCGACCCGGCCTATGTGTTCGCCATCATGCGAACCGAATCGCTGTTCCAGCCGGCCATCCGTTCCTCGGCGGGCGCCGTCGGCCTGATGCAACTGTTGCCGGGCACTGCCCGGCTGGTAGCCCGTCGTATGGACGCAACATCCCCCTCGAGCAGCGCGCTGACAATCCCTGAAATCAATATCCAGCTCGGCACGGGCTATCTGGCTCAGATGCTCGATCGCTGGGACGGCAATATTGCCATGGCGAGTGCAAGCTATAACGCCGGGCCGCAGCGTATCCAGCGCTGGCTGCCCGACGACGATATGGATCCGACGATCTGGATTGCGAACATTCCCTATACCGAGACCCGCAACTACGTGCAGCGGGCGATGTCGCATATGACCGTCTTCCAGGCCCGGCTGAACGAGAACATTGTGCCGCTCGACAAACGCATCGACGAGATCAAACCGAGCTACGGCGACCAAACCGCTAGCCGTTAGCCCGGGAACGAAATATGCAACGTTATCTGGTCGGCGGCGCACTGCGGGACGAATGGCTCGGTTTACCGGTGTCCGATCGCGACTGGGTGGTAGTCGGCGCTCAACCCGAAGATATGGTGGCCGCCGGCTATCGGCCGGTCGGACGCGACTTCCCCGTATTTCTTGATCCCGAAACCCATGAAGAGCATGCGCTTGCTCGTACCGAACGCAAAAGCGGGCGCGGCTACCATGGCTTCGTATTCCATACCGGCGCCGATGTCAGCCTCGAAGACGATCTCGTCCGTCGCGATCTGACCATCAACGCGATCGCCCGCGCCGACGATGGCACGCTGATTGATCCATGCGGCGGTCGGTCCGATCTCGAAGCGCGCGTATTGCGCCACGTCTCACCGGCCTTCGTCGAAGACCCGGTGCGCCTGTTGCGCCTGGCGCGCTATTACGCGCGCTTTGCGCCCCTGGGCTTTCGCGTGGCCGACGAAACGATGGCGCTGTTGCGCGACATGGTGGCTTCAGGCGAAGTCGATCATCTGGTGCCCGAACGGGTGTGGGCCGAAACCGAACGCGCGCTCATGCACGATGAGCCACAGCTATTCTTCTATCTGTTACGCGAATGCGGTGCCCTATCGCGTCTTTTCCCGGAACTCGACAATCTGTTCGGCGTGATTCAGCCGATTCGTCATCACCCCGAGATCGACTCGGGCGTGCATACGCTGTTGGTACTCGGCCAGACGGCGGCCGCTGGCGATTCGCTCGCCGCGCGCTATGCGGCGCTGTGCCACGACTACGGCAAGGCGAGCACACCGCCGCATATTCTGCCGGGCCATCATGGCCACGAAGCCGCCGGTGTGCCTCTTGCCGATAACTGCAGCAACCGCCTGAGCGTGCCCAAGGCCGTACGCGAGACCGCCGCTATCGTCACGCGCTGGCATACGCATATCCACCGCATGCACGAACTGCGTCCGGCCACCATGCTCGAGGTATTCGAAGGCATCGATGCCTTTCGCCGGCCGGAACGTCTCGAGATCCTCATCGCTGTATGTATCGCCGATGTGCGCGGCCGGCTGGGCTTCGAAAAACGACAGTACGACCAGCCGGCAACCGCGCGCGCAGCGTTCGAGGCCGCGCGTGCCATCGATGCAGGTCGGCTCGCCGCTTCAGGCCTTAAAGGTCCGCAGATCGGTGAGGCATTGCATCGCGAGCGTATAAACGCGATCGCCGAAGCGATCGGACGCCGCTAACGAGTACGCTGCCCTAACGGCATTAACCGTTCCAGCCGAAAATCGCGAACAGCGCGATGCCCAGAATCACGCGATAGACCACGAACGGCATCATGCCGACCGATTGCAGCATGCGCAGGAAATAATGGATCGCGGCAAATGCGCTGATGCCGGCCAGCACCGCGGCCATGGCCATTGCGCCCCAGGCGTCGGCTGTCGGCGTCTGGATCAACAACACGGTTTCGAAAGCAATGGCCGCCGTGGTGATTGGAATCGCGAGATAGAACGCAACGCGCGCTGCGGCCTGGCGATTGAGTCCGCAGGCACGGGCACCGAGTATGGTCATGCCGGAGCGCGACGCGCCGGGAATCAGCGCGATGGCCTGCGCGAACCCGATCGCCAGATAGGCACGCCAGCCGATCTGGTCCGGCTCGCGTGTACACGGCGCACGCCAGTCCACCCATCCAAGAGCCAGCCCGAACACGATACTCGTGGTCGCGATCACACCCGGTACGCGCAGCATCGATTCCCCGATCAAGCCGAGGAAAAGACCGAATATGATGGCCGGCACGGTGGCAAGCAGCAGCCCCCAGGCCATGACGACTTCACCGTCACGACGGCCGGCAGTTATCGATTCGACCCAGGCGTGCCACAGCCGAACCATGTCGTGGCGAAAATAGACCAGTACTGCCACTAACGTGCCGAGATGCATGGCCAGATCGAAACCCAGCCCCTGGTCCGGCCAGCCCAGAAAATGCGGCACCAGGATGAGATGCGCCGAGCTCGAAATCGGCAGAAACTCGGTGATGCCTTGCACGATCGCAAGCACCACCATCTGATACCACTCCATAGACTCGCCCGAAAGAAAGAAATAATCGGCTGCGTATTTGGCCCTATCGGCCGCAAGCAGCGCGCACTATAGCGCGAGCATCCAGCAGGACGCGTTACGTTTTCGTTGCGGTCTCGTGGTCATGGCGACAAGGGCGCATCTGTCTGCAACTGCACCGGTTCGAGCGTGCTCGATTGCGCCGCCATCTGTCCCCAAAGATCGGCATAGCAGGTGCCGCATACAGGATGGCGCGCCTGCGGCATGATTTCGGCTAGCGGGCCCAGCACAAACGCCTGGTCGAGGATATCCGCACGCGGCAATACCGGATCGCTTTCGCGCACCACGTCGCCAAACAACAGAAGATCGATATCGATACATGGCGGTGTATGCGTATGGGCGCGATCGCGTCCGCAGGCCGCTTCGATATCGCGCAGCTGTACACAGATATCGGCAAGACAGGCCGCGGTATCGAAAGCGGCCACGAGATTCAGAAAATCCGCCCCCCGCATCCCGACCGGCGGGCAGCGATAGACCGAAGATCGCCACAACGTCCCAAAACTCTGTTCGAGCACATCCAACGCGAGCGCAATATGGGCATGCGGCGATACATTGCTGCCAATACCAACGACCGCTAATGTCATACCTCGCGAGAACGGGTAACGCGTACGCCGACGTTGGCAGCCTGGGGCAGCGCGCCCGGCTTGCTCACACGTACCCCCACCTCGAGCACGTCGAAATCGGCGATCAGCAAACGGGCAATCTCTTCGGCCAGTGTTTCGATGAGCCGGTAGCGGCTGGCCGCCACGAATTCCTGCACCCGCTCGGCCACGGCCTGGTAATCCAGCGTCTGATCGACGTCGTCGTCAGCCGCCGCGTCGCGGATCGTAAAGCCGATATCAAGATCGATGAACAGCCGCTGGGTTATCTCTCGTTCCCAGTCGTAGACGCCGATCACGGCATCTACCGCGAGCTGTTCGATGAAGATCGTGTCCAAACCGCCTCCTGAACCCTGGTTTGCCGCGCCCGAAGCGCGGCGGCTTTCCGTCAACGTGCCGCAATCTATCACCCGCCAGACATGTCCTGCCGCCGAGTCACGACCAATGCATTCAGCCTACGCACGGTCAATCCAGACGGACGCACCTATGCCTCTATACGCCGACAGCCTGCGGTACTTCGAGCGTATCCAGGGGCCAGCGGGCCACAGCGTCCGCCGGCGCGATCCCGGTTCGCATCTCGTCGGCACGCAGACTCCCCACCAGCGCGATCATGGCAGCGTTGTCCGTACAAAATTGTGACTGCGGGAAATACAGCTCGAATCCGTCGCGCGCGCCGCACTGGGTCAGCGCGGCGCGAAGGTGACGGTTGGCACCTACCCCGCCGGCTACCACCAATCGCCCCAGGCCGGTCTGTTTGAGCGCACGCGCACATTTGGCGACCAGTGTATCCACGACCGCCTGCTCGAAGCTTGCCGCAATATCGGCGTGCGCCTGGCGCGTATCCGGCGCGCCCTTTACAGCCAGCATCACCGCCGTCTTGAGCCCGGAGAATGAGAAATCCAGACCCGGGCGTTTGAGCATCGGCCGCGGGAAGTCGTAGGCATCCCGCCGCCCTGCCTGCGCGAGTGCCGCCAGCGCCGGACCGCCCGGGTAACCCAGCGCAAGCATCTTGGCGCACTTGTCGAACGCCTCGCCCACTGCATCGTCGAGACTCTCCCCGAGCATGCGATACCGGCCCACGCCTTCGACCTGAACCAGCAACGTATGGCCGCCGGAAACCAGCAAGGCCACAAAAGGAAACGCCGGGGCTCGTTTTTCGAGCAGAGGCGATAAAAGGTGGCCTTCCATATGATGCACACCCAACACGGGCAGGCCACGACTCATGCCCAACCCCGCCGCGACGGACGCGCCGACCAGAAGCGCGCCTACCAGACCCGGGCCGCGCGTATACGCGATACCGGTGAGTTGTGGCGCACCCGCCTCGGCACTGACCTGTTCAATCAATGGCATGAGCTTGCGAATATGATCTCGCGACGCCAGCTCCGGTACCACGCCGCCGTAGTCAGCGTGCAGCGCCACCTGGCTGTGCAACGCGTGGGCGAGCAGCCCCCGCTCGCTGTCGTAAATGGCCGCGGCGCTCTCGTCGCAGGAACTCTCGATGCCGAGGATGACGTTTTTTCTTTGCAAAGCGCGCGTGCAGGTATTAGACTTCATCGCCTTATTCTAGCTGTCGGGCCGAATCATGCCCATGGCTGGATCAATAAACCGCAGATTCTTCCGGAGAGTGATTGCTCAATGCCTAGCGTACGCGTCAAAGAAAACGAACCGTTCGAAGTCGCCCTGCGTCGCTTCAAACGCAGCTGCGAAAAAGCGGGCGTTGTAACTGAAGTACGCCGTCGCGAGTTTTTTGAGAAGCCCTGCCAGACCCGCAAGCGCAAGCGCGCTGCCGCGGTCAAGCGCCATGCCAAAAAGCTCCAGCGCGAACAGCAGCGTTTTACGCGCCAGTACTGATTACGGCTTTCAATACCGACGCACGAAACAGCGGCCCCAGAGCCGCTGTTTTTCGTTGTAAGGACGCTATTTCGACAGGAGAACGCGCTTGAGTCTC
The DNA here is from genome assembly GCF_000215955.2 of Salinisphaera shabanensis E1L3A. GTDB lineage: Bacteria > Pseudomonadota > Gammaproteobacteria > Nevskiales > Salinisphaeraceae > Salinisphaera > Salinisphaera shabanensis. Next base: position 31,059 of record NZ_AFNV02000030.1, read on the forward strand.
AAAGCCCAGCTACAGGACGACATGAAATCCGCCATGCGCACGCGCGACAAGGAACGCCTTGCCGTCATCCGCATGCTCATGGCCGCGGTCAAACAGCGCGAAGTGGATGATCGCGAAGAACTCGCCGATGGCGACGTATTGGCCGTGGTCGAGAAGATGGTCAAACAACGCCGCGATGCAGAGCAACAATACCGCGACGCCAACCGACCGGAACTGGCTGATGCCGAAGCCGCCGAGATCGCGGTGCTCGAAAATTATCTGCCGACCCAGCTCTCCGAGGCCGAGATCGATCAGGCGATCGAAAATGCGATTGCCGAAAGCCAGGCGGAATCGATGCGCGACATGGGCAAGGTCATGGGCGTGCTCAAACCACGGCTGCAAGGTCAGGCCGACATGGCCGTGGTCAGCCAACGGCTCAAGGCCCGGCTGCAGTAATAACGCACGAATGGGTCGTCGTGAAGACGACATCTGCGTGGCAGACAACCGCTGAGGCGTTACATTCGCGCCTCGGCGGACGTCGTATCATTACCGGGATCAGCGGAGGTCTGGCCTGCCATGGCGCGCATCCCTCAGGACTTCATAGATCAGCTACTCGACCGCACGGATATCGTGTCGCTCGTCGACGCGCGCGTGCCGCTGAAGAAGTCCGGCACGGACTATGCGGCCTGCTGCCCCTTTCACGATGAAAAAACGCCCTCCTTCACCGTCTCGCCGACAAAGCAGTTCTACTATTGCTTCGGCTGCGGCGCCCACGGTACGGCGATCAGCTTCCTCATGGAATACGACCGCCTGGAGTTTCGTGACGCGGTCGACGTTCTGGCCCAGAACGCCGGGCTGGAAATCCCCGAAGATGCGCAGACGCAGGCACCGAGTGGTCCGCCGCGCGATCCGCTCTTCGATGCGATGAACCTGGCCGATCGCTTTTATCAGACCCAGCTGCGCCGCAATCCGGATGTGATCGATTATCTTAAAACGCGCGGCGTGTCCGGCGCGATGGCCAAACAGTACGGTTTGGGCTTTGCGCCCGACAGCTGGGATGCCCTGACGCGCCAGCTTCGCGATAGCGCGTCGGGGGCTCGCGCGGGCCTTCTTATCGAGCGCGACGGCGGCGGTTTTTTCGACCGGTTCCGCAATCGGCTGATGTTTCCGATCCGCGATACGCGTGGCCGTACGATCGCTTTCGGTGGGCGCACGCTCGGCGACGACAAGGCGAAGTACCTGAACTCGCCGGAAACGCCACTCTTTCACAAGTCCGACCATATGTACGGGCTGTTCGAAGCCCGTCAGGCCATGCGCGATCTGCCACGGTTGCTGGTCGTGGAAGGCTATATGGACGTAATCGCCCTCGCCCAGCACGGTTTTGCCAACGCCGTGGCCACGCTCGGCACAGCGACCACGGCCTCGCATCTGACCACGCTGTTTCGACATACGGAAGAAGTGGTGTTCTGTTTTGATGGCGATGCCGCCGGCGTACGCGCGGCACGCAAAGCGCTCGACCAGAGCCTGCCGGTGATGCGCGGCGCGCGGCGCGTGCGCTTTCTGTTCGTGCCCGAAGGCGAGGACCCTGATTCAATGGTACGAGGCGAGGATGGTACCCAACGATTCCAGGCCGCAATCGATGCCGCGCGGCCTGCATCCGCCGTGTTGATGGAGGCTCTGACCGACGGCCTGTCACTGGATTCACCCGACGGCCGGGCCACCTTGATCGAAAAGGCCCGCCCCTACGTGAACGCCCTGCCGCCGGAGGCGTTTCGGGCCGAACTGATCGGCGAACTGGCACAGCTGGCGCGCCTGCCCGCAGACGATTTGCGCACGATGTATGCCCGTACGCCTTCAACGTCGAGCGCAGCGGTCGATAAAGGCTCTACACAACAGAAGACTAGAGTGACGCCGGTGAGCCGCGCCCTGAGCCTTTTATTTGCCGATAGCGCACTCGCCGAGCGTGTGCGCGATAGCGCGGCCCTACGCGAGGCCGACACACCGGGCGCAACGATTCTTGCCGAAGCGATTGAGTTTTTCGCACAAACCCCAAACGTATCGGTATCGCAGTGGCTGGAACGCTACCGCGAACACCGGTTTTTCGACCGGCTACAGGAACTGGCAGCAACGACGCCGCCAGGTGATGCCGAAAGCCGGGCGCAGGAGTTCGATGAAACCGTTGCACGACTGGGTTCGAATACCGCATCGCTGGCGTCACTTCGCCGGCGTTACGATGAACTGGTCGCCCAACAAAATCGCGGCCCGCTGGATGCAGCGGCCGCCACCGAGTTGCAGCAGATACATCAGCAGCTCAGACGTTATCGTCAACAAACCGGTTAGAACAATGCCTGCCGCCGGGCCTCGAAGTCGCCGTCAGCCGCACGACTTGTTACCATGGCCGGTTATCGCAGCGTTCGCCACGCCCCACGAGCCCAACATACGCAGCAAAAGCACATGAGCAAAGACAAGAAATCGCAGCTTCGTCTATTGATTGCCCACGGCAAGCAGAAAGGTTATCTGACCTATGCCGAGGTCAACGATACGCTGCCAGACGATATCGTCGATCCTGAACAGATCGAAGATATCGTCAACATGATCAGCGACATGGGCATCACGGTGCACGAATCCGCACCGGAAGATGACAGCTTGCTGATGAACGAAAACACCGTCAACGAAGACGATGACGACGATGCGGAGGAAGCCGCGGCAACACTGGCCGCGCTGGATCCGCAATTCGGTCGCACCACCGATCCGGTGCGCATGTATATGCGCGAAATGGGCACGGTCGAACTGCTCGACCGCCAGGGCGAGATCCGGATCGCCAAGCGTATTGAAGAAGGCCTGGCCGAGATGATGTTCTCGCTGGCTTATTTCCCGGCCACAACGGGCCGCCTGCTCGAGCTTTGGAGCCAGGTGGAGTCCGATGACAAACGCTTGACCGACGTGCTGGTCGGCTTTGTCGATCCCGACACCGGCGACCCGATAGTCAACGAAGACGAAGCCGCCGACAGCGATAACGACGACGACGAAGGCTCGGCGCCGTCGAACGACGGCCCCGACCCGGAAGAAGCCAAGGCCCAGTTCGACAAGCTCAAGAGCCTGCATGAAGCCGCCGTTGCCACGCTCGACAAGCATGGCCGCGAACACGAGGCCACGGAAGAAGCGCTCAACGCGCTGGCCACGCATTTCATGCGCTTCAAGCTGGTGCCCAAGACCGCAGACGACCTGACTCTGCAGCTGCGCACCACGATGCTGGATATCCGCAGCATCGAACGTGAAATGCTGCAGATCTGTGTAACCGAAGCCGGCATGCCGCGGCGCGATTTCGTACGCCAGCTGCCGGACAATCTCACCAGCGAAGTCTGGCTCGACAAGCTGATCCGGGCGAAACGCCGTTATTCGTCGACGATTGCCGGCCGCCGCGAGGAGCTGGTTCGGGCACAGGGTCGCATTCGCGAAATCGAGAGCGAGAACGGCCTTAACGTCAATCACATCAAGGAAATCAACCGCAAGATGTCGATTGGCGAGGCCAAGGCTCGTCGCGCCAAGAAGGAAATGGTCGAGGCCAACCTGCGTCTGGTGATCTCGATCGCGAAGAAATACACCAATCGCGGCCTGCAGTTCCTGGACCTCATCCAGGAAGGCAACATCGGCCTGATGAAGGCGGTGGACAAGTTCGAATATCGCCGCGGCTACAAGTTCTCCACCTATGCCACCTGGTGGATTCGCCAGGCCATCACCCGTTCGATCGCCGATCAGGCACGCACCATCCGTATTCCGGTGCACATGATCGAAACGATCAACAAGCTCAACCGCATCAGCCGGCAGATGCTGCAGGAAATGGGCCGCGAAGCCACCCCTGAAGAGCTGGCCGAGCGTATGGAAATGCCCGAGGACAAGGTGCGCAAGGTCCTCAAGATCGCGAAGGAACCGATCTCGATGGAAACGCCCATCGGCGACGACGAGGATTCGCACCTGGGCGATTTCATCGAGGACGTCAACGCGGTTGCGCCGGACGACTCCGCCTCGGGCGAATCGCTGCGCGAAGCAACCCACAACACGCTGGCCAGCCTCACGCCGCGCGAGGCCAAAGTGCTGCGCATGCGCTTCGGCATCGACATGAACACCGACCATACGCTCGAAGAAGTCGGCAAACAGTTCGATGTAACCCGCGAACGTATCCGTCAGATCGAAGCGAAGGCACTGCGCAAGCTGCGCCACCCCTCGCGGGCAACTTTCCTGAAGAGCTTTCTGGACGAATAGGATCGATCGTGTGAGCGCGCCGTTCGAATATGAACGGTGCGCTCACACGTTAGACCGACAATTAGTATCTCGCTTGCGGCGAAATTGCATCTGCAAGCCGCAAGCGGATGAGCGTGACCGGCAACTCTGCCGTTCATGCCATCGATCTGCGGGAGACGCATGGCTGTGATGGGGGTCGACAGTCGAGACACGGGCCGGCGGCTTGCGGTCGGAATATGGCTATGGATGCTTGCCGTGCAGCCCGGCTGGGCCGCAGATCTCACCGTGCGCGTAACCGATCCCCAGGGCCGCCCGCTTGGCAATGCCGTCGTTGCGGTGCGGTGGCCCAATGCAGCCCCGGCTGAGCCGGATCCCGAACCGGCAGTAATGCGCCAGCGGGATATGACGTTCATCCCGCACGTATTGGCCGTGCCCGTGAATACCAGCGTGCTGTTCCCCAATTACGACAACACGCGCCACCACGTCTACTCGTTTTCCGAGGCCAAGACGTTCGATATCAAGCTGTATGTCGGCTTTCCGGAACGGCCGATTCTGTTCGACCAACCCGGTGTTATCGCGCTCGGCTGCAATATCCACGACAAGATGCATGCGTTCATCGTGGTTAACGATGCACCCAGGATGGCTGTCACGGCCAAAGACGGGCGTGCTGTACTCGAAAACGTCCCCGCCTTACCGCGCGAGCTCTATATTTGGCATGAATGGCTTAATCATGGCCAGAAGGGTGTAATTCGGCACGCGGCGGCCGATATCAACTTTATACCTGTCGATATCGATATATCACCGCCGCCTGCGTCGCCGCCAAAGGAATCCATGTCCCTGCAACAGCGATTCGATCGGATTGCCCAATGACCCTGCGCCCGCGCACGTTCCGAAACCAGCTCATGATCGTGCTGCTCGGTTTCGTGCTACTGGCCGAACTTACTGTGACGATCGCTATTCTGCATCGCACTTATAACCAACGCGTAAGCCAGGCGCACGATACCCTCCAGGTCGCCAATCGGGTGCTCGACCGAGTACTCAACCTACGCGCCGAGCAGCTACTGGCCACGGTCAGCATTCTGACCTCGGATTACGGGTTCAAATCCGCGATCGCGACCCAGGACGAGCCCACGCAGCGTACGGTGCTGCGCAACTTTGGCGACCGCGCGCATGCTGACCTGGCCACCCTCGCGGCCCCCTCGGGCGAACTGACCACGCAAGTGCCGCGTACCGACGCCGATCTGAGTATCGAGCCATTCAATAACGTGCTCGAACGGGCCCGGCGCCTGGGCCGTGCCAGCGGTCTGGTAATGGTCGACGAACGCCCCTACCAGTACGTCATCGCGCCGGTGAATGCGCCGCGGCTTATCGCCTGGGTCGGTATGGGTTTTCTCGTCGACGCCAATATTGCCCGCAACGTGGCCAGCGTAACCGGGGTGAACGTCAACTTCATCGTGCACGAAGGCGAGCGCGAATTATTCTCCACTGGCCCACAGAATCAGCACGGCGATGTGTCGCTCGAAGGCGATGCGTTTCTTAGCGAACGACATACCCTGTTCGATGCGGACGGCCGCCAGTTGGACGTAGCGTTGTCGTTGTCCAGACAAACAGTACTGTCGCCCTACTACGATCTGGCAAGCAGCCTAAGCCTGGTATTCGTTGTCACCATCGGCTTCAGCGCACTGGTCGCGATCGCGCTGGCGCGCCGGCTGAGCCAACCGGTCCGCGAACTCAGCGAATTCGCCGAGTCGGTCGCTGCTGGACAATACCACGAGACCCCGGGCGCCCAAGGCATCGGCGAATTCGATGTGCTCAGCGATGCGCTCAACGATATGCAGATCGCGGTACGACAACGCGAAAACCGTATCCGCCACCAGGCTACGCACGACGCGCTCACCGGCCTGCCCAACCGCAACGTCGTTCGCGACGTGCTCTACCGGCAGATGAACGATGGCGCCCGAGTTACCCTCGTACGATTCGCGTTACACGGTTTTTCGCGTATCAACAGCGCGCTCGGCTACAAGCTGGGCGACGAGGTACTCAAAACCGTCGCCGGCCGTCTCAAAAATGCCTGCACCATGGCGCACACGCTGGGACGGATTGAAGGTAACGACTTTCTGGCACTTATCGAATGTAGCGCCGACGACGACGAGATCGACGCGCTGGTCGACCGTATACGCGCCCCGGTGGAACAGCCGCTGTATCTTCAGCATACGTCGATCCAGCTGTTGCTCGATATCGGCGTCGTTCGCGTACCCGACCATGCGAACGATATCGAATCTGCGTGGCGGCGCACCGTTATCGCGCGGGACGCGTCACGCCAGCGTCGCTGCGCGACTTTTCTATACCAGCCCGGCATGGACGAGGCGCATCAACGCGAATTGACTATCATCCAGGGTATCGTCCCAGGCATCGAGCAAGGCGAAATGTCGCTCGTGTATCAGCCCAAGATGGCGCTTGCCAGCGCCCGGATCGTACAGGCCGAGGCGCTCGCCCGCTGGAACCACCCGACCCTCGGACCGATCTCCCCGGACGAATTCATTCAGTTGGCCGAACGCTCGGGGCAAATTAGGCTCGTTACCGAGTGGGTCGTCAAACAAGTCTGTCGTGATCTCGCGCACTGGCACGCCAACGGCTTGTCCATCGGCGTCGCGATCAATCTCTCTGCAGACGAGATCGCGCAGAGCGAACTCGAGGCAACGCTCGCTCCCCTATTGGAGCAATGCCGGACCAGCGAGAAAATTACGCTCGAAGTCACTGAAAGCGCGTTACTGCGCGATCCCCAGACGGCCCTGCAGAATCTTCGTGCGCTCCAGGCGCGCGGTGCGCGTATATCGGTCGATGATTTCGGCACCGGCTATTCGTCACTTGCCCAACTCAAACGCCTGGCGCCGGACGAGCTCAAGATCGACAAGTCTTTTGTGTTCGGGCTCGCCGAAACCCCGGCCGATCAGTTCATCGTCGACCTGATTATCGATCTCGGCCACAAGCTCGGGCTCGAAGTGGTCGCCGAAGGCATCGAGAACGCAGCATCCTGGCGATATCTGACGCACCGCGGTGCCGATCTCATGCAGGGCTATTTCCTGTCCCGGCCGATGCCTGCAGACGCCATGATTGCCTGGGTCGGCGAACATGACGCCAATCGCGCACGCTGGCTCAACCACGCAAGCGACCCACAGCCACAACAATGAATAGCGTGTCGAACCGATACCGCTATTACCCAGCATGGGCGTTCGCGCTGCTGCTCACCGTAGCCACGATCGCTCAGGCGAACGGCAGCCGTCTTTGGGCAACCGGCGGTGTGACCAATGTCAACGGCACAGCCGGCGGCGGCATCACGACCTGGGCTGTGCTCAACGGCTATGCCAGCGATAGTGAATCCACCCTCAACTTGTCGACCTCGACCGCACGTGTCGACGATTTCAACCTGCAAACGCTGAGTGTTGGCTTTAACTGGGCCAACCGGCTGGCCGTTACCGTGGCTCACAATCGGTTGGACGTAAAACCACTCGCCATCGACATCCGACAGCAGACCGTTGGGCTCAAGTTGCGCCTGGCAGGCGAAGCACTATACGACCGATTCGGCCAATACAGCGTGGGTATGCAATATACCCACAACGCCGATTTCGGCGTACCGGCCCTGCTCGGCGCTGTGGACAACCACGGCGTGGATTTCTATTTCGCTGCCAGCAAGGTATTTCTTGCAGCGATTGCCAACCGCAACGTCATCGTCAATGCCACCGCGCGCGCTACCCGTGCCAACCAGCTCGGTCTGCTCGGCTTCGGCAGTGCCAATGACAACAGTTACGAACTCGTCGGCGAATTCGGCGCCGGGCTCTTCCTCAACCGTCGCTGGCTGATCGGGGCCGAGTATCGCGAGAAACCGGACAAGCTCGATAGCGTGACCGAGGACGATTGGAAAACGTTGTATCTGGTTTATGTACCCTCGCGGGCGCTTGCCTTTACCCTCGCCTATGTCGATCTAGGGCGGGTTGCGGGGTTCGACGATCAGACCGGCTATTTTCTATCGCTGCAGACAGGCTTTTAGGATGGGCGCGAGACTTCGTTTAAGCGCTGCCTGGGCACCAATCACGGTCGTGGTGGCGCTGACCCTGAGCGCATGTCAATCGATGCCGGCTCACGATCGCAGCCTGTACCGTGCACTGGGCGAACGCGAGGGCATCGCCGAACTCACCGAAACACTGTTGCTGACAGTCGCCGGCGACAAACGTATCGCCGGCGATTTCCGACGCGTGGATATCGATCGCCTGCATCGCATGCTGACCGACTATATCTGCGTGATCGCGGACGGGCCGTGTGAATACACCGGCGATAGCATGCTCAACGCGCATCGCGGCCAACAGATCAGCAGCGCCGACTTCAACGCGCTGGTCGAAGACCTTGTGCTATCGATGGAAGAACACGGTTTGCCCACCGCAACCCAAAATCGCTTACTGGCGCGTCTTGCGCGCGATCGACGCGCGATCGTCGACGCACCGGCGCCGCCCTCGCCCGAACTACGCCAACTCATCCTTGGCGACCTTCCACTATCCCGATATAGTGCTCCCCGCGATGTACGGGGCCTGTAGCTCAGTTGGTTAGAGCAGGGGACTCATAATCCCTTGGTCGCAGGTTCGAGTCCTGCCGGGCCCACCATTATTCTGAATAGTTTACCCGCGCTCAGATTTGACGACGAATAAAGATGTAGACGCAATGTAGACACGCACTGCACATTATGCAGGTGTGTTCTCGCAGTCCACCGCATGAAAAATATAACAATAAGCCGTACCCGGATCGCGCAAATTGCGCACAAAGCTCAAAAGGTTATAGAGATATGGTGGGTGCGGTTTGTGATTATACCCGCGCTCCAATCGATACCCGGCGCGTTATTTTTTGCCACCCTACGCGTTGATAAAGCGGACAGCCTTTACCGCCCCATTCGACCTCTCTACAACTGGGTCAACCAGAACCCATTCTTAGCATCGGTAATTGTTGCCCTCTATGTCATCGGTTTAAACGCGATAATTTCAGGCGTTCATCGATTAGCAAAAGGCAGCGAACGTGTAGAAATCAAAGACCTTCTCCGTCTCTTCGAAGTGCTCGAGACTATCGTGGGGTCCAAATCTAAACGCTTTGGGGAGTACGTCTCTACCAGCTATAAGAAACCGCGCAGCGAATTCTCGGCGGAAGCGACCTTTAGGAATATAACGCAGCCAGATCAGCAGATTGCGCTACTGAATATTGGCATTCAGACTTTCTTTGACGCTATCGATCGACACGATACTAATATTGCTACAGCAATTGTGAGCGTGAGCGAAAACGGCGCCCCTGAAAGCTGGTTCCATTTCCACCCCGACAGCAAACCACCGCTAGCTACGCCGGAGGAGTTGGCAAAACCGGACAGCACAGTCATGCATGCGATCAAACGGCGGCGCATGGTCATCATAGAAGACATCGCGGCCGAAGCTAAAAAACCTGACCGCTCTAGACGTTATAGAAAGGTAGAGAACGAAGATGAAGAGGGGTCGCTAATTTGCTACCCTATTATCGATGGCAGCAGCAACAAAGTCCCGTACGTGGTGTCTATTAAGGCGGATCGTAAAAAGTACTTCCGCAAACACCACAGCGAGTTTTATAGCTGGGTATTAGAAACGTTCGAAGTACGAATACGCTTAGAACATAGTCTGTTGTTATTACGGAGTCTAGCCGATGAGTGCAATTAAAACGCGCCGAGCATCGAATGGCAGCCGCGTTAAAAAAACCAAGAGCACACCTGCGGTTAAAAGCGTTGTTACGCTTTCAGAAACAAACAAACACCATAGTCGAAAGCTGACAGCTCATGCTGTTAATAAGAATGTCGACAGCGATCTAAAGATTCTGCGTCGCCACTATTCTATTAGCTGAGCTTTTTTGTGTTTACACAGCCCTGCTCGACCATCTCGTACAGTTATTGACAGAACTCCAAGGGCGGCTTCGCCGCCTCGTGCGCTGAAAACTGAGGCGCATGCATTGGGGCGGTCGCGCAGGCCGCGGACTCGTTTAACTCGCCGCGGTCTGCGCGCTCGCCCCTCTTCTCTATGCTCCACTTGTGGACGCGAGTAGTGAGCGTGATCGCGCCCGCAGTTACGCCAAAGACTGAATAGCCCGTCGGCTCTCCATATCGTCCTGGCTCGTCACTCCACACTTTGGCTAAGCGCACGGGAATCTCTTTGCGCGTTACTTGTGGCCCGCGCATTAGCGTTACGAAGTCGGCCCAATTGCCCGAGTCCGCCGCGGTACACGCCTCGCTAAGCAGCCCCTCTGGCGCGCCATCGGCACGGCGTAACTCACGCCATACTGATACCGGCGGCCCGCCGATCTGTTGAAACTGCCGTATACGCCATACGCTTGCCCAGGCTTCTATTCGCTCAGCAGCCTTTTCCGCGGACGTTCCGTACTCGTCCGTTTCTATTCGGTGCCCATCGATATTTTTCGATATATATTTGGCGATGTATCCGACCGCCGTTCCTTTTTCAGGATCGATCGCTTCGATACGGAAAAGATGCGTGTTTACGCCAGGCTCATTGCCATCGTGTTCGAACGCATATCGCTGCCAGCTTTCTCGGACCGTACAGCGCCGTATAGGCGAAATCGATACCGTTTAGCTGAGCGCCGCACGCCAGTTGGTGAACAAATCATCATCGCTGTCGGAGCGCTGATATCGGCGCTACGCCCGGTTTATCCACAAAGTTGTCCAACCGATTTGTGGAGAACATAACAGCGCGTCCGCGCTAGTGGATTAAGCAACATTCTTTCTGT
>NZ_AFNV02000029.1 GCF_000215955.2 Salinisphaera shabanensis E1L3A
CGTCGATAAATGCCCATTCCAGATCAGGGTCGGTGATCAGCGCTTTGGCAATCCGCCACCACTTCCCGCTCTGAGACCAGGCGCGGAAGCGTTTGTAGACCGCGTTCCAAGCGCCAAAGACCTCGGGCAGGTCGCGCCAAGGGCAACCTGTACGCATTCGGTAGAGCATGCCTTCAACCGTCAGACGTAAATCCGATTTGTCGTAGATCGATTCGGCAAGCAAAATACGTTTGAGCTTGGACCAATGCTCATCTGTGAGTATTTGTCGGGCCATCGCAGGCTCGTCGTTGTGTTGCTGGTAACACCACAATACGAGCCTGCCTTTCCTACAATCAATAACTTAGCGCGAAACGGCAACACGCCCTAAGAAACGAGCGTTTATTGGTCGTCGCTGTATTCCTTGTCGAGCAGATCGTTGGCCCGCTTGATGAGATAGGCATGGATCTTGTCGATTTCGTCCGGTTCGAGCACCTCGGCATAGGACGGCATGCCCTTGCTCAAGCGCGCGCCCATCACGATCGCCTTGAAATGATCGTGGGTATCGGCCGACAGGCGACGCAGATCGGGGGTCACACCGCCGCTCGCGGCATTCATACCGTGACACTGGCTGCAATGACCGTTCATCAGGTCCTTGCCTTCGGCAATCTCCTCGGCGCTCGCGGTCTGCTCCGGCGGTTCCGGCTTGGCCAGCGGCGGGAAATCAGGCTCGGCCAGCTTTTCGTCGCCGCCGATCTTGAAGGTCAACACCTCGGCGTACGGGCGCACACCCGCGTTCTTGGACTGACCGCCCGCAAACGTGGAGAACGCACCGCCCCAGCCCACCATGAAGGTGACGTACTGTTCGCCACCGGCCATATAAGTCACCGGCGCGGCCATCACGCCGCTGTTGGCCGGTGATTCCCACAGCTTCTTGCCGTCGGTCGCACGATAGGCCACCACGCGGCCGTCGGCGGTGCCTTCGAATACGAGGTTACCCGCGGTCGAGAGCGTGCCGCCGTTGAAGATGGTCTGTGCGGTACTTCCCAAACCTTTTCCTGCTTGACCGGATCCCAGGCCAGCAGCCCGCCGGTCCAGCGATCGGCCCATGACTGCATTTCCTCGGCATCGTCGGACATGGCCGCGGCATTCGTACCCAGCTGGTAGAAGCCCTTCTGCGGCGTCCATTCGGGGTCCCGTACGTCTTCGTAGGTCACCTCGAAGTAATGCTTGGGTATATAGACCAGGCCGGTGTTCGGGTTGTACGACATCGGCTGCCAGTCGTGGCCGCCCCAGAAGCCCGGCTGTACGACGACCGGGCCGTCCTGTTCCCAGTACTTGGCGTGATCGGTGAACACCGGACGCCCGGTTTCCAGATCCACCTTCTCGGCCCAGTTGACCGGCGCATATTTCTCGGCCGAGATCACCTTGCCGGTCTTGCGGTCGAGCACGTAGAAGAAGCCGTTCTTGGGCGCCTGCATGATCACTTCACGTTTCTTGCCGTCGATTTCGAGATCGGCAAGGATCATGTGCTGGGTCGCGGTGTAGTCCCAGGCATCGCCCGGCGTGGTCTGGTAATGCCAGACATACTCGCCGTTGTCGGGGTTGATGGCCAGAATCGACGACAGGAACAGATTGTCGCCCTTGGCATCCGAACGTGCCTTGTAATTCCACATCGAGCCGTTGCCCACACCGACGTAGAGCAGGTTCAGGTCCGGATCGTAGGCCATGGAATCCCAGGCCGTGCCGCCGCCGCCCTGCTCGATCCAGGCATCGCCGTGCCAGGTCTTGGCGGCCATTTCCAGCGCTTCGTTTTCCTGTGGCTCGGCCGGGTCGCCCGGCACGGTGAAAAAGCGCCAGGCCTTGTCGCCGGTTTCGGTATCGTAGGCGGTGATATAGCCGCGCACGCCGAACTCGGCGCCGCTGTTGCCGATGATCACCTTGTCCTTGACGATACGCGGCGCACCGGTAATGCCGTAGCTGCGGTCGTGGTCGATGATCGTATCGACCGACCACACTTCCTCGCCGCTGGCGGCATCGATGGCGACCATGCGCCCGTCCAGCGTGCCGAGAAAGACCTTGCCTTTCCAAACGGCCACGCCGCGGTTGACCACGCCGCAGCAGAAGCTCGCCGCCTTGGTGCGATCGACCTTCGGGTCGTGCTTCCACAGCAGCTCGCCGGAGGCGGCATCGAAGGCATAGACGATGCTGTAGGCGCCGGTGGTATACATCACGCCGTCGACCACGATCGGCGTGGCCTCGACGCCGCGATCGACGTCCAGCTTGTACTGCCAGGTCAGACCCAGCTCATCGACGTTCTCGTCGCTGATATCGTCCAGCGGGCTATAGCGCTGTTCGTCGTAGGTCCGGCCGGTGCTCATCCAGTTGCCGGGTTCCTTGTCGGCATTGATGATGCGCTCGCCGTCGACATCGGCCGGCCCGCGTGCGCCGCTGCCCGTTTCGGCTAACGCCACGGGCTGGCAGAACGCGAACAGCACCAGGGCGAGCCCGGTATGACGTCGCCAGGCCTGCGACGGGTGGAATCTCTGCGTATTCATATTGTTGTTTCTCCTCGGTGCGTTAGCCGTGCTGCATGTAGACGACGTGCGTCTCCATGAACTCGTAGAGGCCGTGCTTGCCGTCGGCACCGCCGATGCCGGACTTACGCCGGCCGGCATGAAAGCCCTGCATGGCCTCGAAATTCTCGCGGTTGATATAGGTTTCGCCGTATTGCAGTGTGCGTACCGCCTGCATCGCGGCATTGATGTTCGTGGTGTAGATCGACGAGGTGAGGCCGTAGTCGGAATCGTTGGCGAGCGCGATGGCTTCATCCAACGAATCGACGGTCTGCATCGGCAGAACCGGGCCGAAGATCTCGTCGCGCATGATCGCCATGTCGGCCCGGCAATCGGTCAGCAACGTGGGCAGATAGTGATAACCCTGGCCCAGATCGGCCGTGCTACCGCCGGTGACCACCGTGGCACCGTCGACTTTTGCCTGCTCGACCATGGCGGCGACCTTGTCCAGCCCGGCCTTGTTGATGAGCGGGCCCATGTCGAGGTCGTTTTCGGCTGACGGGTCGCCGTAGCGAGTCGCCTTCAAATGGGCCGCAATCTTCTCGGCCAGCGGCTCGGCAACGCTTTTCTCGACATAGATACGCTCGGCGCAGTTGCAGACCTGGCCGGTGTTGATGGTGCGCGAAGCGCAGATCGCTTTCGCGGCCAAATCCAGATCGGCATCGGCCAGTACGATCGCCGGCGCCTTGCCGCCGAGTTCCAGATTCACCCGCGTAAGATTCTTAGCCGCGGTGGCCATGATCCGCGAGCCGGTCGCGACGCTGCCGGTGAAGGTGATTAGGCGCACGTCCGGATGCGCACACAGCGCGTTGCCGGTAATCTCGCCACGGCCGCCCACGAGATTGAATACACCCGCCGGCAAGTCGGTTTCGGCGACCAGCTTTGCGAACGCGTAGGCATTGAGCGGCGTTTCTTCGCTGGGCTTGATGACCACGGTATTACCCGTGACCAGCGCGGGCGCCATCTTGCGGGCGATCAGAAAGAACGGAAAATTCCAGGGCAGGATGCCGGCCACCACGCCCACCGGCTTGCGCAGCAGGAAGATGCTTTCGCCGGCCCGATCGCTCTCGATGACCTCGCCCTCGATACGACGCGCCCATTCGGCCATGTAGTCGATATAGTCGGCGGTGAAGTTGACTTCCACCTCGGCCAGCGCCCGCACCTTGCCCTGTTCGCGCACGATGATATCGGCGAACTCGGCCACGCGCTCACGCAGTTTCGCGCTGATCTGGCGCAGATAACCGGCGCGCTCGATCGCCGGGCGCTTTTCCCAGGCGGGCTGGGCGCGACGCGCGGCGGCCACGGCCGTATTCACCACTTCGGCATCGCTGTCGGGAATATGGCCGATGGTGGCCTGGGTGGCCGGGTTTTCGACCGCGATCGATTCGCCGCGGGCGGCCACGAAATGACCGTCGATAAAATTCTGTTCGGGTTCTGCCGGCTGGCTCATGAATAGCGCTCCTTGTCGAAAGAAAACGCTCGAGGCCGAGAATCGACGCATGGGCGCAGACGATGACCGACCGCTATCGCAGCGGAACAGACATCGCCGGGGCACGCCGTTTTGGGATCTCCTCGAACGCCATTTTTTACGCGGCTGTCATGCAGGCCGCGTTTTATTGAATGACCACAGGCGCAAACGGCGTGCCAGCCGATAGGCGTACGAAAAGGCTACGGCGTAGCGTGCACGGACAGAGAGTCAAGCCGCTGTTTTAGCGTAATTTTTTATAGCAGCACAGGCGTTTGTGCCGCTCGCGTCATACGCGCGAGCGTGTGCAACAAGTGTTGCACCGCGACACCGTGAACGCGCCATCTGTTGCAATCCGTGCAACAGATGGTGCGTGTCTAAGCTAGCCGTCGGCCAGCTGCTCCCAGACACGGGCAACCGCCTCTGCGCCCGGATCGGTGAGATCGCGCAGCGCGTTCTCGGGCACGTAAGCCGAACGTCCGGCCTTGGCGTGGGTCATCGAACGCGTGGCATCGGCGCCGTCGCGGGCGGCCGTGGCGGCCGCGCCCAGATCATTGCCCTCGCCCAACGCCTCGGTCGCCGGAATGAGCGCATCGAGCAGTGTGCGATCGCCCTGGGCCGCGCCGCCATAATGCTGCATGCGTTCGATACCGCGCATGAGCGCCTCGCTCCAATTACTGCCCTCGTCCAGCGCCGCGCCGGTGGCCGTACACAGAATGGACAGCAGCACGCCGCTGGAACCACCCATGTCGCGCGCCAGAATTTCGCCGATCTCGTAAGCCATGCGTGCATCGTCGCCGCTGGATAGCACCTCGTTCTGCAAGGCATCGCGGATCGCTCGCGCGCCGGCCGCGAACGTCGTGCCGGTATCGCCATCACCGGCCTTGGCATCGAGCGCATCGAGTTCGTCCTTCGACTCGATCAGCCGCTGCACCACACGTTCGATACGCTGCTCACGATCGGCATCGCGCGCACCCGCCGGCTCGTTCGATGCCGCGCTCAACTCGACATCGAAGCTTTCGTTTTCACGAGCGCTATAGAGCCCCGGCCAGGCAATCGCGGCCACGGGTGATTCCAGCGCGCTTACGAAGTCGTCTTCGGCGGGCAGCAGCGTGACCGAGAAACCGTGCATATCCAGCGATGTCATCAATGCCGCCGGCGCAACCACACGAGCCACACGCTCGGCCGGCAGGCGGGCCAGCAATTCGTTGAAGAGCACGCCCATTTCCTGGGTCGCACAGCTGCCCAGGTTATTGAGCATGACGATCAGCGGCGCGTCACCGCTACCGCGTTCGTTTATGGCTTCGAGCAAGGGGGCGACTACCAGCTGCATCGCATCGCCGGCATCCACCGGGTCGACTTCGCGCACGCCCGGTTCGTTGTGTATGCCCAGGCCGAGCTCGGCAGCACGCCGGTCGATGGCATGACCCGGCAGCGTACAACTCGACAGCGACAGGCCGATCGAGCACAGCCCGTCGCATACGCGCTGGGCCATATCGGCTACGGTGTCGAGGTCCGCGCCTTCGGCGGCATAGTGGCCGGCAATCTTGTGGACCAGCACGGTACCGGCCAGACCGCGCTTCTGGGTCGCCTCATCTAGCGCAATATCGTCGGCGACAATCACGCTACGCACGCGATAGCCCTCGCGGGTGGCGCGTTCGGCCGCCAGGCCGAAGTTGAGCCGATCGCCGGTATAGTTCTTGATGACCAGCAGGCAGCCGGCCTCGCCGCAGGTCGCACGGATGGCGGCAAGCACCGCTTCGACGCTGGGCGAGGTAAAGATATCGCCGGCGATGGCGCCAGCGAGCATGCCCTTACCCACGAACCCCGCATGCGACGGTTCGTGCCCGGCGCCCCCACCGGACAGAACGGCGACTCGCTGCTTGTTCCAGTGGCGATCGACGACCACACGCACGCCGTGCGTTTCGGCACTGCGCTTGACCGGCGCGATACGAGCCAGGCCGTCGATCACTTCGTCGACGACACGCTCCGGAGCGTTATAAAAGAAGTCCATTGCTCATTCCTTCCTTGGCTAAAAGGCGATGCACGCGCCACAACGAACGCAGCACGTTCAGACTATCAGGACGAACGATTGCATCTGCCGCACCGGTTATTAGCCGTCCTGCGCCAGGCGTACTGTGCGGCTTGTTCGAACGTCACCGAAATTTACTCGCCGATGCTTGATTTACCCCAACAAGGCACCAGACTATGTCGCCCCGACACCACCGCGCCGTTGCAGCATATCGACTGACCTCCAACGGATTCTGGAGCCGCCATGCCAGCCTACTTCGACAATCGTATCGAGCTGCATGAGCACGCGGGGCAGCTCTGCGTTTATGCCGGCCCGCAGCTAATCGGCCAGACCGACACGGCGCTGCGCCTGGCCGAACGCGGCTATGCCGATCGCTTCTATCTGCCCTGGTCCGCGATCGAGTCGCATTGCTTGCAGCGCTCCGACAAGCAAACGTATTGCCCATACAAGGGCGATACGCGCTACTACCATGTGGTGATCGACGATGTGTCATACGACAACGCGGCGTGGGTGTATCCGCAGCCGCGTTCCGAGATGGCTGCGATCGCCGGGCGTATCGCTTTTGATCATCCGCAGGTCACGCTTGAGATCGCGCCCCGGCAATAGCCGCGGCCCGATCAGCCGATAGAGAGTTCCAGCCGGTGCCGGGCTCGACTTTCTACTTCTGTTTCTTTTTCTGTTCGCTTCTGGTTTTTCGATGACACGCTTGGCCACTTCGCTCATTGCACTGATTGCCAGCATCGCCCTGCTGGTCAGCGGCAACGCCTTCCTGATGACCCTGCTCGGCCTGCGCCTGAGCGTAGAAGGATTTTCCACCAGCCTCATCGGCTGGATTCTGGTGTGTTATTCCGTGGGCTTCACGCTGGGTACCGTCTTTGCCGAGCGCGTGGTCGAACGGGTCGGGCATATCCGTGCCTTTGCCGTGTTCGCAGCCGCGCTCGGGGTCACGATCCAGATCTACCCGCTCGCGGTGAATGCGCCGCTATGGGCTGCGCTGCGCGCCTTCGCCGGCTTTGCCATGGCCGGCTTGATGATCGTCATGGAAAGCTGGTTCTCGAGCCGGGCGACCAACGACAACCGGGCGCGTCTGTTCGCGGTCTACCAAATCGTGTTCTTTCTTTCGACAGCGTCCGGCCAGCTGCTGATCAACGTCAGCGCGCCGGAAAATGTTTTCCCGTTCACGCTCGCGGCGATGCTGGTGACCATCGCGGTGGTGCCACTGTCGCTCACCCGTATGCAAGCGCCGACGATCGAAGGCGCGGAGCGGGTGTCGCTGCTCGCGCTTTATCGCCTGTCGCCGGTCGGCGTGAGCGGGGCGTTGATCGCCGGTTTGCTGGTCAACGCGTTCTATTCGATGGCGCCGGTCTATGCGGACCGGATCGGGCTGCCCACTGATCGGCTGTCCTTGTTCATGGCCAGCGCCATCGTGGGGGCGATGCTGCTGGCCTGGCCGGTCGGCCGGCTGTGCGATCGGTTCAATCGGCGGCGCGTGCTCATGGCCGTACTGACGGTGGCTGCGCTGACCAGTGGCGCGATTCCATTCGTGGGCAATACGCATGCTGTGGCCCTTATCGCGGTGGTCGGTCTTTATATGGGTCTGTCGGCAGCGCTTTACCCGGTATCGGTTGCAATTACCAACGACCAGATGCCCAGCCACCGAATCACTGCCGCAAGCACGACCCTGCTGCTGGCCTACGGTATCGGCAGCTGCATTGGTCCGGTAGTCGCCGCTACCGCCATGGACGAACTCGGCCCGAACGGGCTGTTCTATACCAACACCGCCTTTCTTGTGGTGCTGGGTGCCTATCTGCTTTATCGTCTGCAACGGCGCGCCGACGTGCCGGCCGAGGATCGTGTCGATTACTACACCACCTCGCCGCAGGGTGGCCGTCATCTCTATGCGCTGGACCCGCGCAACGCCGATTTCAAACCTCGAGGCGAGACGGCCCGAGCTGCCGGCATGCGCATCGGGCGTACTGTATTGGGCGCCGCCGGGCGCGCTCACGCGGCTACGCGCGGGCGTTGAGCAAGCGTGGCCAGTGATAGAACAAATCGTGACGCCGATGCGTCGAAGCATTCAACCCGGCGCTTCTGGTGCCGATAGTGCGGGTACAACGAAACGCATCGGTACACGTCAGCCAGGTCGCGCATGGAAGTGAAGGACGCCCCCCGCATCGAAATCAACGACGGTGACCGAGTAGCCAGCGCGTTCGAGACCCTGCAGCAGCGCCCGTATTGCGATCTGCGGCTGGAATGCGTGGCCACCGGCGAGCGCTTTGATATCGAAGAATTCCGTATCGAAGCCAGCGGCCAGCGCATTCGTCTGATGATCGATGTCCTCGGTCTGCCGCGCGATCGCTTCGCCACCGGTGTACGCCTGCATGCCAGCCTGGGTGTGGAAGCGCTATTGTTTACCGGCATCGAGGTCGAGAACTTCAGTATTGAAGCCGATCCGCCGGAGCTGGTCATCGCCAAGCCCGAACGGGTTTATGTTTCCAACAAACGCGAGTCCACGCGTATTCGCCTGGTTCGCGGCATGCGTGCGTTGGTGCAGCTGCAGGTGTACGAGGACCGAAACCCCCTCGACGCGCGGCTGATGGATCTGTCGTTGGGCGGCTGCGGTATCGAAATCGATCTACGTGCCGGCATGCTGCTCGAATGCGATCAGCAGGTCGCTGCCCTATTCATCGAGTTTCCCAACGGCACGCGATCGGCGCTGTCGGCGGTGGTACGCCATGTCCAGATGGCGGAGCGAAACGCCCATGCCTATGTCGGCTTTTCGTTCGTACAGCGTGACGGCAATCGGCTGACCGAGGTGCCGGTATGGCTGCGCGAAATGGAGCGCGAGATCGCGTTCCGTGCCGGTCAGGGCCGTAATCACATGATTCAGCCCTCACGGCTGTTCATCGGCGGCGCCGAATCGCCGGTAGCGATTCGTCTCGACCAGCAGGAAAAAACGCCTTATGCCAGCACCACGTCGATGGTCGGCCCCCTGCGCGATATTGCCCACACGCTTGGCGTCACGGCCATCGCGTTGCGTCACGGGCGCGAACTGCCGGTCGACGATCTGTATCGATGTGCGGACACGCTCTGCGCGCTGCTGGCCGAGGACCGTCCGACCTTTCTTTATGCGCTGTGCTGTCTCAACGAACAACCGGCGTTGCTGCATCACTGTATTGTCGTTGCCGGCCGTCTCGCCGATCTCGTGCAGAACGACGAAACGCTGGTTCGCAATCTGCGCGATATTGTCGTCGCCGCGCTCGTGCACGATCTCGGCAATATCCGACAGGCCGGCCCGCAGACCGCTTCGGCTGATTCGCTGATTACCGATCCGAGCGCACCAACCAACAGCCATCGCGAACTGATCGAAGCCCTCGGTTCGGCCGGCTCATGGGCCGCCAGTGGCGCCCGGCGCGCGGTTATCGAATGCCTGAACTCGACCGACGCCGATGTCGCGCAACTACCGGTCGCGTTGGCGTCGTTGGCACGCGCGGCGCGAATCGTCGATCTGATCGAAGTAAAAAGTCGTGGCGGTATTGGCGCCCACGAAGCGGGCACGCCGCTGCAGGTGTTTCGCACCCTCTATCACAACTGCGACGAAGCCGAGCGCGAATGGCTACAGCGCTATATGAAACGCCAGGGCATATACCCGATCGGCAGCCTCGTTCATTGTTCGAGCGGCTTTCTCGCCTGGGTGCTGCAACTCGGTGAAGACGGTCAGCCATCGCGCATACGCGTGGTGCGCAGCCTCAACAATGCACGCAAACTCAACCAGATTCTCGGTCGGGCGGATTTCTCGCAAATCGGCAAGATCGATCAACCGGCATTGCCGCAGCGTTTCGGGCTGTCCCCTTTCTAGCCCGGGCATCGTCACCTGGCCGACCGAAAGCGCGCGTACCATAGGCGCGCCTGATAGAGG
The DNA here is from genome assembly GCF_000215955.2 of Salinisphaera shabanensis E1L3A. GTDB lineage: Bacteria > Pseudomonadota > Gammaproteobacteria > Nevskiales > Salinisphaeraceae > Salinisphaera > Salinisphaera shabanensis. The sequence goes on from NZ_AFNV02000029.1 coordinate 9,969, forward strand.
TGCTCGTATTTCTTCGGTCCGGGAAGGGTTTCGATGATCGTCACAATTGCGCTGATCGCGCTGACCTGCGCTGTTTCGTTTACCGCTTTCCAGAATCGCGACATGATGGAGCGGCTGATCTTCTGGCCACCAGCCGTCAATCGCGGCGAGTACCAGCGCCTGCTCACCCATGGTTTCATTCATGCGGACGGCCAGCATCTGCTGTTCAACATGATCACGCTGTTCTTCTTCGGGCGTGTGATCGAGGGCTTTTTCGAACGCTATATCGGCGCCGTGGGATTCGCGCTCTTTTACCTCGTCGGTGTGGTGGTGGCGATCGTTCCGAGCTATCTCCAGCATCGTAACGACAGCCGTTATCGCAGTCTCGGCGCGTCCGGCGCCGTATCGGCGGTGTTGTTTGCGTACGTGCTGATCGCGCCCTGGTCGACGATCTACGTGTTCTTCTTTCCGATTCCGGCGATCGTCTATGCCGGGTTGTTTACTGCATACGGCCTGTACGCCGGGCGGCTCGGGCACGACCACATCAACCACAGCGCGCACCTGTGGGGCGCCGGCTATGGCGTACTGTTCTCGCTGTGTATGGAGCCGCGTCTGGCCGGCGTGTTCATCGAAAATCTGATGAAACCGCTCGGCGGCTAGCCATGAAGCTTCTTTTCGGACTTTTGCTGCTGTCGTTTCTCGGCTGGCTGGCAGTCAACCTTGTCATTCAGCGCCTGCGCCGACTGCGCGGCGAGCCGATCCCGGAACGTAAAGGCCCGCGTACGGTCACGTACGTGTGTATCGGGCTGGTCGCGATCTATGCACTGCTGATCCTCTGGCGGGTCTATAACGAAGGTTTTTCCGCCTTTGGCTGAGTACGATTTTGCGAAAACCACTTGAGCCACACGTTCGCGCCGCTATACTGTGCGGCCGATCGCTGCTCCCTTCGTCTAGCGGTCCAGGACGTCGCCCTCTCACGGCGAAAACACGAGTTCGAGTCTCGTAGGGAGCGCCATCTTCGGGCTTCAGCCCGCTTCGACCCGACCCCGACCGTTGGATCGAGCAAGATGACGCGCGATATCGGCGCGATGAATAATGATCTGCGCACTGTCTTCACCGCTCGATTCCGCCACGCCGGCGCTTGCCGTGATATCCACGTGCCAAGCCTCGCTCACCATGCCTTGCCCCCGCAGGGCTTGCAGCAAACGCTCGATAGTCACCAGCGCCTGCGCCCGGCTGGTATCGGGCAGCAGTAGAAGAAGCTCGTTGTCGTCCCAGCGTCCGACATGGTCGCTCGCGCGCAGGGTTTCGTTGCAAAGCGCGGCGACATGATCCAGGGCCGCCTCGCCGGCGCCTTGTCCGTGCTGCGCATCGAGCGTTTCGAAATCATCGACCGCCAATAACGCCACGCTCACCGGCTCTTGTCGTGAGCGCGCCCGGTCGATTTCATCCTGAAGTTGGCGCTCGAGCCGGTCACGATCGCTTAAATCGGTGAGCGCGTCCGTCGCCGGGCCAAACTGCTCACGCGCCTGTTTCAGCAGTACAATGCTATTTTCGATCCCGATCTCCTGCCCGACCCATTGCGCAAGCGCGGCGATCAGATCGAGGTCTGCCTGGCCGAACAGCCCATCTGCTTCGTGCCCTGCGAAATAGAGCGTGCCGTAGACCCTGCGCCCCATCGGTATGGGGCAACCGATATAACAGCCGACTTCGACACGATCGCCGTATCGCCGCAGCGGTACGTGCTTGTAGGTAAGTCCATCACGACGAAACGGCGCATTGCGCTCGATCGCATGGTCACAGTAGGTATCGCCACGGTTGAAGGCATCGCCGATATGAAAACCGTCGTCCGGCCCGGTGGCATCGATGACTGTCAGCTCATTATCGACCAGCTCGCTGATAGCGCCATACGGGGTGCCGAAATGTTCGCAGCCAAATGCCAGCAAGGCACGACGGCGCTCATCGAATGGCAGACCGGGATCGAACACGACACGACGCAGCGCATGCAATACCTGATCGGAACATGACCAGACGCTGACATCGTGTACGACCTCGATATACAACAGTTCCTCATGTCGCGGATCGCGAATGGTGGCAACGAGCGTCTGCGCATCGAAAGTCGATCCATCGGCGCGCCGCCGACGCCCCAGATAGCGGCGATAGCCCTGCCCCAGATCGGCACTGGCTTGTAGCACGTCCTCCGACGGCAACGCCTGCGCCTCGGTAAAGAAGTCACTCGCCTTGCGCCCTATCATGTCGCTTTCCTGACAGCCGAACAGCGACAGCGCCGCCGGGTTCGCGAAACAGATGCGACGGCCGCCGTCGGCGAACAGCACGGCCTGTTCGGCTTGCACGAACAGTCGCGCCAGTATCGTCCTCAGTAATTCCGAGGCGGGCGGGCGTTTGTCATCCATATCATGCATGGGGAAGGCCTTCTCCTACGGTCGCGTCTGCCACAGAGGATACGCAACGCGTGGTTATAGTACGCACCGATCGAATCCCGCACGTGCACGCGGTACGCGGCCGGTTCGCACGCTAAGTTTGATACACGCTGTTTTCGCCCCAAGGTCGAGGTTATCCCACGAAGACAAAGGCAACGCCATGACAAGCGAAACCGAACTTTTCCGTGAACAGGCCTATGTCGGGGGCCGCTGGATCGACGCCGCCGAGCAAGCGACCCGTGCGGTCGACGATCCGGCAACCGGCGAAACCATCGGCCATATTCCCGATCTGGAATCGGCGCGTTTACAGGGCGCGATCGACGCCGCCGATGCCGCGTTTGCGCGCTGGCGCGATACGGCCGTGACCACCCGCGCCGACAAGCTTCTTGCCTGGTACGACGGCATGCAGAAAAACCGCGAAACCCTGGCGCGGCTGATGACGCGCGAACAGGGCAAACCGATCGCGGAGGCGCGCGGCGAAGTCGACTATGCGGCCAGCTTCATTCGCTGGTTCGCCGAACAAGGCCGTCGCAGCAATGGCGTGAATATCCCAGCCGAAAACCCGGACATGGCGCTCGGCACGGTCGAAGAACCGGTCGGCGTGGTCGGCGTGATCACACCCTGGAATTTCCCGTTGGCAATGATCACCCGCAAGGCCGCGGCCGCGCTGGCGGCCGGCTGCACGGTAGTGGTCAAACCGGCGAGCGAAACCCCGTTTTCGGCGCTGGCGCTGGCAGCCCTGGCCGAGCAGGCCGGGCTCGATGACGGCGAATTCAACGTCGTGACCGGCGATGCCCAGCGTGTCTCCGAAAAGCTGTGCGCCGACACACGCGTACGTGCCCTGTCGTTCACCGGCTCGACGCCGATCGGCCGCCAGTTGCTGCGTGACGGGGCCGATACGGTCAAGCGCATGTCGATGGAGCTGGGCGGCAATGCGCCGTTGATCGTCTGCGAAGACGCCGATCTCGACACGGCGGTGGAATCGGCAATCGCTGCCAGATTTCAGACCAGCGGCCAGGACTGCGTGGCGGCAAACCGAATGTTCGTGCATCGGTCGTTGTACGACGAGTTCGTCGAGCGATTTGCTGACCGCATGAACGCGCTGGCCGTCGGCAACGGCTTCGACGAAGCCAGCGATATCGGCCCGCTCATCCACGAGCGCGCGGTCGAAAAAGCCAAGGCGCTGGCCGACGACGCCGAGGATAACGGCGCACGCGTGATCGGACGTGCCCAGGCCAACGCGCCGGGCGCGCGCTTCTTCATGCCGACTCTGCTCGCCGATATCACGCCCGAAATGCGCATCTTTTCCGAAGAAGCCTTCGCGCCGTTGGCCGCGGTATGCGCCTTTGATGATGACGACGCGGTCATCGCCAGTGCCAACGATACCGAGTACGGCCTCGCCGCCTATGTGCATACCCACTCGGATGCGCGTATCCGCAAGTTCATGCGCGGGCTCGATTACGGCATGGTCGGTGTAAACACCATGGATATCACCGGTCCGCATGTGCCTTTTGGTGGCATGAAGCAATCCGGCCTGGGGCGCGAGGGTGCCCATGCCGGTATGCAGGAATACCTGGAAACCAAGTACTACTGCCTGGGTGACGTGCCGGTGTGATCGCGCCGGCCGATCGCTGGCGCCGCGTCAGCCGCTGTTTGCCGGCGGCCCGGACGAGCCTGCTCTGTTCGGCTCGTCGATGTGCGTGCCGAAGAGCTCGGCCCGCCGGGCCGTGTCACGCTGATTGTGGGGCCGGCAATTCATCTATGTTCTGTCGGACCTGATTAACTCACACCGAAATCACACGAGGGCCCATTCATGGCTGCCATGTTCGAACCCAAGCACGCATCGACCCACGAGGAGCGCCGGGTCTACGGCCGCTACGAAAAGCTGTACACGCTCAACGATTTTTTTGCTGCGCTGTATTTCCTCGTCGGTTCGATCATGTTCTTTTATGAAAGCCTGATGGTTCCCGCGACCTGGTGCTTCACGCTCGGTTCTGTGCATTTTCTTCTGCGCCCGACGATCAAGGTCGCGCGCGAATTTCATATCGCCCAGTTGCCGCTGCCGGGCGACGACGAATAGTCGGGCCCAGCTATCGCACCAACGCCTGACCGACCCGCCGTAGCCGCGGCAGTTCGTCGAGCAGCTGAGCCAGCTGGGCGCTGATCAAACGCTGGGGTTCGATATCGCCCAGCGGCATGGCCGCAAGCGCGTCGCGCAGGCTTTGTTCGTGTTCGCTATCGACCGGCATGGGCTCGCCGCGCACGAGCGCATGCGCGGCCTCTTCCAGCGTATCGGCGATATAGCCCGCCACCTGCTCGAGTAATGTATTACCAGCGTGGGTGGACAGCACCTGGCGGTGCGCACCAAGCGTGGACAGGTGCGCAATCAGCGTCTGCGCACCGGCCAGCACGGCCAGCGCCTGCTTGCTGTCGGCGCGCGCGCCGTGCGGATCCTTGAGCGCCGATGACACATGCGTACTCACGGCAGCATCGGCATTATGCGCATCGCGGCGCGCGACCCGGTAGTCCAGATCATCGCGTTTGCCGCTTTGATACTGGGCGAAAATCGCACGCAGATAGCGACCGTCTGCAGCCAACGCATCGGCCAGGCGCTGGTGCAGTTCACGCGAACGCCAGTCCGGGAGCACAAGGCGCATGGCGGCAAAAGCGATCGCGCCGCCGATGACCGTATCCAGCAAGCGCGGCACGATCAGGTCGAAGCCGTTGCCGACCTGATTGAACGCCAGCAGCACAAGCACACTGATAGCCGCCGCTGCGATGACATAACGCCGAAAGCGGGTGGCGAAAAATGTAACCCCGGCCGCAATCGTGAGCAGCAGCTGTATTTCGGTGGCCGGGAAAAGCTTGAGTAGCGCCCAGCCCACGACCAGGCCGAGCACGGTTCCGCCCACGCGCTGAATCGCACGCTGCCGGGTCGCGCCATAGTCAGGCTGGCACACCAGCATCACCGTCAACAAAATCCAGTAGCCCTGCTCCGGATGCACGATCTTGAGCACCGCATAGCCGACCAGCATCGCCAGTCCCAACCGCAGGCCGTGGCGAAAACGCGCGGACGCGGGCGTGAACTCGACCACTATACGACGCAACCCTTCGGCAAACGTCGCGGGCGCCGGGTTCTGAAGACGCCGTTCGACCGTCTGCTCGGCCGGCGCTTCGGACGTCACCACACGCTCGGCCAGGGTATCGAGATTTTCCGCCAGCTCCTCGACTACCGCGAGCAACTCGCGCCCGGGGGCGTCTTCGCGCTCGCGCTGATAGGCGAGCGCGGCATCGAATTCCGAGCGGGCCGTATACAGCCGCGAAAAGCCTTGCGTTGCCTGGTAGCGCAGCGCCGCGCCGCGCTCACGACAGGCCATACCCACCGCGGTAACGAGCCGTTGCGCACGAAACATCAGGTCGCTATGAAAGAAGGCCTGCGTCAATCGCGAATAGGGATGATGCGAGGACGCCGCCCGCTCGTGAATATCCTGTGCCGCCAGATAAAGCCGCAGGTTTTCGTCCATTGCAGAGCGCGAGCGACGCCCGTCGAGCCGGTCGATAAGCGCCAGGCGGGTATCGTTGAGTGCGCCCACCACCCGCGCATTGGCGTGGGCCAGCGCATTGCGACAGGCGGCGATATCCAGACCGCGGCTGGGCTCGAAAAGGCGTGCCTTGCAGTCGAGATAATCGCCGAGCGCGTCGTAGAGCTTGGCCAGGGCCTGGCGTACCGGCCGGTGTACGAACAGCGCGTTCCATAACAACGACAACACCCCGTACCAGCCGGCACCGGCGACGAGCAGCGCCGGCTGATGCCAGAACGCATCGGCCACGGCATGCTGATCGCGTCCGATCATGCCGTAGACAGCCAGCAGTAGCGTGGCATTGCTGATGGTTGCATAGCGCGGGCTCGCCGAGCCCATCATCACCAGCAAAAACGGGCCGAGCGCCAACGCCACGCCGAATAAAAACGCGCGCTCGAACAGCAACTGCACGATCAACGCGGCGGCTGCAAAACACAGCAACGTCACCGCCAATGCACTGGCGCGCCGACGCCAGCTATCGTCGGTTTCGGCAATTGCGGCCGCGATCACGCCAAGCATGAGCGGGATCAGCTCATGCACGTTGTCGCCAAGCCCCGCATAAAGCATCACCCCGGCAAGCGCGACGAACACGCGCAGCGCGTCGGCGAACCGATCAAAAGCGATAAGGTATTGCAGACGGTGCCAGCGCAATCCGACAACTCACGAAGGAATCTCAGAGCCGCATTCTAGACGTTCCAGCAGCGCCGGCGCCGGCCGGCATCGCAGTCGCGCCTCGTCGACAGCCCCGCGCCGCGCATTTCCTGCACCGAGTGGATAAAAGCACCGATCCAGGGACGACGCGAAAGCGGCAAACGTTTACCCTCCCACGCGCATCGCACTCGCTTGCAACGACCTTCAGAGCCGGCGCCGCCGGCATCAGCAGATCAGGACGACCGTGCAGATTCTGTTATTCAACCTTGCCGCATTCGCCGGTGCCTGCGCGCAGGGCATGACCGGCTTTGGCTCGGGCACGCTGACCGTGTCTTTGTTGGTGATGCTGTTTCCGTTTCGTGATGTGATCGCGACCGTGGCGATGGTCGTGCTCGTGCCCAATCTGATGCTCACCTGGCTGACCCGCCACGAAATGGACTGGCGTCGCGGGCCGGTGGCCGCGCTCGGCCTGTCGCTGGGCATCGTCGTGGGCGGCCAGTTACTGGCGATTCTGCCGGCCGAGCTGCTGCGCCGCGGGCTGGGCATGGCGATACTCGTTTATGTCGGACTCATGCTCTGGCGTACGCCCACCCCAGAGCACGCACCGCCGCGCTCACCGCGCGAGGCTGGTTTTCTATTCGGCTGCGGCGCTGTCTCCGGTGTGATCGTGGGGGCGGTCGGCGTATCGCCGATTCCGCTATTGATCTATGTGAGCCTGCGCTATCCCAAACAGATCGCTCGATCGGTACTCACGCTCGCGTTTTTCTGCGGCACGATCACGCAGAACATCGTCTACTTCCAGCTAGGACTGCTCACCGGCGAACTGGCGCTCATGGCGCTTCTGACCGTGCCTGGCATCGCGCTTGGGCTGCTGGTCGGCAACCGGCTGCACTATAAAATCAACCAGAAGACGTTTGCACGGGCCCTGGCATTGATTCTGCTATTGCCGGCGCTGCGCCTGGTATGGGGTTGATGCCGCGCTTCGCGTTGCACTACCCGGGCCCAGGCCACGTCGGCATTGCGCCCGGCCCTTGCACGCGGGCATGATTCGAATCGTGAAATATCGGTTACCGACGCGAGTTTACGTAAACCAACCCCATCATTCGCATGGTCATACGGGCGCTGCCGTCACAAAAACGATTTGCGATGGCAAATGTTCGGGTTTGCATGCACCGGTATCGACCCAGTGACAGCCGGTACATCCTATGTTTCGTACCGGCCGTCACGAATAATTCGTGTATCGTGAAAGCGATACGCCATAATGGCAACAATGGCGACAACTGTTTAAGCCTGCGGCTGCCCCGGGCGCCGCGCCGGCGGACCATGCAGCCGACGCCGGCCAATTAATGAGTTCCTTCATGCGCAAGCTTGCCCTGCTGTTTCTGATTGCCCTGTTCGTGTTCGCGCAGACCGGCTGCGCGGCCGACTCTCCGGCCGACCCCGAACCGGTGCCCGACGCCGGCGGCGGTACTGCCGAGGGCTATTCCCCACTGGTGCCCGAGGATAATCAAGGCGAAATCGACCGCGAGATCGTCAAGCAGCTGCAGCAAAACCACTACAACAAGGTAGAGCTCAACGACGCGTTCTCGGAAAAGTTCTTCAACGCCTATCTGGACGAGCTGGACGGCACCCGCGGTGTCTTTCTGCAATCCGATATCGACCGCCTGCGCGACAAGTACGAACACGCGCTCGACGACGAGCTCAAGCAGGGTCAGACCCGCGCCGCCTTCGATATCTACAACACGTATCAAAAGCGTCGCATCCAGATCGACCAGTGGGCGCTGGATCGTATCGAACAGGGTATCGACAGCCTGAACATCGACGATGACGAGAGCTTCGAAATCGATCGAGAAAACGCCCCCTGGCCGGCCAATGCGGCCGAGCGCGAAGCGCTATGGACGAAGCAGCTCGAGAACCAGCTGATCAATCTCAGACTCAACGATCTCGACGAGGCCGAGGTCGAAAAACGCCTCACCCAGCGTTACTCCAACGAACTCAAGCAGCTGCGCCAGACCGAGCCGATGGATGCATTTTCGGCTTATATGGATGCCTATACGCACAGCTACGATCCGCATACCGACTATTTCTCGCCACGGCGCTCGGAAGATTTCAATATCGATATGAACCTGCAGCTGCAGGGGATCGGCGCCGAGCTACGTTCCAAGAATGGCTATGCCGAGCTAGTGCGCCTGATCCCGGGCGGCCCGGCCGCGAAGTCAGGCAAGCTCAAGCCCACGGACCAGATCATCGCCGTGGGCCAGGGCGAAAGCGGCGAGTTCACCGACGTGGTCGGCATGCGTCTGGACGAGACGGTCCAGCTCATCCGGGGCGAGAAAGGCAGCACCGTGCGTCTGCAGATTTCGTCGCAGGACGGCAGCCAGACCAAGACGGTCGTACTCGTTCGCGACAAGATCGAACTCAAGGACCAGGCGGCCCGTAAACAGATCATCGAAATCGAACGCGGCGGCCAGACCGTCGATGTGGGCCTGATCACGCTGCCCTCGTTCTATAACGGCACCGCCAAGGACGTTAAGAACCTGGTCGAGGAACTCAAGAAGAACGAAGACCTGGCCGGCATCGTGCTTGACCTGCGCAACAACGGCGGCGGTGCGCTCGGCGAAGCCATGAAGCTCACCGGGCTGTTCATGAATTCGGTGCCCGTGGTACAGATTCGCGACGCCGACGGCAACGTTCAGGTACTGGGCGATCGCAACGATGGCCCGCTCTATGACGGGCCGCTGGCCGTGATGGTCAACCGCCTATCCGCGTCGGCGTCCGAGATCGTGGCTGGCGCACTACAGGACTACGGCCGCGCGATCGTGCTCGGTGGCCAGACTTTCGGCAAAGGCACGGTGCAGACGCTAATGCCGCTTTCCGAGGGCCAGATCAAACTGACCCAGGCGAAGTTCTACCGCGTGTCCGGCGAGTCCACCCAGGATCGCGGCGTGACCCCCGACCTGACGTTCCCGGCCGCGATCGATCCGAGCAAGATCGGCGAAAGCGCACTGCCCAATGCCCTGCCCTGGGATCGCATCAAACCGACCACGTTCCCTTATTCGGATGAGATCGTGCAGCTGCTGGACACGCTCAAACGCGGCCACACCTTGCGTATCGAGAACGACCCGGACTACCAGTATCGCGTCGACCGTATTCGGCTGGCTCGCCAGCAGAGTGAAAAGACCCGCGTTTCGCTCAATCTGGAAGAGCGCCGCGCCGAACAGGAAACGCTCAAGCAGCAGAGCCTGAAACTCGCCAATGTTCATCGCAAGGCGACCGGCGAGCAACCGTTCGAAAACTATGCCGCCTTCGAAGAAAGCGAAGAAGGCGAAGACCCGCAAGAGCAGGAGCTCAGTGCGCATACGTTGGAAACGGGCGACGAAGTCGACGCCTACCAGACCGAAAGCGCGCGTATTCTGCTCGACTTGGTCGAAGCGTTCATTCGCGAAAAACAGAGTGCGGCAAGCTGAGCCGACCAACGTAAGGCGGCAATGCTACGGCCTGTGTCCCAGGCCTCGCGGGGCTTGGAAGGACTCCCGGATTGCCGGGCCAACTGCCCGGCATAACGGTGGCTGTTTGACCGCCGCTGATCGGGGGTTCCGGCCGGCGCTGCCCCGCCGGGCCAGCAGACGATCAACCGATGGCCTATCACGCCCGAGCCATGCCAGGCGTTATCGATCCCGTTCGAACCGCTGCCAAGACGCGATAGCGCCCTGATGCTCTTATGGGTCCGAGCCCGCGCCTTACAACAGCACGGGCTCGAACCATGCGGCTAATCCTGCTGCGACGGCCGGCCCACGTCGTCCTGGGCCGGCTATCGCAGAGCAGCGACGTCAAGGAACGCGTATACGAACAATCGGTCGCCTTTTTCAGTACCAATGAAAGCGTGTTCACAGCGCTGGCGGCGACTTTCGTTTCGCTTGGCGGTTTGCACGAGTCCACGCAGACCCTCGAACGTATGAAACAGGGCATGAACGAATCGATCGAAACGCTAGCCAATGTCGGCGATGACGTTCTCATGCAGGGCACGCGTGCCGGCTATGGCCCGTCACTACGCGCCGAAAGCGTGGAAAAACTGGTCGATGCCATCGCCGATTACCAGCAGCGCACCTACGAAACCACCCGCGAAATGCGACAGCTCGCGACCGACAACGGCGACGAAATCGCGCGTCTGGTCGAGGCCGGCAAAGCACGCTATAGCCGCCTGCTGCACGAAGAACCGAAAAACCCGCATAGTCCATGAGCGATCCCGACATGTCCCGGCCCGGTCTGGAGGACAGCCTGGTGGTTATGGATATCGCTGATCGCATGCGTCGGCGTGCCGATACGCTCGATCAGGCCAGCGATTACGACTCGCGCCGTCGTGCGTTGCGTGAACGCTTGGTGCAGCTCTACAAGGCACAAGGCATCGCGATCGATACCGACACGCTCGATTCCGCGATCGAACAGCATATGGCACGCCGTCTGACCTACCGCCCCGCGCGCAGGCTCGCTGCCGCCCTGGCGCGATTCTATGTGCGTCTGGTCACGCCCGCGGCTGACGTACCCAGGCAAGAGCGTTGATACGTGGTCGAATCCCAAACGATTGCCGAACGTGTCGCCGCCCGGCGTTCGCGCCTTGGGACCAACGAAGTCCGGCAAAACGAACTATGGCAACAATTCGCCGAATTACGCGCGCGCAGCCTGGCCGCCGGTGAGATTACGGGCGAGTTGACCCGCAGCGATCGACGCATGCGCGAGCTAGACGCGCAACGTCGCCAGTTCGGGGACGAAATCGAACGTGTGTTGCGCGAACGCGACGCCCGTGAGCGCCTGCGCAACGAAGCTCTGAACAAAGCCCGGCAACAGGCTGCCGCGGCCGAAGCGGCGTATGAACAGCTACGCGCCGATATCGAAGCCGAACTTCAGGCCGACGCCGATTACCGCGAAGCGGCCCAGGCCTACGAACGCTCGCGCCAGACCTTGGGCGAACTCGAAACGCGTTTGGCCGACGCCCGCAGCGAACGCGATGCCAAACGCCAAGCTTATGAAAATGATCCGCTGTTCGTCTATTTGTTGAAGCGCGGATACGCCACCCAGGAGTACACACGCTGGGGCTGGGCTCGCCGTATCGATAACTGGATCGCCGATATCGTCGATTTCAACAATGCCTACGCCGACTACAGCCTGCTTAACGATATGCCGGCCTGGCTCGAAGAGAACATCGAGCGCGTTTCCACGCTCCTGCACGAGCATGAACGCGTTCTCGCCCGTTACTGGGAACAACTCGCACGCGCTGGCGAACTGCGACAACGACGCGAAAATGCGGAACAGGCACGCCACACGGCCGAAAGTCAGGCCGAGGCCAACGCCCAGGAAATCGCACATGAACAGGCGGTGATCGATGCACGCCCGGCTTACGAAGCGCGCGACGATATATATGCTCGCGAGATGCGCGAACTCTATCGGCGCAGCTTCGCCCATCAACCACTGACCGCGCTACGTACGCTCGCCGCGCAAACGACAACGTCGCTGGACGTACAGGCAATCGACGATCTCGCACGCCTGCAGGCAGAGCATGCCGACCTCAGCCAGCGTCTGGCTTCGCTACAAATCGAAGACAACACGGATGCCGACGACGTCGAGCATTGAGCTGTGACCCACACGCTTGCGGCACAATAGCCGTCTTGCTGTCACATCGAGTATCGAGCGCTTATGAGCATCCTCCAGCTACCCACCGCCGATCCGTGCGTGATTCTGATCGATTGGCACGCCACGCTCGTCGATACACACGATGCGATGTATCACGCAGTCGACGATGTGCTGCCGCGTCTGGAGGAACTCGGCTTGCTCGAACATCTGCTTGCCCCGGACCAATCCAAGACGGTCGAGGATGCAAAGCTGGTCAAGTATGTGCGCGATAACCAGGCCCTGCATCCGCGTATCGTCGCCGAGCGCAAGATTTCTCGCACCGACATCTTCGAGGTGCTATTCGGCGATAACCCCGACGCCAAGCGCCGCGCACACGGCGCCTTCGACGAGTCGTATCGCAAGTACGTGGGCGAAGTCACACCACTCGAGCCGGACACGCGCGTCAATCTGCAAGCGCTGCGCGAACTCGATATCACCCTGGGGCTGATCTCGAACCGTAATCGCGAGTTCATGAACCACGAACTGGCGATCGTGGACGACACCGGGTGGGAAGATCTGTTCGACGCGATGACCTGCGGCAACGATGTGCCGCATCGAAAACCACATCCCGATCTGTTGCTCAAGGCACTCGAACAACTGGGCCGGGGCGCGGGCGAGCACGTCTGGTACGTGGGCGACTCCACCACCGATGTCATCGCGGCCAAGCGCGCCGGCGTGACGGCTGTGTTCTACAACGGCGCCGGCTGGGATCAGGCATGGATTGACAAGATCTTTCCCGGCACGGTGCGCCACCCGCACCGGCCCGATGCCGTCGTCGATAACCTCGGCGAACTGGTCGATCTTGCTCGGCACATGCGGGCCCAACACCTGCGGGTGGAACGCTCACAGGATTGATGCGCGTCTGTTGCGCCCCGTTTTGGTGCAACTTTTCCAAACATGGCCAGCCTGACCGGCAGGCAATGGCCACGCGCTTTGCAAGCGCCTGATTCGGCAACTTCCATGCGGAATGGCAAGGTTCCTGCATCGTTGCACCCAACGAGTTAATCGGGTATCGGCAGCATGGGCTGCCCCACAATCAGTTTCCAATAGATGGCTAGGGTTCCGATCGGCGCGAAAAACAAGCGTCGGTGACTGGTCCGAGAGCGATCGACCTGACCGGCAGGGCCGGCGCAGGTTACACGGCGGGACAAAAGCCCGGGAGGTCACCAAGCAGTTCGACTGCGTCCGGTACCCCCTGTGTCATTCGCCGAAGTTGGAGACCGCCATGCCCCGCACTTCCCGCCTGTTTGCACTTCTTGCCGTGCTCGCTGTATCGCTGGTGCCGTTGGGCGCTGCCCAGGCCAAGGACAATTTCCGTGTCTGCTGGTCGATCTATGCCGGCTGGATGCCTTGGAGCTACGCCGAAAGCTCCGGCATCATGAAGAAGTGGGCCGACAAGTACGACATCTCGGTCGATCTGGTTCAGATCAACGACTATATCGAATCGGTGAACCAGTACACCTCCGGCAACATGGACGGCTGCGCGATCACCAATATGGATACGCTCACGATTCCGGCGGCCTCCGGTGTCGACTCGACCGCCCTGATCATCAACGATTATTCCGACGGTAACGACGGCATCATTCTCAAGGATGCCGATTCGCTCGAAGATATCGAAGGGCGTCAGGTCAATCTGGTCCAGTTCAGTGTCTCTCACTACTTCCTGGCCCGTGCACTGCAATCGGTCGGCCTGTCCGAGCGGGATATCAGCACCGTAAACACGACAGATGCCGACATGGTGGGTGTTTATGCCAACGACGATGTCGATGCGGTGGTGACCTGGAACCCGCAGTTGCAGGCCATCGACGAAATGCCCAACAGCAACCTCGTCTACACCTCGCAGCAGACTCCGCGTGAGATCCTCGACATGCTGGTCGTGAATACGCAGACCCTCGAAGCCAACCCCGACTTCGGCAAGGCCATGGTCGGTGCCTGGTACGAGGTGATGCAGCATATCGCCGACGGCGACGAAGCCGCGCTGACCGCCATGGCCGAAGCCGCGGGCACGACCATGGACAACTACAAGCGCCAGCTCGAAGCCACGTATCTGTATACCGATCCGGCCGAAGCCGCCGAACTGATGAACAGCGAAGAACTGCTCGACAACATGCAGCGTATTGCCGAGTTCAGCTTCGATCACGGTCTACTCGGCCCGGCCGCGCCCGGCCCGGATTTCGTCGGCATCGAATCGCCGGCCGGCGTTTATGGCAGCGAGTCCAACGTGATGATGCGCTTCGACCCGAGCTTCGCCGAAGACTACGCCGAATCGCACTAGTCACGTTGCTTGTGCGGCGTCCGTAAACACGGGCGCCGCCCTTTCGGCCGAATTCCAAGGACTGCATCCATGAAGCGCTTGATCAACCTCAAGCCGGCGCGCCCCGCGCGCGTCGCCCTCGCGCTGTTACCGTTTTTGCTGATCGCCTTCGTCTATCTGAGCGCGTCCAGTGCACGGCTGGCCGAGAATCCCAACGACCGTCTGCTGCCCTCGCCGGCCAAGATGGCCGATACCATGCACGGCCTGGCCACCGAGGCGAACGTGCGCACCGGCAGCATACCGCTATGGGCGGATACCGCCGCCAGCTTGAAGCGGCTGGGCATTGGCGTCGGTATCAGCGCCTTCGCAGCCCTGGTGTTCGGCCTGTTCAGCGGCGGCCTGCCGTTGTTCCGGGCACCGTTTTCGCCCTTGATCACCGTGGTGTCGCTGATTCCACCGCTGGCGGTACTGCCAATTCTGTTCATTGTGTTCGGCACCGGCGAGCTGGCCAAGGTGGTGCTGATCATCGTCGGCATCACGCCGTTTCTGATTCGCGATCTCACCGGCGAGGCGCTGCGCCTGCCCGACGAGCAGCGCATCAAGGCACAAACGCTGGGCGCCAATTCCTGGCAGGTCATGCTGCGCGTGCTGCTACCCCAGCTCACACCCCGACTGATTTCCGCCACCCGGCTGGCGCTGGGCAGCGCCTGGCTGTTTCTGATCGCCGCCGAAGCCATCGCGGCCCAGGACGGCCTGGGCTATCGCATCTTTTTGGTGCGCCGCTATCTGTCGATGGACGTGATCCTGCCGTATGTGGCCTGGATCACCCTGTTGGCGTTCCTGATCGATCAGGCGCTGCTATGGATCTCGCGCCTGTCGTTCCCCTGGTACCACGTCGACGAGGGCAAATCCTGATGAGTCTCGTAGAAGCCAAAGGGCTGGAAAAACACTACGGCGACGACGTGGTGCTGGAACGCCTGAATTTCAGCGTCGAACCCGGCGAGTTCGTCACCGTCGTCGGCGCCTCCGGCTGTGGCAAGACCACATTTCTGAAAATGATGCTGGGTACGGAGTCGATCACCAAGGGCCAGCTGCGGGTCGACGATAAACCCATTCCCGGCGAACCCGGCCCCGATCGCGGCGTGGTGTTTCAGCGTTATTCGGTATTCCCGCACCTCACCGTGCTCGGCAACACCATCATCGCGGAAGAACTGTCGCGTTCGCGCGTGTTCGGCAAGCTGTTCGGCCCCGGGCGGCGCAAAGCGCGTGAAGCGGCCATGGAACGGCTCACCCAGGTGGGCCTGCAGCATGCGCTCGACAAGTATCCGCATGAGCTGTCCGGTGGCATGCAGCAGCGTCTGGCCATTGCCCAGGCACTGATGATGAAACCGCGCATCCTGCTGCTCGACGAGCCGTTCGGCGCGCTCGATCCGGGTATCCGCCAGGACATGCACGAACTCGTCGGCAAGCTCTGGCGCGAACAGAAACTCACCATCTTCATGATCACCCACGACATCGAAGAAGCCTTCGCGCTGGGTACGCGCGTGTGGGTCTTCGACAAGTGGCGTGACGATCCGCAGGCGCCCCAGGCGTACGGCGCCACCATCACCTACGACCTGGACGTGGACCGCAACCGCGAGGACGCGCCTTCCCAGGCCAAGAAACTCCAGGAGGACATGCACGCATGAGCGATACCGCCTATTCCACTCATCTGCCCGGCGGGCAGCACTGGTCACTGCGCCTGCGCCGTGGCACCACCATGACACTGACCGCCACCGAGCCCGACACGAATGTCGGCATGCTGATGTACAACCCGGAAAACCTGCTCGAGCGGCTGAACCTGCCGGACAGCCTGAAGTGTCAGCACACCTTCAAGCTTACCCGCGGCAACTGCCTGTATTCCGATATGGGCCGCATCTTTGCCTCCATCGTTGAAGACGATCTGGGCTGGCACGATGCGGTCGGCGGCAACCTGCACGAACGCCATCTCATCGACAAAGGCTGGCAGCCGGTGAGCTTCCAGTCCGCGCTCAACGACCGCACCCAGACCGGCCACGACAGCTTTCTGATCGAGCTGGCCAAATACGGACTGGGCAAGCGCGACCTGGCAGCGAACCTGAACCTGTTCAGCAAGGTCGCCGCCGATGACGAGGGCAATCTGTCCTTCGTGACCGGGCATTGCAAAGCCGGAGACGCGGTCACGCTGCGCTTCGAGATGGACACGCTGGTGGCCTTGCATACCTGCCCGCACCCGCTCGACCCGGCCGCCGAATATCCCAAGCGCGGCGTGGATATCGCGCTGGCCGAAGCGGCGCCCGTGGCCGCCGACGATGTCTGCCTGACCCACTGCGACGAAAACGCCCGCGGCTTCGAGAACAACCGCCTGTACTACCTCGGCGCGGCCTGAAGCCCACGATACGACAAGGAGCACCCATGACCATCGCAAGCCAGCAACGCGAGGAAAACGCCGTCTTTCGCCAGCTCATCGATGCCGGCGATCATTACATCGGCACCATAAAAAAAGGCCAGACGATTCGTATCGTCGATGTCGAAGGCAATGAAGCCGCCGATACGCTGTTCTTCAACGCCAACGACCCGTCCGAGCGCTATAGCGCCGTCGATACCGTGCGCGAACAGGGCAAGGTCTATCTAACCACCGGCACGGAGCTGCGCTCGAACCTCAACAACGTAATGCTCACCATCAACGCCGATACCTGCGGCCGCCACGACACGCTCGGCGGTGCCTGTGCCAGCGAATCGAACACGGTGCGCTACGACCTGGAAAAGCGCCATATGCATTCCTGTCGCGACAACTGGATGCTGGCGATCGCCAACTATCCGGAATACGGCATCACCAAGCGCGACATTGCCCACAACATCAATTTCTTCATGAACGTGCCGGTCACCGCCAACGGCGAACTCTACTTCGACGACGGCATTTCCGGGCCCGGCAAGTACGTGGAAATGGTCGCCGAAATGGACGTGGTCGTACTCATCTCCAACTGCCCCCAGCTCAACAACCCCTGCAGCGGCTTCAACCCAACGCCCCTGGAAGTGCTCGTCTGGGACTGATCGGCCAGGCCGTGAGGATCCGGCGCCGGGACGACCCGCGCCGTCGATGACAAACCGCGGGACGACCCGCCGTTGAAGGCATTGCCCTATGTTTTCCAAAGTCCTGATCGCCAACCGTGGCGCTATCGCCCGTCGTATCCAGCGCAGCCTCAAGGCGCTCGGCGTGGCATCGGTCGCCGTCTATGCCGAAGCCGACCGCGACGCCCTGTTCGTCCAGGAAGCCGACGAGGCCTACTCGCTGGGCAGCGGTGGCGCGACCGATACCTATCTCGATCGCGATCGCCTACTGGCTATCGCAGCCGAAGCGGGGGCGCAGGCGATCCATCCCGGCTATGGCTTTCTATCGGAAAACGAAGACTTCATCGCCGCCTGCGAAAAAGCCGGCGTGGTCTTTCTCGGCCCGACCGCCGAACAGGTTCATGCCTTCGGTTTGAAGCACGAGGCCCGCAAGCTGGCTGAAAATGCCAAGGTACCGCTGGTGCCCGGTTCGGGGCTGCTCGATGATGTCGAACAGGCCCGGCGCGAGGCCGACGCCATTGGCTATCCGGTCATGCTCAAGTCCACCGCGGGCGGTGGCGGTATTGGCATGCAGGTCTGCGAGACCGAAGCCGAACTGGCGCGCGCCTTCGATTCCGTACGCGGGCTGGGCCAGCGCAACTTCGGCGACGCCGGCGTATTCGTCGAAGCCTATATCGCCAAGGCCCGCCATCTGGAAGTCCAGATCTTTGGCGACGGCAACGGCAAGGTTGCCGCGATCGGCGAGCGGGACTGCTCGACCCAGCGCCGCAACCAGAAGGTGCTGGAAGAATGCCCCGCCCCGGCGCTGCCCGAAACCATACGCAGCGCCCTGCTCGACACCGCCGTACGCCTGGGCGAAGCGGTGAACTACCGAAGCGCCGGCACCGTGGAATTCATCTACGACGCCACGCGCGAAGATTTCTTCTTTCTGGAGATGAACACGCGCCTGCAGGTCGAGCACGGCGTAACCGAAAAAGTCTACGGCGTGGATATCGTCGACTGGATGGTGCGTCTGGGTGCGGCCGAACTGGGCAATCTCGACGCGCTCACCGCCGATCTCGCCCCACGCGGCCATGCCATTCAAGCACGCCTCTATGCCGAAGACCCGCACCAGGATTTTCGTCCCAGTGCCGGGCTGCTCACGCAGGTCGAATTCCCCGAGGGCGACGATCTGCGTATCGATCATTCCATCGAGGCCGGCCTGGGAATCTCGCCGCTGTTCGACCCCATGCTGGCCAAGGTGATTGTGCACGCGGACGATCGCGATACAGCACGGGCACGGCTGGCCGAAACGCTGGAAGCAAGCGCGGTCTACGGTATCGAGACCAACCGCACCTGGCTGGCCCATGTGCTGCGCGATACGCGCTTTGCCGATGCCGATATCCATACCCGCTGGCTGGCCGATCTGGCATGGGCACCGCCGACCATCGAAGTGCTCGATGCCGGCACCATGACCACCATTCAGGACGTGCCCGGCCGTACCGGCCACTGGGACGTGGGCGTGCCGCCCTCGGGGCCCTTCGACGACTGGTCATTCAAGCTTGGCAACCGCCTGCTCGACAACGCAGCCGATGCCGCCGGGCTGGAAATCACCCTCACCGGTCCGCAGCTACGCTTCAATCGCGCCACCCAGATCGTGCTCGCCGGCCCGCCGATCGATGCCACCCTCGATGGCGATACGGTCGCCAACTGGCAGGTGCTCGATGTCGCCGCCGGCGCCGAACTCAAGCTCGGCAAGATCGAGGGCGGCGCGCGCTGTTATCTGCTCATTCGCGGCGGGATCGACTGCCCCGCCTATCTGGGCTCGCGTTCGACCTTCACCCTCGGCCAGTTCGGCGGCCACGCCGGCCGCGCCCTGCGTAGCGGCGACGTCTTGCCGCTGGCGCCACTCGATGCGATCGAACCGAAAACGCTTGCCCCCGAGCTGCAGCCGGAATACGGCAGCCCGAACGAAACCGGCCGTCACTGGCAGATCGCCGTGCTCTACGGCCCGCACGGCGCGCCCGATTTCTTTACCGAAGACGACGTCGACACCATCTTCGCCGCCGACTGGGAAGTGCATTTCAATTCCAACCGCACCGGCGTGCGCCTGAACGGGCCGCGCCCGGAATGGGCTCGCGAGGACGGCGGCGAGGCCGGCCTGCACCCCTCCAATATCCACGACAACGCCTACGCTTTCGGCACCATCGATTTCACCGGCGATATGCCGGTCATCCTCGGCCCGGACGGCCCCTCGCTGGGTGGTTTTGTCTGCCCGGCCACCTCGGTACGCGCCGAGCGCTGGAAACTCGGTCAACTGGCCGCGGGCGATACCGTACGCTTCGTGCCCGTGTCTCTGGACACCGCGCGCGCCATCGACGAGCGCCAGCAAACGGTACTGGATACGCTGGCAGCCACACCGAAGCCGGCGTTCGCCGAAGACCGCGACAGCCCGATTCTGCGCGAGCTGGACGCCGATACCGCCGGCGAGCGGCTGGTGTATCGTCGTGCCGGCGACGAGTTCCTGCTAATCGAGTTCGGCGAAATGCAGCTCGAGATCGCCCTGCGTTTTCGGGCCCATGCCTGGATGCTGTGGCTCCAGAAAAACCCGCTCGACGGCATGGCCGAACTCACGCCCGGTATCCGCTCGCTACAGATTCACTACAACCCCGACGTGCTCGCGCTCGATACGCTGCTCGCGCATCTGGAAACGGCCGAGCGCGAGCTGCGCGACGTGGAAGATCTGACCATCGAATCGCGGGTCGTGCATCTGCCGTTGTCCTGGGACGATCCGGCCTGCCAGGAAGCCATCGATAAGTATCAGCGCAGCGTGCGACCGGACGCGCCCTGGTGCCCCAGCAACCTGGATTTCATCAAGCGCATCAACGGCCTGGAAAGCCATCAGGATACCCGCGACATCCTGTTCAATGCACGCTATCTGGTCATGGGCCTCGGCGATGTCTATCTCGGCGCGCCGGTCGCCACCCCGCTCGATCCGCGCCAGCGCCTGGTCACCACCAAGTACAACCCGGCCCGGACCTGGACGGCGGAAAACTCGGTGGGTATCGGCGGGGCCTATCTGTGCGTGTACGGCATGGAAGGCCCCGGCGGCTACCAGTTCGTCGGGCGCACATTGCAGATGTGGAATCGCTACCGCGAAACCCGCCATTTCGAAAATCCGTGGCTGCTGCGTTTCTTCGATCAGCTGCGCTTCTATGAAGTCAGCCACGACGAACTCACCGAAATCCGGCGCGAGTTCATCCACGGGCGTTTTGACCTGAAGACCGAGACAGTCAAGTTCTCGCTGGCCGAGCACGAAGCACAGCTCGAACCGGTGCGCGACGAAATCGCCGCGTTCCGCGACCAGCGCGAGCAGGCCTTTCAGGAGGAAATGGCGCGCTGGCGGGCCAACGGCCAATTCACCTTCGAGGATCACACGCCCGAAGTCAGCGAAACCGCCGAACTCGCCGCCAACGAAACCGGCGTCGACAGCCCGGTGTCCGGCAGCCTGTGGAAACTCCAGGTCGCCGAGGGCGATGCGGTCGAAGACGGCCAGGTCGTCGCACTCGTCGAATCCATGAAGATGGAAGTCGAAATCGTCGCCCGCCAGGCTGGGCACGTCGCCCGTTTGCCTATTGCCGAAGGGGGAGCTGTGGCCGCGGGGCAGCCGGTGGTGATTGTTGCTACGGGCGATGCTTGACGCTCCCGCACTTCGTTCTAAGACGCGTTTGCCACAGATGGGCCCAGATCGACGCGGTTGGAAGGGCGATAGTGATATTCCCGAGGTTACGCCGTTGTTTCGATGCCATATGTCTTTCGGCACTCACGAGTTTGCCGAAACTTTGGTTTCGCGCTGCAGCGCGACCCACTTTCGTTTGCTTGTCCAAACGAAAGTAGGCAAAGGAAAGGACACCCGGGTTACGCGTCGGCGCGCAGCGCGCCGAACCACTGCGATGCTCGAGCCGAAGCGATGCGGCAAAAACTCGCATCGCTTTCGCGATGCTCAAACACCTTGCCGCACCGGCGCAGTGCGCCGGACACCCTTCGGCCCTGCGCTTCTCGTTCGCTCCACACGGTGCCTGAATACAGGCGGATTAGCCCGTAGT
This sequence comes from Salinisphaera shabanensis E1L3A, assembly GCF_000215955.2. Lineage (GTDB taxonomy): Bacteria > Pseudomonadota > Gammaproteobacteria > Nevskiales > Salinisphaeraceae > Salinisphaera > Salinisphaera shabanensis. Next base: position 31,717 of record NZ_AFNV02000029.1, read on the forward strand.
CCTGAGCCGTTACAGCTACGAACAAAACCGCCGCCCGTGGTTGCGTTGCGTCGGATTACGCCTTGGCTAATCCGACGTACAAAACTCGTGACCTTGAGCGAGCGCCAGCGACGCTTGCCTGTATTGGGCCCCTTGGGCGTAGCGCCGAGCAGTGGAGGCCGAACGCGGACAAAGCGGGCCGGATGTTTGAGCGAAGCGAGTTTCCGGCACGCCCGCGTTCGGCCGGAGCCGCGCAGGGAATCGGCGCGTAGCGCCGACGCAAGACAGGGTGCCCTTCTCTTGGTTACTTCTCTTGGGCAAGCAAGAGAAGTGACTCGCACAGCAGTGCGAAACCCCAAGCCTGAATTCGCCCGCGTCGTTGATTCAGACGCACTGATAGAGCAGCGATCTTTCCGTACCCAAGCGTTCATCAAACCCGCAGCGTCATCCCACCGCGCCTAGTCGACAACACCCGTCACCAATCGCAAACGCCAAAACACGCAAACGTCTCAAGAGGTTTAATATGACCACCCGCCAACCCACCGCCTTCGAATCCATCCCGGCAATCGACATCGCGCCGCTGTTTGGCTCCGATGTGCAGGCACAGCAGGCCACCGCCGAAGCACTGGGCCGCGCGGCCCGTGAGGTCGGCTTCTTTTACGTGATCAACCACGGTATTTCCGAAGCACGTCAGCAGGCGCTGTTCGACCAGACAAAACGCCTGTTCGAGCTGCCGCTGCAACGAAAGATGGACTACTACATCGGCAAGTCCGATAACCATCGCGGCTACGTACCGGCCGGCGAAGAGGCCCCCGACCCGTCCAAGGCCGATGCCAAGGAGGCGTTCGATCTGTCCTTCGAATTGCCCGACGATCACCCGGAGGTGCGTGCCGGCACGCCCATGATGGGGGCGAACGTCTGGCCCGATATCGACGGCTTCGCCGACGATGTTTACGCCTATTATCAGGACGTGTTCGCTGTCGGGCGCGCATTGATGGGCGGCTTCGAACAGGCGCTTGGCCTGGAGGCCAATACCCTGCTCGGCGAGGTCACCGAGCCGCCGAGCCAGCTGCGCCTGATCCACTATCCCTACGACCCCAATGCCCAGGACGCCCAGGGCATTGGTGCCCATACCGACTACGAATGCTTCACCCTGCTGCGCCCGACCGCGCCCGGCCTGGAAGTGATGAACGGTGCCGGTGAATGGGTCGATGTGCCCTATCGCGACGATGCGCTGGTGGTGAACATTGGCGACATGCTGGAGATATGGACCAACGGCGCGTTCGTGGCCACGTCGCATCGCGTGCGCAAGGTCAAAGAGGAACGCTACAGCTTCCCCCTGTTCTTCGCCGCCGACTACCACAGCCAAGTCGCACCGCTGCCGCAACTGCTCAAAGACGGGGAAACGCCCAACTACGAACCACTGTCGGCCGGCGATCACCTCTGGGCACAGACGATCCAGACCTTCAACTATCTCAAGAAACGGCTGGCCGACGGCGAAATCGAGCTGCCCGACGGCGCCCGCGGTGCCGGCACACTGGGCCAGCACGCCCGGCACAAGGACGAGGCGTAACCGTGGATCACGTACCGCAAATCTACCACGGCCTGTGGCAGCGCACGCTCTATGCCGAGCCGGCCAATGGCGAGCCGACGTTCGTCGATCGCGATACACAGGTCTACTGGCTCCAGGCCGGCGACTGGCATGCCGATCTGCGCGTGCCCACAGATCGGCCCGACTTTACGGGCCAAGAGTCGCTTGCGGCTTGCGGACGCGATCAGCTCGAATGGCTTGCCAGCCAGACCGCGTTCGCGGGCATTACGCGCGTCGAAGGCCGGTTCTGTACCTGGCATCGGTTGATTGACCTATCGCCCGGCTTGAACAAGGACATTGGCGTGATGCGTTTCATTGATGACGACACACTTGAAGAGTGCCATCCGGAGAGCACTTATCGCGAAATCTGGCAGCGTGTCACCGCTCGCGACAGCGCCGAGCCGGTCGTGGAACTGGACGCCGCCGGCCTGCCCCGCTGGCTACAGTACGGCGACCATGCGATGGCTATTCAACCGCGCCCGGCCATAGCGGGCGAGCACGACCTACTGGCCGCCCCGGCACAATGCACCACGGCCGAGCTACACGCCCGGGCCGCAGTCAATATTCGTTATGCCACACAACACGACGACGCATGGCAGGTCGCACTTTCCACGCTACCGTGGCAAGAGAACCGCCCGCTCGTCGCCTGAGCCACTTATCGCTCAGTTCGCAGCAGCCTGCTTCGACTCGCCGGCAGTCCAATCGGCGATGACGTCCGGATGTTCGTCGATGAATGTCTGGGCGGCTTGTTCGTAGGAGGTCTGTTCGGCGTTCACGAGCGCCGTATTGATCTGGTCCAGCGTGTAGTGCATGCGCTTCAACATGGCATGCACCTCGGGCTCGCTCTCGGCCAGTCCCTTGCTGGCGATCGCATCGACATGCTCGCGATCCCCCAGCACGCCTTTCGGGTCATCGAGATAACGCAGATCGAAGCGCTCCCACATCCAGTGTGGGCTCCAGGCGGTGACCACGATCCATTCCTTGTTATCGATCGCGCGCTTGAGTGCGGCGGTCATCGCCGCACTGCTGGCGGTAATCAGCCGATAGTCGTCATCGAGATCGTAGCCCTCGATCGTCTCCTTGGAGACCTGCATCAGGCCTGCGCCCGCGGAAATTCCCTGAATTTCACCGCCGAGTTTGTCGACCACATCCGGCTTTGTCATATCGGCGATACTGGCCAGCTGATCTTCCGGCACATAGCTCGGTACCGCCCAGCCCAAACGCGCGCCGTCGAACAGCTCACCCAGATTGTCGACCTTATCGCCGACGCGATCCATGTAATCACCGTGCGTACGCGGCAACCACGCGACCAGGAACAGAGAGCGTTCGTCGTTGGCCACACCGAGAAACGCAGGACCGACGGCCACCGTCTTGAGCTCGACCGGTACATCGTATTCCGACTCGATCACGCTCTTGGCCACGTGACTCATCACCTGACCTTCCGCATATTCGTCGACATAAATACGAATGGGTTCGGGCTGTGCCGCCATGGCCGCGCCCACAGGGATAACCGATACCGCAATAATCGCGGTCATAAGAAAACAGGAAAGACGCTTCATGGCAGTGCCAGCACTCAGGGTTATTTCGGTTTCCCAAGTGTTCTGGATATCACGGCGTCACGCAAGGTTCCGACTTTGCAACGCTGTCTACCGAAACCGGGCACCGGCCCGCCCGACCGCATGCACGCCAGCCAAGTTTATTGAATAACACCGGCCGCGCGCTCGGGCCTCCTACCACGGGCCTGCCCAATGCCTCGGACGGGTCAGATCACCCGTGAGAACCGCGCCGGCGTTTCGCGCTGTTTGAGATAGGCATCGAAGACCATCGCGATCGGACGCAGCAGCAGACGGCCACGATCGAGGATATCGATCCCGCCGGCGTCGATCACGATCAGCGCGTCGTCCGCCAAGGCGGTCAGTGCTTCCAGTTCAACCGCGAAGTAGTCGTTGAACACAATGCCGTGACGCTGTTCGATCGGCGCGAAATCGAGCCGGTCGTGGCACATCAGCCCCTGAATGACGTCGCGGCGCAGCCGGTCGTCGTCGGTCAACGCTACGCCGCGCTGAACTGGCAGGCGGCCCTCGGCCAGCGCCTGCTGGTAATCCGGAATACTCTTGCCGTGCTGGTTGTAGCTGTCGGCCACGCTCGAAATCGCGCTCATGCCCATGCCCACGAGATCGCAGCCGCGATGGGTCGAGTAGCCCTGGAAATTGCGATACAGCCGGCCTTCGCGCTGGGCCACGGCCAGTTCGTCGTCCGGCAGCGCGAAATGATCCATGCCGATATAGACATAACCGGCCGCGGTCAGGCGCTCGATCGCCAGCGCCATGAGCGCGAGCTTGGTTTCCGCGCTCGGCATATCCTCGTCGCGGATCTGGCGCTGCGCGGAAAACAGCTGCGGCATATGCGCATAGCTGTAGAGCGCGATACGTTCAGGCCGGCGCAGGATCACTTCGCTGAGCGTGGCGTTGAACCCCATCACCGACTGGCACGGCAGACCATAGATCAGATCGAAGTTCACCGATTGAAAGCCCACCCGGCGCAGTTCATCGAGCACGCGCGCAACCTGATCCTTCGACTGGATTCGATTGACCGCCTTCTGCACGTTGATATCGAAATCCTGCACGCCGAGGCTGGCACGGTTGAAACCGAGCGCCGCCATGAGCCCGATCGAATCGGTATCCACCGTGCGCGGGTCGATTTCCATGGTGAATTCACGTGAATCCGCGGTGTCCAGATCGAAGTGCGTGCCCAGATCGGTCATCAGCGCCGTCATCTGTGCCGAGGTGAGATAGGTCGGCGTACCGCCGCCCCAGGCCATTTGCGACACCGTGCGGTTGGAATCGTACAGCGCCCCCTGTAGCGCGATTTCCCGGCGCAACGCGGTGACGTAGCTATCGATAACCTGGGGCTGGCGCGTGATAACCCGCGTACAGGCACAATAAAAACACGGGCTCGAACAGAACGGCAGGTGCAGATAGAGCGACAGCGGACCGCCGGCTGCGTTGCTGGCCGCCACGCGCTCGCGATAGGCCGCTTCATCGAAATCCTGCGAGAAATGCGGCGCCGTCGGATACGAGGTGTAACGTGGCCCGCTACCGCTGTAGCGGCGCACCATATCCATATCGAAAGACAGCGATGAACTCATGGCGTACGTCCGCGTCGATTATATGGGCCACGCAGGGTAGCGCTGTTGGCGCCCACGTAATTTGATCTCAATCAATTTCAGCAAGCCGTGGACGGCGCGCACAGCGCTTCGCCTCAGGCCGCCTCGACGCGATCGCGGCCCGCGTTTTTCCCCTCGTACAAAGCCGCGTCCGCACGGCGCAACACATCGTCCAGGTCTTCATCGCTCGCGTCGAACTGGGTCACCGCCAGGGTGGCCGTGAGCCTGACGCAGTGCGAACCGCTGACCAGATCGCTGCCGGCAAGGCGCGTGCGTATCGTCTCGGCGATGGCGCGCGCCTGGTATTGATCGGTACCGGGCATAATCAAGATAAACTCTTCGCCGCCCAGACGGCCGAAGATATCCGACTCACGAAGCACTTCGCGACACAGATTCGCTGTCGATACCAGGGCCGCATCGCCGGTCGCATGACCAAAGGTATCGTTCACGCGCTTGAAGTGATCCAGGTCGAGCATGACGAACGACAAAGGCTGGCCCGACACGCGTGCCCGACACATTTCACGTTGTGCTGCGCCGGCATAGGCGCGCCGGTTGAAAGCGCCCGTCAAGGGATCGGTCTGCGCCTGTTCCAACAGCTTCGCTTCCAGCGCCGCGCGACGTTCGATTTCAGCGCGTGCCAGCTCCAACGCCATGAATTCGCGCCGACGGGTCGTTTCAAAGCGCTGTGCAGCAAACCAACCGGAAACCGCCGGGATCAACAGGAACGCCGCCAGCAGGATCATGCGTATTGGCGTCGTTTCACCGATATTGAGCTGGACGCTGACCCACGTCCCCACCGCGGTATACAGTGCGATACCCAGCGAATACACGGTGCGGTTGGGAAACAGCACGAACAGCTCGAGGATCAACACCATATTCACGGCGGCCAGCCAACGAATATTGTCCTCGGCGCTGATGAAATACAGGGCGAACAGCGACGTCATCCCCACCAGCGCAGCCGGCGTCATCACCAGCCCGGATGTTGCAAGCCACGGTCGCTGGCGCACCAACGCAGCGCTGGCCAACAGACCACAGAACAGGATCAGCCGTGCCGCCCAGACGCCATAAAGCGTCAACGAAAAACCGAACTGGTAATAATCGCTCAGGCCGAAGAGCAGCCATAGCACGCCCCACACCACGAGCATGCGGCTTACATAATTGGCGACCGGGCCCTCGATATGTCGGCGATAACGTCGTTCGGTATCGCCGTCGCTGAATTCCACACGCCATCGCGAAATGCGATAACGCCCGGGCTCGTTTTCCGGCAACACGGGCGGTGGCGCAGTAGCCGGCCGCGTTTGAGCATCAGCCGTTCGACCACGCGCCTTTGCTCGCTGGCTGAGGCGGTTCATGCAGGTTTGAATAAATAATGGTCAACAACTATCGGCGTTACACACCCGTGCTTGAGGCGCGAGTCACCGCGCACAAGCTGTCCAGCTTAGCCTGCACGATCCGGCCGCGGCCTATAGGATTGCCCTGTCGGCCCTGGGGTTACCGGCTTTCATATCCACCCGGGGCTCCTGTTCCGTCGCACCGCGCCTACCATGAAGCGTATTCTGCTTTTCTTCATCGCCACATCGGCTCTGCTGCTGTCGGGCCCGCTGCTGATGCTGGGCAGCGACGAACTGCGTATGGGGCAGAGCTGGCGCGAGGCCGATCGCAGCTCCGCGGCGCTGGCGCCCCGCCCGTCGCATGAATCCAGGGCCGTGGTACAGGTCTATGCCGCCCGGGCCTTCAGCTGGCGCGGCATCTTCGCCGTGCATACCTGGGTCGCGACCAAACCGGCCAATGCCGATCGCTATACCGTGCATCAGGTCGCTGGCTGGAACCGTCCGCCCCTGACCTCTCGCACCGACATCCCCGATCGCCGCTGGGTGGGCGCCACGCCGCAGTTGTTGCTCGACATGCGCGGCCCGCACGCCGAACAGGCGATCACGCAGATCGACGCCGCCCTGGCCGACTATCCCTACGATGCGTATCGCATCTGGCGCGGGCCGAACAGCAACACCTTCGTCGCCTGGCTGGTGCGCCATGTGCCGGCGTTGAACGTGGAACTGCCGCCCACCGCGATCGGCAAGGACTATCTTGGAGACGCCCTGTTCTCACAGGCGCCGAGCGGGACCGGCTACCAATTTTCCTTGTTCGGTGCGCTGGGCGTGCTCGCGGCATGGGACGAAGGCATGGAGATCAACCTGTTTGGTCTGGTCTGGGGCATCGATCCGGCGGACCTGGCTATCAAATGGCCGGGGCTGGGGCGTATCGCCTGCCACGATCCCGAACCGGACGCACGCTAGCGCGCGCCGGGGGACTGGCTGCACGGGCTGTCGCCCCATCAGGGCGACCGGACATGTCAGCTCGCTCGCACGAGTGCCGTTTCGACATAGCCGGCGACCATATCGCTGAGCGCGGCGATCAGCACTTCGCGGTCGAAGCCGGGCTCGGCCATGCTCAGATAACGCATGAGCGGAAACAGCGTGGCGTTGACGATGACGAACAACACCGGCCGCAGATCGTCGATCTGCAAACGCTGGTGATGGCGCAGCACATAGCGCCGGCACACCTCCATCGTATGGTCTTCAAGGGCTTCGATGACCGTCAACACGCCCGTCGTCTGCCAGTGACGCATGAGTTCCAGATACAGCGCCGGGCGGCGATCAACCACGGTCAAGGTCGCCTGTAGCAATCGCTCCACGGCCGCGCGGGTATCGGCCGCCAGGACGTCGACCAGCGCCTCGTCGACCGCTTCAAGAATCTGACCGCTCAGACGTTCGATCAACGCCAGCACCAGATCCGGCTTGCTTTCGAAGTACTGGTAGAGCGAACCGATGCTCACACCGGCACGCGCGGCGATATGGTTGGTGGTGGTCTCGACGAGACCGCGATCGATAATTTCCAACGCGGTCGCTTCGATCAAGTCGTCGACACGCCGCTGGGCGCGCGCCTGACGCGGTTTCTTGCGCATGCAGAACACGAGTTGAATGTGAGCAATTACTCACATTAACGTTCTTTCATGATTTCGCCAATGCACGATCGCATGATGGATCAATCCCGCAACTCAGTGCCCGCGATGCCGTCGCGCCACGGCATCGACCTCGATCGCAGCCGTGCAATCGCGGCCGCCATCGGCCGCGCGATCAAGGGCGACCCGCAACCCTCGCCCGAACGCTGGCAAGCGATCGGCCAGGCGCTGATGCAGGGTGACCCGCTCATGGACGATGTCGTGGCCTGGTTGTACGACGACACCACGTCCCACAGCCGGGGCGAGAAGCGCGCCCAGTTCCAGACCGCGGTGGATGCCGGTATCGATACCATTGCAGAGCCCGCCCCGGCCCTGCATGCGCTGTTCGCTCATGTGGGTACACGCCCCGCCTGGGTCGACGACACGCTGCTCGAACGCGGTGCCCGGGTTTCACACCGCAGCGGCATGGCCGGGCTGCACATCCTGCGCGATGTGGCATTAATGGGCGGCTATCAGGCCGCCGCAATCAACAAGACACTGGTAGCCACCGGCAGCCTCGAACGCGGCGCGCAACGTCGTCTGGCCGAAACCACATCCTGGTGGCTGGACTGTACCGGCGTGGGCGCGCTCGAGCGCTTCGGTGCGGGTTTTCGCAACACGTTGAACGTGCGCTTCATCCACGCCCTCATCCGCCGCGGGGTACAGGACAAACCCGATTGGCGCAGCCAGGACTGGGGCCTGCCGGTCAATCAGACCGACATGGCGAGCACACAGCTGGGCTTTAGCGTGATCTTTCTGCTGGGCACGCGCGTCGTGGGCGTGCCGATCTCCAGGGCTGACGGCCATGCGGTCATGCATTTGTGGCGTTTCATCGGCTGGCTGATGGGCGTGGACGAGCGCTGGCTTGCCGAAGACGAACAGGACGGCCGGCGTCTGCTCTATGCCCTGCTGCTCAGCCAGGCGCCGCCGGATGAATCCAGTCGCCAACTCGGCCGCGCACTGATGAACGAACCGCTCGCCCGGCCGTACCCCAACTTCGCCAAGCTGCGCGCCCGCTATATCCAGGCTCGTGCAAACAGCATCACACGCCTGTTCGTCGGCCGCCGCGGCATGCGCGATCTCGGCCTGCCCGTCTGGATGCCACCCTGGTATCCCGCACTCGCCGCGCCGCGCAACATCATCTATCACACCGGCGCTCGCTTATTGCCGGGCGGGCTGCGTCGGGCCGAACGCGCCGGCCGGCAGGCCCAGATCGACCAGCTGCATGCACTGTTTCCAGATCGCACACCGGGGATTCACCGGCCGGTGCTCAGTTAGCGCTTGCCGACTGCTTGAGCCGCCCGTATGAAAGCCGAGCCTGCCCAAGCGCTAATCCGCACGGCGCAGGCTGGCCAGCGCCTGCGCGCGCAAGCGTTCGCGCACCTCGCGTGCGTTCTGGTCGGCCGCGTCGAGATCGTGTTGCTCGCCTTTAGCCGGCAGTACGACGTCGGCAAGCGGCCGATCGCCCGGCTGCTTCATCGCCGCGCGTGCGTGCAGCGCGGCCGCTAAGCCGGCACGCATCGCGCCATCCCCGTGGTTGAGAAAAACGGTTGCCGCGGGCGCAGTCTCATCGATCTCGAATACGAACCGGCACAACGCGTCGATATCGCCATGGCCGGAATAATAGTCGCCAAAATCCACGAGGCGGGCCTGAATACGGGACGGGTCGATACGGGCTTTGCCGAGCGCAAGCGGCGTGTTGCTCGGCCACTCGCCCGCAATCAAGCGTCGCAGTCGTCCCGCGCCGGTTTCAGGCGGCGCATAGCCGCAGAGCACGATCGTGGCCGCCGGGTTGCCGATCTGATCGGTAATGAAATCCACGATACGCCCGCCCTCGCACATGCCGCTGCCCGCCAGCGCGACCAAGCGCGACAGCTCGGGGTCATGCATCGCACGTAACGTGCCGCCGGGCGCCCGATTGCGGCCAACCCGCGCCCATAGGTCCACGAGATACGCATCGACAGCAGCCTCGTCGGCCAGCCCCAGACGATCGGCCAGCGCCGGATTACGCCAGGGCGGTTGCTCGCCCTGTTCGTTGCGCCGCGTCAGCAGCTCGGCATAGACATCGGTCATACGCGCTGCGAGCGGGGCATCCATCGACAGCCAGCGCGGCCGACCGGCCGCATCCGGTGCGCCGGCCGCCGTATTGCGCAGCACTCGATCAAGATCGAACCACAGCTCCTGCGCCCGATGAATCGCAAAACACGGCACCACCACCGGACCGCCGCCGCGTGCGTCGCTGTCGGCAAACACATCGGCCCAGGCCTGCTCGCGGCCGGTAGCCGATTTATAGTGCGCCGGTCGCGCCGGCTCGGCGCCGCGGGTAGATTCCACCACCATATAATCCACCGCGCCGGGCGTTTGCTGACCGGCCAACAGCGATTGATACGGATTGCCCGGCGTATTACCGCCGATATCCCCGCTGAAACAGATCGAGCGCCGCGTGCTCGTGCGGCTGCGCCAGGCAATCGTAAGCGCCACCGCACCCAGAATATGCGCGCTGCGATGAAAGGTAACCGCGACACCGTGCAACCGCATGGGCTGGCCGAACTTGAAGTCGGCCCGGCGATCAAGCGGCTGGAAGTCGATCATCTCGACATCGTCCGCGTCGTACTCGCGCGAGAATTTGGCGGCGTCCATCAACGCGATACGCGTCATCGCCGCCGTGGCTTCGGTGCAGTACACCGGCCCGCGAAACCCGGCCCGATGCAGCTGCGGCAGCCGACCGCAATGGTCGCGATGGGCATGGGTTAAAAACACACAACTCAGCGCCCGCGCATCGAAACCCAGCCGCGGCGCACCGTCGGGCCGCATCAGCTCGCGCTCGGCATGGGCACCGCAATCCACAAGCGCACGCAGCCCCAGACGCGTATCCGTCAGCAGGCTGGCAGAGCCCGTGACGCCGTCCGCACCGCCGATGAAGGTCAATTCCATGGGGCCAGTATGCGTGCTTGACGGTGTTCGGTTTCAGAACGAATACCGAGGTAGCTACGCCAAGCTACCCTGGATCTACGCGTCTTCGCTGCCTGTTGGCGTGGCTGCTACTTCTGGGCTCAGAGCCGGCCGCCCTGATACACGGCTCGCGACTTACCTTTAGCTCACTTCGCCGGAAAACCATTAAATCGCGGAGCAATTAAATATACTGTCCCCGGATCGCCAATTAAATATACTGTCCCCGGATCGCCACGGATCGCCACGGATCACCACGAACGCACACTCCCCAGCCTGCCGGCGGCGCATATATCGCAGACGCTGATCGCCGTAAGACGAAATAACTACAAGACCGGGCTCTATAAAGACGACGTGGGTATTGTGCTCGAAAGCCGGGACGGGCAACTTAGAGTCTGGTTTGACGGGGGCAACGGACTACGGGCATTCCTCCCGAGCGCACTACCCGCTCACGACACTGTTTACGCAATGACGATCCACAAAAGCCAGGGTTCGGAGTTCGATGCCGCCACCCGCGTACTGCCGGACTACGACTTGCTAGTTTTGACGACGGAGTCGTTTTATCCGGGGTTAACTCGCACGCGCGAGAGGTTAGCTGTGCTTGTGCCGCATGAGGCTTTGCAACGGGCCGTTGGACGAAAGGTTGCACGGGTCTCGGGACTTGCCAGTCTAATAGTTATCGGAGATTAGAACGTGTCTAGATGTGTAAACCCACCAGGTTGTTCACGCCGA
>NZ_AFNV02000028.1 GCF_000215955.2 Salinisphaera shabanensis E1L3A
GTAAATCCGGCGGGTTTTTCAGCAGCCCCTTAGAGGCCACCTCTTGTTCGTTAAAATATATTTATTCGCACTTTTAAATCAGTTTTACTGATTCAACACAGCATCATCTCAGGTCAGGAGCGGCTTCGACGCGGTTACGCTTGTCGCAGTGTCCAGCGAGAGCAGGGGCCGCGCCAAATTCAGCGGTCGCCCGCCACTGACAACCGCGGGCGCCGCCGGCGGTCCGAGTCGAAGACCGAATCCGCCAGATTATTGCGTGCGACGCGGGAAAGGCTTTGTTGGACTCATCTAGCCGAACAAGCGGCGCGCTCGCCGCGACGTATCAGGTCGCAGTCTTCATCCATCCCGAACCCGATTGATGCGCATCGCCCAGCTCCACGAGCCGTATGAGATGGGCTTCCACCTGAGCAGCGGCCATCGGCTGCAGGCGCACATCGAGATCGGGATAGAGCCGCAGCGCGATCTGCTCGGGGATCGCGGGCTCGTCCGCTGTCAGCGCCTCCCAAACCTGGGTTTCACGTTCGCGCCGATGCGCCACGATATGCGCCAGTACGCCCGGCGCGTCCTCGAGCAGGCGGCCGTGCCCGGGCGCGATCCGTTCGATGGGTAGAGCCTGCAGATGTTCGAGGCTTTGCATGTAGGCGCTCATATCGCCATCCGGCGGCAGAATGACCACCGTGACATCGGCCATCACGGTATCGCCCGCGAACAACAACCCGGCATCGCGCCAGAAGAAACACAGATGATCGGCGGCATGGCCGGGGGTATGGATCGCCTCGAGACATACCGTATCCAGATCGATGACATCGCCATGATAAAGAGGACGATGCGCAGCGAAGTCTTTGTCGCGTACGCCCTGCAACTCGAGCGGATAGGCATGAATAGGAATATTCAGGCGCTCGGCCAGACGGTGCGCGCCGCCGGTATGGTCGGGATGCGCATGGGTAATGAGGATCGCCACGATCTTGCCGGGTGCGGCGGCGACCAGCGCGTCGAGATGATCGGCATCGTCCACGCCGGGGTCGATAATCGCGCAGTGCGACTTGCCCACCACGTAGCTGTTCGTGCCTGCCCCCGTCATCGGGCTCGGGTTAGGGGCCACGACGCGTATCACGCCGTCGACCAGCTGTTCTGTCTGCACACCGTTCACGGTACACGCACCGTTGTCGCGTTCATGAGCGCCGCCAGCGCCGTGTCGGCATCCGGGTAACGGGCCAGTGATTCGAGCGTTGCACGGGTCGGCGTCATCAACTCGATGTCGCCGCGATCGTGGGCGGCCACGGCTTGCGCCGGCGGCGCCCACCACACATGGGTGGTTTCCAGGCCATCGCAATACGCCTCGCCTTCGGGCGCGGCTGCGGCGAAAAAACGGGTCGAGTAACGCTTGGGCGGCCCCGCGGGCGTGGTCCAGTGGGCAAAGAACGCCAGCGCGTCGAGATCGAAACGCAGATCCATTTCCGATACCACATCCACCCAGGTCGTGGCCTGGGCATTGAGTGCAGCGCGTAGCGCATCGCGCCGGTCCGCTGTCACTTGGGCATGCGACGCGCAGGCAACCAGCAGGCCGGCCTCTTCGAAGCATTCGCGAATGGCAGCCATCGCCAAGGCGAAACCGTTGTCGCCAACCGCTTCGTCGATGGCATCGGCATCACCGACACAACGAGCGCGCAGATCGGCATCCTCATCGGCCGCATCGAGCGCACCGCCGGGGAAGACATAGGCATTGGCGCCGAACACGTGGCTGGCGTGGCGGCGCAGTAACAACACCTCAAGGCCCGACGCGACACCATCGCGCAACAGCGCAGCCGTTGCGGCATCGCGCACGGTAACGACTTGGCTCACAGCGAGGCAGTTGTCAGACAATCCATGTCGGCTAGCATACCTGCATCATTCTTTCTTTCGCATGTCGATGCATCAGGTATTCGTCTACGGCACGCTGCGCCCCGGCGGGCGCAACCATCATTTCATGGCAACCGCGACGCATCTGGGTGCGTACACCACGCCGGCGGCTTTTACGCTGCTCGATACCGGCCCCTACCCGGCCGCCCTCGATGAAGGCAAAACGGCACTGGTAGGCGATGTGTTCACCGTAGACGACGATACGTTCGCCGCACTGGACCGGCTTGAGGACTATCCGGTGCACTACACCCGGCGCAAGCTCGCCACCGATTATGGCGATGCCTGGGTATATCTCTGGATAGCCGCTCAAGATCCGACCTGGCCGGTGATCGACCATGGCGACTGGTGTCGACACATGCGCGAGCACAGCGACAACAGCTGACGATCCACAACCGACGAAACACCGTGAACGACACCCGACACAACGCAACCCCCGATAGCAGCCGGATCCGCGATCTCTACGACCTGGTCACCGGCGACGAGCATGCACGCGTATGTCGCAACCTGTCCGACGAGGCCTGTCGCGAACAGCCGACCAATTTCTTTATCCATCTGGTCGCGCTACTGGCCAACAAGATCGGCGACCTGATCGCGAGCCCCAAGCTGGTACTGCCCTGGCTGATGGGCGCACTCGGCGCGCCGGTCTGGATGACGGGCCTGCTGGTGCCGATTCGCGAATCACTGGCCCTGCTACCGCAACTCGCCGTGGCTGGCTGGATGCGTGCCAAGCCGCGCCGCAAATGGTTCTGGGTGGTCGGTTCCGCAATCCAGGGCGCGAGCGTGGTCGCCATGATTGCAGTCGCGCTTACGCTTGAAGCGGTACCCGCGGGCACGGCGATCCTGTTACTGCTCGCTGTCTTCTCGCTAGGGCGCGGCGTGTGCTCGGTGTCCTACAAGGACGTTCAGGGCAAGACCATTGCCAAGACCCGTCGCGGTACGCTCTCTGGCTATGCAGCGAGCGCGGCCGGTGGCGTGGCTATGGCGCTCGGCCTGCTGCTCTGGCTCACGCCGATCGGCGATGCCACGCTCACGCCGCTGCTCGTACTGCTGGCGATCGCTGGCGCCGCCTGGCTATTTGCGGCGATCACTTTTTCGAGTTTGCGCGAGTATGCAGGTGCGACCGAGGGTGGCGGCAACGCACTCAAGACCGCTTGGCAGAGTCTGGGCCTCATTCGCAGCAAACCCGGTTTCGCTCGTTTCATCGGCGTACGCGGTCTGCTGGTCGCCACCGCTCTGGCGGCGCCTTACTACGCCACGCTTGCACGAGACAGTGGCGGCGAAGCGATCGCCAATCTGGCTATTCTGCTCGCACTTTCAGGCCTGGCATCGCTGGTATCGGCGCCGTTCTGGGGCAAGTTCTCCGATCGGTCCTCGCGCCAGGTATTGATACTCACGGGCATCGTGGCCGGCCTGCTCAATTTGGTGGTAGCCGCATGCGCATGGTTCGATCTCGGCGATACGCTGGGCGTCTGGCCGTTCGCGGCGGGTTATTTCGTGCTCGCAGGCCTGCACGCGGGGGTACGCCTGGGCCGCAAGACCTATCTCACCGATCTGGGTAACAACGACGACCGTGCCCAGCTTACGGCCGTGGCCAACACAACCATTGGCCTGATCCTGCTGGCCGGCGGCGGCCTGATTGCGCTGATTGGCCTGCTGGGTGCCGCAGCGGCAGTCGCGGCACTCAGTGTGCCTGCCTTCGCTGGCGCCGCACTCGCAATCGGGTTGCCGGACGCCGAATGAGCGCATCGGCGCATGGTGCCCAGGCGTAAACTAACGAACGCTATGTTTACCGAGTTGCCCATGCGCCGCCCGCTCTTCGCTGTTCTCTTGCTTGCCGCCGTATTCTTCATGAGCGCCTCGGTCGGCGCTGCCGAACGGCCCGCGCCCGATGCTCCTTTCGAGCCCGACGTCGGGGCCGATGAAGGCGTAGCGATCTTTGCCGGCGGCTGCTTCTGGTGTATGGAACAAGCCTTCGATGAAGTCGACGGCGTGGTATCCACGACCTCCGGCTATACCGGTGGCCATCTGGCCGACCCGAGCTATCGCGACGTGACGGCCGAAACGAGCGGCCACGCCGAGGCGCTGAAAGTGGTCTATAAAACCGATGAGGTGGACTACGACCACCTGCTCGACACGTTCTGGTACAACATCGACCCGACCGATGCGGGCGGCCAGTTCTGTGATCGCGGCGATTCCTATCGCAGCGAAATTTTCTATGTGAACGATGCCCAGAAACAGGCGGCCGAGGCCTCGAAAACCGCCCTGCAAAACGATCCCGATGCCCCCTCGCCTATCGTCACCAAGATCGTCGCAGCCAAGACGTTCTACCCCGCCGAGGACTATCACCAGAACTATTACCAAAAGAATTCCTTGCGCTACAAGTTCTATAAAAACTCCTGTCGGCGCACCGCCACCCTGGAAAAACGCTGGGGTGAAAAAGCAGGCGGCCCGGACTCCTGAACGCGGCTTACGGCAGCCGCGCCCGGTAGCTGAGGGCGCTGAAAGACTCGCCCGCGTGCGATAATCGCGGCATGTTCGATCGTGTCCGACGCTACGCACATTCTGTGCAGACCAACGCCCGCGAAGCCTTGACCAATGGCCGCGATTGGTTGGCCAACGACCCGGATCTCTATCAAGCCGAGCGCACGCCTTATCGCGTCATTCATCGTCTCGGTTTGATGGCGGTGCGCTATTACCCGCCGCTAGAGGAAAGCACGATTCCTGTCGGCGATGCGGTCGAGTCGGTTGCCGCGCATGAACACGCGGTACCGATCGTGCTCGTGCCGCCGCTGGCTGCCAGCACCCTGATTTTCGACCTGCTGCCGCAGCGCAGTCTGGTGCGTTATCTACGCGCCCGCGGCTTTGCCGTCTATCTGATCGACTGGGGCGAACCCGGCCGCAACGACGCCCATCTGGGCGTACGCGACTATGCCCTGCGCCTGCTGCCCGATGCGCTGACCGCGGTCCGGGCGCATAGCGGCAGTCCGGACGTATCGCTGATGGCCTACTGCATGGGCGGCTTGTTTGCCCTCATCTATGCCGGCACGGGGCGTGATTACGGCATTCGCAATATCGTGACCATCGCCAGCCCCATCGACATGCACGATGCCACGCTGGCCGCCCGCGCGCTGCGCGCACTCAACGGCCCGGCGCGGCTGGTTCGCCGGCATACGTCGTGGCGTATTCATCAGATCGATCCACGACTGATGCATGTGCCCGGCTGGCTCAACGGTGTGGCGTTCAAGCTCACCAACCCGATCGGCAGCCTCACCACGTATCTCTCGCTGCTGCGCGGGCTGGGCGACCGTGAATTCGTGGCCACCCATGCCACCTTCGGCCGCTGGATGGGCGATATGCTCGATTATCCGGGCACGCTGGTTCAGGATTTTCTGGTCACCCTGTGGATCGACAATGCCCTGGCCAGCGGTACCGTACGTCTGGGCGAAGTCGAATCCGATCTCGCATCGATCGACTGCCCATTGCTGGCCATCGCAGGTGAATCCGACCAGCTGGTGGGCGTGGCGAGCGTGCGCCGGATCATGGCACTGGTGACCAGCGAGGATCGCCACTTCGAGTTGGCGCCGGGCGGCCATGCCGGGGTATTCGCCGGCAGCGAGGCGTCTGCTCACACTTGGCGCATTGCTGCGGACTGGCTGGCCAAGCGGTCGGACTAGGCCTGGCCCCGCGCCGGCAATTCGCGTTCGACGCGCCGCGACGAACGGGCACAGGCCGCGGCGAACAGCGCACCGCTGACGTTGTGCCAGACCGAGAATAACGCCCCCGGCAACGCAGCGGCAGCAGAAAAATACTGCTGCGCCAGCGCGACGGCCAAACCGGAGTTCTGCATACCCACCTCGATCGCCACCGTACGAGCAATACGCCGATCGCCGGCCAACAGCCGGGCACAGCCATAGCCTGCCGCCAGCCCGATCAGGTTGTGCAGCACGACCGCGGCCAGTACGACCAGCCCCATCGTGGCGATCGAATCGGCATTGAGCGCCACAATGATCGCGATAACCACGGCGATCGCGATCGACGAGCCGAGCGCGCACCAACCATCGCGGGACGGCCAGCGATCGCCGATCCAGAGATTCAGCCCCATGCCGGCAACCACCGGCACAATCACGATCTCGGCGATACTGATCAGCATGGCAGCCACAGGCACGCCCAGTGCCGCATCGGCATAGAGCCAGGTCAGCACCGGCGTGGCGACAACCGAGACAAGCGTGGCGATACTGGTGAGCGTAATCGATAGCGCCACATCGCCGCGTGGGAACCTCGGTTTGAATTCCTCGCGGATCGCGTTCGAGTCCTCAAATGCGTCGCAACAAGACGCCCAAGCGCAGTGCCTGGCTCATTGCCAGGTCAAGCTTGGCAACGCCGTTGCGGCGCATTTGAGGCCGAACCGCTTAGCGGCCGGGGCTTTGCGCGTGTCTGGGCGGCGTCATTCGTCGTTCACGTGCAATAAGCACGCTTCACTCCTCATTCCTTGCCAGCCACGCGCAAAGCACGCCGGCGCGACCGCGAAGAATTCAAACCGAGGTTCCCCTTAAACAGATAACGTTAGAGGCGGTGCCACCCGCCACACTTCCGACGAGTATCAGGCCCAGCGCTAGAGGCCCATCGAGGCCCAGCGCTTTGGCGATGGCCCATGCCACCAACGGCATGAGCCCAAACTGCAGCACAACGCCGAGCAATACGACCGGCCAGCGCGTAACGGCGCGCAAAAAATCTCCGGGCGTCAGCGTCAGCCCCATGCCGAACATAATCACCACCAGCAGTGGCACGATCGCCGGTTTGGCGGCCACGAACGCCCACGGCGCCATATAGGCAAACGCCGCCAGCACGCCGGCGACGAGTGGAAACACGGCCGCGATACGCGAAGGCGACGGCGCGTTCACGATGTTGTACCGAGCAGTTCGAAGCCGGCCTCGCGAAGCAGATCGGCCGTTTCATAAAGCGGCAGCCCCATCACACTCGAATAACTGCCATCGAGCCGGGCGATGAAGATCGCGCCGCGCCCCTGAATCGCATAGCCACCGGCCTTGCCGATCGGCTCGCCGCTTGCGACATAGCCAGCGCGTTCCGCGGCGGTGATATCGCGCATGGTGACTTGGCTCATCGATATGCGGGAAAGACAGCGCCCCGCCACGCACAGCGCCACGCCGCTGACCACGCGATGGGTGCGGCCGGATAACGACGCCAACATCGAGTCGGCCTCGGCGTCATCGGCCGGCTTGCCATAGAGTCGTTCACTGAGTGTCACAACCGTATCCGAGCCGAGCACCACGTCGTCCGGATAGTGCGCGGCCAGCGCCTGGGCCTTGCCGCGGGCCAGACGTTCGGCCAACGCCTCGGCGCTTTCGGCGGGGTGCGGTGTCTCGTCGATATCGGCCGCGATCGCGACGTGCGAAACGCCAAGTTGATCGAGCAGCTTGGCACGCTGCGGCGAGGCCGAGGCCAGAATCAATCGTCGGTTCATAACGGTTTCACGTAGCGGGCCGGATCGGCACTGTCGGTAAATTCGATAAACGCGTCGCGCATGAGATTCCCGGCATCGATGGCCTGCTGCCAGGCCGCCAGGCGCGCGTCGTCGCGCCCGGCATAGCGATAGAAATCCTTGCGGTCGGGCACTTTCCGCTCCACCAAGCGATCTCGCAATGCCGGGCCGGGGCCGATCAGCAGCGTATTGGCGGCATGACGCGGGCGCCGCCACGGCAGGCTCTTGTCGAACCAACCCGGCACGAGCCGCTCGTCGTAATGCGGCATGAGTACGAGCGGCGCGTCGGCCTCGCACGCGAGCAGCGGTTGATCAATATGGTAGTCGACGATGCCACCATCGCGATAAACGCCGACCGGGGCGCCGGCCGGATCGACCACGCCGCGCATGACCAAGGGGACATTGCCGCTCGCATAGACGGCATCGCGCACGTTGGCTGCGGTCAGCTCGATCGCGCGGTCGCCCAGATGGGCATCTGCCCAGTGCAAGCCGCCCTTGCCGCGCGAAAAAACCACGCGCTCGAAGAACCAGCGCAGGCTGTTGCGCGAGAACGCGTTACCCAGGGCACCGAGGCTCGAGCCGAACATTAGCGCGCCGCGTGCTTCACTCCGCGTCAGCGCACGCGAGCGTACCGTGAGCACATGCATACGAAAGCGCGGATGGGACAACACGCCGTCGCGCACGTCATCGGTAAGAAACGTATCGAGGATCGCGCGAACCGTACCGCTGATTTCATCGCGCGTGGGCTTGGCGCTATAGAACTGGTCCAGATAGGCCCGTTCCAGCGTATCGATCGATCCGGCCGGATCATGCGGGTGGCAAGCGGCCGCAAAGCGCCATGCCCCGATCGACGAGCCAACCAGATCGATCGGCTGGGCGGCATCGTCGCGGTACAACCAGTCCGAGAAGAGATAGCGATCCAGCGCTGAGAGAATCAACCACTTCGGCCCGCCGGCCGCACCGGCCATGGCCCCGACGTGGCGCGGACTCAACCCCTCTTTTGCCAGCACGGCGCGCGCGGCAGGCCCCGCACGCAGGGTCAGTACGTCGTGAAAGTCCATCTGTCTTGCCAAGCGATCGATCGGCGCATTCTAACGGGCACGGCGCATTCGCGCCGACAGGTGTCGACCGCTTTGATCCGTATCAGTCGACGGTGATGATCTTCATTGCATTGGTGCCGCCGGGGCCGGTGAAATCGCCCTTGGTCACGAGTACACGATCGCCGCTTTCAAGATCGCCGCGCGTACGCAGGCAGGCCACGGCTTCGTCGACCGGCACCACGCCGTTGAGTTCGGACGGCAAAAACGCCACCGGAAACACATTGCGGCACAGGGCCAGATAGCGCTCGGATGCCGGGTACTGAGTGAGCGCAAAGATCGGGATATGCGTGTCCTGGCGCGACATCAACAACGCGGTCGTCCCGGACTCAGTCAGCGCGATGATCGCATCGGCATGCATATGGCGCGCCGTGTACATCGTCGCCATGGCGATGGCTTCGTCGGTGCGCTCGAAATGCGCGGCCAGACCGCTGGCGGCACGGTCGGCCGTGGCTTCACGCTCGGCACCGATACAGATCTTGGCCATAGCCGCCACAGTCTGTACCGGATAGTGGCCGACCGCAGTCTCGGCCGAGAGCATCACCGCATCGGTGCCGTCGAGCGTGGCGTTGGCCACGTCCAGCACCTCGGCTCGCGTGGGAATCGGGTTTTCGATCATCGATTCCATCATCTGGGTCGCGGTGATCACGAGTCGATTCATCTCCCGCGCGGTGGCAATGATGCGTTTCTGTACGCCGGGCAGCTCGGGATCGCCGATTTCCACACCCAGATCGCCGCGCGCGACCATGACGGCATCGCTGGCCTGGATAATTTCATCGAGGGCGGCAATCGCTTCGGCGCGTTCGATCTTGGCGCATAAACGGGCTTCGCCGCCGGCCGCTTGCAGACGCTCGCGGGCGTCGTGCAAATCGGCGGCACTGCGCACGAAAGATACGGCCAGATAATCGACGTCCAGCTCGGCGGCAACGCGAATATCGTCGAAATCTTTCTCCGTCAATCCGCCGGCAGACAGGCCACCCCCGCGCAGATTCACACCCTTGCGGCCGGAGAGCTTGCCGCCGACTTCGACGGTGCACTGAATTCGGTGATCGTCCACCGCATCAACCGCGAGCGAAATCGCGCCGTCGTTAATCAGCAGCTGACTGCCGGCCTTGACGTCGGCCAGCAGCGGCTCGTAATGAATGGCCACTGCATCGCGCGTGCCCGCATTGGCGGCCATCTGCGTATCGAGCGTGAATGGCTGACCGGTTTCGAGTTCGACCGCACCGTCAATGAAGGACTCGATCCGAATCTTCGGCCCCTGGAGGTCGGCCAGCACGGCGACGGGCAGCTGAAGTTCGGCTGCAGCCTCACGCACGCGGCGTACACGTTCGCGATGGTCGTCGGCTTCGCCATGCGAGAAATTGATTCGTACGACATTCACCCCGGCCGAGAGCAGTTTGGAGAGCACCTCGGGTGAATCCGAGGCCGGGCCGAGGGTCGCAACAATCTTGGTTTTTCGTTTCATGCTGCAAACGCTAGCACAGCGCCTGTGTTGGCGGGATGACAAGACAGGAAAATCATGGTTTTAACCTGTACCCAAGCCTGCCGATACGCCTGGACGGGTGCATTGCATAAACGGTTCGCAACCACTTCTCTCGCGAACTAGACTCGTGCGCCCATTCACACCAACGCTGCTCATGCTGTCGCCAACGGAAGTGCTGCGCCGAGCCGGAATTCTGCTACTACTGTGGGTGGCCGGCATCTATATGCGCGCGCCGATTCTGATCGCGGCCCCCTTGGGCGAGCGTATTCGCGACGATCTGGGGTTTGGTCAAACGGCGTTGGGTGCGCTCACCACGCTACCGGTGTTCATGCTCGGCCTCGGCGCGCTGCCTGCCGCCTGGTTGATCGGCCGGTACGGGGCGCGCAACACATTGGTCGCGTCAGTTCTTCTTACCGGCGTGGCATCGATGCTGCGCGCGTTGGCGCCAGACATCGCCGTACTGCTGGGTTTAACCGCCGCGATGGGCCTGGGTATCGCCGCCATGCAACCGGCGCTGCCGGCTCTGGTCGGGCGTTGGTGCCCTTCGTTCGTGGCGCTGGGTGCAGCAATTTATATCAACGGCATGATGCTCGGCGAGTTTGTCGGGGCCGGTCTGACGCTTCCATTACTGTTACCCGCAGTAGGCGGCGACTGGCGCAGCGCCCTGGCCTGGTTTTCGCTGCCGGCTATTGCGTTGAGTCCGTTATTGCTGGGGCCGCGACTGCACGGCAAGCGGCCTACCCAGCGCACGCGTGGTCTGCCCGCATTCGACGATCGTCTGCTCTGGCGTTTCGGGCTGCTGCTCGGTGCGACCGCAGCGACTTTTTTCGGCATGAATGCCTATATGGGCGTCCTACTCGAGCGCAAGGGATTGGGCGAGGATCTCGCCACGATGCTGTTTGCGTTCAACCTGACCCAGCTCGTGACATCAATCGTGCTGGTGTTCGCCGTTCGCCATGTGTTGCGCCTGCCACGGCTGCTGGCACTGACATGTCTCGCTCATATCATCGGCCTTCTAGGCTTCCTGCTTGCGGACGGGCTGGCGCTACTCTACCCAGCTGCCGTGCTGCTGAGCCTGACTGCGGCACTCCAGCTGATCGTACTCACCGCCCTACCACCGCTACTGCGCGACGCCGACTCCGCCGGGCGACTTGCCGCCGGCATGCTCGCGGTCGGCTATATCCTCGGCTTTGCCGCACCGATCGCCGCCGGCGCAGCCGCCGACGCATTGGGCTCGCCGTATGCGGTCGTCGCCGTATTTCTGGCATTCAACACAGCCGTATTACCGCTTGCCTGGACGACGCGGACCGACCCCGAGTATTAATCCGGCAAAAAACCAGATTGCTCAACTCCTTGTTGATGCGTGCATGCCGGCTAAGTAGATCGTGGTCAGGCGCAGCCTGACCGCCCCTCGGCAGGACCTGAAACGATCTGCGCTTGATATGGCACGGCGTTGAAACAGCTGAGCGCGTCAGCTGCGCCAGCGCCACAAAACAAGCCCCGTCGAAACGGGGCTTGTATCAAACGGCAGATTTTCGCTTCAAACCGCGCCTAGAACGTCGCCCAATCACCATCATCAATATCGATATCGCTTTTGACCGGCGCCGCAGCCGGCGCCGGCCGCGCTGACGGCGCAGCCGATACGCTCGGTGAAACAGACGCTGCCACCGGCTGTTCGTTTGCAACGGGCGCAGACTCGACCACATTGATATCACCACGCAGCTTGAAGAATGCGACCTGACGCTTGAGCGCCTCGGCCTGTTCTTCGAGCGACCGGCTTGCGGCGGCGGATTCCTCGACCAACGAGGCGTTTTGCTGGGTCATGCTGTCCATTTGCGATACGGCCAGATTGACCTGTTCGATACCGCTGGACTGCTCGCTGCTCGCAGCAGCGATCTCGGCAATAATATCGCCGACCTTATGCACGCTCTCGACGATGCCGTCGAGCGTCTTGCCCGATAACGCCACCTGCTGTGAGCCATCGGCCACCTTCGCCGCACTGTCTTCCACCAGCGACTTGATGTCCTTGGCTGCCGCCGCACTACGGCTGGCCAGATTGCGGACTTCCGAAGCGACCACGGCAAACCCGCGCCCCTGCTCGCCTGCACGGGCAGCTTCTACAGAGGCATTCAAGGCCAGAAGATTGGTCTGGAAAGCAATATCGTCGATCAGACCCACGATCTCGCTGATCTTGCGGCTGGAGGCATCGATCTCCTGCATGGCTGCGACCGCGCGCGACACCACCTCACCGCCTTCACTGGCCTGCGCCCGCACACCGTGCGCCAGCTGATTGGCCTGGGCGGCGTTGTCGGCATTCTGCTTGACCGTAGAGGTCATCTGCTCCATCGAAGCCGCGGTTTCTTCGAGATTGGCGGCCTGTTCCTGGGTACGGCTGCTGAGTTCGTCGTTACCTGAAGCGATCTGGCCGGCGCCGACGCTGACCGACTCGGAGCCTTGGCGCACGTTGGCGACAATCTCGGACAGCTTGGCCTGCATATTCTTCAGGCTTTCAAGCATCGCGCCGAACTCGTCCTTGTACGGATTATGAACATCGTTCTCGAGGTGGCCGTCGGCGATAGACTCCGCCAGTTGCCGGGCCTGATCGAGCGGCCGGGTGATCATACGGGTGAGCACGAACATAATGCTCAGGATAATGAGCGCCACCACCACGAGGGTCGCAATAATGATAGTGCGGCTGGTGGCTACCGTAGCCTGCGCCTGAGCAAAGAACTCCCCGGCCCGCGTGGCCTGATACGCGGCCAACTCGTCCATATAACCCACCAGGGAATCGAACCCGGGCTCGACATCGACCGCATACAGTGCCTGCGCCTGATAAGTCTCACCCGATTGCATGGGTTCGAGGATTGTCTTGAGCACCGGAACGAATGCCTTGAACGCCGCTGCAGCCTGATCTGCTTTTGCGCGCTCTTCGTCACCGGTCAACAGAGCCGGGTAATAGTCTTCCCAAACCCGGGTTACCTTGGCGATCCGGGTATCGAGCTGCTTGTCGAGCTCTACGCCGTCATCGTTGAACATAATGGCGTGCTGCA
Organism: Salinisphaera shabanensis E1L3A; assembly: GCF_000215955.2. Lineage (GTDB taxonomy): Bacteria > Pseudomonadota > Gammaproteobacteria > Nevskiales > Salinisphaeraceae > Salinisphaera > Salinisphaera shabanensis. Next base: position 13,033 of record NZ_AFNV02000028.1, read on the forward strand.
CATCGCGGCGCATCGCGTTGAACGTATCGCTAAGGACGTTGACCTCGATGACGCCTTTGAGGTTTTTCGAATAGATCCGGTCGGTGACAGAAGCCACCTGACTGTTGCTGTAAAGCGAAAAGGCCCCGAGCGCTATCACCAGAACGGTAATCACGCCGAAGCCCAACCCCAGCTTCCCCTTCACACTTTTCATCATTGCGAACCTGCCTGTTCAGTACCCTTATTCCCGCGGTTTCGGCCAGCGCGAACACCGGTTCGATACGCCTTCGGCGGGGGTTGTTATTGCAATTATCGGCATGCTGGCCACGCGGATGGCGTTCGACCATCTCGCAGGTGGTAGCTTTAGCACCCGGTACCTATCGGCGTAGCGCCGTATTGCTTGAGCGGCTTGCGCTAGCGCCCGATCGAGCACGTTCGCAGAAGAAATTAAACAGTCGCGCCGGCATGCCTTGACTGCAGCGGCGAGTACTGGGGGTACGGCGTGCGAATGACGTTGCCACAACGCCAGCACGCGAACCGCTCGCGGGAGCTAACGGTTACCGCGTCGCAAAGCAGGGGTCACAGGAGCGAACGTAAGCGCCGCCGCGGGAAGCGCCCGGCTCGTTGCTCGGGAACAATCATGCGACTCGTCTTGTGCACAATCGTGTCGGCGACGCATGGTCATCAAGCGCTTCGCGGACACGATCAAAGCGGCAGCGTAGAAAAGTATCTCCCGATTCTAGTGCTCGGTAAGCATTGCGCGCAGACGCGATACGGCCTGACTGTGGAGCTGACATACGCGAGACTCGCTCACGCCCAGCACCACGCCGATTTCCTTGAGGTTGAGATCTTCCTGGTAGTAAAGACCCAGCAGCAGTTTTTCGCGCTCAGGCAGTTCGTCGATCGCTTCTGCCAGTTGCTCGCGGTCGCCGAAGGCCAGAAGCGCATCGAGCGGGTTGGTCGAGGTATCGACATCGGCCGAGATGATAGAGGCGGCGGAATCTTCCGTACCGCTCTCCTCGAAGGCTTCGATGAAACCGTTGTTCACGTCGTGCAGTAGACGATGATATTCGTCGATCGGCATATCGAGTTCTTCGGCGATCTCGCGATCGGTAGCCTGGCGACCATGACGATGTTCGAGACGCTGAATCGCACGGTCGACATCACGACTGGCGCGACGCACACTACGCGGCAACCAGTCGCGGCTGCGCAACTCGTCGATCATCGTGCCTTTCACACGCTGGGACGCATAGGTCGCAAACGAGGCCCCCTGCGAGGCATCGAAGCGATTGAATGCATCCAACAGGCCGACCATGCCCGCCTGAATGAGATCATCCAGCTCGACGCTGGCCGGCAGGCGCACCTGCAACGACAGCGCATGCCGTCTGACCAACGGCAGGTACTGTTCCACCGCCTGGGACCGATCGATCTTGCCTTGCGCCGTATACATAAGTGATCCGCCTGAATGGGCAACCGCTGGTTACGTATGAGCACGTCCAACGCGGTTGGTTTTTCGATGCAGGCAATACTAGGGGTTGGCAAGAGTCAGCGATTGGCGAATTAAGCGCAGCTTTCGGCCCCTTCTCGGCGAATAGCGTTGTCGGCACGGCCGACCAGACTTCCCGACTGGGTCTCATTAAAACTTTTGCTTTGAGGCCATTAAAGATTATTCAGAGCACGACGATATGTACCCCAGCGGCAGCGAGAGCCGCATCCCGGCAAGCCGCCGAACCCAACACAACGCACAGGGAACATTGCCATGTCATTCGTGATCAACACCAACACGCTGTCGCTGACCGCCCAGCAGAACCTCAACTCTTCACAGAAGACCCTCAACAGCGCCATCGAGCGTCTGTCGTCGGGCAGCAAGATCAACTCCGCCAAGGACGATGCCGCCGGCCAGGCCATCTCCAACCGCATGACCTCCCAGATCAACGGTCTGAAGCAGGCTTCGTCGAATGCCAACGACGGCATCTCGCTGGCCCAGACCACCGAAGGCGCGCTCAACCAGATCAACGACAACCTGCAGCGCGTACGTGAACTGAGCGTGCAAGCCGCCAACGGCACCAACAGCCAGTCGGATCTGGAATCCATCCAGAACGAAATCACCCAGCGTCTGGGCGAAATCGATCGTGTGTCCGAGCAGACCGCCTTCAACGGCACCAAGGTGCTCGACGGTTCCAAGACCGAAATCAAGATCCAGGTCGGCGACAAGGACGACCAGACCATCTCCATCAACCTGGAGAACATGGATTCGGCTTCGCTGGGCCTGGGCGGCTTCAATGTCGATGGCAGCGTTGCCTATGACGAAACGGGTAGCAGTCTGGGCGCCGACGAAGCCCTTGTCTCCTACACCGACGCCGACGGCAACACCGCGTATGCAATCGAGGACTCCTCGGCCGGCGCTGGCAACGAAACCTATGCCGCAGCCACAGTCGCTGCAGACGGCACCGTCTCGGCCGGCACTGCGGTGACACCGACCGGCACGGTCTCGGCGGTCGCCGACGGCGATACCATCCGTGGCGATGCGGCCAAGACCGCCAACCCGCTGGCCACGCTCGACAGCGCGCTGAAGCAGGTCGACGATCTGCGCTCGGATCTCGGTGCGGTCCAGAACCGTCTGGACTCGGCGATCAACAACATCTCCACCACCGAAATCAACATCTCCTCGGCCCGTTCGCGCATCACCGATGCCGACTACGCCACGGAAGTGTCGAACATGTCCAAGGCCCAGATCCTGCAGCAGGCCGGTACCTCCGTGCTCGCCCAGGCCAACCAGAGCACCCAGGGCGTTCTCTCCCTGCTCCGGTAAAGCCCTGGCTTCAAGTCTTCGCTATACGCGAATACAAAGGGCGCCCCTCGGGCGCCCTTTTTTTATTCGGAATATCAATACCGTACACAGGAGGAACGACCGAACCCGATACAGCCCGCATAGGACACGCGTATCGAGCCATAAAAAAACCCTGCAGGGCACAGATAAAGCGCTAAAGAAAAAACGAACGAAGGCGATATGACATCAGCGGCGCGATATGCAGGCCGCCCCTAAAGCTCCCGGAGCTATCCGGCCAGTCACAACGACTTAGATACAGGAAATCGCCATGTCATTCGTGATCAACACCAACACGCTGTCGCTGACCGCCCAGCAGAACCTCAACCAGTCCCAGAAGACATTGAACAGCGCCATCGAGCGCTTGTCTTCGGGTAGCAAGATCAACTCCGCCAAGGACGATGCCGCCGGTCAGGCCATCTCCAACCGCATGACCTCGCAGATCAACGGTCTCAAGCAGGCTTCGTCGAATGCCAACGACGGCATCTCGCTGGCCCAGACCACCGAAGGCGCGCTCAACCAGATCAACGACAACCTCCAGCGCGTTCGTGAACTGAGCGTACAGGCCGCCAACGGCACCAACAGTCAGTCGGATCTGCAGTCGATTCAGAACGAAATCGACCAGCGTCTGGGAGAAATCGATCGCGTGTCCGAACAGACCGCCTTCAACGGCACCAAGGTGCTCGACGGGTCCAAGACCGAAATCAAGATCCAGGTCGGTGACAAAGACGATCAAACCATCTCCATCAACCTGGAGAACATGGACTCGGCCTCGCTGAGCCTGAACGGCTACAACGTGAACGGTTTTGCCGACGCCGGCGCCGATGGCCTGGATGCCGCGACCTTCAAGGCCACCGACGGCACGACGGATGTGACCGCCGCCAATGTGGCGAGCAACGGCACCGTCACGATCACCGATCAGAATGGCGGTACGGTCACCGGCACGATCCAGCAGGACGACAACGGCGACCTGTTTGTCGAGTCCGGCGGCAACACCTACGGGGTGACCAGCAGCGACGTGAATATCGGCGCAGCCGCCAACGGCAGCGATTCGACGATTTCGCTCACGGTCGATACCGAAAACGCCCTGTCGGCACGTAACGAGGATCCGCTGGCGGCTCTCGACAGCGCCCTGAAGCAGGTCGACGATCTGCGCAGCGACCTCGGTGCGGTCCAGAACCGTCTGGATTCGGCGATCAACAACATCTCCACCACCGAGATCAACATCTCCTCGGCCCGTTCGCGTATCACCGATGCCGACTACGCCACCGAAGTGTCGAACATGTCCAAGGCCCAGATCCTGCAGCAGGCCGGTACCTCCGTACTCGCTCAGGCCAACCAGAGCACCCAGGGCGTTCTTTCCCTGCTCCGGTAAACCTTGGCTATCCGGATTCGCTACACGCGAAAACACAAAGGGCGCCTTCGGGCGCCCTTTTTCGTGCAAACTTGCCCAGTCTTACGTCTTCCATGCAAGCATAACTCGAGATTCAGAGAGCCCGTGAGGCTGGCCTTCGATCAGACCCCATACGCTGCAGGAAATGCATGGCAGTTAGGCTTGAAGGGCTAAAGAAAATAGCGATCTAGGCGATATGACATCAGCGGCGCGATATGCAGACCGCCCCTAAAGCCGCCGGCCATAGCCGGCCAGTCATAACGACTTAGATACAGGAAATCGCCATGTCATTCGTGATCAATACCAACACGCTGTCGCTGACCGCCCAGCAGAATCTCAATCAGTCCCAGAAGACATTGAACAGCGCCATCGAGCGTCTGTCTTCGGGTAGCAAGATCAACTCCGCCAAGGACGATGCCGCCGGCCAGGCCATCTCCAACCGCATGACCTCGCAGATCAACGGTCTCAAGCAGGCTTCGTCGAATGCCAACGACGGCATCTCGCTGGCCCAGACCACCGAAGGCGCGCTCAACCAGATCAACGACAACCTCCAGCGCGTTCGTGAACTGACCGTGCAGGCTGCCAACGGCACCAACAGCCAGTCGGACCTGGAATCGATTCAGGGCGAAATCGAGCAGCGCCTGGGCGAGATCGATCGCGTGTCCGAACAGACCGCCTTCAACGGCACCAAGGTGCTCGACGGCTCCAAGACCGAAATCAAGATCCAGGTCGGCGACAAGGACGATCAGACCATCTCCATCAACCTCGCCAACATGGATTCGGCTTCGCTGAATCTGGATGGCTTCAACGTCGACGGCACGACCAGCGTTGCGGTGGGCGATGCGACCACGCTAAATCTTCAGTCTTACAACGACGCCGACGGCAACACCCAGTACGTCATTAATGATGGCTCTGGTGGATTCACACAGGCCGAGATCAACTCCGAAACGGGTGTGGTCAGCGATACGGGTATCGATGCCACCACCGCCGTCACAGATGCTGGCGGTGCCACGAACATTGCTGATGGCGGCACCGTAACCGTCGAAACCAGCGACCCGCTGGCCGCCCTCGACAGCGCCCTGAAGCAGGTCGACGATCTGCGCTCGGACCTCGGTGCGGTCCAGAACCGTCTGGACTCGGCGATCAATAACATCTCCACCACAGAGATCAACATCTCCTCGGCCCGTTCGCGTATCACCGATGCCGACTACGCTACGGAAGTGTCGAACATGTCCAAGGCTCAGATCCTGCAGCAGGCCGGTACCTCGGTCCTGGCGCAGGCCAACCAGAGCACCCAGGGCGTGCTCTCCCTGCTCCGTTAAGCAGGCTAAGCATCTCGTAAGAGAACTGACAGAGGGCGCCTTCAGGCGCCCTTCTTTTTTTGCTCCGGCCATCGCTCCAAGGCAGTCGGCTCTAGCTTCTGTTCGATCAACTCAATGAATATCAGCAACCAATCGCTGACACAGGTCGTTCGATACAACCTCGGCTTGCACCAGCAACGCAAGCAGATCGCGGTCAAACATATGGCCAGCGGCGAGCGTGTCAATCAAGCCAAGGAAGGGCCTGCGGCCGCGGCTATCGCCAACCGTATGACCGCCCGTACCCAGGGGCTGACCCAGGCCATGCGTAACGCGAGCGACGGCCTGGCCCTGGCTGCGCGCCTCGAATCCTCGTTGGAAGACATCAACAACGAACTGCAGCACATTCGCAAATCGACGGTCGGAGCGCTCAACGGCACGCTATCGGACATCGACCGAGCGACGATCGGGCGTGATATTCAAAATAGTCTCGACACGATCGATCGCATCGCGGAGAGAACGCAGTTCAATGGCATGCACCTGCTGGACGGCTCCCGCCAACGGGTGTCGATTCAGGTAGGCACGGATGACGGCGATCGACTGTATATCGATCTGGAACGCATGAACACGCAGGCACTCGGCCTTGCACCTGAAGAGCATGCCGAGCCCGTTGCCGACACGCTCGAGCCAAACGAGCCGCCGCCCATGTCTGCCCCTGCCTTCCAAGCCAACGGACGTACCGCGGATGCAGATGCCGTATTTGCTTTCATGGCGGGTGGGTTCCAAGTTTACGGCTATGAGGCCGTACAGGGTGCGGACGGGTCGTTATACGTACGCGACGAAGACTACAATTACTACGCCGTCTACTCCTCAAAGGTTACGGATGCAGGCGGTGCGATAAACGGGCCAGAAGCCCCTAGCGGTGGCGATACCGTTGAACTCGGTTTTAACCCTTGGGCGCCTGTTGCCGCACCAGAAGGCTTCTCCACCACGCCGCGAGCGACGACGGCTGACGCACCGAGCGAGAACGCTTCAACGAACGAGACGCCTGCGGCACCCTCGCGGCTGCTGAGTCTCGAAGCAATCGACCATGCCATACAACAGGTGGATCGCTTCCGAGGCTATCTGGGTGCGACCGAAAACCGGATCGACTCGGCGCTGGCTACAATCCTGGAACAGAAAAACGCTGTCGTCGCGGCACGATCGAGAGTGCTCGACGCCGACTACGCCCACGAATCCGCCCAGCTTGCTTCGGCCCAGCTGCTCGAGAACGCGGGCATATCCGTTCTGGCACAGGCAAACCAGGCACGCAGCACCATCGTGGCTCTGCTGGGTTAGCCGTCACACACATTCCCACCGAGCGATAGAAGTACCGTACTGCAGCGGCACGAGGGCGTATCCGCTTCTGCTACTGCACGTAGAACAGGACAAAAAAGGGCGCCCACGGCGCCCTTTTCTTGTTCAGCACACGAAACGCAGGGCTACACCTGCATATTCATGATCTCCTTGTACGCATTCACTACCCGATTGCGTACCTGTACGCCCATCTCGAAAGCCAGGCCGGCTTTCTGCATATCCACCATCACATCGTTGATGCCCACACCCGGCACGCCGCGCTCGAATGCATGGCCCTGGGCAGCGGCGCTTTGCTTCATACCGTCGATCTTGTCGATCGCGGCGACCAGCGCATTGGAAAAATCGACGGCTTCCGTCTTTTCGCCGTTTTTCGGCACGGCCTGCGCACCGGCTTGAACGCCCGGCTGCGCAGCAGCAGGGCCAGCCTGGTTGGCCGTGGCTTGCAGCTGTTGCAATACGCTATTGAGATTCACACCCGAGACACTCATAAGCCTTCCCTCGTGAAAGACGATCGGGGCGCGCAAGCCGCGCCGACACGATATCCAATTTGATGGAAGGCAGGGTAACGCAGGCGCAAGCGATCTAATTCGCTCAATTGCCGCCCAAAAAGCCGGCTTATTCGGCCTTTGATTTTCTTTCGTTGCTGAATAATGGCCCTCGTCCTGCTACGACCGCGACACATCGAGCGCCGCGGTCAGGCAGACAACAAGAGGGCCCGGGTACATGAATCGACCCGCGGCAGTAACGCATCAAGCAACGAGGAATGAGCATGGCGACAGCGGAGACGCCGGTCGCAGCAGCCGAGGCCAAGCCCGGTGTGCTGGAGCAGCTACGCGCGAACCCGCGTCTGCCCTTGATCGTGGGTGTTGCGATTGCCGTGGCCCTATTGGTGGCCATGGCGTTGTGGACCATGGGTCCTAGTTACGGCGTGCTGTTCTCGAACTTGAGCGATCGTGACGGCGGCGAAATCATCGCTGAACTCGAGCAGATGCAGGTGCCCTACAAGTTCGCGGGCAACGGCAACACGATCATGGTCCCGACCGACATGATCGATCGTACGCGCCTGCAGCTCGCCGGCGAAGGCCTGCCCAACGGCGGCGGCGTCGGCTTCGAGTTGATGGACAATCAGTCCTTCGGCATCAGCCAGTTCGCGGAACACGTCAACTACAAGCGCGCGCTCGAAGGCGAGCTGGCCCGCTCTATCGAAAGCATGGATAGCGTGGCCAAGGCGCGCGTGCATCTCGCAATTCCCGAGTCGTCGGTATTCGTGCGTGAGCGCGAAAAACCGAGTGCTTCGATCGTACTCGATCTGTATCGCGGCCGCGCGCTCGGCGACGGTCAGGTCACCGCGATCGTTAACCTCGTGGCCAGCAGCGTGACCAATCTGCCCACCGAAGGCGTCACCGTGGTCGACGGTTCCGGCAAACTGCTGTCCAACAACGCGGCCACCGCGGGCGAGGCCACCGACGGCTCCCAACTCGAATACGTTGACCGTATCGAGCACAGCTATCGCGACCGTATTGAATCCATCCTCGCGCCGATCGTCGGCCGCGACAACATCCGCGCGCGCGTGGTCGCTGATGTGGATTTCTCCTCCAACGAGCAGACACAGGAACTCTATACGCCCAATGGCGACCCGGCCCAGGCCGCGATTCGCAGCGAGCAGCGCAGCTCCACCCGCTCCAACGGCGGCCCGGCCATGGGCGGCGTGCCCGGCGCGCTGAGCAATCAGCCGAGCCCCGAGATCGCCTCGCCGATCAACGAGAACAACACCACGACGACGGCCAGAAAAGACGACGGGGCCAAGGGCGCGACCGTCAGCAACGCCACGATCAACTACGAGGTCAATCGCACCATCCGCCACACACGTGAACAGAGCGGGCAGCTTCAGCGCCTGTCTGCGGCCGTCGTCGTGAATTATCCGATGCAGGCGAACGCCGAAGGCGAGATGCAGCCGATGCCGCTGGCCGCAGAGCAGATGGACCAGATCAAAAGCCTCGTGCGCGAAGCGATGGGCTTTTCGGCAGCGCGCGGCGATTCGCTGGAGGTCATTAATATGCCCTTCACCGCGCAGCCGGATACCCTGACCGAGCCCGGCGTGCCCTGGTGGCAGGATCGCCAGCTTCTCGCCATGGCCGAGAGTGCGATCAAATATCTGCTGCTCGCCATCGCGGCGTGGATCGTATGGCGTAGGCTGGTCAAGCCGCTGCTCGATCAGGTGCCGCGTCCGCCCGTGCGCCTGGCCGATGCCAAGGCCGAAGCCGGCGAAATGACCGAGGAACCGGAGGACGACGGTAACGAAGATTTGCGGGCGGCTATCGAAGCCGGCCGTGGCAAGCGTCGCCAACAGGATGCGCTGCTAACCACCACCCGCGAAGCCGCCAAGAACGACCCGAAACTGGTCGCCGCCATCATCAAGAGCTGGATGCATAGCAATGCCTAGACAGATGTTCAACGAAGCCGGCAGCGAACGCGGCGCCATCCTCATGATGACGCTCGACGAAGATACGGCCGCAGACGTGTTCAAGCACCTGTCCACGCGCGACGCTCAGGAACTGGGCATGCGCATGGCCCATCTGCGCAATATCTCGAATGAGCAGATCAGCGAAGTGCTCAACGAATTCCATGAAGAATTCGAGCAGGTGAGCGCAGTGAGCATGAACTCGAGCGAGCACATCCGCTCCGTGCTGACCAAGGCCATGGGCGCCGAACGTGCGGCGAGCCTTCTGGAGGATATCTTCGACGCCCAGGAAGGTACGGGCATCGATGCACTGAACATGATGGAGCCGACCGTGGTCGCGGAGATGATTCGCGACGAACATCCGCAGATCATCGCGACCATCATGGTTCACCTCGAGCGTGGACAGGCGGCCGAAGTGCTCATGCTTTTCGACGAGCACTTGCGCAACGACGTGGTACTGCGTGTATCCACCTTCTCGGGTGTTCAGCCGGCCGCGCTGCAGGAACTCACGGAAGTGCTCTCCGGTCTGCTCGACGGCCAGAACCTCAAGCGCAGCAAGATGGGCGGGGCCCAAACCGCCGCCGAGATCCTCAACCTGATGAACTCGGCCAACGAAGAGAGCGTGTTGGAAAGCGTGCGCGCTCACGACGACAACCTGGCGCAGAAGATCATCGACCAGATGTTCGTATTCGAGGACCTGGTCAGCGCCGACGACCGCACCATTCAGCGTCTGCTTCAGGAAGTCGACCAGAACAGCCTGGTGGTGGCACTCAAAGGCACCCCGGACGAGCTTATCGCGCGTTTCACGTCCAACATGGCCAATCGCGCAGCGGAAATGCTGCGCGAAGACATGGAGCTGCGCGGCCCGATTCGCGTGTCGCAGGTCGAAACCGAACGCAAGGCCATTCTGCAGACCGTGCGCCGTCTGGCCGACGCCGGCGAAATCACGCTAAGCAAGGAAGACGACGAGTATGTCTGATCGCTCGAGCGCGCGAAAAGATGCCTGGCGCCCCTGGCAGATGGGCGCGCTCGAACGGCGCATGCCGCGCCGTGATATTGACGATGCCACGGATGCGCCGGCACGCCGGCGCGAGGATGCCATCAGCTTCGCGCTGTTCGAGCTCGCCAAGGAAGAGGCAGTGGCCAAGGGCCACGAGGCCGGTTATGCCGAGGGCCTGGAACAAGGCCGAGAAGAAGGAAAGGCCGAGGCCAAAGCGGAACACGAACAACGTCTGGCCGCCGAGCTCGAAACGCTTCTCGCCCCGATTCGCGAGTTGAGCGGCTCGTTTCGCTCGGCTGTGGACAGCCTTAACGACAAGGTCTCTTACGAGCTCGTCGAGCTCGCGCTTGAAGCAGGCCAGAAACTCGCAGGCCGGGCATTACAGCTCAAACCCGAACACATCCTCGATGACATCGAGGAATTGATGGCCGAGAATCCGACCATCGGCGGCAATCCGACGCTGTATGTGAATATCGAGGATCACGCGCTGGTCGAATCGCATCTTTCGCAGACACTTCAGGCCGCTGGCTGGGAACTACACCCCGATATGGGGCTGGCACGCGGCGATTGTCGTGTAGAAAGCGAACAGCGCGCCGTCGACGCCACGGGCGGCGATCGCTGGAGCCGACTGTTGCATACCATCGGGCATGGAGAAGAGTCATGACCGGAAATCCCAGCGCTGTTCAGCAGTGGATCGAAGATCTGCGCGAAGCCCGACAAAATGTAACCAGCCTCTCACGTACCCGTCAGGGCGGACGCCTGACGCGTGCTACGGGCCTTGTACTCGAAGCCGTAGGCCTACAACTGCCGCTGGGCGCGCATTGCATTGTTGAAATCCGCGGCGGCAACGATTTCGCGGAAGCCGAGGTGGTGGGCTTCAATCAGGAAAAGCTTCTACTCATGCCGTTCGTCGATACCGCCGAAATGGTACCGGGCGCGCGCGTGTGGGCCACACTCCCACCGCCGGGCGCGCAGGCCATCGGCAGCAAACGCGTGCCGGTTGGCGATAACCTGCTCGGACGCGTTGTTGACGCACGGGGGCGCGTGCTCGATGGCCGCGGGCCACTTCACGATGCGGCCCATGCAACGCTTGCCGCGCCGCGGCTCAATCCGCTCGATCGCGAACCCATTCATGAAGTGCTGGATGTCGGCGTGCGGGCGATCAACGCCCTGCTGACCGTCGGCCGTGGCCAACGCCTGGGCCTGTTCGCGGGTTCCGGTGTCGGCAAGAGCGTGCTGCTGGGCATGATGGCGCGCTTCACCCAGGCCGATGTGATTGTGGTCGGACTCATCGGCGAACGTGGGCGTGAGGTCAAGGATTTCATCGACAACATTCTCGGTACCGAAGGACTCAAACGGGCTGTTGTCGTGGCCGCACCGGCCGACGATTCGGCCCTGCTACGCTTGCAGGGCGCGGATTATGCGACGCGGCTCGCCGAGGATTTTCGCGATCGCGGCAAAAACGTGCTGCTGATCATGGACTCGCTCACGCGTTACGCCATGGCCCAGCGTGAAATCGCGCTGGCGATCGGCGAGCCGCCAGCAACCAAGGGTTATCCGCCGTCGGTCTTTGCCAAGCTGCCCAAGCTGGTCGAGCGCGCCGGCAATGACGCACCGGGCAAGGGCTCGATCACGGCGTTCTATACCGTGCTCACCGAAGGCGACGATCAGCAGGACCCGATCGCCGATTCCGCTCGCGCCATCCTGGACGGGCACTTCGTGCTCTCGCGCCAGCTCGCCGAAGCCGGCCACTATCCGGCGATCGATATCGAAGCGTCGATAAGCCGCGCAATGACCGCGCTTATCGACGAAATGCATCTGTCGCGTATCCAGTACTTTAAGCAAATGCTCTCTCGCTACCAGCGCAACCGCGATCTCATCAGCGTGGGCGCCTATGCGAAGGGAAGCGACCCGTTGCTCGACCAGGCAATCGAGATGTATCCGCAGCTCGAAGCCTTCCTGCAGCAATCAATGAACCAACGCGCCGATTTCGAACACGCCAGCCAGCAACTGGCCGAACTGCTACCGCAACGACCGAACCACTGATATGGCCAAGACCTCTGCTCTCGATACGCTGATCAACCTTGCAACCGACGACCGCGATGCGGCGGCCGTGGCACTCGGCCGTCTGCGTCAGGATCATCAGCAGACCGAGCAGAAGCTCGAAGCGCTGCTGGGCTATCACGCGGAATATCAGCGGCGTCTGGATGAGGCGATGTCGATGGGCATGAGCATTGCCACGCTGCAGAACTACCAGCGCTTCATCGCATCGCTGGAACATGCGATCGAGCAGCAGCGCGGTGCAGTCAACCAAAGCGAACGCCGTATCGAGCATGGCAACGACGACTGGCGCACCCGCCAGAAACGTTTGAATTCCTATGACGTACTGGCCGTACGGCGGCGCGAAGCTGCACAAAAAGCCGAAGCGCGACGCGAACAGCGCCAGACCGACGAATTCGCCAGCCGTGCGCTCAGCGCCGGCCTTTATCAATAGTATTCGCCACCGACGGATATCGCTCCATGGGCATTCAACTTCTCAACGCGCTTACCGCGTCGTCTGCCGAGAACGGCACAAAAGGCGGTGCGGCGGGCAACAAGCCGCAGGGGGACGTGAGTTTCTCGGCGGTGCTCGCGGATCGCAGCCGCACGGATGCGCGTGATACCAACGCGACGACCATCGCCAAGGATGCTGCGCTCAAGCAGGGCGAAGCGTCGTCGCACGCCGATCGAAAAACACAACCCACAACCGATGCGTCGGCACGCGATCTGCTGGCCGTACGTCACGGCACAACGGATCCACGCACGGCAAACCAGCCCCTGACCGCGGACCGCGAAAAACAGACAGAGGGCCGAGCCCAAACCAAGCGCCTGCCTGACACGCGTTTGGCCGATAGCTCGACCGACGCGGATCTGACCATCGCAGAAGCCGAAACAGAGGGCGATTCCGACAAGACCGTATTCGCCGACATAAGCTGGAACGCGATTGCCGTACCGCTGCAGCACGGCGCGGCTGGTGCGACGACCACCCAGACCAAGACAACGCACGCGACGGTCGCCACTGCCGCGACCGACACGCAGGCTACCGCAGGCAAAGCCACTGGGCTGGTCGAATTGCAGTCGTCCATACCGAATGCCGGGCAATTGGCGACTGCCGCCGCCGATGGCGCCCCTAACCCGCGCACGCTCGACGCACGCGCACAGCAAACGGCGCGTAAGGCCGGCGATACCGCGCTACGCCTTACGGCCGATAGCGACGGCCTCGTCAAACAAGGCGAAGACGCGCTTGCCAGCGATCGCGTCCGTATTGCCGTGGCCGCGCAAAACACGAACACCGACGCGCGCGCCCCGGCCGCCTGGGCTGCTTTCGCCGGCGATGTGTTTCAGCCGGCCCGCGGTAGCCGCTTTACGACAACCGGCACGAGCGCCGAGTCCGGCGCGGACGCGCTGGATATGAAGTCGCTGCCCAATACGACTACAGCGATCCAGGGCGCGGCCGGCAATAGCTTTGCCGCGAGCACGCCGCCGGCCGCACTAAGTGCAAGCGTGAACGCCCCGCTGGGCAGCGAGGCCTGGAAACAGGCGATCAATCAGCAGGCGCTGCGCTTGAGCCATGTCGGCGATGGCGCCGCGGAGCTCACACTCTATCCACGTGAGCTGGGCCAGCTTCATGTTTCACTCAAGATGGGCGAGCACGCACAGCTGCATTTCGCGTCGGCCCATGCCGACGTACGCGCAGCGGTCGAGGCAGCGTTGCCCCAGCTACGCCACGCCTTTGCGGAAAGCGGCATCAACCTCGGTCAGACATCGGTCAGCGACCAGGGTACGAACCCGAACTCATCGAACGACAATGGCAGTGGTCGCGCTCAGGGCCGCACGACAATCGCCGATACCGGTGACGTGGCGACAGCAGATACGCTGACCGCGCCCGTAGCCGTTACCACGCTGGCCGGGCGCACGCTCGACGGCGGTATCGACATTTTCGCATAGTGATGTGAAACCCGGCCGGCTCATGCCTGCCCGACTTTTAAGGACACCTATCGCTCATGGCCACTTCGCCCCCCAACGCTTCCGGCAGCAACCGCACGCTCTGGCTCATCATCATGGCGCTGGCGCTGATCATCGTGACCGGTGCAGCGATCGGCGGTACCTATTTCTTCATGAACGACGGCGATAAGGCCGCCGCGGCACCCGCGCATGCACCGGCGGTGCCCAAGCCTGCGCCGGTATTCGTGGAGATCGACCCGTTCACGGCCAACCTGCGCGACCCGCGCGGGCGTATCCTTTATGTGCGTATCGCGGTTAAGGTCGACGATGAAAAGGCAGCAAAGAAGCTTGCCGAACACATGCCGCAGGTACGTAACCGTATTCTCATGACAATCGCCGATACCCAGGCCGATAACCTGACCAGCGCAAACGGCAAACAATCGCTTGCCAACACGCTGCAGGTCGCCATCGCCAGACCGTTCGACGAGGACGAAGACGCCATTGGCGTACAGGAAGTCCTTTTCACTGATTTCATCGTTCAATAGGCAGCGCTCGTGTCCAACGACGACATGCTTTCACAGGACGAAATCGACTCGCTGATGCTTGGCGTCAGCGGCGATGACGAACCGTCCTCGTCCAAAGCGGATAATGGTGGCAAACGTATCCGCGCCTTTGATCCGAACGATCAACAGCGCGTGGTGCACGGACGCCTGCATGCATTCGACATCATCAACGAACGCTTTGCGCGACGTTTTCGCATGTCGCTGTTCAATCTGATCCGGCGCAACGCTGACATTACCGTGGGCCGAATCAAGATTCAGAAATACAAGGATTTCACCCGCAATCTGCCGGTGCCGGCCAACATCAACCTGATCAGCATCAAGCCGCTGCGCGGCAACGCGCTGGTCGTGTTCCCGCCAAATCTGGTCTACCTGGTCGTCGACAGTCTGTTTGGCGGCGATGGACGCTTTCTCACGCGCTCGGAAGGTCGCGAATTCACACATACCGAACAGCGCATCATTCAACGACTGCTTTCGCTGGCACTGGAAAGCTATGCCGAAGGCTGGAAAAGCGTCTACCCGGTCGAGCTGGAATATCAGCGCGCCGAGATGCAGGTGAAGTTTACGAACATCACCAACAACGACAACGAACTCGTGATCAGCTCGACTTTTCATGTCGAGGTGGGCGCTTTCGGCAGCGATTTCCAGATCTGCATGCCGTACTCGATGATCGAACCCATCAAGGATCTGCTGTCCGGCCCGTTGCAAAAGCGGGATCCGGAAGAGGAACAACAGCGTACTCGCCAGCTTGCCGGCGAGATCAAGCAAAGCCATATCAAGCTGATCGCCGATTTCACTCAGATCGAGACCACGCTCGGCCGCGTCGCCCGTCTGGAAGTCGGAGACGTACTGCCGATCGATCTACCGCGCGCCATTACTGCCCGCGTTGATGGCGTGCCGGTTCTCGAATGCGACTACGGTCGGCTTAACGACCGCAAGGCACTACGCGTGACACGTGTCATCAACCAAGAGGCTTCAAAGTCCAACCAGGGACCTAAAAAATGAACGATCAAATGCCCCAAAGCGGCGCCGACGACGATTGGGCCGCCGCGCTTGCCGAACAAGCAAGTACTGAAGCCGAGTCCGAAACCGGCGGCGACAGCATGGAGGACGCCTGGGGCGAGGCCATGGCAGAACAGGCCGAAACCGAGGCCGAAACCTCCCCCCGTCCGAAAGCCACGAGCGCCGGCGACAGCGTGTTCAAGCCGCTCGCCGATGAAGCCAAGGCCGGCACGCCACGCGAACTCGACATGATCATGGAGATCCCGGTCACGTTGTCGGTGGAATTGGGACAGACCCGCCTGACCATTCGCGAACTGCTCGACCTGGCCCAGGGATCGGTGGTGGAACTCGATGGCCTGGCCGGCGAACCGATGTCGATCCTGGTCAACGGCTATCTCATCGCCCAAGGCGAAGTCGTCGTTGTCGATGAAAAATACGGCATTCGTATCACCGAAATCGTGACCCGTTCGGAAAGAATCCACAAACTCAACAAATGAACGAAGACGAGGCGCAACAAACGATGAATGCGGCGCAGGACGCGCCGCGTACGGGTTCGGCCGACTGGCTTCATGGCCGCGCCCAGACGGGTGCCGATACGCCGTCCGTTGCCGTACCGAAAGCCAACGGCTCGCTCGGCATGGAGAGTATCGGGCGCACATCGCTCGGGCTGATCGTGGTCATCGCGCTGATCTTCGCTTGCAGCGCATTGCTCAAACGTTTCGGCCCCTATCGCAAACGCGGCGGGCGTTCGCTCGACATCATCGCCAGCCAGAGTCTGGGCCCGCGCGAGCGTGTGGTGGTCATCGAAGTCGAAGACACCTGGCTGGTGCTGGGCGTTGCGCCCAACAGCGTGAACACGCTTCACACCATGCCTGCCGGCGAGCGCGACCAACCTGAACAGACCCGCCGCGACAAGCGATCAAACCCCAGCTTCGGCGAAGCGCTGAGCGAAAACCTGCGCCGCGCCGGCGCGCGCTTTACCCGTAACGACCGAGGCCGCTGATGGGCCGTTTTTCGATACGCCTGCTGCTTGCGCTGCTCGGGCTTACCCTGAGTTTTGCCGTGGGCGCGCAGGAACCGAGCGCGCTGCCCGGGGTCGTCGCGCGCCCGCTCGAGGATGGCGGCCAGTCCTGGACCCTGTCGGTGCAGACGCTGGTGCTGCTCACGGCCATGGCCTTCCTGCCGGCCGTGCTGTTGATGATGACCGGCTTTACACGAATCATCATCGTGTTGAGCCTGTTGCGCAGTGCCATCGGCACACCCACGGCGCCCCCGAATCAGGTCCTGCTGGGATTGGCGCTGTTTCTGACTTTCTTCGTGATGTCGCCCGTATTCGAGCGCATCTACGACGTCGCCTACGAGCCACTATCGCGCGACGAAATCACGTTCCAGCAGGCATTGCAGAATGGCGTACAGCCGCTGCGCGAATTCATGCTGCGCCAGACGCGCGAGAGCGACCTGGCCATGTTTGCCAATCTCGGCAACATTCCGCCCATGCAGGGCCCGGAAGACGTCCCGCTGCGGCTGCTCTTGCCCGCGTTCGTGACCAGCGAGCTCAAAACGGCCTTCCAGGTCGGCTTCATGATCTTCATTCCGTTTCTGATCATCGACCTGGTCGTGGCCAGCGTGCTCATGTCGCTGGGCATGATGATGGTGCCACCGGCGACCATCTCTCTGCCGTTCAAGCTCATGCTGTTCGTGCTTGTGGACGGCTGGACGCTGCTGATCGGCTCGCTGGCCGACAGCTTTTTCATGACCTAGGGAGAAGAATCGAGCATGAGTCCCGCAACCGTCATGGAACTGGCCTATCAGGGCATGAAAGTCACCCTGCTGATGGCCACGCCGCTGCTTTTGACCGCTCTGCTAGTGGGTCTGGTCGTCAGTCTCTTTCAAGCTGCCACCCAGATCAACGAGATGACGCTGTCGTTCATCCCCAAGATCCTGGCCGTGTTCGCCGTACTGATCGTTGCCGGGCCCTGGATGCTCGGACTGATACAGGATTTCACCCGCGATCTGTTTTTAAGCATTCCCGGCCTGATCGGCTAAGCGCCGTACGCGCTTTTATCGATGATCGAGTTCACCACGAGCCAGATCACGCCCTGGGTCATGGCCATGTTCTGGCCGTTCGTTCGCATTCTCGCGTTCGTCGCGGTCGCGCCGATATTCGGCGAAAACAGCTTGTCCCGGGTTTCCAAGGTGGGATTGGCGGTACTAATCGCTTTTATCATCGCCCCTACCCTGCCGCCTCCACCCGACATCCCGCCCGTGTCCTACGTCGGCGTGTGGCTGATCGTGCAACAGGTGCTCATCGGCATTGCCATGGGCATGGTCATGCGCGTGGTATTCGCTACCGTGCGGGCGGCCGGCGACTATATCGGTCTGCAGATGGGTCTGGGCTTTGCCTCGTTCTATTCTGCCGCCATGGGCGCCAATATCATGGTGCTCGCACAGATCCTGAACGTGTTCGCGTTGCTGTTCTTTCTGGCCTTCGATGGGCATCTGATCATGCTTCAGGTGCTCGCGTTCACGTTCGTCGAACTGCCGATCGGGGCGGGGGCGATCGAAGCCGACGGCTGGTACACGCTGGTGCGCTGGGGCGGCACGGTTTTCAGCGCAGGGCTCGGCCTGGCCCTGCCGCTGGTGACCGCGCTGTTAACCATCAACATGGCACTCGGCATTCTCAACCGCGCCTCCCCTCAGCTGTCGATCTTCTCGATCGGCTTCCCGCTGACTTTGCTCTCGGGCGTCGTGCTTTTGTACTTCATGGTGCCGGAGCTCGGCGGGCTGTTCGAGCAGATGTTCGCAAACGGTATCCAGGCAATGGGTGCAGTATTGGGCGCGATGGCCGGTACCGCGTGAAAGAGGATCGGTTTGCGCCTACCCGAGCCGTGCAGCCAGCGCTCACTCATACGGTAGAAGCAGATTTCGCTATCGCTAAATGCGCTGTCGGCAGAACCCGCAGATCGAATCCACAACCGGAAGTTCGAACGAGGCACCGTGCCGCCTGCGGACTCGGCGCGCCTCAGCACTTGTTTGCCGGCCTGATAGATCGCAAAAAGCCCGCAGCGCACAAGCGCTGCGGGCTTTCGCTCTCAACCTATACGAGTTTAGAGATTGAACATCGACAATTTCTGAATATCGGTGAACGTCTTCTGTGAAAACTGCAGTGCCACTTGAGCAAGGCTGTATTCCGAATAGGCCGACATGTAGTCGAGATCCTCGAGCTGCGAACGCGTCGTATCGTAGTTGAGCGAGCGTGCATCGCCGACCGTATCCAGAGTATCCAGTTCGTTAAGCCGCGAGCCCAGCGACGCGCGCACGGTCAATACGTTGTCGAGCGAATTCGAAACCTTGCGATGCGCGCTGTTCAAACCGTTCTCAAGCGCCGCCCGTGCCGCCGGCGTATCGGTGCCTTTTTTCAGGACATCAATCACGCTGGCAATCGTGTTGAGAATGTTGTTGTCTTCGTCGCGGTCGTAGGCAAAAGTGAAACCGTCGCCGTCAGCCGGCGTTCCCTTGATGCTCACGCGCATGCTGTCGCCCAGCTCAATCGGCTCGCCTGCCACGTAGGGCTGATCGGCCACCACCGTTTCGCCCGTGCTGGCGTTCGCCACCGTATAACGAATCTCGCCATCTGACTCGCTGAAGCTGACCTGGAATTCGTTGCCGAAATCAGCGCTTGACGAGTTGGCCACGTTAATCGAACCGAACACGCCGGTACCGGCATTGCCGGCATCGGCGGTGCCCACGTACTGGGCGCTATCGGTGACCGAGGCGAACACCCGCGTGCCCGTATCGTTGGTGGCCATCATGCGGGAGGCGTCCACGCGGAGGTTTTGCAGGCCCTCATCGCCCTGATAGCTCACGCGCCCGCCGGATTCAACGAACGGCTGCCGATCCCCATCGTGGCCAGAAAATATGTAACGGCCGTTGCCATCCTGGGCGTTGGCACTGCCCAGCATCTGGGCATAAATTCCTTCCAGCTCGGTGGCGATCGAGTTTCGATCGGCATCGCTGTACGTGCCATTACCGGCTTTGACCAGCAACGGCGTGACCGCTTGCAATGCTTTCGTGACCTGGTCCAGCTCGGCTTCTTCAGACGATAGATTCCGCCGCGCCGCGGTACGGCTGGCTTCGAACTGATCGTTTACCGCGCTGGCCTGTGATACCACTAGCGACTGTGATGCGGCGCGCGGGTCGTCGGCGGGCGTAACAATCTTCTTGCCGCTCGCCAACTGCTGGCCAACTTCAGCGACCTTGCCCTGCTGACGCAAGATCGACTGCATGCTCATGCTGTAGATCGAATTGGTGCTCAAGCGCATGACGTTTGCCTTTACGTGAAGACTAGGCGCGAATGCCAAGCAGCGTATCGAACAGGCTTGCAGCCGTTTCGATCACCCGGGCATTCGCTTGATACATTTGTTGGTAATACATCAGATTGACGCGCTCTTCATCGAGATTGACCCCCGAAACCGACTGTTGTGCGGTTTCGAGTTCGCTGGTGAGCATGTCCTGCGCGCTGCTGTTGACCTGCAACGAGCGCGTCTTGTTACCGATATCACTCACCAACCGCGCGTAGCCACTGTTGAAGCTGCTATCACCTTCGATCGCCGGCTCGTCCTGCAAGGCAGCCAGTGCCAGTGCATTCGTGTTATCGCCGGTGCCGCCGCCCTGGCCTGCAGCGATCGCTGCCGTGCTCTTGACGGCCACTTCCATGGCTGCGGCGGCCCGATCAAGCGGCTTGATGGTAAACGCGTCGCCGTCTAGCGGTTCACCTTGAATCTGCACCTCGACACCGTCGAACTGCAACGGCATCTCATCGCCCCCGAAAAAGCGTTTTTCGCCGTCGCTTAGACGCGTGAGCTTGTAAGAACTGGTGTCTCCGTCGTATTCGAGCCGGTAGTTGCTCGCGCGTACTTCGGCGCTCGCGCCTTCGGTGAACTTAACGTCGAGTGTGGCCGTACTGTTGTTGTTCGCGTCGCTGAAACTCACCGGGCTGCCGGCTTCGAAGAATGCGCCACCGGCCTGGCCCTTGAGGGTCGTACCGCCCTGGTGAACCTCGTTTACCCGCGTGGACAGCGTATG
Organism: Salinisphaera shabanensis E1L3A; assembly: GCF_000215955.2. Classification (GTDB taxonomy): domain Bacteria; phylum Pseudomonadota; class Gammaproteobacteria; order Nevskiales; family Salinisphaeraceae; genus Salinisphaera; species Salinisphaera shabanensis. The sequence goes on from NZ_AFNV02000028.1 coordinate 33,978, forward strand.
CGCGATCTGATCCAGGCGCAGCTCTGCAGGCTCGAGCGAATCCTTGCGGAACGCGAGTAGGCCGCCAACCGTACCGCCTTTGATGCTCGACTCCGAAAGTTCACGCACCTGGCCGTTTCCGACCTTGAAACCGATCGCCGAGCGCGTCGGATCGGCACTGGAATCAACCAGCGCCAGGGATTTCGCACCGTTTGCATCCACCAATGGCTGTCCTGCAACCATGATGTGATAGGAGTTGCCATCCTGAACCGACAGCTTTACGTCGACCAGATCGCCCAATGCCGATACCAGCTGGTCACGCTGATCAAGCAGATTGTTCGGCGGCTGGCCGGTCTTTGCCTGGGCCTGCACGATCTGGGTATTCAGGCCGGATATCTGCTCGGCATAGTTGTTGACCTGGGTAACGGCTCCGTTGATCTGCGATTCAACGCTTTCGCCCATATCCGACAGATATTCCGAGAATGCCCGGAACTGTGCCGTCATGCTGTTGGCATCGCCGAGCAGCGATTCGCGCGCGGCGGAGTCCGCCGGGCTTGCGGACAACGTCTGCATACCACCGAAAAACTTCTGCATCAGCGGTGCAAGGCCGGCTTCGCGGTCGCCCAGAAGGTTGTTGACTTGCGAGATCTGGCCGAGATGGGTGTCCAGTGCGCTCGAACGACTCTGGGCGTCGTTGAGCTGCCCGGTCAGGTACTGCTGATACTGGCGCTCAACACCCGTCGTACGTACCCCGCCGCCCTGGCCGTTGCCGGTCTGTGACGTGCTCAGCCCGGCGACCTGGCGACTGTAGCCCGGGGTGTTGACGTTGCTGATGTTGTTGCTGGTCGTCGCCAGCGCGGTTTGCGCTGCGCCGAGGCCACTCAAGGCGATGCCGAAGAGATTGGACATGATCGCTCTACAAGTTTGGCATGCGCACCATCGGTGCGGTCATGAAGAAAATAACGGCAAAAGCGCAAAAAAGTTGAATGACTTCCCTGCCCCGCTCGACCCTAGAAAAGACGCGTTAAGTCAGCTGCTTGAGCCTGCGCAACCTGCACAGGCTCGGCCGCCGTCGCGACGTCGTCAGCCGGCAGGCGACTCATGATCGAGACCAACTTGTTGGCATAGGCCGGATCGGTCGCATAGCCACAGTTCTGCAGCGCTCGGGCGGCATGTTCAGCCGTCGGCGCGTCGACCACCGGCTTGTAGCGCGGCGATTGCGTAAGCAGCCGTGCATAGTCCGAAAAAGCCTGCTCGTAGGAATCGTAGGCCCGGAACTCGGCCTGGGTCGTGTAGCGTCGCGAACCAGCATATTCCGTAGTTTTCACGCTCGCTGCGTCGCCGTCCCAGCCAGTGGCCTTGATGTTGAAAACGTTGAAACTCGGGCTGCCGTCGGCACGGGTGATCTCATGTTTGCCCCAGCCGGTTTCGAGCGCAGCCTGGGCAAGGATCAGACGTTTGGGGATGCCGGTTTCACGCGATGCCACCGCAGCTGCCGAATCCATTCGATCCAGGAACCGGTTGACGTGATCGGGGAGCACAGCGCGGCGAACTGCATCGGAAGCCGACACATCTGCTTCAGCACGCGCGATCTTCACGGGTTCGTTCGCGGCTGCCTGCAACGGCGGGCGTGGAAACTCCTTGCGGGCCAGATCGTCGGTGGGCTCTGCGCTACGGCGGCTGGCCGCGATCGAATCCGAGGCACGCAGCGCTTGCGGCGCGGCATTCGGAATCGAAGCCAACAAGGCATCGACGTTGTTGTCTGCGGTGACGGATGGCGTCGCTTTACCTTGCAGCTGCTGGGTCAGCATATCGGCGAGACCCATACCGCGCTGCGACATGGTCTGCGCCCATTGCTGGTCCATGAGCTGCTGATACATTTCCGAGCGCTGACTGTTCATCAGCCCGCTTTGCGGAATGGCATCCCGCATCTGCTTGAGCATCTTCTGCAGGAAAACCGCCTCAAACTGCTTGGCCGCCTCCTTGAGCCCCTCCTCCGGCGAGTTTTTCGCGGAGTACTTGAGCTTGGCGACCGAGTTCATGCTCAGAGCGAAATCGCCCGCGGTGCCTGCACTTGTCATCTAGATGATCTCCAACTCGGCGTTCAGCGCCCCGGCGGATTTCAGCGCCTCGAGAATAGCCATCAGATCGGTCGGCGTGGCGCCAAGACGATTGAGCGCATCCACGACCTGGCGCAGCGATGCGCTTTCGGAAATGGTGTGCAGCGTGCCGCTGCCTTCCTGCACGCTGATATCGGCGTTGGGGACCACCGCTGTCTGCCCGCCCGAAAAAGCGTTGGGCTGGCTGACAATGGGGTTCGAGTCGATCACCACCGACAAACTGCCGTGAGCGATCGCCGCGCTGTTGAGCGTAACGTTGCGATTCATCACCACTGAACCGGTCCGCGAGTTGATCACCACGCGCGGCACATCCTGTCCCGGGGTGACATTCAAGTCCTGTACACGCGCAAGAAACGCCACCTTGGCGCCTTCATCCATGGGCGCCTGCAGCGTAATGGTGCGCGAGTTCTTGGCCGTTGCGATATTGGAACCGAACGCCTGATTGATGGCATTCATCGTACGCAGCGCGGTGTTGAAATCAGCGCGCTTTAGGTCGAGATCAATCTCCCCGCCAGTCGCCAGCTGTGCAGGCACGGTCCGTTCGATCGTCGCGCCGGCCGGAATACGACCTGCGCCGGTCTGGTTGACCTGCACACTGCTGCCCCCGGCGCTGGCGCTGATACCCGGCGCCAGAATGTTGCCCTGGGCCAGCGCATAGATATTGCCGTCAGCGCCCTTGAGCGGGGTCATCAGCAAAGTGCCGCCACGCAGACTCTTGGCGTTGCCAACCGAGGAAACGGTGACATCCAACTCCTGGCCAGTACCGGCAAACGGCGGCAGGTCCGCCGTTACCATGACCGCGGCAACGTTCTTGAGCTGCATGTTGGTACCCGCCGGCACGGTCACACCGAGCTGGGTGAGCATGTTCTTGAGCGCCTGACTCGTGAACGGGGTCTGGGTGGTCTGATCACCCGTGTTGCCCAGACCGACCACAAGCCCGTAGCCGACCAGCGGGTTGGAGCGTACACCACTGAAGGTGGCGATATCGCCCAGGCGCGCGGCCTGTGCGCTGCCGACGATCAACAGTGCGCCGGCAACAGCCAGCAACATGCGTTTGTACCGCCCGATCTGGATCATGTCTTGACTCGCTCACGAAAGAAGGAACAAACGGTTCATTTCAGGGTTTACAGCGGCGACAGGTTCAGGAACACGCGCTGCAGCCAGCCCATACGCTGGGCTTCATCGATATAGCCGTCGCCGTAGTATTCGAGGCGGGCGTTGGCGACCTGGGTCGATACCACGGTGCTGTCAGCCGAAACGGTGCGCGGATTGACCACGCCCGAAAACAGGATGTATTCCACGCCCTGGTTGATACCGATCCGCTTTTCACCAGCCACCTGAAGATTGCCGTTGGGCAACACATCCATGACGGTCACGGTGATCGTGCCGGTGAAATTGTTCGAGGCATTCGCACCGCCACTGCCATTGAAGCTGTTCGCCCCCGACAGGTCGGTGCCTTGAGCCTCCAACAGACTCTGGAGCGCTTCCGGAATCTGGGTGGGTGTGAACTCGACCGACCCATTGCGACTGGCCTTGGCCGCCGAGCTCTTCGAGGCGCTTACGGCTTCGTCAAGCACGATGGTGAGAATATCGCCGACCTGGGTCGGGCGCCGATCCTCGAACAACGGCTTCGTATAACTGGCCCGAAAGATCGACCCATCGGCCGGCGGTGCCGGCGGCAGCTGCGGCGGCGCGGTGGTCGGCCCTTCGACCACGTTCTTGCGCGGCAGTTGGGCACAGGCCGACAGCGCCATCAAAGCCGTGAAGATCACGGCCAGGCGCAGAATCCGCGGAAACAGGGACGCGCTTCGCATCGGTCGCTCGTTACAGCTGGGCCAGACGCTGGAGCATCTGGTCAGACGTTTCGACTGCCTTGGAGTTGATCTCGTAGGCACGCTGGGTGGCGATCATGTTCACCATTTCCTCGACCACGTTCACGTTCGAGGTTTCGACAAACTTGTGACGCAGCAGGCCCGTGCCGTTGAGGCCCGGAATGCTGTCGTTACGGGGGCCCGACGCGGTCGTTTCGCGATACAGGTTGTCGCCGATGCTCTGCAGGCCGGTCGGGTTGATGAACGTGGTCAGCTGCATCTGGCCCACCTGCACGTTTTCGGCCGTGCCCGGCTGGGTCACGGAGACGGTGCCGTCGGTGGCCACGCTGATGGACAGCGCGTTTTCCGGAATCGTGATGGCCGGCTCGATCGGAAAGCCCGAGGCGGTGACCAGCTGTCCGTTCTGGTCGATCTGGAACGAGCCGTCGCGGGTGTAGGCATTGGTGCCGTCGGGCATCTGTACGGCAAAGAAGCCGCGGCCGTCGATGGCGACATCCTTGGAGTTGCCGGTCTGCTCCAGATTGCCCTGAGAATGCAGACGTTCGTTGGCGACCGGCTGTACACCGGAGCCGATCTGCAGGCCCGATGGCAGGTTGGTCTGTACCGACGACAAGGCGCCGGGCTGACGCATGTCCTGATAGAGCAGATCCTGAAAGACCGCGCGCGAGCGCTTGAAGCCGTTGGTCGACACGTTCGCCAGGTTATTGGCAATGGTATCGAGCTTGACCTGCTGCGATTCGAGGCCGGTCTTGGCAATCCAGAGTGAGCGAATCATGCGTTTTCCCTCGTTGCGCCGAGCCACAAGCCCGCGCGATGCGTATCTAAAAGAAACTAGGTCAGTGAGAGCAGCTTGTTGGCGCTCTGGTCGTTTTCGTCGATGCTGCTGATCATCTTCATCTGCATCTCGAAGCGACGCGCGTTTTCAATCATCGAAACCATCGCTTCCGTCGGGTTGACGTTGCTGGACTCGATAGCGCCGCTAACCACACGTACGGTGTCGTCGGCCGCGAACGGGGCGCCGGGCGTGCCGTCTTCGTTATTGCGCGGGTGGAACAGGTTGTCTCCGCCGCGTGCAATCTGGTCGGCTTCGGGGTTGACCAGCTTGAGCCGACCGATTTCAGCGATGGCATTGGGCTGATCGCCCGCACCGAGGGCCGAAATCGTGCCATCGGGCGCGATCGTGACTTCAGCGCCCAACGGCAGCACCAACGGCGCACCGAACTCGCTGAGCACGACGTTGCCGTTGCTACGCAGCAGACCGGTGGAATCCATCTGCAGCCCGCCTGCGCGGGTATAGGCTTCCTCGCCGTTCTCGGCCTGCACCGCCAACCAGCCGTCGCCATCGATAGCTACGTCCAGGCTGCGCCCGGTTTCGGTCATATCCCCGGGGGTCAAATCGGCCCCCGGGGTGGTGCTGGCCGTGATCGCTCGCGTCGCCAGACCATCGCCATTGACCGGCACGGCCCGAAACATCGACAGCTGAGCGCGAAAGCCCGGCGTCGAGGCATTGGCCATGTTGTTGGCTACCACGGCCTGGCGTTCCAGGGTCTGGGTAGCGCCGCTGAGCGCGGTGTAAATCAGTCGATCCATGACGAAACGTCCTGCAGTAGAAGCGAGCTAGCGATCAGAGGTCATTAACGCAGGTTGACCGCGGTCTGCAGGACCTGATCCTGCGTCTTGATCGTCTGCGCATTGGCCTGGTAGTTACGCTGCGCAATGATCATTTCGACCAGCTGCTGCGACAAATCCACGTTGGAGCCTTCCAGCGTCGAGCCCAGCAGGCTGCCGAACTGGCCGGTACCGGCGACGCCGAGCCCCGGCTGGCCGGATTCCGCGGTTTCAACCCAGGCATTACCGCCCACCGGCGACAGGCCCTGCTCGTTGCGGAAGCTGGCCAACGCAATCTGGCCGACATTGATGGCCTGACCGTTGGAGTAGCTGCCGCGGATCATGCCGTCCTTGCCGATATTGATCGCGGTCAGATCACCCGACACATAACCGTTCTGCTGCGGCGTGCTGGCCGAGAATTCCTGCGCGGTCTGTGACGAGCCACCGAAATCGAAGCTGAAATCGATCGGCGCCGAACCGTTTTGCGCGTTCAGGCTATAGGCCACCGTGGACGCCCCCAGCGTATCGGGCTTGTTCTGCTGGCCCGCTTCGGTGAGGTTGCCGTTGGCGTTGAAGCTCAGCGTGCTGGCGGGCAGCTGCTGGACATAGCGAATCTGGCCGCCCGAGAAACTGCCGTCCGGATTGGCGCTGGCGCCCGAGACATAGGCGGTGTAGTTGTGATCACCGTCGCTGAATTCGTAGCGGCCATTGCCACCGGCCACGGGATCGAAGCCGTTATACGTGGCGTCGGCATCAACCGTACGCGGCAAGTTGGACTCTTCGCCCAGCGCCATTTCGCCGTTCACACTCCAGCTGTTGGCAGCGGTCTTGGTGAAGTACAGGTTCACGCTGTGCGCATTGCCCAACGAATCGAACACCGTATTGGGCGTGCTCCAGTTATAGCTGTCGGCGTCATCGGCGTTGAATGCACCCGTCTTGATCTCGGCGCCCGCGTCCAGCGCGGTTTCCAGCGACGCCTGAGTGGTCGCCTTGGCGTTCATGCGCTCGGTCGGAATGACCAGTGGCACCGGGTTGCCGCCAGCCGCCACAGTCGGCTCGGCCGCCGGGTTGTTGAAGTTGGTCACGTTGTAGCCGGTGAGCAGCGCACCCTGGGCATTGGCGATATTGCCATCCTTGGTCTGCTGGAATTCGCCGTTACGCGAATACAGTGTCTGGGCGCCATCGGTGAGACGGAAGAAACCGCCGCCGTCGATCGCAACGTCGAGATTGCGGCCGGTATTGTTGAGCGCACCACCAGCAAAGTTCTGGGTTACACCCGTGACCTGGGCGCCGAGGCCGGTCTTGGCACCGGCATAGATATCCGCGAATTCGCTACGGCCGGACTTGAAGCCCACCGTCTGCGAGTTGGCGATGTTGTTGCCGATGCTGCTCAGGCTGCTGTTGGCCGCGTTGAGACCGCTGACCCCTTGCGAAAAACTCATGTTGCTTCCCTCGTGTTTCGAGTGTTGAAGTATTGCCCGATCGCGGGCGTGATGATTGGTCGATTAGCGCGCGTTTACGCACGCAATTCGCGATACCCGGGTACTAGATGATTTGACGGATGGCATCGAGCCCGACCAGTCCCTTCGGACCCAGATCAAGCTGCGGACCGTTGTCACTCGCGACCACGCCGCCGACATATCCCATGGTCAACGGCTGTACCGGCACCGACTGGCCGTCCGGCCCAAGCGCCGTGATGCTCACCGTGTAGTTGCCCTCGCCCACGATCTGGCCGGAGGCGTCCTTGCCATCCCAGGAGAACGACTGAATGCCCGCCTGCTGATTTTCGTAAGTGGATTCGTGAACCACGCTGCCCGCGCCGTCGGTGATGGTCAGCTTGAGCTCGCTCGCGGGCGATTCGAGTTCCATGCCGAACGGAGTGGCCGCTCCTTCGGCACCTACGCTAATACTGTCGCCGGCCACGAGTACGCCGCGCCCGATAAGCGCGCTGGCCTGCAGCTGCTGTGCGGCATCCATCTGGCCGCCGATGGAAGACAGGGTGTCATTGAGGTCGTTGATGCCACTCACGGTGTTGATCTGCGCGATCTGCGAAGTCACCTGTGAGTTGTCCATGGGGTTGAGCGGGTCCTGGTTCTGCATCTGTGCAACCAGCAAGGTCATGAACTGTTCGCTCATGTCCTTGGCACGCGTGCGCGAGGCCGCTCCAGCGGCGCTAGCGCCGCTGGCAGCGTTGACGGAACCCAGAATATCGGTAGCCATGATGATTGAACCTTGTTGTTATTCGCCGAGCGTCAACGTACGCAGCGCCAGCTCCTTGCCGGTGTTGAGCACTTCGATGTTGGCCTGATAGGAACGCGACGAAGAGATCATGTTGATCATCTCGTCGGTGGGATTGACGTTGGGCATCTGTACATAGCCCTTGTCGTCGGCCATGGCATGGCCCGGGTTGTATTCCTGACGAAACGGCGCATCGCTTTCGATTACGTCGGAAACACGCACGCCGCCAATACCGTCGACCGCGCCCGCCTCGAGCTCGAATCGCACTTGCTTGGCGCGATAGGGTTCGCCGTTCGGCCCGGATACGCTATCCGCGTTGGCCATGTTGCTGGCCGCGACGTTCATCCGCTGGGCCTGGGCCGTCAGCGCCGAACCCGCGGTATTGAAAAGATTGATGATCGACATTCTTATTCCTCGTGGTTAGACGCTGATCAGCGTTCAGGCTGCATCGCGGCACGCAGGCCTTTGATCTGGGAACCGAGAATCTGAAGATTCGCGCGGTAGTGGACGGCGTTATTCATGAACTCGACGCGTTCCACGTCCATGTCCACCGTATTGCCGTCCAGACTGGGCTGCGCGGCATTGCGATAGGCCAGCTGCGTACCATCGAGGCTGCCAGGGCTGGCCGCGCCAATATGCCCAACCGCCGTCGTCTTCAAGGGCACGGCGGGCGTGCCGTTATTACCGGTCGCGCCCAACACGCGGTCGAGCTCGGCACGGAAGTCGAAATCACGCGACTTGTAGCCGGGCGTGTCGGCATTGGCGATATTCGCCGCCAGCACATCCTGGCGCTTGTCGCGCAAGTCAAGCGCCTGCTTGTAGAAACTCAGCGACGCTTCGAGTCGATCGAGCATGATGGCTGCTCCCTCATGGCCTGCAGATGGTTTTGCGACGGTCATACTAAGAGGCCGAGCGAAAGGGCCATGGGTAGAACAGGCACCGATTTGGGCTCTATTTCGCCGGATAGCGAAGCCGCGCCTGCCCCTACAATCCGCCGACATAAGATCACGCCCGTCTATCGCGAGCCCGTCCCGGCATGAACCCGAACGCCCGCCATCGCAAAGCACGCACCACGCTGAGGCTATTCGCCATGGCGGCCCTTGGCTGGGCGGCGGTATCGGCGCACGCAGACGACGCGTCAATGCAACGGCTACTCACGGATTATCTGCGTACGCAGGCGCCACTCGACGGCGATGTGGATGTTTCCGTCACCATGCCGCGGGTCAACATGCCGGCGTGCCACAATCCGCGCCCGTTCCTGCCAGGCCGCAATCCGCGTATCGCCGGCAATATCACGGTGGGCGTGCAATGTCCGGGCGACCGGCCGGCTACCCGTTACTTTCAGGCGCGCGTGACCGTCATCGCCGACTACTATGTCGCCGCGCGTGACCTCATGCCCGGCGATGTCCTCGGCATGGGCGATATTCGACGTGAACAAGGCGATCTATCGCGCCTGCCCGCCAATATCGCAACAAGCGCCGACAGACTGCTCGGCATGTCGGTTAGCCGACGTGTCGCGGCCGGGCGCCCCTTGGGCGAGTCCATGGTTCGACAACCGCTTGCAATCAAACGCGGCGAACTCGTACGCGTGGTCGCGGTCGGGCCGGGCTTTTCGATTACGACCGAAGGCAAGGCGCTCAACGCGGCGCCGCTCGGCGGCGACGTACGCGTCAGTACACAGGAGGGCTCGATTGTCATTGGACGGAGCACGAACGAGAATACGGTGACGATCACGCGTTGACCCGTTGTGCGCGATATCGGCGTTCGCGATTAAAGAAAAAAATCCGATCGCCGATCTTTGCGCCATGGCACGCACAATCGTTCCCTACGGAACGTTCGAGGAATACCGCCGTGAAGATCGACCCGACACAGAACACACCGCGCATCGCCAATACCGAGATACGCGACATCAAGAAGACTGACGAGGCCAAATCCGGCGCCCAGGCGCCTGCCGCGTCAGCCCGTTTTCAACCGTCCGGCATTTCGGACGCCTCGCAGGATATCGACATGGCCCGCGTCAACGAGATTCGTGACGCGATCAGCCAAGGCAAACTCGAGATCCGTTCCGACAAGATCGCCGACGGCCTGATCGCCAGCGCCCAGGCGTTGGTTTCCGGCAAGTCATAACCAGGACAACATCATGAACGACCCCTTCGCGATCAACCTGCAACAGCATCACGACGCCTTGGGTGAGTTCATGACGTTGCTCGAAACCGAGCAATCGTTGTTCACCGATGCGCCGGTCGCCGTAGACGCGCTGGCGCGTCTGACCGAGCGCAAGGCTGCGCAGGCGAAAACGCTCGAACAGCTCGATGGCCAACGTCGGGCCATTCTGCACGAGCGTGGCTACAGCACGGATCGCGATGGCGCCAGCCAGCTGGCTGGCGCTTTGGAACAGGACGCGCTCTGGCAGGCTCTGCTGGAGCGTATCGAAGCGGCACGCATGCAAAACCAGATCAATGGTCTGGCAATCGGCACGCGGCTGGATCATACAAACCGCACGCTGAGCTTTCTTCAGCGTGAAACCGGCCAGACGCTGTACGGACCGAACGGGCGCACGCGCGCATTCGGCTCCAACCATAGCCTGCGCAACGGCGTTTAACCCGCCACCGGCAGGCTTCAAACGGCGCGGGCAAACCAGGGCGTCGGAGTCCGAGCGGCAGGATCCCGTTAACGGAAATTCACCATCAAGGTGAGCGCGCCGCCTTCGAGCGGCGTGCGTGCTGCGCGTGGTCCCTGGATCCGGAAGTTGAACCGAAATGGCGTCGCCACTGGCAAGCCGGCGAACGCCGTGGTTTGCCCGCGTGCGTTCGACGCATCGACACAACGGCCGCCGCCACACAACTGCACGACCAACTCACGCGGGCGCCATCCGGCATAGTCGTAGCGCCAGGCGACCCGCGTGATGGCATTGCCGGACAGCGGTGTGCTGTTATTCGGAGAAAGTGTCGCACTGTCGTAGCGCAGCCCCTGCTGACGCAGGGTCGGCGCATCGCTTTGTGCCACCCAGCGCCCTGCAGCCATCGCCGGGGAGAATATCCCGACAAGGGCCAGAATCAGGATGATCGCCGATACGCGTAACCCGGCTGACATCTGCGAACGGTTAGCGCCCGCCGATGAGCATGTTGACCCGCACGCTGCGATCGTCGGGAATTTCGTTTTGCGAAAGCACCACGAGCTGACGCATGCGCCGGCGCAAGAAACGTGTCAGCAACGGCCGCAGTTCATGCTGAACCACCAGCACCGGCGCCAGGCCTCGCTCTTCCTGACGCGCCACCGAATTCTCGACCTGTTGCACGAGCGTGTCGGCCAGGCCGGGCTCCATGCCACCACCGTTGGTCAGCGCCTGCATGAGCATCTGCTCGAGCTTGGCATCCAGCGTCATTACTTCCAACTGCGGCGCGCCGCCGTACCAGTGCTGCACGATCGAACGGCCGAGCGCCATACGCACCAGCGCGGTCAACTCGTTCACATCCTGGGTATGCCCGGCGTTGACCGCCAGCACATCCAGGATCCGACGCATATCACGGATCGAGACCTCTTCCTCGAGCAGGTTCTGCAGGATGCTCGTGATCGTGCTCAACGGCACCAGTTTGGGCACCACATCATCGACCAGCGCCGGATTGTCGTTCTTGACGCGATCAAGCAGGGCCTGGGTTTCGCTGCGGCCAAGCATATCGCTGGCGTGCTGGGCCAACAGATGATTGATATGGGTCGCGATGACGGTCGACGCATCGACCACGGTATAGCCCTGCACCTCGGCCTGTTCGCGATGACCTTCCTCGATCCAGACCGCAGGCAGGCCGAAGGCCGGATCGGTGCCGGCCCGACCTTCGAGCGTGCCGTGGGCCTGACCCGGGTCGATTGCCAGCCATTGCCCCGGATAGGCCTCACCGCGGCCGATTTCGACGCCGTTGAGGGCCAGACTATAGCTGTGCGGCTGGAATTCCAGGTTGTCCCGAATATGCACGACCGACGGCAGAAAGCCGACTTCCTGGGCGAATTTCTTGCGCACACCCTTGATACGCTTGAGCAGCTCGCCGTCCTGATGCGCGTCGACAAGCGGAATCAACCGATAGCCGACTTCCAGACTCAACGGATCAACAAGCTGCACGTCGTCCCAACTGGCTTCGCGGCTTTCGGCGGTGACCGGCGCCACGGGGGCCTGTTGTTCAGCCTGCGCTTGCTGTTCGCGCGCCTGTTTCTGCAGCCACCAGCCCAGGCCGCCCAGCAGCGCGGTGAAGAACAGAAACACGAGGTTCGGCATGCCGGGCACAAGCCCCAACATGCCGAGCACGCCGGCAGACAGAAACAGAACCTTGGGATTGGTGAACAGCTGAGCCAGCATCTGCTGGCCCACGTCCTGATCGGTGCTCACCCGCGATACGGTCACACCCGCCGCGGTCGAAATCACCAGCGCCGGCACCTGGGCAACCAGGCCGTCGCCAATGGTCAGCAGCGTATAAGTGCGCGCGGCCTCGCCCGCCGACAAACCATGTTCGCCCATGCCGATGATCAGGCCTCCGATAAGGTTGATCACCATGATCAGGATGCCGGCAATAGCGTCACCGCGCACGAACTTGCTCGCGCCGTCCATGGAGCCGAAGAAATCGGCCTCCTGCGAGATTTCCTGGCGTCGTTCCTTGGCTTGCTGTTCATCGATGAGCCCGGCATTCAAATCGGCGTCGATCGCCATCTGCTTGCCCGGCATGGCATCGAGCGTAAAGCGCGCGCCGACTTCGGCGATACGCCCCGCGCCCTTCGTGATCACCATGAAGTTGATCACGATCAGAATGCCGAACACGACCAGACCCACCGCGAAGTTACCGCCTACCAGGAACTGGCCGAACGCCTCGATCACCTGACCGGCCGCGCCCGCCCCGGAATGACCGTTCATGAGCACGACACGGGTCGACGCGACGTTCAGCGACAATCGCAGCAACGTGGCAAACAGCAGTACCGTGGGAAAAGCGGCAAAATCCAATGGCTTCTGGGTGAACATCGCCACCAGCAGCACCATGATCGACAGCGCGATATTGAAGGTGAAGAACAGATCCAGCACGAACGGCGGCAATGGCAGGATCATCATCGCCATGATCATGATGATCAGTACCGGGCCGGCCAGCATCTTGTACTGAGCTGAACCACCCGCGCCCAGACGGCCAAACATCGTGTTTAAAGCGTTCATGTGTTCGTGTCTTCCTCGTCCGGGTCGAGGCCCGGCGGTACGGCAATCGCCGCAGGTTTGACGGGCGGCACACCGCCGGCTTCGTTATAGCGTTTGAGCTGGAACACCCAGGCCAGAACCTCGGCGACGGCCGTATACAACGCGGCCGGAATTTCCGTATCCAGGTCACCGTGGCGATACAACGCGCGCGCCAGCGGCGGGGCCTCCAGCAACGGTACGCCCGACTCGGCGCCCAGTTCGCGGATCTTGGCTGCCACATTATCAGCCCCCTTGGCGACTACACGGGGCGCGTTCATTTCACCGTCACGATACGATAGCGCCACCGCGTAATGGGTCGGGTTGGTGACGATAACGTCGGCGGTGGGCACTTCACTCATCATGCGGCCGCGCGCCATGGCCTGCTGCTGCTGGCGAATCTTGGCCTTGAGTTGCGGGTCGCCTTCGGATTCCTTGTGCTCGTCCTTGATCTCCTGGCGACTCATGCGCAGCTTCTTGTGATGGCTCCATAACTGGTAAGGCACATCAATGCCGACGACCACGGTAAAAGCCAGCAGCATCAGCGCACAGCAGGTGACGATCAGGGTCAGCGCATGCAAAAGCGCGCCGTGGCCCTGCTCCTTGGCGAGGCTGAGCAGCTCGTCGAGATGGTTATAGACGAACCAGACCGCGACCGAGCCGATCAGCACCGACTTGGCGATCGCCTTGGTCAGCTCGATCAGGCCCTGAGAGGAAAATATCCGGCCGAGACCCTTGATCGGATCGAGTTTCTTGGCATCGAACTTGATGGACTTCGGCGAGAACAGCCAGCCGCCGAGCAAGGTAGGCGCCAGCAGTGCCACGACCACCAGCGGCAACGTGATGGGTGCGAGTGCACCCAGTGTGGTCAGCGCCTGCGCCCATTGATGATCCAGCACCCGCGAGCTGTCCATGGCCATGGACGCGTCGAAACGCATGCTCGCCTGCATGACGGTCATCATCTGCTCGCCCATCCAGCCGGCCATCAGCCATAGGCTGGCCAGGCCCACGCACAGCAGCATGAACGTCGCCAGTTCGCGCGAACGCGGAACCTGGCCGTCCTCGCGCGCCTTCTCCAGGCGTCGCGGGGTTGCCGGTTCTGTTTTTTCCGCGTCGCTTTCGTTGGACATGCGCTACCCGAGGCGCCGCTGCCCGGAATCGGGACCACGGCCGAAGTTTCGAGTAGGCATTATGCAAAGCGCGAGCGCGCGCCGATTGCGCGAACAGCGGCGTTAATGCGCGCTTATCGTCGGATGCAGCTGTGCACGGGCGCCGCAGCGCCCGTGTTTATCACCACCTAGAAGCCGAGACTGTCCAGCAAGTCGTCCACCTGAGCCTGATCGGTCACGATGTCGGTATTGCCGTCGGTCTGGATCTGCGGGCCGTTGAGCAAGGACGAATTCTCGAGACTTTTTTCGCGACGCTCCCCCTCGTAACCACGAACGCGATCCTCGGGCAGGTAACGCAACAGCACTTCGATGAGCTGTTTTTCGATATCGCGGATGACGACCACGAGCTTCTTGATGACCTGGCCGGTCAGGTCCTGAAAGTCCTGCGCCATCATGATGTCATGCAGTTGGCCGCTGGTGGCCTGCGTCTGTTCCGGAACCCATTGCAGATAGCTGCGGGTGTCGCGCACGAGTTCGCGCGCGTCGACCAGTTCGATCGGCGCGTCGAACCAGCTTTGCCAGCGTTCGTCGAGCTTGACCGCCCGGTTTTCTATTTCGGTTTGCAGTGGCTGGGCGACTTCGATCGATGACAGCGCGGTTTCGGCAGCCTGTTCGGTCATTGTTGCAATATAGTTGAGCCGATCGCGCGCATCCGGGATGGCGTCGGCCGCTTTTTCCACTTCACGATCCAGACCCAGCTCGCGCATGCTTTCGTTGAGCGCGCGCGTGAGCTGACCGATACGATCGATCAGTTCCTCGGCCTGTTCTGGTACGGCCTCTTCGACCTGATTGTTGTGTTCCATGATGCTGCCTTCTCCTGCCCTTCGGGCATGCGCTTACATGCCGAGTTTTTCGAAGATACGCTCGAGCTTCTCTTCCAGCGTAGCGGCTGAAAACGGCTTGACCACATAACCGCTGGCGCCGGCCTGGGCCGCGGCGATGATGTTCTCTTTCTTGGCCTCGGCGGTAACCATCAGTACCGGCAGATCTTTGAGCGTATCACTTGCACGGATACGCTTGAGCATTTCCAACCCGTCGAGATTTGGCATGTTCCAGTCCGATACAACGAACTGAAATTTGCCGGTATTGAGCTTTTCCAACGCATCGACGCCGTCTTCGGCTTCTTCGACGTTGTTATAGCCCAGCTCTTTGAGCAGGTTGCGCACGATCCGGCGCATCGTGGAAAAGTCGTCGACGACGAGGAAGTTGAGGTTCTTGTCCGCCATGGCGATATCTCGGTTTTGTTGACTGGCCTGTGGGTGGGTGAAGCGTTTCGGTTGCGGGCGAACGCCCGGCTGGTTCTAGATGCGCAAGGCGCGGCTTTCCGGACCGGATAGCAACGCCAGCGCCTGTCGGGACATATCGTCGATCGGCACAACAGCCTGCGCCGCGCCGATCGCGATCGCCTCGCGAGGCATGCCGAACACGACACAGCTGGCTTCGTCCTGGGCGAGCGTGGCAGCGCCGGCTTCGCGCATCTGCAAAAGCCCCTGTGCACCGTCCTTGCCCATACCGGTCATGAGAATGCCGATCGCGTTGCGTCCGGCATGTTTCGCTGCCGATTCGAACAAGACATCGACCGAAGGCCGATGCCGATTGACCGGCGGGCCGGCCTCGAGGGCGACAACATAGTTCGCCCCGCTGCGCGCCAGGCGCAGGTGCTGCTCACCGCCGGGCGCAATATACGCGCGCCCAGGCAGCACACGCTCGCCGTGTTCGGCCTCCTTGACCTGGATACGACACAACGAGTCCATACGTTTGGCAAACGATGCGGTAAAGCCGCCCGGCATGTGCTGGGTGATCAGAATCGCGGGCGCGTCGGCCGGCATAGGCTCGAGAAATTCGCGAATCGCTTCCGTGCCGCCGGTCGACGCCCCCACGATGAACAGTTTCTCGCTGGAAACGCGCGGCGCCACCAGCGGCTGTGCTCCAGCCGGCCGACTTGTAGGCCGACGCAGGGTGGCACGGGCAGCCCCTCTGATTTTTTCGACAATTTCATGGCCGCTTTCGACCAGGCCCCGGCTGAGATCGAGCTTCGGCTTGGTCACGAAATCGACTGCGCCGAGTTCCAACGCCTGTAACGTGATATCCGACCCCCGCTCGGTCAGCGACGAGAGCATGATCACCGGCATGGGCCGCAGGCGCATGAGCTTGCCGAGGAAATCCAGCCCGTCCATACGCGGCATTTCCACGTCGAGGGTCAGCACGTCCGGGTTATGTTGTTTGATCAACTCGCGGGCGACCAGCGGGTCCGGCGCGGTCGCGACCATTTCCATATCGTCTTCGTTGTTGACGATTTCGGTTACGAGCTTACGGATCAATGCCGAATCATCGACACAGAGAACCCGGATCGCACGCTTGGCGGTCATGCTCACGATGCCGTCTCCTTACGTACGTGTTTCGCAGAATCCGTGCTCGTAGCGATCACACCTGCAACCGGCATCGCTGGAGCGAGCTTGTTTGCGAGCAGCACATCTTGCTGAACCATACGCCGTTCGCCACCGCGCAGCCGACGTAGCTGCACGCGGCCCGTCACCGGGAAATAATGCACCTGGCGAGCGCAGTCGCCTTTGAGCTCCTGCGACAATACGGCAATGCCGCAGTTTTCGAGATACTCGAGTATGAATGCGGAATTGGCTTCGCCGACGCGCGCACCCTGCACGCCGCTCATGAGCATCGCCCCACCAAAGACTTTCGCCTCGATACGCTCGCGACGCGCGCCCTGCTGGTAGAGCGCTTCCAGCAAGGTGTCCATGGCATAGTCGCCATATCGCATGGAACGCGCTTCAGCTTCGGCAACATCAGGTCCCGCGGCCGGCAACATGAAGTGGTTAAGTCCGCCCACACCGGCCACAGGGTCGCGCAGACAGGCCGCGACACACGAGCCGAGTACCGTAGTCAGCACCACATCCTCCCGGGTAATGGCGTACTCGTTCGGCAAAACGCGGATCGCATCCATACCGTGACGCTGGTCGAAATAGGTATGTGTCGACCCATTCTGGATCGATCGAGCTCCCTGGCGAACGGTCATGCCGACACCTTCGTCGGGCGCTGACTGCTGCCTAGCGCACGCTCGTAGACGGTATGGCTGCGCAAACGCAGTGACTGCGTGATGTTGGAGAAATTCTCCGAATGACCGGCGAACAACAAGCCATCCTCTCGCAGCAACCCGGCAAAGCGCTCCAACAGGCGCGCCTGGGTGGGCTTGTCGAAATAGATCATTAGATTCCGGCAGAAGATGACGTCCAACGGGCCATCGATATTCCAGTTCGAATCGAGCAGATTGAGTACCCGGAAGGTGATGTTCTGGCTCAAGCTCGGCTGCACGCGCACCATGCCTTCACGCTCGCCGGTGCCTTTAAGGAAGAAACGCTGCAGCCGCTCGGAGCTCATCTTGCTGACATCGTTCATTGAATAGATGCCGCGCTGCGCGACTTCGATGGCGCGCGTGTCGATATCGGTGGCTAGAATGCTGGCTGCCCGCTGGTTCGCACCTAACGCCTCGGCCAGCGTAATTGCGATTGAATACGGCTCCTCGCCGGTCGATGCCGCACAGGTCCACACCTTGAGCGGCGCACTGCGCGCCTTAGCGTGGGCAGCGAGCAGGGGAAAATGATGGGCTTCGCGAAAGAACGAGGTCAGGTTGGTCGTCAGCGCATTAACGAAATGCTCCCACTCAACGTGACTGGCGTCGGCCTGCAACATCGACAGATAATCGCGAAAACGGGTATGTCCAAGCACCCGAATACGCTTGGCCAAGCGGCTGTACACCATCTCGGTTTTGTGCGGCGCCAGAGAAATTCCCGCACGCGCATGGATAAGCTTGCGCACGCACTCGAAGTCCTCAGAGGTCAGCAATAGGTCACGTTCGTTTCGAACAGCCAGCACGGGCGAACCCTCCTTGAAGATGGCGGGCCCGCCGCGAACCACCACCAGGAAGGGCGTGGAATCTACGATGCTCTGGGCCTTTAGCTAGCATCGACCGACAGTGAATTTTCTTTAATACACTTTCTATTCAGAATGTTAGACGACAAAAAGCGCCGCACCATTCGGCGCAGCGCTTGCATGATAGACAGATTGATGGCGCCAGACGACGCGCGGGCGCTAGGTGTGTAAACCCACCAG
>NZ_AFNV02000027.1 GCF_000215955.2 Salinisphaera shabanensis E1L3A
ACCTACTGAAAGATCACACCTAGTTCAGGATATACCGGGCGGCCATCGTACCGGACCTGAGCGCAGCGACTCGCGCATGACAATCGATCTAGGCAGAAGACGCCTGCTCGTGTCGACTACGGCACTGGCAGGCGTTTCTTTTTTGCCCGCCTGGGCTACAACGGGCAGCGTCCCAGCGCTGCCGCGCGACGGCGAAGCGTTCGATTTCGAGACACTCGTCGCACATGCTCGAGCCCTGTCGCATCAGCCTTACCACGCCCCCGACGAGCGCTACGCCGAACTGTTGGATGAAATCGGCTACGAAGCCTTCATGGGCATCCATACCCGCAAGGAAGTCGCGCTCTGGGCCGATGCGGCTACGCCGGTCACCGTCGAATTCTTTCATCTGGATCAGAACGCTAGAGCCCCTATTGCGATTCATGTCGTCGAATCCGGCCGCAGCCGGCGGATTCAATACAATGGCGATCTGTTTCGTTACGACGACCCCGCGCTTGCAAAACGCTTGCCGGCCGACCTGGGCTTTTCCGGTTTTCGCATGCTCGGGCGCGGCGACCCCGCACGCGAATGGCTGGCTTTCAAGGGCGCGAGCTATTTCCGCAGCCCGGGCGGTCTCGATCAGTATGGGCTTTCTGCACGCGGCGTGGCGATCGATACCGGCTACGGCGCCGATGAGGCGTTTCCCAACTTCACCCAATACTGGTTGATCAAACCCGAGCCCGACGCCGCGACGATTACGATCTGTGCGTTGCTCGAAGGCCAGCATGTCACCGGCGCCTATCGGATAAAACTAAGCCGGCCCAATGACATCATCCTCGATATAGAGACGCGCCTATTCCAGCGCAACGATGTACAGCGCCTTGGCATTGCACCTTTGACCAGCATGTTCTGGTTTTCCGAGACGAATGCGCGTCGCGGCGTCGACTGGCGGCCCGAAATACACGACAGCGACGGCCTGGCCATGACCACCGGCCAGGACCAGCGGCTCTGGCGGGCATTGGTGAATCCGCCGCGTACGCAATACAGCGCGTTCCAGGACAAGAACCCGAAGGGTTTCGGCCTGCTCCAGCGCGATCGTGTGTTCGATCATTATCAGGATCCGGAGGTCGGCTTCGAGAACCGGCCCAGTCTCTGGGTCGAGCCGCGCGGTAATTGGGGAAGCGGCCATGTTGGCCTACTTGAACTACCCACCGACGAAGAGGTTTACGACAATATCAACGTCTTCTGGGTGCCGGCCGGCAAGACTGCTTCGGGCAACGAGTGGCAATTCGACTATCGCCTGCACTGGGGGGCGGATCAGCCCGATCCGCCGCAACTGGCTCGGGTCATGGCCACACGTACCGGCCGCGCCGGCGCGCCGGGGACCTATGAAGATCAATCGGTGCTCGCACGCAAATTCGTTATCGATTTTGCCGGTCATGCCCTCGACAGCCTGGACAAAGATAACGCGCCCGAGCCGCAGGTGCATGCGAGCCACGGCAAGATCGATAACCCTTATGTTCGGTACGTTGAAAAAACCGGGCGCTGGCGTGTGTTCTTCGACTGGAAAGGTGAGTTGCCGCCCAACGATACGCCGGTCGAATTACAGGCGGCGCTGCGCCATGGCGCCCGTCAGATCACCGAAACCTGGCTGTATGCCTACTATCCCGAGGCCCTGCCACGCCAACTCTATGCGGATGACGACAGCGCCTGAGCTGCGTACGCAGTCCTCGCTTTAGCGACCGGCCGGCGTCGGCGCTGAATCATCATCACTGCGCGTTGCCTCGTCCTGCCCTGGCGAGCCTCTGAAAACCTTCGCAAAGGAATTGTCGACCGAGCGCAGATGCAGATCCTGCTGCGGGAACGATACGACCACATCGTTGGCGCGGAACGCGGCGTGCATTCCCTTGTATATCGCATGCTGCAACGGCAGCAGATTGTAGAGATCGTGGTAGAAGATACGCGCCTCGTAGATCAGCGCGCTGGCATCGTAGCCGACAAAGAACACGGTCGGCGCCGGCTGCTCTAGCGCCACCGGATCGTCCTTGATGACATCCATGATCAGTTTTTCGGCGAGCTCGGTATCGGTATCCAGAGCCAGATGCACGCGCAGGATCAGACGCGTTATGTCGTCGGTCAGCGTCCAGTTGATTACCGTCTCGGTAATGAACGTCTTGTTCGGAATCACCACTTCCTTGTTGTCCCAGTCCGTGACCGTGGTGGCACGAATCCGTATACGCGAGACCGTACCGGTAAGCGTGCCGACCGTGACCGTATCGCCCACGCGTACCGGACGCTCGAACAGGATGACGATACCGGAGACGAAATTCGCGAAGATCTCCTGCAGACCGAAACCGAGACCCACACCGACGGCTGCGACCAGCCACTGAATCGAGGACCACCGAAAACCGATCAACGCGACCGCGCCCAGCATGCCCATGATGACAATCGCGTACTGAAACAACGTCGCCATGGCATAGCGGCTGCCGGCATCCATGGAAAAACGCCGCAGTACGGTAATTTCCAGAAAACCCGGCAAATTGCGCCCGGCCAGCGCCGTCACCACGCCCAGCGCCATTGCCAACAGCAAGGCGCCCAGCGTGACTTGCGTCAACTGGGTCCGACCGTCGACTTCGTTGGCATATTGCCAGAGCGTGACGTTGTCCAGCAGCTGTAGCGCCGGCAGCGTGTCCGACCAGATGACCCAAAGCCCTGCCACGGAGAGCAGTGCGATCACGACCTTGACCAGGCCACGGGTCTGCTCGCTGATCTGAACGAGATCGATTTCCAGCGTATCGAGATTTTCGGGTGTGCTTTCGCCGGCGGCGGCCGCAGCATCGCGCGTCGCGCGGGCTTCACGCGCCTCCTCACGCTTGCGCAATGCACGGGTCAGTGCAAGACGCCGTTCGGCTACCGTGAGCCAGCGTACGATCAACGCATACAACACGAAGCCGCCGCCCAACAAACCCGCGGAATAGAAGAACCGGCTCTGCAGTTGCAACGCGGTGTAGTAGTAGCCCATACCGGCCAGGCCGAACAACAGCAATGGCACGCCGACCGCTATCGGCAGCCAAAGATAACCCAGCCGCCAGGCCGAGCCCTCCTCCGGATTGATCACCCCGGCGAGTTCGCCGCGTGTGGGGTGAAGCAGGCGCCAGGAAAATACGGCGATAAAGAGCAAACTCAACATGAATGCGCCGCGGCCGATGGTCTCGCGCTTGCTGTCGTCGTCGAACGCTTCGGTAAACGTCACCAACACGGTTGGAATGACCAGCATCGCGAGCAGCCATCGCAGCATCCGGTAGAGGCCGTGACGGGCTTCTTCCGGCCATTGAAAATGGCTTTCTGCAAGTCCGTACTTACGACACACCTGCGCGAACGGCTCAAGGAAGAGCACCAGTATCGCCGCTTGAATAAAGACCGCCGATACTGCATTGGTAAATACATCGGCACCGGCGGGCGTACGCACGAGATAGCCGGCCAGCAGCAGCGTGGCAACCGGCGGTATGAACAGCAAAACCGTTACCAGCGCGGCTCGCAGCGTGACCCAGAACGTATCGTGCTGCACCTTGCCGACGGGTTCGGCCAGACGACGCAGACGACCACGTAGCGGACGCCGCACCAGCAGCAACACCGCTATAAACGCCAAGCCAACAGCCGTAACGAATGGTCGCGACCGGGCGCCATCGACCAGTCGCTCCAGGGCGCGGGTCCACGACGACCAGTTGAAGGCCCAGGGCAGATGCTGGGCGGTGCGCGCGAACCAGTCGAACCCCATGGTCCCGAACGAGGGCAGCCAGAACAGGCGTTCGTCCAGTAGTCGATTGAAGGAATCCACGGTCTGCTTGTATTCCGTGGATAATCTGATCAGGTCGCGGCCGATCTCGATATAGCGGCCTTCCGCGCTGATCAGCAGATCGAGAACCTTTCGGCGATGCCGCAGCAGACCGGCAAGCGAGCTTTTCTGGCCATCGTCGAGTTCGGGGCTCTCGGCCACGATCTCCGCCACGCGACGATCGATATCTTCGAGATCGGTACGCTGCTGCTGCAGCTGGAAACGCTGCAGCTCGGCCGATGCAATCTCCGGCTGTGCGGTATCGCTAGTACTGCGACTACGCGTTGACAGCAAGCCGGGGCGCGCGAGATCACGACGTTGGGCGCGCAATACGTCGCCGAGTGCAACGGAGGAGCCACCGATTTCAAGTTGACGCTGGACCAAACTCAGGCGTCGCTGAAGATCGTCGACACGCGTGTGCTGGCGTACCTGCTCGTTGGCCAGCGATTCGGTCTGGGCCGTGATCCGGGTCAGCTGGTCCGCCAGTTCGACATTGCGCTGCGCGGTATCGCTAATTGGCTCGGCCGCGGTGCGCAGCTCGCTGAGTTTGTTTTCGCTGGCCGACCGCAGTTCGATCGCAGTCTGATTCTGGCTCTGGCCGAGGGCCATTTGCAAAGACGCCAACAACTCGGTGTCACGCGCCTGCCGGGCTTCGGCGAGCGCACGCCGGGCTTCCAGCTCGCGCTGGCGCGCATCCTGGCTATTCAATTCCTGCTGGAGACGCTCGATTTCGGCCGTCAACGCCTCGCGCCGTGCCGACAACGCCGCGTTTTTCGCTTCAACCAGCAAGCTGGGCTGATCGCGCTCGGCCACACTACTTTCGCTATCCAGCGATCGCAGCGACTCGCGCGCATCGGCGAGCGCTGCACGTGCTGCATCCGGACGCTGCGCCATGTGATTGAGTTGGTCGCGCAGATCGGTGAGTCGCGCTTGGTTGTCGGCCATGCGCGAACTGGTGGCATCGACCCGGCTCGAGAGCGTACTCGCCGGCAGCCCGCCAAGCGACTCACTCGAAGGCGCGGCCTCGATTTGCTGCAGTTCATCGGTCAACTCGCGTATCAGAGCCGGCGCCTCATTGGCCTGCGTGCGCAGCTTGCGGGTATCTTCACGCGCATTACGCGCGGTCTCCAGCGACGAGATCGCCTGACGATAGGTTGAAACGACCTGCTCACGCAGAGCGGAATCCATATTCTCGGGTGCCGGCACCGCATCCGCACGGCTGCGCAAATCCGCAATTCGCTCGTCAAGGCTTTCCCGTTGGGAGCCGACCTGGGCCACGGCCGGCGTCAGCGACAGGTGCATCGCAATAACGCACAGCAACAGCTGAAAAAGCCTTATGGCCATACATCGACGTGTAAACACCGGTACCGCCATTCGGCCCTCACTCGGCTATCGTTCGCGTGGCGATTTTACGCGTTCGTACACGAGGCAGCGAACCTAACGTTTATCCACGCCCGAACCCAGGCCGGGTTAGCCCGCGTTGGGCAGGCATAAGGCTTGGCAGACGTTCGTGAGACGGCGGGCCACGGTCGATCGATCTTCGTGGCTGCGTCTGAAATCAGGACTTGTGGTCGGGATCCTTCGGCGGGTCATTCTTGTCGATCTCGCGCCGCGCGCGGGCGTCGTCGATGATTTCGAACACGTCGGTACCGAACTCACCGATCTCGCGATTCACACCGCGGATCACATCGTAGATGTTCGCATCCTTACGTTCGCCCGCAGACGGCGAGGCCCCATCCGGCGCGTCCGGCTTACGCCTGTTCTTGCCGCGCACGCGTCGCGTTTGCCCACCGACATAGCCGCTGATCAGCCGATGTACGTTTTCGACGCGCGAAGCGGCCGAGTCGAACGTCGACTCGGCCGAATCCTTGAGTGTTTCAAGCAGCTTCAGCATAGACCGGCGCATCCGTGGATGTCGTAGGCTTGAGCGTATTGCGTTTGCGGCGATGAGGCAACGACATGCGCAGAATGCGTTTGACCACCCCGCCGAACTGCTTGGTCAGCGGCCCGGTGTTGTAGTTCAGGCCGTAGCGTTCGCAGATTTCCTGGATCTTGGGCGCGACTTCACGATAGCGATGCGAGGGCATATCCGGGAACAGATGGTGCTCGATCTGATAGCTCAAGTGGCCGGAAAGAATATGAAACGGCACGCTGCCGGTCAGATTCGACGAGCCCAACAGCTGACGCAGATACCACTGGCCACGGGTTTCCTCACGCGTTTCCTCGACGTCGAACATCTCGACTTCGTCGGTGAAATGCCCGCAGAAAATAATCAGAAACGACCACAGGTTACGATTCAGATTGGCGGTGACGTTACCGGCCAGCACTGGCGCGAACATCGGCCCAGCCAACGCGGGGAACAGCACATAGTCCTTGAGCACCTGTTTACGTGCCTTGGCCCAGATCTCACGCGCCTGTACGGCAGCTTCCTTGAGCGTCTTGTCCTTGCCCAGACGCTCGACTTCCAGGTCGTGTAACGCCACGCCCCACTGGAAAAATGTTGCCAGCGTGGCCGCGGTCAACGGCTGGGCCAAATGCTGCGGCCGCCAGGCCTGATCCTCACTCATGCGCAGGATGCCGTAACCCACATCGCGATCGAGATCGACGATGTTGGTGAACGTGTGGTGCATGTAGTTGTGCGAATGCTTCCACTGGTGCGCCGGGCAGGTGTTGTCCCAATCGTAGGTCGCCGAGTCGATGGCCGGATCGTTCATCCAGTCCCACTGACCGTGCATGACGTTATGCCCGATCTCCATGTTCTCGAGGATCTTGGACAACGACAACAGCCCGACGCCGCTCAGCCATGCGGGCGGCAAAAAGCCCGCCATCAGCAGCGCGCGGCCAGCGACTTCGCTATAACGCTGGGTCTTGAGAATGCTGCGGATATAACGCGCATCGCGCTCGCCGAGGTCGTTCTTCACCTCATCACGAACGGCATCGATTTCGCGGCCGAAGGCTTCGATATCGGCCTTGCTCAAATGGGTTGGTTTACTCATGTTCTACTCCATGACGCACAGGCGTCGGTCGTAAGAATCGTAGAAATCGGGTCGAACGGATATTAGAGTTCGACGGCCACGTCGCCGGCGGCGGCGTGGATACATAGTTGGATGTCGGTATCGCGTACTTCACGAACCCGATTGGTGCGCAGATCGCGCACACTGCCTTCGGCCACACGGCACTTGCAGGCATGACAGATGCCCATGCGGCAGCCGTAATTCGGCTTCAATCCGGCGCCCTCGGCGACTTCGAGCAGCGAACCACTTTCGCCCGAAGCAGCGATATCGCTCTTGAGAAACTGCACGGCACCCTCGCCCTGGGCTGAGTCGCGACGGGTCGCGGCGAACTGTTCACGATGCAGCGGCGCACTGCTGTGAGCTGTCACCAGCGGTTCGGCCATGTCCATGAAGCCAGCCGGGCCACACAGCCAGGTCTCGCGTTCGCCCAGATCGGGCACGAGCCGCATCAGTGACGCCTCGCTGATGCGCTCGCCGCCATCGGCGGTGAATACGGTTTCGACCCGCAGCCCGCCATGGCGCCGGGCCAGGTCTTGCAGTTCAGCGGCATAAATCATGTCGGCTTGTGTGCGCGCATAGTGGATGAACACCACATCGTGCAGCTCGCCACGCGTAATCCAATGGCGCAACACGCTCATTACCGGTGTGATGCCACTACCCGCGCTGAGTAACAAAGCGCGCGCTGCCGTTTTTGCCTCGGGATAGAACTCACCCTCGGCAGGGCTCAAATAGACCAGCTGGCCACGTTGCGCCCGATCGACCAGATAGTTGCTTACACGGCCGTCGCCGTTGCGCTTGACCGTGATCTCGAGGCTCTTCTCGTTTGGCGCACTCGCAACCGAAAAACACCGGCTATGACGCACGCCGTCAAGGTCAACGCCCAGCAATACGTGCTGGCCAGGACGATGCCCTTGCCAGTTGTCGTTCGGCTCGATGACGAGCGTCACGCTGTCCGGTGTCTGGCGCACGGCATGCGTCACCCGGCCACGCGGCTCGGAGAGCGAAAGACGGCCATCGATGAGTGCCAGATAGTCGTCAACGGACAGCGGACTGGTCAGTGCGCTGACCACCGAACTGCCGAGGACTTTCTTCATGACCGGGTTCATCGACGCTTCCTCATGAATGTGAACACGTGTACACTTTAGGTTGATCGCGAGGCGTAAGTCAACACTTGTTCACAACGAGCTTTTCGAAGACACCGCGCCAATATCAAGCCGCTGTTTTCAAGCGGGTCACAAGCGGCTAAGGTCGCTACCCATGCCTGTAACGCTTTTATGTCCGCACCGTCGACAATCATGAGCCGCGACGCGAACAAGCCGTCGTCGCGCCCGCGCGGCGCACCGCGTCGTGGTGAAGCACGCGAAGCGCTCATGCAGGCTGCGCTGGAACTGGTGGCCAGCGAGGCGAACTTCTCGGCGATTTCGCTACGCCGGATCGCCCGCCAGGCCGGCGTGGTGCCCACTGCCTTTTATCGACATTTCGAGGATCTCGACGCCCTGGGGCTGACGCTGATCGAGGATACGTTCCGTTCGCTACGCGCGATTCTCCGTGATGCAGCGCTCTCCTCCATGCCACTCAAGGGGCTGGTGCGTTACTCCGTGGAACTGTTCGCCCACTACGTGCGCGATAACCAGCTGCTTTTCCAGTTCGTGGTCAAGGAGCGGTTTGCCGGCACGGTAGCTATGCGTGAGGCGATCCATAACGAAATTGTCCTGGTCACCAACGCGCTCGCCGCCGATCTGGCACGCTTCGACGAGTTTTCGCATATTTCTCAAAACGACCTGCGCGTGATCTCCGACCTTGTCGTCAATACGGTGATCACCCTGTCCGAGCGCATTCTCGACGTCGACCCGGACAACGCCGAAGACGATGCGCTGATGCTACGCGCCGAAAAACAGCTACGCCTGATCTTCATGGGCGTCGGTCGCTGGGACAGTCAGCCGGGCTGACCGTCTGAATGAATGAGCCTGTTGAACGAGGCCCACACATGAATACGCCGAATCACGATGGGACTCATACCGCTCGCAACGCAAGTATTTTCAACGGGCTTATCGCTTTTCCCATCACGCCTCTGGATCGCGCCGGTCGGGTCGATACGGACGCATTCGGGGCGATTCTCGAGCCGCTCGTACAGTCTGGCGTCGATGCCATCGGCGTATTGGGCAGCACCGGCTCTTATGCGTATCTGCATGCCGCGCAGCGCGAACGTGTCATCGAAACGGCCGTCGCGCATGCGGATGGGCGCCTACCTGTTATTGCGGGCATCGGCGCACTGGCCCAGCTCGACGTGAACTATCACGCGCAACAGGCATGCGCGCTCGGGGCAGACGGCCTGCTCCTGGCGCCGGTTTCCTATATCCCGCTGCGCGAGGTGGAGGTCGAGCGCCTTTTCCTGACGGTGGCCGATGCCGTAGATCGCCCGATCTGCATCTACAACAATCCCGGTACGACCCAGTTCGACTTCAGCGCGGCATTGCTCGCACGGCTGGCCGAACACCCGTCGATTGCCGCGTTAAAGCAACCGGCACCGTCACGTGATGCAGAGGCGGCTCACCTGACCCTGGAAAAGCGGTTCGGCGAGCGCCTGCAGATCGGATACAGCGGCGACGAGCTGGCCTTGGGTGTGCTGGCCGCGGGTGCCCGCAGCTGGTATTCGGTCATGGCGGGCGTATTCCCCAGCGCGTTCTGTCGACTCATGCGGGCAATCAAGCAGGCCGATTACGTGACCGCACGTTCGTGCCATGCCCGGATGCAACCGCTTTGGGATGTGTGTCGAGCCTATGCAAGCTATCGCGTGGCTCATGAGGCCATCGCACTGACCGGGCGCGCGGCGCCCGTCATGCCGACACCACTACAACCGCTGGCTACCGACGAACGTGAAACGGTACGGCGCGCGCTCGTGGCAAGCCATTTGCTCTAAACGGGTGCGCGCCGAGGACTACTCGGCCAGACGCGACTGCACGCGCTCCATGATCTCCGGCACGAGCGACAGCCCCCATTCGCGGCCAAGCGCGAGCGATTCGGTGAGCAGCTCGGGCGATACCCGCACCAGCTTCTGGCCTACCGGCGACTCATAAAACTCGACCAGCTGGTTGAGCTCGAAGATATTGAAGTGCTTTTCGTACACCGGGTAGAG
The DNA here is from genome assembly GCF_000215955.2 of Salinisphaera shabanensis E1L3A. Classification (GTDB taxonomy): domain Bacteria; phylum Pseudomonadota; class Gammaproteobacteria; order Nevskiales; family Salinisphaeraceae; genus Salinisphaera; species Salinisphaera shabanensis. The sequence goes on from NZ_AFNV02000027.1 coordinate 9,962, forward strand.
CACGGAATAGAGCGCATCGCCCGACTCAATGCGTTCGCGTATCACTGACGTGGCTTCCTGCCGGATCACGCGCATCGTGGCCGGATCCATATCCGGGCGGAACAACGCCACGGCGTTGGCAACCCGATCGATAAACTGGCGCGAAAAGATCGCTTCCAGTTGCTCGGCGTCAGTGAGCGCGATCAGCTCGCGGATCACATCATCCTTGTCCTGCTGCGCGGATGGCGTGCGGGACATATTGGCATGCCCTGCCGCCGGCGTTCCGCTCTGCGCGAGCGCCACCGGCATACACAGCAGCAGGACCAGCGCCGGCGCGAGGAATCGCCGCGCACCGAGTATACGGTTTCGATCAGGCCGCTTCAGGAGAGCCGACGTTTTCATGGAAGAATCGTCCTTCGGTGGTTTCGGCAATAATACCGGCCCGAATGACGAAATCACCGAACGGTTCGCCTGCTTCTCGCTCGGCGGCGTACTGTTCGATGATCGGCGTGAGCTCCGCCAGGATCTCCTGTTCGTCGATATTCTCGCGATAGAGCTTGTTCAGACGTGCGCCGTCGAAGCCGGCGCCGAGATACAGGTTGTATTTGCCGGGCGCCTTGCCGACGAAACCGATCTCGCCCAGGAAAGGACGGGCACAGCCGTTCGGGCAACCGGTCATACGAATGACGATCGGCTGGTCCTTGATACCGGCATCGGTCACGATCTTTTCGATCTTGGTGACCAGTTCCGGCAGGTAGCGCTCGGATTCGGCCATGGCCAGCGCGCAGGTCGGGAAGGCCACACAGGCCATCGCCGAATGACGCAGCGTCGAGTATTTGTGACCGTCGTCGAGCCCGTAATGTTCGACCAGTGCCTCGACCTTGGCTTTGTCCTCGGGTTTGACGTTGGCCACGATCACATTGTGGTTGCCGGTGAGCCGGAACTCGCCGCTATGAATCTTGGCGAGTTCGCGCAGGCCGGTCATGAGCTTGTAGCCGGCCGGGCCATGGTACTGGCCGTAATGCGCCGTGCCATTGTCGTCGAAATCGGCAATACGGCCGTTCTCGATGAACAGGGTCAGGTGCCAGTTGCCGTTGTCGCCCTCGGCCCAGCCCAACGGATCGCCATTGCGCTCGAACTTGTATTCGCGTGCCGGCTTGAGCTTGATGCCTGCACGCTCGTCGAGCTGCTCGTGAATCCAGCCCAGACCATGGTCGTCGATCGTGTACTTGAACCGGGCATGCTTGCGGTTCGAGCGGTCGCCGTGATCGCGCTGGATCTTGACCAGCTCCTCAACCGCTTCGAGCGTGTTCTCGGGCGTGGCGAAGCCGATCACCGAACCCAGGCGCGGATAGGTGGCTTCGTCGCCATGGGTCGAGCCCATGCCACCGCCGATAGCGATATTGAAACCAACCAGCGTGTCGTTCTCGACGATGGCGATCAGTCCGATATCGTTGGCGAAAACGTCGACATCATTTTCCGGCGGAATGGCGATAGCGATCTTGAACTTGCGCGGCAGATAGGTGGTGCCGTAGATCGGTTCGTGGTCTTCGCCCTGGGGCGGCTGCTGCAGAAATATCTCTTCATAGGCACGCGATTTCCACGCCAGATGCTCGGAGATCTTGATCGACCAGTCGTGCACTTCGCGATGTAGAGCCGACAGATCCGGATTGGCGGTCGCCATGACGTTGCGGTTGACGTCGCCACAGGCGCCACGCGCATCAATGCCGACCTGGTAGGCATCCTGCAACAGCGGGCGCAGGTGCTTCTTGAGCACGCCGTGGTATTGAAAGGTCTGACGCGTGGTCAGGCGCAGCGTGCCATTGGCGTACCGATGGGCCAGATCGTCGATCTTGAGCCATTGTTCACCGGTGACCACGCCGGCCGGCAGACGCAAACGCAGCATGAACTGGTAGTGCGGTTCCAGCTTGGAGGCCTTGCGCTCGGATCGCAGATCGCGATCGTCCTGCTGATAGAAGCCGTAGAACTTGGTCAGCTGGGTATCGTCTTCGGCGATCGAACCCGTGAGTTCGTCCGCCAGGCCATCGGCAATAGTGCCACGCAAATAATTGCTGGCGATCTTGATGTGTTCGACCGGAGAAAGTTCTTTATCGCTCATGATGAGGCTCGAAATCGGTGGTGTCGGTAAAGCGGGGCTTGATGAAACGCGGCGTACGCGGCCCCGGCTTAATAGACGTCGCGCTGATAGCGCTTTTCTTTCTGTAATTTCTTGAGATAGTCGGCAGCGCCTTCGGCATCGAGATTGGCGTTTTCGCCGATCAACTCAAGCAGCGCTTCGTGTACGTCATGGGCCATGGCATTGGCATCGCCACAGACATACACCGTCGCGCCGTGCTCGATCCAATCGAATACGTCCTTGCCAGCGGCCCGGATCTTGTCTTGTACGTAGACTTTTTCTTCCTGGTCGCGCGAGAACGCTACGTCCATGCGCGTAAGCAGGCCTTCCTTGCGCCAGCGCAACCAGTCGGTCTGGTAGTAGAAATCGGTAAGGAAGTGCTGAGCGCCAAAGAACAACCAGTTATCGCCACCGGCCTCGCGCTCTTCACGCTCTTCCATGAAGGCGCGAAACGGCGCCACGCCGGTGCCCGGCCCGATCATGATGATGGGCGCGTCGTTGTTGTCCGGCAGCTTGAAGTTCTTGTTGTGGTCGATATAGATCGGCAACTGGACGTCTTCGCTGCGATCGGCCAGCTGAATCGATGCTACGCCGTTACGCGCACGACCGACACTTTCATAACGCACCGCCGCTACGGTGAGATGAATCTCGTCCGGATTCGCCGCATGGCTGGAGGCGATGGAATACAACCGCGGCGGCAGTTTACGCAGCAGACGCACGAAATCCTGACCGGTAATACCCTCGATCGGGTAGTCCTCCACCAGGTCGATAATGAATCGGCCATGCATGTACTCGGCAAGCACTTCGCGCTGATCTTCGGCCAGCAATGCATCGAGCGATTCGTTCTGGGCCTGGACCGCGTATTTCTCGATCAACGGCCGCGTAAGCGTTGTGATTTCGTACTGATGCGTCAGCGCGTGCTGCAAAGTCACTTCACCATCGATGCCGGTGACTTGCTCTTCAGGCGATAAGCCAAGGGCAGCAATCAACTCTTCGACCACGGCCGGATCATTTTCGGGGATGATGCCCAGCGAGTCGCCCGGCTCCCAGACGAGACCGGACTCTTCGGTATCCATCTCGATATGATGGACTTCCTTGTCGGAACCGCGGCCGTTGAGCACGACGTTTTCGAGCACTTCAGCCGGATAGGGGTTCTTGCGCGAATAGGTTTCGCCTGCAGACGCAGCAGCCCCGCCCGCGCTGGGCATCGCGGTTACGGTCGGGTGCCCTGTATCGCCGCCACCCAACTCGTCCTTGTACTTATCGACGACGGTTTCGATCCAGGCTTCGGCCGCCTCGTCGAAGTCCACATCCAGATCGACACGATCGGTCAGACGTTTACCGCCGAGCTTTTCGAGCTGCGCGTCGAAGTCCTTGCCGGTCTGGCAGAAATGCTCGTAGCTGGTATCACCAAAAGCGAGCACAGAGAATTTCAGGCCATCCAGCTTCGGCGCCTTCTTGCCATAAATAAACGCGTGCAATTCTTCGGCATTATCCGGCGGATCGCCCTCGCCGTGCGTGGAAACACACACGATGACGTTTTTCTCTTTCTTGAGATCCTTGGGCTTGTAGTCGAGCATGTCGTAGACGGTGGCATTCAGCCCCGCCGCCTCGGCGCGCTCGCGCAAGGTTTCGGCGATATCTTCGGCATTGCCCGTTTGCGAACCATACAGAATCGTGAGCGGCTCACTGGCATCACCCTGAGCGGCCGGCATGCTCTGCTGCGGCGCGGCGACTTCACCCGTAGCTGCCGAGGCATTGATACCCGACAGATAACCGCTGATCCAGGTCACCTGCATCGGCGTAAGCGTCTCGATCAACGACGTCAGCTGCTGGGCCTGCTGGGCGTTGAGCGGGCTGGTGTGTTCTTGAATGGGAGTGGCCTTCATCAACAATCCGCAAATGGTGGGTTCGTCAGACCGACAGCCTGCGCCGCGCAGGTTAGCGGGCTACGATCTATCTTAAAACGTCTGTGTTTTTCTTTTCTTATAACTTTTATATATATGGTAGCGATGGTATCGCCACCGCATATAGCGCCGGGCGGCGCATTATACCTTTCGCGAGCGCCGAGGTCTTAGGGCTAACGCGCTCGTCGCGGTATCGGACGCCAGCCGTCGACTCGCATTTGACGAGCGGGCAACGGCTTCGCGCCCGTGCAAGCACGCGCGCTCGACATGAACATCCCACGCAGGGAACAATAGACTGTCGTCGCGCGCTCGTCGCAAAGTGCAAGCTCGCTTGTTTGCGGCAACGAGTAGCCTCGCGCCACTGCGCGACACGCCTCCAGCTCTTTCGCCTCTGCTACGATTTCGCCATGCATCGTATTGTTCTGATCTGCCTCGCAGCCGTTCTTAGCGGCTGCGTGACCGCACCGCCGCGCGCGACCGGTAATGTCTGCGATATTTTCTACGAAAAGAACGGCTGGTTCGATGCGGCCGATGCGGCCTTCGACCGTTGGGGCGCGCCGATTCATGTGCAGATGGCGATCATCTATCAGGAATCCCGTTTCGTCGGTGATGCGCGCCCGCCCCGCAAGCGCCTGCTCTGGTTCATTCCGTGGACCCATATCACCTCGGCCTACGGCTATACCCAGGCACTCAATAGCACCTGGGACTGGTACAAGACCGACAGCGGCAATGGTTGGGCAGATCGCGACGATTTCGACGACGCCACCGACTTCGTCGGGTGGTATGTCGCCAAAAGCAACGCCATGCTCGGCATTTCGAAATGGGACGCATACAGCCAGTATCTGGCCTACCACGAAGGCCAGACCGGTTATAAGCGCGGCAGCTATCGGCGCAAACCCTGGCTGCAGCGTACCGCGGGCAAGGTCAACGCACGTGCCGATCGATACGCCAGCCAGCTGCAAGGTTGTCGAGTCGATCTCGAGAATCCAAGCCCCTGGTGGTGGCCCTTCTAGACAGCGCGTAATTCATACGCATGCGAACGAACGCCTATGACGAATAACCTGACACAGCTGCACGAACTGGCCGATCTGATTCTTTCGATCGAACAGAGCATGCGCGCCGCCGATTTCTGGCACGCTCAGGCACCGGCGCCTGCTGCCATGGCCAGCCGCACACCGTTTTGTGCGGACACGCTGGCATTCAGCGAATGGCTGCAATTCGTTTTTATTCCACGCATGCGCACGCTCATCGAACAGAACGCCGCCCTGCCCGGCGCCAGCGCGATCGCGCCCTTGGCTGAAGAAGCGCTGGCCGAAAAGCCCGGAAAGCGGGAAGTCGTGGAACGGCTACGCCAGTTCGACCGCGTTATTACGGCCAACGTCTAGGTTGGATCAGCTGCCGAACACCGCCGGCACGTAGTGGTCCACGAGCAACGCGCTGAACAAGGCCATGAGATAGAGAATCGAATAGCCGAAGGTGCGCATTGCAAGACCCGGCTTCGGCGCATATTTCAGCCGGATCGCATACACCAGGAACCAGCCGGACAGACCGATCGCGCTCACCAGATACAACGGCCCGCTCATGCCGGTAACGAACGGCAACAAAGACACGATGAACAGCAAGACCGTATACAGCAGAACCTGCGTACGGGTGTATTCCAGACCGTGGGTAACGGGCAACATCGGAATATCGACATCTGCATACTCGCGATGGCGCTCAATCGCCAAGGCCCAGAAATGCGGTGGCGTCCAGATAAAGATGATCAGGAACAGAATCAGCGCGTGCGCGTCAACGCTACCCGTAACGGCGACCCAGCCCAACAGCGGCGGCGCGGCCCCTGCGGCACCGCCGATCACGATGTTCTGTGGCGTGGCACGCTTGAGATAGACCGTATACACGCCGGCATAACCGACCAGCGTCACCAACGTCAGCCACGCGGTCAGCGGATTGACCAGCCATAGCAGGATTGCCATCCCCAGCAGGCCGATGGCAGCAGCAAAGCGTGCCGATTGAGCCATGTCCAGATTGCCCGTTACCAGCGGGCGCTTGCGGGTCCGCGCCATGCGCTGATCCGCCTTGCGATCAAGCATCTGATTGACCGCAGCCGCCGATGCCGCCATCAGACCGATACCGAGCGTGCCGAACAGCAGTGCGTCGATCGGCACCATGCCCGGCGTCGCCAGAAACATACCGACCATGGCCGTAAACACGATAAGCAGCACGACCCGTGGCTTGCACAGCTCGTAATAGTCCGTCAGACGCTGGGACAGCGTCGAGCGGCCGAGTGTAGCACTTGAGCTGTACGGGCTAGACATGGTCGCGCGCTTTCCAGACTGCGTGGTTGATCGCCATAAGCGTTAATAATAACAGGGCCGCGCCCCCGTTGTGCGCGACCGCCACCGGTAGCGGCAGATGGAAGACCACGACTGACACACCAATGGATACCTGCAGCACGACGGCCGCGATTAACGTCAACGCCATGCCGCGCCAACGATGATCTGCCCGCCCCTGGCGCCAAAGAAGCGCCGCGAGCCCCAGCATCGCGATTGTGATCGCGACAGCGCCGAGCCGATGCGCCCAATGAATCGTCGCACGCGGCACGCTATCCAGTATGCCGTATTCATAGTTGATGCCCAGCCCATGCCAGAGCGTGAACGCGGTGGACCAATCCGTCGGCGGCCACCAGTAAGTCTGGCAGGTGGGAAAATCCGGACACGCCATCGCGGCATAGTTCGTCGACGTCCATGCGCCGAGAAAGATCTGGCCTACCAGCAGAGCCAGCGCCGTGCCGGCTGTGATCCGCAGGCCACGCCGCATTGCCGTACGGTAACCTTCAAACAACGCCCCTTCTCGAAACAGACACCAGCCAAGCAATGCAAAGGTGGCCATCCCGCCAAGCAGATGCGCGGTCACGATCAACGGCTTGAGCAGCAAAGTGACCGTCCACATCCCGAGCAGCGCCTGGAATATCACGAGGACCAGTAAAACCCAGGGCAACGCCTTTTGCTGATGTGCGCTGCTGCTTCGTTTTAACGTGAGCAGCGCCATCGCCAGAATCAGTAGACCCAGCGTGCCAGCGGCATAGCGATGGATCATCTCTTTCCATGCTTTCGGCGCTTCGACGGGGCGATGTGAAAAGCGTTCGTTGGCCGCCGCGACATCCGCCTCCGCGGTCGGCACGTCGAGGTGACCGTAACAGCCCGGCCAATCGGGACAACCCAGGCCCGCGTCCGACAACCGTACGAAAGCACCAAGTGTGATCACGACAAAAGCCAGACAGATCGTGATCAGATTAAGACGAAAACGCGTCATGACAGAAGTTCCGGTCTAACCGATATGGGAAAGCTTGAGCAAATGCTTGACGTCCTTGAACAACGCTGAACCGTCCCCGCCGGGCGGATAATAAAGCATCCAGTTACCGAGCGGATCGACCAGATAGACCGTACCCGCCGTCGTCGCGCCCTGGCTTTCGAACATGGCATTGAATGGCGCGACTGGCGCGCTATAGAGACTCAGATCGGGCTGCTCCGGCATAACCGGCAGTGGCCGTTCATCGGTTAGCAGCACACGCTGTACGCGCGTCGCGCGGCGGTGCAGCAGCGCCCGGATCTGTCGCGTTTCTTTCAGCGACTCGATACACGCGTCACCGCAGCCTCCGGGGGCGACCTGCAAAATCGTCCATTTCTGCTCGAACAGCTGACCGCTGGGCAACTGCTCACCGGCCGCATCGGTCAGCGTCACGTTCGGGACCTGCATCGCCGGGTCGATCAATTCACCGCCGTTGGTGCCGGCCGCGCCGAAAGACAAGCCGTAGTAGAGCAGATACGCCAGCGCGAGCGGCCCTATAAAAACCATGGCCACGCCGAGAAGCTTGAGGCGCGCGCGGGTCTGTGTCGTCATCGAATACGCCTTAAATTGAGAACCACGAAAATCACAAACACCGCCAATGCCATGGCAAACCATTGCAACGCATAGCCGAAATGGCGAACCGGCGGCATCTGTTCGAACTGGCGCTGCCAGTCACGTTCAAAACCACGCGCATCTGCCTCATCCAGCAACAGCAGACCGTCGACGACGTCGTCCTCATACTGGCAGCGCAGATCCTCGATATCGGGATAATTGAGCACCCGCGGCCAGCCATCGAGCCGACACGCCGCATCGCCGCCGAGGCGCATACCTGGCCTGGGCAGATCGCGCCAGACGCCCACCATCGTCACCCGGCCGGCCGGCGCACCAGGGTCAGGCGGTTCGGCGCGCCCCTGAGGCCCAAGCGGTACCCAGCCACGGTCGACCATGACACGAGTGCCATCGTCGAGCACCAGCGGTGTCCAGACGTGATACCCGATACGTTCGTTTCGTACCTGATTGTCGAACAGAACCTGCCGTTGCGCATCCAAACGGCCGTTGAGTGTGTATCGAAGACCATACTCCGGCATGGCGGTGTCGGCCGAGGCACGCGCTGCAACGAAATCCTGTGGTTCGCTTTTGCCCGCAGCCTGACGCTGCGCTAGCATCGCTTGCTTGCTTTCGCCGCGCTGAATTTGCCAGGCGCCCAAACCGGACAGTGCGGCGACGCCCACGAACAGAATCACCCAACCCCACAAAGGGGGCGCGAACCGATAGCGCCCTAAGCGCATATGGTCAAGATATTCATCGTCGTGTTCCTGCTCGCCATCATCGCGGCCCTGGGGTCGGGGCTGGTGTTTCTCGTACGCGACAGCGGCGACACCAGACGCACCGTGAAAGCGCTGACCTGGCGGATCAGTCTATCGCTGCTACTTATCGTACTGCTTGTGGTCGGTTACCTGACCGGTATCGTACAACCCCACAATCTGGGCCAGTAAGCTCGCTGCAAACAATAACGGGCGGCACTTGGATGCCGCCCGCAACATTATTGCCGAGACCCGTTAACAAACGGCCGCGTGATATCCCGTTTCTAGAGGATATAGACGAATATGAACAGGCCAAGCCATACGACGTCGACAAAGTGCCAATACCAGGCGACGGCTTCGAAACCGAAATGGTCGTGCGAGCTGAAGTGACCTTTCAGACAACGCAGCAGAATGATGATGAGCATCAGCGTGCCCAACGTCACGTGCATACCGTGGAAGCCGGTCAGTAGAAAGAAGGTCGAACCGTAGATACCCGAGCCCAGGGTCAGCCCGAGGTGCTCGTAAGCTTCGATATATTCAACCGCCTGCCAGTACAGGAAGAACGCGCCCAGAGCAGCGGTGGCAGCGAGGCCAAGGCACAGCTTCCAGCGATTATCTTCCTTCAGCCCCCAATGCGCCCAGGTGATGGTGACTGAAGAAGTCAGTAGTAGCAGCGTGTTGATCAGCGGCAGATGCCAGGCGTTGACCGTTTCGAAATCACCGCCAATATTGCCGGGACCGTTGGTCGGCCACGCGCCTTCGAACTGCGGCCATAGATAGACGTTGGTAAAGAACTTCTCACCCTCGCCGTTCAGCCAGGGCAGCGCGATCATGCGCGTATAGAACAGCGCGCCAAAGAACGCCGCGAAGAACATCACCTCCGAAAAGATGAACCACATCATCGCGTAGCGATAGGTACGATCTTCCTGAACACCATAAGCGCCGGTACGGTTCTCGTGCACGACGTCACGAAACCAGATAAACACCATCACCAGCACCATCGCCAGACCAACGGCCGCAATATACGGGGCGACGGTGGTACTGCCGTTCAGCCAGAAGCCGGCGGCGCCGAGCATGAGGAACAGTGCCACCGTGAGCATGAACGGCCACGGCGACGGCTCCGGTACGTAATACTTGTGGTGTTCGCTGGTATGCGTGGCCATAACGATCGGTCCTTGCTTCTATCCTTGCTGCCTAACGCCCCAAGTGCCGGGCTAGGCCGTTGCAGGGCGCGTAACCACGCGCCCCTCTCCCCTGGCTATCTCGGCTAGCGTGCCGCCATCTCGAAAAAGAAAGCGACATAAACACCGACGGCGATCCCCGCCAGCGCGAGCGCGAGCAGCGCGTTCTTGCGTTTGGGCGACATCACCAATCCGCCCGACTACGCCAGCTCGCGCGGGTCAATCTTCGGCGGCGTTTCGAAGGTGTGATACGGCGCCGGCGAGGCGACCGTCCACTCCAAACCACGCGCACCTTCCCAGACTCGGCCTGTCGCTTTCTTACCCGAGCGGCGCATGCACATAATCATGTTGTAAATGAATACGAACTGCCCGAGGAAGAACATCAGCGCGCCAATCGACGAAATGACGTTGAAATCGGTGAACTGGGTCGCGTAATCGGGAATACGGCGCGGCATACCGGCAAGGCCAAGGAAATGCTGCGGGAAGAACAGTACGTTGATCCAGATCGCACTCCACCAGAAGTGGAATTGACCGAGCTTCTCGTTATACATCGTACCGGTCCACTTGGGAATCCAGTAGTAGATGGCAGCAATGATCGAGAAGATCGCGCCCGGCACCAGCACATAGTGGAAATGCGCGACCACGAAGTAGGAGTCGTGATACTGGAAGTCCACCGGCGTGAGCGCGAGCATCAGGCCCGAGAAACCGCCAATCGTGAACAGCACCACGAAACCGAGCGCGAACAGCATCGGCGTTTCGAACGTCATCGAGCCGCGCCACATCGTGGCTACCCAGTTGAACACCTTCACGCCCGTGGGCACCGCGATCAGCATGGTCGCGAACATGAAGAACAGTTCCGCCGACACCGGCATGCCCACCGTGAACATGTGGTGCGCCCACACGATGAACGACAGGAACGCGATCGAGGCCACGGCATAGACCATCGAGTCATGCCCGAACAGCGGCTTGCGCGCGAACGCCGGAATGATCGTGGAGACGATGCCGAAGGCCGGCAGAATCATGATGTAGACCTCGGGATGCCCGAAGAACCAGAAGATATGCTGGAACAGCACCGGGTCACCGCCACCGGCCGCGTCGAAGAACGTGGTACCGAAGAAGTGGTCGGTCAGGATCATGGTGACCGCACCGGCGAGTACCGGCATGACCGCGATCAGCAGATAGGCGGTGATCAACCACGTCCAGACGAACAGCGGCATCTTGAGCAGCGGCATGTCCGGCGCGCGCATGTTCAGAATGGTGACCACGATATTGATCGCGCCGGTGATCGACGAGATACCGGCCAGATGGATCGCAAACACCATCAGCGGCAGCGCGTTACCCGTCTGCATGACCAGCGGCGGATACATCGTCCAGCCCGAAGCCGGCCCGCCGCCCGACAGGAACAGCGTGCCCAGCAGCATGGTGAAGGCGAACGGCAGGATCCAGAAACCCCAGTTGTTGACACGGGGCAGCGCCAGATCGGAGCAGCCGATCATCATCGGCACCATCCAGTTGGCCAGCCCCACGAAACCGGGCATGACCCCGCCAAAGATCATCACCAACGCATGCAGGGTGATCATCTCGTTGTAGAAGCCCGGGTCGACGAACTGAATACCCGGCGCGAACAGCTCGGCGCGGATCACCAGCGACATCAGACCGCCGATAAACAGCATGACGAACGAGAAGATCAGGTACAGCGTACCCAGATCCTTATGGTTCGTCGTACCGATCCAGCGCTTCATCCAAGGCCACACACCGTCGGCCAGGGTTACCGGGCCATGATGGTGATCGTGATGATCGTGGTGGGTATCAGTCGGATTGACAGTGCTCATCGCAAACTCCTGAACCGCCGTGCGGGCGGCCTGCTTATCGCTGCGCGGCAACCTGGGAAGGTTGCACCACGTCGCCGGTGTCGTTGCCAAATGCGTTGCGTTCGTAAGTCACGACCGCTGCAATCTGTGTGTCGTCAAGCGTGCCCTTGTACGGCGGCATCGCGCCTTTGCCATTGAGAATCTGGCCGATATGCGTATTGATGTCGCCGGTGGCCACCGCACTGCCTTTCATGGCCGGGAAGCCAGCTGCCGGCATGCCGCTGCCGTCGGGCTGATGACAGGCCGCACACAGATTGCCGTAAACCTGCTCGCCCTGGCTCATAAGCTCGTCGCGTGACATTTCGCCTTCGGCGGCCGCCGAGTCGTCCTGTTGACCTTCCGAGTCCTGACTGTTCTCGGAAGACGACTGATCTTCCTCTTCCGGGTCCGGTACTTGCGGCGAGCCGCGATCAGGTGAGGCTTCGGCAGCTTCGGAGTCGGCGTTGTCGCCGCCCTGGTCGTCCTGCTCACCGGTACCGACGATGCTGTCTTCGGCGGCCTGCTCGTTGTTGGTACTGCCGTCATTGGTGCGGGCCTCGGTCGCATCACCGGCCGTCGCACTTTCATCAGCGGAAGTCTGCGCCTGCGCGTCGGCTTCGTTGGTGCCCGGCTGACCGGTGGCCAGATCGGAATCGGCGTTCGGATTACCGCCCTGCTCGCGCACCCAGTTGTCGTAGTCGCTTTGCGAAACCACTTTCACCACGATCGGCATGAAGGCGTGGCCACGACCGCAAAGCTCGGCGCACTGACCGCGATAGACGCCGGTTTCGTTAGCCTGGAACCACATATCGTTGATATAGCCTGGGATGGCGTCTTTCTTGCCGCCCAGTTCCGGCACCCACCAGGAGTGGATTACGTCGCTGGCGCTCAGCAGCAGGCGCACCTTGGTATCCACCGGCACAACCATCGGGTTATCGACGTTACGCAGGTAGTTGTCGACCGTGTTCGGATCGATACCGGAGTTGCGCTGACGGGCCTGATCGCTGTCACGATCGAGGCGGCTGAAGAAATGCACGTTGCTGTCGACGTAATCGTATTCCCACAGCCATTGATGACCCGTCACACGGATCGTCATGTCGGGGTTGCTCGAATCCTCGATCTGTAACAGCGTGCCGGCTGCCGGGATGGCAACCGCGATCAGAATAATGAACGGCACGATCGTCCAGGCGATTTCGACCACCGTGGATTCGTGGAAATGCGAGGCCTCGAAGCCGCGCGATTTGCGATGCACGATGACCGAATAAAGCATCGCGCCGAAAACGCCGATGCCAATGACCACGCAGATCCAGAAAATCAGCATGTGAAGGCCGAAGACCTTGCTCGTCAGGTCGGTGACGCCCTCGTTCATGTTGAGCGTCCACGCCGCATGCGCCGGCGAGACGGCCAACGCCCCAAGCGCGGCCAGACCCGATCGAGACAGAATGCTGATTTTATTCATAATCGCTCTCTATAAAACACGTTGCCGACAGTCGTCTCGCAATGACGACAGCTGCGGCGCAGTCACCCACGTTTTCAAGCGCTGGGCGACCTTCTCCCGTTCTTCCTCGCTCAGGCAGCGACCCAATTCACAGCCATGGCCATGGCGGGTCAGCAGCAAGCGTGACGGACTGTTCCGATACACGCCCGGACTCAGCCGGACCTGGGTCAGCAGACGCGGAAACTCCCAGCGCCGCTCGGGTTCGTCTAGGCCCGCTTCGACCTCGATACGATCCTCGTAAACCGATATGACCTCGCGGTAACCGTTGTCGCGCAGACTCAGGTAGAGACCTGCCCCAAGCGCGGCCATTTCAAGCCCGGCAAATGGCCAGACCAGCCATAGACCGAACACTGTCATGAAAGCCGCGATACCGAACGACACGCCACACATACCAATAAAAAACCACTGGGCCTGTGCGACCGACAACGACCCGTTCGGGGCGATGACCAACCGGCGCATCGGTTCGGTGGTTTCGTATCGACTCGACATCCCGCCGTGTCCTCCGGCCGAGAGTTTATGCGAAGCGCTATTGTGCTGGCAAACGATTCAGGCTTCATTCACGCAGGTTTATACGCGTAACCCACGGCGCGGGATTCAACGCCAGATCAACCGGCGCATCACAGGCCACGCGTGCGCGCAAAGGCGCCGCGATCAACGTCTCGAGACAGGCGATATTATCGTCAAGCCTTGGCTGTCGCGGCGGCAAAGTATTGGCAATCCAGCCCGCAAGCATCGTCGACCCGGCGATCGCGCGGGCGCTGAGCAGCGCGTGATTCACACAACCCAGGCGCATACCCACGACCAGTAGCGTCGGCCAGCGGTGGCCGCTCACCCAGTGCGCAAAATCGGTGTGTTCGTTAAGCGGAACATGCCAACCACCCGCACCTTCAACGACAACCCAATCGCTCGCATTGGCCAATCGGGCATGCCCGGCGTCGAGAACCTGTCTATTGATCGCCACGCCCTCTTCCGTTGCCGCAATATGGGGTGCAATTGGCGCGGCGAGCGCGATCGGGTTGATCGCATCATAATCCCAGCCGGGCGTGCTGGCCTTTTGCAATGCGAGCGCATCGTCGTTGCGCAAGCCGGCCGGGGTGCGCTCACAGCCGCTGGCCACCGGCTTGTAGCCGACTGCGCTAAAACCAGCCGCGCGCAAACCGTGTAGCAATGCCACGGCAATCCGTGTCTTGCCGATGCCGGTATCGGTTCCGGTTACGAAAAGCGTTTGTGCGCTCATGCGTCGCGTCCCGGCTTTGCGCAATCCCACGCAAACGCGGCCACACGATCGGCGAATGGCTTTTCGTGCGAGATGAACGGCGCATGGGCAGCACGATCGACGCGCCAGAACTCGGCGTTAGGCAAGGTGTCTACCATGGCCGCCATGGCATCGGGGTGGGCCATGCGATCGCGCGCACCGGCCACAACCAGCGCAGGCTGAACGATACCGGGCAGCGCGTCGCGAAAGTCGGCCTCGAAGAGGATATCCAGACCGCGCTCAAGCGCGTCACGCGCCGGCGGTTGATCCATTAGATCGTTGCGCAGGCTACGCACCGCCCGCCCCGCCCCCGGCTCGCCAAGTACCTGTTGCATCAGAAATTCGCTTAGCGTGGTCGAAAAATCTTCGCTCAGGCCGCGCCGCGTGGCCTCGATGGCCTGCGTTTTCATGCCGTAGTCGTTACCCGGCTCACGAACGAAACGCGCGAGCGTGGCCACCAGCACCAGCCCCTGAACCCGCTCCGGATAGCGGCGCGCCGCCCCAAGGGCGACCAGCCCGCCCAGCGACCAGCCGATGAACACCGCCGGCTGCTCGATCGTGTTCATGACGGCATCGACCCAGTTATTGAGTCCCGCGGGGCCAGCCTCGCTTTCGCCGTGGCCCGGCAAATCCACCAGATGGCAGCGAAAACGTGTTTTCAGGCGGCCCGCGAGCGATTCCCAGATTCGCGCCGACAGGCCCCAGCCGTGAAGAAACACCAGATCGGGGCCCTGCGAACCCAGCGTCTGCACATGCAAACTCATGCGCGCCGCCGATTGGCCGTGACGGGCGCCACCGCCGCGGCAAGCGCGGCCAGCAGTCCCTCTACCTGTGCTTCATCATGGCCGGCGGTCAGCGTGATACGCAGGCGAGACGTGCCGGGCGCCACCGTCGGCGGGCGAATCGCACCGACCAGAAAACCACGCGCCAGCAAAGCGTCGCTGGCTGCCAGCGCCTGCGCTTCGTCGCCGAGCAGCAGCGGCTGAATCGGACTGTCGGAATCGCTCACCGGCAAACCAAGCGCGCGCGCGCCATGGCGAAAGCGCTCGATGAGTGCCATCAAATGAACGCGCTGCCTGTCGCCGGCGCGGGCCAATGCCACGCCTTCGCGGGCCGCCGCTGCCAGCGCCGGCGGCGGCGCGGTAGAAAAGATCAATGAACGCGCGCTTTGCAGAATCGCTTCGATCACGACATCGTCGCCGGCAACAAAAGCGCCGGCCGCACCCACCGATTTCCCTAGCGTGGCCAAAAGCAATGGCACGCGCTGACTATCCAGCCGCGCCTCGGCAACGCGGCCACCGCCTTGCGGGCCGAATACACCGAGACCGTGGGCATCGTCGACCGCAAGCCAGGCGCTGTGTTCAGCCGCCTGTTCTGCCAGCGCGCTCAGGGGCGCCGTATCGCCGTCCATCGAAAATATGCTGTCAGTCACCAGCAGGCGATTGCCCGTGCCACAGGCTGCGAGCTGACGGGCCGCATCGTCGGCATCAGCATGGACATACACATGCTTTTGCGCGCCGGAAAGACGCGCGCCGTCGATTAACGACGCATGGTTCAATGCGTCTGCGACGACATGATCGGCCTTGCCCATCAACGCACTGATCACACCCACGTTGGCGGCATAGCCGGTCGAGAATAGAAGGGCACGTTCGCGCCCCACCCAATCCGCCAACTCGGCTTCCAGCGCGGCATGCTCGGCGTTGTGACCGGTGACCAGCTGCGACGCGGCGCTGCCGGTACCCAGCTGTTCGCCGGCACGTGCCATACGTCGAGCCAGCGCCGGTTCGGAGGCCAGCCCGAGATAATCGTTGCTGCAAAAATTCACACAGCGCTGGCCGTCGGCCACGACGACCGACCCATGCGCGCCTTCGATCACGCGCCGTCGGCGAAACCGGTCCGCCGCGCGCACGACAGCCACGCGTTCACGACAATAGGCGGCTAATGTTTGCGTCACGATGCGCCGGCTGTCGCGGCTGCGTGTCGACAGCCCTGCGGCGCGGCCGCGGCGCTAGGCGCCTGCCCGGCTTCGATATCGCTGTATTTGGGCGACGCTTCCGGCTTCATGCCCAGCTTGTCGAGCAGCGCTAGATCCTTGAGATGCGCCGGGTTGGACGTCGTCAAAAGCTGATCGCCATAGAAGATGGAGTTCGCGCCGGCAAGAAAACACAACGTCTGTGTGGCCTCGGACATTTTCTCACGGCCGGCCGACAGACGGACATAAGAGGCCGGCATCATGATCTTGGCCACGGCAATCGTGCGCACGAAATCCAGCTCGTCGATCGGATCGACCCCGTGCAGCGGCGTGCCCTCGACCTGTACCAGATTGTTGATCGGCACACTCTGCGGATGCTCGGGCAGATTCGCCAGCTGACACAGCAGTTCAGCACGATCCAGCGGCGTTTCACCCATGCCGACGATGCCACCACAACAGACCTTAATGCCGGCATCGCGGACGTGGCCAAGCGTATCCAGGCGATCCTCGTAGGTCCGCGTGGTGATGATGCCCTGATAATACTCGGGCGACGTATCGAGATTGTGGTTGTAGTAATCCAGCCCGGCGGCCTTGAGTTTTTCTGCCTGGCGCGCCTTGAGCATGCCCAGCGTCACGCAGGTTTCCAGCCCTTCGTCCTTGACCGCCTGAACCATGTCGATCACTTTTTCCAGGTCACGATCCTTGGGGCTGCGCCAGGCCGCGCCCATGCAGAAACGCGTTGCGCCCGCGGCACGTGCACGCTGGGCGGCATCACGCACCTGCTCCAGTGGCAACAGAGCTTCGCGTTCCAGACCGGTGTCGAAGCGCACGCTTTGCGGGCAATAGGCACAGTCTTCGGGGCAGGCGCCGGTCTTGATCGACATGAGAGTCGACAATTGCACCTCGTTGGCATCGAAATGCGCCCGATGCGCGCTCTGTGCGCGATAGATCAGGTCCGCGAACGGCAGCGCGAACAAGGCTTGCACCTCGTCTGCGCGCCAGTCGTGGCGAAGAACGGCGGCACCAGCAGGTTCGGTCATGGCAATATCGACAGATAAATCAGATACAAGAGATTTGGCCAAGCGATACGAACTGTCAAGCTGGAAAAATGCATTTCCTTTACAGATGGTCAAAAAATATACAAACGCGTTTGCTCGGCCCGAGCTGTGTGCTCTGCCGCGCCCCCGCGCCGCTGACCCAGGACCTGTGTGCCGACTGCAAAGCGGAACTACCCTGGTTGGAGTCGGCCTGCCGTCACTGTGCACTCGCGTTGCCGGCAACCGCCGCTCATCGCATCTGCCGTGCCTGTCGCACACGACCGCTGGCCGAACAGGCGATCGCTGCCCTGCACTATCGCCCACCCGCAGACTGGCTGATCACGCGTCTCAAATTTAATGCGCGCATGCCCCACGCGCGCCTGCTGGGTGACTTGTTGGCCGAGCGCATCGCTGCCGGCGACATTGCCACGCCGGATTGTCTGGTGCCTGTCCCGCTGCATCCGATCAATCTACGCCAGCGCGGCTTCAACCAGGCCGAACGCCTCGCCCGTCGGATCGCGCGACAGCTCGACGTATCGATCGCTATGCGCGGCATCGAACGACGTCGCGCAACGCAGCGGCAAAGCATGCTCGCCGCGAGCGAGCGCCGGGCCAACATACGCGATGCCTTCGCCTGCGATGTCGACCTTGCGGGTGCGCATATCGCCATCGTCGACGACGTAGTCACCACCGGCCATACGGTGCGCGCGCTTGCCGCTTGCCTGCGCAGCGCCGGCGCACGACGTGTCGATCTGTATGCCGTTGCCCGTGCATGAACGCGTGCGCCGGAAAACAGCGCTTGACGCGCACGTCGGCGCATTGAAGGCTTTCGGCCATGCTGCGTCATATTCGTATCCATCACCCCAAGCCCGGCACGCGTCCCGGCGCCCTCGTCGAACGTCACGATGACGCCACTGCGCGCGCGCTCACGATCTATGCCCTCTCAATGGGCGGGGCTAAGCCACCCAACGAGCAAACAGCCACGACAATCGACAACGCACTTGCCGGTCTGGACGACCAGGCGGCGCTACGTTGGCTGCATTTCGAAGGCGATATCAGTGCAACCGATCTGGCCCGCCTCGGTGAGCTGTTCCACTTGCATCCGCTCGCCTTGGAAGACGTGCACAACCACGGCCAGCGGCCCAAGTTCGACCCCTACAGGGATCAGGTTTTCATCACCCTGGCCCTACCCGTGACGCACTCGAAACAAGCCGACAAGAATGTCGACACCCTACTGGAGATACAGCAAGTCAGCCTGTTCATTGGTGCCGGCTTCGTTCTGAGTTTTCATGCCGGCACACACGATATCTTTGCGCCGGTGCGCGAACGTCTGCAGTCGGCCACCGATACGATAGACCAGGCTCACGCACAGGCCGATCATCTGGGCTATGCGCTGGCCGACGTGGTGGTCGATAGCGGCTTTAGCGTTGTCGCCGACTACGGCGAGCGGCTGGAGCAACTCGAGGACGAAATCTTCGAAGCCCGCAGCCACAACCTGATCAGCGTGATTCACGACCTGCGGCGCGCCCTGAGCACGCTGCGCAAAACGTGGCGCTCACAACAGGAAATGATTCAGCGCTGGCTGGTGAGCGAACACGGCGTCGTACACCTCGAAAACCGGCCGTATATCCGCGACATGGAAGACCACGCTCGCCGCGTGATCGATCTGACGGACAGCTATCACGATGCCACCGGCGCGTTGCTGGACACGCATCTGTCGCTGGCGTCGATGCGCCTGAACGACGTCATGCGCGTACTCACGCTCATTGCGACCGTGTTCATGCCGCTGTCGTTCATTGCCGGGCTTTACGGCATGAACTTCAATACCACGAGCCCCTGGAACATGCCGGAGCTCGGCTGGTACTACGGGTACCCGATCGTGCTTGGGGTGATGGGTGCGCTCATCGTCGTGATGCTCGTATTCTTTCGTCGCAAGCGCTGGCTCTAAACGACTGCGCCGACTGACATCGACGCGGCCGGCACGGCGAGCACGACCAGTTCGTCGCCTGCGACGAGGTTCAGCGGCGCGTGCTTGTCGACCACATTGAGTTGTAGTCGGGGATGCGCGGTGTCCGGTGCGCGCATGATGCCTAACAGGATTTCATCCTCGCCGGCGCGCGCGCGCCGTAACGTATCGAAGCTGTCGTTCGTTGCCGTCACGCCGAGCTTGGATGCATCGCGAAACACGACCTCGGCGCCGCCGGCACCGAACAACTCCTCCATCACCCAGTGCAGCTCGCGCCGCAGGGCAATCTGGGTTAGCAGACTCGATTGAACTTCGGGCGAGATCAAGCGTTCCACATGCGCGGCATCGAACAACGCCGCGTTGTCTGCCGACATGGTCTCCACCAGCGTGAACGGCGGGTTTTCCACCTGTTCGAGTTGCTGGGCCAGGACCAGATAACCCATCACCATGCGCGCATCAGCCGCTTCGGCAGAGCCCAGCCAGTCGCTGGCCAGCAAAATGATGTTGTCGTAATCGGCCAGCGCGAGCCGGGCGAGATCGTGATACGAGGTAAAATCCCCCTCGAGCTGACGCACCGACGCATGCGCGAACTGGACACCTTGGCGTGCCAGCAGCGTTTCGCGCTCGGCAATCGGGCGGAGTGAGAACACATCGATGGTCACACTCTCGCGCCGATAGGCCTCGAACTCGGCCAGCAGCGAGGGCAGCTTGCGATTCCAACCGAGCACCAGCACGCGCCGATGCCCGCGGCTGCGACTGGCCCGCTCACGCCGCTCGACCGGCGTGGCCGTCATTACCGTTTCCGGCTCACTTGTGGGCACGCAGTCTTCGAAACTGCGTGCAATGAACGCCAGCCGATCGCCGACGCGTACACGGTCGTCGTCGTGGCGATGCACGGGCACCAGCGCCCCCTCTCGAGCCGCGCCCAGCAATACGGCGCGCTCGAAACAGCCGGCCACGTCGACCAAACGTTCGTCGACGAGACCGGGACACTCGCGCACGAAAATCTGCTCATCGCTACCGTTAAGCAATTCACCATAGACCCAGGACAAACCGCGGTTGCGGGCATTCTGCGCCAGAAGCCGGGCCACGATACGCCCGGCACCGATGAGCTCGGCCTCGCCCGCGTAGGCGCGCCGCGCTGTCGGTAGATGGTTCGCATCGAAAATCTCGGCGACCAGCAACGGCAGTTTTTCATCGCTACTGCTGGTCGCATTCATCAGGGTCTTGATCGTGGCTTCGTCGACCGCGCTGTCGCCCCCGAACTCGCGTCCGGCCAGGATCACGGCCGCGGCATGTTCGAAATCCACTCGCCGCAGGTGGTCGGCGCGCAGCGGTGTGCCCGAACGCAGCGTGATACGACGGGGGTTGTAGCGTCGGCCGAGCTGATCCTTGAGTTCCTGTGCCATGGCCGTGGTCACCCGCTCGGCCAGAATCACGATATGCAGACGCCCGCCACCGTGGCGATCGAGAAACCGCTTCACACGGGCCTGCGATTCGACCAGGTCCTTGACCATGCCCGCCGTGCGATTACTCCAACCCAGAATGAGAATATGGTTGTTCTTGGCAATCGGCGTATAACCGGCTTCCAGCGTCTCGATGGTGTCATCGAGCCATTGCGTCATGGTCGCGATCAGCGCGCCGACGAACAGCACCACACCGAGCACCGTGAGCGTGGTGGAAACCGTACGCAGCAGCGTGCCCTCGTCGTCGCCGAGATAGCCGGAATCGGTGAGGCGTAGAAAGGCCCACCAGATCGCAGACCCCGGATCGCCATCCCCGGCCGCCCCGACATGCGGCACGTTGTAGACGAGCAGTCCCGCACTCACCGCGATCAGCACCATGGCACAAGCGATTACCAACAAGCGCGAAAGCACGCCGCGCAGCATGAATTGTTCGAGCTGGAACTGGAGCAGATTGCGTAGGCGTACGAGCAGTTTCACCCAGGTTTTCCGGTTGAATAAGGCGGCGCGTCAAACACCGGCATAGCCGCCGCGTGCGCCGGCCCATCGATCGATCAGCGTGGATGCCTCGCGTGGATGATAAGCCAAGACATCGTCGGCCGCGGCCAGGGCCTTTTCGACCCAGATTCCGTCACGTACCAGATCGGCGATACGAAAACTGGCCGCCCCGGTCTGGCGCGTACCCAGCACTTCGCCCGGACCGCGCAGCTCCAGATCGGCACGGGCGATGGCAAAACCGTCGCCAGTCTCGCGCAGCACCGACAAACGCTTGCGGGCGGTTTCGGATAACGGTGGCTGGTAGAGCAGCACGCAATGGCTTTCCACCGATCCGCGCCCGACGCGCCCGCGCAACTGATGCAGTTGCGCCAACCCCAGACGCTCGGCGTTTTCGATGATCATGAGCGATGCGTTGGGCACATCGACACCGACCTCGATTACCGTCGTCGCCACGAGCACGTCGATCGCGCCCGCCTTGAACGCCTGCATGGCTTTTTGCTTGGCCGCTGCCTTCATGCGTCCGTGCGCAAGCGAGACATGAACATCCGGCAGCGCGACCGACAGCGCCTCGGCGGCCGCTTCCGCGGCTTGGGCCTCGAGTTTGTCGCTCGCCTCGATGAGCGTACAGACCCAGTAAACCTGGCGGCCGTCGGCGACCGCACGGCCGATACGCTCGACGACTTCATCGCGGCGCTTATTGGGCACGGCCACCGTGACCACCGGCGTACGCCCGGGCGGCAGCTCATCGATAACCGAGGTATCCAGATCGGCATAAGCGCTCATCGCCAGTGTGCGCGGGATGGGCGTCGCGGTCATGATCAACTGATGCGCCGTCAGCCCGCCTGCCGCGGCCTTGTTGCGTAGCGCCAGACGTTGATCCACGCCGAAACGGTGCTGTTCGTCGATCACGCACAGCCCGAGCCGACCAAAGTCCAGTGAGGCCTGAAACAACGCGTGCGTGCCCACCACCGCCACCGGTTCACCGTCACGAATCGGCGCCAGCAGCGCATCGTCGCGCCGGCGGCGGCCGGTAACCAGCAACACCTTCACCCCCAACGGTTCCAACCAGCTCGACAGGTTGGTGAAGTGCTGCTCGGCCAGCAATTCCGTCGGTGCCATGAACGCAGCCTGCCAGCCGTTTTCGATCGCGGTCAGCACGGCGGCCGCTGCGACGACCGTCTTGCCGGAGCCGACATCGCCCTGAATCAGCCGTAGCATCGGATGCGCCACGGCCATATCCGCGAGAATTTCGCCGATGACACGGCGCTGCGCGTTGGTGGGCGAAAAGCCCAGCTGTTCGAATAGTGGCGCCAGTCCGCGCCCGGCATCGCCTAGCACGGGGGCGCGCTCGGTCTTGACCTGACGGCGCCGGCTACGCAGGCCAAGCTGGTGGCCGAGCAGTTCTTCGAACGCCAGGCGCGTCACCGCCGGATGGCGACCGTCGATGAGCGCGGCGAGATCCTCGCCCGGGGGCGGCCTATGAATACAGCGCAACGCCTCGACGATATCAATCTTTACCCCGGCTGCTGCCAGTTCGTGGCCGAGATCGCGCGGCAGCGCGTCCGGCCAGAAATCGGGTTTATCCAGCAATACGAGCGCCTGATCGACCATATCGCGCAGGCGATTCTGGGTTACGCCCGAGGTGGCGGGATAGACCGCACGCAGTTCGGGCGTGAAATCGTGACCAGCAGCCGCATCGTCGACGATCTGGTATTCCGGGTGCACGATCTCGAGGCCGTACACGCCCGCACGCGGCTCACCGAAAACGCGCAGCCAGGTACCGGCCACCAGCCTCGCCTGCTGCGCCGGTGCGAAGTGAAAAAAACGCAACCAGAGCCGAGCATGGCCATCCGTCGTGCTCACCAGCAGACTGCGGCGACGACCGTAGCGTACTTCTGCCGCCTCGATACGCACCACCGCAATCACCGGCATGCCTTGCGGCATCATCTCGGCAATCGGCGTTACACGCGTGCGATCCTCGTAGCGTGATGGCCGATGCAAAAGCACATCACCAATGCTCACGATGCCCAGCGTCGCGAGCTTGTCGACGAGCTTCGGGCCGACGCCGTTCAAGCGCCGACACGGATCGCTGGCCGTTAGCCGTTGTGTCCTGCGGGCTAGATCAGCCGAGCACGAGGATGGCATCGGCCTCTACGGCGGCACCCTTGGGCAAAGCAGCAACGCCTACGGCCGCGCGGGCCGGATAGGGTGTGGCCAGCTTGCGCTCCATGACCGTATTCACCGCACCGAAGTTGTCCATATCGGTGAGATAGATGGTGAACTTCACCACATGGTCGAACGTGCCACCCGCGGCGCGAGCAACGGCTTCGATATTGTCGAACACGCGCTCGATCTGCGCTTCGATATCGCCGTCGATCAGATCGCCGGTCGCGGGGTCCAGCGGAATCTGACCCGAGATATAAACCGTATCGCCGGCCTGAACAGCCTGCGAGTACGCGCCGATGGCGCCCGGCGCCTCTTCGGTTTTGATGATTTGATGGGTAGCCGGTTGAATCATGAGTTGAACCGTATTGAGAGCTGGGCTCGTATTGTCACATAGCCACGCCCGAACGCGGCAGCCCCGGCCCCATCGCCGGCTTAGCTGCGTTCGACGCGTTCGACGGCGTTGATGCGGCGCAGGCGCCGAATGACATTGGCCAGATGATGCCGATCGCGTACGTCGATCAGAAAACGAATGGTAATCAAGGCGCCGCTGCTTTCTGGGAAGACAATATTCTGAATATTGCAGTCGGCATTGGCGAACTTGGCTGTAAGCGTGGCGAGTAGCCCTCGCTTGTTCGATGCCGTAACGCGCAGCTCGACATCGTATTCGCCGGTGACATTATCCGCCCAGGTCAGCTCGACGCGATCGGCCGACGAGCCCTTGCGGGTGGAATACGCGCAGCCAAAGCGGTGCACCACCAGGCCGCGGCCCAGGCTTGCCTGCCCGTGAATCGCGTCACCCGGTACCGGATGACAGCACTTGGCGAACTCGACCACGAGCCCTTCGGTGCCTTCCACCGCGAGCGGCTTGGCGCGTCGACCCTTGGCCACCGGCGCATCGCTGGCCAGAAAATGCCGGGCGACCAGCGGCGCCAGTCGACGACCCAGGCCGATGGCGGCATACAGCGCCGGCAGACTGGGTTCGCCCATTTCTGCCAGACCGCGGTCGATATCCGATCGCGACAACCGTCGCAGCGACAGACCCAGATCGCCCAGCGACTTGTCGAGCAAGCGCTCGCCCAGCCGCTGCGCCTTGTCTTCGCGCTGGTTTTTGAGAAAGTTGCGTACCCCGGTCCGCGCTTTCGCGGTCTTGAGGAAGTGCAGCCAGGCCGCGTTCGGGCGCGCATGCTTCGCGGTGATGATCTCGACCGTCTGGCCCGACTGAAGCTGGCTGTTAAGCGGCGCGAGATGGCCTTCGATACGCGCGGCGACACACCGATCACCCAGTTCGGTATGTACGGCATAGGCGAAATCAACACAGGTCGCGCCCTTGGCCAGGCGGATGATCTTGCCTTTGGGCGTAAATACATAGACCTCGTCGGGAAACAGGTCCATGCGCAGGTTGTCGACAAAACGCAGCGAGTCGCGCTCACCCTCGTGCATCTCGGCCAGATGCGCGAGCCACTCCTCGGCATCGAGATTGCCGAGCTTGCCGGCTTTTTCGCCGAGTTTGTATTGCCAGTGCGCCGCGATACCCGACTCGGCGATCTGGTCCATTTCACGGGTGCGGATCTGCACCTCGAACTTGATCCCACCGCGCGCCATGACCGTGGTATGCAACGACTGATAGCCGTTGAGCTTCGGGTTGGCGATGAAGTCGTTGAACTGTTCGGTGATCGGCCGATAGCGATGATGCACGATGCCCAAGCCGCGATAGCACTCGTCCACGGCGTCGACGATCACGCGCACGCCATAGAGGTCGAACACATCGAGAAAACGCCGATGCTTTTCGCGCATCTTGCGATAGATGCTGTACAGATTCTTGCGCCGGCCCTTGACGATCGCGCCGATGCCCTCGGCGGCCAACGCGCGCGACAGCGTCTCCTCGATTTCACGCAGCAGGCTGCGCCGATCACCGGTGACGGACTGGCTGGCGCGCCGCAATACTTCGTAGCGGCGCGGATACATGTTCTTGAAACCGAGCTCTTCGAGCTCCTGACGCATGCTGTTGATACCCAGCCGCCGTGCGATCGGCGCATAGATTTCGAGCGTTTCGCGTGCGATCGAGGCACGCTTCTTAGCCGTCATGCCCTCAAGCGTGCGCATGTTGTGCAGCCGATCGGCGAGCTTGACCAGAATGACGCGAATATCGCGCGTCATCGCCAGCATCAGCTTGCGAAAGCTCTCGGCCGTGGCCTGCTCGCGACTATGAAACTGCGCCTTGTCGAGCTTGCTGACGCCGTCGACGAGATCGGCGACTTCCTTGCCGAAGCGCTTGGCGACTTCTTCGCGCGCGGCATCCGTATCTTCGATGACGTCATGCAGAATTGCGGCAATCAGCGTCGTTGCATCCAGGCGCATCTCGGCCAGAATCCGGGCGACGGCCAGCGGATGGTAAATATAGGGCTCGCCGGTCTTGCGAAACTGACCGCGATGCTGACGCTCACCGAACTCATAGGCCGCACGCACCCGCGCAATCGCCGGCTCGGGCAGATAGCCTTCCAAGTGCTCGGCCAGCGTATCGATACCAAACTCGCGCGAGATACGCGAGGTGCGAATACGCGTTTGTAGCCGGTTGATGCCGCTGGTCAATTCCATGATCCAAGCCTACTGCTAAAACACAGTGTTGACGACCATTGCTCGATAACGGCCAGCCGGCCGACGAAATTTACGGCGGCAATTAAAAAGGGCCGCTGTCGCCAGCGGCCCTCGATCGCACTATGGCCGGCTATACCGACCCGCTGCAATGTTATTCGTCGGCATCGGCCGCCGGCTTGGCCGCGGCTTTCTTTTCGCCTTCGGCTTCCAGATCCTCTTCACTCGGCTCGGCAGGCTGCGGGGCATCCATGCCGGTATGCACGGGCGGGAGGTCCGGCTCGTCAAGAATGGCGATGGTAACTTCACCGGCTGCGATCTCGCGCAGCGCCATCACGGTGGGCTTGTCGTCTTCCCAAGGCAGGCGGGCATTGGCACCGCGGGCGAGCTGACGCGCGCGCTTGGCCGCGATCGTAGCCAGTTCGAACTTGTTGTTGACGTGCTCAAGACAATCTTCGACGGTAACTCGGGCCATGACGATACTCTCGCGACGAGGGTGGCAAACCGCGCAGTATAACCATGCGCGCGCGCCTCGGCCAGCCCTGTCTAAGCCGAGCCGGCATGTTCGCTCGGATCGGTATCCCAGAAGATGCGTCCGAGTGCGTCCAGCGCCTCTTCGAAGACGTCGTTGACGATCTGATAGCCGTATTCATCGGCATGGGCGAGCTCGTCATCCGCTTCGGCCAGCCGGCGTTGAATCTGGGCGTCGTCGTCGGAAGCGCGCGAACGCAGGCGCCGCTCGAGTTCCTCACGCGACGGTGGACGGATGAAGATGCTGACCACGCTATCGGCACGCTCGCGCACCTGACGCGCGCCCTGCCAATCGATATCCAGCACGACATCGTGGCCATGGGCGAGCCAGCGTTCGGTTTCGGCAGCCGAGGTGCCGTAATAACGATCGAACACGCGCGCATGCTCGAGAAACGCGCCGGTGGCGATCATGGCCTCGAAGTCGGCCACGGAAATGAAATGATAATCCTCGCCGTCAATCTCGCCCGGGCGGGCATCGCGCGTCGTGTAGGACACCGAAAAACGGGCCTTACGGCCGCGTGCAGCCAGACGTTCGATAACCGCGTGAGTCAGACTCGTCTTGCCGGCACCCGAAGGCGCAGAGATCACATACAGCTGACCGCGGCGTTGGCTTTGGCAATCGTTCACGCAGGCGGACCTTATTCGATGTTCTGAACCTGTTCGCGCATCTGTTCGATGAGCACTTTCATCTCGACCGCGTGGGCGGTGAGCTCGCTGTCCTGCGATTTGGAGCCGAGGGTGTTCGCCTCGCGGTTGAATTCCTGCATGAGAAAATCCAGACGGCGGCCGATTGGCTCTTTCTTCTTGAGCGCTTTTTCGAGCGCCTCGACATGGCTGTGCAAGCGATCGATCTCTTCGGCCACATCCATTTTCTGGGCGGTGAAGATCAGCTCTTGTTCGAGACGCACAGGGTCGGCCTCGGTTTCCAGTTCGGCCAGGCGAGCGCTTAATTTCTCGTGCCATGCCTCGCGCGCCTGCGGCACACGCGCGGCTGCGGCATCGGCATGTTCACGAATCTGGTGTGCCCGGTCGACGAGCATGGCCGCAAGCCGGCTGCCCTCGTCCTCGCGCATCGACTGCAACTGGTCGAGCGCATCTTTCAATGCCGCCAGCGCATCGCGTTGAATAGCGTCGGTATCCGGCTCACGCTCACGCTGCACGCCCGGATAGGTCAACAGCCGCAATGCATCGGGCGCACGGCAGTCGATCACTGTCGAGCGCACCTGTGACAACGCCTCGCCGAGCGCGGCCAGACGCTGCTCGTCGATTTCGATCGACTGCGTATCGTCGGTGGTGGCCAGTTTGGCACCGATATCGATCTTGCCGCGCGAGACCACGCGCGAGACCGCTTCGCGAATCGCCGGTTCCAGCGCGCGCAGCGCGTCCGGCAGGCGCAAATGGATATCGAGATAGCGGTGGTTGACGCTGCGTAGTTCCCATACAACCTCGCCCCAGTCACCCTGGGCCTGGCTGCGTGCAAAACCGGTCATGCTCCGGGTCATGGGCTGTCCGTCGTCGTCATCGATACAAGCAAGCCGTGCAGTATCGCATAGCCATGGCCGCTTACGCTGCAGCGCGCCATCAGAAGGTATGCGCCACGCTGTTACACTGCGCGGCTTAGTTTATAGACGACCAAGGGCAACGAATCTTGACCACGCGACCCAGCGGACGCGCCGCCGACCAACTGCGCGACGTACGCTTCGAACGCCATTTCACCAAACATGCCGCAGGCTCCGTGCTCGTGAGCTTCGGCGATACCAAAGTGATTTGTACTGCAAGTGTGGAAGAGCGCGTCCCCCCGTGGCTGCGCGGCCAAAATACCGGCTGGCTGACCGCCGAATACGGCATGTTGCCGGGCGCGACCGGCAGCCGTAATGGTCGTGAAGCCGCGCGCGG
Organism: Salinisphaera shabanensis E1L3A; assembly: GCF_000215955.2. Taxonomy (GTDB): domain Bacteria; phylum Pseudomonadota; class Gammaproteobacteria; order Nevskiales; family Salinisphaeraceae; genus Salinisphaera; species Salinisphaera shabanensis. The sequence continues at coordinate 38,542 of NZ_AFNV02000027.1, forward strand.
CAAGCAAGGCGGCCGTACCGTCGAAATCCAGCGTCTGATCGGACGCAGCCTGCGCGCCGTAGTGGACATGAACGCACTCGGCAGCCGCACGGTCACCATCGATTGCGATGTGATTCAGGCCGATGGCGGTACGCGTACCGCATCGATTACCGGCGGCTATATCGCGCTGGTCGATGCGATGGATTCGCTCGTGAAGGCCGGCAAGCTCAAGACCAGCCCGATTCATGGCCAGATCGCGGCCGTCTCGGTCGGCATCTACAACGGTATGCCGGTGCTCGATCTCGACTATGCCGAAGATTCCCAGGCCGAGACCGACATGAACGTCGTCATGAACGAAGCCGGCGGTTTCATCGAGATCCAGGGCACGGCCGAAGGACACGCCTTTGCGCGCAGTGAACTGGATGCTTTGCTCGGCCACGCCGAGAAAGGCATCGGCGAATTGGTCGAAGCCCAGCGCAGCGCACGCGAGGGCTAGTCGAGTATGGCTTCGCCGCGTCAACGCTGGGTGCTGGCTTCGGGTAACGCCGGCAAGCTCGAAGAAATGCGCAGCCTGCTCGCCGCGCTCGATATCGAGCTGGTCGCACAGACCGAATTCGACGTACCCGATGCCGAAGAAACCGGTATCGCGTTCGTCGATAATGCGCTGATCAAGGCTCGGCATGCCGCCGCGCTGACCGGCCTGCCCGCGATCGCCGACGATTCCGGCCTGGCCGTGGACGCATTGAACGGCGCGCCAGGCGTGTATTCGGCCCGCTATGCCGGCACCCATGGCGACGATGCAGCCAATAACGCGAAACTCGTGGCCGCGCTTGAAGGGCTCGCCCCCGAACAGCGCGGCGCGGCGTTTCATTGCTGCCTGGTGGCCACCCGGGGTGCAAGCGACCCGGTACCGGTGATCGCCCATGGCGTATGGCGCGGGCGCGTGCTCGAGGCCCCGCGCGGCGACTGCGGGTTCGGCTACGACCCGCTGTTCTGGGTCGACGAAGAAAACGCGAGCGCGGCCGAAATGGGGGCCGCCCGCAAGAATGCGATCAGCCACCGCGCGCGCGCCATGCGCCAGCTGGTCGAGCAACTGCGCGGTGATGACCACAACGGCTGAAACGCCTGCCCCGACGATTGCACAGCGCAGCGCGATACCGCTGTCGGTCTATGTGCATCTGCCGTGGTGCGTACGCAAATGCCCCTACTGCGACTTCAACTCGCATCGCGCGCCGGCGCAATTACCGGAAGCCGACTATATCGACGCCCTGCTCGCCGATTGGGCACTGGCCTCAGCCCACGAGACCCGCCCGATCGAAACCGTATTCTTCGGTGGTGGCACGCCGAGTCTATTTTCGGCTGAAGCTATCGGTCGTGTGCTCGAAGCGCTCGACGCCCGGCTCGGCCTCGCAACGCACTGCGAAATCACCCTCGAAGCCAACCCCGGCACAACCGAACACGCGCGCTTTGCCGATCTTCGTGCGGCTGGCATAAACCGGTTGTCACTCGGCATTCAAAGCCTGGATGACGACTGCCTGACCGCCCTCGGACGCATTCACGGCGCGAACGAGGCGCTCGCGGCCATCGACGATGCGCGCGCCGGCGGTTTCACCGCCATCAATTGCGATCTCATGTTCGGGCTACCCGGCCAGACACTGGCAAAAGCGATGACGGACGTCGAGACCGTCATCGAACGTGATCCCGGCCATATTTCCTATTACCAGCTGACCCTCGAACCGAATACGCCGTTCTACCGCCAGCCGCCGGCGTTGCCCGACGAGGATCGTGTCATCGAGATATTCGAACAGGCCAGCGTGCGGCTGAATGCGGCGGGTTATACCCAATATGAAGTATCCGCCTGGGCGAAACCGCAGCGCACCTGCCGCCACAACGAGAACTACTGGCGTTTCGGCGATTATCTGGGCATCGGCGCCGGTGCACACGGAAAACGTACGCGCGCCGACGGGCAGATCGAACGCAGCGCACGCCAGCGGTGGCCCACGGGTTACATGACGGTCGCTGGCAAGGCTGCCTCGGTCGCCGAAACGCGCGTACTCGATCAGGCCGATGCCCGTTTCGAATGTCTGCTCAATGGCCTGCGCCGGCGTGCAGGTGTAACACGGCGCGACTATGAACAGCGCACCGGGCTCGACTGGCAAACGCTGGGTGCGGCGCTCGCGCGACCGATCGAACAGGGACTTGTATCCTTTGATGTGCAGGCGCTGCGCGCAACCGATCGCGGCTGGCGTTTTCTGGATACGATTCTCGCGGAACTGCTGCCATAAAGCCTAATGCTCGAAGAACATACCGTGACCTGCCCCTACTGCGGCGAACCGATCGTTCTGGTCGTAGATTGCTCGGCAGGTGATCAACGCTATACCGAAGATTGTTTCGTTTGCTGCCAGCCGATCGATGTGACCGTCGAGATTGCCGCCGACGGCACGCTCACCTATATCAGTGCCGTTGCGGAGAACGGCTAGCGAGCCCACTCGTGCTCGCCTTCCTGCCCGGCGACTTTCGGCAAAGCGAGACCCTCACAAAAAAAGCTGATCGCGTACGCATCAGCGCAAGGGCTCGAACACCGACTTCAACAACTTTACGCGGGCCTCGAAAGCCCTGATTCGACGTTCGTCGCATCCGTTTTTCATAAAAAACCGCTTACGGCACAGCGGCTTGCAACCGAAAAGACGACCTATCGCTAGTCGCACGGCGAGCGCGTCGGTATACTCGGGAATTCGTCGATCATTGCCCAGGCGCTGCGAACCGCGCGCCAGTGGGTTCCTTACGCTTGAACGCAAAGCCGCAAACTGCATGGCCGATTACTCGCGCAAACAGGAAGCTCTGGATTACCACGCAAAACCCAAGCCGGGAAAACTTGCGATATCGGTCACCAAGCCCTTTACCACCTACGAAGAACTGTCGCTGGCGTATACGCCCGGCGTGGCCGAACCGGTCAAGGCGATTCGTGATGACCCGGAAGCGGCCTTTCGCTATACCTCGAAAGGCAATCTGGTCGCGGTGATTTCAAACGGCACTGCGGTTCTCGGGCTCGGCGATACGGGCGCGCTGGCCAGCAAACCGGTGATGGAAGGCAAGGCGGTCCTGTTCAAGAAGTTTGCCGACGTCAATGTCTTCGATATCGAAGTCGACGCCGACAACCCGAAGGATTTCATCGACACGGTCGTGCGCATCGCGCCGACCTTCGGCGGCATCAACCTCGAGGATATCGCCGCCCCCCACTGTTTCGAGATCGAGAAGACGCTGATCGAGCGCCTCGATATCCCGGTTTTCCATGACGACCAGCACGGCACCGCAATCATCGTCGCAGCCGGTCTGATCAATGCCCTGGAGCTGCAGGGCAAGAAACTCGCCGACGCCAAGATCGTATGCATGGGCGCCGGTGCGGCCGGCGTGGCGTCGATGAATCTGCTGCTGGAAATGGGCGCGCAGCTGGAAAACGTGTTCATGTGCGATCGCAAGGGCGTGATCCATTCCGAACGCGACGACCTGTCCGAGCAGAAAGCCCAGTTCGCGACCAAGACCGACCTGCGCAGCGTAGACGACGCCATGAAACAGGCCGATGTGTTCATCGGTCTGTCGGGACCGGACACGGTATCCAAGGAACAGATCGGCATGATGCCGGCCAGGCCGGTCGTATTCGCATTGTCCAATCCAACGCCCGAGATCACGCCGGAAGACGCCCAGAGCGTTCGCGATGATCTGATCATGGCCACCGGGCGTAGCGATTATCCGAACCAGGTTAATAACGTTCTTGGCTTCCCGTACATCTTCCGCGGTGCGCTGGACGTGCGTGCACGCCGCATCAACATGACGATGTGCGTTGCTGCGGCCCGCGCCATGGGCGAGCTTGCCCGCCAGCCCGTACCCAACAGCGTACTGGAAGCCCACAGTCAGGACGCCATGTCGTTCGGCCCGGATTACATCATTCCGAGCCCGTTCGACCCACGCCTGATCGATTTCATTCCACCTGCCGTCGCGCAGGCTGCCATCGCCACCGGCGTTGCGCGCACCGAATATCCTTCGCATTATCCGCAGCCGGTCGTCGAGCCCAAGCAGGGCTGAATACGGCCGTGAAGCGGAAAAAACCCGGGAGATCGTAGATGAGTCAACCCTTCAAGATCAGCAATCCGCAAGACGACAGCAGCACCGAGTTGCCGCTCGTCGAAGGCACGCTCGGCACACCCGGCGTGGACGTGCGCGGCCTGAACACCAAGCAGGGCGTATTCACCTACGATCCCGCGTTTACAGCCACCTGCAGCTGCAAGTCCGATATCACCTTCATCGACGGTGAAAACGGCATCCTCATGTATCGAGGCTATTCCGTGCAGGAATTGGCCGAGAAGTCGAGCTTTCTCGAAGTCTGCTATCTGCTGCTCAACGGCGAACTGCCGGGTGCGACGCAGATGGAAGACTTCCGCCACTCGATCACGCATCACACGATGCTCAACGAATCGCTGGTGAAGTTCTACGACGGCTTCCATTACGACGCGCACCCGATGGCCATTCTCACGGGCATCGTCGGTTCGCTGTCGGCCTTCTATCACGACACCACCGATATTCGCGATCCCGAGCATCGTGCGATCTTCGCGCATCGCATGATCGCCAAGATGCCGACTATCGCCGCGGCCGCCTACAAGCATTCCATCGGCCAGCCCAAGATCGGTCCGAAAAACCATCTGGACTATGCGGCCAACTTCCTACGCATGTGCTTTGCCGTGCCGGCCGAGGAATATGAAGTGGATCCGGTCGCCGCGAAGGCGCTGGACGTGCTGTTCATCCTGCACGCCGACCACGAACAGAACGCCTCCACCTCGACCGTGCGCATGGCTGGCTCGACCGGTGCCAACCCCTATGCCGCGATCTCCTCGGGCATTGCAGCCCTCTGGGGACCGGCCCACGGTGGTGCCAACGAAGCCGTACTCAACATGCTCGGCCAGATCGGCGACGTGTCGCAGGTGCCGAAGTATCTGGAAAAGGCCAAGGACAAGAACGATCCGTTCCGTCTGATGGGCTTTGGCCATCGCGTTTACAAGAACTTCGATCCGCGTGCGAAGATCATCCGCGGTTACTGCCACGAGATCCTCGAACACTACGGCATGCAGAACAACAAGCTCTTCGAGCTGGCGCTCGAGCTTGAACGCATCGCCCTGGAAGACGATTACTTCGTCGAACGCAAGCTCTATCCGAACGTCGATTTCTACTCCGGCATCATCTACCAGGCCCTGGGGATTCCGATCAACATGTTCACCCCGATGTTCGCGATCGCGCGTACGGTCGGCTGGGCCGCGCACTGGTCGGAAATGATGGCCGACCCGGGCATGCGTATCGCGCGTCCGCGTCAGGTCTATACTGGCTATGAACTACGCGACTACGTCGATATCGATAATCGCTGAGTATGTCGGTCGCGCCTGGCGACCGCATATGCGGCTAGAGAAAGCGGGCTCCGGCCCGCTTTTTTTGCCAGTGCATCTTAAGACGCGCTTAGACGCTATTGTGAATGGCATGACCGTAGAGCACGCCACCGATCTCCCCGTTGCCGTATGCCGCGAATGCGACTGGGTGATACAGGTACCGTCGCGCGCACCCGGCGAGTCCGTTCATTGCCCACGCTGCAATCATCATATCGCCCCACCGGCGCAGAGCGACCGTCAACGCCCCCTCGCCTGGGCAATGGCAGCATTGATCATGCTCGCGCTGGTTTTTGCGTTCGATTTCCTGAGTTTCTCTACCCGCGGCGTTTCTCACACCATGAGTTTCTTCGACGCCGCGCGTACCATGGCGGGCCACGATTACCCAAGCCTGGCCGTGCTCTTGTTCTGTACCACCGTCGGCCTGCCGGGGGCGTATCTGCTCGCCGTGGTCTTTCTGTTGTGGCAGGCATCGCGCCATAAAGCCGGCGCCGCTACAAGGGCGCTTGCCCGTCAGCTGCGCCCGCTCGAGCCTTGGATGATGTCTGATGTGTTCATCGTCGGCGTGCTGGTCAGCCTGATCAAGATCGTGACCCTGGCCGATGTTTCAATCGGCCTCTCGTTCATCGCATTCTGTATCTATGCGCTGTTGGTGCTGCGCACGTTCATGCTCATCGACTGGCCAGCGCTCTGGGCCGACCTTGCTCCCATGCCCGCGCTCCACACACACCTTGAAACCGGACGTACCGGCGCCAGCCAGAACCTGGTCGTATGCCGCGGCTGCGACATGCCTTTTCCTAACGACCGGGGCAAATGCCCGCGCTGCGGTGGACGACATATAGCGCACGCGATCGATCGGATTCAATTGACCTGGGCGCTGCTTATTACCGCAGTGATTTTGTACATCCCTGCCAACATCTATCCCATCATGTCGACGACCAGTCTGGGCTCGACCGACCCACAGACGATCGTGGGCGGCGTTCTGCATCTGGCACATACCGGCTCCTGGCCGATCGCCCTGGTCATCTTCGTGGCAAGCGTGGTCGTACCGATCAGCAAGATCGTGGCGCTGGCATGGTTATGCCTGACCGCGACCTACCGTTGGCATCACAATTCACGCACGCAGATGCGCCTGTATCGTGTGACCGAAAAAATCGGACGCTGGTCGATGATCGATGTGTTCGTGGTCGCCGTACTGGTGGCGTTGGTGCGGGCGGGGGCATTGATGGCGATCGAACCGGGGCCCGCGGCCCTTTGTTTCGCAGCGGTGGTGATTATCACCATGATCGCGGCGCTGACCTTCGATACAAGACAGCTCTGGGATGAAACTTTCGAGATGAATACGCGATGACCCATGACCCGAACACTGCCGTCACGCACAAGCCGCGGCGCTGGCGTATTTCTCCGGTATGGCTCATTCCTCTCGGGGCGGCGCTAATCGGACTATGGCTGGTCTATCAGAACGTCATGTCGCGCGGTCCGGAGATCACGCTCGCACTCGACACCGCCGATGGTCTCGAAGCAGGCAAAACACTGGTGAAGGTGCGCAGCGTGGAGGTCGGCCATCTGGAATCGGTCCGTCTGGCCGACGACTACGAGGGTGCGGTCGCAACCGTACAGATGAACCCGGACACGGCCGAACTGCTGGTATCCGATAGCCGTTTCTGGGTGGTCAAGCCGCGCATCGGCCGTCAGGGCATCAGCGGCCTGGGCACGATCCTGTCCGGCGCCTACATCCAGTTGCAACCGGGCAGCGCGGACAAAGCCCAGCGCCGATACGAAGTCCAGGACACGCCGCCGACCACTGCTTCGGACGAGCCGGGCGTCTCGGTGCGCTTGACCAGCAACGGCGATAACTCGCTGGCAGTGGGCGATCCGATCATCTATCAGGGCCAGACGGTCGGCCAGATCGAGGCAGGCGAGTTCGCCGTCGAAGAACAGCGCATGGAATATCGGGTATTCATACGCGAGCCTTACGCCCGACTGGTCACCGGAACCACTCAGTTCTGGCTGCGTTCCGGCATCGATTTCCATCTCGGTTCGGACGGCGTGGATGTACAGACCGGGTCGCTGCAGAGCATTCTGGCGGGCGGCGTAACGTTCGGGCAGGCCGATGGGGTCGAGCCCGGCGATAAAGCCACCAACGGCCAAGCCTTCAAACTCTATGCGACGCGTAGCGCAGCCAACCAGGATCGTTTCGATCGCAAGATCAAATACGTGATTCTGCTCGACGATTCCGTACGCGGCCTCAACCCCGGCGCGCCGGTGGAATATCGCGGCCTGCGTATAGGCACGGTCGAACAGGTGCCCTTCTTTCGCGACGACTTCGACTTCGAACAGCTCTCGGATTTCAAGATACCGGTGCTGATCTCCATCGAACCGCAGCGGCCGGCCAACAGCTGGGCGAACTGGAGTGATGCACAGTGGCGCGAAAATAACCGACGTTTCTTTGCCAACGGTCTGCGCGCGACGATCAAATCCGGCAACCTGCTCACCGGCGCCACGTTCATCAATCTCCAGTTCGAAGGTAATGCCGAAGGCTACGCGCCGACCACGCTCGGCCAGTACGACGTTTTCCCGAGTGTGCCAAGCAGCATTACGAGCATTCAGGCGCAGCTGTCGGACCTCATGGACAAGCTCAATGCGATCGACATCCGCCCGATCGCCAACGACCTCAAGCACACGCTCGAGGCTTCCAACGACACGCTCGACGAGCTGCATCGCGCCACGCGCAATATCAACCAGTTGCTCGAATCCAAAGACACGCGAGAACTACCGCGCACGTTGCGCGTCACCCTCGGCGAGCTGCAACACACACTGCAAGGTTTCCAGCAGGACGCGCCCGCTTACGGCGAATTCAGCCGCTCACTCGATCGACTCAACCGCGTACTCGATGACGTGGCACCGCTCGCACGCACCTTGCATAACCGCCCCAACGCGCTGATCTTCGGCCGGCCCGAAGACGGCGACCCCATCCCGAAGGCCGCCCGATGAAAACGATCCACCTACTGTATGTTGCTGCCGCCCTCGTTCTGACCGGTTGTGCGGGCAGTGCTTCATCGCCGTCGCTTTTCGTGCTCGATACCACGCATGCAAGCTCAGCGTCGCCATCGAAACCGGCAGCGCGCGCGCAACTTGTCGTTGCGCCGGTACAGATTGCGCGAATGCTCGATGAGAGCGGCATCGTTTACCAGACCGGCGCGCATCGTGTAGTCATCGCCAACCATAATCGCTGGGCCGCGCCACTCGGTGGGCAGCTACGCGACTCTTTAATTGCCACGCTCGACGGCGCGCTGACTGACATACAGATCGTACGGGCCGTCGAACCCGGGGCTACACCGGCATTCGTGCTGCAAACACGAGTCGACCAGTTCATGGGCCATTACGATGGCCACGCCCGAATCACAGGCGAATGGCAGCTCGACGATCCAGAGGGTCAAACCCTTCTACGCCAGCGCTTCACGCGCGAGGTACCACTGGCCGACGATGGCTACGAGGCCTTGGTCGAAAGCCTGTCCGCCGGTTGGCGCGCCACCGCCCTGGCAATCGCACCCGCGGTTCAGCACACGGCCCTGAGCCCGCAGGCGAATAGCGAACGGGACACCAAGCCGGGATTCACCCAATAAAAAAAGCGGGCTAGAGCCCGCTTTTTTTATGACATACCGTCTCGAATCTAGCGTTTCATCGATTCGAAGAACTGGGCATTGGTCTTGGTCTGCTTCATACGATCGATCAGCAACTCCATGGCCGCCAGATCATCCATGCTGTGCAACAGTTTGCGCAGCACCCACATGCGCTGCAGCTCATCCTGGGGCACCAGCTTCTCTTCGCGGCGGGTGCCGGAACGATTGACGTGAATCGCCGGGTAGATACGCTTCTCGGCAATACGGCGGTCCATATGGACTTCCATGTTGCCTGTGCCCTTGAACTCTTCGTAGATGACCTCGTCCATCTTGGAACCGGTCTCGATGAGTGCCGTGGCCAGAATCGTCAGACTGCCGCCCTCTTCCACGTTACGGGCTGCACCGAAGAAACGCTTGGGCTTTTGCAGCGCATTAGCATCCACGCCACCGGTGAGCACCTTGCCCGAAGACGGGGCCGTGGTGTTGTAGGCACGTGCCAGACGCGTCAGCGAGTCGAGCAGGATCACCACGTCCTTCTTGTGTTCGACCAGGCGCTTGGCCTTTTCGATCACCATGTCAGCGACCTGCACATGGCGTGATGCCGGCTCGTCGAAGGTCGAGGAGACGACTTCGCCGCGCACGCTGCGCTCCATCTCGGTGACTTCTTCGGGCCGCTCGTCGATGAGCAGCACGATGAGATGACACTCGGGATAATTCTGCGCGATCGACTGGGCGATGTTCTGCATCATCATCGTCTTGCCGGCCTTGGGCGGCGAAACGATCAGGCCGCGCTGGCCCTTGCCGAAGGGCGCGACCAGGTCGATGGTGCGGGCGGTGATATCTTCGGTCGAGCCGTTACCCAGTTCCATGACCATGCGCTCGGTCGGGAACAGCGGCGTGAGATTCTCGAACAGAACCTTGCCCTTGGATTTCTCCGGCGGATCGCCGTTGATCTCGTCGACTTTGAGCAACGCAAAATAGCGCTCCGACTCTTTCGGCGGACGAATGCGACCGGAAATATTGTCACCGGTACGCAGCGCGAAACGCCGGATCTGACTCGGCGATACGTAAATATCGTCGGGCCCGGCCATATAGGACGATTCGCCCGAGCGCAGAAAGCCAAAGCCATCCGACAGAATTTCGAGAACGCCGTCACCATAGATGCGCTCGCCGGATTTCGCATGCCCCTTGAGCATCGCAAAGATCAGGTCTTGTTTACGCATGCGCGAGATGTTCTCGAGCTGCATCTCCTGCGCCATTTCCATGAGCTCGGAAGCGGTCTTCTGCTTGAGCTCACTGAGGTTCAGGATCGGGCCGTCGCCGGCGACACCGGCATAGGCTTCGAACTCAGCCTCGTCGATGTCCTCGTTCGGCGGGTTGTTGCCGCCCTTGTTCGGGCCACCACCGCCCTTGCCGCGGTTGTTACCGCTGTTGTTTCGAGGCTTGTTGGGCCCATTGGGATTCTTGCGACGACGGCTGCGGCGGTTGTTATTACCCCCGTTCCCGTTATTGCTGTTATTCGAATCCTTGGACTGGCGTTCGTCGACTGTTTCTTCAGACACGGCTATCTATGAGTTGCAGCGAAAACGGGCGCGTCATATGCACCTATTCGCAGTGGGAAGGCGTCCGATTCGTTGCGAATCAAACGAAGGCCGCCGGCAGATATGCCGGCGGCCTGGAGCGGATCAAATATGTTGATCGACAAATTCGGTCAGCTGCGTCTTGGAGACCGAACCGACCTTCGTTCCGGCCACTTCGCCGTCCTTGAAGAGCATAAGGGTCGGAATACCACGAATGCCGTACTTAGGCGGCGTATTCGGGTTGTCGTCGATATTGAGCTTGGCGACCGTCAACCGGCCGTCATATTCGTCGGCGATTTCGTCGAGCACCGGTGCAATCATCTTGCACGGACCGCACCATTCTGCCCAGTAGTCCACCAATACGGGACCGGAGGCGGACAGCACGTCTTGTTCGAAGCTGTCATCGCTGACTTTGACGATATTTTCACTCATGAGCGTCCTCGAAAGAATCCAAGCGGGATAAATGAAGGTTCGCGCGCGTCGCCTATGACGCGGCGCCGCTGAGCCGGTAGTTAAGGGCGCGAAAAGATGTTTGCAAGCTGCGCGAAAGGTCGCGGCCCGACAACCGTGAAGACCACAAGCTGTTATAGTGCGGGCTGCAAAAAAAAACAGTGCCGGAATGCGAGCCGACCCGACTCGGGCAGTGCAGCGAATATCCGTATTCGCAACGTTCGGGCTATTGGAGCCTATCTCGGCGCGTTTTTCAACCCCTGCGTGAACCGGTCGCGTTTGGCGTGACCATTCATCTATCCCAAGGGCCAATATGACCGAAACCGCATCCACCAGTGACGCTGCCCAGCAAAAGATGCTCACCGATACGCGCCTCGACGCCCTGGGTCTTCACGAGACGATACTTTCCGGGCTGATCAAGCGCGGTTTCAGCCACGCCACGCCAATTCAGGCGGAGACACTGCCGCTTGCGCTCAAGGGCGCGGATATCGCGGGTCAGGCACATACCGGCACGGGCAAGACCGCTGCGTTTTTGCTGGCTACCATGCACCGCCTGCTCAAGGACGATCCTGAGCCGAGCGAGCATGCCCCTGCAGGCGCCAGCCAGCCACGCGCGCTCATTCTTGCGCCGACGCGAGAACTCGCCGACCAGATTTACAAGGATGCGCTACCGCTGGCGTCCGGTACCGGCTTGAAATGCGTGGTCTGCTACGGCGGCACCGGTTACGAGGAACAGCGTCAGGCCATCGTCGACGGCGTCGATATTCTCATCGGCACGCCGGGGCGCCTGATCGATTACTACAAGCAGAAGGTCTATACGCTCAAGGCGATCGAAGTGGCCGTACTCGACGAAGCCGATCGCATGTTCGATCTCGGCTTCATCGACGATATCCGCTACATGTTCCGCAAGATGCCGGTGCCGGAGAACCGTCAGAATCTGCTGTTTTCGGCCACGCTGAGCCATCGCGTGCTGGAACTGGCCTACGAGCATATGAACAGCCCTACGCTCGTGCGCACCGATACCGAAACGGTGAATATCGGCGCGATCACGCAGAAGCTCTATCACGTCTCCAAGGACGACAAGCTCGCGCTTCTGATCGGCACCCTGCGCCGTATCGACAACGGCCGCACGCTGATCTTCATCAACACCAAGCGCACCGCCGAGTTCATCGAAGACGGGCTCAATGCCAACGGTTTCACCGCGGCGACGCTGTCCGGGGATGTGGCCCAGAACAAGCGCCTGCGCCTGCTCGAAGACTTCAAGACCGGTGAATTGCCGATCATGGTCGCGACCGACGTGGCCGCGCGCGGGCTGCATATCCCCGATGTCACGCACGTGATCAACTACGACCTGCCGCAGGATGCCCAAGATTACGTGCACCGCATCGGCCGAACCGCGCGCGCCGGCAATACCGGCGATGCGATCTCGTTCGCCTGTGAGGAATACGTGTATTCATTGCCCGATATCGAAGCCTATATCGAGCACAAGATCGATGCCGAGATGCCGCACGGCGCGGATTTCGCAGACGACATCGTCGTGCCGGCACGGCGCAAGCGCAAACCCCGCAGCGGCGGTCGCCGCAATGGCGGCGGTGGGGGCCGAGGCAAGTCGCGCTCGAACCGTAACTAGACAGCGTGCGAAAGCCAGCGCGAATCAAATCGGTATGATGCGCGCGATTCCCAACAACGCGCCAAGCCCATGGAACTAACTCGCGAACTGCTTGATCACATCTGCGATATCGCTGTCGCGGCCGGCCAGAAAACGCTGCCGATCTACAACAGCAATTTCGAAATCGAAACGAAGGATGACGACAGTCCGCTGACCCAGGCCGACCTGGCCGCGCATGTCAGTATCAAGCAGGCATTGAGCGAGCTGACACCGGATACACCCCAGCTGTCCGAAGAAGGCGCGGATATCGATTTCGACACACGGCGCTCATGGTCGACTTACTGGCTGATCGACCCGCTCGACGGCACCAAGGAATTCGTCAACAAGAACGATCAGTTCACGATCAATATCGCGCTGATTGTCGATCATGAGCCCGTACTGGGCGTGGTTTACGCCCCGGTACTGGATACGTTGTGGTTTGCCGCGCGCGAAATCGGCGCATTTCGCCAGCAAGGCGCAGCGAACCCCGAACCCATAGCCGCGGTAGCTGCGCATACGAACAAACCACGCGTGCTGGTTTCGCGCTCGCACCGTTCGGCCAGTATCGATGCGCTGCTTGCCAATTTGCCGGATTACGAACCCATCACGATGGGGTCATCTTTGAAGTTTTGCGTGATCGCCGACGGTGACGCCGATTTCTACCCGCGGCTCGGGCCGACCAGCGAATGGGATACCGCCGCCGGACACGCCGTACTCGCCTGTGCCGGCGGCCAGGTGACGGATCTCGACGGCGAACCGCTACGCTACAACGTCACTGAAAGCGTGCTGAACACGCATTTTCTGGCATTCGGTGACACGGGCCACGACTGGCGCGCCTACCTGCCAGACGCGAGCAAGTAGACCGCCCTCGGTTAATCTATTCAGGGCGCCGGCGCTGCGGCGACATCTTCATCCTCGCCCGGCGCCTGCACGACCAACAGGCTGCAGGTGAGTCGATCAAGCAATGACGCGCCCACCGAGCCCTGCCACCAGCGTGCCAGCACGCCGCGGCGCTGGTGGCCGACCACCACGAGATTGACGGCCAGATCCTCGGCCAGCTTGGCGATCTGGTGAGCCGGCTCGCCCGCACGCAGGTGGCCTTCAGCATCCACGCCGCGATTCTTGAGTAGCGTCACACCTTCGTCGAGGATATTTTCGATACGCTCGCGCTCGGCTTCATACATGCTCTCGGTATAAAAGCCCTCGGCTGCCGCAACTGCGCCGGTCAGCGGCACCACGGCGAGAAGATGCACCTCGACTTCACCCGCACCAAGCAGCGGCAGCGTACGACGCAATGCGATACGACCGTGCTCGCTACCGTCGTAAGCCAGCAGAACTTTCTCGAAGTTTTCCATGCAAAATCCCCATCCAAGCAGCAAATACGATCGACACGGCAAACAGCGCGCCCAACACAATAAACGTCTCGCGAAAGCCCGATGTCAAGGCCGACAATGCCGTCGCGTCGACCGCACTGCCATTGTACAAGCGTTGCAGATCCACCTCGGTACCCACGCGCATGCCGACCCGCCATTCCAGCAGCAGCGCAAACAGATTGACGCCGAAGGCGCCGCCGAGTTGACGCGCGAAATTGATCACGCCGGAACCTTGCGGCGTCAACGCCTCGGGCAGCGCTCGCAGGCCGCCGATATTGAGCGCAGGCATCATCACGCCAAGCATGATGCGACCGAAGGCAATCCAGAGCGCGAGTGTGGCAAACGCGGTCGTCGGATCGCTCGCGGCCAACCCGATCATACCCAGGGCGAACCCCGTACAACCCACCAGCAGCAGGCGGTGCGCGGGCATGCGATCGGCCAGGCGCCCGGCCACTGGGAATACCACGACCAGGGCCAGTCCAGCCGGCATCATCACCAGCCCCGTTGCCGTCGCCGAAAACTGCGGCACGCCTTGGGCCAGCAGCGGCACAAGATAGGTCGAACCATAAAGCCCGGCGCCATAAACCATGGATAATGCACTGGCGAGCGCGAACCGCGGATGCGCGAGCACCGATAGCTCGATTAAGGGCGTGGCGATACGCGCGCAGCGCCGAATAAACAGCGCCAGCAGAAGGCCCCCGCTAAAGATGCCGGCCAGCGCCCAGGTTCGCGTCTCGGCCAGCTCCGCAAGCCCGGCCAACAGCGTGGCCAACCCGGCCGACAGCAGCGCGAATCCGATCCAGTCGAAAGCGATACGCGACGCACGGCGATCGTTATGCAAATAGCGGCGCGCGCCGACCAGGGCGAGCAGACCGAAAGGAATCCCCGGCAGATAGACCGCACGCCAGGAAAACCAGTCGATAAGCACGCCGCCGACTGCCGGCCCCAACGCCGGCGCAAGCACTACGCCCATGCCATACAAGCCGAGCGCCTTGCCGCGCTCGCTGTCGTCGAATACTTGGAATATCAATACCAGCGCCAACGGCTGGATCATACCCGCGGTTGCCCCCTGGAGGATTCGCGCGCCGATCATCACGCTCGTATTAGGGCTCGCAGCCGCTAGCTGTGTAAACCCACCAG
>NZ_AFNV02000026.1 GCF_000215955.2 Salinisphaera shabanensis E1L3A
CCTGTGGATCGGCGGCCGCGTCCACGCGCAGCGCGCCCGGCAGATCCGCGTCCGATCCCCAGCACAGCGTGGCCCGCGGGTGCGGAAGCTGATCATGAACGCGCTGCAGCGCCTCGTAATCGGCCGTGCGGATACGCCCGACGACCAGCAGGATGCTCGCGTGGCGCGGGCTGGCCACCCAGTCGATATCCGCAGACAGCGCAAGATCCTCGATGCGCTCGCGCCCGCCCTCGCCTTCGGCGACGAACAGCGGCACGGGGGCCGCGGCCGCCAGCTTGCGCAGCGCGTTTACTGCCACCGGAATATGCCCTCGCGCCAGCCGTAAAGGATGCCGATCGACAGGATCGCCAGGAACATACCCATTTCAACGAGCGCCTTGACGCCCTCGGCCACATACACCACCGCCCACGGGTACATGAACATCATTTCCATCTCGAAGGCGATGAACAGCAGGGTCATGGAGTAGAAGCGCACGTGGTAGCGCTGCCAGGCGTGGGTGCCCGGTTGCTGACCTCCGAGCACCGGCGTCTTTTGCGGCTCGGAGACTGGCGGCAGGCCGGATGGCCGGGTGAGCCACTGCAGCCCCAGCGCAGTGCCGACCAACAGCACGAAGATCAACGTCAACGCCAGCAACTCCGCCATACAGCAGCACCCGGTCGCAAGAACAAAAACAGCGGCTCACGAAACCCCTTCGCGCCGCCTCAGCCGGATCAAGAATGTCCAGAACGACTTTGTGTCGTCAAATATCTGTATGCCGAAGAATATGATGACGGCCCCGCGCCGCATCGACCAAAGAGCCTTTCGTGCCGCCAATATCCATTTGTTTTCAATGGATTGCGTACAGAGACACTTCGTGCATCCGGGTTTTTCCCATTGAAAGCAGGAAGTTACCCTGGACTACGGTTCAAGGTTTCGACTTTGCGCTATTCTGGAAAGTGAAGCAGTCAGCCTCGCCGTCAAGGCGAAGACGACTGGGCGGAATCCGCAACCCTGACCGACAGCATCGAAGGCGGCAGACAAAGCCCGGAGTCATTGCATGCTTGTATGCGGGCCTGCGCTTTCAAGGGCCTATCGTTGTCCGGCGCGGCCAGATTCGTGATCAGCTCCAGCCGCCCGGAGTACACCTGGATCGGGTCACCGAGGCCGACATCGATCTGCTCGCCCGCCGGGTAATCGAAATTTGCGGGCACGCGAACGTCGTTGGCCGTGAACTCGACTTCCGTGGGAATAAGAAAATCGAGAGAAGCCGGGTTGGCATTGATATGCCACGGCTTTTCTATCGCCAGTTCGACTCGGACGTTGTTGCCTTGTCGTGACGCACTAAGCTCGACATGATCCGAACTCGACGTTTGCCTCGCCTGGGCCGAATCACCGATCCCGGCTTGCCGGTTCAGTTCTTCGGATTGCGAGTACAGGGCAACGATGTCGGCGTTCGAGTCGCTGCCGGTTGAAGCCGACCCGTTGCTCGCGGCCTGGACGTTGCGTGCATCGTCCGGCGCCGGCCACTGCCAGAACACAAAGACGCCGCCCACGACCGCGGCGGTTGCCACGGGCACAAGCCAGCGCACCAGGATGTCTTTATTCATTGCCACGAGTTGACTCCACGCTGGTTTCAATCGCTGTTGCCAGCGTACTGACGGTAAACAGATCGGGTAAGCGCTGGTGAATCGCCCCGTCGGGCTTTAACACCACGGCAAACGGCAGGCCGGCACCGCCGAACGAGCGCAGGTAGGCGTCAAGCGCGGCGTCGGGCCGGGTCAGATCGGCTCGCAGAACAACCATGCCTGTCGCGGCGACCGCGCGCGCAATCGCTTTATTGGCATAAACGGTCTGTTCCAGAACCTTGCAGTTGATGCACCAATCGGCGGTAAATTCGATCAGCACCGGACGATTGGCGGCACGTGCCGAGGCCAGCGCCTGTTCGGTCAGCGGCTGCCAGGGCAGCTCATGCGCCGCGGCGCCGCTACGGTTGAGGCCGATCGCGACCGTGCTCACCGCAACCAGCGCCAGCACCACCGCCGGAACCAGCCGCGCCCCGAACCCGGGGCCAACAGCAAATGCTCGCAGCAGCCAGAACGTCAGCGTGCCGAGCCAGGCGGCCCATAATAGCGTGCCGAAGCGTTCTCCCAGCACGGTGGTCGCAAAGAAGGTCGCGCCGGCCAGCAGAACCAGGCCCATGACCTGTTGCACGCGTTGCAGCCAGGGACCGCTGCGCGGTATGCGCGAGAGCAGCCCCGGCCGGGCCAGCAGAATCAGGTACGGCAAGGCTAGCCCCACGCCTACCGCAATGAACAACATGAAGATGGTGCTCGGCGTCTGGGTGAGGGCAAATGCCATGACGCCACCGAGAAAAGGCCCGGTACAGGGGGTCGACAGGACCGCCGCCAGCAGGCCCGCCAGATACGGCTCGGCGTAGCCGCTCGCCTGGATCCGATAGACCCATTGCGGCGGTTGAACACCGCGTCCGGCAAGACTGTAAACGCCCAGGCCGGCCAGCAAAAGCGCCAATGCAGCCCTAAACCAGGCTGCCTGGAACAAGCTGCCCCAGGTCCAGTTCAATGCGGCCGTGGCCAGCGCCAGCGCACCAAAAAAGGTGAGCGTGCCGGCGAGCAGCGCAATACCCGCGATCAGCCGTTGCCGCGGGCCATTGCCTACGGCCCGCCCGATGGTGCGCAACTTGATCGGCAGCGCGGGCAATACGCAGGGGGTGAGGTTGAGCAAAGCCCCGGCGGCCATCGCCAGCGCGAGGTTCGTCCAGATCGTCATGAGGTCGAGTCGCCTCCGCGGTTAACGCCACCGGCTGCGGCCAGCACCGCGTAGCGGGTCAATGTGCTGATTGTCATCGTGCGATATCCCAATGAGCAGGCTTGTTGTTGGGCCCAAGCGGGCGCATGGATACACCGAATGGTCATGAGCCCCCACCGCCAATTAATCTTGTAGGTGTCGATAGCCTCCACGCTAAAACCGGCCTGTTCGAGCAGCCGCCTGCATTCACGCGCTCGATAGATCCTGGCGTGCGCGCGACCGAGCAGGCGCTGATATTGCTCGAACAGCCGGCACGCCCAGTAATCGCCGCACCAGTCCGTGATGACGAGCCGCCCGCCGGGCTGCAAAACGCGCCGTATTTCGCCTAACGCATCGACGGGTCGGTCGATAAAATGAAACATGTTGCAGGACACCACGATATCGAACCGCGAATCGGCAAACGGCAACTGCTCGGCCCAGCCCTGGCGAAGCTCGACTGCCGGCGAGAGTTTGTGGCGCGCTGCCTCCAGCATTTTGGCCACGGGATCCATCCCGGCCAGGTGGCAGGCCGGATGCGCCGCCGCAAGACGATGCAGCAAGGCGCCGGTGCCGCAGCCGATATCGAGCAACCGATCCTCGGCCCGTAGGGGCAGCCGCGCGATAGTCTCGCGCGTGGTCGCTTCGATATAGAACGCCCACTTGCGGTCATACGCGTCTGCGAGTCGCTTGTATTCCTTGACGATCCGGTTGCGTGTCTTCATTGCGCATCCGCGATCGTGTTCTGTTTGCGTGCAAGACCACGCGCGGTCATGCCCGCACCCGGTAATAGCGCATCATGCCGTTGTCCTCGTGCTCCATGTTGTGACAGTGGTAGATATAAAGGCCTTCGAAATCCTTGAAAGTCAGCGCAATACGCACGCGTTCGCCGGGCAGCACCAGCACCGTGTCCAGCAGCCCGGCATCGACGAGTCCCGAGTCCAGGTCCGGCCAGCCGCGCCGATCAGTCATACGCCGGCGTTCGACCACCGCGAACTGCAGGCCGTGCACGTGCATCGGATGCGGCATCATGGTGTCATTGACGAACTCCCAGATTTCGGTGTCGCCCAACGCCACGATTTCGTCGTCGGCCACCTTCGCGCCTTCGAATTGGCGCTCGTTGATGGAAAAGCCGCGCATCATCCGCATACCGAACTCGAAACGGCGTATGGGCGTCGTGCGCGTTACCGACGGTGGCGAAAGCTCCGGGTCCAGGTTCTGCGGCAACGATCGCCCATCGCGCGCACGATCGGTCACGCGCAGGCCCAGCAGATCGAATCTTGCACCGGCGGGCAGCGCCGACCGGCCCATCATGGCGCCCATACCACCCATACCGCCCATCATCCCGGCACGGTATGAGTCGCTGACAAGGCTTAGTCGCTGGCCGATTTGCGCGTCGGACAGATCCACCCAGACATCGATGCGCTGGGCCGGCGCCAGGGTCACGTAGCGCAGCCGCTGCGGTTTGGCGAGCAGCCCGCCGTCCGTGCCGAGCACCGTGACGGGCCGGCCGTCGCTCCAGGCCAGCTTGTAAATACGGGCGTTGGAGCCGTTGAGAATCCGCAGGCGATAAGGACGCGTGGCGACGTCGCGGGTTTGCGGCGGGCGGCCGTTGACCAGCACGCGATCACCCAGAAACCCCTGCATGCGGGCCATCATCGCCCCCATGCCGTCCATATAGCGCAGCGCGTTATCGTCGGCGAAACTGCGATCCTGCAGGATCAGGATCAGTTGCTGGTCGCCGTCGGGCAGCTCGAGCCCGCGTTCGATATCGTCCTCGATCAGCAGCGGCCCCGCCAGCCCGGCATAGCTTTGAAAACCGACGCGACCGCCGTCCGGGCCGTGGGGATGCGGGTGATACCAGTACAGCCCCGCGCGATCGCGCACGTCGAAGGTAACGCTCATGTTCTCGCCCGGCTTGATCGGCAGGCGCGGCTGGCCGTCGACGTCGGGCGGCACGTGCAAGCCGTGCCAGTGGACCGTCGTGTCCTCGGGCAGCCGGTTTTCCAGTCTTGCACGCACGCGCTGGCCGCGGCACAGGCGAATCAGTGGCCCGGGGTAGCTCGCGTTTATCGGTGCCAGCGTATTCGCGGGCCCGTCGACCAAAGCGCCGTCATACCGCCAGACCTCGCTCGGCGCACCGGGCAGTAATGGCACGGTGTCGGGCCGGGCACGCAGTCGAAAGTCCACGTCGACCGCCCTGGTACCCGGGCCGCGGGCCGATGCTGCATCGCTGCCGCTGCCCGCGGTTACCTCGTTTTTGCAGGCGCTGAGCAGCATCGACGGCGACAACGCAGCTACGCCCGCCGCACCGCCGATCCCGCCCAGCAGCCTTCGGCGCGTTGGATCAACGCGCTTCACAGCGAACTCCCGGGCCAGCGATCCCACGCCGGTGAGCGGCGCTCATCGCGTCTCACCCCGCAGATACTTGAGCAATGACAGAACGCCGAGCACCAGCAGGACCAGGATCAGCAATGCAAACAGCATGCAGGCGATCATCATCGGGCCGCCCATCATGCCGCCCTGCATCATCCAGCCATCCATCATGCCGGCGTTACCCATATTGCCGGGCCCCTGCTGCGCATGGGCCGTGGCGGGCAATCCCGCAAGCAGCAGCCATGCGATGGTTTCGAGATATCTCATGATTCAGCTCGTCTTTAATCGAAAGAAACAAACAGGCGAAAGCGCAATAAAACGCGATGCACGCACGTCAGTACGTGGCATAGATTTCGCCGGCCAGCGTCCGGATAGCAAAGGGTTCTTTTTGCTGACCTGGCATACCGGGAGAGCCTGTCGGCATACCCGGCAGCGAGATACCGCGTATGTCCGGCCGTTCGCGCAGCAACTGGGCGATAACCGGCTCGGGTATATGTCCGACCACAACGTAGTCACCGATCAGGCTGGTATGACAGGACGACAACTGGCGTCGCACCGCGTGTTGTCGGTTCACGCTCGCCAAGGCTGCGTTTTCCACGATCTTGACGTCGTAGCCTTTTTCATTGAGATGCTCGGCATATTGCTCGCAGCACATGCAGCCGGGGTTGTGGTACAGCGTGGCTTGTAAAGGCGTGGCCGCGACCGGACCGGCCGACACAAAAAACAGGAACAAGGACACGAGCGACAGGCGCACTGCGTCCGTAAGGTGTAGATATTTCATCCGAGGAGACTCCACGTGATCTTTAAAGAGATTCCGGCAAGCCTTGGGGGCACACGACAAATGGGGTCGCGAGACAGCCCAGGTCACCAGCCTGTGGGCTGGCCTGAACATCGTCAGTCCGGATTCAAGACGCGCTCACGCGTCGATCAGATCAAACGCGGATTACACGTGGAGGGAAGGGATCGGGCCCCGTCAGGCGCCGACCTGGATGATCCGCCACGTAGAACACGGGCGTCATACCATGCACAGGCGCCAGATCGAGCGTACCGTCAGTAATATTGGCGGCCATGCCGCAAAAGACGACGGCGCAAGCCGAAGCCTGGGCGGGAGAATGCGGCTGTCCGGAATCCAGTTCGCACAACACGCAATCGCTGACGGCACTTTCGGCCGGCATGGTCGATGCCATGACGGCTGGACTGGCCAACAGGCCACCGAGCACCCAAACCGCGATCAGCATGTGGACGAGACACCGCTTCATAAATGCACTATAGGACGCCTATCTTCCACGGACAATACTGAAGTGGGGTCCAGGGTTGTAGTTTTTTTACAAGCCGAAAACGACAGAATCGAGCTCAAAACCGATCAGCCGCAGGGGTGCCTGATGCTCCACCCTGTCATCCTGCGTGCGATGGCAATCAGCACGTTCTCGCCGTTAACGCCGATGCGGATCGCTATCGATCGGTTTGCAAGCAAGTCGAGGGATCGTCGGTTACACGCGCCTTGAAGCGGTGCCGTCCCCCAGCATCCTCGAGCCACCGCAGAACGGTGTGCGCGGGTGAGAAAATTGTCGGGCATTCTCACCTTCGCCTGGTTGGCTGCATTGATGACAAGCGACATACACTGACCCTACTGGTTAGCGAGCCACGGCCGTATTCGGTGGCACGTAAAAGGCACATCACGGACTGACACACAGACGGCGAAGCCTTGAAGGCTTATCGTCGCCGGCCTATGTGACCCAACACAGCGCGGCCTCTGGCCATGAACACTGCGTCCGCATCGAGACGAGATCTATCCTGATCTATGAAAAGTCGATCGATACACCTGACACATGTGTACCGATTCATCGATGCGCCGGCAGGCCCGAAACCCACTGGCATCGATTGCCGATTGTCCATGGATTCCCGCTAGAATGCCGCAAGTGGCCGAATGCAACCGAGTCCGTGTGAAACCCCGGGCTGGTAACAGTCCGGTCAAAGATCGCGGCTCTGCACACAACGAACTCGCTGAAACCTCGACCTTCGGTGTTTAACACCGCCTGGGCCGATCGCCGTCATGCAAACCGATGCTTCGAAACGCGGCGTTGATCGACACAACTACGTGTTCCGCGTCGACGCGCCGATCACAGCAAGACCGGTAATCTCCTGTGGTGAAATATTCAGTCAAGGATTCGACGGGTCGACGGGTCGACGGTTTTCGAAGCTCCGGTCTACTGTGATGAATCCTTGGCCGCATCAGCCCGCCTCAAATGTTCGGGGTCAAAGCATGCGCGAATCGCCGACGAGACGAAGCTCGTTCACCGCAACGCCGCCCTGACTGTCGGAAATACGCACGCCGGGGGCAACCAGCTCGAAGGTTTCATCAAGGTCAGCGCGTTCGTAGAAACCAGACAGACCGTTCCACTCGACATAGGTCTGCACACCGTTGGCATCTTCGCTCGTGCCTTGCGCGACGGGCGAGCGCAGCTCGACCCGGAAGTTTTCGTCGTCTGTAACCCACGTTTCGATCCTCAGCGGGGGTTCGCTGAAAATGCTCGACAGGTCCGGGTCAGCATCACGCGACAGCGTGCTGACGATGTGCGTCTGCCCGAGGCCAGGCACCCACGGATGGGTGATTTCGTTGTTGAACGTCGCGCGCTCGTCACCCAGGCCACCGACCGAGACCTTGGCGTGTGAGCTCATCCAGCCCCGGTCATAGGATTCGATCGCGAAATCGAAGTCACCGCGCTTGTTCATGTTGTCGATGCCGGCCCGGAATTGGTTTTCGACTTCGGAGCCGGTCAAATACGGCACGAGCGCGGCGATGGCCACGACCAGTACCAAAACGATCGCAAGGACCTTTTTCATGTGAGTTTCCCCCTCGTAATGATGATGGCCAACGCCGGCACACGGCTATCCCGCAAAAAACGGCTACGCGCTTGGTCGACCGGGTAAAGCGTTGCCCGCCGATATGCGGACAACAGTTCGACGGGCCGCGCCCTGAGGCGACTCGTCTACGCCGCCGCTTAGTGCAGCGTGCGAATTTCGCGGGCGTGCTTGAGCTTTTCCATGACCGAATGCGGCGGATCACCGGCCTGTCGACGCTGGCGGTACCAGGCCATGAGGATGTAGCCGAACACGTCGTCGGTGATGGTGCCGCGCTCGAGGTCGTTGACGTCCTCGAGTGCTTCGATGGTGCCTTCGACGATATCGAGCTGGCCGGTCTGGCTGTCGAAGTGTCGAACCGGCAGTGGCCAGTCGCCCGGCACGTCGATGGATTGAACGGTAGCGGTATGGGTTGCGGTCATTGGAATATGCGTTGGCTGCTCGCCGGCGAGAACCGGCGGTCTGTTCTTATTCGACCCGTTCGGGGCCGGCGTGTATTGAGCTCTGCCGCATTGGCCGGTTTCAGCATGGCACGGCCGCCAGGGATCGCAAAGGCGGCTTCAGACAAGCGGTTGTCGCTGCCCTACCCCGCAGCTTGCGCCCCGATGATTTCGCCCTGCCGGGCGTTTGACGGCTAAGCGATCGAAAGGTAGCCCACCCGCGAAAGCGCGCAATCTTGTGCTGTATCCCATCTTGAATAGCGTGCCGGGCGAGGTTGTGCGTGCCGGCGACATACTCCGCGGCTGCGATGACTCATGCCATGTCCCGCGTCGGTCATTCGGCCAACGACACAGCCTCGTCCCAGTGTTTACCTCTGGCGGGACAACTGGCCTTCTTGGCGACCTGTTGAACAAGCGGGCCGGCCAGTTGGTAGGCGCGACCGCCGTCGTCGGGCTTGGTCGCGTCCAGCATCTGCCGGTTTTTTAAGGGTGTTGCACATGGGTGTCTGAATCCAGAGCGAGCTTTTCGCCGACGAAGGCGACGCAGCATGAACGTCCGCGATTTCTTTGGTCAGCCCGGCCTGGACACCGGGGCTGACATTGCCGTGTTCGTCGGTTTCAGTCGTTGTTGCCTGCTAGACAAGCTCGCCGAACTCCTCGGCGAATTTGACCAGGTCGTTGCTGGCCATGCTCATGACGCCACCACGCATTGGGAGGGCATCATCGAGGAGGCCGGCATGCGCAGCCGGTCTGCGACCGCCTTGATGACCATGCTGTCGATCCCAACTGCGTGTGCGGCCGGCGCGCCGATCTATCGCCGTTCATCGACATACCCGTTTGCTACAAGCCCTACCGCACCAGCTATTAACGTCGCCATTTCCCCAGCTGGCTACTATTGCTCGCAGCTCGAAGGTAGATTTGCCAACCTGCGGCGGTGGCTTAAGTCGGCAGCGAGTTATAGCTTCGTGCTCTACGATGTTCACGACAGAGCACTGATCGATACCACGCTCGAACGGCTGGACGCCTATTGATCTCTGCCGTCACGTTCGTGCTCGCGGTGTTCTGTGTCGCTGGATACACCGTACCGGTTCAATCTCCAGAGCATTAAGACAGCGACCATAATGAACGGGAAAAGTACAAGAATCGCCACAGGCGCCTCCGCTAGTCCTCGCGGTTCCTTACCCAGCGCTGAGTTTTAGCACCGCAAAGCATTTTCAGGAGAGCCACGCCACGCTTAATTTAGCGTAGTTCGGTTTCGAATTGGCGCTGTGCAGCAAATCCATTTTCCGTACCAGTTAAATGGCTCTGGCAACTGATTAACTCCACGCCAGGCCCGGCTATAGCGTACGTAACCGAGTCAGTCTGATCCGTAGGGATCGCTCCGGAGGATACGAGTGAATCATTCTCAACCCCTGCTTGCGACGAACGCCTCTACATCGGAAAGTCTCCAGCGCGTGCATCCAGGTCCGAGTCGGACCGGCTGCGGCAGCCGCCCCTCCCGGGCCCAACGCCATATCGTATTTCGCGATACTAG
Organism: Salinisphaera shabanensis E1L3A; assembly: GCF_000215955.2. Classification (GTDB taxonomy): domain Bacteria; phylum Pseudomonadota; class Gammaproteobacteria; order Nevskiales; family Salinisphaeraceae; genus Salinisphaera; species Salinisphaera shabanensis. The sequence goes on from NZ_AFNV02000026.1 coordinate 9,994, forward strand.
AAAGCGATCTGCAAGGTCCCGGTCTCGCTCGTACCGCAGTGTCATGTCGATTTTTCCCGCCATGCTTTTCAGTGCGCTGTTTGAATTCACAAGAACAAGCTACGGCATTACATGATCTATTTTGTCGAGTTAAATACACGCAATGAACACGAGTGCTATCGCTATCGTTGAGAAGATATCTAAAGCGACGAAAACGTTTAGACCTATTACGTAACGCTGCAAGCACAGACCGCCTCATGTTGGACAGTAAGCAAGCGAAGGAATCGGCGAGTCACCAAATGCTCGCTCTTTCAGACTGTAGACTGCAGCGGCTCGTAGTCTCCCACGAGAGCCGAGTGCGACCCTATAGTTGGCTATTGAGATCCCCCTGGCATGAGGCGACCAAGTAGCTATTCGCCAAGCGGGATCGGGTTGCAGCAAAACCTAGCCCACTGCTCCATCATTATGGAGCGTTGCTCCAACAGCTCATCACGAGCATAAGCTGCTCGCGTGGAATCGCTATTGACATGTGCAAGCGCTAGCTCGCTCACCTCATCTGAGGCGTCGGTGCAATTGCGGGCCCAGTCTTTAAAGCTAGATCGAAAACCGTGCGGCACGGCGTCGACATCCATTTTTCTGGTTAACGACGATAGACTCATATCTGATAAAGACCCGCCGCGCGAGGCCGTGAATACCGTGTCCTCGTTTTCAAATCTGGGTAAGGTACGCAACAACGCGACTACCTCTTTCGATAGTGGCACTCGGTGCGCCTTACCGTTTTTTGTTCGCTGTCCTGGCACTACCCACAATGCAGCGTCCAAGTCGATTTCATTCCAAGTGGCGAATCGCACTTCCCCAGATCGAGCGGCCGTCAATATCGCAAACTCAAGCGCCCTCGCCGACATCCCTGTACGTTTTCGGAGCCGTCTCATGAATCCAGGTATTTCTTGCCACGGTAGTGCGCGGTGATGCTTTACCGTCGAAATTTTTGTCGGCTTCGGCAACACCTCCGCTAGATTTCCTTTCCATGCTGCTGGATTCGCGGTCTCGCGATATTTGCGGGCAATCGCCCAATCAAAGACCGCCTCCATCCGTTGTCTAACGCGATTCGCGGTGTGCGTCTTGTCCCTCCATATCGGCTCGATAACCGATAAGACGTGCGACATCTCGACGTCCGCCACTTCCATGTCGCCAACGACTGGAACTGCATATAGCTCTAGGGAGGAAAGCCAATTTGCACGAGAACGCGCGTTGCGAAACTCTGGAGCAATCGCCTCGTGCTTGCGACGAGCAGCCTCGGCAAAGCTCAATCGTTTAGCCTGACTCGCGCGCAACGCCACCTTCGCCGCTTTCCGCTCCTCGATGGGGTCAAATCCCTGGTCAATCTTGCCGCGTGTAACGCGTGCTTTTTCGCGCGCCTGAGCCAGAGTGACGTCAGGGAAACCGCCGAGCCCGATATCTCGTCTTCGACTACCGACGGTGGCACGGAGAATCCATGATCTAGCACCGGATTTCGAAACCTGGAGTAGCAATCCGGCCACGCCGCCCACGGCATGCATGCCAGGCTTATCTAATCGCTTCACCTGAATCGCGCTTAGTTCGATTCCCTTTTTTGGCATCCCAACGACCTACCCAACAATAGCGATGGTATTGGAAGATACGTGGCGTTACTGGACGAATCAAGTAACTATTTATTTTAAAAGGAATATACAGCTCATTGGTAAGCCTTGATACTGGATAAAACATGTTCCCGACACTTCTCCCCGGCACCATCCAATCGCCCTCGCCTGTTTCGCACACTGCGGGTTCGCACGATCGAACGGCCACTTGCCGGCGGCGCGTGCCGGGCGACCGTTTATCGGACACGTCACAGCGCCGGTCGGCGCCGATAGGACGACACCAAAGGCACAGCCGATACTTGCGGGCATGGGCATCCCGTATTCCAGCACCAGACACTCGAACCGCGGTTTTACGCTGCTCGAACTCATCGTCGCGATGGCCGTCGCCGCGATCCTGCTCGCTATCGCCATTCCGTCGTACCGTTCGGTGATCCAGCGCAACTCGATGGCCGCCACGGTGAACGACCTCGTGGGCGATCTCAACTTCGCCCGCAGCCAGGCGGTGACCCGCGGCCGGCAAGTCTATGTGTGCCGCAGCAACGGCAACAACAGTTGCGATGGCGATGGCGACTGGAGCGACGGCTGGATCATCTACGCGCCAGACCCTGGTTCGGAGAGCCCCAATGACGACAATGTGCTACGCGTACACGGCGCGATGACCAATCAAATATCGATTGTCGGCAATAACAACATCACCTCGCGGGTGTTCTTCGACCCCAACGGCTTTGCAATGGGCAGCATTGGCACCTTTACGGCGACTGCCCACGATAGCGCCCAGCAGACCCTCGTGGTGATTGCCAGCACCGGGCGTATCCGCACCGAGACGGTACAAGGGAGCAGCGGCACATGAGACAGAGGAACAAATCACATCGCGCGGCAGATCAGACCGGGTTCACGCTACTCGAGGCGCTGGTGACACTTGTCATCGTTTCGATCGGGCTGCTCGGGATCCTGGGTCTGCAAACGGTCAGTATCGCCAACACCCAGTCGTCTTCAGCACGCAGTATCGCGACCGTGGCTGCCGACAACCTCGCGGATCGCATGCGCGTGAACTTCATCGGCGCGCGCGATGGTGAATACGACGACATCGACCACCCTGCGTCGGGTGGCGGCAGCGGACCGCAGCCGTGCACCGTGGCTTCAACCTGTAATCCGGCTCGGCTCGCCCAGCGCGACGCGTGGGAATGGGACGCCGCGCTCGATCCGGCGCTGCCCAACGGCGAAGGCCATGTCAGTTGCGAAGAACGCGTTGATGGGGACTGTATAACGTATCGCATCTCCATTCTCTGGTCGGAACGCGATCCAGATCGTGCTGCCGGCGTGTCCGATCCTGACATGAGTCAGTGCGATAACAACGACCCAATGGTCAGCGGCTGTTTTCAGACGGTGGTCAGACCATGAACCGCTTACGTTCCGGCATGCCGCGTCAAAGCCAAGGCTTCAGCCTCGTCGAACTGATGGTCGCACTCGTTGTCGGCCTGCTTCTGCTCGCTGGCGTATTGCAGATTCTTCTTGGCAACCGCGAAAGCTTCAACGCGCAGCGTGCGATCGCCGACGTTCAGGAGCAAGGACGCCTGGCCACGTTCTTCATCGAAAATGTCGTCGCCCATGCAGGGCATCGCGTAAACCTTGCCGCAGATGATGAATTTCTGTTCCCGGCACGCACGACGGGCGACGGCTTCAGCTTAGCTTCGGAAAGCGTCGTTGCCGGCACTAACGACCCAAACGGCAACGACGGTCTGCATATTCGATTTGAATCGGACGGCAACTTCACCGCTTGCGACGGCTCGCCTGTCGGCTCGCCCACCGCACCGGCGCTCGGCGAATTTTCATTCACCGTGTCTGCAAACGGTGCCCTGGAGTGCAACGGAACCGATTTGACCGATATCGATAGCGTTGCTCGCTTGCGCGTTCGTTACGGGCTCGATACGACAGGTGAAGACAACGTCGTCGATGCGTATACGGATTCGATCGCTAACGCGGATCTTCAACGGGATGTGAAGAGTCTTAGAATTCAACTGCTGCTACGTAGCCAGGATAACGTCCTACCGGTCGGCAGCGCACGCACGTTCCAGTTTGCAGACGGTAATAATTTCACCACCGAGGCCGATGATCGACGTGCCTACCAGCTCATCGATCAAACCGTGGCCCTGAGGAACCTTCTGCCATGAATAGCCGGTCGCCCATGCCGCCGCGCCGATCCCAGAACGGCTTCGTACTCGTGACCAGCCTGATCTTTCTCGTGGTGATTACGTTGCTTGCAGTATCCGCAATCAACTCATCAACGCTGCAGGAACGTATGGCCTCCAACCAACGCGAAAAATCTCGCGCTCGACAAGCTGCAGATGCAGCGTTGCGGCGAGGCGAACTGGTCCTCCAGGACGCCGTCTTCGATACGCTGCAAAAACCCGGCTCGACGGTGATCGTAGATACACCGGCAGATACCGATAACGCTGGGGGCACGCTATCCGTACGGATCTGGCGACGCGGTGAAATGATTGAAGAAACCGACCAGCAGGATAATCCGGAAGCTTTTCTCGATGACACCACCTGGGCTTCCGGAAAGCCCTTGAACTACACACTCGACGATTTGCTCGCCCCGGTCGACTATTTCGTCGAGGACTATGACTGCATCGCGCGGGACCTCAACCCCGATAGTGAAGCCGTTTGCGACGGTTCAATGCTTTATCGAGTCACCGCACGTGCGCGTGGCCAGAACCCGGCCGCTGTTGCCGTCACTCAAAGCATTTACGAAAAGAACTACTAAAACAAGCCAACGGATAACACCCATGAAAATTCTCGGTTATCCCCTCCATAGCGCGATGCTGATCGCCGCCATTTCGTCGTGGCCCGGTACTTCTGCGCAGGCTGCGTCTTATCTGGAACTGTCGCAGGAACCGTTGTTTGCAGGGACGAATGCACCGCCGAACGTGCTAGTTGCGGTTGACGACTCGGGTTCAATGGACCTAGAAACATTATTCCCGACCGACGACGGTTTTCTGTTCTGGAACGACAACGCAAACGGCACCGCCGATAGTAGTGGCACGTTTTACAACAGCGGCGAAACCTACGGGTATGTATTCCCGTTCGACCAGGTGCAATCCGGTCAAAGCCTGACAGTGCCCCCCATCCCAGGCATGGCCTATGTGCGTTCTCACGAATACAACAAATCGTATTTCAATCCCGCGACAACATATGAGCCATGGCTTGGATACGACGACTCAAAGAGCGCAGAAGCGCTTAATGATCCAGAGGAAAATGCGGGGATAACCAACCTCACTCAGACTCAAGCGGGAACGTTCGATTTCCGACGTGGAATGACCATCCCGGGTTCGGATGGCTCATCTAATATTACTTATACCTGCGTAAACGAATCTCTATCATTCTTGACGTATACACCGTCAGCGCAAGAAATCCGTAATGGCGCGTGTAGTCAGACGTTCTTCGGAATAAGGTATCGCCTAGTTGCGAGCCCTGGCCCCTCGAAGCCGGACGAAGTCGTAAATTCTCCAGCACGGCGACAGTTAACTTATTTTCCCGCAACGTTCTTTCTTAAGCCCGGGACAAGCCTTCCGCCCGAGTATGGGTACAAGACAACTAAAATCATTCAAGGGAAAGGCCCGCGGGCAGAAACGCTGAATGGTTATGAAATCAAGTCTGACAACTTCGACTCAACAGCGAAATACGAGAAGGCAATTCAGAATTTCGCCAATTGGTTCACCTACTACCGCAAACGTCATCTAGCCACGCGCGGTGGGATCGTTGCGGCATTCGAGGATATCGATGATGTCCGAGTTGGCGCTTGCACGATCAACAATCGTCGCGACCTGCGTACGGGTAGCTCGAACCTGACAATGTTAGAGTTAAATGATTCGCCGACACAGGCCAATCAGGCTTCGCCGCGCGAGCAGTTTTATAGCAGCGTCTTCAATATCGATTACACATCGAATCGCGGCACACCAAACCGTGAGGCGTTGAAGTATCTCGGAAGCCAACTCGAAGGTAATCGCTCGATTATCACGGCCCCTTGTCAACGCAACTTCGCCATTCTTTTCACTGACGGGTTTTCCAACCCGAGCACAGGACACAACGTCGGGAATGTGGACGGCAATTACGGCGCACCGTTCGCTGACAGCAGAGAGGACACCATCGCGGATATCGCGATGCGGTACTACAAAGAACTCGATGTTCCGGTCACGAGTCTCCTGAAAGTGCCGGAAGCTTGTAAAGAAGAGAACCCGCCCTTGGAACTCGATTGCGAGACCGATCTGCACATGACCACGTTCGGCGTCACGCTGAATCAGAGTGGCACCTTGTTCAACACAGAGAATCAGGGCAATCCCTACGCAAACCCAGGAAACTGGCCCCGATGGAAATGGCCGGACGTGAACTCCGGTGGTCGTAGCAAAAAGCAGATCGACGACCTATGGCATGCAACGATCAATACTCGCGGCGATTTGCTTAACGCAACGACGCCCAAGGACATTGCCAGCAAGTTCACCACAGCCCTGCAGCGCATTCTGGGTGAGCAAGGCTCTGCAACCAGTCTTTCACTGAATAGCCCGAACCTGACCGGCGACTCGGTCGGCTATCAGGCTGGGTTTACGTCCGGTGCCTGGACGGGTGAGCTGAAAGCGCTTCCGCAATTGAGCAACGGCGCCTTCGATGATCCTTTGTGGGAGGCATCCAGTGCGCTTTCCGACCCGGCCAGCGATAACTATCGGGCACCCAAGGATCGCGTCATTCTCACCAGTAAGCGTTCCAACTGCGGTAACGGCAATAATAATTTGACGCCCGCCCCTTTTCGTTTCGATTCGTTGAAAAACGGCTGCAAGCCGTTGAGCCAGGACGAAGTCGATTATCTGAGGGGCGACCGCACGAACGAACGGGCTAATAACGGCGACCTTCGCAATCGTTACAGCAATATACTTGGCGACATCGTGAATTCGAGCCCGCTGTACGTAGGCCCACCGAACCGCGTCCGCTACCCATACGACTGGAACGATCTGTTGCGCAACGGTAACGAGCGTACGATCGAGGATATCGCGGGACCTTATACCGATTTCCAGAATGGCGGCTTTGCCGAAGCCGCGAAAAACCGTATACCCATGGTTTACGTGGGCGCTAACGACGGCATGCTCCATGGCTTTGACGCCCGTACCGGCGAAGAGCGACTCGCCTACGTACCCGGTAGCCTGACGGACGAATTGGGCCAGCTCACCCGGCCTGACTACCTCCATCGCTATTTCGTGGACGGCACCCCAGCTTCAGGCGATGTGGTTATCAATACCGGCTCGGGTCGCCAATGGCGGACCGTACTCGTCGGCGCGCTCGGTGCGGGCGGTCGCAGCGTCTATGCGCTCGACGTCACGGATCCCGCTGCATTTTCGGAAAATAATCCAGGGCAGACTGTGCTATGGGAATTCCAAGACGACGAGCTTGGTAATGTTGTCGGGCAGCCCTCGATCGTTCGTCTGCACAACGGCCGCTGGGCTGCGGTCTTTGGTAATGGCTACAACAGCGAGCGCGGAAGCGCGCAACTTTTCATCGTAGACATCGAAACCGGCGATCTGCTTCGCAAAATCGACACCTTCGCTCGACCGGGCTCGGCACCAGATATCTGCGAGCTAGCGAGCACTGTCGACCCAAGCTGCAACAATGGCAGTGCAGCGAAGGTCACGGTGTGTCACCGCGGCAATACTAAAGAAATCTCGGTATCAGCATTGAACGGCCACCTTGGTCACGGCGACTTACGGGGTGAATGTGGTGCAACCGATGAAGAGAAAGTTAATGGTTTAAGCGAAGTCTTCCCCGTAGATCTCGACGGCGATTTCATTACAGACTACATCTACGCTGGCGACCTGTATGGAAACGTATGGAAGTTCGACTTAACGAGTAGTTCATCAGAGAGCTGGAAGGTTGGCTTGGACGGCAAAGCGCTTTTCAAGGCCGTCGATGACGATGGGAACCGTCAGCCGATCACGTCTCAACCGCAGGTTGGGGTTCATCCTTACGGCAGCCGCTATGGTGTCATGGTTTATTTTGGCACGGGCAAGTATCTGGAAAGCAACGATCGCGATGCCGATACGGATGCCAGGAACACTTTTTATGGTATCTGGGACTTGGATGTGTTCACGTTTAATGACGCGAATAACGGTCGGCCACTATTTTCGACCAGTCTAAAAAGCGAGATCCCGCGTTCACGCCTGCTTCGGCAAACGATCACTGAAACCATCGGTAGTAACGGCCAGACGTACCGGCTGGTCAGTGACAACCCGATCTTGTACCAAACCCAAAACGATAGTCGGAGCGATACAAGTCATCGTGGATGGTATATAAACCTGTCGCCCAATACGGGCGAAATGTCGGTCACCAATAGCCGCATAGAATCCAATACAATCGCTTTCAGTACGACAATTCCGAATACGGAAACATGTGCGGCGAGCGGCACAGGTTACTTCATGCTGCTCGATCGCCGGAACGGCGGTCGTACTGACTACCCGGCTTTTGACCTCAACGGCGACGGTCAACTGAACGTACCTAACGACACTGTTTCACGAACCGAAAATGGCAAAGACGTTAATGTGGGCGCCTCCGGCGTTCTCATCAAGCAAGGGATTCCTGGCGCCGCGTCGCATCAGCAGGACAAAGCAAACGGCAAGGCGTTCTACATCGTGCCGACATCCGATGGTTCGATCCGAACCGTAGCGACTCCACCCGATCCGGATCGTCGTCGCAGCTGGCGAGAGATCAGAAGATGACCATGAAAAAAATAGCCGGCTTCACGCTCATCGAATTGATGATCACGGTAGCGATCGTCGGCATTCTCGCCGCGATCGCCTACCCCTCTTATCTCAATCAAATGCGCCAGTCACGGCGTGCGGATGCGCAAAGTGCCCTGCTGCAAGCTGCCAATCGACAGGAGCGTTTTTATACGACGCAGTACACCTACGCGAACAATCTTGGCGACCTCGGCATGCCCGCCGAAACAGAAAACGAAGCCTATACGCTCGCTGTGGACAGCGGCGACGGAGACGGTTTTGCGATATCCGCGAATGCACAAGGTGACCAGACTAATGACGACTGCGCGACCTTGACGATCAACGAGCGTGGCGAAAAAACGGCAAATGGCACAGGGGCCGACACGGCGACCAGCCAACAGTGCTGGTAAGACTTTCCTGCCGCGCATTGACCCGAATCGAAGCTTGACCAAGAGGCTGGCCAGGGGCGTGTCGTTACGCCAGCATTGGGACTAATCGGGAATGATCTTGCCGGAGAGTGAGAAACTTGGCTCGCGAGAGGCCAACGGCGTGCTCCCTCAGGCAAAGCCCATCCCTGTCCATACCAAGCCGATTGGGCTCGCTAGGGCCCTGACAGCGGCATTCGGGTCCAACTCATAGGCATCCAGTAGACAAACACGGGTCAATAGCAGCGTCCTGTGCTCCGGTCGCGACGGCCGAGCCCTTCAGGCCGTAAGCCCTAAAGAAAACCCGGCGCGATATCCTGGCTAAAAGCGTCAGCGACAACAACGTTGACAATGCAGTTCGGACAGACGAGCCAAACGTCGACTCTCGCCACCACTCATCAGCGATCCGAGCGGCGCCTTCAGTAACGCCGCGGGCGCAACATATCGACGCCCATGAGAATCGCGCCCAGCACGATCGCGCTGTCGGCCACGTTGAATGCAGGGTAATGCCAGCCCTGGATATGGAAATCCACGAAATCGACAACGAATCCACGCGCAGCGCGATCGATCGCATTACCTAGTGCGCCGCCCAGGATAAGAGCCAGCGACGCGGCAACCAGCCGCTCCCCGTGCGGGTGCCGTCGCATCCAAACCAGAATACCAACCGCAACTGCCACAGCCAGCGCAACGAAGAACCAAGGCGTTGCCCCGGCGAAAATACTGAACGCCGCACCGGTGTTGTGCATTAGCGTCAAATTGAGCCAGCTGAACAGCGGGATGCGATCGAACAGATCGAGATTGTTCACGACCAGCTGCTTGGTGATCTGGTCGGCCGCGATCACGAGCGCCGATAGCCAAAGCCAGTGGACGTTCTGCAGCTGAAAGCCGCGCTCGTCCGGCGCACTGGTCTTGTCCGTGGATAGCGTCATGTGGATTCGGGCTCTTGCAGATGCGAGCGCACGCTAGCGACATCGCGATGCATCTGGGCGGTCAACGCGTCGAGCGAGTCGTAACGCTCTTCCGCACGAATGAACGCTTCGAAGGATACGTCAATCCGTTGGCCGTATAAATCGCCTTCGAAATCGAGCACGAACACCTCGAGCAATGGCTCTCGCCCATTAACAGTCGGCCGTACGCCAAAACTCGCAGCACCGGCGCGTCGTACGCCGTCAGCCATATAGACCCATACGGCATACACGCCATACCGCGGTGCCGGTTTCCGTGCCAGACGAATATTGGCCGTCGGAAAACCCAGTGTGCGGCCCAGACGCTTGCCGGCGACAACACGCCCACTCACCCAGTAAGCATGACCCAGCAAACGCTTGGCATGCGCGACCTCGCCGGCCGCAAGCGCATCGCGCACGCGGGTTGAACTCACGCGTGCGCCATCGACCTGGACATCGGGCAACGGCGCGATTTCGATATCCCGGTCGTGCGCAAACGCGCGCAGTGTCTCGATGTCGCCCGCGCGCTTCTGGCCGAAGCGAAAATCCTCGCCCACCAGTACGTAATACGCATTCAGGCGCGCGGCGATCAGCTCATCGAGAAACGCATGGGGCGACAAGCTTGCGAAGGCCGCATCGAAACGCGCCCAGGCGAATATATCGACGCCCAAAGACTGGGCCATACGCATCTTCTCGCGTGGCGACGACAGCCGTGCCGGCGCGTTTTCGGGCGAAAAGAACTCGCGCGGCATGGGTTCGAAGCTCATGAGCACGCTGGGGACACCCAACGCCCGTGCGCGCTCGCGCACCTGCTCGACGATCGCTTGGTGGCCCAGGTGCAAGCCATCGAAGTTGCCGATGGTAAGCGTGCAGCCGCTCTCAAGCGCGCGCATGCGGCGAACACAGCGAATGACACGCATGTTCAGGCCGACTCGCGGATGATGAACTGGCGCGGTCGTACGCCTAATAATGCGAGCACGAGGAAATACACGCCGATCCCTGCACCAATCCAGATTAACAGCCATTCCACACGCGCCAATACGCCTCGTGCAACCCATACCGGCAAATCTGCCGCACCGATCCACAGCACACCGCCCATGGCGATACAGCCGGCCGTGACTTGCAGCATCAGACGGCGCCAGGCCGCACTCGGGCGGTACACGTCGGCTTTGCGTAGATAGCGGTAAAGCAATCCGGCGTTGATGAATGCGCCCAACGAGGTCGCAAGCGCCAGGCCCGCATGCGGCGCCGGCCAGCCCATGAACGTGAACAGGCCGACAAAGGAAAGATTCATGATCATCGCGCCAATGAGCGATATCACACCGCAACGTACCGGCGTACGCGAATCTTCACGCGAGAAAAAGCCGGTAACCAACACCTTAACCAACGAAAACCCCATGAATCCCAACGCATAGGCCATCAACGCATACTGACTCATCAGCGCATCATGGCCGTCGAACGAGTGATAATTGAACAATGTCGTAACCAGCGGCCCGGCCAGCACGAACATACCCACCATCGCCGGCAAGCCGACGACCATCAGTAGGCGCAGCGCCCAGTCCAGCGTATCCGAAAATTCGCGAGATGACTGGCTCGCATGACGCGCGGATAGACTCGGCAAGATCACGGTCGCGATCGCAATGGAGAATACGCCCAACGGGAATTCCATCAGCCGATCCGCGTAATACAGCCAGCTTACGCTGCCCGCGGCCAGCAGTGAGGCTATCACCGTATCGAGCAACAGGTTGAGCTGGGCCACCGACGAACCGAACAGAATCGGCAGCATCAGCGACAAGATGCGCCGCACCTCCGGCTCCGACCAGCCCCAGCGCGGGCGCGGCAGCCGGTCGATCTGCAACAAAAACGGCACCTGGAACGCCAGCTGCACGATTCCCGCGATCAAAACACCGATTGCAAGCGCCATTTCCGGACGCGGGAAATACGGTGCGAGGCCGATGGCCGCGCCGATCAGGCAAACGTTAAGCAATACCGGCGTAAAAGCCGGAATGCTGAAACGCCCGTAGGTATTGAGAATACCGCCGGCCAGCGCGGTTAACGAAATGAACAGCAGGTACGGAAAAGTCAGCCGCAGCAGATCGACAGCGAGCTCGAACTGTTCCGGTTGATTCGCGAAACCGGGCGCGAACAGATAGATCAGCAACGGCGCGGCGAGGACGCCGACCACCGTAATCCCCACAAGAATCAAACCCAGCGTACCCGCGACCACATCGATCAGATGCTGCACGTCGCGGCCGGTATCTTTGCTCTTTGTCGCCGACAGCACGGGCACGAAAGACTGCGCGAACGCGCCTTCGGCAAACAGGCGCCGCATGAAATTCGGGATCTTGAACGCAACCAGAAACGCGTCCATACCGACGCCCGCGCCGAAGATGACCGCGAAGATCACATCGCGCAGAAACCCGAGCACGCGCGACAACAGCGTCATCACGCCGACCGTACTCGTGGATCGCGCCAGCGACGAAGCCATGGATATCCTGTAAAAGCGCCAAAGTGCGGCGCACTATAGCGGGATTGCAGAATTCTTTGAAAGCGAACCGAGTGCGCCGCGCCGCATACACACTGGTGCAGCCCTTTTGCGGGCTGACATCGCCCCACCTTTCGGGCGACGATGGCGGGTCTGCTGTGCGGTAGCGGTTGACAAACACCGCGCGAATAACAATAATCGCGCGCCTGACAACCTTACATTCAACGATTTCGAGGAGCCGCTCAGTGGCGAACTCTCCGCAAGCCCGCAAGCGCGCCGTACAGGCCGTTACCCGTCGTGAACGCAACATGGCGCAGCGCTCGCTCGTGCGCACCCATATCAAGAAGGTGCAGAAAGCCATCGCCGCCGGCAGCGAAGCCGATGCGCGTGCTGCTTTCCAGGCCGCGGTACCGGTGATCGATCGCATGGCCGGCAAGGGCCAGATCCATCGCAACAAGGCGGCACGCCACAAGTCGCGTCTGAACGCGCAGATCAAGGCGCTGGCCAGCGCCTGATGGCCGACACCAAGCCTTTAACGGTTTGATAAAAAAAGCCCGCTCCAAGCGGGCTTTTTTTATGGGGGAGGTAAACGATAGTGCGCTATCTCGAGGCACCCCCAACGAACCCCGAGTCGGGCCGATATAGTCGAGACTAACGCTGATCGCGCAGCGTATAAGCTGAGTTCACGGGCCGTGGCGCGGCGCGACATATCAATGGTGGCGAGCCGCATACGCGGCGTATAGCCGGCGGCATCGCCGAAGGTCTATCGTGAATTCGGGTGCTAAGCGTATCTCAGCAGCCCGCAGAATGCGCCGATGGCGGACCCGCATTTCAGCGGGATGTTCGCTGATCTAGCCTGGCCGGGACAGCACGAGATTATTGCGGTGAATGAATTCCGGCTCCCCGCCGTAGCCAAGTAACGCCTCGATATGATCGCTGGACTGGCCGGCGAGTTGCCGAACTTCACGCGCATCATAGTTAGCCAGTCCCTGCGCGATCTCCTCGCCGTCCGGACTGATACAGGCGACGAGATCACCGCGCCGGAAGGTGCCCTCGACAGCAGTGATACCGATCGGCAGCAGGCTACGCCCCGCGCTGCGCAGTACTTGTACCGCGCCGGCATCGAGTCGTACGGCGCCGCGTACCTGGCGTTGCCCAGCGATCCAGTTCTTGCGTGCGGCACGACGCGCGTTCTGTCCAGCCGTAAGAAGTGTGCCGATCGACTCCCCGCGAATGATGCGTGCAAGCACGTCGTCGGCAAGGCCATCGGCGATTACCGTTGCCGCCCCCGAATCGGCCGCCTGCCGGGCCGCCAGAACCTTCGTGCGCATACCACCGCGACCTAGCGCCCCGCCCGTACCCGCGGCGGCGCCAAGAACTGCCGGGTCGTGCGCGTCGCATTCATCGATACGCTGTGCATCGGGCCGCTGGCGCGGGTCCGCGTCGTAGACGCCGGACTGATCGGTCAGAATGATCAAACCATCGGCATCGAGCAGGTTGACCGCCAGCGCAGCCATGGTGTCGTTGTCGCCGACGCGAATTTCGTCGGTCGCGATAGCGTCGTTTTCGTTAACAATGGGCACCACGCCAAGCCCGAGCAATGTCATCAACGTGCTGCGCGCATTGAGATAACGGCGGCGATCCGCCACATCCTCATGCGTCAGCAATACCTGCGCGGTGCGCAGGCCGTGCTTCTCGAAGCACCGCGAGTAGGCTTCGACCAAACCGGCCTGGCCCACCGAGGCCGCTGCCTGAACGGCGCTCAGACTCGATGGACGCTCGCGCCAGCCCAGACGCACCAGCCCTTCGGCCACTGCCCCGGAAGACACCAGCACGACCTGACAACCGGACTTCTGCAGCGCCGCGATCTGTGCCGCCCAGCCGGCCAGACGCTCGCGGTCGAGACCGCGCCCGTCTGCAGTCAGCAGCGCACTGCCGATCTTGACCACCCAGCGCCGCGCGCCGGCCAGATCCTCACGTGTCGAAATCATCGCCTTCGCCGTCCGGCTCGCTCTGCGCCTGCTCGTCGGCCGGTTCGGACTCTCGGCGCGCCTGCTCGGCGTCGAGATGATCCATCGCGTCGCCGAGCAACGTGCGCAACGTATCCGGCTTGACCGCCGATACGGTATATACCGGCCCCTGCCAGTCCAAAGTCTCGACAATCCGATCGCGCAGGGACGCGACTTCTGCTGCATCCAGCACTTCGGTCTTGTTGAGTACGAGCCAGCGCGGGCGCTCGGCCAGTTGAGGACTGAAACGCGCGAGCTCGTCCGCGATCATGCGCACGTTCTCGGCCACGTCGCCCTGCTCGAAATCCAGCAGATCGACGACATGAAACAGCAGGCGTGTACGCTGGATATGGCGCAAGAACCGGTGCCCCAGCCCGACGCCTTCCGCGGCGCCTTCAATCAGCCCCGGCAGGTCGACAAGCGTAAAGCTGCGCAGCGCACCCACGCTGACCACCCCAACCTGCGGATTCAATGTCGTGAACGGATAATCGGCGATACGCGGGCGCGCGCCCGACACCGCCGCAAGCAACGTGGATTTACCCGCGTTCGGCATGCCCACTAGCCCTACATCGGCAAGCAGTTTCAGTTCGAGGCGCAACTCACGGATTTCGCCCGGCGTGCCATCGGTAGTCTTGCGCGGCGCCTGGTTCCGGCTGGATTTGAACCGCGCGTTGCCGAGGCCGTGGAAACCGCCCTGCGCTACGAGTAGCGTATCGCCGTCGTGGGTCAGATCGCCGATGAGCTCGCTCGTCTCCCGCGCATAGCACAGCGTACCGACAGGCACCGGGAGGTAGCGATCTTCGCCCTTCGATCCGGTACGGTTCTTCCCGGCGCCGTTACCGCCGCGCTCGGCCTTGAAAACCCGGCTCACGCGGTAGTCATAAAGCGTATTCAGATTGTGGTCGGCAACCATATAAACACTGCCACCGTCGCCACCATCACCGCCATCCGGCCCGCCGTGCGGCACGTATTTCTCGCGACGGAAACTCAGGCAGCCATGGCCGCCATCGCCTGCCTCGACGCGCAGATTGGCTTCATCGACGAATTTCATGCCGCTCTCTCTTGGCCCTGGGCCCGTAAAGGAATCGGGCGGTAGCAACCGCCACTACCCTATTCTCGGACAAAAAAAAGCCCCGCGCTCGGCGAGGCCTTTTTTGCGACGTACGCGCGGTTCGTTACTCTACGGCTTCGATCGAGACGAACTTGCGGTTACGCGGGCCCTTGACAGCAAAATTGACGATGCCGTCGGTGCTGGCATACAGCGTGTAATCACGGCCCGTGCCCACATTATCGCCGGCATGGAACGAATTGCCACGCTGGCGAACGATAATGTTGCCTGCCTTGACTTTCTGGCCACCGAATTTTTTAACGCCTAAGCGTTTCGATTCGGAATCGCGACCGTTGCGGGTACTGCCGCCTGCCTTTTTATGTGCCATGAGTGCTTTCCTCTAACCTGATCTGCTGAGCCTAGCGCGGATAAGCGCTACAAGTCATCCGGCGCTCAAGCGCCCGGGATCGACTTGATCTTGAGCTGGGTGTAGTGCTGACGGTGTCCATGAGTACGGCGATATTTCTTGCGCCGTTTGAACTTGATCACTTGGATTTTATCGGCGCGGGCATGCGTCATGACCTCGGCCGATACCGCCTTACCTTCGAGCAAAGGCGTGCCAATCTGAACGTCGTCGCCGTCCGAGATCAAGAGCACGTCGCTCAGATCGATGGTGCTGCCGGCTTCCACATCCAGCTTTTCGACGCGCAGAATATCGCCTTCTGCTACTCTGTACTGCTTACCGCCGGTGCGTATAACCGCGTGCATGACCACTCCACATCGCGTAAAAACAAGGGCTCGTGCCCGTTTGAAGAGCGCGAATGATACGTTCTAGAACCCCACCGGTCAACGACTGGATACTACAGACAGCGTTCTTGACAGCAAACGGACACGCGCCTAAGTTTGCCCCTGTTTTCTCAGCCCCTGCCCCATGAGTATCCAGCCGCTTCTCAAGCCGGTCGATGATGATATGCGCGCGGTCGATGCGCTGATTCGCGCACGTCTGAATTCCGATGTCATTCTCATCAACACGCTGGGCGAATACATCATTTCCAGCGGCGGCAAGCGGCTGCGCCCGGCGCTCGTGCTCTTGGCCGCACGTGCAAGCGGCTATACCGGGCAGCAGCATCACCTGCTCGCGGCCATTATCGAATTTATACACACGGCAACGCTGCTCCATGACGATGTGGTGGACGAATCGACCATGCGCCGTGGCCAGCAGACGGCCAATACCGTATGGGGCAACGATGCTAGCGTATTGACCGGCGATTTCCTTTACTCGCGCGCTTTTCAAATGATGATCGAGCTCGAAAGCTTCGACGTCATGCGCGTGCTGGCCGACGCGACGAACCGCATCGCCGAGGGCGAGGTTATGCAGTTGATGTACGCCCATAACCCCGATCTTGCCGAATCCGACTATCTGGAAGTCGTGGATCGAAAGACCGCAAGCCTGTTTTCAGCAGGCTGCCGTCTCGCGGCGCAACTGGGCGGCTGCAGCGTCGAGCAGCAACAGGCGATGGCCGACTATGGGCGTCATTTGGGCGTGGCGTTTCAGGTCATCGACGACGCACTCGACTACGGTCGCGGCGATGGTAACTACGGCAAGAACGTCGGCGACGATCTCGCCGAAGGCAAGGCCACCCTGCCCGTGATCCATGCTTTGGCCTGTCTCGACGCGGATACGGCCGCCCCCATTCGAGCGGCGGTTCGCGATGGAAACCTCGATGCGATGGATTCGATCATGAAAGCGATTGAATCCACTCAAGCGATGGAATACACTTGCCGCCGCGCTGAGGAGGAGGCCGCCAAGGCCATCGCCGCACTCAGCGCTTTCGAGGAGTCCGAAGCGAAGCGAGGACTTGTCGAGCTAGCCGAGTTCTCGGCCCAGCGACGACATTAAATCGGAGTATAGCTCAGCTTGGTAGAGCGCCACCTTCGGGAGGTGGAGGTCGTAGGTTCAAATCCTGCTACTCCGACCATACAAAACAAGGGCTTAGGCGAATCGCCTAAGCCCTTTTATTTTGCCTAAGTGTCGGGTAAGTGCCGTTAGAGTGGCACATCTGCTTTCACTTGCCGGGCGAACTGGTCTATTTGCGTAATCGCCCGACCGGCTTTTTCTCTCACTTCGGCCTTACTAATAGCCCGCTCGTCTGGGTTGTCGCTGCTTTGTGCGACTCGTATGGCCTCTATATACGCGTCCACGTGTCGTTCTGCTGCCTCACGCGTAGCTTTGAAGGTTTCGCTAAGCGACTCCCTGAAATAAAGTTCTACAAGCATCTCCAGTTCAAACAGCGGAGGCACTTCCCGACCTGAGCGAGGCTTCGGGGCGACGTTGCGCGTCAACATGAATATTGCATTCGCCAATTGGGTGTTCACATCTCGGCGAAGTTTTAATGCTGCAAGATACAGCCTCTCGAGTCTGTCCCGCGTGCGTTCTTCTAAGGCGCTCTGAGCTTGGTGGTTTAATTCGGAATCGGATCGTTGATTCGCAGCCCGAAGGGTAAGCCACGAAGTTGCCAGCATCCCGACTACAGTGAAAAGCGAACTAAGCACCGCCTCCATGCACCCTCCCTTTCGCAAAATACCTAACAGACCTGCGAGTCTAGTATTACGTCTACTTCAGTGAAACTGTTCAAGTTGCGCGAGTCACCGAACGCCGCATATCCGACACCTAAGCACGAGCGCACCCTCGCCCCGAAACAACGCCGGGTGCTGATAGCCGCAACGCGGGCAGCCGTCATCGATCGCATTAACTGACGGGTGTTTATAGCGGGCTTCGATCAGCGCGGCCGTATCGCGATAGGCGCGCACCAGCGCCCCCAGTAGCTCGACCTCGCTTGCCCCGCGCACGTACGGTCCGGCGTTGCGCCAACGCCCGTCTACGCGCTTCTGCAGCCGCGCGCACCACGCCCGACATACGCGATCGAAGTCGCGCCATAGGTAGACACGCAGCTCGTCGTTAAGCGGTAGGTAGAGCTCGCGGGTCGGTCCGCCAGGGTTGGGCATAACCGATACTGTACATGCGCACAGTTCTAAATCGCTAGCCGCACCAGCCCCGCCGGTGCCCGCCTTCGTATGGCCGGGCCAGCCCCGCGCCGATCAGCATGTCGGACAGGTCGCGGCGCCGTAGTCGGCGGCGTGTACGAGTACGCTAGCGAGGAAAAGGAAAGCGATTAGCGTTAGTCTGAACATGAATTATTCGTAAGTTCGGGGGCAGCTTGGTCGACCGTTGGAAAGATGAGCGAGAACTATTCGCGGACACACAAGCACGTCTCGATGAACTTGCCGCGCTGGGCGAGCTAACTGCCCGCCGCTATATCCACCATCCGCAATTCGCAGCTAGGCCCATGCCCCGCTTTCTATACCGATTTCTAGGTGCGAACAAGCCAAATCGACTCCGACAGATCATTGTTGATAATGCGCTGTATTTGAGCAGCGCCGATTACTTCAACGACCCATTCGACTGCCGCTATGTTCTGACGTCTGCCGCCAGCGTGAGAGAGCAGCTCCGATTGCACGAAGCTATCGTAAAACGCCAAATGCCCGGCTTGCGCGGCCTTAAACGTAAAGAGCTTGTCAGGCGAAGTTTTCGAAACTCAGGCTATGACCAATCGGATATAACGCGAACCGCACATGATGAAACGATCAGAACAGCAGGGATCTGCTGTTTGAGTACTGACGCGAAGTCGATACTTCTATGGTCTCACTATGGCGAGAGCCATCGAGGCGTGGCATTTCAATTCAAAGTTTCCGCGCCTACAGCGTTATTTCTACTCACAAACCCCGTGAGTTATCGAGGCCCGCAGGACGATTTACCGTCCATCGATGCGAGCTACGACCCACATACCGACCACGGTAAGCATTTGATCGAGGTTCTTTTTCTGAACAAATTTAAAGATTGGTGCTATGAACAAGAGTACCGGTTGATATTAACTGACCGCGCAAAAACAGCGATACGTTTCCACCCGGACCATTTAACGGGAGTGATTTTGGGTTGTAACGCGTCAGACGATACGCGCTCGTACGTGCGCGAGTTGATTCAAGAAAGCCGCTCCACGCCTCGCCTTTACCAAGCTCAAACCGTCGACAATCGCTATCGCCTTCGTGTAGTTGAGACGAACTAGTTAGCTACGATGCGTTCGACGATCTTCGCATCATCTTCGCTCGGCTTCCCAACACGCTTGTCGATCGGCCACGATTCGTAGCTCGAGTATCGACCGTCGAAAAGGATCTCCGACAAATGCGCCGGGCCGGTGTCCGGATCGATCCACGCCCGCGACGCCTCGGCCGTCAGTGCCTGCGGCTGGCGATTGTGAATGTGCGCGATATCGTCGTTAGGCTCGCCGGTCAGAATCGCGAATGTAACCTCGCCGCTCGCTGGGTGATCGTCTGGCAGCTTCGCGGCCTTGCTCCAGATACCCGCGAAGAAAAACGGTTCGGCCTCGCTGGGCCGGATCGCGAAAGGCTGTTTGCCGCGCTCGCCGCGCTGCCATTCAATCCAGTAATCGGCCGCGACCAGACAGCGCTGGCGTTCGAAGGCCTTCGCGAAGAGCTTCTTATCGGCGGCCGTTTCCGACCGGGCGTTGATCGGCGATAGCTTGGTATCGATCGCCCAGTTCGGGATGAAGCCCCACCATGCCGGCCCGAGCGCTGCCTCACCATTGTCCGGGTTCAACAACCCCACGAGCTGGAACGTACCGGGCGGCCGGTTATAACTGGGCGTGTCGTCCAAGCGCTTCGAAACCATCGCATCAATGATGCCTGCATAGGCTTCGGCCGCGCTGTATCTGCCATAGCGTCCGCACATTTCCCGGAGTATGCCCGAGAGGACGGGCGAAGTGCGGGAGCCGCACAAAAGCGCTAAATTGACGCGCTTCAAAAACTGTTCGCCAGCCCACTCTAACCAGTGAATCGCGGTTTCGCGGTTGTCGCTTGCGTGTGCGACCGTCCCGCAACGTCGCTGTCACACATCGTCTGCGGCCTTTGCCGACCTATTCATCAAAAACGAGCATTCAAACTCTACAAAATAGGCGAGAGGCAAAGTCGACGATCATTCACTTTTCGCTTCTATATCAGCACCCCGGTTGACGGCTACTTATTCGGCGGTAAGTAGCTTGGCGGCGAACAAAGCTATACGACTTGTGCAGACGTGTAACGGGAAACCGGGCGCGGTCGCACCCGGCATAAGGCCAATTACAGGCGGGCTCTACGCCCCCGCCTGTTCCTCCATCATGTCGTCATAGGTCTTGGCCAGTTCGGTCTTGTCGCGCTCGCTCAATACCTTGCCGGCCACCTGAAAGACTTCCTGTTCTTCTTCATCAAGGTGATGGGTCACCAGCTCCTGCAGCTGCTTGGCGTAGGTTAGCCAGCCCGGCGAGCTGTAATCGGTCTGCTCAAGCGTTTCCACCAGCTCGTCGATCTCATGATGCTCGGCCACGCTGTGGCGCGCTTTTTCCTGCGTCTGATCGTATTCCATCAGCGGCACATAGAAATGTCGCTCTTCGGCGGCCGCATGATGATGAAGCTCCGCCTTGAGCGCCGCAAACAGCCCCTCGCGCTTGTCGGTATCGCCGTGCGTGTCGGTGAGCGCGTCGAGTAGGCGGCGTTGCTTGTCGTGGCTTTCACGCAACGCTTCGAAGATATTTTTCACGTATTGTCCTTATGTCGTCTCGGTGGTCTTTAGCGCATTGATGGTACCGTGCGCGAAGACCGCATAAAATCCGGTCGGACACCGACGCGCAAGCCGCCCGCCATCGCACCGTCTCGCGGGTGCGGCTCGGGCGAAACCGGTGCCGAAATCATTTCGAGAACACCCTATGGCCACGAAGAAGAATACGCTCGCAACCCCGGCACTGGGCGGGCTGGCGCGGCAACTTGTCGAGGATCGGCTCATCGATGCCGACAAGGCGCGCGAGATCCAGAACGAAGCCCAACAGGAAGGCGAGTCCTTCGTGGCACGCGTGGTCAGTCGTGGCGTGCTGTCTGCGGCAGTACTGGCCAAGGCCGCCTGCGAAGAATTTTCCATGCCGCTGCTGGATTTGCGCGCGGTCGATGTCGAGCAGATGCCGATCAAGAAGGTGCCGGAAAACCTGATTCGCAGACATGAGGTGCTACCGCTCTATCAACGCGGGCGAAACCTGATGGTCGCGGTCTCGGACCCCACGAATCTCCAGGCCCTCGACGAATTCAAGTTCAGTACGGGCCTGAATATCGAGCCGATCCTGGTCGAACAGGACAAACTCGCCAAGGCGATAGAGAACGCGTTCAGCGCGATCGACAGCGCCATGGCCGGTCTCGACGATGTCTCTCTCGACGGCCTCAATTTCGACGACGCAAGCGACACCTCAGACGCGCAATCTGATGCGAGCCGCGTCGATTCCGACGATGCACCCGTGGTGCGCTTCGTGAACAAGGTGATGCTCGACGCGATCCACAAGGGTGCCTCGGATATCCATTTCGAGCCTTACGAAAAAACCTATCGCGTACGCCTTCGCCAGGATGGCGTACTGCGCGAAGTCGCGGCCCCGCCGGCCGGGCTGGGCATGCGCCTGTCGGCGCGTTTAAAAGTCATGGCGCGCCTGGACCTCGCAGAACGGCGTGTTCCCCAGGACGGTCGGATTAAGCTGAATCTGTCGAAGAATCGCTCAATCGATTTTCGTGTCTCGACCTGCCCCACGCTGCACGGCGAAAAGATCGTGCTGCGTATTCTCGACCCCACCAGTGCCCAGCTCGGTATCGAAGCGTTGGGCTACGAAGCCGATCAGCGGGCGCTGTTCGAAGAGACGATACATCGTCCTTACGGCATGGTACTGGTGACCGGCCCGACCGGTAGCGGCAAGACCGTGTCTTTGTATACGGCGTTGAACATGCTCAATACGGCCGATCGCAATATCTCGACGGCCGAAGATCCGGCTGAAATCAACCTGCCTGGCATTAATCAGGTCAACGTGCATCCCAAAGTCGGGCTGACGTTTGCGAGCTGTCTGCGCGCGTTCCTGCGCCAGGATCCGGATGTGATCATGGTGGGTGAGATCCGCGATCTGGAAACCGCTGAGATCGCGATCAAGGCCGCTCAGACCGGGCATATGGTGCTTTCGACCCTGCATACCAACGACGCACCGCAGACGCTTACACGTCTGGTCAACATGGGCGTACCGGCATACAACATTGCTGCGTCGGTATCGTTGATCATCGCCCAGCGGCTCGCGCGCCGTCTGTGCCAGCACTGCAAGGTCGAAGCCCAGATCCCACGCGAAGAACTCGTCGCCGAAGGCTTTCGCGAAGACGAAGTCGACAGCCTGCGCCTGTTCGAGGCCAACGCCGACGGCTGTGACAACTGCACGAACGGTTACAAGGGCCGAGTCGGCATTTATCAGGTCATGCCGGTGACTGATGAAATCGGCCAGATCATCATGGAAGGCGGCAATGCGGATGATATCGAACGCCAGGCCGAAAGTGAGGGCGTCATCAACCTGCGTGAAGCCGGCTTGCAGAAAATGCGTACGGGCGTGCTGAGCCTTGCCGAAGTCAACCGCGTTACCGTGGACTAGGCGCTCCTTGGTCAGTAGTTCGGCCAGATCCGCGGCGTCACCAGTTCCAGCAGGTGGCCATCCGGATCGCGAAAATACAGGCTGACCGCCCCTTTCGGCCAACGCGTCTGCCCTTCGATGGCGATATCGTTGGCTTGCAAATGCTTCGCCCAGTCCTCCAGCGCATCCGCCGCAATCGCGAACGCGATATGCTGACGGCCGCTGCCGTCGTGCGGCGGAATGGTGCCCATGTCGCCCGGCAATTCGACGGTCTCGGATGTTTCGCCATCCGCAAAGAGCAGCAACATATTCCACTCGAGCGCATACGCGGTAAAGCGATGATCCGCCGTATGCGGCGTTAGCCCCATGACGGATTCGAAAAAATACCGCGCCAAACGCATATTCCGCGTATAGAGAACGGTCTCGACGACGCCTTTTATTGTCGGCATGGCATTACTCGTTAAACCGGCACGCGTATCACACCAGGGCGAGGCGCCTAGTCGTCGTAGCCGCGATGCAGTGTATCGGTCTCGACGACGACCGCGTTTTCCAGCGTCACTTCGCGCAGCAGACGACTGCCACCGAAATTGAATATCCAGCGCTCACGATAGACGGGCGCCACACCGCGCCGGCGTCGATAATCGTAGACCCCGTCGGCATTACGGGTGCTAAAGACATAGCCGCCGCTTTTCTGAACAGGCTGGCCGCAGGCCACGAGCAGCCGGTATTTGCTCATGCCGCGCGTGATCTCGGATGGTCGACAGTTCGAAGCGCCCGCGGGCACATTGAAACCATAACCATCCTCACGGATACGTTTGAGCTCGCCGTCACGAAAAACGAGGATCTGGAGCAGCCGTCGCGGTCCTCGGTTGTAGGTCCATTCCTCCATGTCCGGCACCGCACCATAGGCAATACCCGCACCGCCGATCCAGGGGTCGACAAAGTCCGGTACGCCACAACTCGCCCGCACGGCGGCAGCCGGGTCTCCGGTTTGTACAAGCGAGCCGCCGCAACGCAGATTATCGGCCTGTGCCGGCATCGCGAACAGGCTCGCCAAAAGCACAAGTGCGCCCAGCGGCACCCGGTACTTGCGTTGCTTTGAATCGTTCATCAGCCCGGTCCTCGTACGTGGTAGCGCTCGCCGTGGTAATTGAGCGTCGCGCCGCTGGCGTCGATACTTTCCACGGCCGGTCCAGCCGCAAGGCGCTCGCCTTCGTGGTAGCGCTGGCCACGAACCAGTATGAAACTGCGCCCGGGCACCGAGCTATACAGATGGCCATTGATTTCGACATCGGGCGCGCTGCCCGGCGGGCTTGCGCTGACCGCCGCGCTACGCGATTCCTCGACAACATATGGCGCATCGTCGTCGAGCGGTGTCGCTGAATAGGTGACTTGCCCACGTTTGCGCGGGCTCTCGTTACGACCTGTATCGAACGTCGACACATCGATGTCCTGCTCTACAGCCGTACGCGGCGGCGGCAACGTCATGCTCGAAGATGTCTCTGTGGTGGTGTCGCGCGGCGCGTTATCCGCCGATGTCGACGGCCCAGCCTCCTGGGCAGGCCGGGCCTTGGCGGCCGGCCGGTTGACGGTGGCCGGACGCTCGGGCGGGATCGGGCTACGCTGCTCGTCCAGCGAATCGTCGGCGTGCGCTTCAACCGCGGCGCCATCGCTGTTTGCGGTCTCGACAGCTGCGACAGGCGCAGCCGTACTCCCGGTCGTGGGCGCGGGTTCGACCAGCGCCGCAGACACCGCAGCCGGTAAAAAAAGATAGACGAGCAACGCCGCATTGCAGGCAACCAGCACGCCTACCAACCAGCGTAGCGCCCTGCCTGTATGACTTGTAGACGGTTCGCCGCCGGCCAGAGAGCGCAAATCGGCACGCTGGTTCTCGTGGCGTTCCCGCTCCGCTTTTTTCAGCGCGTCGACCAGATAGGACACGGTCTACTCCTGTTCCACTGGCTTTAATGCCGGCGAACCTGGCGAGGGCACCGCGCCGTTGAGCATCATCTGCGTTCGCGGGCCTGCCATGCCGTCTGATTTGAGCCCGTTCGCAGCCTGAAATGCACGCAGACGGCGCTCGAGCGCGTCGTCATAGACCGGCGAAGCCGGCCCGAGTCGGGTTTCAGGGTTCTCACCGTCGATACGATCCAGACGCTTGCGCAACCAGACCACTGCAGAACCGACCGCACCCGGCTGGATCAGCCCCACACCGGAATCCGCGCGCCATACCACTTGGAATTCGCCGTTCCAGATACGCATCAGTGCCGCCCGCGAAATACGCCGTGTCCCGTCGGCACCGACCAATGTGGCATCGGGGCCATCGAGCGAGCTCAGCAACACCTGGTGCGTGCGTCCCTGATGTCGAATACGCAGTAGTGCCGGGCGGTTGTAGCGTTTGATGGTTGCGAAATCACCCTTGTCAGCCAGACAGCGCAGGTCGCCGATACGCAGGTTCGCGCAGCCACTACGCACCTGGGCGCCGAACACGCCCCAGAGTCTGAGAAGCTGGGTGATCGTGGCATCGCCCGCCGGCACGCCTTCGAGCGCGACGGTTTGATCTGCACTTATTTCACCGCCGCTATCGCTGCTGACGCTGGTTTCGTGGTCGCCGACCTCCGGTTCCACGCTATGGGCAGACACGCCGTCACTATCGTCATTCTGGTTAACGGCCACTACGGTCTCACCGGCCTGACCCGCGCCCCCCGCTTCACCGGCAGGATTTTTCAGTGACGGCCTATAACTATCGCCGCCATGCCCGAGCCGCTCTGCCTGTTCGTCGGGCGGGAGGTCCACGCCCGCTTCATCCGGCGCGTTTTCGGTGCTGTTGCTGGCAAGTGCCGGCGCCGATGCGCCCGACGACTGCACCCAATCCGCCGCGCGGCTCAATTCAATGCCGGGATACCACGCCAACGCACCGACCAGCGCTATCGCGGTGAGGCTCACTGCCGGAACCGCCACGCGCAGCCAGCGCGAACCACGCTCGCGCGGCAAGGTCTCGGCCGCGGCCCGTAACACCATCAGCGCGCCGATACGTGAGCGCGAATGCGCGTAGCCGCCCATCAAAGCGCGTTCGCACACCATGTTGATCAAGCGCGGGATGCCACCGGTGACACGCCGCAGCACAAACAGCGCGCTGGGCGTAAACAGATGCTGAGGACCACCCGCCAGGCGCAATCGATGCTGAACATAGGCCCGAGTTTCTGCATGCCCCAGCGGCTTGAGCTTGAACCGTGCGGTGATGCGCTGTGACAGCTGCCGGAGGTCGTGGCGCGCGAGCAGCTGCTCGAGTTCGGGCTGTCCGACCAGAATGATACGCAGCAGCTTGTGCTTGTGCGTTTCCAGATTGGTAAGCAGCCGCAACTGTTCGAGAACGCCGCGACTCAGATTCTGCGCCTCGTCGATCACAAGCACGGTACGCCGGTTGTTGGCATGCGTCGCCAACAGATGCTTGTTGAGTCGATCGACCAGATCCTTGAGGGATGTATCGCGGCGTGCGTCGTAGGATGCCCCCAACTCATCGCAGATCGTGGCAACAAACTCGCGCACTTCCAGGTGCGGGTTCCAGCACAGCGCGATATCCAGGTCGGGCATGTCGTTGTCGACCAGCGCACGTATGAGCGTTGTTTTGCCCGTGCCCACCTCACCGATCAGGGCCACGAAGCCACTGTGTTCGCCCGCGCCGTACAGCAGATGTCCAAGCGCCTCGCGATGGCTGGCGCTTAGATACAGGAATGCCGGATCCGGGGTAACCGAAAACGGATAATCGTCAAAGCCGTAATAGCGCAGATACATGCGAACAAACGAGGAAGGCGGCAACCCACCAAGTCTAACCCGCACCCGCAGCCGCGCAAACTTGCGTGGTAATTGGTTAAATTCGATTCATACCAGTCGCAGATTGATTGCGCTGGGTTAGAATTGCTCGCATGGCCGTTGAACTCTCACGCGACGCGCAACGCTGGCTCGGCCGGTTGCCGGAAGTCGTTAATATCGTACTGGTGATCCTGATCGCGTTGTCGCTGGCGCGTTTGTTCTGGCTGGCGTGGCCGGCTGGCGAGAACGATCTGATGCCGGCTACCACCACCCGAGCCGACGCCGCCGAACAAGACAGCGCGGTGGATGTCGATACCATCGCCAGCGCCCATCTGTTTGGCGAACAGGCGATCAAGGACCGTGACGCCGAGCAGCGCGAAATCATCAACGCCCCTGAAACAAGACTCAATCTTGTGCTGACCGGCATCGTCTCGGAAGCCAACGGCAACCGTTCCCGAGCATTGATCAAAAGCGGTCGCAACGATCAGGACAGCTATGCCGTAGGCGGCGATATCGGCAACGGCGTGAAGCTGCATGCGATCTATGCCAACCGCGTGATTCTCGATCGCAGTGGCCGCTACGAAACACTCACGCTGGAAAGTGTGAAACAGGCTCGTAATCTGACCGGTGTACAACGCACCCAGGCAGTTTCCAGCGACCTCGCCGATGACTTGGGCGAGGTACGTGAAAAGATTCTGGCCAATCCAGCAAATGCCTCACGATACATTCGCTTGCAGCCCGAGCGACAAAACGGCAACCTCGTGGGCTACCGGATCTATCCGGGGGCCGACCGGGGGCTTTTTGAGAAGGCCGGCCTTAAACCGGGAGAACTGGTCACCGCCGTCAACGGGCAGCCGCTCGACAACCCGGCCGCGTCGCTCAAACTGTTGAGCAACCTGGCCTCGGCAAGCAGTGCATCCGTGACGCTCGAACGCGATGGCCAGCAACGTACCGTTACGGTGAATTTCTAGATGACAGCCACAGTTCTGCGCCGGTTCTGCCTGCTTACCCTGCTGGTGCTTGCTGCCAGCACGAGCGCGGTGGCGCAATCGGCTCGGGAAGCGACACCCGCGGGCGATGCGTTCACCCTCAACCTCAAGAACGCAGACATCACCACGCTGATTGCGACCGTAAGCGAGGTCACCGGCCGCAATTTCGTGGTCGACCCACGGGTCAAGGGCGACGTTACGGTGCTTTCGACCGAACCGATGACGCCCGCCGAACTCTACGAAACGTTTCTTTCGGTGCTTGAAGTACACGGCTTTGCTGCCGTGCCCTCGGGCGAAGTCACCAAGATCATTCCCCAGATCAACGCCAAGCAGGACGGCGGTTTCGGCCGTGCCGGGTCGACGCGTGAAGATATCGTGACCCGGGTGATCGCGGTATCCAATGTCCCGGCCGATCAGTTGGTGCCGATCCTGCGCCCGCTCGTACCGCAATACGGCCATTTGGCGGCCTATTCTGCTTCTAACACTC
This sequence comes from Salinisphaera shabanensis E1L3A, assembly GCF_000215955.2. Classification (GTDB taxonomy): domain Bacteria; phylum Pseudomonadota; class Gammaproteobacteria; order Nevskiales; family Salinisphaeraceae; genus Salinisphaera; species Salinisphaera shabanensis. The sequence continues at coordinate 38,082 of NZ_AFNV02000026.1, forward strand.
TTATAATTTCCGATCGCGAAGCCAACGCGCAGCGAATCGCCGAAATCGTCAACAAGATCGATCGCAACGGCCTGCAGGATGTCGAAACCATCCGTTTGCAGTACGCGAGTGCCTCGGAAGTCGCACGCGTGATCGAGCAGCTCAAGTCGGGCGCCGCAGGCAATGCGGCAGCGGTCAACTTCAGCGTTATACCGGATGAACGCACCAATAGCGTGATTATCAGCGGCGCACGCAAGGAGCGCCTACGGCTGCGCGCGATCATTGCCGATCTCGATACGGCCACCGAACAAACCGGCGGCACCCAGGTGGTCTATCTCGACTACGCGGATGCAGAGACGCTCGCGCCCGTACTTCAGAATTTTGCCAGCGGCAACGGCGCCAGCCCGAGCAGCACGTCTGCGGCATCAAGCGCCGGCAGCGCCCAAACGCGTCCGAGCGGCGGCGGTTTGGGCGGCAATGGCGTGACCGTTATCGCCGAACCGGCTGCGAACGCGCTCGTGGTGACCGCGCCAGCCGATACGATGCGCCAGATCAAACAGGTCATCAATCAGCTCGACATCCGGCGCGGCCAGGTCCTGGTCGAAGCCATCATCGCCGAAGTCACCCTGTCGCGTTCGCGGCAGCTGGGCGTGAACGTCGCGGTGTTCGAAGACGGCGGGCCAGCCGCCGCGAGTATTCTCGATTCACGCACGCTCGACGTCGTACCGTCGCTCGCGCTTGATGGCACGCCGCTGGAGCTCGTCCAGCAAGGCATCAATCTGGGCATAGGCAACATCAGCGATAGCGGCACCAGCTTTGCGGTGCTCGTAAACGCGCTGTCCGGGAATACCAACACCAATGTGCTTTCCACGCCGTCGCTGATCACGCGCGACAACGAGGAAGCCGAGATCAAGGTCGGTCAGGAAGTGCCGTTCGTGACCGGCAACTACACCAGCGGCACCACCGGCGGTGGCGGCACGAACGGGCTGACCAACCCGTTCCAGACCATCGAACGCAAGGATGTGGGCCTGACGCTTGGCTTCACGCCGCAGATCAGCGCCGGCGATACCATTCAGCTGACTATCGACCAGGAAGTCTCGAGCATCGCCCAGGGCTCGAGCCAGACCGGCGCGGTGGACCTGATTACCAACAACCGTACACTCACCACGTCGGTGGAAGTCGAAAACGGCCAGATTCTCGTACTCGGCGGTCTGATCGATGATCAAGTCGTCGAAACCGAACAAAAAGTGCCGGTGCTCGGCGATATCCCGATCCTGGGTGCGCTGTTCACGAATCGATCCGTAACAAAGAACAAGCGCAACCTGCTGAATTTCATTCGCCCGACCATTCTGCGTGGCGGCGGCGAGGCCGACTACTTTACGCGCAAGAAGTACGATTACATTCGTTCCTTGCAGGAACAGCAGGCCGAAACAAGTATCCCGCTGATGGGCGAGGAGCAGCGTCCACAGCTGCCGCCCATCGAAGATTACGACGATCGTGACTCGTTCTCGCGGGACTCCGGTGTGAGCGGCAATGAAAGCACACCACGTGACACGGACCGCGACGCGGGCAACTATAAACGCCGCGGCGACGATTTCTAGCCGACAACGGCAGGAGCGAACATGAGCGACAGCCTCGAAACGCTCAGCCTTGAACCAATAGTCGAACACGACCCGGCCCCTGTGGCGGGCCCAGGCGGGATTGATCGTCTGCCGTTCGCGTTCGCCAAGCGCCACGGCATCATGCTCGGCGAACAGCGCGACGGCACGGTGCACGTGACCGTGCGTAACCCGGTCAATCAGGCCGCGTTATCGGAAGTCCGCCGCTACTGCCGAAGACCGCTCAGCATCGAGCGCGTCGATGCCGACTCTTTCGATGCTCTGCTGCAGAACGACTACGAAGGCAAGGCCAACGAGTCGATGCAGATCGTTGAAGGCATGGATGAGGACATGGACCTCACCGATGCAGCGCGTGCGCTCTCCGAGCCGGCCGATCTGCTCGAATCCTCGGACGACGCGCCGATCATTCGTCTGATCAATGCCCTGCTCACCGAAGCGATCAAGGAAAACGCGTCCGATATTCATATCGAACCATTCGAAGCGCGTTTGACCGTGCGGTTTCGTGTCGACGGCGTGTTGCGAGAGGTGCTCAACCCGCCGCGCCAACTCGCGCCCCGCCTGATTTCGCGTGTGAAGGTCATGGCCAAGCTCGATATCGCGGAAAAACGCGTGCCGCAGGACGGCCGTATTTCCGTACGTATCGCCGGGCGCCCGGTCGACGTACGTGTATCGACGATCCCATCCGGTAACGGCGAACGCGTGGTAATGCGTCTGCTCGACAAACAGGCTGGCCGGCTGGATCTTCCGCAGCTGGGCATGCCTGCAGATACGCTCAGCACGATCGACGAGCTGATCCACAAACCACACGGCATCATGCTCGTGACCGGGCCCACGGGCTCGGGTAAAACCACCACATTGTATGCGGGCCTGACGCGCATCAACGATCACACCCGCAATATAATGACCGTGGAAGATCCGATCGAGTATTACCTCGATGGCATCGGCCAGACCCAGGTCAATTCCAAGGTCGACATGAGCTTCGCACGCGGACTGCGTGCGATCCTGCGTCAGGATCCCGACGTGGTCATGATTGGCGAAATCCGCGATCTGGAAACCGCAGAGATTGCAGTACAAGCCTCGCTGACAGGCCACCTGGTGCTGTCCACGCTACATACCAATACCGCGGTCGGCGCGATCGCACGTCTGCGCGATATGGGCGTGGAGCCATTTCTGTTGTCGTCGAGCCTGATCGGCATCATGGCGCAGCGGCTCGTGCGTACGCTATGCAAAAGCTGTCGTGCGCCCTATGAGGCCAACCGCCGCGAGTGCGAGCTGCTCGGCATCGACCCGGACAGCCCGCCCACGCTCTACAAACCGGCTGGCTGCGAAGCCTGCAACCAGTCCGGTTTTCGTGGCCGCACCGGCGTCTATGAGCTGGTGGTCGTGGATGACGAGATGCGCAACCTCATCCACGAACAGGCCTCGGAACAGAAGCTGGAAAAACATGCGCGTCTGTCCACGCCCAGCATTCGTGCCGACGGCGTCGCCAACGTGCTTGCCGGCAACACCACGCTCGAAGAAGTATTGCGCGTCACGCGTGAAGGCTGATGGGCGCCTACGAATACACCGCGCTCGACGCGCGCGGGCGTGAAAAGAAAGGCATTCTCGAAGGCGATGCCGCGCGTGCCATTCGCGCCCAGCTGCGCGAACAGGGCCTCACACCGCTCGAAGTGAGTGAAGTGTCGGACCGCAAGAGCGGCGGTTCGCGCAGTATTTCGTTTCGGCGCGGGATCAGCGTTACCGAACTGTCGCTGTTCACGCGCCAGCTGGCCACCCTCACCCATGCCGGCCTGCCGATGGAGGAAGCGCTTAAGGCGGTCGCCGAGCAGACCGACAGCGACAAGGTGCGCAAGATCATCGTCGGGGTACGCTCGCAGGTGGTCGAAGGGCATACGCTTGCCGATGCACTGGGCGAGTTTCCAAACAGCTTCGATGAGCTGTATCGCGCCACGACCGCGGCGGGCGAACAGTCCGGGCGCATCGATGAGGTTCTTAACGGGCTGGCCGATTACGTCGAGGACCAGCAGTCGATGCGCCAGAAAGTCATGGCTGCCCTGATCTATCCGGCCTTTCTGTCGATTGTGGCCATCGCCATCGTGATTGCGCTACTCACCACCGTGGTGCCCGATCTTGTTCAGGTTTTCGATAGCGTGGGCGCCGATCTGCCGGCACTCACCACGGGTCTGATTTCGGTGAGTGATTTTCTGCGCGTCTGGGGCTGGCTGCTCACGCTGGGGCTGGGCGCAGCAGTCACGGCATTTATCTACGGCATGCGCCGGCCAGCGTTCAAGCGCGCGGTGCAGGCGAGAATTCTGCAGGTGCCGCTGATCGGACGGTTCGTGCGCGGCGTGAACACTGCCCGGTTCACGCGCACGCTATCGATTCTTACCCGCAGTGGCGTGCCGGCGCTCGATGCCATGACCATCGGCGCCGATGTGGTCACCAACCTGCCCATGCGCGATGCCATCAAGCGCGCTTCCACGAGGGTCCGCGAAGGCGAGGCGATTCACCGCGCACTCGGGCGCGAACGGCTGTTCCCGCCGATTACGCTGCACATGATCGCCAACGGCGAAATTTCCGGTGAACTCGACATGATGCTCGGGCGAGCAGCCGAACATCAGGAACGCGAGGTCGAAACATTACGGCAAGGTGTCATGGGCATACTGGGCCCGGCCGTGATCCTGCTCATGGGCGGGCTGGTGCTGATTATCGTACTCGCCATCCTGCAGCCGGTGTTCAACCTCAACCAGCTGGTCAAATAACGCCAGCCCCGCGTTGCACCGTCTCGCGCGGTGCGCGCGTACACTCAGTTACAACCTCAACCGATTGCTATCGAGGAGTAGATAAGAAATGACACGACAAGGGCTTCGCGCCGCAACGCCGCGCGCACAGAGCGGTTTCACGCTCATCGAGATCATGGTCGTGGTGGTCATCCTCGGCATCCTCGCCGCTCTGGTTGTGCCGCAGATTATCTCGCGTCCGGACGAAGCGCGTGTCGCCAAGGCACGCCAGGACATTCGTGCCGTCGAGTCCGCGCTCAAGTTATACCGGCTGGATAACTTCCAGTACCCGACCACGGAACAAGGCCTCGCGGCGCTGGTCGACAAACCGACCACGCAGCCGGAGCCGCGCAACTGGAAGTCCGGCGGTTATCTGGATCGTATTCCGACTGACCCCTGGGGCAATGTCTATCACTACCGCAACCCTGGCGAACACGGCGAGATCGACGTTTATACGCTCGGCCGCGATGGCCGGCCCGGCGGTGAGGAATCGGACGCCGATATCGGCAACTGGGCGCTCGACAGCTAGCGCGCGGCCGAACCGGACGTGCCCGTAAGAGGTCAACAGCGTGGCTTCACGCTTATCGAGGTACTCGTCGTTGCCCTCATCATCGGCGTGGTACTGGCGTTCGTGTCGCTTTCGATCAACCCGACGGGCCCGGCCGACCGTCTCGATACCGAAGCCGAGCGCCTAAACGCCTTACTCCAGACCGCGGCCGACGATGCCATTCTCTACGGGCGGGAAATCGGGCTCGACATCACTCAAGGCGGCTATCGATTCCTGCGCCTGGGTGATGACGGCTGGCAGCCGCTTAACGTACCGGACATCCCGCTGCGCGCTCGTGAACTCGGCGACGGACTCGTTATCGTGCTCATCGACCGCGGCGACGACACACCACGACTGGTTCAGGCCGATGAAGACGAAGAAGACGTCGTACGGCCAGAGGCAGTATTGCTGTCCAGCGGTGAATTCGTACCCTTCGAACTCGAGCTCTATGCGAACGACGTGGATTACCGTTACCGCCTGACCGGCGAGGCCGGCGGCACGCTCGAGATGACGCGCATCGAAGGCCCGCGATGACAAACGAACGCGGCTTTACGCTCGTCGAGGTGCTTGTTGCGACCGCAATTCTTGCACTCGCGCTCGGCGCCTTTATTTCCGGCGGCGCACGCTATGCGGACTACGCCCGCTATATCCACGATCGTACGCTCGCGCAATGGGTCGCCCGCAATCAGCTCGTTCAATATCAGATCGCCGAACAATGGCCCAGCACCGGGACCGAAGACGGCGAGACCGAAATGGGCGACGCGGATTGGCATTGGGAAGCCGAAATCCAGGAATCGCCCGACCCCGATGTGCGCCGTATCGATATCCGGGTGTTTCGTATCGCCCCCGACAGCGGCGATCCGGAAGCCGATGCAGTGGCACTGCTCAGCGGTTTCGTCACCCAGCATATCGCCCTTCAAAACGTGCCCGCCGGCGGCAACGGCGCTCAGGCCGATGAAGATACGGCTCGCGATTACGGCTCGAACTTCTGATGCGCGGGCCCGACCGCCAGACCGGTTTTACCCTAATCGAAATACTGATCGCGATCGCCGTGTTCGTGGTCATGGCCGCCATGGCCTATGGCGGGCTGTCGTCGGTGATCTCGACCCGCGAAACCGTCACGGCCGCGCTCGATCGCAGCAAAACGCTACAGATGTCGGTCTGGCGCATGCGCAACGATATCGAACAGATCGTCAATCGTCCGATCCGTGACAGCTTCGGCGACAATCAGCCCGCAATCTTCGGCAGCCCGGATATCGGTCTGCAGTTCACCCGCAACGGCTGGCGTAATCCGTTGGGCGACATTCGCAGCAATCTGCAACGCGTGGCCTATCGCATCGACGAGGACAACAACCTCGTGCGCGCCCACTGGCGCGTGCTAGATCAGGCACAGGACAGCGTACCGGTCGAATCGGTGTTGCTTGAAGATGTATCGAACGTGGAATGGCGGTTTCTCGATAGCGACCGCGAGTGGCAGGACCGCTGGCCCGAGAATTCGACCATCGGCGCATCCGCGACAAGCGTGCAGACCCCGGCTGGCACCATCGCTTCGAGCTATGCGCCGCCGCTTGCGATCGAACTCCGTGTCACCACCTCGGCCTGGGGCGATCTGCGCCTGCTGTTCATGCTCGCAGGGGCCGAGCGTTGAAGATGAAGCCCGACCGGTACCAGCGCGGGGTTGCGCTTCTAACCGCGATGCTCATCGTAGCTCTGGTCGCGATCATCGGCGCCAGCATGCTTTCGCAGATGAATCTCGCCTTGCACCGAAGCGGCAATATCTGGCAGTCAGAGCAAGCTTGGTGGTATGCGGTGGGCATCGAAAACTGGCTCGGCAAACTGCTGCGTCAGGACGCCGAAAACAGCGATATCGACAGCCTCGATGAAGCATGGGCACAGCCCGTGGACTACCTGCCACTCGACGGCGGCGCGCTCCAGGGCCGACTCATCGATCTTCAGGGGCGGTTCAACTTGAACAATCTCAGCGGCTCCGACGTCGACGCGGCCCAGGAACAGTTCCAGCGCCTGATCGAGCTGGTGGCCGATACCGATCAGATCACGGCGCGCACTATCGCAGCTTCCACCCGCGACTGGCTGGACGCCGATATCAACCCCACCCTGCCCGACGGCGCCGAGGACGATTATTATCTGGGCCTGAACCCGGCCTATCGGACAGCGAACACGCTCATGGCCAGTGCGAGCGAGTTGCGGCTGGTCAAGGGCGTTACCCCGGCAATCTATGCCGCCCTGCAGCCGTATATCTGTGCGCTGCCGCAGCTGACCGCCATTAACGTCAACACAGCCCCGGCCCCGATACTGGCAACGCTCGCGCCCGAGTTGCCAGCCAGCACCGGCGAAGCGCTGGTCGAATCCCGTGCAGACGAGCCCTGGGAATCGATCGACGCTTTTCTGCAGGACCCGGCGCTCGCCGGTCGCGATATCGATGCCAACCGCCTCGATGTGGTCACGCACTATTTCCTGGCCACCGGCCAGATCACCGTCGATCGTGCCCAGATACAGTTTTTCAGCGTGCTCGAGCGCGGCGACAACGGCGCGGTACGTACCTTGCGTCACAGCACCAATGTCGAGTGATCCACGGCGCTTGCCAGCGGTTGTCGACGGCCGGTCGTGCGCCCGTTTGAAAGCATGCCGTCGGGCGTTACCCATGGTGGCCGACCTCGAAAGCGTGCAGACGTTAAAACCCGTTTTGATTCAGGTAGACTGGCGCTGGATCGTATCGGGTAGCGCCCGTAGCCGCGCCGCTTCAGGGCCTGCGTTGCGATCTGAAACTCCGGGGGTATGCATTCGTGGCTGAACGATTCATCGTGCATTTCGACGGCGAACAGGCCGCCTGGCTGAATGCAGCCGATGAACTCGTGCGCGGCCCTGTCGACGATGCGGCGTTGGCCGCCGATGGGCGCGAGTGCACGCTGCTGATCCCCGGCGAAGATGTACTGCTGACCCGGGTTACGTTACCGCCGATTCGCCAGGCCAAACGCCGACTACAGGCGGCGGCCTTTGCGCTCGAAGACCGATTGGTCACGCGCGTGGACGATCTGCATTTCGCCCTCGCTGCCAAAGCCGATGCCGACGGCGATACGCCGGTACTGGTGGTCGACCGCGCGCTGATGAAGCACCTGCTCGACGCCTGTGAAACCGCCGGCCTGGATATCGTGCAGGCGGTACCGGACGTGCTCGCCCTCGCAGCGGCGGAAAGTGACAGCTGGCATGTCGCTGTGGTCGATGACCGCGTGCTCACCCGCACGGGCCACGGCCACGGTTTTGCCTGCGAACAAGCACTTTGGCCGGTATTGGCCAGTGGCTGCACACCGCCCGCGCGCATCGTGTTGGAGCGCGCCAGAACGAATTCCGCAGCTCAAAGCCTGGCCCCCGAGCGCGCGCTCGACCCCTCGCCCGATATCGAATCGGTCGACTACGCCGATGACGAGATCCTGCTCGCGCATCTGCTCGCCCACGCCGATACACGCGAAGCTATCAACCTGCGCCAGGGCGCACTCGCACGGGCCTCGGCGATGCAAGCATGGTGGCAGCCGTTTCGGCTCACAGCCGGGCTTGCTGCGGCGTGGCTGCTCATCGCGCTGGCCGCACGCGGCATCGAAAGCTACCAGTTGCATCAGCGTATCGACACGCTCGAAGCGCGCAGCGAGAGCGTGTTCCGAGAAACATTTCCCCGGGTCGGTACGATCAACGATCTAAGGGTACAAGCCGAACAGAACATCCGCGCACTCCGGGGCAGCGGTGGCAGCGGTGGCGTTTTCCCCCTGCTACAGGCGACAGCCGAGGTAGCCGGCCAGGCCGGGAGCCTGACGATCCAGTCGCTGCAATATCGTGACGGCGCGCTTTATCTAAGCCTGCGCGGTGATAGCGTGCAGTCCCTCGAAGCGTTGCGGGCCGGGTTCGCGCGTCAGCGTGGCACCACGCTGAACGTGGAAAGCGCCGATGCGGCGGCCAACGGCGTCCAGATACGTGCCAGCGTGACCGCGGAGCCCACATGAACGCACTACGCCAATGGTACGAAGGCCTGGCGCCGCGCGAGCGCGTCGCCGTCATTGTCTGTGCGATCGTGGTGACGATTGCCGTGTTCTACTACGGGCTCTGGCGACCGCTGAATACGAGCGTTGAAGAAGGCCGTCTGCGCCTGACAGCGCAGGCCGACGAAACACGCTGGATGCTCGGCATCCGGGACGAAGCCCGGCTGCTCCAGGCCGATAACACGCAACGCCGGATCCAGGGCCGCAACGATTCGCTGCTGTCTATCGTGGACAGCACCAGCCGCGAGAATGGCCTCGGCGAAGCCGTACGGCGTATCCAGCCGGATGACGACGATCAGGCCACCGTCACGCTCGAGAAGGCGAACTTCAACCAGATGCTGTTCTGGCTGCGCAGCCTTCAGCGCGACTACGGTGTGGCAGCCCAGCAGATGACGATTACCCGCGACGAGGAAGCCGGCACTGTGCAGGCACGACTGACACTGGCGCGAGGTAGCGCATGATGCGCGCCCTGCGCTACGGGCTGATCGGCCTGATTACCTTCATTATCGGCCTCGTCGCCTTCCTGCCGGCACGTGTTGCGGCGGGCTGGGCGGAACAGATGGGCCCGATTGCGATGGGCGGCGTCACCGGCACGCTTTTCGATGGCCGGGCCAGCTATATTTCCGGGCCCGACGGTGCCATCGAGAATGTCGCCTGGACCCTGAAGCCGGCGTCGCTACTACTTGGCCGTATCAGCGCGCGGCTCAATATCGACTCGGATCTGGGCGGTTTCGATGCCGATGTGTCGCGTTCGCTGTTCGGCCAGACAACCATCGAAAACGTCACCGGCAGCGCCTCCGCCAGCTGGCTGGCGAAACTCGGCGGTTATACCTTCTTGCCGCTATCCGGCGACGTGCGGGTGAACATCGCCGAGGCCGTGTTCGACGACGAACTGCACTTCGACGCGCTCGCCGGCCAGATCAGCCTGGTGAACACGCGCTGGCAACTGTTCAACCCGCCGGTGCCGCTGGGCCGTTTTACCGCCGCGCTCGGCCGGTCTGATGACGGCCTGCGCGTGACACTGGTCGAAAGCGAGGGCCCGCTCGCCATCGACGGCGGGCTGAGCCTCGACGAAACGAAACGCTACCTGCTCGACGTACGCCTGCGGGCTCGCGCCGGCGCTGACGAACGTCTGCCGCAAATGCTCGAGCAGCTGGGCCGTGCCAACGCCGACGGCTGGCACCCGATTCGCGAGCAGGGCCGACTCTGAACCCAATGCTGCCCGGCGCGGTCGCGTTGATGCCGTGGCTCGTCTTCGCGGCCTACGCGCTGATCGTGCTCAAGGCCACGCCCCGAGCCGCCGGGCCGATGGCGTTCTTCGGCGGCCATTCCCTGTCCGGGCGTACGCCTGGCATCTGGCTGCTGGGGGCGTCGGCGGCTATTTCCTGGGTCATGGCCAAGAGCGTGGACAACGCCATGAACCTGACCGCTGCCTTCGGCTACTGGGGCGGCATCGGCTATGCCACCTACTGGCTCGCGTTCGTCATCGTGGCCATCGCCGTCTATTTCATACGCACCCGCGGCCACGACAACTCGCTGGCCGCCTTTCTCGAACGCAAGTACGGCGTCGTGGCCACGCGCCTGTTTCTGATCGTGATCGGCATTCGTCTGTTCAACGAAATCTGGTCGAACACCAAGGTCGCCGCGCTTTACTTCGGCACCGAAGGCAGCACGCCCTACTGGCTCGCCGTCATCGCCTTCACCGCTTTGACGCTCTACTACGCACGGCGCGGCGGCCTGCGTTCCTCGATCGTGACCGACGCGGCACAAATGGTACTGATTGCCGTATTGCTGGTCGTGACGCTCGCGGTGCTCACACCGAATGTCATAGCCACCGGTCTATCGAGCGACGACACTGCGCTGATCAGCGCCGACATGCGTGCCCATGGCATCACTTTTGCCGTGCTCGCGCTCGTGCAAACGCTGTCCTATGGCTTTCACGACCCCGTGCTGACCGACCGCGCCTTCGTTAGCCCGCCGCACAAGATGGTCGCCAGTTTCATGCTTGCCGCACTGCTTGGCGGCGCGCTGATCGCCGGTTTCAGTGTGGCCGGACTGTACGCGCTGGCCGAGCACATCACACCGACACCTTCGGTTGCCATTGCCGTACCCATGGCGCTGGGTCTTGGCATGATGCTGTTGTTCAACGCGGTCATGCTCGCCAGCGCCGGTTCGACGCTCGACTCCACCTTCGCGTCAACCGCCAAGTTCAGCGCTCGAGACTGGCGCGTTGCCCGCGCGGTACCGACTCGTCAGGACCAGCGTCGCGGCCGGCGGGCGGTATGGGTCATCGCCGTAATCGGCAACCTGCCGCTGCTATCGCTCTATATCGACGGCGTCGGCCCTGCCGTGATTGCGGCGACCACGATCAGCGGTACCGCGATCATGGGCCTGGCGCCGATATTTCTGCTCGCATGGCTACCGGGCGCAGGTCGGCTGTCCTTTCACCTGGCGCTCTGGCCCGGCGTGATCATCGGCATAGCCCTCGCGCTCGAGCGGTTGGCCGGCTTCGAACTCATCCCGGCAGCCGTGTCGATAGGTAGCGGCCAATACGCAAAAACGCTCGGCATCAACGTCTGGGGCCTGGCGCTATGCACCACCCTGTTCGCCGGCGCTGCCGTGGTGTCGGTCATGTGCCGACGCGGCGCTCAGCCGGTCCAGTCGAACTCGTTGTCCTGAATGCGGCGCGGTGCCTCGACGCGTTCCTTGTACAGATAATCGCGCGTGACCGGCACGATATCGTTGCGCTGTGCAAGCTGGATATGAAATACCACCAGTTCGCCCCAGCGGAAGATCGCCTGGCAACCGAGTAAATAGAACTCCCACATCCGGCAGAAGCGCTCGCCGAAACGTTCGCGAAAAACGTCGCGATGCTGCTGGAAGCGTTCGTTCCAGCTGGCCAACGTACGCGCATAGTGCAGCCGCCAGATTTCCAGGTCCGACAGGCTCATACCGGTCTTTTCCACGCAGGGCGCGACCTCGGACAGCGATGGCACATAGCCGCCCGGGAAAATATATTTCTCGATCCAGCCGTGGGTGTCCTCGACCGGTGGGCCGCTGCGCCCGATGGTATGAATCAGGCTCCGACCGTGCGGCTTGAGTAGGCGCTGAACCTGGTCGAAGAAGATCTGGAACTGCGGCCGGCCGACATGCTCGAACATGCCCACGCTCACGATCGCATCGTAGCCGCTGCCGCCATCGAGCTGGTGCTCGCGATAATCCTGTTTGAGAAAACGCACACGCTCGCGCAAGCCTTCACGGTCGGCGCGGGCTTGCGCATACGCGTACTGATCGTCAGATAGCGTCAAACCGGTCACGTTCACGTCGTGATGGCGAGCGAGATAGAGCGCCAGCCCCCCCCACCCCCAGCCGATGTCGAGCACACGATCGCCCGGCTCGAGACAGAGCTTGCGCGCAATATGCCGACACTTGGCTTGCTGGGCCGCTTCGAGATCCATGTCGGCGGATTCGAAGTAGGCACAAGAGTAGTGCATATCGCTATCGAGAAACCGGGCGAACAGCTCGTGGTCGATATCGTAGTGGTGCTTGACGTTGCGCCGTGAGCGCAGCCGCGAGTTCGCCTCGCGTAGCCCGCGCAAGGCATGGCGCGCGATATCCAGAATACGGCTGGAATCAAAGTTGTTCGCATTCGCGAAATACAACTTGAACAACGCCAGCAGCCCGCCCTCGCCCGGCCACCAGTCGCCGTCCATATAGGCCTCGCCGAACGCCATTTCGGGGTCGGAAAGCAAACGCGCCAGCACCCTGCGCTCGCGCAAGTGAATATGCGCGGTGGGCTTACCCTGGCCGATGATCTGCGTGTTCGAATCCGGGTAATGGATAACGAGCGTGCCTTGATCGATCAGCCGGTCGAAAAAGCGTGCCTTCATGTCGTCCCAGTCCCCACGGACGACGCATGGTCAGCGCCATCCGCTTTTCATGCCTATCGAAAATACTACACGGCACGACATTAGATGTACATTACACGTATGAAAGTATTCGCTAGTTAAATTGTGCATACGCTTTTCATCCGTACTCTCGTGTGTAGGCTGAACGTACGACGGCTTTAGAAGGGAGAACGAAGATGTTCGAAACAATCGTGATCGCGGTCGACGGGTCCGAGCACTCGAAGCGGGCTATCGAGATCGCTGCCGATATGGGCAAACGCTATACCGCCGCGTTGCATATCGTGCATGTACCCCAGCACACGGGCCACGAAAAAACGCTTGCGCTCGGGGGCGCGGCGATCACGTTGCAGCCCTCGCCGGAAGAGCTGAAAGCTGCGGGGCAGTCCGCGATCAGTGCGGCGCGTGACATGCTCGAAGGCGCGGGCTGTCAAAACATCGAGACGGAGATTGTTGGCGGCGACCCGGTCCAGCAGATCGTTGCGGCCGCCGAGCGCGCCGACGCCGATCTGATTATCATGGGTCGACGCGGCTTGAGCGATTTCACGGGCTTGGTGATCGGCAGTACATCACACAAGGTCGCGCATCTGGCCCCGTGTGCCTGCTTGACCACGCGCTAGCTAGCCGATTACGCGCATGGTTTCGCCCGCCTGGCGGACGAGCCATGCGATATCGCGCCCGAATGACAGCATCAGTAGTGCCAACGCGATAACGAGCGCGGAGCTGGCTACCGTTGCGCTGACCGCCGGCAACAGGCAGACCATGAGCGTCGCGCCTTGCCAGACACAGGCAATCTTGCGCAATCGCGATGGCGGCAGCGGCCGCCTAAGCATGGGAAGGCATGCCTGGGCGATCACGAACAGATAGCGCGCCAGACCGATTGCGAGCACCCAGAGCCCCGCCTTGTCGAGCGCGACGAGCACGACCGACAACACAAGCAGGAAAAAGGCATCGAGCTCCATATCGAAACGGGCGCCGAATGCGCCACTGCAGCCGGTACGCCGTGCGACCCAACCGTCCACCCCATCCAGTAGCAGACAAACCACCGCCAGCGCGGCGAACGCATACACATTGGCAGCCAGAAAAGCCGGGAACATACCGGCGCCAGCCAGCAGCATCACCGCCGCCGCGCGTATCAGCGTGATGCGGTTGGCCCAGCCGAACGGCTGCGGACACCCGCCCCGACAGCCATACAGAACGACGGCCAGGGCCAGGTACAGACCGCCCGCACAGGCGCGTAGCGCAACCGGCCCGCCCAGCGCATACAACAGTATTTCAGTGCCGACGCCGAGCGCCACCAACCCCGCCAGCAGTTCGAAAATAAACGAACGCGCGCCCGGTTGCACTCTCGCGCGCGCCGACTGGCTGGTTGGCGCCGATACGCCAACGACCAGTCGCCGCGAAGGTATGATGCGGGTTACATTTCGCACAGAAGATCGTACTCGCTAAGCCTACGCATCGGCGCCGGCTTCCTTGTCGCCCACGTCGCAACGCATGCGACGGCGTAATTTGATGAGTTTACGCGAGCGCGCTTCATCCTGTTTCAATTGCGTGACATGCCATGACTGATCGCTTCGCTCGGGCCTTGTGGCTGGAACCGCCCTACGCCTGTCGTCTGCGCGACGAGCCACTGCCCGAACGCGAGGGCGAACAACTTCTGATACGCAGCCTCTATTCCGCGATCAGCCGCGGCACGGAAACGCTGGTTTTCGCCGGTGCAGTGCCCGAGAGCGAATACTCGCGTATGCGCGCCCCGTTTCAGGATGGCAGTCTGCCTGGGCCGGTCAAACACGGCTATGCCAACGTCGGCGTGGTCGAAGACGGCCCGCCGAACTGGATCGGCCGCAACGTGTTCTGTCTGTATCCACATCAAACGCGCTATGTCGTGAACGCCGATGCCGTGGTTGAACTGCCGGCCGATGTACCCGCGGCGCGGGCGGTGCTTGCCGCCAATATGGAAACCGCGGTCAATGCGCTCTGGGACGCCGGTATCGGTGTGGGCGATCGGGTCACCATCGTGGGCGCAGGTGTGATCGGCGCACTGATCGCCGGTCTGACCGCAGCCATCCCGGGCACCGATGTCGAACTCGTGGATATCGATCCAGGAAAGAGCGTGCTGGCTGAAGCCCTGGGCGCGCGCTTTCGCGCCCCGGATACCGCAACAACAGATCGCGATATCGTTGTTCATGCCAGTGCTACCGGCGCCGGCCTGGATAGCGCTATCGCCCTGGCCGGATTCGAAGCGACGGTCCTGGAAATGAGCTGGTACGGTGCCACGCCAGTAACAATCGCCCTGGGCGGCGCTTTTCATTCCCAGCGGCTGACGCTGCGCTCAAGCCAGGTCGGCGCCGTTTCGCCGAGCCGCCGCGCGCGGCGCGATCACGGCGCTCGACTGGCGCTCGCGGTGTCGCTGCTTGCCGACGCGCGCTTCGATGCACTGTTCGAGCTCGAAGATGCCGCGTTCGACGATTTGCCGGCGGTCATGCATCGTCTGGCCTCGCCAGACGACAATAGCCTGTGTCAGCGCATCCGTTACCCCTGACGGCGCGTTTTCTGTTTCGAATTCAATAAAGGACCCGACATGTTCAGCCTGACCGTTCGCGATCACTTCATGATCGCCCATAGCTTCAACGGCGAAATCTTCGGCCCGGCCCAGCATACGCACGGCGCAACCTATGTCGTGGACGTATCGTTCATGCGCGCCGAACTCGACGACGACGATCTCGTCATTGACATCGGCCTGGCCAGCGATGCGCTCAAGCGAACGCTCGGCGAACTGAATATGCGCAACCTCGACGACGTCGACGAATTCAAAGGGCGCAACACCACCACCGAATTTCTCGCCAAGGCCGTGTTCGACCGGCTGCGCGCCGCCATTCAAGCCGGCGATCTCGGCGATAGCGCGCGATCGCTTGCCGCAATGCGCGTAACGCTGGCGGAGTCGCATATCGCCTGGGCAAGCTACGAGGGCGACGTGTGACCGCGGCCGCATTCGTCGTCGCGGGCGCGCTCGACCAGCCCACCGGCGGGTACGTTTACGACCGCGCCATTATCGACGGTCTGCAGGCGGATGGCGTTGATATAGAGGTCGTCGAACTGGCGGGCACGTTCCCCGTCGCCGACGATACCGCCCGTGCCGCGCTCGATCGTACGTTGGCGCGCGCCTCGCCACGTATGCCCGTCATCGTTGACGGGCTCGCTGCCGGCGGGCTACCCGAGGTCGTCGAACGCCATGCGGGCCAAGGAGCGCTCATCGTCCTGCTTCATCATCCGCTTTGTGATGAAACCGGTCTCGATGACGCAACTCAGGCGCATTTACTCGAATCGGAGCGGCGTGTGCTTGCCTGTGCCACGCGAATCATCGTGACGAGTCGTTTCACTGCACGCCGTCTCGTATCGCTCGCCCTGGCCCGCGAAGACGCTATTACGGTCATCGAACCGGGCGTACGCCCGGCCACACTCGCGCACGTTGCACACCAGGGCGCGCCTCGTCTGCTTTGTGTCGCCAGCATCATTCCCCGCAAAGGTCATCGCCTGCTCGTCGATGCCCTCGCTCAACTCCGTGATCTCGACTGGGTCTGTGATTTCGTCGGCGACGATAAACGCGATGCCGACGAAACGAAGGCGTTGCACCAGGCGGTCGATCGCCACGGTCTTTCATCGCGTATCCGTCTGCACGGCAGCCAGAACACGCAGGCGCTGGAGCGCTACTACGAACGCGCGGCCATCTTCGTGCTGGCCTCGTACTACGAAGGCTACGGCATGGTCATCGACGAAGCCGTGGCGC
This sequence comes from Salinisphaera shabanensis E1L3A, assembly GCF_000215955.2. Classification (GTDB taxonomy): domain Bacteria; phylum Pseudomonadota; class Gammaproteobacteria; order Nevskiales; family Salinisphaeraceae; genus Salinisphaera; species Salinisphaera shabanensis. The sequence continues at coordinate 54,748 of NZ_AFNV02000026.1, forward strand.
ACGGACTGCCGATCGTCACCACAACAGGCGGCGCGCTCGCGGATACCGTGCCGGCCGGCGCCGGCATCGTAGTCGCGCCCGGCGATACGAACGCGCTTGCACAAGCCCTGCATACGCTTATCGATGATGCCGAACAACGCGGATGTGCCGCCGCCGCGGCACGCATTGCGCGTTCACGGCAACGCGACTGGGCAGCGGCGGCACGCGAATTCGCGGCCGTGCTCGCGCGATGAGCGAATCCAATCCACATGCCTTTTTCGAAGCAGACTGGCTTAGCCTGCGCGAACCGGCCGATCACCAGGCCCGCGCTATGCCCCTGACCGATGCCGCGGCCGAATGGCTGGCTCGTCAGGCCGCCAGTCGTCGGCGCATCGTGGACCTCGGCGCCGGCCGCGGTTCGAATATGCGCTATCTTGCCCCGCGCCTGCCCGGCCCTCAGCACTGGCGTCTTATCGATCACGACTGCGCGCTGCTCGAGACAGTCCAGGCGAGCGCGCATTCGCTCACCGATGCCCATGGCGCGCCCGTCGCGATCGAAACGCAAGCGCTGGATCTCACCGGCGACGGCCTCGAAACCGCACTGGCGGGCGCACACCTGGTCACCGCAGCGGCATTATTCGACCTGGTCACCCGCGCATGGATCGTGCGCCTCGCTCAGGCCTGTGCCGCGCACGGGGCGGCCGTGCTGTTCGTTCTCAGTATCGACGGCCATATCGACTTCGCCCCGGCCTCGACCGACGACGCATTCATAACCGGCCTGCTGGGGGCACATCAGCACCGTGACAAAAGCTTTGGCGAAGCCCTCGGCGCGCACGCACCTGCGGTGCTGCAACAGGCGTTCGAGCACGAAGGCTATCGTGCAACGCTTGCCAAGAGCGCCTGGAATATCGATGCAACACGCGCCGATCTCGGCGCAGCGCTAATCGACGGCTGGCGCCGCGCCGCATGCGAACAGGCCCCCGAGGCCAGTGCGCGTATCGATGCCTGGGCTGCCGCCCGTATGCAGTCACTCCAGGCCGGCGAGCTATCGATCACCGTCGGCCATCAGGATCTGTTCGCAACACCCAGTCCATGAGTCGAGGCGGCTGGCGTTTCACGCTGCGCGCGCTGTTCAGCGCGGCGCTGGTCGGCACAGTCGTCTGGCGCATCGATCTGACTGCTCTGGCGAACCAGTTTCAAGATCTGGATTACGAATGGCTGGCAGCAGCACTCGCGCTGACCGTGCCGCAGGTCGTCATCTCGGCCTGGCGCTGGCGCCTGACCGCGCGCTGCGTGGGCCTGCGGCTGACGATCGGTGCGGCGATCCGCGAATATTATCTAGCCACGTTTCTCAATCAGGTCCTGCCGGGCGGCGTACTCGGCGACGCGCATCGCGCCTGGCGCCATGCACGCCGCGATACCGATACCGCGGCCGCCTGGCATGCCGTATTCATCGAGCGTTTTTCCGGCCAGCTTTCACTCGCGCTGGTCACTGTCGTCGCACTCTGGCAGGCGCCCGCGCTAACGGCCGGCGTAGCGCAGCGACTGCCCATGGCGGGCTTTTCCGCGATACAGGCTTTTGTCGTGCTCGTCGCAATACTGCTTCTAATCGGCAGCGCCGGTGCGGTGGCTTACCGCTATCCCCAAACGCGCGTATCGGCCCTACGTTTTCTCGGAAATACGCATCGCAGCCTGCTCGCCCGCAGCGTCTGGCCGGCGCAATTCGCCAGCTCGCTGCTGGTGGTTGCAAGCTATATCGGCGTATTCCTGCTTTGTGCCCAGGCAATCGCACTGGCCACGCCGCTGGATGAACTCATCTGGCTCATCCCGCCGGTGCTCATGGCGATGGCGGTGCCGCTGTCGATTGCCGGCTGGGGTTTGCGCGAAGGCGCCGCGGCCGTGGTGTGGACGCTCGTCGGTCTGCCGGCGCACGAAGGCGTGGCGCTGTCGTTGTGCTACGGCGCGCTGGTGCTCGTATCCAGCTCGCCGGGCGCGGTTGTGCTGTGGCGGCGCGAGCCAGCGCTTCAGGGCTGATACGAAGCGCGCAGGTCGAGATCGAAGAACATGTCGTCGCCCATGACCTGGCTTTTACAGGACGGTCGTAGCGCGCTGTGCAGTTTTTCAATAGGCGCCAGCGAGAGCGCCGGGCGCCCGGACCCGATCAACATCGGGGCCACCACGACATGCAGGCGATCGAGCAAACCGGCATCCAGAAATCGTGAAATCGTCACGCCGCCGCCTTCGACCAATACCCGCGTCAGGCCGCGTTCGGCGAGCAGGCCTAGAATGGCGGCAGGATCCATCGCCTCGTCGTCGCAACCGAGCACGACACGCTCGACACCGGGCGGGCTGGCCGGCGCGTGTGGCCCCACAACGTGCAGCGTCGACGCCGAGGCATCGTTGAACAGCTTGCGATCGGCCGCAAGCCGCGCACGCGGATCGATCACCACACGCACCGGATTCGCCCCCGGCACGTGGCGCACGGTCAGCTGGGGGTCGTCGGCGGCGACCGTACCGGCGCCGACGATTACGGCATCCACGAGCGCGCGCAGCCGATGCAGATGGACGCGGCTGGCCTCACCGGTCACGTAATGGGAATGCCCGCTTTCGGTGGCGATCCGCCCATCCAGACTCTGCCCGAGCTGCGCGATTACGAAATCCGGCCCACCGAGCGCGACCGGCAGCAATGTATCCAACAATGCCGCGACCGAGACCGACAATTCGCCGTCGAACTGCCAACCGTAGCTTTCATCGATTACGATAGATGTGCGCTGCACATTCATATCGCCGAGTGTCGCCGGCGCGACGCGCCTTGAATTGCGTGCATCCTGAATCAATTGCCAGGCGTAATCGTCGTCCATCACAGGCATTCATTGCTCATCGCGGGCGTTTGTCGAACGCGGCGCGGGCTACCGCGCGGGCCACCGACTCTAGGATAATGCCGCGCCGCATGCGAGCGCCTGTGGCCAGCAATCAGTGCATGTTCGAGCGCGCGTCGCTTGAGTTTTACAAAACGGGACCATACCGAGAGACAGTATGCGACAGGTGGAACGTTCGATATTCGATTTGCGGCGCGGTTTGCCCGTACTCATCCGTAACAGCGACCCCCAGACCGACGACTCGCATCGCGCCACCCTTGTCGCACCGCTCGAAGGCATGACTGACGCTGCGTTGCAGCGTCTAGCCGAGCATGCCGGCAACCCCTGCGCGCTGATTGTCACCAAGCATCGCCTGGAAGTGCTGGGTCTCAATACCGACGGCGATGCAGCAGCGCTGCCGATTACGGCCGACAACACAGCAACACAAGTCATCGACTGGGCCTGTGCACGCCACCCGCAGACTCAGCCGGAACCCAAGGCCATACAAAAGACAACTGGCGGCGACGCCGCCGGGCTTACGCTCATGCGCCGCGGCCTGCTCATTCCGGCCGCGATTACCGCGCCGGTCGCGGCCGATCGGCTGGCAGCCATCGAAGCTCGGGTCAAGGACGGCAGCCTGCTGGCCACCGACACCGATGCCGTCGCCAACTATGAAAACAACGCGCCCAATTTTCTCAAGCGCATCAGCGCAGCGGACGTACCGCTCGACGATGCGCCGCGCTCGCGTTTCGTGCTGTTTCGTGAAGCCGACGGCATGCGCGAACATCTGGCGATCGTGATCGGCGACCCGGAGAAATGGGCCGACGCGGTGCCGGTGCGCCTGCATTCGGCCTGTCTGACCGGCGACCTGTTCGGCAGCCTGCGTTGCGATTGTGGCGAGCAGCTACGCTCGAGCGTGGCCAAGATCGCCGATCATGGTGGCGGCGTATTGCTCTATCTCGCCCAGGAAGGCCGCGGCATCGGGCTCGCAAACAAGCTGCGCGCTTACAGCCTTCAGGATGAAGGGCTGGATACGGTGGACGCCGATCATGTGCTGGGCTTTGGCGACGACGAACGCCGCTACAATGTGGCACTGGAAATGCTGGCTCAATTGGAGATCCGGCAGATCGAACTATTAACCAATAATCCGTCCAAGATCGCGGCGATGAGCCGCGGCGGGGTGACGGTGGTACAGCGCAGCGGTGTCTATGGCCGGGTGACGCACCAGAACCGTCGTTATCTGACTGCCAAGGCCACCCGCGCCGGCCACTGGCTGGACCAGGTACTCGGCACATCACCGGAAGACGCGACCGCGACCGACAACTGATCGCTTACTGGCTGGCGCTATGTTAGACGCCGCCGAGCGTCGCCAGATCAAACGTCTGTGTTTCGTCGATGACCTGGGCAAGACGCGCGCTGAACTGCGCCGCCAGCGCAGCGCCATGTTCGGCGCTGGCCAGACGCGCGTCGCCCGCCACGCCCTGCGGGTGCAGATCTTGCGCCATCCAGGCAAAGCCGGCATCCCCTTCCGGTAGCAGCGTGCTTCCCGCGTCGGCCCGCTGGGCGCCGATTGGCTTGAACTCGGCGATATGCTCACGGCGCACGCTGGCCGGTGCCAGATGCAGCATTAGCGACGTTTCCAGCGCCCCGCCGTGCAAACCGTGCGCCAGTTCGTCGGCAGCGAGCGAAGCCGCGGGGGGCGCAAAACGAAAATAATTCGCCTTGACGACCAGCATGCGGTGGGCAGCGCGCAGCTTGAGCGCGGCCAGATCGAGTACCGCCTTGTTGCCGCCGTGGCTGTTGAAAAGCAACAGCCGCCGAATGCCGGCCGCAGCGAGTGATGCGCCGATCGATTCGATCGTCGTTATCGCCGTCTCCGGCGCAATGCTGAGCGTACCGGCAAAGCCGGTATGTTCCAGACTCGCGCCGACGGCGAGCGTCGGCAACACGAAGACGGGCGCGCTGTCGTTACGCAAGTGCTCGAGCGCGCCTGCGAGCAAGCCTTCGCCAATCGTCACATCCGTGGATAACGGCAGATGCGGGCCGTGCTGTTCAACTGCGGCGACCGGCAGGATGGCGACCGACGCGTCGTTGGCGATCGCAGCAAGTTCCGGCCCGCTTAGATCGCACCAATAGCGCCAGGCCATGATCAGGCCTTGGCGTCGCGCGGCATACGGCCCATGAGATAGAACTCGTCGTTGGGCCGCATTGCGGTGAGATTGGCCATGCGATTGGACAGCGCGAAGAATGCGGCAATCGCGCCGATATCCCAGATATCGTCTGCCGAAAAACCGTGCTCGGCCAACCGGGCATGATCGTTGGGCCCGACAGTGTGGGCAGCGTTCGACACCTGCACCGCAAAATCCAGCATCGCGCGCTGGCGGGGCGTGATATCGGCCTTGCGATAATTGACTGCAATCTGGTCCGCAATCAACGGATCGGCTTCGCGAATCCGCAGAATCGCGCCGTGAGCGACCACGCAGTACTGACACTGGTTGATGCCGGACGTCGCGACCACAATCATTTCGCGCTCGCCCTTGGTCAGTCCGCTGTCTTTTTCCATGAGCGCATCGTGATAAGCGAAAAACGCGCGGAACTCGTCCGGGCGATGCGCCAATACCCAGAACACATTGGGTACGAAGCCGGCCTTGTCCTGAACGGCGAGAATGCGCTCGCGAATATCCTCGGGCAGTTCCGCCAGTTTCGGCACATCAAACTGGCTGATCGCTTTATCCATCACAGAGTCTCGAAACTGAAAACACGCCGCGTAACGATAGCAGCGATCGTCTAATTGCTGTTTTCGTCTTCACGCGGGGCCGGCTCACGCACAAAGCCCAGCGTCGTCGGCATATCGGCCCGGTCGCAGCGATAGACGGGCAGCCGCTCGCTGCCGAAAACGAGTTCCAAATCGGTCTTCGCGCCGCTGGTCGCCTCGAGCGCGCTGGCCAACGCCGACTCGTCGATTTCTTCGTCGCCACTGGTCTTGCGTAGTCGCTCGAGTACCCAGGCGAGCTCGGCGCCCTGAATAAGCACCGCGCCCTCCGGCGTATCCAGAACGGCCGTGCTGTCTTCGTCCAGATAAAGCGCGCGGGCGGTTTCGACCCGGCACCCGGTATGCACGGCGAGGCTGTCGTCTGCCTGTACGCGCGCGATCAACGGCGCATATTCGAGCGTGATATAGCCACGCTGCGGGCCGTTCTGGAAAAACCAGCGACCATGTTCGTCCACGCCGTAGTTGCGCGCGATCGTGTCGACGATACGCCGGTGGTTGATCACATCGCCTTGAATCAGCCACTCGCCGCGACGGTTCAACCCCAGCCAGCCGAACAGGGCAGGCACGTTCGGCATGCGCGCCATCGCGCGTTCAACCCATTCATCCATAGCTTGTGCTCTTCGATTAACCACGCGTGATCATACGACGCACGTCGCATGCTCCGACAGATCAGGCGGGCCAGCCGCCACGTTGTCTACGCGGGTGAATGCGCTCGCCCGAGGCACGACCACTGGCACAGCCGGCGCCTATCTGCTGCAATCGCACCATGTACGATTTCATCGTCATCGGCGGCGGCATCGTCGGCCTGGCCACTGCGCGCGAACTGTTGCACCGACACCCGGGCCGATCACTGCTTCTGCTCGAAAAGGAAGCCGATGTCGCGGCCCATCAAACCGGACATAACTCCGGTGTCATCCATGCCGGGGTCTACTATGCGCCGGACTCGCTGAAGGCGCGGTTCTGTGTAGCCGGTAATACAGCCACACGCACGTTCTGCTCGCAGCACGGCATACCGTTCGATACGCCGGGCAAACTGCTGGTCGCGACCGCTGCAAACGAGCGGGCCGGTCTTGAAACGCTGTTCGATCGTATCGGCGCCAACGGCATCGAACGCCACTGGCTCGATGCGGACGCGCTCGCCGAGCGCGAGCCCGCGGTTCACGGTGTCGCGGCGATTCATGTACCGACAAGCGGCATCGTCGACTACCGCGCAGTCAGTGGGGCTCTGGCATCGGATATCGAAGCCGCGGGCGGCGAGATTCGTTGCGACACAGCCGTACAGGGCTTGCAGGAATACGCCAGCGAAGTCGTAGTCGACACCTTGGCAGAAACGCTGCATGCACATCAGATCGTCGCGTGTGCCGGTCTGATGGCAGATCGGCTGGTCCGTATGCTCGATATCGAACCCGACTTCATCGTTTGCCCGTTTCGCGGTGAATATTACCGGCTGCGCAACGAACACCACGATCTCGTACGCCATCTCATCTATCCGGTTCCCGATCCGGCGATGCCGTTTCTGGGCGTCCATCTCACGCCCATGATCGACGGTTCGATCACCGTCGGCCCCAATGCGGTGCTTGCGACCGCACGCGAGGGCTATCGCCTGGGTGATTTCAGCGCCCGGGATACGGTAGAGATGCTCGCCTTTGCCGGCGTTCGCCGTATGCTGGCGCGTCATATCAAACCCGGCATTCACGAACTGCGTAATGCGTTGTCCAAGCGCGCCTATCTCGCCCAGGTGCAACGCTACTGTCCCGATCTGAAGCGGGCGGATCTCGCCCCCCACCCGGCCGGCGTGCGCGCCCAGGCGGTCGCGCGCGACGGCACGCTCATCGGTGATTTCCGGTTCGTGGACACCCCGCGAACGCTGCATGTCTGCAATGCGCCCTCGCCGGCTGCGACCTCGGCGCTGCCGATCGCCGCCCATATCGTGGATCGGATGACCGCGCGTGGTTGAGCGCCTTGCACGGTGGAACTCACGGGTTAGGATCGCGTTCTACGCTTGCGGCCCGACAAGGAACGGACCATGACAGATCAGAAAGGCTTTCACTTCTACGAACCACGCAACGGCCACGGTCTGCCGCACGACCCGTTCAATGCGCTGGTCGCGCCGCGGCCGATCGGCTGGATTTCGTCGAAGAGCACGGCCGGCGCACTCAATCTGGCCCCCTATAGTTTTTTCAACGCGTTCAACTACACCCCGCCGATCATCGGCTTCGCCAGCGTGGGCTACAAGGACAGCGTGGCCAATATTCAGCAGACCGGTGAGTTCGCCTGGAACCTGGCCACCGAGTCACTGGCCGAACCGATGAACGAAAGCTGTGCCGCGGTCGAACCCGACGTTGACGAATTCGAGTTGGCGGGACTGACGCCGGCCCCCTCGCGCGTGATCGATGTGGCCCGGGTTGCCGAAACGCCGGTCTCGTTCGAGTGTCGGCTGAGCCAGGTCGTGCGGCTGACCGGCGCCGATGGCGCCCAGACCGACACCTGGCTGGTGCTTGGCGAAGTGGTCGGCGTGCATATCGACGAACAATTGCTCGTCGACGGCATCTACGACACCGCAGCGGGCCAGCCGATCATGCGCGCCGGCGGGCCCGCCGATTATTTCAGGATCGGCGCCGACCAGCGGTTCCGGATGCGCCGGCCGGGCTAGCCGGCGTTATCGTTTTCGGTATTCGCGTCGGTCGAACGAATACGTTCGATCACTGGACCGCACTGATTCTCTTCGCCGCCGGTCGGCGATATCAGCGCCAGTAGCGATGCGGCCGGGGTCGCTGCCACACCGAGGGCCACGGCTGCGGCCCCGCGCGCAAGCAGCGGCGCGGCTTTCACGCCGGGCGAAGGTTCAGCGAACGTGCCACGCACGTACAACGGCGAGCGTAACGTGAACAGCCGCGGGCCCTTGCTCTTGGGTGTAATGGTCAGGTCCAGCGATTCCGGCCCGAAATCGATATCACCGGTGATATTGACGATCGCGTTCTCGGTATCAAAAACGAACACGGTGGGCGTAGCCAGACCGTTGTCGATAGGAATATCCGCGGCCGCGCAATTGATCCGAACCAGTTCGTCGCCAAACAGTTTGCCTACCACGTAGTTGCCGACGTTCAGTCCCGCCAGCTCCATGAGATTGCGACTGATCGCGCCGCGATCGATGAGTACCGTCAGGCGGCCGTCGGCCCCGCCGAGCAGCGCCGCCACCGAATTGCCTGTCCCGGTAAAGCTGGCATCGGCGTTGATTTCACCGAGACTGCCCTCGAGCGCTTCGACCGCCGGCACGATTTCATCCAGCTGCAGACGGCGGGCATGCAGATCGGCACGGGCAGCCAGCGGCGACTTGTTGCCTTCCAGACGCACCGTGGTATTGAGTTCACCCTTGGCGATACCAAAGCGCAACGGGTCCATCAGAATCTCGCCACCGTCGAGCACCAGGTGCGCATACAGATCGTTCAACGGCAGCGTGTCGCCATGCTGGATGCGTTCGGCGGTGAACTTCACGTCGGCATCCATCGCCGCCCAGCTCGCCGTATCGAACGTTTCGACGGGCAGCACCTTGTCGGCGGGCTGACGCGTGGATTCACCGCGCTCGGCCTTGTGCTCGTTGGAATCCGCACCGATCAGCGGTGCCAGATCGGCAAACAGCAGCTGCTTGGACACAAGCTCGCCAGAGAGCTTGGGGCGCTCCCCGGTCTGATCAAAACTGAGATTGCCACCAATATCGCTGTCGCCGATCTTTCCGGCGAAATTGCGATAGGCGAACGTCGAACCCTTGGCGTGATCGATCTCGGCGGTGAGATGACCCCGCGTGGAATAGGCCGGCGTGGGCGGCAGCGTTACCCCCGTCAGGCGGTACAGGTTGTCCAGACTCGCGCCCGAAAATGCCACATCCAGATCGGCGCCGCCGAAATTCAGCGGCTGGCGGATCGTGCCGGCTACCTGGACGCGCGTACTGCCGGAACTGACATCGGCCTGAACCGGAAACGGCGTGGTATCGCTCTTGAGCGCGAGCACGCCGCCGATCTTGCCTTCGCCCGAGAGCGGCGCGCCACGAAAACTGCCGTCGATGGTCCAGCCGAACACATAGTCGCGCACCCTGGCCGGGTCGGTTTTCACCGCGCTGTCGTCGCCGGTGATCTGGGCGAACGGCACGGCCTCGGCGAGCGGCTCGACGGCGAGATCGATATCGGCATCGAGCGTGGCATCGCGGTAATGAACGGTGCCCTTGTCGAATGCGATTTCATCCACGTCCACCGACCAACCGCTGCCTTCTGCACTATCGCCGTCTTCGCCGGTCGAGTCGTTGCCGATATCGAACGTCCAGTTATCACTGCCATCGGCCTGGCGTATGAGTGCGGCATCGGCACGGTTGAACGCGATACGCGGTAGCGACACGCGTTTGGCAAACAGGCCCAGGGGCGCGAGCCAGGCATCCACGCGCGCGATTTCGGCCATCGTCTCGCCCTCGAACCCGTCGGCGTTGGCCAGCGTGATGTCTTCGGCGTGTACATGCGGCCACGGCACCCAACCGGCCAAGCCCTGTTCCCCTTCGGGGCGCTCCCAATCGAGGCCGAGGTCGCCGTTTATCGCAAAGTCGCGCCCTAACGCTGCCGAAACCTGCTCGTTGACCAGCGGTTTGATCCGATTGAAGTCGAACACGAGCACGAAAACAACCAGAAGCAACACCAGCAGGACAAGCCCGCCGAGAATGCCGATGCCGATCTTGGGTGCGCGTTTCACAGCACGCTCCTGACAAAACAAGGATGTACAGGGCTAATTATGGCGCCAAATACGTGGCTGATGTAAAAGATCTTCACGCGCGCTTCATGGCGATATGCGAGGCTGGACGGACTATCGCCCTTCGCCAAAGCAGCTGAACGGCCGGACTGATGATCCGTGTATACAAAACGTGCGCGCCGCGGGGCCAGCAGCGGCGACGCCTTATCGACCGAGGACGGATCACGCACCCGCCTCGATTTATAAAGGCATGAAAAACAGTTGATAATGTCAGCTGTGTTTGTTGCCGAATCAATACTCAACGGAGCCTGCCATGTTCTTTATTCCGCGTTCGGCTACCGCGGCCGGTACGCTGCTCGGCGCAGCGCTTTTGGCGACCGGTTGTGCCGGCGCCCCCGAAACACCGCCCCAGACCTCTTCGTCGACACCGATGACACCGGCGGTACAGTTGTTGACCTATCGCTGCGACAGCGGCGCGACCGTGCGCGCCACCTACCCCACCGACACAGTCGCATTGGTGCGCTACCAGGACACCACGCAGCAGTTGCAGGTGGTCCGCGCAGCGAGCGGCGTGCGTTACCTGAACGAAGATCTCGAATGGTGGACCAAGGGCAGCGGTGAAGGCGCCACGGCCATGCTATCGAAACGCGCCGACGACACGGTGATCGAGCGTTGCGAGCAGGTCGCACCGAATACCTGAGCCGGTGCCCTGGGTGGACTGAACCGGCTGGCCACGGCGCATCCGCAGGCGCGCTCTAGCTGTGTAAACCCACCAGGT
>NZ_AFNV02000025.1 GCF_000215955.2 Salinisphaera shabanensis E1L3A
TACGGACGAAGCTAGGTATAGCGATTACACCTTTTTTCGTATAGCAATACTTGGCTACCTATTGTTCAAACACTTACAGCTTAGAGTTATCGAAAAGCGGAATACCGATTTTTCGATGAGGTTTTAACACGTACGACCGGCGTTCCCCGCTGTTCGCTTAAAGCATCTCAGAATCGATGAACATAAAAAAGCCCGCACGAAGCGGGCTTTCAATAGACGGCTACTCAACCAGTGCCAATCAATCGTCGCCCTGATCCGTAACCGCCCCTTTCGAAGCCGTCCCAACCAACCGAGCATACTTAGCCAACACACCCCGCGTGGCATTCGGCGGCTTCGGCTGCCAGGCGTTGCGGCGGTCCGCAAGTTCTTCGTCGCTGACGTGCAGATGCAACTTACGCTCGCGGGCGTCGATGGTGATGGTGTCGCCTTCTTGCACCAGCGCGATATTTCCGCCGACGGCGGCTTCCGGGGCGACGTGGCCGACGACCATGCCGTAGGTGCCGCCGGAGAAACGGCCGTCGGTGATCAGGCCGACTTCTTCGCCTAGGCCGCGGCCGACAATGGCGGAGGTCGGCGAGAGCATTTCGCGCATGCCGGGGCCGCCTTTCGGGCCTTCGTAGCGGATGACGACGACATCGCCGGAGACGATTTTCTCGTCGACGATGGCCTGCATGGCTTCTTCTTCGGAGTCGAACACGCGGGCGGGGCCGGTGATGGCCGGATTCTTGAGGCCGGTGATCTTGGCGACGCCGCCCTCTTCAGCCAGATTGCCCTTCAGGATGGCCAGATGGCCGGACTTATACAGGGCCTCTTCCATCGGTAGGATGACTTTCTGGCTCTTCGGCGGCTCATCCGGCACGTCGGCCAGGGTTTCGGCCAGCGTTTCGCCGGTGATGGTCAGGCAGTCGCCGTGCAGCAGGCCAGCGTTGAGCAGCATCTTGAGCACCTGCGGAATGCCACCGGCGGCGTGCAGCTGGGTGACCACGAAACGCCCGGAGGGCTTGAGGTCGCAGAACACCGGCACCTTGGCACGGATGCGCTCGAAGTCGTCGATGGTGAGGTTCACGTCCGCGGCCTGGGCGATGGCCAGCAGATGCAGCACGGCGTTGGTGGAGCCGCCCACGGCCATGATCAGTGTGATGGCATTTTCGAAGGCTTCGAACGTGAGCAGATCACGCGGCTTGATGTCCTTCTCGATGGCCTGGATCAGCACTTCCGCCGAGCGGGCCGCGCTTTCGGCTTTTTCTTCGTCTTCCGCGGCCATGGTCGACGAATACGGCAGGCTCATGCCCATCGCCTCGAATGCGCTGGACATGGTGTTGGCGGTGAACATGCCGCCACAGGAGCCGGCGCCGGGGCAGGCATTGCATTCGACGGTCTTGACGCGTTCGTCGTCGATCTTGCCGGCCACGCGCTGGCCGACGGCTTCGAACACGGAAACCACGGTGAGGTCTTCACCGAAGGCATGGCCGGGCTTGATGGTGCCGCCATAGACGAAGATGGCCGGCACGTTCATGCGCGCGATGCCGATCATGGCGCCCGGCATGTTCTTGTCGCAGCCGCCCAGCGCCATGACGCCGTCCATGGATTCACCCTGCACGGCCGTTTCGATGACGTCGGCAATGACTTCGCGCGAGACCAGCGAATACTTCATGCCCGGCGTGCCCATGGAGATGCCGTCAGACACGGTCACGGTGCCGAACATCTGGGACTTGGCGCCGCCGTCTTCGAGCGCAGCTTCGGCCCGCTTGGCCAGATCGTTCAGGCCCATGTTGCAGGGCGTGATGGTCGAGTAGCCGTTGGCGATGCCGACGATGGGCTTGTTGAAGTCCTCGTCGGTATAGCCCATGGCGCGCAGCATGGCGCGGTTGGGCGCACGCGAGGTGCCCTGGGTGACGACGTGACTGCGGCGCTGTTTCGGCGTGTCCTCGGCCATGATGTGTTCTCGTTGTGGGTCTGAAAGGTGTGCTTGTACTTGTGCAGACAGTGCGGGCGAGGCGCGCTCGGCCTGGTTTGCACCAGCGCGCGCAGCCGCATTGCCGGCTATCGAGCCGCGTAGTATGCCGCGATGCGTGCAGTACGCACAAAAAAAGGCGCGGCCTCGAAAGACCGCGCCTTTTGTTCGCTGACCTGTGCGCCGGTTACTTGTTCGGCTGCTTGGTCATGCGCAGGTACGGCTTGAGCTCGTTCCAGCCGGCCGGGAACAGCTTCTCGGCGTCCTCGTTCGAGAGCGCGGGCGAGACGATCACGTCGTCGCCGTCCTGCCAGTTCGCCGGCGTGGTGACCTTGTAGTTGTCAGTCAGCTGCAGCGAATCGATCACGCGCAGGATCTCGTCGAAGTTGCGGCCGGCGCTCTTCGGGTAGGTGAGCGTCATGCGGATCTTCTTGTTCGGGTCGATGATGAACACCGAACGAACCGTCGACGTGTCGCCCTCGTTGGGGTGGATCATGTCGTAGAGTTGGGCCACCTTGCGGTCGGCATCGCCGATGATCGGGAAGTTCACGGTGTTGCCCTGGGTCTCTTCGATGTCTTTCGACCAGGCTTTGTGGTCTTCGACCGAGTCCACGGATACGACAATCGCTTTCACGTTGCGCTTGGCAAAGCGTTCGCCGAGGCCGCCCACGGCGCCCAGCTCGGTGGTGCACACCGGCGTGAAGTCGGCGGGATGCGACATGAGCATGCCCCAGCCGTCGCCGAGCCATTCGTGGAAGTTGATCTCGCCTTCAGTCGTGTCGGCGGTGAAATCTGGTGCGGTATCGCCCAATCGCAAACTCATATCGCTTACTCCATTCATTGTTGTGGCGCGACTATAACAGTGCCATTTCGCGCCACTAAATAACTTTCACTTCGTTTTTTATTCTGGGGCCGGCTTTGCGCGGGACAAGGCCGGCGCGTTATCGCGCATTGCGCCGCAAGCTTCTAGAATGCGGCCCATGAACGATACCCGAAACTCTGCCGACGCCCGTATGGTCTATGTGACCTGCCCGGATATCGAAACCGCCCGCCTGATCGCCAGCGCGGTAGTCGAACATTTCGAGGCTGCCTGCGTGAATATTCTGCCCGGGCTCGAATCCGTTTATCGCTGGCAATCACGTATCGAAATCGATAACGAATTGCTGTTACTCATCAAGACGCGTGCCGATCGTGTGGCCAGCATTCAGGCCCGCGTAGCCGCTCTGCACCCAGACGATGTACCGGAGATGGTTGCGGTGCCGATCATCGAAGGTTCTAGCGCCTATCTCGATTGGCTCGACGAACAGACCCGGCCGCAGTGACCCCCAGAGCGCGTGTTGCCAATCCATACAGCTGGCCGTGGCTGGCGCTGGTTCTAATTGTTTGCGTTCTCGGCCTGGCGAGTACCCTCGCCCAGGCCGCCAACGACTTTCTGCCGGTTGACGAAGCGTTTGCGCCCAGCGCGGCGCGTACGGCCGACGGTGATATCGCGATTACATGGCAGATTGCCGATACCTATTACCTGTATCGCCACGCCTTCGATTTCGAGCTGACCGACGGCGATGTTTCGAATCTAGGCGATCCGCAAATCCCGGACGGGGAAAAACACACCGACGAATTCTTCGGCCCGGTCGAGACGTATCGCGACAGCGTGCGCGTGATCATGCCCGTCGAGGGCGACACGCCGCTGGCCGACGACGCGCGGCTAAGCGTGACTTATCAAGGCTGTGCGGATGCCGGCCTGTGCTACCCGCCACAGACGAAAACGCTGGATATTTCGCCGACGCGTTCCGGCGAAAACACCCCGGCTGAATCCGGCATCACCGATGATAGCGGTGGTTTCCTGACCCAGCAGGATGATCTGGCCGGGCGGCTGGCCAGTGCGGGCACGCTGCCCACGTTGGGGCTGTTCTTCGTCTTCGGGCTATTGTTGGCATTCACGCCGTGCATCCTGCCGATGATCCCGATTCTTTCCGGGCTGATCGTCGGCGCCCAGGCGTCCCCGGCACGTGCTTTCACACTTTCGCTGGCCTATGTATTGGCGATGGCTGCGGCCTATACCGTATTCGGCGTCATCGCTGGCTATTTCGGTGCCAACCTGCAGGCCGCACTGCAGATGCCGGCGGTGCTCATTCCGTTTGCCGTGGTGTTCGTAGTGCTGGCGCTGGCTGCCTTCGGCGTGTTCCAACTACAGATGCCCGCGCCGATTCGCCAGCGTGCCAGTGCGATCGGCGCGCGCCGTGGCGGCATCGTTGGCGCATCGCTCATGGGGTTTTTCTCGGCGCTGATCGCCGGGCCCTGCCTCGCACCGCCGCTTGTGGGCGCGCTGCTCTATATCTCCAGCAGCGGCGACATGGTGCTGGGGGGCGCCGCGTTGTTCATGCTCGGCCTGGGCATGGGCGTACCGCTGATCGCGATTGGCGTGTTCGGCGCACGACTCATGCCGCACGCCGGCGCCTGGATGAAGGAAGTCCAGATCCTGTCCGGCGTCATCCTTCTGGCCGTCGCGCTCTGGCTGCTGACGCGCATCCTGCCCGCGCCGGTCAGCTTGGCGGGCTGGGGCTTGTTGGCATTGGCGTACGCGAGCTACCTGTCCACACTCGAAACCGCCGCCCGCGCGGGCCGGGCGATCAAGCGCGGCGTGGTATTCCTTTTGTTCGTCTATGCCGGTGCGGCAACACTTGGCCTGCTTGCCGGCGCCAACAACGCCAGCGCGTTGCGCCCGCTCGCACCGCTGCTGGGCGGCGCCGTGAATGCCGGCGCCACGGCGCAAAGTACGACGACATCCCCGTTCACCCGGGTCGCGGATCTCGATCAACTCAAGGCCGCCCTGGCCAACGCACACGAGAACGGCCGTCCCGCGGTCGTCGATTTCTATGCCGACTGGTGTGTGGAATGCGTACAGATGGAACACGGCCTGTTCGCGGAACCGGACGTACGCGCGGCCTTGTCTGAGGTCGTCGCGCTGCAGGTCGATGTCACCGACTACGACAGTACAGACCGCGCGCTCATGCGCGATCTGGATGTGTTCGGCCCGCCCACGGTGCTGTTCTACCGACCCGACGGCACCGAAGCCGCCGATCAGCGCCTGATCGGCACGATCGATACCGCGGGCTTCATACAACGGCTGCAGCGGCTGGAGCGTTCACGATGAGTCGCCGGGTTGCCAATATCGTTGGTGTCGCCCTGCTCGTAGCCGCCGCCGTTATTGGCGGATTCGCCTACTGGATGAGCGCCGACGATACGCCGCATCGTCCCGATTTCACCCTGGCCGATCTCGAAGGCCAGCCGCATTCGATCGCCGACTACGACGGCCAGGTCGTAGTGCTCAACTTCTGGGCCAGCTGGTGCAAACCCTGCCGCGAAGAAGTGCCCATGCTCATCGACGCCCAACGCGAGTATGGCGAGCAAGGGTTCCAGATTCTCGGCATTGCGGTCGATACACCCGACGCGGCGCGCGAATTTGCAAACGCCTACGACATCAACTATCCCGTGTTGGCCGATGCAACCGAAGGCGCGCGTATTCAGGATCGCTATACCGCGCAAGACGCACCGGCCGGCGTGCTGCCATTCACAGCGATCGTCGATCGTGACGGGCGCGTGGTCGAACGCATTGCGGGCGCGCTGGATCATGCGCGATTGTCCGATATCGTGCAGCCATTGCTCGAAAAAAGGGCATCTGCGACGAAAGACTGAGCCGCGGCCCCGAACACCGGGTAACAGCCGCTGCCATGCGGCGTGGCTGGCCTGAACGTCGCCGAATTATCGACAATACGGTGGCGAACGGTCGCGAAAACACTTTCTTTTCGGTTGTAACACCGATTTCCTTGGGGCAGACTCCGACGATCGCCATACACGGACGGCCTGCGTGGCTCATTTTCTGCTGCTCAACGGACCCAACCTCAACCTGCTCGGCACCCGCGAGCCGGATGTCTACGGCCACGACACGCTGGCCGATATCGAGCACCGTCTAGAAGCACGCGCAGGCGAACAGGGCCACAGCCTGGCCTGTTTTCAGTCCAACAGCGAAGGCGAACTGATCGATCGCATCCACACCGCACGCGATGAAAACATCGCCTGTGTGCTGTTCAACCCCGGTGCATTCACGCATACGAGCATCGCTCTGCGCGATGCGCTGCTGGGCACGGGCCTGGCCTGTATCGAAATCCATCTATCCAACACCGCGCAACGCGAAGCGTTTCGTCATCATTCCTATATCGCCGACATCGCGATCGGCACCATCACCGGTTTTGGCGCGCACGGCTACATCCTGGCCCTGGATGCCGCAATGGCGCGCGCCGCCGAGACCACCGAGGAGAAATAGCACCCCATGGATATCCGCAAGCTGAAAAAGCTCATCGAGCTGGTCGAGGATTCCGGCATCGCCGAACTTGAAATCACCGAAGGTGAAGAGTCCGTGCGTATCGGCCGTTATCCGGCGCCCGGCAGTGTGCCGGCCGCCCCGGCCCAACCGGCAGCCCCTGCGGCGCCGGCGCCCGCCCCGGCTGCAGCAGCCGCCGGTAACGACGCCAGCGCGCAAGAAGAGGACGCCGACACGCCGGAAGGCCATATCGTGCGTTCGCCGATGGTCGGCACCTTCTATCGTGCGCCGGCACCGGATGCCAAGCCTTTCGTGGATGTCGGCGACAAGATCGGACCGAGCGACACGCTGTGCATCATCGAAGCCATGAAGATGCTCAATCAGATCGAGGCCGAAGTCTCGGGTGAGGTCAGCGCCGTGCTGGTTGAAAACGGCCAGCCGGTCGAGTTCGACCAGCCGCTGTTCGTCGTCAAATAACGGAGGAAATATGCCCATGCTAGGCAAAGTCCTCATCGCCAATCGCGGCGAGATCGCGCTGCGTATTCTGCGTGCCTGCCGCGAGCTCGATATTCCCGTGGTTGCGGCCTATTCGACCGCCGATCGCGAACAGAAACACGTACTGCTGGCCGAAGAAGCCGTGTGCATCGGACCGGCCGAAAGCGCTAAAAGCTATCTGAACATGGCGGCACTGATGAGTACGGCCGAGGTGGCCGGCGCCAGTGCCATTCATCCCGGCTATGGTTTTCTGTCCGAAAACGCCGATTTCGCCGAGAGCGTCGAACAGTCCGGCTTCACGTTTATCGGCCCGCGCGCGGAAACCATCCGTCTGATGGGCGACAAGACTTCGGCCATTCAGGAAATGAAAGCCGCGGGCGTGCCCTGCGTGCCCGGTTCCGGGGCGCCACTGACGGCCGATGATGCGGCCAATCGCAAGCTGGCCCAGAAGATTGGTTTTCCGGTCATTATCAAGGCCGCCGGTGGCGGCGGCGGGCGCGGCATGCACGTGGTCTACGAGGCCAAGGCGCTCGCCGGCGCCATCGATATGGCGCGCCGCGAAGCCGCCAGCTTTTTCGGCAACCCGGCCGTCTATATGGAAAAGTACCTCGAGCTGCCGCGGCATATCGAGGTGCAGGTGCTCGCCGACAATCATGGCAACGCGATCCATCTGGGCGAGCGCGACTGTTCGCCGCAGCGGCGTCATCAGAAAGTCGTCGAGGAAGCGCCGGCACCCGGCATCACCCCGGAAGAACGTGAACATATCGGCAAGCTGTGTACCGATGCCTGCAAGCGTATCGGCTATCGCGGCGCGGGCACGTTCGAGTTTCTCTACGAAAACGGCGAGTTTCATTTCATCGAAATGAACACGCGTATTCAGGTCGAGCATCCGGTGACGGAAATGATTACCGGCGTGGATCTCGTCGCCGAGCAGCTGCGTATCGCGGCCGGCCACGAGCTGCGCTACAAGCAGGAGGATATCGTGCTGCGCGGGCATGCGATCGAATGTCGCGTGAACGCCGAACACGCTGAAACGTTCGTGCCCTCACCCGGCAAGATCCAGGCGTATCATGCCCCGGGTGGCCCGGGTATTCGCATGGATTCGCATATCTATGCCGGCTACAGCATTCCGCCGTATTACGACTCGCTCATCGGCAAGCTCATCGCCCATGGCGATACGCGTGCAGCCGCCACGGCGCGCCTGAACATGGCGCTCTCGGAAATGGTGGTCGAGGGCATCAACACCAATATCGCCCTGCACAAGCGCATCATCCACGATCCGGCGCATATCGAAGGCGGCGTATCGATTCACTGGCTCGAGAAGAAGCTCAAGGAAGAAAGCAGTCGTGGCTGAAACACGCAGCCCGGTTGCGTGGTTGCAGATCACGGTCGAAACACCCAAAGCCTCGCTTGCCGAGGCGGTGTTCGAAAGTTTTGACGCCGAGGCCGTGACCGTACTCGACGCCGGCGATGACATCACCGTCGAAAATACGCCCAACGAACAGCCGGCCTTTCAGGACTCGCGCATCACCGGACTGTTCACCGACGGTACCCGGGCCGAGCCGATCGAAACGGCGCTGCGTGACGCCCTCGGCGACGAAGCCGTGATTCGTGTCGACCGACTGGAAAATGAGGACTGGGCCAGTGCCTGGCTGGCCCAGCACCCGCCGATTCGGTTCGGCGAACGGCTATGGATCGCCCCGCACAATGCGCCGGTCGAAGCCGACGACGATGCCATTATCGTGCGTCTGGATCCGGGGCTGGCCTTCGGTACCGGCACCCACCCGACCACAGCGCTATGTCTGGAATGGCTCGCCACGGCCGATCTCGCCGGCAAGGATGTGCTCGATTACGGCTGTGGCTCGGGCATTCTCGCCGTCGCGGCGGCCCGGCTGGGCGCGGCCTCGGTGACCGCTGTTGATATCGATGATCAGGCCGTACGCGCGACCCAGGAGAACGCCGAGCGCAACGGCGTACTCGACCGCATACACACGCCGCCACTCGATGACATCGGCGAGCGCGAGTTCGATATCGTGCTGGCCAACATCCTTGCCAAGCCGCTCATCGCCCTCGCGCCGACGCTGACCGCCCATGCCGCCCCCGGCGCGCCGCTGGTGCTTTCCGGATTGCTCACGCGTCAGATCGAGGACGTGAAAAACGCCTATACGCGCGCATTCGAGTTCGCCGAGCCGGTCGTCGAAGAAGACTGGGTGTGCCTGAATGGCCGACGCCACGGGGCTGGATAAACAATAGCCCAAAAGTCGTCTTTCTCTGCGCGCGAAATGCCGTTATAGTTTTGCGCCTTGTCCCTGCCAGTGCGCCCGTTTCGAATGCCGAAGACCGACTCCGACGCTGCCCAGCCGCTCAGTCATTATGTCGGCGCCAGTCTCGATCGTTATTTCGAATCACTCAACGGCTGCGCACCACCGCACGATCTGTATCAGATGGTGCTTGAGCAGGTCGAAAAGCCGTTGCTGGAACGCGTACTCGATTACAGCCAGGGCAACCAGTCGCGTGCCGCCGAAATGCTGGGCATCAATCGCGGCACCTTGCGCAAGAAACTGCGTAACTACGCGCTCGACCGTTAAGCCGCCGAACAAGGCCGTAAAGCTATCCACCCGCACTGCGGGTGTTTTTATTTCAAACGAACACAATCCGTTCTACGGACAAAGGCTATCGTGACCGCAACCGAACACGCCCCCATCCGCCGCGCCCTGATCAGCGTTTCCGACAAAACCGGCGTTGCCGCATTCGCCAAGACGCTGGCCGAAGAGCACGGCGTCGAGATTCTGTCTACTGGGGGCACCGCGCGCGTGTTGCGCGAAGCTGGCGTGACTGTGGTCGATGTGGCCGAGCATACCGGCGCGCCGGAAATCATGGACGGGCGCGTGAAAACGCTGCATCCCAAGATTCACGGCGGCATCCTCGGGCGCCGCGGCATGGATGATGCCGTGATGAGCGAACAGGGCATCGCGCCCATCGATCTCGTGGTGGTCAATCTCTACCCGTTCGAACAGACCGTGGCCGACCCGGATTGTCCGCGTGATCAGGCGATCGAAACCATCGATATCGGCGGCCCCGCCATGCTGCGCGCGGCAGCAAAGAATCATGCCTTCGTCACGCTCGTGGTCGACGCCGCGGATTACGACGCCGTGCTGGACGATCTGAACGCACAGGGCGGTACGAGCACCGCCACGCGTCGCCGCCTGGCTGCCAAGGGCTTCAACCACACCGCCGGCTACGACCGCGCCATCGCAGACTATCTGCGTGGTGACGACAGCACACCCGACAACGAAGCCGAGGACGCCCTGCCCGCACGTTTTGCGGCCACTTATACGAAGCGCCAGGATCTACGTTACGGTGAAAACCCGCATCAGCGCGCGGCACTGTATGCGGCCGCGACACCCGTGGCGGGCAGCCTTGTCGATGCGCATGTGTGCCAGGGCAAGGCGCTCTCCTACAACAATCTGGCAGACTCCGACGCCGCACTCGCCTGCGTACGCGCCTTCGATCAGGCGCCGGCCTGCGTGATCGTCAAACATGCCAACCCCTGTGGCGTCGCCGTCGGCCCCGATCTAAAAACCGCATACGAGCGCGCCTTCGCCACCGATCCCACCTCGGCCTTTGGCGGCATCATCGCTTTCAACGAAACGCTCGATGTCGACACCGCCGAGCAGATACTGGCAAACCAGTTCGCCGAAGTGATCCTTGCGCCGCGCATCGACGACGCCGCGCTGGCCGTGTTCGCCAAAAAGAAGAATCTGCGTGTGATCGCGACCGGCGATTTCAAGCAAAGCGCCGATCCACAGCTGGCGATGCGTCAGATCGCCGGCGGTTTGCTGGTTCAGGATGCCGATGCGCTTCTATTCGACCGCGACAAGCTCGATGTGGTCACGAAAGCGCAGCCCGACGGCACCCAGTTGCAGGATCTGCTGTTCGCCTGGCGCGTCGCCAAATACGTGAAGTCCAACGCGATCGTCTATGCTCGCGACGGACGGACGATCGGTGTCGGTGCCGGTCAGATGAGCCGCGTGGATTCGGCCCGTATCGCCGGCATCAAGGCCCGCGACGCGGGCCTCGACGTGGCAGGCTCTGTCATGGCGTCGGACGCGTTCTTTCCGTTTCGCGACGGCCTGGACGCGGCCGCCGAAGCCGGCGTTAAAGCGGTCATCCAGCCCGGCGGCTCGATCCGCGACGACGAAGTGATCGCTGCAGCCGATGAGGCCGGCATTGCCATGGTCTTCACCGGCATTCGCCACTTCCACCACTAGCCCGGAAACCGTCGCCCGGGCCAGGCAACAACGCAATTCGGCTGCGCGGAATCCTGCCGATCCCGCGCCAAAGACACGTCTGGTCGGATTTTCCCAAAATTTAGGCGGCCAGCGTAACCCGTTGGCGGCAAACGCTTGTGCCGCAAATAATCCCCCTCCGAGGCGAATTTTACGTTTGCGCCAATTAATTGGCGCGTGCTAACGGTTGCTCCCGACCAATCGATTAATAAAACAACTCGGGCACAACCTGAAAGCGCCCAGAAAGTTGTCGGAGGAGCCCCCTGATGCGCATGACCCTGTCTGCGGCGACGACCGCCGCCCTAACGCTTTGCCTGACGTCGAGCCCGGCGCTTGCCGCCCTCGACGACGGCGTATTGGGCGATCTGCTCAATGCCGGCAAGCCAGACACGTCCACCCAGGCAAACCCGGACGGGGCCGATCGGGCGGCCGCTGAGGACGAGGCCGCGCCATCGTCCGCCGCCTTACCCGGGAACGAGACAACCGCCAGTGCCCCGACCAACGTCCCGGCGCATATCGGCGGGCGCTTTAGCGAACCGTTTTCCGAACCCACGCTGGTGGTCGACGGCAAGGAAGTGCAGACCGAAGACCGCTGCATGCAGCGCGAAGACGGTACGCTGAGCTGCAAGCCTGCCGCCGGCACCGTCGCCAACCTCGGCGATGGCCGTTTCGTGTACCTGAACGCGCTCGAAGGCACAGAAAACGTCGAGCTATCGATCGTCGCCGAGTTCGGCGAAGTGACCGTCAACGATCAGTCGCGGGTGCTCACCCTAGACGCTGACGACACGCCCTCCTGGAAGAAGCCGACGCCGAACGACGGCGGCGCGAATCCGAACGGCAATGACAGCGAAACCATCGCGCGCGGCCTGCCCGGCGTGCCCAATGGCATCTTGTCGACGGCCGATAACACCGCCAAGAACGATGGCGCGCTCTTCTGTGCCGATGTCGTGTTCCTGGCCGACGGCAGCATGATGGCAGTCGGCGGGACCGACTACTACACCGAGCCCGGTGTCGATGGCCTGCCCGTGGGCGTGGTGGAACTCGAAGGGCTCAAGTCCTCGCGTATCTTCGACCCGCAGAGCAATACCTGGACGCAAAGCGGCGATATGACCTTCGGCCGCTGGTATCCGACGCTGGTCACGCTCGCCGACGGCGATGTCTTCGTGGCCAGCGGCGTGACCAAGTTGCTCAAGCCGGTGTATCCAGAAGAGCCGCTCAACTCCGGCCGCAACGTGGCCCAGACCGAGACCTACGATCTCGATACCGGTAGCTGGAGCGATAACGGTGAAGCGGCCCAGCGTTCCTTGCCGCTGTTCCCCCGCCTGCATCTGCTGCCCAACGGGCAGGTCTATTACAACGCGGGCGGTCAGGCGTTCAATCCGTTCGGTCAGGCCTACGATCAGGCGCTCTGGAATATCGTCGCCGCCTACGATCCGGACACCCAGCAATGGACCGATCTGGGCTATGCCGGCCTACCGTTGAAGTTCAACGAAATCGGGCTCAAGGAGCTGACCAGCACGGTCAACATCACCAATGCCAACCCCGAGCAGGCCACCAGCCTGATCGGCGACCTGGTCGGCACGACCGTCAGCAATCCGACCGCCGCCATCCAGCAGCTCACGGATACCCCGGTGGATGCCCGTGTGCTCGAGCGCACGATCGGCTCCGGCATGCGCGGTTCGACGTTCTCTGCAATGCTTCCTCTGCGCCCGGACGAGAACGGCGGCTACCACGAAGCCGAATTTCTCACCGCAGGCGGTGTACCGACCTATGTCACCGTCGGCAGCCCGGGCGGCTATCTGCCGGTGTCGTCCTCGCGTATTGATACGGTCGAGGTCAACGACGACGAAATGAGCTACTCGTCGCGGCTGACCGGCCCCCTCAGCCGACCGCGCTGGTATAGCTATTCGGTGGTCATGCCCGACGACAGTGTGATGATCTTCTCCGGCGGCGATCGCGATGGCGTGGTCCTGCCCGGTCTGGAAGGCGCGATCCGCGAGGCCGAACGCTTCGACCCGGAAACCGAAACCTGGCAGGTCATGGCCAGCGCCCACCGCAAACGCACGTACCACAACACCGCCGTGCTGATGCCGGACGGACGCGTGCTCATCGGCGGTCATTCGCCGATCAACACCGCCTACGCGTCGAATATCAATTTCGACAGTATCGGCCTTGCGAACTACGAAAGCCGCGACCCGTCCTTCGAGATCTATACACCGCCCTACGCCATGCGTGGCGATCGCCCTGTGATTGAAAATGCGCCGACTGAACTGGAAACCAACGGCGACACATTCACGATGACAGTCAGCAATCCGGCCGTGGATCAGGTCATGTTGATTCGCCGTACGGCGACCACGCATCTCGTCGACGGCGACCAGCGCGCCGTGGAGTTGCCGGTCGTGTCGCGTAGCGGCAACGTGCTCACCGTGCAGATGACCGCCAACCCGGCCGTGCTGCCTGCAGGCCAGTACATGCTGTTTGCCAGCTTCGAAACCGAAGACGGCATGCGTGTACCGTCGATTTCGACGCCCGTTGGCGTGGCGCCCAATCCGGCCGGCCAGGGTGAGATCAATCAGCCCGAACCCGCAGCGCAGGTAGTCGATTCACAGGACAATGACGGCCTGATCGGTGGCTTGCTGTCCGGCGACGGTCTGCTCGACAGCGACGCCGCTGGCGATGATGTATCGCCGCTCATGCCGATCACGGATCTGCTCTCCGGCGTGACCAGTGTCATTCCCGGGCCGCAGACGCTGATCGACGGTGCGCCGGAGGTCGGTACAGAGCTCAAGAATGCGGGCGAACGCGCCGTTGGTATCGGCGCGGATACCGCGACCGGGCTGCCGCAAGCCGGTAAGGGGCTGGCGCAGGATCTCAAGGACGGCGCACAGCCCGAGGCGACGGACGCAGAATGATGGCGGCGATATCCACACGCCGGCTCGCTTGCGCGGGCCGGTGTTTCGTCCTGTCGCTGCTGATGTGCATGTGCACACTGGCCAACGCGCACAGCGGCCATTCCGACAACGACGACGCGACGGTACGCGCCGTACTCGACCCACTTCCCGCTTCGCTTGAGGGCGTACGTGTACAACTGCGCCGTACGCTGGCGCCGCAACTGCTCATCAGCAACGAAACCCAGCAGCCGCTGACCGTGTTCGACGATGATGGACGCGCGTTTTTGCGGATCGGCTCAGGAGACGTCGAGGCCGACCTGGGCGCGGCCGCCTTTCATCGCAGCAATACCCTCATGGCGCCGGGCGCATTTGCCGCCGATGCATCGCAGGCGCCGAACTGGCAGATAGTCGAGCCGGCGCCGCACTGGGGCTGGTTCGATTTACGGCTGCGCAGCAATGATGTCGCCGTGCCCAACGATATCCAGCAACGCGGCAAACGGGCGCAAGTCGGCCAATGGCGCGTACCGGTACAACTGGGCGATGAACGCACAGCGATCACCGGCCGTTTCGAATTCGTGCCGGAACCCCAAGGCATACCGGAAGCGCGCGTAACCGCAACCGGTCCGCTGGCATCGAGCACGCTGGTGCGTGCCATGAACGGTAGCGCGCGTAGCGGTGTGTTCGTGTCTTACCGCGGCGAGCAAGCGCTGCTGGTCTATGGCGCCTACGACGAGCCCATGCTGCGGTTCGGCGACGGCGGTGTGGACGTCAACCGTCATAGCCAAACCTGGCAACAGATTGCGCCAGCCGGCGCGCCGGACTATATCGCCGGCGAAGGTGCCGACTGGGCCACAGTTTCAAACCAGCCCAACTATGGCTGGGTCGATCCGCGTATCGGCTTCATCGACGAGGTGGCCGCAACCGATGAAAGCGTTGTGCTCAAGCGATGGTCGATACCGATCCAACTGGGCGAACAACGCGCTACTATTGACGGAATTACCGAATGGAAACCGGTTACACCGCTCGCCAAGGCTGAATAAATATGGAAAAGACCGGCTACGCTGCGCTGGTAGCGCTTTTACTTTGCACCAGCGCTGCCGCCAACGAGACTCAAGCGACCCTGCATCGCCTGAGCGTCGACGGCGAAGCCGAGGCGGTCGGAACCGTATTGTTTTCGGATACGGAGCACGGCCTGCTGATCACGCCGGACCTGCACGGCTTGGAGCCGGCTGGCGCACACGGCACGCATATTCATACGAAACCCGCCTGCGGCGCCCGCTCCAAACACGGCCGCATGATGGTCGGCGCCGCCGCCGGCGCTCACTACGACCCGGCGGATACAGGCCAGCACGCCGGTCCGTATGGCGAAGGCCACCTCGGCGATCTCCCCAACCTGATTGCCGAAGCCAACGGCGAAGCCACGATTCCCGTGCTCGCGCCGCGACTGACCGTAGCCGATATCAACGGACGCTCGATCATGATTCACTCGGCGCCGGATCATTACAACGATTATGGCGACCCGCACCATGGCAAGGGTGGCGTACGAATGTATTGCGGCGTGATCGACTAGCCGCGTGATCGATCACCGCGCTCTGTGCGTTCTTATCGACAGAGCCGGAGGCCCGTTTCAGCCAGCGGCCGGCAACAATGTTACGACGACTTCACGCCGGTGCGGCGCGCTGCGGTGTTCGTAGAGATAAATGCCCTGCCAGGTACCGAGATTGAGTGCGCCGTCGGTGATGGGCACCGTCAGATCCATACCGGTCAGAATACTGCGGATATGGCCGGGCATATCGTCCGGGCCTTCCATGTCATGTTCGAACATCGGATCGCCATCGACGACCGCCTTGGCCATCCAGCGTTCGACGTCTTCGCGCACATCCGGATCAGCGTTTTCGCAGATCATCAGCGAGGCCGAGGTGTGGCGAATAAACACATGACAGACGCCCGTCGCGACCCCCGCCTCGCGCACCACGGCGTTGACGTCCTCGGTGATATCGCGCGTCGAGCGGCCTGGGGTTTCGAATGAAAGCGTGCTTTGCATAGCTCAAACCATTGCGACGGCCGACGCGATTACAAGCCCGTGAAAGCGTCGCGAAAATATTGTCGGCCGGGGCACGCCGCCCCGAGCCTAGCGCGCTGAACTATTCGGCGAGCTTCGCCGCCAGCATCTGGTTGACCTCTTTCGGGTTGGCCTTGCCCTTCGAAGCCTTCATCACCTGGCCAACGAGAAAGCCAATGACCTTGGTCTTGCCTTCACGGTACTGCTGCACCTGATCCGGGTTGTCGGCGATCACCTGGTCTACAAAGCCTTCGATCGCGCCGGTATCGGTAATCTGCTTGAGGCCTTTCGCTTCGATGATCGCGTCGGCTGAGTCGCCCTCACCCTTGAACAAGGCCTCGAACACGTCCTTACCGATCTTGCCGGAGATGGTGTTGTCGGCCACGCGTGCAATCAGGCCGCCCAGCTGCTCGGCACTGACCGGCGAGTCCACGATCGCCAGTCCTTCACGATTCAACGCGCCGGACAAATCGCCCATGATCCAGTTCGCTGCCGGCTTGCCGTGCTGAGCAGTCTCGCCACCCACGGCGGCGACCGTGGCTTCGAAATAGTTGGCCAGTGCGCGCGAGCTCGTCAGCGCCGCGGCGTCTTCGCGGCTGAGGCCGTATTCGGCTGCGAAACGCTCACGCTTGGCATCCGGCAGTTCAGGCAGGTCTGCACGCGCGGCTTCGACGAATGCCGCGTCGATGATGACCGGCAGCAGGTCCGGATCCGGGAAGTAGCGATAGTCGTGCGCTTCTTCCTTGCTACGCATGGAGCGGGTTTCGTCAGCGTCCGGGTCGTACAGGCGGGTTTCCTGCACGATCTTGCCGCCGGATTCGAGCACATCGATCTGGCGCTCGACCTCGAACTCGATCGCTTTCTCGAGAAAACGGAAGGAATTGACGTTCTTGGTCTCGGTACGGGTGCCGAACTCGCTCGAGCCGACCGGGCGTACCGACACATTGGCATCCACGCGGAAAGAGCCTTCCTGCATGTTGCCATCGCAAATACCCAGATACTGCACCAGCGCATGCAGCTTGCGGGCATAGGCCACGGCTTCTGCCGCGCTGCGCATATCCGGCTCGGAAACACATTCGACCAGCGGCGTGCCGGCACGATTGAGATCGATCCCGGTATCGCGATCGAACGCTTCGTGCAGCGACTTGCCGGCATCTTCCTCGAGATGTGCACGGGTGATGCCGACACGTTTTTCCGTGCCGTCAGGCAACACGATATCCAGATGGCCGTTGGCGACGATCGGCAGCTCGAACTGGCTGATCTGGTAACCCTTGGGCAGATCGGGATAGAAATAATGCTTGCGCGCAAATACGGACTTCGGCGCGATATCGGCATCGATAGCGAGCCCGAACAGCGTGGCCATACGAATGACCTGGCCATTAATCACCGGCAGCACGCCGGGCAGCGCGATATCCACCGCGCTGGCCTGCGTGTTCGGCTCGGCGCCGTACGCGGTGGGCGCGGTCGAGAAGATCTTGCTTCGAGTCGCGAGCTGGATATGCACTTCCAGCCCGATTACGGTTTCCCAGGCCATTATTCGAACCCTGCCGGACGCTTGGTGTGCCAATCGGTGGACTGCTGATAGGCATGCGCGGCGCCCAGCAGTCGGCTTTCCTCGAACCACGGTGCGAGCAGCTGAAGCCCCACCGGCAGCCCGTCGACGAAACCGGCCGGTACCGACATGCCCGGCAAGCCGGCCAGGCTCGCCGGCAGCGTGTACACATCGTTGAGGTACATCGACACCGGATCGTCGAGCTTTTCACCGAGCTTGAAGGCCGGGGCCTGGGTTACCGGTGCGGCGATGAGGTCCACGTTTTCAAACGCGTCGCTGAAATCGCGCGCGATCAGACGCCGTGTTTTCTGGGCTTTCAGATAGTAAGCGTCGTAATAACCGGCCGACAGCACATAGGCGCCCACCATGATGCGCCGCTGCACCTCGCGCCCGAAGCCTTCGCCACGCGAGCGGGTATACAGATCTTCGAGATCCACCGGGTTCTCGCAGCGATAACCGTAGCGCACGCCATCGAAACGGGCCAGATTCGAAGAGGCCTCGGCCGGCGCAAGCACGTAATAGGTCGAGACCGCCAAATCAGTATGCGGCAACGTGATTTCCACGATCTCAGCGCCGCGGGCCTCGAACTCGGCGATCGCCGCCTCGATAACCTTACGGCTGGCGTCGTCCAGACCTTCGGCGAAATATTCCTTCGGCAGCCCGACCTTCAGCCCCTCGAGAAAATCATCGCCCTGGCTATCGAGCACGGCGCTGTAATCGGGAACCTCGCGTTCGACGCTGGTCGAATCGCGCGCATCGAAGCCGGACATCGCCTGCAGCACCGCGGCACAATCCTCGGCCGAGCGGGCAAAACAGCCGCCCTGATCGAGGCTCGACGCAAACGCGATCATGCCGTAGCGCGACACGCGCCCGTAGGTCGGCTTGATCCCGGTGACACCGCAGAGCGCGGCGGGCTGGCGGATCGAGCCGCCCGTATCGCTGCCGGTCGCGGCGGGGACAAGGCCTGCCGCGACGGCCGCGGCCGAGCCACCGGATGAACCGCCCGGAACATAATCGGTATTCCAGGGGTTGCGAACCGAGCCGTAGAAGCTCGTTTCGTTGGACGAGCCCATGGCGAACTCATCCATATTCGTCTTGCCGAGCGTCACCGTGCCCGCGCCAGCCAGGCGCTCGACCACGGTCGCGTCGTAGGGTGCGACGAAGTTGTCGAGCATGCGCGAGCCGCAGCTCGTACGCACGCCACGGGTACAAAAAATGTCCTTGTGCGCGATCGGCAAGCCGGCCAGGGCCGCGCCAGCGTTGTCGCCAGCATCGATGGCCGCGGCGCGCTCGCGTGCGGATTCTTCGTTGCGGCTGATCAGCGTATTCAAACGTTCGTCATGGGCAGCGATACGCTTGAGAAAGTGCTCGGTCAGCTCGACCGCACTGATCTTTTTCGCGGCTAGATCGCTCGCCAATTCACGGATACTGCGGGTGTGGCTCATTCGATCACCTTCGGCACGAGATAAACGCCTTCGGCAACCGCGGGCGCAATCGCCTGAAATTCGTCGCGCGAACTCACCTCGATGGCGTCGTCGGCGCGCAGACGCGCGGCCAGATCAAGCGGATGGGCCATCGGCTCGACATCCGTGGTATCGGCTTTTTCCAGGCTCACCACAACATCGAGAATATTCGACAACTCGCCGGCATAGTCGGCGATCTGGTCGTCATCAAGGCCCAGACGGGCAAGGCGGGCCACATTGCGGACCTGATCTTCGCTCAGACTCACAGCAATTCTTCCAATGGGTACGGGGCGTGAAAAACACAGCGCACACGCGCTTCGCGGGGCTAAAACTAGCATAAGTCCACCCCATCCCGCCGTCAGCGTTGCCGTCACGCAAGCCCGTTGCTAGCATTGCGATCTTCAGTGCGTCGCGACGCGACTTCGCGGTGCCCGCCGCGCGTGTTGATCACGCGCTTTTTTGTACTTGCCCTCGGGTGTGCTCTACATGTTCGACAATTTTCGCGGCCTGTTCCTCAACGATCTTTCGATTGATCTGGGTACAGCCAACACGCTGATTTATGCGCGCGACCAGGGCATCGTGCTCAACGAGCCATCGGTGGTGGCCGTACGTATGGACGCCCGCGGTGGCAAACGTATCGAAGCGGTCGGCCACGACGCCAAGCGCATGCTCGGGCGCACGCCAAACCACATCACCACGATCCGTCCGCTCAAGGACGGCGTGATTGCCGATTTCACCGTCACGGAGAAGATGCTCCAGCACTTCATCCGCAAGGTGCACAAGAAACGCATGCTGCGCCCGATGACGCGCGTACTGGTCTGTGTGCCCTACGGCTCGACCCAGGTTGAACGCCGTGCGATTCGCGAGTCGGCTTCCAATGCCGGCGCGCGCCGCGTGTATCTGGTGGAAGAGCCGGTCGCTGCGGCCATCGGCGCGGGCATCCCGATTGGCGAAGCGCGCGGGTCGATGGTGCTGGATATCGGCGGCGGCACCTCGGAAGTCGCGGTGATTTCACTTAACGGCATCGTCTATGCCGAGTCGGTTCGCACCGGTGGCGACAAGTTCGACGAGGCGATCGTCAACTACGTACGTCGCCAGTACAACATGCTCATCGGCGAATCCACCGCCGAATCGATCAAGCAGCAGATCGGCACCGCTTTCCCCGGCCACGAGGTCAAGGAAATCGAAGTGGTGGGCCGTCATCTGTCAGCGGGTGTGCCGCGCGCGTTCACGCTCAACTCCAACGAAGTGCTGGATGCGCTGCAGGAACCGCTGTCGAACATCACCAGCGCGGTGAAGCTGGCGCTGGAGTCCACCCCGCCGGAACTGGGTTCGGATGTGGCCGAGCGCGGAATCGTGCTTACCGGTGGCGGCGCGCTGTTGGCCGATCTGGACAAACTTATTTCCGAAGAAACCGGCCTGCCGGTGATCGTTGCCGACGATCCCTTGACCTGCGTGGCCCGTGGTGGCGGCATTCTCCTGGAAATGATCGACCGCAAGACCGGGCAGCTGCTCGCGCTGGAATAAGACAGCGGTCTGTCGCCTTCGCGACTGCATGACAGTTGCGAAGGCCCGTGCGCCAGCCTAATCTGGCGTGATCATTACGGTTTATTCCACGGTTTCAGGGGCGTTGAGTGCGCGGACTCGCCGAGGACGACAAATCATCGTTGCTGGGTCGCCGCATTACGCCGGGCCTTCGAATCGTCGCGATCGTGGTCATCTCGGTTATCCTGATGATGGTCGATCACGCGAGCACGTCGCTCACGCCGATTCGAAGCACGCTCGCGGTCGCTACCCAGCCTATTCAGATGATCGCCGAAATCCCCGGCGAAGTCGCGCATTACATGGGGCGCTACTTCGATCGCGGCCAGCTCATTTCCGATAACGAAGCGCTGGAACAGAAAGTGCTGCTTCTGCAGGCGCGCCTGCAGCGTCTGGCCTCGCTACAGGCGGAAAACGAGCGCATCCGCGCCCTTCTCGCTTCGGCCAGTTCGCTGGACCAGAACGTGCTCATCGCGCGCATCCTTTCGGTCAGCCCCGACCCGTACCGCCACTACATCAAGCTCAACAAGGGCTCGACCGATGGCGTATTTGTCGGCCAGGCACTGGTCGATGCCAACGGCATCATGGGTCAGGTGACCGACGTCACGCCCATGGGTTCACGTGCGATTTTGATCACCGATGCCAATCACGGTATTCCGGTGGAGATCAACCGTACCGGTTTGCAGACGATCGCCCAGGGCAGCGGCAAGACCAACGAGCTGCGGCTGCCGTTTCTCGCCAACAACTCCGATATCCAGATCGGCGATCTGCTGGTGACATCGGGCTTGGGCGGGCGTTATCCATCCGGCTATCCGGTCGCCGAGGTCACGAGCGTGGTTCACCAGCCGGGCGACGAGTTTCTCGACGTGGTAGCAAGCCCGACCGCGCATCTCAATCGCGGTCGTGAAGTACTGCTGGTCTGGACCGACAACACGATCGAGCCGGTCGCCGAGGCGCAAGCCGAGGGCGCAGCCGAAGTCGAGGGCGATGCACGCGGCGATACGCCGGCTCCATGATTATCGAGCGCCGCGTCAGCGGCCTGCTGATCCTCGCCACGCTGGGCGGCGCGCTGTTTCTGGCATTGCTGCCATTGCCGGACGCACTGTCGGCCATACGCCCCGCTATCTATCCGGCCACGGTGCTTTTCTGGGTACTGATGCAACCGGCAAGCTTTGGGCTTCTGGCCGCCTGGGCATGCGGTATCCTGATCGATGTCATCTACGGTACGCCGCTGGGCGAGCACGGCCTGGCGCTGGCGATCGCGGGTTATGCGGTCATTCGCATGCGCGAACTCCTGTGGACGCTGCCGATCTGGCAACAAGGCATCCTGCTGCTGCCGGTATTCATATTGTATGAATTCGCGCTGTTCTGGATCGACGGTGTGGCCGGGGCCGAGGTCAACCAGTGGTGGCGCTGGCTGCCGGTGGCGACAACGACTGTCGTATGGCCGTTCTGGGCCTCGTTTCTGGAACGCATCGCCGAATTAGAGGTCGGATAGCCCAGGGAATTCAAGATATTCGCGATAACCGCCGAGCGCACTGGATGATGCGCCGCATGGCGGGCTCCAGTGGCGGCACGCGCGTGTTTTAGCCACACGATCGCGCCGCGGTGCGTCGCACCATACGTCAGTACATCAATACAGGCCCTTGGGGGCACGGGAGTTATTCACGCCGCATGGTCTCTGACAATGCCATCAAGAACCATGCCGCCGAACGGCGCATGTTTTTGCTGCGCACCGCGGTCGCGGGTGCGGTGGTGACAGTGCTCGTGGGCGTACTGGTCTTTCGCGTGGGTTTTCTTCAGGTATTGCGTCACGGCTACTACGAAACCCGGTCGCAGGATAACCGCATGCGGGTGCAGGTCATGCCGCCGGTACGCGGGCTGATCTATGACCGCAACGGCGTAGTGCTTGCAGATAACCTGCCGGCCTATCGACTCGAAATCGTGCCCGAACAAGTCGACAACGTGGACGCCACGCTCGATCGCCTGTCGCGCATCGTGGAAATACGCAATGCCGATCGACAACGCTTTCGTGACCGCGTGGCCAAGACGCCACGTTTTCGCGGCGTGCCGATTCGACTCAACCTGAGCCAGCGCGAAGTGGCACGTTTCGAAGTCAACCGCGGCGACTTTCCCGGCGTGGAAATCCGCGCGGGCCTGACCCGGCATTACCCGCTGGGTGATGTCGCGGCCCATCTGGTCGGCTATGTCGGCGGTATTACGTTGCAGGATTTGCGCCGCGTGGACGAAAAACGCTATCGCGGCTCCAACCACATCGGCAAGTCGGGGGTCGAATACAGCTACGAATCACGCCTGCACGGCGAACCCGGCTCGCGCGTGGTCGAAACCAATGCCAGCGGTCGTGCCCTGCGCGAGCTGGAAATGCATCGCCCCGTGGCCGGTGAAAGCCTCTTTCTGACCATCGACTCGCGCCTGCAGCGCGCCGCCTACGAAGCACTGGGCGATCAGGACGGCGCGGTCGTGGCGATCGACCCGAAAACCGGCGGTCTGCTCGCCCTCGTTTCCAAGCCCAGCTACAACCCGGATCTGTTCGTCGATGGCATCAGCCACTTGAACTATAAAAAACTGATCTCGGACCCGCACAAGCCACTGTTCAATCGCGCGCTGCAAGGCCAGTATCCGCCCGGCTCGACGGTGAAGCCGGTCATGGCGCTTGCCGGGCTCGAAACCGATCAGATCGCGGCCGACAAACAGGTGTGGTGCCCCGGCTATATCACACTGCCCGGTAGCAACCATCGCTATCGCGACTGGAAGCGCTCGGGCCATGGCTGGGTCGATATGCCCGAGGCGATCTATCGCTCCTCGGACGTGTATTTCTACAAGCTCGGCCTGAAGCTCGGTATCGACAATATCCACCGCTATGGCGATCTGTTCGGGCTGGGTTCACGCACCGGCATCGACCTGCCGCGAGAGAATTCCGGCATCATGCCCTCACGCGCCTGGAAGAACGGCACCCGCAACCAGCCGTGGTTTCCTGGCGAAACGCTCAATACGATCATCGGTCAGGGCTTCATGACGACGACGCCGCTGCAGCTCGCGCAGATGACCAGCCGTATCGCCGAACGCGGCGGCGGCTATCAACCCCATGTGCTGCGCGGCTGGCGCAACCCGCTCGATGGCAACATCCAGCAAACCAAACCCACCCAGCTGCGCCCCATCCAGCTCAACGATCCGTCGCACTGGGATGTGGTCATCAGCGGCATGCAACAGGTAATCACCAACCCGCGCGGCACCGCTCATTACTACGTCGGCCAGAACCTCGACTACACGATCGCGGGCAAATCCGGCTCTGCCCAGGTGACCAAGCTTGCCCAGAATCAGGCCGCGCCCGATCTGGAGGATGTCGAGCACCAGTTTCGTGATCACGCCTTGTTCATCGCGTTTGCGCCGATCGCCGATCCCGAGATCGCGGTGGCCGTGCTCGTGGAGCACGGCGGTGGCGGCTCGAGCGTGGCCGGCCCGGTCGCTCGCAAGGTCATCGATGCGTTTCGTAGTCAGCCGCCCGTACTGCAGGCTTCGACAGGGATGGGCCGATGAGCGCGAACGCCACCAACGCGCCGTCGACGCTTTCCGAATGGCTGGTCTATTGGCGTATCGACCTGCAATTGCTGGTGGCCTTGGCCTGCTGCGCCGGCCTGGGTCTGTTCGTACTCTATAGCGCGTCCGGTCAATCAAGTACGGTCGTGATCAACCAGGCCATTCGCCTGGGCATCGGTCTGCTCGGCATGCTGGTCGTGGCCCAGATTCCGCCCGAGTGGTTCCGCGTGGCCGCCCCCTGGGTGTTCGGTTTCGGCGTATTGCTGCTGGTACTTGTGGTGCTGCTGGGCGATACAGCGATGGGCGCGCGCCGCTGGCTGGATCTGGGCGTCGTGCGTTTTCAGCCGTCCGAGCTGATGAAACTCGCGGCCCCGCTTACCGTCGCTGCCTATTTTCGCGACCGCAGCCTGCCGCCCAACCTCAAGGACGTGGGCGTGGGCGCACTGCTCATTGCCGTGCCAGTACTGTTGGTCGCCGATCAACCCGATCTGGGTACGGCCTTGCTGATCGCCGCCGCCGGCAGCTTCGCGCTTTATTTCGCCGGCCTGCGCTGGCGCATTATCTTGCTGCTCGTGCTCATTGCTGCCGCCGCCGCGCCGATGCTCTGGTACAACATGCACGAGTACCAGCAGGAACGCGTGCTCACCTTTCTCAACCCGGCACGTGATCCCACGGGCGCGGGCTATCACATATCGCAGTCGAAGATTGCCATCGGCTCGGGCGGGCTGTTCGGCAAAGGCTGGCTCAATGGCAGCCAGGCGCATCTGAATTTCCTGCCGGAATCGGATACCGATTTCGTATTCGCCGTGTTCGCCGAAGAAACGGGGCTGTTCGGCGTGATGGCGCTGCTGGCCCTGTATTGCTTCATCGTGGCACGCGGGCTGTATATCGCCTTGAAAAGCCAGGATACGTTTCAGCGCCTGGCCGCGGGCAGCCTGAGCCTGACATTCTTCATCTATGTATTCGTCAATATCGGCATGGTCGCCGGGCTTTTACCCGTCGTGGGCGTGCCGCTACCGCTGATCAGCTATGGCGGTACCTCCATGGTGATCCTGCTGGCTTCGTTCGGCATTCTCATGTCTATCCATACCCATCGGAAACTGCTCGCCACATGACAAGATCCCTATCTCTGCTCGCTCTGGCGCTGACCTGCGTACCCATGATCGCAACGGCTGCGACCGGCAACTATGCCGAACGACCCGAAGGCAAGGCCCTGCTCGAGCGCCTGCAAAAGACCGACGGTGTGGATATCGATGCCGCTCGTGCGCTGC
Source organism: Salinisphaera shabanensis E1L3A (assembly GCF_000215955.2). GTDB lineage: Bacteria > Pseudomonadota > Gammaproteobacteria > Nevskiales > Salinisphaeraceae > Salinisphaera > Salinisphaera shabanensis. Next base: position 25,399 of record NZ_AFNV02000025.1, read on the forward strand.
TCGAAGACGCCGAATACCAGCCCAAGATCGTGGCCACGATGCGCAAGCCCGCCGAGCGCACGCTGACCTGGGCCGATTACCGACCGATCTTTTTGCAGGCCGAGCGCGCGCGTAAGGGCGCGGCCTATATCGAAGAACACCGTGCGCTGTTCGACGGCGCCGAAGTCGAGTACGGCGTACCGGCCAACATTATTGCCGCGATTATCGGCGTGGAAACCAAATACGGCGCCTTCATCGGCCGCGATCGGGTGCTCGACGCCCTGGCGACGCTCGGCTTCGACTATCCCGAGCGCGCCGATTACTTCATCAAGGAACTCGAAAACTTCGTCGTGCTCTGCGTGGAGGAAGATCTCGCCTGCGATCGCGAAATCGGCTCCTATGCCGGCGCAATGGGTCTGCCCCAGTTCATGCCGTCGAGCTATCGCGCCTACGCGGTGGACGGCAACGACAACGGCAAGCGCGACCTGTGGGAAGAGCCGGCCGACATCATCTACTCCGTCGCCAACTATCTGGCCGAGCACGGCTGGCAACGTGATGCGCGGGTTGCCCTGCCGGCCTGGATCGGCGACGGTGAAAATCTCGACGCCATCGAACGCAGCAGCCGTAAACCCGCCTATCGTTGGGACGCGCTCGACCGCCTGGGTGTACGCGTGGACGACCCGCCGCCGAACGATGCTCAGGTCGGACTGCTGCAGTTCGAAGGCGCGCACGGCACGGAATACTGGCTCGGACTGAACAACTTTTTCGTGATCACCACCTACAATCACAGCCCGCTCTACGCCATGGCCGTCTATCAGCTCGGCCAGGAAATCGCCTATGCCCGCCAGAACGCCGCAAAAGGCGGCGACCCGGCGCGATGAGCAGTATGCGACGCACGCTGGCGCTGGCCGGTCTGACGCTAATCGTGGCCGGGTGCGCGAGTCAGCCGCGCAGCACCAGTTCGAGCGGCAGTGCGCCGTCGCCCCAGGCGAGCAAGGGCGGCGGTTATTACCAGAACGACGGCCCGCCCGACGACGAAAATATCGATCTGGCATCGATTCCGGATGCGATACCGCGTGACGAGCCTTATTCGCGCTACGGCAACCCGGCGAGCTACGAAGCCCTGGGCAAGACCTACTACGTGCTGCCGAGCGCGGCCGGTTTCACCCAGACCGGGCGGGCCAGCTGGTATGGCAAGCAGTTCCACGGCCGGCGCACCTCCAGTGGCGAACCGTACAACATGTTCAAGATGACGGCGGCCCACAAGCGCCTGCCGATTCCCAGCTATGTGCGCGTGACCAACTTGGATACGGGCAAGCAGGTAATCGTGCGCGTCAACGACCGCGGCCCCTTTCACGACGGCCGGATTATCGATCTGTCCTATGTCGCCGCGCGCCGGCTTGATGTGGTCGCGCATGGTAGCGTGCCGGTTCGTATCGAAACCGTCACCCCGGCCAGCCTGAAGGCCGAACAGCGTGCCGCGGGTCGCACCACGCAAAGCGCCGCTGCCAAGCCACCGCTGCGCCGCGAAACACAGCGCGCGGCGAGCCCGCCCGGCCCAGCATCACCCGCCGCGCCGGCGGCGTCGACGGCGAATTCGCCCGGTCGCGCGATCAAGGTGGCCAACCGCACGCATTCGGCGCCGACGAGCGCCGCCGCGACAAGCGCCGAGGGTACGCTCTACTTGCAGACCGGCGCATTCGGCAACCCCACCAACGCACAACGTCTGCACCGACGTTTGCAGAATGCGGGCTTCCAGCGGGTCAACGTGGTGGAGTCAGGCGGCGCCACACCTATCTACCGCGTCCAGCTCGGCCCCTACCCGAATGAACGCAGTCGTGCCCTCAATCGCCAGATTCTGCGCGAGCAGGGATTTTCTGCCGAAGAAGTCGATCGTTAGCCCGAAACCGCATCGAAGCGCTAAACTGCCGCGCTTCGGGATTGCCCTTGTTTATCCGTTAAAGAGCCGAAGTCGATGAGCCACGCGAAACGCCTGCTTTATCTTGTTTTCCTTTTCATGGTTACGGCCAGCGCGTTTGCCAAACCGCTGCCGATTCCGGAACCCCCGAGCCTGGACGCGCGCAGCTATATCCTTCTCGACTTCGACTCGGGCCAAGTGCTTGCGGCCAAGAACGCCGAGCAACGCGTCGAACCGGCGAGCATCACCAAGCTGATGACGACCTATATCGTCTTCGACGAGCTCAAGAAGGGCAATATTTCGCCGGACGACAAGGTCACCATCAGCGAAAAAGCCTGGCGCATGGGCGGCTCGAAGATGTTCATCGAAGTGGGCACCCAGGTATCCGTGGATGATCTGTTGCATGGCATGGTCACGGCCTCCGGCAACGACGCCACTGTGGCGCTGGCCGAATACGTCGCCGGCACGGAATCCACGTTCGCGGACTACATGAACCAGTACGGCCGCGAAATCGGGCTGGAGAACAGCCATTTCGTGGATGCCAGCGGCTGGCCGCATGAAAACCACTATATGTCGGCGCACGACATTGCCCGCCTGCTCGGCGCGATCATTCGCGACTTCCCCGAGCTGTATCAGCAGTACTTCAACGAAAAGAAGTTCACCTACAACGGCATCGAGCAATACAACCGCAATTCCCTGCTGTGGTCCGACGAGAGCGTCGACGGCGGCAAGACCGGGCATACCGAAGCGGCCGGTTATTGTCTGTCTGCCTCGGCCAAGCGTGACGGCATGCGCACGATTGCCGTGGTGACCGGCACCAATTCCAATAATGCGCGCAAATCCCAGACCGCGGCCCTGATCAACTACGGATTCCGCTTCTACGAAAGCGGCCATCTGTTCGACGCCGGCAAGGAGATTGCCGAAGTCCGCGTATGGAAAGGCGACGACACCATGCTGCCGGTCGTGGCCAAGGGCGCGGTCGATGTCGCATTCCCACGCGGCCAGCGCGATGCGTTGACCACCAGCGCCGAGCTGCCATCCACGTTGCTGGCGCCGATCAAGAAAGGCGAACGCCTGGGCACGCTAGAAATCAAGTACGACACGAAGACGCTGGCCCAGGTCCCGCTGTTCGCCGGCAAGGATATCGAACGGGGCGGCATCTTCCGCCAGCTCACCGACGAAGTGATGATGATGTTCGAATAACGGACAAGGCCGCGCCCGGCACCTGGCCGGCGCGGCCGTCTGCCGTTGCCCAACCGCTATGACGACCCGCGAGCCGCACCCATGAAAACTGCTTTCGTTAACGGCGAGTTTCTGCCGCTCGAAAACGCGCGCGTATCGGTGCTCGACCGGGGCTTTCTATTTTCCGATAGCGTCTACGAAGTAGTGCCGTTCTATGCCGGGCGCGGCTTTCGTCTCAACGCCCATCTGGAGCGCCTGGAACGCAGCCTGGCCCTGCTGCGTATCGTCAATCCATACGAACGTACGCGTTGGCATGAAATCATCGCCGAACTGATTGAGGCCAACGGCGGCGGCGACCTGGCGCTTTATATTCAGGTCACTCGCGGCGCACCAGAGCGGCGCGATCACCGGATTCCCGAAGATATTGAGCCGACCGTGGTCGCGTTCTGCCAAAGCCGTGCCCCGGTCGATCCTGCGGTATTGGAACAAGGCATTGCGGCCATCACCCACGAAGACACGCGCTGGCGTTATTGCACGATCAAATCGACCTCGTTGCTGGCCAACGTGTTGGCGGCCGATGACGCACGCAGCCGCGGCGCAAGCGAAGCGCTAATGGTGCGCGACGGCGCGGTACAGGAAGGCACGTCATCGAACGTGTTCGCCGTGATCGATCGCCGGCTTGTCACCCCTGCGCTACGGGATACTATTTTGCCCGGCATCACGCGTGCCGCCGTGCTCGAACTCGCAGAGCGCGACGTTATCGATCACGCCGAAATCGAGACGCTGTCGCCTGCCGCGCTGCGCAGCGCCAGTGAGATCTGGGTGACGTCGTCGATTCGCGAAATCTTCCCGGTCACAACGCTCGACGGCGAAACCGTGGGTACCGGCAAACCGGGCCCGGTCTGGACGCGTATGCAGACAGCGCTGCAAGCTATGGCCCATGACTAAGCAAGAAACACTACTCGAATTCCCCTGTGAGTTCCCTATCAAGGCGTTCGGCAAGCATGCCGGCGATTTCGAGGAACATATCTATACGCTGATCAAACAGCATGTGCCGGAACTCGAACGCAGTGCCATCACCGCACGCGACAGCCGTGGCGGCAAGTATCTGGCCGTGACCGCGAACATCACCGCGCGCAGCCAGGCGCAGCTCGACGCGATCTACGGCGATCTGAGCGATGACGACAGCGTGTTGATGGCGCTCTAGCATGGCCACGCCGGTTATCGATATCACGCGCTTTGACTGGACGCCCCAGCCCTACGAGCCGATCTGGCGGGCGATGCAGGACTTCGCCGACACGCGCGACGACAACACCGATGATGCGCTCTGGCTGCTTAATCACACGCCGGTCTTCACGCAGGGCAAGAACGGGCGCGCCGAACACGTGCTCGCGCCCGGCGATATTCCAGTCATTCCGATCGACCGTGGCGGCCAGATCACCTATCACGGCCCGGGCCAGATCATGGCCTATGTGATGGTGGACCTACGACGGCTGGGTATCGGCATCCGCAGCCTGGTCACCGCACTCGAGCAGGCCATGGTGGGTACGCTCGCCGGCTATGGCATCGAAGCCTTCGCCAAACCCGACGCGCCAGGCGTTTATGTGGGCGCGGCCAAGATCGGTTCGATTGGCCTACGCGTACGCCGTGGCACCAGTTATCACGGCCTTGCGCTGAACGTGGATATGGACCTCGAACCCTTCTCGCGTATCGATCCCTGTGGCTATCACGGCCTGGCCATGACCCAGGTTTCGGATCTCGGCGGGCCCTCATCGCTGGACGTTGTGGCAAACGATCTGAGCGTCCAGCTGTGCCGAACGCTCAAAGTTAGTGCGACAGGCAGTCTCGGCGCCATGCCGATCTGATAGGCTGCGCGCAAGTTAAGTGCGTAATGCTCAATGAATCCAGACTCTTCTATGGCTGACCACCGGGACACAGCGCCCGACAATCTGGTCGAAGTGCGCGGCGTGCACTTCGCCATAGGCCGGCGCGTGATCTACAAATCGGTGGATCTGGATATCGCGCGCGGGCGTATTACGGCCATCATGGGGCCCAGTGGTACCGGCAAGACCACACTGCTTCGCCTGATCAGCGGTCAATGGCGCCCGGCGTCCGGCAAGGTCTATTTCGACGGCCGGCATGTGGCGAAGCTGTCGCAGAACGAACTGTTCGAGCAGCGTAAGCGTATGGGTATGCTGTTCCAGTCCGGCGCGCTGCTCACCGATCTGTCGGTATTCGACAATGTGGCCTTTCCGCTGCGCGAACACACCAAACTGCCCGAGCGGCTGGGCCGCGACATCGTGCTCATGAAGCTCGAGGCGGTGGGCCTGCGCGGCGCGCGCAACCTCTACCCGGCCCAGCTGTCGGGCGGGATGGCACGGCGTGTGGCGCTGGCGCGCGCGATCGCACTCGATCCGGAAATGATCATGTACGACGAGCCGTTCGCCGGTCAGGACCCCATCTCCATGGGCGTATTGCTGCGCCTGATCCGCCGGCTCAACGACGTGCTGGGCCTGACCGCGATCGTGGTGAGCCACGACGTCAAGGAAACGCTAGGCATTGCAGATTATGTCTATGTGATCTCGGACGGCACGGTCATCGACCACGGCACGCCGCAGCAGATCCGCGATTCCAGTTCGAAGTGGGTCCAGCAGTTCATCCATGCCGAGGCAGACGGGCCGGTGCCGTTTCATTATCAGGCCGCCGAGCCGTATGCGGAAGACCTGCTCGAGACCGATCGCTCATGAGTTCGCTTCAACGCAGTTTCAGCACGGCCACATCCTGGATTGCCGATCTCGGTCGCGGCGCCATATTTCTGCTGCGTATTCTCATGAGCCTGCCGTCACTGGTGCTCAAACCGCGGCTGCTTGTCGAGCAGATCTATTCCGTGGGCGTGCTGTCGCTGGTGATCGTGGTCGTTGCCGGCATTTTCGTGGGCATGGTGCTGGCTTTGTCGGGCTATCGCCTGCTGGTCGGCTTCGGAGCCGAAGAGGCACTGGGCACGTCGGTCGCACTGGTGGTCGTACGCGAACTCGGGCCGGTGGTCACCGGGCTGTTGTTCGCCGGGCGCGCCGGCAGCGCGCTCGCCGCCGAAATCGGTCTGATGAAAGCCACGGATCAGCTCGCCGGCATGGAAATGATGGCGGTCGACCCGGTCAAACGTATTGTCGCCCCGCGTTTTCTGGCCGGCGTGATCGCTCTGCCCCTGCTGACATCGATATTCTGTGTGATGGCAATCGGCGCGGGCGGCGGCTATTTCGTCGGCGTCGACATGCTCGGCGTGGACGCTGGCTCCTACTGGTCCGGTATTCAGGCCAACGTCGATTTCGGCGAAGACATCATCAACATCTTCCTGAAGAGCGGCGTATTCGGTGCGATCATCACCTGGGTCGCGGTTTATCAGGGCTATCATGCGCCGCCGACATCCGAGGGCGTGTCGCGCGCCACTACCAATACCGTGGTCATCGCATCCCTGGCGATCCTCGGCGCCAATCTCATGCTCACTGCCGTGCTTTTCGGCAGTAACTAGGGTTCGTCTATGCAGTCTCGAGCAGTAGAGCTTCTGGTCGGTTTCTTCGTCTGCCTCGGCATCGCGGCGATCTTCATCCTGACCATGCGGGTGAGTAACCTCGCCGATACCAGCGACGTGAACGGCGGCTACACCGTTATCGCCGCCTTCGATAATATCGGCGGGCTCAAGGTCGGCGCGCCGGTCAACCTCGCTGGCGTACGAGTCGGGCGTGTGGCCGATATCACACTCAATCAGCAGACCTATCGTGCCGAAGCGCGACTGCGCATCGGCGAAAAATACAAGCTGCCCAAGGATTCCGATGCCTCGGTTCTCACCTCGGGCCTGTTGGGTGAGCAGTATGTCGGCATCGGCCCCGGCGGCTCGCTGAAGAATATGCAGGACGGTGATGAATTCATCATCACTCAGGGCGCCGTCGTACTGGAAAATCTCATTGGTCAGTTCATGACCAGCATGGGCTCGGACAACAGCAGCGGCGGCGGCGGGGGCTCCAGCGGCAATGGCGGCGGGCAGAATGCACTGCCGGCGCCCTAGGCCCTCCCTTCGCTCGCGCACAATCAATTCAGGGTCGATTCATCGCCTTGGGCGATACTCGACGCCATTCGCACAATCTTGTCGAACAACCCTGCGAGGATTCGCGATGTTACGCATGAAGCGCTCTTGGATTACCGCTGTCGCCGTGGCCCTGCTCGTTCCGGCGCTGGCATTGGCTGCGCCCACACCGCCTGATCAACTCGCCCGTGAGACGGTTCAGTCGGTACTGTCCAAAATGGAAGGCCGTCGGGACGAACTGCGCAAGAATCCGCAGGAGCTCTATCAGCTCATCGACCGCGAGCTGGTGCCCCTGGTCGATCTACCGTATATGTCACAGCTGGTGCTGGGCCGTGCCTGGCGCACCGCCACCCCCGAGCAGCGTGATCGCTTCCAGACCGCGTTCAAGAACATGTTGATCCGGACCTACGGCAACGGTTTGCTGAGCTTCGACGACAGCCAGGAAATCGAATATCAGCCGGTGCGTGCCGCCGAAGGTGCCGATGACGTGACCTTCCGTGCCATCGTGACCACCGACGACGGCCAGAAAACGCCGGTGACCTTCCAGCTGCATATCGTCGACGGCGAATGGAAAATCTACGACGGCAGCGTCGGCAATCTGTCGTTCGTGACCAACTATCGCGGCCAGTTCAACTCGCAGATCCGCAGTGGTGGTCTCGAGCAGTTGATCGAACGTATGGAATCTCGCTACAACACGGGCAGCTAGCCCGTCGCCGGACGCAGCATTGCATATGAGCGATCACGACACCCGAGCCGAGCACGTCCAGCTATCCGGAGAGCTCGACGCAGCAACCGTGCCCCGGCGGCTGCGCGAATCCGAAAACTGGTTCGAAAGCGGCGAGGAAACGGTGATCGATCTCTCCGGCGTCAAACGTGTCGATAGCGCCGGGGTCGCGCTGCTGCTGGAATGGGTCCGCGATGCGCACGCCAATCAGGCGTCGTTGAGTTTCATCAATGCGCCGGCCCAGATGCGGGCGATCATCGATTTCTGCGCGCTCAACGATGTCATCCGTTTGCGCGCAGCACACTGAAGAAACGCGTATCGAATAAAGGCAGGGCCGCTGGGCCGCTGGAACGGCCCTGCCTTTTCTTGCGTCAGAGCTGGCGGCGTACCGCCTCATCGTTCAATTCGAGGGTATCAAGCCCGCGGATTTCATCGAGTGACTCGGGGTTCGCGATCGCCCCGGTGTTGTTGATCGTCATCCCTCGCAGCAGGCGTGCCACCGCAATCTCGACCTTCTTACCGCTGCGCGTATACGGCAAAGCGGTAACCGCTTCGATAACGCCCGGCATATGGCGGGGACTGGCGTTCTCACGCAGCTGTTTTCGGATCTCTTTCTTGAGCGAATCGTCCAGGGTATATCCCCGATTGAGCACGACCAGCATCACAATCCGGGTGTCGTCGCCATAAGGCTGCGCCACGACCATGGCATCCGCGATCGCGGCCATGGGCTCGATCTGGCGATAGATTTCGGCCGTACCGATACGCACGCCGCCGACGTTGAGCGTCGCATCGCTACGCCCGTAAATGATCGCCCCGCCCTGTTGCGTAAACAGCACGAAATCGCCGTGCGCCCAGACGCCGTCGAAACTGGAAAAATAGGCTTCGCGATAGCGACTGCCGTCAGCATCGTTCCAGAACCCGATCGGCATCGATGGCAATGGCTGGGTACAGACCAGCTCGCCGCATTCGTCGATGACCGGCTCGCCGGCTTCATTAAATGCCTTGGCCGCCACGCCGAGCAGACGGCACTGGATTTCGCCGCGGCGTACAGGCAATAACGGCGAACAGCCCACGAACGACGACACGATATCGGTACCGCCAGAGATCGACCCCAGCAACAGATCCTGTTTCACCTGCGCATAGACCCAGTCGTAATCCGCCGGCAGCAGCGGCGAACCGGTCGAAAACAGTACCCGCAGCGCCGACAGATCATGATCGGCGCCCGGCGTGATCTGTGCATTACGACAGCTGGCAAGCCATTTCGCGCTGGTGCCAAAATGCGTTACCCGCTCACGTTCGGCCACCTGCCAGAGCACGTCCAGATCCGGATGACCAGGGTTGCCGTCGTAGAGCACCAGCTGCGCACCGGTGAGCAGGCCGGAGACGTGCCAGTTCCACATCATCCAGCCGCAGGTCGTGAAATAGAAAAACACGTCGTCGCGACCGATATCTCCGTGCAGTATCAGCTCCTTGCTATGCTGAAGCAGCGCGCCGCCGGCACCGTGAACGATGCACTTGGGCGCGCCGGTCGTGCCCGACGAGAACAGAATATAGACCGGGTGCTCGAAAGCCTGCGGGGTAAACGACGGCCTGGCGCCGCGATGTGCTTGCAGTGCGTCGTCCCAGGCCGTAACGCGCGCGTCGTCCGGCAAGGCCCGTCCCTGGTGCGCTGTCACGATTACATGGGTAATCGAGGGAATCCGCTCGCACAGCTCCTCGATCCGGTCACGACGATCGAAATCCTTTCCGCCGTAGCGATATCCATCGACGGTAATCAATACGCGCGGCTCGATCTGGGCAAACCGATCCACCAGCCCGGCGACACCAAAGTCCGGCGATGCCGACGACCAGATCGCACCGATACTGGCACAGGCGAGCATCGCCACGATCGGCTCGTGCGTATGCGCCACCACGCCGGCCACGCGATCGCCGGCACCGACGCCCTGTTCGACCAGCCACGCTTCGAACGCGCCGACCTGATCGAGCAGTTCTGCGTAGCTCAGCCGTATTTCATCGCGCGATTCAGACAGCCCGACGATTGCCGTCTTGTCCGCATCGCCGTGGATTGCCTCGCGAAGCAGATTCTCGGCAAAATTCAAGCGGGCGCCGCCGAACCAGCGTGCGCCCGGCATCGACCGGCTATCCAGTACGGTATTCCCACGCGCCTCGGCGATCACCCCGGTGTAGTCCCAGATACTGGCCCAGAAGTCTTCCAGTGCATCGACCGACCACGCATGCAACGCATCGTAGTCCTCGACTTCGACAACGCCCTCGCGCTCCAGCCATTGCATGTAGTCGTACATACGACTGGCGCGTATGCGCTCGGTACTCGGTCGGTAAACGATGGGATTGGCTTCGCTCATGCCTCGATCCTTTCTAGCAGAATGCGTTCGCGTTCAGGTTACACCCACGAAACGATTACGCATGGTATGCCGCGCCGCGTCCTTTATTCCCAGCGCATCCTCACCGATGAGCACTCGCTGGACGTTTTCCGATCCCTCGCCCACGGTGAGCATGTCGATATAGGATTGCAGCCGCTGCACCGGGTATTCCGCAGTCAGGGCGTTCCCGCCGAAGACTTCGCGGGCAACATCGGAAGCCAGGCGTGCGGCTTGGGTGGCGAAATACTTGCCGCGCGAAGCCACCCGCGTTGACGTGCGTCCCTGATCCATCGTCCAGCCGATACGACGGGCCATCAGGCGCGCCGCTTCCACATGCACGGTCGCATCGGCAATACGTTGCTGAACCAGCTGGTGCCGTGCGATCGGCCCGCCGCCGACCACGCGCTCGTTGGCATAGGCGATACTGGCATCGAGCGCTGCCTGGGCGAGACCGGTCAGCCGAGCGGAGACAGTCAACCGGCCGAACTCCAGCGCGTTCATGGCAATACCGAATCCCTTGCCCTCTTCGCCCAGGCGATTTTCGACCGGCACCTTAAAGTCGTCGAGAAAAATCGTACAGGAGCGCAGGCTCTTCGATAGCCCGGGCATATCGATCGGCTGTGCACTATAACCTTCGAATTTCTTGGGCTCGACGATGAACGCCGTTACGCCTTTGTGCGCGGGGGTCGCCTTGGGATCGGTCTTGGCGAACAGCACGCCCACGTCGGCCGCGTTCGAGAACGTGATCCACATCTTCGAGCCATTGAGCACATAGTGGTCGCCCTCACGCCGCGCGGTCGTTCGCATGGCACCGGCCGGGTCCGAACCGCCCCCGGCTTCCGATAGCGCGAACATGCCGATCGTGCGGCCGGAAATCAGCTCGGGCACGAAACGTTCGATCTGTTCCTGTGTGCCCCAGTTGTAGATCGTGTACGGACATGTCGCACACTGCATGTTCATCGCATAACCGTAGGCCGGTGCGATACGCGAGATTTCCTCGGCGATGATCGATACCGCCATGAAGCCGGCCTCGTTGCCGCCCACCGACTCGGGAAAGGGCGCACCGAAAAAGCCCGCCTCGCCCATTTCCCGTATCAACGGATAAGGAAACTCGCCGCTGCGCTCGTAGGCGTCGGCGTCGTCGGTCAGGCGCCGGTTGGCGAAATCGGCGACCGCGTCGCTGAGCGCGACCAGTTCTTCGGGCAGATCGAAATGCATGGGTCTCTCCTCAATGGCTCATCAAATTGGGCAGCAACAGCGAGATCTCGGGAAACGCCAGCAGCAGGCCCAGAACCACGATCTCGACAAGTAGAAACGGCGCAACGCCGCGAAAACATTCGGCCAGGGGCACGCGCGTGACCCCGGATGTGACGAACACGTTCAATCCGAGCGGCGGCGTGACCAGACCGATTTCGACCGTCTTGGTAATCACGATCCCGTACCAGATACCGTCAAAACCCAGCTGGGTGATGAGCGCATGCGTGACCGGCACGGTGAGCACCAGGATCGCGATCTGGTCCATGAACATGCCGAGCACGAGATAAATCAGCACGAGAACGGCAATGACCATCCACGGCGCCATGCCAGCCGACTGGATAGCGTCGAACAGCGACTGCGTGGCCTGTGTGAGGGTGAGAAAATAACCGAACATCATCGCGCCGATGACGATGGTCACGATCATCACCGTCGTACCGAGCGTATCCTCGATCGCGGTCACGAAACGGGCTCGATCCATGCGCCGCATGATCAGCGTGATCACGAGTGCCGCGGCCGCACCCACGGCGCCGATCTCGGTCGGCGTGGCGGCACCGCCGTAAAGCCCGCCAACCACCAGCAGCATCAGCAGCAGCACCGGCCATACCGGGACCAGTGCACGTGTGGCGGCACGCACGTCGAATTGCGGCTGGGCCGGCATCTTCTCGGGGTGCCGCCACGCGATCCAGAGGATGGTCACGATATAGCCGACCGCAGTGAGCACGCCCGGCAACAGGCCCGCGATAAGCAGTTTGCCGACCGACAGTTCGGTCAGAATGCCGTAAATGATGAGCACGATGCTCGGCGGGATCATGATCGCGAGCGTGCCCGAAATTGCGATGATGCCGACCGAGACGCGCCGGTCGTAGCCGACTTCGCGCATCGACGGAAACGCGGCGGCCGACATGGTCGCCGAGCTGGCCGTGCTCGAGCCGATGATCGCGGCCATGAAGGCACTGGCCATCACACAAGCCACGCCCAAGCCACCCCGCAGCCGGCCCAGCCACATGTCGCTGGCCTTGATGATGTCGCGTGCCATGCCGGACTGAGCCATGAACTGTGCGAGCAGGACATACATGGGAATCGTGAGAAACACATACGATGCCGACACACTGTGGTAGACATCGGCCAGATAGCTCGCAACGAACGACTCGCCACCGACCAGATACAGGCCGACCGTGGCCGCGATCATCATGGCAAACGCGATCGGCATTTCCATGAGAAGCAAAACGATCAGCACGGCCACGCCGATGAACACGGTCATGAGGCACCGCCGTTTTCTGCAATATCGCGGGCGTCCTGCGTACGTTCGTCGTCGCCATCAACCGGCCGGTCGAGGTTACGCAGCCGCAGTAATGCATCCGTGACCAGTCGCAAAGCCAGCATCGCGCAACCGATGGGCACCCAGATCGTCGACAGCCACACGGGCCAGTCGATCACACCAAACATCGCATCGCCGCCAACAAACTTGTCCCAGGTACGCACGCCGGAAAACCAGGCGATGGCGACAAGCACGGCCGCCGCAACCAGTGCATTGAACACGTGCAAAAGGTTGTGTGATCGCACGCCCAGGAACCGGCCGACCACCGAAAGCTTGATGAATGCCCCTCGACGCAGACACCAAGGCAAACCGAGGGTGGCCACCATGACCATCAGGTAATTCGTGGTGAGTTCGAACTGAAACGTCAGCGGCGCGTTGAACAGATAACGTGCGACCACATCGATGCTGACCAGCGCCATCATCACGATGAGCGCGATGCCGGCCAGCCAGAACAACGTGATATCCACACCCTGGTGAATTCTCTCAAGCATCGACGTACCCCTTCGATTCGAAGGTTGGGCGGAAGTAAGCGCTTCAGCGTTTCGCGTCTACGTCTGCCAGTGCCGACTCATAGGCATCGATCACGGCCTGACCATCCAGTCCACGGGCAGACATGCGCTCCACCCACGCCTGCTGCGCCGCCTGATATTTGGGTTCGAGTGCCTCGCGCATCGATTCAGGCAGTTCGTAGACGGCCATGCCCTGGTCGCGGAATTCGGCGAGATCCGTCTGCACCTCGTCTTCGATCACCTGCGCGAGATGGGCGGTGGTTTCGTCGCCGGCCTGGTCGACGGCTTTTCGCTGGCTTTCACTCAAGCCGTCGTAGGTCTTCTTATCCATGGCGACGGTAATACCGAAGCTGCCGAAGCGGCCGTTCGTGCTCAGGCTCTTAGTGACTTCGTTGACCTTGTACGGGGCGATACTCGTAACCGGCAGCACGGTGCCATCGAGCGTGCCGCGCTGGATCGCGAGATAGGCATCGGGTGCCGCCATGGATACCGGGTTGGCGCCGACGGCCTGCACCACCAGATTGAGGCTGCCCGTCGAACGCAGTTTGAGCCCACGCAGGTCGCCCAGCTCGCTGACCGGCCCGCGCTTGAGTACGAGCTGGTAGGGCGGCAGCATCACGGCATAGATCGGCACCACGCCGTTATCCAGAAACTCCTGGCGAAGCGGGGTATCGTTTTTGAGCAGCTGCCAATACGCCTGGCTGGCATTGACCGTATCGCGCACCTCGCCCGGCAGCATCAACGCCCCGTTGAGCGGCAGTTCATCGCTGACATAGCCGGTGCCGATATAGCCGGCCTGAATCACGCCGTCCTCGATCTTCTGCAGAATCTCGCCGGCCTTGGCCAGTTGCTCGGCCGGGAAATGGCGAAAATCGATGTCGCCGTCGGTCAACGTCTCGACCCGCTTCATCCAACGCTGCGTGCCGTCGGTGGAAAGCGTATGGGACAGCGGAAACGAATCCGCGAACATGAGAGTGCGCGCCTGCGCCGGCACACAGCCCACCGTCACCAGCACACAGAACGCGGCTACACGAGCCGATCTCGCCAAGGCTTTTTTATACACGGCAATCTCCTCCGTTGTTTGTAGCGGCCGCCCGACTTTCTTGAGAGCCGGTACGGCAGTGAAAAGACGGCCGTCGTTCGACCCAATCGCTCAGTCGCGACGCTCGAGCGCCGTCTCGATCCGCTCACGCGCCTGCATGAGCATCGGGATATAGGTGTTCTCGAATTCCTGCATCGGTACGGCCTGTGCGAGACCGATCACATTGAAGGCGCACATCACGCGCCCCTGGTGCATGACCGGAACCGCAGCCGCGCGAATGGTGGCCACCGATTCGCGCTCGTTGATCGCGTAGCCTCGTTCGCGCGTGCGGGTGATCAAAGCATCCAGCGCCTGCGCATCCTGAGCACTGCGCTCTTCCGGGTCGTCGCTGGCCAGAAGCGTCTCAATGATCGCTGCGCGCTCGTCGGCCTCGCAGAACGATAGATAGACACGGCCGATGGCGGTCAGCATCACCGATACGCGCGTGCCGATCTTGCGATTGACCGAAAAACTGCCCGGGCGTCGATTGGTATCCGCAATCACCATTTTGCCGGCCTGATAGAAGGCCAGATCCGATGGCCAACCGGTTGCATCTCGCAGCTCCTGGAGTATCGGCGCCGCCGTCGCGATCAGCGCTTCGTCGGCCGCATAGTTGTTCGACAACGACAACGTGCGCGCAGCGACCAGATATTCACGGCCATCCGGCGTCATGGTCACATAACCGCCGTGACGCAACGTATCGAGCACACGCAGCACAGTCGCCTTGGGCAGGCCGGTCGCCGTCTGGATATCGGTGAGTCTCACCGGCCCGAGTCGGTTGACCGCTTCGAGAATCTTGAGACCTCGCATCAGTGCAGTGATGGGCGCGTATGCCAAAGTTTCACCTAGTGAACCATCATTTCAAAAATTATTGCAGCTAAAAAAGGATCGTGCAAGACTCGGCGGCGAAACAGACCAGCGTGCGGCCGGATATCTGATCGCCGCCGGGTCCGACCGAATCGCAGGGATTGTCGAATGTTCGAATTGTTGAAAGGCATCACCGTGCTCGACCTGAGCACGGTCGTGTTCGGCCCGTTCGCATCGCAGATGCTTGCCGATTTCGGGGCCGATGTGATCAAGATCGAATCGCCGGACGGCGATATCTTTCGAGCAGCCGCACCGGCACGCAGCCCACGTATGGGCGCCGGTTATCTCAATCTCAATCGCAACAAACGCTCGCTATCGCTCGATCTCAAGAGCGCCGAGGGGCGCGCGATGCTCGATCGGCTGGTCGCGGATGCAGACGTGTTCCTGCACAACATGCGTCCGAAGGCGATCGAGCGCCTCGATCTGGGCTATGAACGTCTCGCTGCACTCAACGAACGCCTGATCTATTGCGCGGCCGTCGGTTTCGGCAGCGATGGCCCCTATGCGAACGACCCGGCCTACGATGATGTAATCCAGTCGATGACCGGCTTTGCCTCGATGAATATCGACCCCGCGGCCGAGCCACAACTGCTACCAACGATTCTCACCGACAAGGTCGCCGGGTTGTATGCGCTGGCCGGTATTCTCGGTGCCCTGCTTTCGCGCGAGCGCACCGGCCGCGGGATGGCGGTCGAAGCCGCGATGTTCGAGAGTCTGGCGTCGTTCATGCTCGTCGAGCATCTGTCCGGGCATGTATTCGAACCGGCCGAAGGCACGCTGCGCTATGACCGGCTCACCTCGCCGCATCGCCGGCCGCACCGTACCGCCGACGGCTATATTGCTGCGCTGCCGTATTCGACCCGCCATTGGGTGAAGTTCCTGCGTCTGATCGGCCGCAACGATCTCGCCGACGCCGACTGGGTATGCGACGCATCACGACGCAGCGAACGGATCGGCGAGCTTTATGCGGTACTCGCCGAAGCCACGCCGGCACGCACGTCAGCCGAATGGCTGACCGAGTTCAGACGGCTCGACATACCCTGCGGGCCGGTCAATCGACTCGAGGATCTGCTCGATGACCCGCATCTGGCTGCCGTGGATTTCTTCCAGCGGGTCGATCACCCCACCGAAGGCGCGATCAATACCGTACGCCAGCCGCTACGATTTCTGGGCGCGCCTTCCCATACCGACATACCGGCACCGCGTCTGGGCGTCGACGGCCGCAAGGTACTGCATGAATACGGTATGGACGATGCCACTATCGATAATCTGGTCGCGGCCGGTGCGCTATATCTGCCGCAAGAACACGACAGCAGTCACGAATAATTCAAAGGAGAGTCCCATGCCCGGTCTTTATTTCGAGCAGTTCCACGAGGGCCAGCGCTTCGAACACGAACTTACCCGAACCGTGACCGAAGCAGACAACATGTGGTTCTGCGGCATGACCATGAACCCGCAGCCGCTGCATATCGACCGTGATTTCGCGGCGCAGACGGAATTCGGCCAGCCGCTGGTGAACAGCCTGTTCACGCTCGGCCTGATGATCGGCATTTCGGTGAACGACACAACGCTGGGCACGACCGTGGCCAACCTCGGCATGAGTGACACCCGGTTTCCAGCGCCGCTGTTTCATGGCGATACCGTGAATGTGGTCACGGAAGTCGCCGGCCTGCGTGAAAGCCGCTCACGTCCGGAGGTCGGCATCGTCGACTTCATCCATCGCGCGTTCAAGCAGGACGGCACCGAGGTCGCCAACTGCCGGCGCCAGGCGATGATGCGCCGTGCGCCCACGCAGGCATCGGCATGAACACGCCCGTGTCTGGCCCGCGGTCTTATCTTTTCGTTCCCGGCGATTCGGCGCACAAGATGGACAAGGCGATCGATTCGCCCGCGGACGCGCTGATTCTGGATCTGGAAGATTCTGTCGCCCCCAGCCGCAAGCGCGAAGCTTTGACTACTACGGTCGAATTTCTTCAGTCACGCGAGGCGCAACCGACCGGCCCGGCGCTGTGGGTACGGGTGAATGCCAGCGATCCGGCCCTCGCCCTGGCCGAGCTCGCGGCCCTGCCGCTGGCCCGCGTTGCCGGTATTGTCCATCCCAAGCTGGAATGCCATAGCCAGCTTGAACGTATGAGTGCCTGGCTGGACGCGCTGGAAGCACGCGACGCGCTGGGCCACGATCCGATCGGCATCGTCGGCATCATCACCGAAAGCCCGGCGGCGGTCGTCGGCGAGCAGGCAGCCAGCCTGGCACGCGGCCATACACGGCTACGCGGTTATAGTTGGGGCATGGAGGATATGTCGGCGGCTCTGGCGCGACCGCCGATTGCCGGCACAACCGACGCGCATGCCGCACTCACAGCCGCCATGCAGCGCCACTGTTTGCTCATGGCCGCGGCGGCCGATGTCGAGCCCATCGACGCGATCAGCGCCAACTTTCGTGATCTCGATGCTCTGGAACACGAATGCGACTACGCCCGCGACCTCGGCTTTACCGCGAAGATGGCCATCCACCCGGCCCAGCTCGACACTCTACACCGCGGCCTCGCGCCGAGTGTGGCCGCCCTGGATTGGGCATCGCGAGTTCAGGCACTGGTCGATGAAAATCCCGATACGGCGGCTTTTCAACTCGACGGCCGCATGGTCGACCAACCGCATTTCGCTGTAGCCCGCCGTATCCTCGCCCTTGCGCGCGGATCGTCGGCATAGCGCCACGCGCGAATCGAATCGCTGACGTCTGGGTTTCACTCGACTTCGCTCGCGGAGGAATCTTGTCCGCAAATGAACGCGAAGAAACGCTAATGCAAGTCAGCGACACGCGGCGTGGTATCGCCGTGACGGCCACACAGACGGCGGTATTCCGCGCGGCGGTACCGGCGTGGCGCTTGAAACAGCGATGCTGCCAAGCCTGCCAACGCCGAGTGACATTCGCGTTCATTGGCGTTTATGCGCGGACACATCTTGTGACGCAACGCCTTCCCTGTATGGCTATGCAAATGAACCACGCTTCGTTTGCGGACCAATCGCTGACCTGCTGCGCTGCGAGTCCGTCACACCGCGCACCAGGATGAAACGCCATTTCATTCCAATTGCGACCGCGTTTGCGGCGTGTAAGACTTCGCAGCGAAAAGATTAAAACGTCGGCAATGATCGGCGTGCTTGCACGAGGAGAGTTTATGTCCAGTTACGCCCCGACCACGGCCATCGACGAATTCGGCACCCTGCCCGGCCGTGTGCATGAACACGCGAGCGCCCGGCCCGACGCCGTTACGCTGATCGACGCCGAAAACAGCGTTACGTACGGTGAACTGGACGGGCTTGTCGATCGTGCGGTCGCCGCGCTCCAGCGCGACGGCTTCACGCCGGGCGACGTCGTCGCCCTGTGCGCCGCGAACAGCATCGACTATGTCGTGGTCATGCTCGCCGCACTACGCGCCGGCGGCTCGTTTGCGCCGCTGGCGCCGTCGAGTACCGCCGAGGCCCTCGGCCTAATGCTCGACAAC
Organism: Salinisphaera shabanensis E1L3A; assembly: GCF_000215955.2. Classification (GTDB taxonomy): domain Bacteria; phylum Pseudomonadota; class Gammaproteobacteria; order Nevskiales; family Salinisphaeraceae; genus Salinisphaera; species Salinisphaera shabanensis. The sequence continues at coordinate 44,199 of NZ_AFNV02000025.1, forward strand.
AGCGGCGCGCGCTTCGCCTTCGTCGACGACTATGGCCGCAATGCCCAGCCTGCACTCGCCGAGCGCGTACAGATCCAGCCAGTGGGCATTAACAGCGAAACGGCCTATACCCCATTCAGCCGCTGGCTGGCCGATGAGAGCGCCGTACCCGAGCCGATCGAGCCCGACCCGGACACGATCTTCAACATCATCTATTCCTCCGGCACCACCGGCGCGCCCAAGGGCATCGTGCACACCAACCGCCTGCGCTGGCCGCAGATCGCCGGCGGCGTGGTCAAGCTCTACGACGAATCCTCGGTCACGCTGGTCTCCACCCCGCTGTATTCGAACACCACGCTGGTGAGTTTCATGCCGGCGCTGGCGGCCGGCGGCACGCTGGTACTGATGCCCAAATTCGATGCCGCACGCTTTCTGGCCCTGGCCGAACAGCACCGCGTTACCCATGCCATGCTCGTGCCCGTGCAGTATCGGCGGCTGCTCGATCACCCGGATTTCGATCGTACCGACCTGTCCAGCTTTCAAGTCAAATGCTGCACCAGTTCGCCGTTCGGCGCCGAACTCAAGGCCGAGGTGCTCGAACGCTGGCCGGGCGGTCTGCTCGAGTTCTATGGCATGACCGAAGGCGGCGGCAGCTGCATGCTGGTCGCCGACGAACACCCCGACAAACTGCATACCGTCGGTCAGCCCATGCCGGGCCACGAGCTGCGCATCATCAACGAGCAAGGCGTGGAGATCGAACGCACCCGCGTCGGGGAAATCGTCGGCCATTCCGGTTTCATCATGCGCGGCTATCACGGCGACGCCGAACGTACCCGTGCCACCGAATGGTACGAGCCCGACACCGGCGCGCGCTTCATCCGCACCGGCGATATCGGCTACTTCGACGAGGACGGCTTTCTATCCATCGTCGGCCGGGCCAAGGAGACGATCATCTCCGGCGGCTTCAATATCTTCCCCAGCGATATCGAGGCGGTGCTGCGTGAAAACGAAGCGTTGGCCGATGTGGCCGTGTTCGGTGTCGAGAGCGCGCAATGGGGCGAAACGCCGGTCGCGTTCGTTACCCTGGCAGCGGGCGCGAATATGGACGCCGAAACAATTAAGGCCTGGGCCAACGAACGCCTGGGCAAGTTTCAGCGCTTGAACGACACGCGCGTGGTCGACGCGATCCCGCGTAACGCCATCGGCAAGGTATCGCGCAAGGATCTTCGTAACTTATATGACGGAAACACAGAATGAACTTAGTGACTTCCAAATAATTGCTGGACTGGGCGCCACTAGCCCGATCTGACGGTCCATGACCAGCCGCTGAATTCATGTTCCGTAATTAATGTGCGCGTACGTACGGCTCCACAAACCGTTGAACACCCGTGCCCAAATATTGGGGCAAGTTCAAACACGCACGCTACGATTTTCAACCAACCCGAAATTCAGACGCGCCAAGTCACTCTAAGAATAGTAGCCTTTCTTAAGATCATCTAAACTAAAATCCTTGGCCTTGATCACAATTTCGTCAATCTGTTGCTGTAAGCTCTGTACGAATTTCAAATAGTTTTTGTGTTGCTCGCCTAGTATATCTAGCGTTGGGGCCGCGCTATTTTCGCGGTGGTAATGGATATGCCACCTAGCTACTTGGGCAGTTTTATAAGCTGCGGTGATCATACTTCCGTATATTTCCACCAGCTCGTTCGTACGAGCGATTGTGATTGCCCCCACATACTCTTCAATGGATTTTTCTATAAAACTTTCTATTTTTTTCGACTTTTCATTCAGATCATCCACGGCACTGTGGATCATTTGAAATGATATGCGTTGCTCCCTATTCAGATGGCGGAACGCGCTATGAAAATATTCGCTGAAGTATGTATTAGGTATCGCCCTAAATGAGGCAGGCTCTATAGATCTATGTGAATAAAATTGAAGATGTCTCGACAATATAAGTACCGTTCTCTCAAGCTGTTTTTCGATATCCTCCAACTCAAGTAACAAGTCTTTTTTATATATATAGCCCGCCCGGAAATTTTTGCTCACCTCAGTGAGCTGCGATAACAACCAACCGAAAGCTACCGCTATTAGGGCGATGGCGAAATCCATCAGCCGACGAAACGCCGTGCGTTGCCGAACAGACGCGCCCAGGGGCTCAGCTCGCCCCAGCCACGCGGTGCCCAGGACAGATTCACGCTGCGCGTGACGCGCTCGGGGTGCGGCATGGTGATGAACACACGGCCATCAGCGTTGCACAAACCGGTCACACCCTGCGGCGAGCCGTTCGGATTGGCCGGATACGAAGTCGCCACCGCACCACGCCCATCGACATAGCGCATGCCGACCTGCCCGTTCGCGGCCAGCATGTCCAGATCATTGGGATCAGCGAATTCGGCACGGCCTTCGCCGTGGGCCACGGCAATCGGGACCCGCGTACCGGCCATGCCGTCGAGCAGAATCGCCTTGGATTGCAGAATCTCCACGCCGCTGGTCCGCCCTTCGAACTGGCGCGACGCATTGGCCACGAACCGGGGCCAGGCCTCGGTGCCGGGAATGATCTCGGCGAGTGCGGCGAGCATCTGGCAGCCGTTGCATACGCCCAGCGTGAACGTCTCGTCGCGTTCGAAGAAGTCGGCAAAGGCCGCCCGTGCACCGGCGTTGAACAGAATCGATTTGGCCCAGCCCTGGCCGGCGCCGAGCACGTCGCCGTAGGAAAAGCCGCCACAGGCGGCCAGGCCCTGCATATCGGACAGATCGCGACCGGCCGCGATTTCGCTCATATGCACATCGACGGCCTCGAACCCGGCCCGCGAAAAGGCCCAGGCCATTTCGTTATGGCCGTTCACGCCCTGCTCGCGCAGAATCGCCACCCGCGGGCGTGTCGTGTTCACGAACGGCGCGGCCGGGTCTTCGCTCAGATCGAACGACGGCTCGGCGACCAACCCCGGATCGCCGTCGTCCAGCAGAGCATCAAACGCCTGCTGTGCGCTGTCGGGATCGTCGCGCAGTGCGGCCATGGCATGGCTGGTCGCCGCCCAGCTGCGTTCGAGCGCGGCGCGGGTGTTTTCGTAGATCGTGCTGCCGGCATGGCGTACCACAAGCCCCGGCTCGGCGGTGACCGTGCCGATCTTATGCGCGGTCAAACCCGCGGCACGCAGTTCGCCCACGACCACCGAGGCATCGTCTGCGCCGACCTGTAGCACCGCACCCAGCTCTTCGTTGAACAGCGCGGCCAAGACGTCATCGCCCAGGTCGTCGAGCGCGATATGCGCGCCTACCCGACCGGCGAACACCATTTCGGCGAGACAGGCCAGCAGGCCCCCATCACTACGGTCGTGATAGGCCTTGATCCGGTTCTCGCCGGCCAGGCGCTGAACGACGGCGAAGAACTGGCGCAGCTGTTTGGGCCGATCCAGGTCGGGGGTGACGTTGCCAAGGGCGCCATACGCCTGGGCAAAAGCCGAACCGCCCAAACGATTCTTGCCGTTGCCCAGATCGGCGAGTACGAGCGCGGTCTTGGCCTGGCTGGGTGCCAAAAGCTGCGGCGTGAGCGTGGCACGCGCCGCACTCACCGGCGCGAACGCCGAGGCAATCAATGACAGCGGCGCGCTCATGCGCCGCTCGTTGCCGTCGTCGTCGCGCCAGACGCTGCGCATGGACAGCGAATCCTTGCCCACCGGAATCGCAAGACCCAGTTCGCTGCAAAGCTGTTCGCCCACGGCCTGGACGGTGTCGTAGAGCCGCGCGTCTTCACCCGGCTCGCCGCAGGCCGCCATCCAGTTGGCGGACAGGCGGATATCGGTGAGCTTGTCGATACGTGCCGCGGCGATATTGGTCACCGCCTCGGCCACGGCCATCCGGCCGGACGCGGCGGCATCGATCAGGGCCAACGGCGTACGTTCGCCCATGGCCATCGCCTCGCCGGTGTCGCCGGTATAAGCGGTGGTGGTAACGGCCACATCGGCGACCGGCACCTGCCAGGGGCCGACCATCTGATCGCGTGCGGTCATACCGCCCACGCTGCGATCGCCAATGGTAATCAGGAACGATTTGCTGGCCACACTGGGCACGCGCAGCACGCGCTCGACGGCCTCGGCAACGTCGATCGCGCTGTGATCCCAGGCGGGCAAATCGAGCGGCTGGTGTTCGACATCGCGCTGCATCTGCGGCGTGCGCCCGAGCAGCACGCCCATGGGCATGTCCACCGGATAGCGCGCATCATCGCGGTCGGCTTCTTCGTCTTCGACGGTCAGCTGGGGCTCGGCGGTGGCGGTGCCGACCACGGCATAGGGGCAACGCTCGCGGGCACAGAGCGCTTCGAACGCATCGAGCCGGTCGGCCGCGATCGCGAGCACGTAGCGCTCCTGCGATTCGTTGCACCAGATTTCCATCGGCGACAGGCTCACATCCGCCGCGTCCACGTCGCGCAGGCGGATACGCCCGCCGCGATCGTCGGCGTCGATGATTTCGGGCAGCGCATTGGACAGCCCGCCCGCGCCCACGTCGTGAATCGAGGCGATCGGGTTGCCCTCGCCCAGCGCGATACAGCCCTCGACGACTTCCTGGCAGCGGCGCTCCATTTCCGGATTAGCGCGCTGTACGGAGGCGAAATCGAGTTCGGCCGAGGACGTGCCGCTCGCCATCGACGAGGCCGCCCCGCCGCCGAGACCGATGAGCATGGCCGGGCCGCCGAGCACGATCAGCGCGGCATCGACCGGCACCGCATGCTTTTCCACGTCGCCGGGCCGGACGTTGCCCATGCCGCCGGCGATCATGATCGGCTTGTGATAGCCGCGCAGGCCGGTTTCTTCCGACTGGTACTGGAAGCTGCGGAAATAGCCGCCCAGCGCCGGACGGCCGAACTCGTTGTTGTAGCGCGCCGCGCCAATCGGGCCTTCGAGCATGATGTCGAGCGGCGTGGCGACCTGTGGCGGCCGGCTGTCGTCGGTTTCCCAGGGCTGGATATCGTTCGGCAGGCGCAGATCCGATACCGAGAAACCGCTCAAACCGGCCTTGGGCTTGCCGCCCCGGCCGGTCGCGGCCTCGTCACGAATCTCGCCGCCCGCGCCCGTCGCCGCACCGGGATTGGGGGCGATCGCGGTCGGGTGGTTATGGGTCTCCACCTTCATCAGGATATGCACGGGTTCTTCGTGCAAGCGATAGACGCGATCCGCGCCGACCAGCTGGCGGGTCGCGCTATGGCCTTCGATGACCGCGGCGTTATCGCGATAGGCGGAAAGCACGCCCTCGGGGCGGGCGCGGTGCGAGTCGCGAATCATGTCGAACAGCGACTTGGCGCGGGTCTCGCCGTCGACAGTGAATTCGGCGTTGAAGATCTTGTGCCGGCAGTGCTCGGAGTTGATCTGGCCGAACATCATCAGCTCGACGTCGGTCGGGTCGCGATCGAGCGCGCGGTATTGCTCGGCGAGGTATTCGATTTCCTCGTCGGCCAGCGCCAGACCCCAGTCGCGATTGGCAGACTGCAGTGCGGTGACGCCCTCGGCCGCCAGCGGCACACGGCGCAGACCGCGCCGGGCGAGCGTATCGAACAACCGCGGCAGGCGTTCGGCATTGGGCAGCAGCGACTGCGTCATCGGATCGTGCAGCACGCCGCTTTGCGCCAGGGCCTCGAAATCCGGTGCGCTGCCGAACGAGAACACCACACCGCGTTCCAGGCGCGAAAGCGCATCCAGACCGCTGTTGCGCGCAATATCCTCAGCCTTGGTGGACCAGGGCGAGACCGTGCCCAGGCGTGGAATCGCGATCACGCCGTCGGGCATGTCGTCGCCCGCATCGACACCCACCAACGCCCGCAGGCGCGCATGGTCGTCATCACTGGGCGTGCGCTTGAACGCCGCGACGAATACTTCGCGGGCCACCAGGCTGGCTACGTCGATGCCCGCGCCGGACAGACCACCGCGCAGACGTTCGAGTTCGAATTCCGCCAACGCCGGCTTACCGACGATGATTTCCACGGCAGCGATCGCGTGTTCGCCTACCGGTTGACCAGACTGCGCCACGACAGACCCTCGCTTTGATTAGCCACATGCACCCAGTCGGCCGTGGTCGACAGCGCTTGGGCAAGCGCCGCCTGGGCCAGTTCTGGGCGGTTGTTGGATTCACTGATATGCGCCACGACCAGCTGCTGCAGGCTCGTGGCATCGATTTGTGTGAGCAGTTCGGCGGCCTGGTTGTTGCTCAGATGCCCGAGCTTGCCGGCCACACGCCGCTTGAGCGATGCCGGATACGGGCCCATGGCCAGCAGTTCCGGGTCGTGGTTGCATTCGAGCACCAGCGCATCGCAGGCATCGACCATCTCGCGCACATGCGGCGTCGCGTAGCCGATATCGGACAGAATGCCCAGCCGCTTGTCGCCGTTGCCCACCACCAGCTGCGCGGGTTCGCGCGCGTCGTGGGGGACCGGATAAGGAAACAGTTCGAGATCGCCAATCGCGAACGGTTCGTGCGGGGAATACAGCTCGGTCGTCGCGAGTACATCGGTCGCCTTGGCCGCCTGGGTACCGGGCGTGAGCCACACCGGGATGTTGTGGCGGCGCGAAAAACGCGACACGCCACGCCAGTGGTCGTCGTGCTCGTGAGTGATGACCAGCGCATCGATATCCGCCGGCGTGAGCTCCAGGCGCGCCAGCCGGCGCTCCATTTCTCGCGCAGAAAAGCCGCAATCGATCAGCAACCGGGTGTTGGCGTATTCGACGACCAGCGCATTGCCCTTGCTGCCGCTGCCCAGCAGCGCGAAACGCATGCTTGCGTTGGCCTGGCTCATACGCGCTTCACGAGATGCCGCACTAGCGATTGCCCTGACCACCGCCGCCGGGGCCCTGGCGTGTATAAACAGGGAACGGACGCACTTTGCTATCGCTATCGGCCGGCGTGACCTTGGCCGTGCCGCGGCGGGTGACCTCGTCGATACGGATCACCGAATGCATGGGGATATAGGAGCGCTCGACGTCGGCGAACTCGTTGGCGAGCTTTTCCTCGGCCGGGTCGATGACCACCGACGAGCGCTCGCCGAAGACGAGCTTTTCGATTTCGACGAACCCGAACAGCGCGCCCTGGGACACCGAGCGCGCGAATACTTCGTAGACTTCACCCTGGTTGAAGAAGGCCACGCGGTAGAGACGCTGCTTGGAGTCTGCTGACGACATGGCAGGGCCGGTCCAGGGGGTCAAAAGATGGCGGAGAGGGTGGGATTCGAACCCACGTGGGGCGGTTAGCCCCCAACCGATTTCGAGTCGGTGCCGTTATGACCGCTTCGGTACCTCTCCTGAAACTCGTTCAGCCTGCTGGCGCTTTAGCGGGGTACGCTGGCCGCCGGCTTATTGCGAAGTCGCGTATGTTAAATGATTAAGACGGCTTTCCCAAGACTTGTGTGCAAGATAGCCTGATGCCATGACCACGATTTCGTCCCGACGCCCCTCCTGGCGCCTAATGCGGTGCTGCGCGCAATGAGCGGATTGCGCGAATTGCTGCGCCTCCTGCAGCTGATTACGATCGCCGCGCTGACGCTGGGGCTGGCAACGTGCATCGAACGCCCCGGCCTGCTCGAACAAATCGACACGCTCGGCACGCTGCGCGTGGCCACGGTCAACTCGGCCACCACCTACTATCTGGACGCCGATGGCCCCACCGGTTTCGAATACGATCTGATCCGCGAGTTCGCGCAGTCGCTTGGGCTGCGCTTCGATATGGTCGTCATGCCAGACCAGCAGGCCGTGATCGACGCGGTCGCCTCCGGGCATGCGCATATCGGCGTAGGCGTCGCGGTCAGCGAGCCGCGCCGGGAAAAAGCGCGCTTCACGCCCCCCTACGATGAAGCCAAGCTGGAAGTGGTCTATCGCGTCTACAAACATAAACCCAGGAAACTCGCCGACCTGTCCGGCGATCTGGTGTTACCGGCGCATACGGCGTTTGCCGATTGGCTGCGCGCGAATCGACCGGATATCGAATTCACGGTCGACGAGCAGGCCAATACCGAAGAACTGATGGACCGGGTGGCCGCCGGCGATCTCGCGGCGACGATCGCAAGCGCGGACATCGTCGACATGAACCAGCGCTACTACCCCAACCTGCGCGTGGCATTCAGCCTCGACGAGGTACGCCAACATACGGCCTGGGCCATGCCGGGTCGGGGCGACATGGGCGGCGACAACACGCTCTATAACGAAGCGATCGCCTTTCTCGAGCAGGTCAAGGAAAACGGCCGCCTGCATATTCTGCGTGATCGTTACTTCGGCCACGTCAAACGGTTGGGTTTTGTGGGCGGGCACGAGTTCGCCCGCCAGGTCGATAACCGCCTGCACCTGTGGGAAGACTATTTCAAGCGCGCCGGCGAGGAATACGGCCTGGACTGGCGCCTGCTCGCCGCGATCGGCTATCAGGAGTCCCACTGGGACAAGAACGCGGTCAGCCCCACGACCGTGCGCGGCATCATGATGCTTACACGCGCCGCCGCATCCGACATGAACGTCACCAACCGGCGCGATCCGGCCCAGAGCATCGACGGCGGTGCACGCTATTTCGTACGCATGCTCGAACGCATGCCCGAAGAGATCCAGCAGCCCGACCGGACATGGTTCGCTTTGGCCGCCTACAACATCGGCTACGGGCACGTAATGGACGCACGCCGCCTGCTCGAAGATCGCGGACGCGACCCGAATCTGTGGGTGAACCTACGCGATGCGCTGCCCTGGCTCACCCAGGAACGCTATATTTCCGAGACCCGCTATGGCTACGCGCGCGGGCATGAAGCCGCCACGTATGTGGGCAATATCCGGGCCTATTTCGACATCCTCACCTGGATGACCAACAACCGTACCGCACAGGAACCACCGGCACTGGACGAAGGCAAGTCGCCCACCGCCCCCGAAAGCGAGACCGCGGTAGAGAACACGGCGACGATCTCGATCGATTCGCCTGCGTTCTGATCGCTTGCAGACGACAGTCCGCAAATGGACGCGACGAAACGCGTAGACGCACGAAAGACGGATTAGCTGACGGAATCGGCGCGTCAACACACGTGCCGGTTCGTATCCCTGATCGAGTGCGCACAAAAAAGGCCGCAGGCGAAACGCCTGCGACCTTTTTCGTTGTGCGCCGCTAGTACAGCGGCACTTTAAAAGACCCGACTATGCCGTAAAGCGGTTATGCAGGCCGCATTCGCGGTTGCCCAGCACCTTGGTCGGATCGTAGTAGTTGGTTTCGTTGGGCAGGCCGTGCTTCTCGCGATAGGCCGCCATGTCGTCGGCGGTCCATTCCAGCACCGGCGCGACCTTGACCACGCCGCCCGGCTTGTCCTGGGAGACGATATCCATGTTCTTGCGGAATTCGGTCTGATCGCGACGTACCGCGGTCAGCCACACATCCGGCGCCATCGCTTCCATGGCCCGGCCGAAGGGCTCCAGCTTGACCTGACGGGTGAATTCTTCGTGCTGCGGATCATCCACATCCGGAATGCCCATCAGCGCATCGCGGCGCGCCGCCGAGGACAGCGGGTTGAACACGTGAATATTCAGCTTGAGGTCTTCGATGAGCTTTTCGGCGAACAGGTACGTCTTGCGCGTGGCATAGCCGGAATCGATCCAGACCACGTCCATATCCGGCTGGACCTGGGTCGCCAGATGCAGGATCACCGCCTCGTCCGGGCCGAAGTTGGTGGTGACGATGGTCTTGCCACTGAGGCCCACCGCCCATTCGACGATTTCCTTGGGATGCTTGCCGGCGAGTTCGGCATTGGCTTTGGCGACATCGACTTGCATGCTGCTACCTCGTTTGAATTGGTTCGCGCGACTCACGCCACGAGCGGCGCATCGCAGCGCGCGACTACGAATGGCGCTTATGATAAGCGTGATTGCGTTATTTTAAAGACGCTTTCTTAGACTGATCCGGAATAAGGATATTTGCCCGGACACATAATCCTCGCGCGATTGCGCTGATTCGGCATTCAGTCGCACCGCGTGTTGGCTTACACTGACGACCCTTTGACACAGGCCCGCGAAACCATGGCTCAGTACATCTACACGATGAACGGCGTCGGCAAGGTCGTGCCGCCGAAAAAACATATCCTTCGGGATATCTATCTGTCCTTCTACCCGGGCGCCAAGATCGGCGTGCTCGGCTACAACGGCGCCGGCAAGTCCACGCTGCTGCGCATCATGGCCGGTATCGATACCGAGATCGAAGGCGAGGCGCGGCCGATGCCCGGCATCAATATCGGCTATCTGCCGCAGGAGCCGCAGCTGGACGAATCCAAGGACGTACGCGGCAACGTCATGGAAGGCCTGGGCAATATCGCCGACAAGCTGGCCCGCTTCAACGAAATCAGCGAAGCCTTCGCCGACCCGGACGCCGACTTCGATGCCCTGCTCACCGAACAGGCCGAGCTGCAGGAAGCCATCGACGCCGCCGACGGCTGGGAGATCAACAACACGCTGGATCGTGCCGGTGAAGCCCTCAACCTGCCGCCGTGGGACGCCGACGTATCCAAGCTCTCGGGCGGCGAGCGCCGTCGTGTGGCGCTGTGCCGACTGCTGCTGTCCAAGCCGGACATGCTCCTGCTCGACGAGCCCACCAACCATCTCGACGCGGAATCCGTGTCCTGGCTTGAACGCTTTTTGAAGGACTTCCCGGGCACGGTCGTGGCTGTGACCCATGATCGCTATTTCCTGGACAACGTCGCCGGCTGGATTCTGGAACTTGACCGCGGCCACGGCATTCCCTACGAGGGCAACTATTCCTCCTGGCTGGAACAGAAGGAAAAGCGCCTCGAACAGGAGCAGAAATCCGAAGACGCGCACCAGAAAGCCATCAAGGCCGAGCTGGAATGGGTACGCTCGAACGCCAAGGGCCGCCAGTCCAAGTCCAAAGCGCGCCTGAAGCAGTTCGAGGAACTGCAGTCCAAGGAATATCAGAAGCGCAGCGAGACCAACGAAATCTATATCCCGCCGGGGCCGCGCCTGGGCGATCTCGTGTTCGAGATGAACAACGTCACCAAGTCCTATGGCGACCGTACGCTCTATGAAGATGTCTCGCTGAAGGTGCCGCAAGGCGCGATCGTGGGCATCATCGGCCCCAACGGCGCGGGCAAGACGACGCTGTTTCGTATGCTCAACGGCGAAGAAGAGCCGGATTCGGGTGAAATCCGCGTAGGCGATACGGTCGACCTGGCCTATGTGACCCAGTCCCGAGAAGAGCTCAACTCCGACAAGACCGTCTGGCAGGAAGTCTCCAACGAGCAGGATATCCTGCAGATTGGCAACTACGAGATTCCGTCGCGGGCCTATATCGGGCGCTTCAACTTCAAGGGCTCGGATCAGCAAAAGCGCGTATCCGAACTCTCCGGTGGTGAACGCAACCGCCTCCAACTGGCCAAGCTGTTGCAGAAAGGCGGCAACACCCTGCTGCTCGACGAACCGACGAACGATCTGGACGTGGAAACCCTGCGTGCGCTCGAAGAAGCGCTCTTGCAGTTCCCGGGCGCGGTGCTGGTGATTTCGCATGATCGCTGGTTCCTCGACCGTATCGCCACGCATATCCTGGCGTTCGAGGACGACGACGTCGTGTTCCTGGAAGGCAATTACCAGGACTACGAAGCCGACCGCAAGCGCCGGCTGGGCAGCGCCTCGGAAGGCTCGGCCAAGGCCAAGCACCGCAAGCTGGCCTGATAGCCCGCTGCCTCGACGGCACGAAAAAAGCCCCGGTCGATTATTCGGCCGGGGCTTTTTCGTTCTCGGCTTCAGGCGGACGGCAGAAGCCGGGGCGCGTCAGTCGAACAGCGAGCGCAGGGAAGCGCGAACCCGCTCGAAAAGCGAGCGCCGTCTGCGCGGCGCCGGGCCATAGTGAAGCAGCGCGCCGAGTACGACCGCCGTACCCACCACCGCTGCGCCGGTAATCACCGGATGCCGACAAACTTCATCCACGACGCGCGATGCAGTCAGCGGCCGGCCGTTGCGGCGTTCGAGTCCCGTATCCATAACCTCTCCAGAGCTCTTCAGAGCCTTTGCAAAATCGGCGGGCCCACCGGCCAGCCAGCACCCGGCAAGCCGTGGCCGCCCGTATTCGAGTGATTCGACCGACGCGTGAGTCAGTCGAACCCTAGCCGAGTGTAACCCCGGCCACGCCGAAATCATGTCAGGACTTCCACCGACGCGTTCTCATGCGCAGCGCGCTACATTGAGGCTCGCCAATCGCATGGAGCGCGCGCATGACCTCACACCGGCCGATCGACTATCGCAGCAACGACGATTCACATCTGGACAGTGCAAGAGAGCGCGAAAAACAGCGCGCACTGGCGCTGGCCGCAAGCGTGGGTTCGCTCATGGTGGGCATGCGTCGCGGCGGCCTCTCCGGTCTGGTGCTGGGCGCGTTCAGTGGTTATCTGGCCTATCGCGCCTCGACCGGGCGCGGGCTCAAGGGCACCGGCCGCTCGCTCATGCAAGGCGCCGAGCGCACCCTGACCGGCCATCGAGCCGGGCCGCTCGAACTGTCGGCGGCCGTCACCATCGCCCGCCCGAGCGAAGAGCTGTATGCGTACTGGCGCGATTTCACCCGCTTGCCCGCGATCATGACCTCCATTACCGCAGTCGAGAATCTGGCTGACGGCCGCTCGCGCTGGCAAGCGGAAACACCCCTGGGCGGCACCTACGAATGGGAGGCCGAAATCGTCGAGGACGTGCCCGGCGAACGGATCGTCTGGCGCAGTCTCGAAGGCGCTGATGTGCCCCAGACCGGCGAGATTCGGTTCGTCGAGGCGCCGGGCGGACGCGGCACCCAGGTCGAACTCAAGCTACGCTACGAGTTGCCGCACGGCCTGCTGGCCGCCGCCCCGCTGGGGTTCGTCAACGCCCTGTCGCGCGAAGCGGTGCGCGAGGATCTGCGTCACTTCAAACAGGTGATGGAAGCCGGCGAAGTACCCACCGGCGCAATTCATGTCTCGACCCGAGAAGGAGTGGCCCGATGAAAGCCGTATGCTGGCACGGCGCGCAGGACATGCGCGTGGATAACGTGGCCGATCCGCAGATTCTCAATCCGCGCGATGCCATTATCAAGATCACCTCGACCGCGATTTGCGGCTCTGACCTGCATCTCTACGGCGGTTTCATGCCCGGTATGCAGGCCGGCGATATCGTCGGCCACGAATTCATGGGCGAAGTCGTCGAGCTGGGGTCAGCGGTCACCAATCTGTCGATCGGCAATCGCGTGGTCGTACCGTTCACCATCGCCTGCGGCCAGTGTTTCTTCTGCGACAGCGGCTACCACTCGCTGTGCGACAACTCCAACCCGAACGCGGGCATAGCAGAAAAGATGTGGGGCCAGTCGCCTTCCGGGCTGTTCGGTTATACCCATATCCTCGGCGGCTATGCGGGCGGCCAGGCGGAGTATGTGCGCGTGCCCTATGCCGACGTCGGCCCGATGGTCGTACCGGAATCGGTGTCCGACGAACAGGCGTTGTTTCTCACCGATATCTTTCCCACCGGCTATCAGGCCATCGCCCAGTGCGATATGCAGCCCGGCGATACGGTGGCCATCTGGGGCTGCGGCCCGGTGGGCCAGTTCGCCATCGCCAGCGCCAAAATGCTCGGCGCGGCCCGTGTGATCGCCATCGACACCGTCAACGAACGCCTCGACATGGCCGCCAGGCAACACGGCGCGGAAACGCTCAACCCACGCGACGTCGGCAATACGTTGCAGATCGTCGAAGCCCTGCGCGACATGACCGCCGGGCGCGGACCGGACATCTGCGTGGACGCGGTCGGCCTGGAAGCCCACGGCGTGGGTCCCGAATACTGGTACGACAACATCAAGCAAAGCCTGCAGATGGAAACCGCGCGCCCGATCGTGCTTCGCCAGGCGATCATGGCCTGCCGCAAGGCCGGCACGGTATCCATTCCCGGCGTCTACGGCGGCATCGCCGACAAGATCCCAATCGGCGCACTGATGAACAAGGCGCTCACTATCAAGACCGGTCAGACCCATGTACAGCACTATCTCAAGCCGTTGATGGACCACGTCGAGCGCGGTGATATCGACCCGAGCTTCGTGATCACCCACCGCATGCGCCTGGATCAGGCGCCCGAGGCCTACGACATGTTTCAGGCCCGGCGCGACAACTGCATCAAGGTGGTCATGCAGCCTTGAGCCCGATCAGCGGTCGCGGGCTCTGGTCGAGCGGCGACGCGGATTTTAATTTAGACGCTGCTTCGACAAAACCGGCCCGGCCACGTAATTTCACCCCATCAGTACGCGTTATGTTATCCGTTGCTAGGAGTTAAACTGCTCGTCGAGATTCAATACCGGAGTGTGCAATGGCCACCGCTAAAGAAGACCTAGAGCAATTCCTTGCAGCGCAACCGGCCGATACCTCTAAGGAAGAGCTGATACGCGAGCTTGCTTTCGAGTTGATGGTGCAGCGGGGAATAGCCGATTCCGATGACGGCAAAACGATATCGAACGATGAAATGCAGCATCGGATCAAGTTTTGGCAACAATAAACTGGACGCGCGAAGCCGGGCTTTGGCTACGTGATATCTACGACTACATATCGCAAGATAACCCATCGGCCGCAGCGTCGGTCGTCAATGGGATATATTAACGAGCGCAAGTGCTGATATCGCACCCAGAAATTGGGCATAGATACGAAAGAGTAGAAAACCGAGATATTCGGATTCTGCTGTACGGTCACTATCGAATCGTTTATTTGATCAAGCACAATGGCGATATCGACATATTAGGCGTCTTTCATGGCGCCATGCAGACCAGCCGGTATTTATTCGATGGGAATAGAGCATAACGAGGCGCTGCAGTTGACCGCCCAAAGCGCTGCCGCGCTTCGGGTTCTCTCCGCGGCCTTCGGCTGCTCCGGTGGCAACTGAGCGTTGGCGATAGGGGGACTGGCGTGTTCTATGCGCATTCCACGGAGTGCAGCGATGCCCGCGACTGGCAGGGACTGGCGGACCATCTACAGGCCGTAGCCGATCTGGCAGCCAAGCGCGCAGCACGCTTTGGCTGGGAGAATGCCGGGCGCGCGGCAGGGCTTCTGCACGATCTGGGCAAATACAGCCCGGCTTTCCAGCGACGCCTGAGCGGCAGTGGCGAACGCGTCGACCATTCCACGGCCGGCGCACTCGAAGCAAAGACACGTTTCCCCGACGGCCTCGGTCATCTGCTGGCTTATGCGATTGCAGGCCATCATGCGGGCCTGGCCAACGGACGGGATGCGGGCACGCGCACCCCGCTGTCCGATCGCCTGGTCGCCGATCTACCCACCTTGAGTAGTCGTTGGCGCGAAGAACTCGTGCTACCAGACTCTTTACATCCAGACGGCGCCTTTCATCAACGGCGCGACCGCCCCTTTTTCCAGATGGCGTTTCTCACGCGCATGCTTTTTTCATGCCTTGTGGACGCCGATTTCATCGAAACCGAGACGTTCTATACCGTCGTGGCGGGCGATGCACCGCCCGAGCGCGGCAACCCGACGTCCCTGTCCACGTTGCGCGACGCTCTGAATACCCATCTGGACGAACTAGCGGCCAAAGCACGTAAAAGCCCGGTCAACGAACGACGCGCCGACATTCTCCACCACGTACGGGCGGCGGCCCCGGAGCCGCCCGGCCACTTCAGCCTTACCGTACCCACGGGCGGTGGCAAAACGCTGGCATCACTGGCCTTCGCCCTCGACCATGCCATCGCCCACGGCATGGATCGCGTGATCTATGTGATTCCGTTCACCAGCATCGTCGAACAGAACGCAGCCGTTTTTCGCGACGCCCTCGGCGCGTTCGGCGAGGACGCCGTACTCGAACACCATAGCGCCTTCGACGACGACAGCCGCCGCGGCCGCCAAGATCGCCACAGCCGCGACAAGCTCAAGCGCGCCAGCGAAAACTGGGATATGCCGATCGTGGTCACCACGGCCGTGCAATTCTTCGAAAGCCTGTTCGCCGCGAAAACATCGAAAGCACGCAAATTGCACAACATCGCAAACAGCGTCGTGGTTCTTGACGAAGCACAGACGATGCCGCTGGCCTTGCTGCGGCCCAGCGTGGCCGCGCTCGACGAGCTGGCGCTCAACTATCGCGCCAGCATCGTACTGTGTACAGCCACCCAACCGGCGCTCGAAGAAACCGACAATCCCGCACACAGTTTTGCCGGCGGGCTCCGTGATGTGCGCGAGCTGGCACCCGATCCCCACAGCCTCGCCCAGCAGTTCGAGCGCGTGACGGTTCGCCATATCGGTACGCTCGACGATGATGGCTTGACCGAAGAATTACTCGATTGCGAACAGGTACTGTGTATCGTCAATAACCGTCGGCACGCGCGTGCGTTGTACGAATCCATCGCCGACTCGCCCGGCGCCTATCACCTGACCACGGCGATGTGTGCCGTACATCGACGCCAGATTCTGGCCGAAATCCGCGAGGTGCTTGCCTCCGGCTCGCCCTGTCGCGTGGTGTCGACCTCGCTCATCGAAGCCGGTGTCGATATCGATTTTCCGCGGGTGCTGCGTGCCGAGGCCGGTCTGGACTCGATCGCCCAGGCCGCCGGACGTTGCAACCGGGAAGGCCGACGCGAAAGCGACCAAAGCGAAGTCCGTATTTTCGCGACGGCCAACCAAGACTGGGCGCCGCCGCCGGAACTCAAACAGTTCGCCCAGGCCACGCGCGCAGTCCTGCGCGCCCATGGCGAAGCCCCGCTCGCGCCAGCCGCTATCACTGCCTACTTCCGACTGCTCTACTGGCAGAAAGGCCCACAAGAACTCGACAAGCACGACCTACTCGGCCAGATCGAAACCGCCCAGCTGGACGGTTTGCCGTTCGACATGCTGGAACAGAAGTACCGACTGATCGAAAACACGCAACGATCGGTGATCATTCCCTACGACGACCGGGCCCGCCGCGCGATCGCTGATCTGTCGCATGCCGAGCGCGTTGGCGGCATTGCGCGCACGCTACAGCCCTACACGGTGCAGGTGCCGATCAAGGGCTTTCACGCACTTGAACAGGCCGGCGTTATCGCGGCCATCGAGCCGGATCGGTTCGGCGATCAATTCGTCTTACTGATCGACGAGCACCCAAGTGAACTCAACACAAATAGCTACGATCCGAATATGGGGCTGAACTGGTCCGATCCGACCTATCGCTCGGCGGAGTCCAATCTCTGGTAGGGTCGAGAAAAATGCTCGGGGGAGCACGATGAGCTTTGGGATACGGCTACATGTCTGGGGCGAGCGGGCCTGTTTCACCCGTCCGGAACTCAAGACCGAGCGTTTTTCCTACGACGTGATCACGCCGTCTGCAGCGCGCGGCATTCTGGAGGCAATCCACTGGAAGCCTGCGATTCGCTGGTGCATCGACCGTATCCATGTGCTCAAGCCGATTCGCTTCGAGTCCATACGTCGCAACGAAGTCGCCGGCAAGACGCCGAAAGGCCATATCAGCAAGGCCATGAAGAATGGCCGCACCGACGAACTGCGCTACTACGTCGATACCAACCGGCAGCAGCGGGCCTCGACCATTCTGCGCGACGTCGGTTACGTCATTGAAGCGCACTTCGAATTCACATCCCGGGCCGATAACAGCGACAGCGCCGGCAAGCATCTGGACATCTTTAACCGCCGTGCGCGGCAGGGCCAGTGCTTTCATATGCCGTGTCTCGGCACACGGGAATTTCCAGCCGCCTTCCAATTGGTCGAATCGGACGACGCCATGCCCGAAGTCGATACCGCGCTGGCCGGCGAACGGCAATTCGGCCTCATGCTCCACGATATCGATTTTGCCAATGGCAAGACGCCGCGCTTCTTTCGCGCGAGCATGGTCGATGGGGTGATCGAGGTGCCGCCGTTCGCCGAGGCGCTCGCATGATCCTGACCGCCCTGAACGACTATTACCAGCGGCTGGCAGCAGCCGGACAAGTGCCAACTGCCGGCTTCAGCCGACAGAACGTCAGTTACGCGCTGGTGTTTTCTCAAGATGGCAGACCGCTCGCCCTCGATGACATCCGAGACATATCGGCTAAAAAGCCGAGGGCCTCATCTCAT
The DNA here is from genome assembly GCF_000215955.2 of Salinisphaera shabanensis E1L3A. GTDB lineage: Bacteria > Pseudomonadota > Gammaproteobacteria > Nevskiales > Salinisphaeraceae > Salinisphaera > Salinisphaera shabanensis. The sequence goes on from NZ_AFNV02000025.1 coordinate 62,233, forward strand.
ATCGTTCCTTTCGACAAAGCTAGAACCAGCGGACCGCATGCCTATCCTCTCTGGGACAAAACCGCCTACGCTTTAGGAGTAACTGCGGAAAAAAGAGACGACGTCGCAAAACAAAGTGAGGAATTGAACGCTCGTTTTGCTCTTTTCAAAGAGCGACAACAAACCCTATTTGGGTCGAGCGACGATCCAGAGTTGAATGCGTTTTTACGTCTCGTTGAGACATGGCGTCCATCCCAGTTGGATCAGCTGCCCGGCTATAACGACGAGGTGCTAGACGCGAACGTTGTCTTTCGACTGGAGGGCAAACGTCACTATCTGCACGAAAATAACGCCGCGCGCGCTATCTGGATTCAGTCTTTGCAAGACACCGAGGGTGTTTTGGGGCGCTGCTCAGTGACCGGAGAAATCCAAGATCTCGGACACAACCATCCTCCGATCAAAGGCGTCAACGGCTCGAAATCTCAAGGCGCCTCGCTGGTTTCCTTCAATGCCGATGCCTACGAATCTTATGGGCACAAGAAACACGCGAATGCCTCGATTTCCAAGCATGCGATCTTCGGTTACACAACCGCTCTTAATCACTTGCTGCGTACTAATAAGGACAATCATCAGCGCCTGACCATCGGCGATGCGACGGTCGTATTCTGGGCCCAGGCCGCCGACACCTCCCGGGCCGAGGCAGCCGAAATGTTTTTCAAGGCGCTCAACGAGCCGCCGACCGACGCACAGGAAGCCGCGCGACTGGGTTCCGCGCTCGCGCAGGTTGCCAATGGGACGGCGCTGTCCGAAACCGATCTGGGTCTGGCCGGCGACACCCAGTTCTTTGTGCTCGGCCTGGCGCCCAATGCCGCGCGGTTGTCGGTGCGCTTCTGGTGCGTGAACACGTTGGAACAACTAACCCGTCACTTCGCTCGCCATCGCCAGGACCTCATGTTGGATCCGCTGCCCTGGAAAGGCGCCCTACCGCCGATCTGGCGTCTGCTGTATGCCGTTGCCCCCAGCCGCGACGGCCGCGCCAAGGCAGAGGACATTCCGCCGCATCTGGCTGGCGAGATCGCCCGGGCCATATTCACCGGGCAACGCTACCCGCAGTCGCTACTGTCTAATCTCGTCATGCGTTTTCGAAACGACGGCGATATCAGCGGCATTCGGATCGCACTATGCAAGGCCGTGCTCACACGAAACGCGCGCCTGGCGGCCGGACAACAATCACCAATCGAGGAGATGCCCGTGAGTCTCGACCCGCATTCCACTCACCCCGGCTATCTGCTGGGCCGGCTGTTCGCCGAACTGGAAAATGCCCAGGCCCGGGCGATCCCGAACACCAACGCCACGATTGCCGATCGTTACTACGGCGCGGCGTCGGCCACACCGGCCAGCGTATTCCCGCTGCTATTGCGCAACGTCAAGAATCATCTGGCCAAGCTGCGCAAGGGCAATGAAAAAGACCAGGCAATCGCCGGCGCTATCTCGCGCAGTATCCGCGAGATCGTCGATGGCCTGGACGAGCGGCTACCGAAGAGCCTGAAGATTGAGGATCAGGGCCGATTCGCGATCGGCTACTACCACCAGACCCAGGCGCGCTTTAACAAGAAAAAGCCCAGCGAAAATACCGAGACGCCAGAGGACCAGGGAGACGCGCAATGACCGCCATCGCCAACCGCTATGAATTCGTGCTGCTGTTCGACGTAACCAACGGCAACCCCAACGGCGACCCCGACGCCGGCAACATGCCGCGGCTGGATCCGGAAACCAATCAGGGGCTGGTCACCGACGTCTGCCTCAAGCGCAAGATCCGTAACTACGTGGAACTCGAACAGGAGGACACGCCCGGTTACGCGATCTACATGCAGGAAAAATCGGTCCTCAACGACCAGCACAAGAAGGCTTACAACGCACTCGATATCAAGCCAGAACCCAAGAAGCTCCCAAAGGACGTTGCCAAGGCACGCGAACTGACCGCCTGGATGTGTGGCAATTTCTTCGACGTGCGGACGTTCGGTGCCGTCATGACCACCGAGGTCAACTCGGGCCAGGTACGCGGGCCAGTTCAGATGGCCTTTGCCAATTCCATCGACCCGGTCGTGCCCATGGAGGTGTCGATCACCCGAATGGCCGTCACCAATGAAAAGGATCTCGAGAAAGAACGCACCATGGGCCGTAAACATATCGTGCCCTATGGCCTCTATCGCGCGCATGGCTATGTATCGGCCAAGCTGGCCGAGCGTACCGGGTTTTCCGACGACGACCTGGGCCTGCTCTGGCGTGCGCTAATCAACATGTTCGAGCATGATCGTTCGGCCGCGCGCGGCGAAATGTCGGCACGCAAACTCATCGTGTTCAAGCACGACAATGCCCTGGGCAACGCTCCGGCGCATACGCTATTCGACCGAGTTCACGTCGGTCGCGTCGAAGGCGAAGCCAATACGCCGGCTCGTCACTATGCCGATTACACCGTGACCATCGACCGCGATAATTTGCCCGACGGCGTTGCAGTCGAGGAAATGCTCTAGTTGAGCCATGAGCGAAACGGGCATCACCGTGCCGATCTCGGCGCTGCAGCACTATCTGTACTGTGACCGCCAGTGCGCGCTCATCCATATCGAGCGCATCTGGCAGGAAAACCGTCATACCGCCGAAGGCCGGCTACTGCACGAACGCGCGGACCGCTACGGGCACGAACAACGCCGCGGCGTGCACACCGCCATGGCGTTGCCGCTGGCGCACGAAACATTGGGCCTGATCGGCTATGCCGATGTCGTCGAGTTCGATGACACGAGCGAACAGCCTATCGTCCGACCGATCGAGTACAAACGCGGTCGGCCCAAGGCCCATCGCGCCGACGAAGTACAGTTGTGCGCCCAAGCACTCTGTCTGGAAGAAATGCTCGGGGTCACGATCGAAAACGGCGCGCTTTTCTATGGCCAGACCAAGCGCCGTAAAGACATCGTCTTCGACTCCGCGCTACGCACGCTTACCGAAAACACTGCCTACGAAACGTCCCAATTGCTTGCCCAAGGCAAAACACCCCGCGCGATCTACGACGCAAAAAAATGCGATCGCTGCTCGCTGATCGACGATTGCCGGCCAAGGGCCATGTCCGCGCATAAAAGCGTCGCCCATTGGCTGTCTGAGCAGCTAACGCCGCGCCCATGAGAAAGCTACTCAACACACTTTACGTAACGAGCGACGGTGCCTGGCTCAAGAAGGACGGCGCCAATATCGTCATGATGATCGAAGGCAAAGAGCGCGGCCGCCTGCCCGCCCATATGCTCGAATCCCTGGTGTGTTTTGGGCGCACGCTGGTGTCCCCGCCGCTCATGGCGTATTGCTGCGAACAAGGCATCGCGATCAGCTACTTCACGCCGAACGGCCGATTCCAGGCACGTGTCGAAGGTCCGGTCTCCGGTAACGTACTGCTGAGACGCGCCCAGTACCGCGCAACCGATGACCCGAGCACATGCGTGCCCGTCATCCGCAATCTGTTGATCGGCAAGATTCATAACCAGCGTGCGGTTGCGCACCGACAAAGACGCGATCGGGCCAAACAGCTAAGCGACAATCAGCGCAAGGCACTCGACACAACAATCCGCACGCTTGAGCGCATCAGAAACAAACTACTCGATGCTCAAGATGCGGATGTGTTGCGCGGGTTCGAAGGCGAAGCCGCCCAGCGCTACTTCGCCAGCTTTCCAGCGCTGATCAATCGTGACGACCCCGCGTTCGAATTTTCCGGGCGCAATCGGCGGCCGCCACGCGATCGGGTCAATGCCGCGCTCTCGTTCGTCTACACCCTACTCACACACGACTGTCGCTCCGCGCTTGAACAGACTGGCCTGGATACGGCGGTCGGCTTTCTGCACCGCGACCGGCCCGGGCGCCCCAGCCTGGCGCTCGATCTCGCCGAAGAGTTTCGTCCGCTGATTGCCGACCGTCTCGTGCTCACGCTAATCAACCGGCGCCAGCTCAAGGCGCGCGACTTCTCCGTTGCGGAAAGCGGCGCAGTGCTGCTCACCGAAGACGGACGTAAAACCGTGCTCACGGCCTACCAGGAACGCAAACGCGAAGAGCTCGTCCATCCGTTTCTAGACGAGCGCGTACCGCTCGGACTCGTACCCAGCATCCAGGCCCAGTTGCTCGCCCGCCACCTACGCGGCGACCTCGACGCCTACCCACCGTTCATCCGCGGGTAAAGGAGCAATCTCCAGATGATGGTACTCGTGAGCTACGACGTCGCCGTAACCAGCAGCGACGGCCCACGGCGATTGCGCCGCGTCGGTAAAGCCTGCCTGGATTACGGGCAACGCGTACAGTATTCGGTATTTGAAATCGAAGTCGAACCCGACCAATGGGTCAAACTCAAAAGCCGTCTGTGCGATATCATCGACGAAGAAACCGACAGCCTGCGCTTCTACTTCCTTGGGCGCGAATGGCAACGCCGTGTCGAACATGTCGGCGCCAAACCGGTACGCGATCTCAACGCACCGCTTATTCTCTGAGCCTGCACCTGCACCGTGCGCGCGAACCCCAAGCGTACCCAGTAACCCCGGCAGGTTCGCCGATCTTTAAAAAGCTGAAAAACAATTCGTTATGCGACAAGCGGTCGCATAACCGGCGAAATTCGTTCAATATCGCCGCGGTTCGCACAAAGACAGGTTCTAACGCATTAGAAACAGTCGCTTGGACGGACCGAGTCGCGGCCCCGCGCGGGCCGCGCGGATAGAAACATCGTCGATGCTGCGCCAGTGACCCGGCTTGGCGTCGCGGCCCCGCGCGGGCCGCGCGGATAGAAACAAATCGCTATACGCGCACCAGCTCCGTTGTTCGAGTCGCGGCCCCGCGCGGGCCGCGCGGATAGAAACATCGTCGATGCTGCGCCAGTGACCCGGCTTGGCGTCGCGGCCCCGCGCGGGCCGCGCGGATAGAAACGGCTTAAAGCCGATCACATCCTTGCAACGAACGCGGTCGCGGCCCCGCGCGGGCCGCGCGGATAGAAACTCTTTGCTGTCGCAGTCTGGCCACCCGACGACCGGTCGCGGCCCCGCGCGGGCCGCGCGGATAGAAACATCATCGCCACGGGTGCCGGAATTACCGGCAAGAGGTCGCGGCCCCGCGCGGGCC
>NZ_AFNV02000024.1 GCF_000215955.2 Salinisphaera shabanensis E1L3A
CTTCGCCGCTTAAGTGAACGGCATTAGGCCGGAAGCCGGGCTTTTTAACTACGCCGCTATGGCGTTAATACAGCAACGTCCGCTTACGAAGCGTTGCTGTCGGTGCTACCGGGCGTAACCTCGGCGGCTGCCGACGGCGCCGGCGCGCTCGCTTTCTTGGTGGTGCGCTTGCGCGCGGTGGCAGTGCCGGATTTGGCATTCGACGCGCTGGCCGTGCTCTTGCGAGTCGACGCGGTCTTACGCTTGGTGGCCGTCGTCTTGCTCGCGGCAGTCTTGCCGCTCGCGCTCGTCGTGGCCTTCTTGGCGCTGGCTGTCTTGCGGCTGCTCGAAGCACTGCGCTTGCGCGTTGCAGACGCTTTCTTCGACGTATCGCCGGAGAGCTTGCCAATCACCGACTTGTAGCCGCTGGTGACAACGTTGCTCAGCTCGTTCGTCGTCTGTACCAGCAGGTCTATGGTGTCCTTGTAGGCCGACACGATCTGATCGCGGCCATTGGGCACATAGGCTTGCGGGTTGTTGGCGATCTTACGAACGCCGTCGGTACGCGCCTTGTCGAAGCTCGACTTGGCAGCGGCAAAAATGTTCTTGGCAGCACCGATCTCGGTGTTGGCCAAGGTCTGACCGTTCTTGGTGACGACACCGACAGCCTTGCGCTGGGCGTCGAAATAGGCCTTGAACGCGTCCTGATAATTGCGACCGGCGGTACCGACGCGATTACGGACATCCGAGACGATTTCCTGAATCTTCATGGTTGGCCCTCTCACAATAAGTTCTTTTCGTTTGCTGCGTCGCAGCATACGGATACCTTAACGCGCGTGTTGCAGCGCGTCAAACATGGGCCATAGCACGAATTCATTGCGCATAACCAGTGCAACTGGATATCCTTACACAATGAACGAGCTCACTGAAAAACAGCGCCGGGTATATGCCTTCATCCGCGACACGATCGCCGAACGGCATACGCCACCCACTCGCGCGGAGATCGCCGAGGCGCTGGGTTTTGCGTCGGCGAATGCAGCCCAGGCACATCTGCGCACGCTCGAGCGCAAGGGATTCATCGAACTCAACGCCCGATTGAGCCGCGGCATCCGCCTGACCGCCACCGACGATGCACCCGAGCCGAGCGATGTGGAAGCAGGTCACGCCTTGAATCTCGCCGTCATAGGGCGCGTTGCAGCCGGCGCGCCGCTGCTGGCCGTGGAGCACGTCGAACGCCATTGCGAGGTCGACCCGGCGCTCTTCGCGCGCACGCCCGATTACCTGCTGCGGGTCAGCGGCGACAGCATGACCGGCGTGGGTATATTCGATGGCGATCTGCTGGCGGTCGCCCAGGCAAGCGAAGTACGTAACGGCCAGGTCGCCGTCTTCCGTGTCGAAGACGAAGTGACGGTAAAACGCTTTGCGCGTGACGGACACACCGCACGGCTGCAGGCCGAAAATCCGGACTACGACGACATCATCGTCGATACCCGGCGCGAATCCCTGGCCCTGGAAGGCATCGCCGTGGGCGTGATTCGCAACCTGCAGTAAGTCTATGTTCGTACGGGCGCGCCGGCCGCGCACCCGCTAGCCGATGAAGGTTATGACCCCGACCGTGCGCGCCGTGCTTCGGGGCTGTCCGGGCCGGGGACGATTACAGCCTCGATGCGTCGATTGGCACGCCGCCCTTCAGCTGTATCGTTTGAAGCCACCGGGCGCGTGTCGCCAAAGCCGCGGGCACCGATGCGACGCGCCGGAATGCCGTTTTCGACCAGCTGCTGGGCAACGGTACGCGCCCGTGCTGCGGAAAGCGCGAGATTGAAGGCACGGACCTTGTCTTCGCGGGTGGGCGCCTGTTCTTCCAGCCCCGGATTGGCGGCCACGAATCGATCGATCGACTCGGACGATGGGCCCACGTTGTCGGTATGCCCGAAGATCGCCACGCCCACGGTTGGATGCGCCTTGAGCAGTTCGGCAAGCTGGCGCACCGTCGCCTGGGATTCGGCTTTTATGCGCGCGGTGCCGGTTTCGAAGGAGACATCGCCGAACTGATCGGGCACCACTTTCTGCCCGATCAGCTCGCGATCGGCCGCCGAAATCGGGCGCACCGCGCCAGCGGCTGCCGAGCCCGCGCTTTGTTCGGGCTCGCGTGCCTTGAGCTTGTCGTTGACAGCGATAAGGGTTTCGAGATTGATCTCGCGTATCGCGGTATAGCGCGCAATTTCGGCCAATCGTTGCGCCCGATGCGCCTGTTCAGCCACCTCGGCAAGCTTGGCATTGTCCGGACGCCGTTTGTTGGCAAGCGACTGCCAGCCCTGTTCGGCCTCTTCCAGGGCGCTGCGCGCGCCTGCGAGCTCGTCCGAACCGTAGTTGTCGACGTCACGCTGTGCCTCGGCCGCAGCCACGGCATCGCGTGCATCTTCGAGCGGCTCGAATTGGGCCTCACCGTCTTGAACCCGCTTGATCTGGCTATGCCAGGCGGCATTCTGGGCGTTGATCCCGGTCAGCGCCGGGCTTGGCGGCACCACGTTGGTTTCGAACACCGAACAGCCGGCGATCAGGGGCGCCAGACCCAGCGCAATCATCCAGGACTTTTTCATGGCGAGGCCTCCGTCTGCGCGGCACCCGAGCCATCGAGCTGACCCTGCAGTTCTGCAAGCTTGGTCTGTACAGCCTTTGCCTGGGTCTGGGTCAGCGCGGAGCGGGCATCAAGCTCGGCGGCTTCAACCAGCGCTTCCACGCGGGCCCGCTCGGTGTCGCTGAGCTCTCGATTGGCACGCGCTGCGCTATAGAGAATATCGCGTGCGGTGGCGATACGCCGGCGCGACGCATCGACGACACGCGGCGCAAAGGTATCGGCCTCGGCTGCGCGTGCCTTGGCCAGCGCCTGCTCGGCGGGCGCCAGTACGCTTTCATCGGGCGCGCTGGGCGATACCACCGTATTCGATGCGCACCCGGCGCTCGCGAGGATCAAAAGCCCGGCAGCCAGTGCGCGGATTAGAGGATTCGACGTACTCGCCGGCATGCGGCTTCTCCATTATCTTTGACGGTGCGCTCGACCCATTCAGCCCATCCGGCCAGAGCGGCAAGCCCGGGATTCTAACAGCGCTTTCGGTATCAGCCACGTACAGCCGTACGGCGAGCCGCCTCGAGCGCACTCGGACGCCCAACATCGATCCAGGCGCCGCGATGATGCTCGCCGCTGGCCCTGCCCTGATCCAGCGCTTCGCGTATGACCGCAGAGAGCGCAAAGCGTTGCGTCTCGCGCGCGGCAAAACGGGCCGGATGGAATACACCGATGCCGGCATAGGTCAGGCGCGGCCCGCGATCGATCAGACGGCCATCGACCAGACCGAAGTCGCCGTGTTCGTGATGCGCCGGGTTATCGACCAGCACGCAGTGCACATCGGCATCGGCACGGTCGCGCAGTCGAGCATAGTCGTAATCGGTAAAGACATCGGCGCTGATCAGCGCAAACGGTGCATCACCGAGCAACGGCAAGGCACGCCGTACGCCACCGCCGGTATCCAGCTCGCCGGGCGTTTCGCGGCTGTAGTGCAACCGCAGCCCCCAGGCACTGCCATCACCCAGCGCGGTCACGATCTGTTCGCCGCGATAGGCGACGTTGATCACCACGTCTTCAAAGCCACCGGCGGCGAGTGCATTCAGATGATGGCCGATCAGCGAGGTCTGGCCGACTTCGATAAGCGGCTTCGGCATCTCGTCGGTGAGCGGGCGCAGGCGCTCGCCGCGACCGGCGGCAAGAATCATCGCTTTCATCGGCACGCTCATGGCGCAGATCGGGCCAGCAACGGCGCCAACCCGGCCAGCGGCTCGTATTCGGCCACGACCGGTTCGAGATAACGCACGAATCGCGGCGTATCGGCCAGATAGCGCGGTTTGCCGTCGCGATGGGCGATGCGTGCAAAAATGCCCAAGACTTTCAGATGGCGTTGCGCGCCCATGAGCGCGAGATCGCGCTTGAATACATCGAAATCGTCGCCGACCGGAATACTGCGCTCGCGCGCGGCGTCCCAGTAATGCCGGACCCAGCCTTCGATTCGGTTGGCCGGCCAGCTGATGAAGGCATCACGAAACAGACTGGCGAGATCATAGGTCACCGGCCCGTAGCGCGCGTCCTGGAAATCGAGGACGCCCGGCAGCGGGTGGCTGATCATGAGGTTGCGCGGCATGTAGTCGCGATGCACATACACCTGCGGCTGGGCGCAGATCTCGTCGAGCAGGAATATGAATGCCCGGTCGATATCGGCCTGCTCTGCCGCGGTCGGCGTATAGCGCAGATGGCGTGCGAGATACCAGTCGCGAAACAGCTCCAGCTCCGCTGCGAGCGTGGCACGATCATAGTCGGGTAGTACGCCGGGCGCGCTGGCCTGCTGCCAATCGATCAACGCGCCGCTGGCTGCGCCGAACAGGGCGTCGGCATTGTCGGCATCGAGCACGTCGAGAAAGGTACGCGTGCCCAGATCGGAAAGCAGCAGGAAGCCGCGTTCGTAGTCGCTCGCCAGAACGCGTGGCACGTTCAACCCGGCCTCGGCCATCAGTTCGGCGATACGCACGAACGCCGGGTTATCCTCGCGCTCGGGCGGCGCATCCATGGCGATATAGCTGGCCGGCGCGGCGCCGTCGTGCACCTCGGCACGAAAATAACGACGAAAGCTGGCATCGGCAGAGGCCACGGTCCAGGTCGGCGTTGCGCCGAGTTGTTGCTCGACCCATGCTTCGAGCGCTGCGCGGCGGACATCGGTTACATGCGTCATGCCACGTGCTCCCGGCGCCGGCGCGCGCGTTGTTTTATTGCGGGTATTCGACGGGGTGCGCATAATCGGGCGAACTTGGGGGTTCGCTCGCGAACACAACCGCTTTCTGCGGCGCTGCGCCGTGGCCACTGCCGCGCCTGCCGCCGTGTCAAAGGGTAAGACATCCCGCCGTGATTCGTATCGCTGTTCACTATTGTCGTTTCGGTGCTGGTCGTTTGGGTGCTGGCTGTTCGCAGAGCCACGCCGCCTTGTCGCGTGGGCGCTTTGCGCTACGCTTGCCGACGGTGACGCCGCTCGTGGTGAGCGTGTCCCTGGCCTGTGCGGGCGCGCTAGCGGCCAAGCCTAGCATTGCCGCCGAGATGGGGTGTGCCGTGAACACCCCGCCGATCGCCCTGCCCGAGCCGAGCGCGGATTCCACGCTCATCGCCGATCAGGCCAGCCTCCAGAACGAAGTCGCCGAAGCGACCGGCAATGTGCGACTCGAACGCAACGGCCAGGCGCTGGAAGCGCCGTTCGTACGCTACAACCGTAATAGCGGCCGCGCCGAGGCACGCGACGGGCTGCAATATTATCGCCCCGGGTTGTTCCTGACAGCCGATAACGGCGATGTACTGATCAACGACGAAACCGGCGAATTCAACCAGGCGAACTACTCGGTACTCACCAACGGCGGGCGTGGCCAGGCCGCGACCGTGAACGCACTCGGTGCAGGCCGCTTCGAGTTGACCGACGCGAATTACACCACCTGCGACGGCGAAACCAAGGCCTGGCTACTGTCTGCCGATCGTATCGAGCTGGATCGTACCAGCGGTCGCGGCGAAGCCTTCGACACGGTCATGCGCTTCTATGGCGTACCGGTGTTCTACTCGCCCAATCTGAATTTCCCGATCGACGACAAACGCCATACCGGCGTGCTGCCGCCGACGTTCGGCAGCTCGAGCGATTCCGGCTTCGAACTGGCCGTGCCCTACTACTTCAATCTGGCGCCCAACTACGACGCGACCATCGTCCCGCGTGTGCTCGCCAAGCGTGGCGTGCAGATCGGCGGGCAGTTCCGCTATCTGTACGAACACCATCGCGGCGAGTTCGACGGCGAGTATCTGCCCAGTGATAACGAATACGACGACGACCGCGCGCTGTTCCACTTCGAGCATATCGGCCAGCTCAGCCCGAATGTCGGCATCGAGGCCAACTACAGCCGCGTGAGCGACGACGAATACTTCGACGACCTCAGCAACGGTCTGGCCGGCACATCCACCTCCCAACTGGAACAGGCCGTGCGCCTGACCGCAGTCGACACGGGCATCCGCTTTACCCTGCTCGCACAGGATTTCCAGACGCTCGACGATTACGACGACGACAACGACAATCTCGACCGCGCCTTCAGCAACGACCCGTACAAACGCATGCCCCAGGCACGCCTGGAAATGCTTACGCCCAGCGCGCCGTTCCGAGTGGGGCTGGATGCCGAATTCAGCAATTTCCGGCGCGACGACGATATCGACGCCTTTCGCACCGAAGCCCGCCCGCGCCTGTTGTGGGGCATGGATCGCGGCGGCTGGTATGCCAATAGCGAAGCATCCTATCGCCTGACCCGTTATGACCTGCGCGGCTTCGACGACGCCGAGAACTTTACCCGGGCCGATACCGGTGACGATGACGTGATCACCCGCGACATCCCGCAGTTCACGCTCGGCAGCGGCCTGCGTTTCGCGCGCACCTTCAACGACGGCTGGGTTCAGACGCTGGAGCCGCGAGCGCAGTATCTCTATACCGGCTACGAGGATCAGTCAGATATTCCGATCTTCGATTCCGGCGTGGCGGATTTACACTTCGACCGCCTGTTTTCCGATAACCGCTTCGTCGGCTCGGACCGTATCGGCGATGCCAACCAGCTCACCCTCGGCGTGTCCTCGCGCTTCATCGAGCCGGAAAGCGGGCGTACCGTAGCCAAGGTGGATTTCGGCCGGGTCACCGGTTTTCGCGACCTTCGCGTGAACATGCCGTCGAGCGGCGAAGTCGGCTACGGCGATCGCGGCTCGGACTATGTCGCCGGCCTGGAACTGCGTCCGACCGAGCACATCACCGCGCGCACCACGCTTCAGTACGACCCCGACGATAGTCGCGTGAATCGTGCGGTCGCGACGGCGAGTTATCGCACCGACGCCGGCTACCAGTTCGATATCGGCTATCGCCGCTACCGCGATTATCGGCCGCTGCGCGAAGTCGCGCGTATCGACGACGACAACACGCAGACCACACTGGTGCCGGGCGCCTACGAAGATCTGGAGCAGACAGCGGTCGGCCTGCGCGCACCCGTGACCGAAAATCTGGACGTGCTCGGGCGTTGGAACTACTCGCTCGAAGAGAGTCAAAACGTCGAGACGCTGGCCGGTTTCGAATACCGCCCCTCTTGCTGCTGGGCGGGGCGCGTAGCCTGGCGGCGCTATGTCGCAGACGACGACGGCAGCATGGATACCGCGATCATGTTTCAGTTCGTACTCAATGGCCTCGGCCAGTTCGGCGACACGGTGCAGTCATTCGTCGATGAAGACGTTTACGACGATGAAGACCGTGGCCGCAGCTCGAGCAGCTCTTTTGATACCATCCGCTTCCCATGAGATATCTCCTCGTAACGGGCCTAGCGCTCGCGATCACGCCATTGGCGTTCATCTCGCTGCCGGCAGCAGCTCAGAGCCTGGGTTTTCCCGACGATTACTCGCTGATGAGCCGGTCGTCCGACCGCACCGACGCCGCGCCCGCTACGCCCAGCGCGCAGACGCTGGACGAGATCGTGGCCGTAGTCGGCGAAGGCGTCATTCTGGAAAGCGAACTTAATCAGGCGGTTGCACGAATTCGTGCACGCGCCGGTGGGCGCGCCGATCAAATGCCGCCGAATATCCTGCGTTCACAGGTACTCGACCAGCTCATCATGCAGCGCCTGCAGGTACAGCGCGCGCAGGAGCGTGGTGTCGAGATCAGCGAGCAGGAAATCGACGACGGCATCCGTCGTATCGCCCAGCAGAACAACATGAACATGCAGCAGTTCACGCGCGCGGTCGCCGCGGACAGCATGACCATGGACCAGCTGCGCGCGCAGATTCGTGAAGAACTCATGGTCAGCAAATTGCGGCGCCAGGAAGTGATGTCGAAAGTCGCAGTCAGCGACGAAGACGTCGATCGCTATCTGGAGAACCAGTCGTTGCGAAACGCGCAGGATCGCGAATATCGCATTCGCCATATCCTTATGCCCATCGACCCGGGCGCGGATACGGCCACAATCGAAGCCACTCGCGATCAGCTTGAAGCGCTGCGTCAGCAGATCGTCGACGGCGATGCCGACTTCGCCGACGTGGCAGCCGCGCATTCCAAGGGCGAAAACGCACTCGATGGCGGCGATATGGGCTGGATGGAAGGCGACTACCTCACCCGTACGTTCCGTGATGTCGTACCGACCCTCGCGCCGGGCGAAACCAGCGAGGTATTTCGCGATGACCGGGGCTTTCACCTCGTCCAGGTCGAAGATGTCCGCGGCAACGACTCGCTGGCTAATCAGCCGAAAGTCATGGTCGAGGAAGTCCAGACCCGTCATATCCTGCTCAAGCCCAACGAAATCCGCGACAACGAACGCACCCGCGAACTCGCCCGCCAGATTCGTGAACGTCTTGAAGCCGGCGACGACTTCGCCGCCCTCGCGCGAGAATATTCCGACGATAGTGCGACCGCCAATCAGGGCGGTGACCTGGGTTGGGTACAGCCGCAGCAGCAGCGTCTAGACCCCGTCACCCGTCGTCAGCTTGAAGCGCTTGCCCCCGGCGAAGTCAGCCCGGTTTTCCAGGCAGCCGACGGCTACGAAATCCTCAAGGTGACGGATCGGCGCAAGCGCGACCAGACGCGCGAGGCCGCGCGCGAGCGCGTGCGGCGCACGCTCGGCGAGCAGAAGTCGGTCGAGGAAGGCGAGCTGTGGCTGCGCAAGCTGCGTGACGAAGCCTATGTCGACGTGCGCATGCCCGGTTATCAATCCACCGACGGTGGCTAGGCGGACTTGAGCACCACCGCCCGTCTTGCCTTCACGCCCGGAGAACCCGCGGGCATCGGCCCCGATCTGGCGGTTCGTATCGCACAGCGCGCACAAGCAGCCCAGCTGATCGCGGTCGCCGATCCCGATATGCTCAAAGCCCGTGCTGAATTGCTCGGGCTGCCGCTTACGCTCGAAACCATCGATTACGCCGCGCCGCCGCGTGCGCTGCCGGCCGGTACGCTGGGTATCGATCCGATACGGTGTGCCCATCCGGCGCGGCCTGGCGTACTCGATCGTGATAACGCCCGCTATGTGCTCGATACGCTCGATCGCGCTGTCGATCTCTGCCGCGACGGGCAATGCGCGGGCCTTGTGACCGGGCCTGTGCACAAGGCCGTGATCAACGATGCCGGCATCGTGTTTTCCGGACATACCGGCTATCTCGCCGATCGATGCGCGAGTGACGCGCCCGTGATGATGCTGGCAACCGACGACGGCGCATTACGCGTCGCGCTCGCGAGCGTGCATATCCCGCTGGCGGCAGTACCGGCCGCGCTCACGCACGAATCGCTCACCCATACGTTGCGCGTAACCGACCACGCGCTACGCGAGCGCTTCGGTATCGCCCGGCCACGACTGTTGGTCGCCGGTCTGAACCCGCATGCGGGCGAAAACGGCTATCTCGGGCGTGAGGAAATCGATGTCATCACCCCGGTCCTCGAGGCCGAACGAGCACGCGGACTCGATCTCGTCGGACCCTTGCCCGCCGATACACTATTTACGCCGCATCGTCTGGCCGGCGCCGACGCCGTGGTGGCGATGTATCACGATCAGGGCCTGCCAGTGATCAAGCACCTGGGGTTCGGGCGCACGGTCAATATCAGTCTTGGGCTACCCATTGTGCGCACCTCGGTCGACCACGGCACCGCGCTCGAGCTTGCCGGTGGCGACTCGGTCGATTACGGCAGCCTGCAGGCGGCCATCGACACGGCCCTACACATGACAGCGGCCGGGCGTACAAACTAGCGCCCTACACAGCGCTCGGGCTCGCCGGGCGCGCAATTCTTGGCCGGTGCTCGATGTGCCCCCGGCACAGCAGTCATCGCCCCCTTCGGAATTCGATCATGGCCCGTAAACGATTTGGACAACATTTTCTGCACGAGCGCGGCGTTATCGATCGTATCGTGAGCATGCTTGCGCCCGCCGCCGACGATGCGCTGGTCGAGATCGGCCCCGGCCAGGGCGCGCTGACCGAGCCCTTGCTCGAACGAGTAGATCGGCTGAGCGTGATCGAGATCGATCGCGATCTGATCGCCGAGCTCGAATCGCGTGCCGCACGCGATTCGCGGCTCGAGGTGATCGCCGGAGATGCACTGCGTATCGACTACGCGGCACTGGCTGAACGCCGCGGCCCGCTGCGGCTGGTTGGCAACCTGCCCTACAACATTTCGTCGCCGCTCTTGTTCGCCTTGCTGGGCAGCGCCGCGCCGATTATCGATATGCATTTCATGCTGCAGAAAGAAGTCGTCGATCGCATGACTGCCGAACCTGGCAGCCGCGACTACGGCCGCCTCACTGTATCCGTGGCGGCGCGCGCGCATGCACAGGCGTTGTTCGATGTCGCGCCGGGCGCGTTCAATCCGCCGCCCAAGGTGATGTCGTCGGTGGTGCGCGTTACGCCCCGCGCGCCGGATTTCGAGATCCACGACGGCCAACTCTTCGACCAGCTGGTCACGGCCGCTTTCAGCCAGCGGCGCAAGACGCTACGCAACGCCCTCGGGCGCTTTCTCGACGCGCAGGCGATCGAGGCCTGCAATATCGATCCCATGCTGCGACCCGAGCGCCTGGCGGCCGCCGATTTTGCACGTCTGGCCAATCGCGCCAGCAAGGAAAAGCGCGCTGGGTCCACGGATTGAGCCCGCTGCTAGATCGGATGCGTACTGCAACGCGTGAGTAGCCGCGCGAAAGCCCGCGGCGAGTACAGCGCCTTCTCATCGTCGCTGAACCAGAGCACGCGGTTGTGATTGATCAGACGCGCCAATGGTTCGGGATCGGCGACCGGGCCCAGCAGCACCGGGCACTTCAACTGTTCGATACGTGCGAACCACGCCTCGATATCGGGCCCGATTTGGGCCGCATCGATACAGGCGACATCGCAATCCGCCGGCACAGGCTTGTCATGATCGGCAAGCGTGAGCGCTCGCCGCACCGGCAGCGAACTGTGTGCGACGCGGCGCGAACGCGCGCTGATCAACCGTAGAATCAGATCGTTCGGATCCCGATCGGTACGCCGTAGCGCGTCACGCCAGACCGCCTCTGCATCGGCGAATGCGAGCATCGCGCTCGGGATCGGCAACACGATGGGCACGGTATTGATTTCCAGCGTGCGCCAATTGCTGTGCAACAAAGAAAACCGCCGCGCGATCCATTGCGTGAACGCGCGCAGCGCGCCCTTCTGCTCGGCCAATCGGGTGAGCGTATCGGCGTCGACCAGCCGCGTTTCCGGCGTACGCCAGGCAAGCGCGGCACAGGCGCCGGCCAGGACTTCGCGATTCACATCGCGCCAGATCGGATAGAAACGTAAATCTAGCGTGGCATCGCCCAAGTGCGGCTCGGCGTCCAGTCGTGGCGCGTGCAGTTCCGCCTGGGCAGGCGTTACGACCGTACTCGCGCGCTCCGACGCCGTTGCCTGCGCATCGGGCATCGGCCGGGGCGAGCGTGCGGGCGCCTCTGGTTTCGGCGTAGTTTCCGGTGCAGTTCCGGGCGCCGCGGGCTCGTGCTGCGGGTTCAAGGCCTCACGCTGAGTGGGCTCTGGCTTTTGTGGCGCCGCAGTCGAAGGCTCGGCCTTTACTACGGCCGGCTCCGAGCTCGGCGTTGCTGGCTTTTGCTGGGAGGCTGGTGCAGACGCCGCAGGCGGCGTGCGCACTGCAGAGGGGGAAGCGGGCTGGGACTGGGATATCGACGCCGACGCGGGGCGATCCGGCGCGACCGCTTTTCCGGGCGGCGCGGATACTGACTCGCGCGCGGCGGCACTGCTGCGCACGGGGCGGATCGGCTCGAACTCGTCGCCACCGGCTTCCTTGGCCCGGCCTCGCGTGAAACGCGACAGTGGCGAACGCGGGCTGTCGGGCGCCTCTTGCGTCGCGGGCGATGGTCTGCGCACATGCGCCGATGCCACGGGCGCCTCGTTTCGCGACGATTCTTGACGTTGCGTCGCGCCGGCAACCAGAGCTCCGACCAGGCCAACGAGACCGGCCAGCAGCGTGGTCAGCCAGATGATCAGGCCGACCCCAGCGTGCCCGAACACCTTGAACCAGCCAACACCGAACTGTGCATGACCGACCACCGAGGTATTGCCGGGGCCGTCAAGCGTGCGAACTGTCTCTGCCGATTCCAGGCGATAGTCCCAACCGCGCAAGCTTCTCGCCGTGCCAGCGCCGAGAAAGCCGAAACGATTCGAAAATCGCCCCCGCGAAACGAGTGTTACGTGGTCGGCGTTACGCACGGTCACGTAGTTCAATCCCAGTTCTGGATCAGCCACCAACGACTGCGTTGCCTCGATCAATCTGTTGGGGACGCGGTCCTGGCGAATATGGCCAGCCGTCGCGGCCGTGATCGCGTCGCCGGCCTCAGCAAGCGCTTGCGTACGCGCAGCACTCACCAGCTGAATGGTTTTCAGCCCACCATAGCCAACCAGAACCAGACAGAGCGCCGCCAATATGAAGAGGGCGTAGCGGGGCGTTGTGCCGGCATCGTCACCTGCAGCAAACATATTCACCCGTTACTATCCGTTGCGGCGACTGCGGTAACCGCCGGCCGGTGAGTCGTGGTTGTTCGTGCACCATCGGTATTGGAATGACGTAACCCGCGGGAATAGCGATCATGATCGCGACCGGTCGCCCGTACACCCAGGGGCCGGAGGAGCGTAGCCAGCGCACCGATCAACCCCAGCTGTCGAGCGGGCACCTGCCCGGCGCCTGCGGGCACGACCTTGCAGCATGTATATCGTGTGTTCATGACCCTACCTATCAAGCGCACTGCTATCGCGCACCCACACCGCGCACCGGCGCATGAGCTCGCGGGCGACCCGACGATCTGCCCTGCCAGCGCACGCAATCGCTCCACGACATGGGCACCGGATGTGTCGCGCGCTCAGATATACGCACTTTGCGAGCGTCGCCCTTCTCAACAGTAGCAGAATGGAACTTTTTACGATTCAGTTCTTTACCTTCTATCAAGCGGATACAGGGTAGCCCGCTGCACAGCCGGCCGGCCAGTTGTGAGCGTTATGTGCAGCGCGCGCCACCGCCTGCATGACATCGCCGTGCCGGGCATATGATCAGAGATATCGGCACAAACCCGCTCGAGTTGACCGCTGAGGCCGAATTCACGCGTGCCGCACCCTCTGCGCCGGTGTGGTCACCCCGCCCCTTTACTCGTCGTCGCGTCGCGACCAGCCACACGCGAATACGGTAAGCCAACGTATTGGCAGACTGACGGCGAACATGCCTCGTCTTCATTCTGCTGTGGCTAGAACCCGCCTCGATCCGATTTATGCGCGTCGGAAACGCATGCCAACTCGCCGCCGATGACCCGACGACAGCATCGTGGCTATACTGTGTGCTTTCTCCTTTTTTGCGGTGAATCTTGGCGACTTTCTGTATCGGCGACATCCACGGTGCCCGATCCACACTCGACCGACTGCTCGACCGCCTCCACACCATCGATGACCAGTGTCGCCTCTGGTTCGTGGGTGACCTCGTCAATCGCGGACCGGACTCGCTCGGCGTCCTGCGCCGCGTTCGAGACCTCGGCGAGCGTGCAGTGACCGTTCTCGGTAATCATGACCTGAGTCTGTTGGCTCTCGCTCAGCGAGACGACGCAGCCGCCACGGCCAAGAAGGGCCTGCGCGAAATATTCGAAGCGCCAGACGGCGATACGCTACTCGAATGGCTACGTCATCGCCCGCTAATGCATCGCGATGAATTGCTGGGCTGGACCATGGTGCATGCCGGCATTCCGCCCCAATGGACGATAGCCGAAGCGCAGGCCCGAGCCCGGGAACTGGAATCCACCCTACGCGGGCCCGCGCATGCCGAATTTCTTGCCGGGCTATACGGCAATACGCCGACGCACTGGAATCCGGAGCTTGTCGGGCTTGCACGCCTGCGTTATATCGCCAACGCGCTAACGCGCCAACGCTTCATCGCGCCGGACGGCGGCCTGGACATGGACTACAAGAAGACGCTCGCCGACGCGCCCTCAGGTCTCGTGCCCTGGTTTGCCTGGCCGGAACGCGCGGCCGCTAACGAGCGCATTGTGTTCGGGCACTGGTCTGCGCTCGAGCGTGTCGCCTGGCCAGAGGACCGGGTATGGGGCATCGATACCGGCGCCGCCTGGGGTGGCCAGCTAACCGCCTTGCAACTGGACGGCGCCGCGCCGCGCCTCGTTCAAGTCGAGGCGGGCGCGTCCGAAACAAGTCGCTAGAAGTTACGCAAGACGCCGAAGTTATAGGTCGTATCGAGATCTTCCACGCCCGGCTCGGGATTGTTGTTGTACTTATGATCGAGCCCGGCGCGCAGGCGCCACACGTCGCTGTTGGCAATCGGCAATTCCACGCCCAGCGCCGATTCGAGAATGAAGTTCTCGCTCGGGCTGTTGGTCACTTCGGGATAAGCGGTGAACTCGTGAGTCAGCGTAAGCCACTCACCGACGAGCTGCGCATAGTCCCAACCGGCCGAAAAGATGAGCTCGCTGTTGTTGCCGCCGTCGGTGTATTTCTCATACTGATGGCCTATACCACCACGCACCTTGAAAGTTAGGCGATCGCGACGCGCGAGAAAATAGCCCGGGCCGATCAACGTGCGTGAACGCAGATCAATATCCTCGAACTCGTCTTTCTCCAGTTCCTGCTGCAAGAACCAGAACAAACGCTGCGTCAAATCATCTTCGAAGCGCGCCTCGCCGAGATACTCTTCGGAGGTCGTTTCGTTGTCTTCTTCCTCCCGGTCTGCCGACGCCGACAGCGACAACCGCGTGCCGCCAGTATTGCGTAACGCCGACACGCGGGTCAGCAACGAACTGGTATCGGTGTTGCCCGATTTACCGTTTAGCGCGACTTCTGCGCTGCCCGACCAGTAATCCCCATTTTCCGGCGGCAGACTGTCCGCATTGGGCAGTTCGTAGTCATCTTCGTCCTGCTGCGCATCGACAACCGCCGGCGCAATCTCTGCGATATCATCGAGCGTCAGGCTCTCATTACCTGCGTCATCGCCGATATCGATTCGCTGGGTGTGCGGCTGCGCGTCGTACGCAAACCGCGCCTCGGTCTGGCGACCGCTGCTCAACAGCACCTTCAACGTATCGTCGCTTGCCAGCCCCTCGATCTGGTTCCGACTGATCGTTAGCGAATCAGCAAACGCGGTATCCATCATTATGCTGTCTGCTGACAACGACACAATCTCGCCGTTGATCCGGCTGCCGTCTTCCAGATACACGGTGTCGGCAAATACCGCCGGCGCGACGCAACACAACGCGGCGGCCCAGCCCCCGCGAACACCCAATTTCAAGCCCATCCGAACTCCCCCAAAGGAACAAGCCACATTATTGCAGCGCGGCATATTCTACCCACAAAAAAGCCGGCCCGAGGGCCGGCTTTTCAACGCTTGATGGAAACCTCAGGCTGAGGCTTCAAGCGTCTCGTCTTCGTCGTCTTCGATGACCGGTCGATCCACCAGTTCGACATACGCCATGGGCGCATTGTCGCCCGGACGGAAACCGCACTTGAGGATACGCAGATAGCCACCCGGACGCTGCGCATAGCGCTTGCCGAGTTCGCCGAAAAGTTTGCCGACTGCTTCCTTGTCCCGCAGACGCGCGAAGGCAAGACGACGATTGGCGACGCTATCGGTCTTGGCAAGCGTAATCAACGGCTCCGCAACGCGACGCAATTCTTTCGCTTTCGGCAGCGTGGTGCGAATCAGCTCGTGCTTGAACAGCGACGACGACATATTCTTCATCATGGCCGCGCGATGGGAAGATTCGCGCCCCAGGTTAGTACCGCTCTTGCGATGACGCATAGCTTTGTCCTTAGTCTATATTCGCGAAAAAACGCTAGGCTTTTTCGAGTTCGGCCGGCGGCCAGTTCTCGACCGTCATACCGAGTTTGAGGCCGTGCTCCGCCAGAACTTCGCTGATTTCGGTCAGCGACTTCTTGCCGAGATTCGGAGTGCGCATGAGCTCGGTTTCCGTGCGCTGGACCAGATCACCCACGTAATGGATGTCTTCTGCCTTGAGGCAGTTGGTCGAGCGAACCGTAAGCTCAAGATCCTCGATCGGCTTAAGCAACGTCGGATCGGTTTTGCCGGTTTCGCCCTTACGGGTCGACTCCTTGCGCGCCTCCAGATCCACGAACACCGAAAGCTGATCGTAGAGCGTGGCAGCCGCCGTACGGACCGCGTCTTCCGGCTCTACGCTGCCGTTCGTCTCGATATCGAGAACCAGTTTATCGAGGTCGGTACGCTGCTCGACGCGCGCACGTTCCACCGCATAGCTCACGCGACGGATCGGACTAAAGCTCGCGTCCAACCGCAAGGCGCCAATCTCGCTCGCGCCCGTGTCTTCTTCGCCCGGCTCCGACTTGCTCTGAGCGGGCTGATAACCACGACCACGCTCGACCTTCATGCTCATCCGCAGCTCGCCGCTGGTCAGATGCGCGATCACAAGGTCCGGATTGACGATTTCGACGTCGTGATCCGTGCTGATGTCGCCTGCCGTAACCGGGCCTTCACCACTTTTATGGAGATGCAACTCGGCTTCGTCACGCGAATGCATACGCACAGCCACGTTCTTGAGGTTAAGCAGAACGTCAATGACGTCCTCCTGCATACCCTCAACCGTCGTGTACTCGTGCAGCACGCCATCGATCTTTACTTCGGTGATCGCTGCGCCCGGGATAGAGGACAACAGAATCCGCCGAATAGCGTTGCCGAGCGTATGGCCATAGCCACGCTCGAGCGGCTCAAGCGCGATCTTGGCGCGCCGCTCGTTTGCCCGCTCCACCTCGACCAGGCGCGGTTTCAGCAATTCACTGGACTGCATAATGCAAATACCTCTTGCTGTCTAAGACAGCGCCTATTACTTCGAGTAAAGCTCGACTACCAGATTCTCGTTGATATCCGGCAACACCTGATCCCGATCCGGAACCGCTTTGAAGGTACCCTTGAGGCCCTTCTCGTCGACTTCGACCCACTCGCTTAGTCCGAGCTGGGACGCGACTTGGAGCGATTCGATGATGCGCGGCTGATGCTTCGCGCGATTACGGATGGCGACCGTATCGCCCACCTTCACTTCGTAGGACGGGATATTGACCGGGTAGTCGTTGACCGCAACCGCCTTGTGATTGACCAGCTGACGCGCTTCGGCGCGAGTGGAGGCAAAGCCCATGCGATAGACGACATTGTCGAGCCGCGTTTCCAGCTGCTGCAACAACACTACACCGGTCGCACCCTTGTTTTGCGCGGCCTTCTTGTAGTAGTTACGGAACTGCTTTTCCAGCACGCCGTACATATGCCGCAGCTTCTGCTTCTCGCGCAGCTGCAGGGCATAGTCCGACAGGCGCTGACGGCGCTGGGTGCCCTGGGCGCCCGGCGGCGTATCGATCTTGCACTTGCCTTCAAGCGAGCGGCCGCGCCCTTTGAGGAACAGGTCGGTTCCTGCTCGGCGCGAAAGCTTGCATTTCGGTCCTGTGTACTTAGCCATTGTTCTCTACCTGTTCCGGTTCGATCGCCCGAGCGCGCTAGACGCGGCGCTTCTTGGGCGGACGACAACCATTGTGCGGAATCGGGGTCACATCGATGATGCCGGTAACCTTGAAGCCAGCGCCGTTGAGTGAACGCACCGCCGCTTCGCGGCCCGGCCCAGGCCCTTTGACGCGCACCTCGAGATTTTTCACGCCGTACTGTGCCGCGCCTTCGCCTGCACGCTCAGCAGCGACCTGCGCTGCGAACGGCGTGCTCTTGCGCGAACCCTTGAAGCCACAGCTACCCGAAGTGCACCACGACAACACGTTGCCTTGACGGTCGGAGATCGTGATGATCGTGTTGTTGAAGGTGGCATACACGAACGCGATACCGTCCGTGACGTTGCGGCGTGCGCGCGCTTTGCGCGTACGAGATGCTGTGGAAGACGTGCCTGTCGCCATAAAGCGTTACCTGTACTCTCGTGCGAGAACGAACTAGCGGCGGATGGGCCGACGCGGGCCCTTACGCGTGCGCGAATTGGTTTTGGTACGCTGACCACGCACCGGAAGACCACGACGATGACGCAGGCCGCGGTAGCAGCCCAAGTCCATCAGTCGCTTGATGTTCATGGAGATCTCGCGGCGAAGGTCGCCCTCGATCGTGTACTGCTGCACCTGTGCGCGCAGCGCCTCGACCTCACCTTCGGTGAGATCCTTGATCTTGGTGTCGGTCGCCACGTTCGAGGCTTCGCAGATTTCGCGAGCCCGCGTGAATCCGACGCCGTAAAGCGATGTCAACGCCACTACCGCATGCTTGTTGATCGGGAGGTTAACTCCAGCGATTCGCGCCATTCGATTGATCTCCCAGCTACCGGGCAATGGTTGTCGCCAGCGTCAGAGCGCTAAGCGAATATTCAACCGTGGAAAAGCCCGCCAATATAGCCTTTCTGTTCTGTGATTACAAGGTTTTTCGACTAACCCTGGCGCTGCTTATGGCGCGGGTCGGTCGAACAGATCACCATCACAGCGCCGTTACGCCGGATGACTTTGCAATTGCGGCAAATTTTCTTAACCGATGCTCTAACTTTCATGTCCTACCTCTGACATCTCGCCGACCGTAATCAGCGGTCGGTGGTGTAATCGTTGTTGCGCTTGTGACCGACGGGCTAGCGGAGCATGCCCGCGCCGGCACCGCCACGGCCTTGTGATTTCAGGTTGTTTTTCTTCATCAACCCTTCGTACTGATGCGACATCAGATGCGCCTGCAGCTGCGCCATGAAGTCCATGACGACAACCACAATGATCAGCAGCGAGGTACCGCCGAAATAAAACGGCACGTTGTACTGAAGAATCAGCAACTCGGGAAGCAGACAAACCGCAGTCACATAAACAGCGCCGGCCACGGTCAACCGGGTCAGCACTGTATCGATATAGTTCGCCGTCTGAATACCAGGACGCACACCCGGAATGAACGCGCCGGACTTCTTCAGGTTATCTGCCGTCTCACGCGAATCGAATACGAGCGCGGTATAGAAAAAGCAGAAGAAAATAATCATCAGCGAATAGAACAGCACATACAGAGGCTGTCCCGGCGCAATGGCATTCGATACCCAGTTCGCAACCGAACCACCTTCACCCAGAAACCGCACCACAGTGGCCGGGAATAGAATGATGCTCGACGCGAAAATCGGCGGAATCACACCGGCCATATTGAGCTTGAGCGGCAAGTGCTGCGTCTGCGCTGCGTACATCCGTCGCCCACGCTGACGTTGCGCGTGATGTACGGGAATACGCCGCTGTGCGCGCTCCACGAACACCACGAACGCAAGCACCGCCATGGCACCGACGAACAACGCGATGACAAAGAAGACACTCAGCTCACCAGTACGCACCAGGTCGAGCGTGCCGCCAATAGCCGACGGAAGCCCGGCGACGATGGCCGCGAAGATCAGCATCGAAATACCGTTCCCGATACCGCGTTCCGTAACCTGCTCGCCAAGCCACATCAGGAACATCGCGCCCGTCGTCAAACAGACGGCGGTTGTAAAGATAAACGCGAATTCACTCGTACCGCTTTGGGCGATACCCTGATTCCATAGTGCGATGCCTGTCCCGATAGACTGGAACGACGCCAGGGCAACCGTTCCGTACCGGGTGTACTGCGTGATCTTGCGGCGCCCGGCTTCGCCTTCTTTCTTGAGGTCTTTCAGAGCCGGTACGGTCGCTGTCATCAACTGCATGATGATCGACGCCGAAATATACGGCATCACGCCCAGCGCGAATATCGACAGACGCTTCAGCGCACCACCGGTAAACATCACGCCCACGTCGAGAATCGTACCCGCCTGTTGCTCGAACAGACGCGCCAGCTGCGCCGGATCGATACCCGGCACCGGGATGAACGTGCCGATACGAAAAACGATCAGCGCACCCACCAAAAACAGCAGGCGCTGACGCACTTCCGTGAGGCTACCCGAGTTCGGGTTGAAGCCGCCGGGCGCTGCAGTGTTGGGCCGCTTCGCCATGATTACTCGGCTACGCTGCCGCCGGCCGCTTCGATCGCCTTGGCGGCACCAGCCGTCGCGGCGACGCCCTTCAAGTTGACCGCGACGGTGACTTCACCCGTCGCGATCACCTTAGCGCGACGCGCGTCGCGCGACACGATCCCAGCCGCTTTCAAAGCCGCGAGATCCACGTCGCCTTCGAGACGGTTCAAATTATCGAGACGGACTTCGGCCGGCGCATTCACCGGGCTGCGAAAGCCGCGCTTGGGTACGCGGCGCTGAAGCGGCATCTGACCGCCTTCGAAACCGACCTTGGTATAGCCGCCGCTACGCGCCTTCTGGCCCTTGTGACCGCGGCCCGCGGTCTTGCCGAGGTCCGAACCCGGACCGCGACCGACACGCTTGCGCTCTTTGCGCGCGCCGTCGTTTGGCTGAAGATCGTTGAGTTTCATCCTAGGACTCCTGGATCGCGAGCATGTCGACGATCTTGTTGATCATGCCCCGGTTTTCCGGCGTGTCCGCCACCGTCACCTGATGATGCATCCGACGCAGACCAAGACCACGCACGCAGGCGCGATGACGCTTGACCCGACCGATCGGACTCTTGATGAGTTTGATCGTAATTTCTTTGTTGGCCATCTCGCGCTCTCCGTTAAGCCGTGATTTCTTCGACCGACTTACCGCGCTTCGCCGCAATGAACTCGGGATCATGCATTTCGCGAAGCCCGTTGATCGTCGCGCGAACAAGGTTGATCGGATTACGCGAACCGTAGCTCTTGGCGAGGACGTTGCTCACGCCTGCGACCTCGAACACGGCGCGCATGCCGCCACCGGCGATCACACCCGTACCTTCCGAGGCCGGACGCATAATCACTTTGGTCGCGCCGTGGCGGCCGATGATGGCGTGCTGGAGCGTCGAGCCGTCCTTGATCTGGACACGGATCATGCTTTTGCGCGCGGCTTCCATCGCCTTGGCGATCGCCAGCGGCACTTCGCGTGCCTTGCCATATCCGAAGCCCACACGGCCCTCGCCATCGCCGACGACCGTCAGTGCAGTAAAACCAAACTGACGACCACCCTTGACGACCTTGGCGACGCGATTGACGGTGATCAGCTTCTCGAGCAGATCGCCTTCGGTGCGTTGTTCGTTACGTGTTGCCATTGCGAAAAATCCCGTTAGAACTGCAGGCCGCTTTCACGCGCGGCATCGGCGAGCGCCTTGACTCGACCGTGATAGGCGAAACCCGAACGATCAAAGGCAACGGCGTCGACGCCAGCAGCCTTGGCACGGTCGGCGATAGTCCGGCCAATGACACGCGCAGCGTCACAGTTGCCGGTTTTGCCGCATTCTTCGCGCAGCGTCTTCTCGACGGTAGACGCGCTCGCAACGGTGCGAGAGCCGTCGGGCGCGACGATCTGTGCGTATATATGCTGCGGCGTACGGTGTACGGACAAACGGTGCGCGCCGAGGTTGCGCATGTGCATGCGGCCTCGACGGGCGCGGCGCAGTCGCGAAATCGTTTTCTTGTGCATGGCGTAATGAATCTGTTGTTGGCGGTAAATGAAACCAGCCGTTGATTACTTCTTCTTCGCGTCCTTACGAACCACGCGCTCATCGGCGTAGCGTATGCCTTTGCCCTTGTAGGGCTCCGGCGGACGGAAGTGGCGGATTTCAGCAGCGGCTTGACCCACCACCTGCTTATCCGCGCCGGTAAGAACGATTTCCGTATTGCTGGGCGTGGCCACCGTGACGCCCTGGGGCATCTTATAGGCGACCGGGTGCGACAGGCCAAGCGACAGGTTGAGCGTATCGCCCTGCGCCTGTGCGCGATAACCCACGCCGACCAGCTCGAGCTTACGCTCGAACCCTTCGCTTACACCCTTGACCATGTTGGCCACCGTGGCTCGCACGGTGCCGGCCATGGCCATGTTGGGCTTGCGACCGGTCGGCTTGGCTGTGGCCTCGCCGTCGGCAACTTCTACATCGACGCCGTCCGGCAGACGGAAGACCAGCTCTCCGTTCTTGCCCTTGACCCGCACGTCGCGTGCAGCGACATTGCATTCCACGCCGCTGGGCAGGCTGACCGGGGCCTTAGCTACTCTGGACATATTCGAACTTCCTGTGCTTTGCTCGACGCGCCTTACGACACGTAGCAGAGAATCTCGCCGCCGTGACCCGCATCGCGCGCTGCGCGGTCGGTCATCACGCCTTGCGACGTGGACACGATCGAGATGCCGAGACCGCCAACTACCGAAGGCACATCTTTCTTGCCGCGGTAGATACGAAGACCCGGCTTCGACACGCGCTCGATATGCTCGATCACGCCATGTCCCTGGAAGTATTTAAGCTCGACGCGCAGGCGCGGCTTACCCTCCAGCTCAGTGGTCTCGAATCCGGAGATGTAGCCCTCTTCCTGCAGAACCTGGGCGATCGCCAGCTTCAACTTGGACGAGGGCATTTCGACGCTTTCCTTGTCTGCCGACTGCCCGTTACGAATACGGGTCAACATGTCGGCGATAGGGTCAGTCATACTCATGCGTACCGATACCTTTTCTGTGGCCTACCAGGAGGACATTACGAGACCGGGCACTTCACCGCGCATTGCGGCTTCCCGCAATTTATTACGCGAGAGCCCGAACTTGCGGTAAACACCGCGCGGACGACCGGTCGCCTGACAGCGACGCGTTACCCGGGTGGGGCTGGCGTCACGCGGCAGAGCCTGCAGTTCCTGCGCGGCAGCGAAACGCTCTTCAGGCGTCGCCTCCGGGTCGTTGATACGTTCCTTGATCGCAGCGCGCTTTTCGGCGTATTTCGCCACCAGCTTCATACGCTTACGATCGCGGGCGATCATGCTTTTCTTTGCCATACTTTGGGTCTCCGGAGCCGGCTTACTTGCGAAACGGGAAGTTAAACCCGTCAAGCAGGGCCCGCCCCTCTTCGTCGTTCTTTGCCGAGGTCGAGATCACGATATCCATACCGCGCAGCGCATCGACCCGGTCGTAATCGATTTCCGGGAACACGATCTGTTCACGAATACCGAGGCTATAGTTGCCGCGACCGTCGAACGAACGCGGGTTCAGGCCGCGAAAATCGCGAATACGCGGCAGCGACACGTTCACGAGACGGTCCAGAAATTCGTACATCTGACGGCGACGCAGCGTGACCTTGCAGCCGATCGGCCAGCCTTCACGGATCTTGAAACCTGCGACCGACTTGCGGGCGCGGGTCATGACCGGCTTCTGACCGGCGATCTTGGCCATATCCGCAATCGCCGATTCGATCACCTTGCGATCGGACACCGCCTCGCCAACACCCATGTTAAGGGTGATCTTGGTCACGCGCGGCGCAGCCATCGGGCTGGTGAAGCCGAACTGCTCCATCAGCTTCGGGACGATCTGATCGGTGTACACCGATTTCAAGCGCGCCGGATGTTTACTCGTATTTTCCATGGCGTTTTCCATGTCATTCACCTACGCGTCGACCACTTCGCCGGACGACTTGTAGATACGAACCTTGCGTCGGTCCGCACCTTCGCCCAGCCACTTGAAACCGACCCGCTCACCCTTCTGGGTGTCCGGGTTGTACAGCATCACGTTCGAGATATGCAGCGGCATCTCGCGTTCTTCAATGCCACCCTGGATGCCCTGATTGGGATCCGGGCGCACATGCTTTTTGGCGATGTTGATGCCGTCGATCACGATCTTGTCGCCCAGCACACGGTTGACCGTGCCGCGACGACCGCGATCCTTGCCACTAATGACGATCACTTCATCGCCACTACGAATCTTTCTGGAGCTCATAGAACCTCCGGCGCAAGCGAGATGATGCGCATGAACTTCTCACGCAGCTCGCGCGTGACCGGCCCGAAGATACGGGTGCCGATCGGCTCATTGTTGTTGTTGAGCAGCACGGCAGCGTTATTGTCGAAACGGATCAGCGACCCGTCGTTGCGACGAACACCGTGACGCGTACGCACCACGACTGCATTCATCACTTCGCCTTTCTTGACGCGACCACGCGGGATCGCGTCCTTGACGCTGACCTTGATGATGTCGCCAACGCGCGCGTAACGACGATGCGAGCCGCCCAGCACCTTGATGCACTGGACGCGGCGGGCGCCGCTGTTATCGGCTGCATTGAGTACCGATTCTGTCTGGATCATGGCTGTCGTTTATCCTGCGGTATCGAATTCGCCGGCCTTCTCGACCACGCGCCGCAGCGACCACGCCTTGCGGCGCGACACCGGGCGGCCTTCTGCGATTTCCACGAAATCACCCACCTGACAGGTGTTTTCGGGATCGTGCGCCTTCAAACGCGTGCTGCGACGCATGTACTTGCCGTACAGCGGATGCTGCGTGCGCCGCTCGATAAGCACCACGATGGTCTTGTCCATCGCGTTACTCACGACCTTGCCGGCCAGTACGCGCTGACGCTTTTCCTGCTCGGCGGCGGTGTTATTGGTTTCGCTCGTTTCGCTCATGGCTCAACTGTTCCTATTTGCCGGCTTCGCGCAGCACAGTCTTGATGCGCGCGATGTCACGACGAATGACGCCGAACTGATGGGTCTGCGCGAGCTGCCCCGTGGCCTGCTGCATGCGCAGATTGAACTGTTCGCGACGCAGCGACAGCAGCTCTTTCTCCAGTTCTTCGGCCGATTTCTCGCGCAATTCTTTCGCTTTCATCTTCGCCTCTACAGAATCTTGCGTTCGACAAAGGCCGTCTTCACCGGCAGCTTCGAGGCCGCCAGACGAAATGCCTCCTGGGCAACTTCGCGGCTGACGCCTTCCATTTCATAGAGCATGGAGCCGGGCTGCACCTTGGCGACCCAGAACTCGACGTTGCCCTTGCCCTTACCCATACGAACTTCGATGGGCTTCTTGGTGACCGGCTTGTCCGGGAACACACGGATCCAGGTCTTGCCGCCACGCTTGATATGACGCGTCATGGCACGACGAGCAGCCTCGATCTGACGCGCGGTCAGACGACCCCGCTCGACCGCCTTCAGGCCATACTCGCCAAAGCTGACCGCGTTACCACGCTGGGCCAGACCGCGGTTACGGCCTTTCTGGACCTTGCGGAATTTGACTCGTTTCGGTTGCAACATCGCTGTTTACCCCGCGGCCGCGCCGGTATCGGCGGGCTTTTCTTCGATCTTGGGATCGGTATCGAACACTTCGCCCTTGAAGATCCAGACCTTGACGCCGAGCACGCCGTACGTTGTCTTGGCTTCAGCCAGGCCGTAATCGATGTCGGCACGCAGCGTATGCAGCGGCACGCGACCGTCGCGATACCACTCGGTACGCGCGATTTCGGCACCATTCAAGCGACCGGCGACGTTGACACGAATACCACCGGCGCCGAGGCGCATCGCATTGCCGACCGCGCGTTTCATCGCGCGCCGGAACATGATGCGGCGCTCAAGCTGCTGGGCAATATTCTGGGCCACAAGCAGGGCATCAAGTTCCGGACGGCGAATCTCTTCGACCGACAGATGAACCGGCACGCCCATACGCTCGGAGACTTCCGCGCGCAGCTTATCGATATCCTCGCCCTTCTTGCCGATGACGATGCCCGGACGCGCCGTATGAATCGTGATCCGGGCGCTACGCGCCGGACGATCGATCTGGATACGGCTGACCGAGGCATGCGCCAGCTTTTCGCGAATGAAATCACGGATCTCGAGATCCGTATTCAACGCGTCGCGATAGCCGGCGTTCTCGGCATACCAGCGCGAGCTCCACTCGGACGTGATACCGAGACGGAAACCGACAGGATGTACTTTATGACCCATATCTTTATCCGATTACTTGTCTGCGACGCGAATCGTCACGTGACTCGTACGCTTGAAAATCCGATCGGCACGACCACGAGCACGGGGCTTCATGCGCTTCATGGTCGGACCTTCGTCGACCATGATCGTCGCGACCTTGAGCTCGTCGATATCCGCGCCTTCATTGTGCTCGGCGTTGGCCACGGCCGACTCGAGCACCTTGCGCACGATATGTGCGGCCTTCCTGGAAGAGAACTGCAGCGTCTCCAAGGCGCGCTCGACCGGCATACCCCGAACCTCGTCGGCGACGAGACGGGCTTTCTGCGGCGAGATACGCGCGAAACGAAGTTTGGCGAACGATTCCATATTGATAAGTCCTCGCCTTAACCCTTGCGGTCGCCCAGATGGCCCTTGAAGGTGCGCGTCGGCGAAAACTCGCCGAGCTTGTGCCCGACCATGTTTTCCGACACGAACACCGGCACGTGCTGACGGCCGTTATGCACGGCGATCGTCAGGCCGATCATGTCCGGCGTCACCATCGAGCGACGCGACCACGTCTTGATCGGACGCTTGGTGCTGCTGTTCGCGGCTGCTTCCACCTTGGCGGCGAGATGCAGATCGACGAACGGGCCTTTCTTGATTGAACGGGGCATAGCTATTCCTGTGCCTTTATAAAACGCGGCTTACCGCTTCTTACGCTTGACGCTGCGACGAACAATCATGCCGTCGGTGCGCTTGTTAGCACGCGTCTTGAAACCCTTGGTCTTCCAACCCCAGGGGCTGGTCGGATGCCGACCGCCACTGGTCCGGCCTTCACCACCACCATGGGGGTGATCGACCGGGTTCATCGCCACACCGCGAACGGTCGGGCGACGACCACGCCAACGCTTCGCGCCGGCCTTGCCGAGCTGACGCAGGCTATGCTCGTAATTGCCGACCTCGCCTACCGTCGCACGGCAGTTGATATGTACGCGCCGCGTTTCACCGGACTTCAGCCGGATCACCGCATATTCGCCCGCACGCGCCGCAACCTGGATTGCAGCACCGGCACTACGGCCCAGCTGCGCACCCTTGCCGGGCCGCATTTCCACGCAATGCACGGTCGTGCCTACGGGAATACTGGCCAGCGGCAACGCGTTGCCGGGGCGAATCGGCGCCTGCGGACCGGACACGATCTTCGTGTCAACGGTCACACCGCGCGGCGCGATGATGTAACGACGCTCGCCATCGGCATAGCAAAGCAAGGCGATATTGGCGCTACGATTCGGATCGTATTCAAGGCGCTCGACCTTGGCCGGCACACCATCCTTGTCCCGCTTGAAATCTACCAGGCGGTAATGCTGACGATGACCGCCGCCACGGTGACGCACCGTAATGCGACCGTTGTTGTTGCGACCACCCTGTTTGTGCTTCTTGACGACCAGCGAGGATTCCGGCTTGCCGTTATGCAGCGACGCATCCTTGACGCTGACGACGAAGCGGCGACCCGCAGATGTCGGCTTGGCTTTCTTGAGTGCCATAGTTTCTTACCTTTTGGCGCTTGCTACGAGCGCTTACTGGGTGGCGCCGTCGAGGAAATCGATTTCCTCGCCCTGGGCCAACGTGACGTAGGCCTTCTTCCAGCCACTACGCACACCCGGACGACCACGGAATCGCTTGAGCTTGGGCTTGACGTTAACCGTATTCACGCCCTCGACCTTGACGTCGAAAAGCGTGGCCACCGCCGTCTTGATCTCGGCCTTGCTCGCCGTATTCGCAACTTCGAAGACGACCTGATTGTTCGCGTCGGCCACCACGGTGCTCTTTTCAGAGATGTGGGGCGCGCGCAGAATCTGAAAGATGCGTTCCTGATTCATTGCAGCCAACCTTCGAGCGCGCGCAGCGCGTCTTCCGTAATGAGCACATTCTCGGCACCGACCAGCACGACCGGATCCAGCGCGTTCACGGCGACCACGTCCAGGCCGACAACGTTATTGGCCGAATAGCCAAGCTTGTCATCGACTTCGGAGACCACGATCAGGCCGCGCGCCTCGCAGTTCTGATCGGACAGCGCCTTGAGCAGACCCTTGGTGCTGCGCGCTTCCAGCGCGGGCGCCTCGATGACCGTCAAACGCTCCTGGCGCAGCAGCTCCGAGACGATCGCACTCATGCCGGCGCGATACATCTTGCGGTTGACCTTCTGCGCGTAATCGCGCGGGCTCGCCGCAAAGGTCACACCACCGCCGGTCCAGATCGGGCTGCGAATGGTGCCGGCACGGGCACGACCGGTACCCTTCTGGCGCCACGGCTTCTTGCCGCCGCCGCGCACTTCGGCACGATTCTTCTGCGCCTTGGTGCCCGCACGAGCGCCAGCCAGATACGCCGTGACGATCTGATGAACCAGATCCTTGTTGAACGGACGAGCAAAGATCGCATCGGAAACCGAAACCGTCTTGCCGCCTGTTGCCAAATTGAGTTCCATGACTTATGCCTGTCGTAAAAGTCGGGCCTAGCCGGCCTTCTTGACCGCGGGGCTGATGACCACGTCACCACCCTTCGCGCCCGGAACGCCGCCCTGGATCAGAATCAGGTTGCGCTCCGCATCCACACGTACGACCCGCAGGTTCTGAACGGTGGTGCGCGCATTGCCCAACTGACCGGACATCTTCTTGCCCTTGAACACATGGCCGGGCGACTGGTTCTGGCCGATGGAACCCGGCGCACGGTGCGCCTTGGAGTTACCATGCGTCATGCGCTGCGAGCGGAAGTTATGGCGCTTGATGACGCCGCCATAACCTTTACCGATCGAGCGCCCAACCACGTCCACGATCTGCCCTTCCGAGAACAGCGACACGGTCAGCTCGCCACCGACGGCCAACTCGACCTGTTCGGCTTCGGCCGGCTCTTCGCCTTCCTCGGTCGGCTGCGGAGCAGCAACCGGAACCGTCGGCCATTCGCCTTCGACCCGGAACTCCCACAAGCCGCGACCTGCTTCGACGCCGGCCTTCTTGAAGTGCCCGGCGGCGGCCTTGGTCACGCGACTTGCACGACGTTCGCCCGTGGTTACCTGAATCGCGCGATAGCCGTCACTGTCGCTGTCCTTCATCTGAACGACGCGATTGGGCTCGACTTCGACGACCGTTACCGGAACGGACACGCCATTTTCGTCGAAAACGCGAGACATGCCGCGCTTGCGACCTACCAATCCAATAGCCATGTGTTAAGTACCTTCTCGCTTATCGCCACTCGCTAGAGGGGGCGACAGTTCAAGTTTGGTTGCATCCAGTGAACGAAGCCCGCGTGCAGCGGGCTTCGTTCGCCAGGGCCGCGGACTATACCAGACCGCAACCGTTTTGTCTCGTTCTTACTGCAATTTAATTTGGACGTCGACGCCCGCAGCAAGATCCAGCTTCATGAGCGCGTCCACGGTCTTCTCCGTGGGCTCCACGATATCCATCATCCGCTTGTGCGTGCGGATTTCGTACTGATCGCGCGCATCCTTGTTCACATGCGGCGAAATGAGGATCGTGTAGCGCTCCTTTCGCGTCGGCAGCGGGATCGGGCCGTGCACCTGCGCACCCGTGCGCTTGGCGGTTTCCACGATCTCACGCGCCGACTTGTCGATCAGGCGATGATCGAAAGCCTTGAGGCGAATACGAATGTTCTGACTTGCGGCCATGTTTATTCCGTAATCTTGGTCACGACGCCGGCACCCACGGTGCGGCCGCCTTCACGAATGGCGAAGCGCAGGCCTTCTTCCATCGCGATCGGGTGGATCAGTTCGACGTTCATCGTGACGTTGTCGCCCGGCATCACCATCTCGGTGTCGGCCGGCAGTTCACACGCGCCCGTCACGTCGGTCGTGCGGAAGTAGAACTGCGGACGATAGCCCTTGAAGAACGGGGTATGACGACCGCCTTCTTCTTTCTTGAGCACGTACACTTCGCATTCGAACTTGGTGTGCGGCGTGATCGAACCGGGCTTGGCCAGCACCTGGCCGCGCTCGATGTCTTCACGCTTGGTGCCACGCAGCAGTACGCCGATGTTGTCGCCGGCCTGACCCTGGTCGAGCAGACGACGGAACATTTCGACACCGGTGACGGTGGTCTTGGTGGTGGGGTTGATGCCCACGATTTCGATGTCGTCGCCGACATTGACGATGCCACGCTCGACACGACCGGTGGCGACGGTGCCACGACCGGAGATCGAGAAGACGTCTTCGACCGGCATGAGGAAGGCGCCGTCCACGGCACGTTCCGGCTCGGGAATGAAGTCGTCCATGGCGCGCACGAGCTTGGCGATGGCTTCGATGCCGTATTCGCCTTCGTCACCTTCCAGCGCCTTGAGCGCGGAGCCGACGATCACCGGGGTGTCGTCACCGGGGAAGTCGTAGGCGTCGAGCAGTTCGCGCACTTCCATTTCGACGAGCTCGAGCAGCTCTTCGTCGTCGACCATGTCGGCCTTGTTGAGGAACACGACGATATGCGGCACGCCGACCTGACGCGACAGCAGGATGTGCTCACGCGTCTGCGGCATGGGGCCGTCAGCAGCCGAAACCACCAGAATCGCGCCGTCCATCTGGGCGGCACCGGTGATCATGTTCTTGACGTAGTCGGCGTGACCCGGGCAGTCGACGTGGGCGTAGTGACGCGCTTCACTTTCGTATTCGACGTGCGAGGTCGAGATCGTGATACCACGCGCCTTTTCTTCCGGCGCCTTGTCGATCATGTCAAACGCCGACAGCTGCGATCCGAACAAACGGTTCGATACCACCGTCAGCGCCGCCGTCAACGTGGTCTTGCCATGGTCCACGTGACCAATCGTGCCGACGTTTACGTGCGGCTTGTTACGCTCGAATTTTGATTTGGACACGGCGACTACCTCTTATGCCTTTTGCGACTGGTTGCGGGTGAGCCCTTCGATTACATGCGAAGGTGCTTCCGAATATTTCTCGAACTGCATGGTATAGGTGGCACGACCCTGGCTCATGGAGCGCAGATCGGTCGAATAACCAAACATTTCCGACAGCGGCACTTCAGCAGACAGCTGCTTGCCGGTGGGAATGTCTTCCATACCCTTGACGGTGCCGCGACGGCGATTCAGATCGCCCATCACATCACCCATGTATTCTTCGGGCGTGACGACTTCGACGTCCATCATCGGCTCAAGCAGAACCGGCGACGCCTTGCGCGCACCATCCTTGAACGCCATCGAGCCGGCTATCTTAAACGCGGCCTCGCTGGAGTCAACATCATGGTAGGAACCGTCGTACAGCGTGACCTTAAGATCCACCATCGGATAACCGGCCACGACACCGTTGGTCATCGCCTCTTGGACGCCCTTGTCCACAGAGTTGATGTATTCCTTCGGCACCACACCACCCGTAATGGCGTTGACGAACTCGTAACCCTTGCCCGCCTCTTCTTGCGGCTCGAGCCGCAGATAGACGTGGCCGTACTGACCGCGACCGCCGGACTGACGAACGAACTTGCCTTCCTGCTCGACTTCCTTGCGGATCGTTTCGCGGTAGGCCACCTGCGGTGCACCGACGTTGGCTTCCACGCCGAATTCGCGCTTCATGCGATCGACGATGATTTCCAGATGCAGCTCGCCCATGCCCGAAATGATGGTCTGCGCGGTTTCCTCGTCGGTACGCACCTGGAAGGACGGATCCTCCTGGGCCAGCTTCGACAGGGCCACGCCCATCTTTTCCTGATCGGCACGCGATTTCGGCTCGACGGCCACCGCGATAACCGGGTCGGGGAACTCCATGCGCTCGAGAATGACCTGGGAGTCCGGCGCACACAGCGTATAACCCGTGGTGACATTCTTCAGGCCAACCACAGCGGCAATATCACCCGCACGCACTTCCTTGATCTCCTCACGGGAGTTGGAGTGCATTTGCAGGATACGGCCGACGCGCTCTTTCTTGTTCTCGATCGGGTTGTAGACCGAGTCGCCGGAGGAGAGCACACCCGAGTAGACACGAATGAAGGCCAGCGAACCGACGAACGGGTCGGTCGCGATCTTGAATACGAGCGCCGAGAACGGCTCTTCGTCACTGGCGCGGCGCTCGATCTTGACTTCAGGATCGTTCGCGTCCTGGCCCTTGATCGGCGGCACTTCGGTCGGCGCCGGCAGGTAGTCGACGACCGCGTCGAGCATCGCCTGCACGCCCTTGTTCTTGAACGCGGTACCACACAGGCACAGGCAGATTTCGTTGTTGATGGTGCGCGTGCGCAGACCGGCCTTGATGTCGTCGTTCGACAGCTCACCGTCTTCGAGGTACTTGTCCATCAACGCTTCGTTGGCTTCGGCGGCGGCCTCGACCATCTCTTCGCGATACTTCTCTGCATCGGCCTTGAGATGGTCGGGGATTTCGCGCGCTTCGAACGTACGACCTGCGTCTTCTTCGTTCCAGTAGATCGCCTGCATGCGCAGCAGATCGACCACGCCTTCGAAATCGTCTTCCGCGCCGATCGGCAGCTGGATGGACACCGGATGGGTGGCCAGACGATCGCGCATCATCTGCACGCAGCGATAGTAGTCCGCACCCAGCTTGTCCATCTTGTTGACGAACACCAGCCGCGGCACGTGGTACTTGTTGGCCTGGCGCCATACCGTTTCCGTCTGCGGCTCGACACCGGCGTTGGCATCGAGCACACATACCGCGCCGTCGAGCACACGCAGCGAACGCTCGACTTCGATGGTGAAGTCAACGTGACCGGGCGTGTCGATGATGTTGATACGGTACTGCTCGGGGAACTGCTGCTCCATGCCCTGCCAGAAACAGGTGGTCGCAGCCGAGGTGATGGTGATGCCGCGCTCCTGCTCCTGCGCCATCCAATCCATCACGGCCGCGCCGTCATGCACTTCGCCCATCTTGTGAGAGATGCCGGTGTAGTAGAGCACACGCTCGGTGGTCGTGGTCTTGCCGGCATCGATATGCGCCATGATGCCGATGTTGCGATAGCGCTCGAGAGGATGCTTGCGGGCCATGAAAGTCTCTTGAATCTTGCGAAATGGAGCGCGCGAAAACCGCGCGTCTTACCAGCGGAAGTGCGAGAACGCCTTGTTGGCGTCGGCCATCCGGTGCGTGTCTTCGCGCTTTTTAACCGCGGCGCCACGATGCTCGGAGGCATCCAGCAGCTCGCCAGCCAGACGCTGAGCCATGGAATGCTCGCCACGCTTGCGCGCTGCGTCGATCACCCAGCGCATGGCCAGCGTAGTACGACGCACGGCACGCACTTCGACCGGGACCTGATAGGTCGCACCACCGACACGGCGGGACTTGACCTCGACCGCCGGACGGATGTTGTCCAGCGCTTCCTCGAGAATCTCGAGGGGCTCGTCGGTGCCTTTCTTGGTACCGATCTGGGTCAGCGCGCCATAGACGATGGCCTCGGCCTTCGACTTTTTGCCATCTTCCATGATCATGTTCATGAACTTGGCCAGCAACTCGCTGTGATAGCGCGGATCGGGCAGAATTTCGCGACGCGGCGCGGATGCACGACGGGACATAGTGAACCTTTAGGTAATTCGGTGAACTAGTGCGTTCGGACTAGGACTTCGGCTTCTTGGCGCCGTACTTGGAACGGCCCTGGCGGCGTGCCTCGACGCCCGAGGCGTCCAGTGCACCGCGCACCGTGTGATAACGCACACCGGGCAAATCCTTTACACGACCGCCACGAATGAGCACGACCGAGTGTTCCTGCAGGTTATGCCCTTCGCCGCCGATATAGCTGGCGACTTCGAAACCGTTGGTCAGACGAACACGTGCAACCTTACGCAGCGCGGAGTTCGGCTTCTTCGGCGTGGTGGTATAGACACGCGTGCACACACCACGGCGCTGCGGACAGCCCTGCAGCGCGGGCACGTCGTTCTTCTGGCGCTTGTCTTTGCGGCCCTTGCGGACCAGTTGGTTGACCGTAGACACGTCGTCACCCTACTCGATCGATTAAAAATATTAAGGCAGCGCGACCCGACGTCGTGCTGCCGTTAAAGGACGGCGGATACTAATAGTGGCGCGCCGCGCTGTCAAGCACGGCGCGCCATATCACCTCAGGCCGAGTCTTCGTTGGTGGATTCCTCGGCTTCGGCCTCGTCGCTGGCGCCGGGGATCTGTTCGTCGCGCGGCAGCGCGCCTTCCAGATCCAGCGGCCCGAGACGCTCGCGGCGGCGCTGCTCGTGGTACGCAAGACCGGTACCGGCCGGAATCAGACGACCGACGATGACGTTCTCCTTGAGGCCACGCAGGTCGTCGCGGGCGCCGCGCACGGCGGCCTCGGTCAGCACGCGCGTAGTCTCCTGGAACGATGCCGCCGAGATGAACGACTCCGTCGACAGACTGGCCTTGGTGATGCCCAGCAGCAGGCGGTCGAATGTGGCCGGCTGCTCGCCCTTGGCCTCGACCCGGCGGTTTTCGTTGAGTACCGCCTGGTATTCCGCCTGTTCGCCCTGCAGGAAGGAGGTATCGCCGGCATCGACGATTTCCACCCGGCGCAGCATCTGACGCACGATCACCTCGATGTGCTTGTCGTTGATGCGCACGCCCTGCAAGCGGTAGACGTCCTGGATTTCCTTGACCAGATAGTCCGCCAGTTTCGGGATACCCTGCAGACGCAGGATGTCATGCGGCATCGGCTCGCCATCGGAGATGATTTCGCCCTTCTCGACGTGCTCGCCTTCGAACACGTTGATCTGGCGCCACTTGGGAATGAGGATCTCGTTCTCGTAGCCTTCCGAGTCCACGATCTTGAGGCGCTGCTTGCCCTTGGTCGCCTCGCCGAAGCGAATCGTACCCGCGGCCTCGGCAAGAATCGCCGGAACCTTGGGCTTGCGCGCCTCGAACAGATCGGCCACACGCGGCAGACCACCGGTGATATCACGCGTCTTGGACGATTCCTGCGGAATACGTGCGGTGACGTCACCCACGACCACGCTCTGGCCGTCCTCGACCACCACGATGGCCTTGGGCGGCAGACTGTAGGCCGCCGGGATTTCGGTGCCCGGGAAGTTGAGCTCGTTGCCGTCGTTATCCAGCAGCTTGATCACCGGACGCAGGTCGCGATTGCCCTGGCCACGCGATTTCGGCTCGGTAACCACCAGCGTGGATACACCGGTGATCTCGTCGATTTCGCGCTGGACGGTCACACCCTCGATGAACTCCTCGAATTTCACCTTGCCGGCGACTTCCGAGATGATCGGGTGGGTATGCGGGTCCCAGTCGGCCAGACGGGCGCCGGCCTCGACCACATCGCCCTCGCCCACATGCAGACGTGCACCGTAGGGGATCTTGTAGCGTTCCTTCTCGCGATAATTGTCGTCCATGACGCCAATTTCGCCGGAACGCGACACGGCCACCAGGTGGCCGCCCTCGGCATGTTCGACCGTCTTGATGTTGTGCAGTTTGACGGTACCGGCGGACTTGACCTCGACCCCGTCGGCCGAGACCGCACGCGATGCGGCACCACCCACGTGGAAGGTACGCATGGTCAGCTGGGTACCCGGCTCGCCGATCGACTGCGCAGCGATCACGCCCACCGATTCGCCAATGGAAACCTGCTCGCCCCGGGCCAGATCGCGGCCGTAGCACTGCGCACAGACACCGAACGGCGCTTCGCAGGTGATCGGGCTCCGCACGTGGACCTCGTCGATCGAGTTGACCTCGAGCAGATCCACTTCCTTTTCGGAGAGCAGCTGTCCGGCGTTGAGCAGGGTGTGGTTGGTGGCCGGATCGACAACGTCGGAGGCCAACACACGACCGAGCACGCGCTCGCGCAGGGGTTCGACCACATCGCCGCCTTCGACGATGGGATACATCTTGATGCCCTGGTCGGTCCCGCAGTCGTGATCGGTAATGACCACGTCCTGGGACACGTCCACGAGACGGCGGGTCAGATAACCCGAGTTCGCGGTCTTGAGCGCGGTATCGGCCAGACCCTTACGCGCACCATGTGTGGAGATGAAGTACTGGAGTACGTTCAGACCTTCACGGAAGTTCGCGGTAATGGGCGTTTCGATGATCGAGCCATCCGGCTTGGCCATCAGGCCACGCATGCCAGCCAGCTGACGAATCTGGGCCGCACTACCACGCGCGCCGGAATCCGCCATCATGAAGATCGAGTTGAACGACGTCTGGTCGATGGCATTGCCTTCGGAGTCGACCACTTCGTCGAGACCTAGCTTGTCCATCATCGCGCCCGCGATCTGCTCGTTGGCACGCGACCAGATATCGATGACCTTGTTGTAGCGCTCGCCCTGGGTCACGAGACCGGAGGTGTACTGCTCCTCGATCTCCTTGACCTCGTCCTCGGCACGCGCCAGCACGGTGGTCTTTTCTTCCGGGATCACCATGTCGCCCACGGCGATGGAAATACCCGCCTTGGTGGACATGCGAAAACCCGTGTACATCAGCTGGTCAGCGAACACGACCGTGTCCTTGAGACCGACATCGCGATAGCTGGAGTTGATGACATCGCCGACCGCCTTCTTGTCCAGCTCACGGTTGATGAGCTTGAAGGGCAGACCCTTGGGCAGGATTTCGGACAGCATCGCACGGCCGACCGTGGTTTCCACGATCCGGGTCACCGGCGTCTGGTTGTTGTCCTCGTCCACGTCGACGTCGTTGATACGCACCTTGATATGCGCCTGCAGATCGACCTGCTGGGCATCATAGGCACGATAGACCTCGGAGACGTCCGCGAAGGTCATGCCCTCGCCGAGCTGATTCACGCGCGAACGCGTCATCCAGTACAGGCCGAGCACGACGTCCTGGGTCGGTACGATGATCGGCGCACCGGAGGCCGGCGACAGGATGTTGTTCGACGCCATCATCAGCACGCGCGCTTCCAGCTGTGCTTCGATGGACAGCGGCACGTGCACGGCCATCTGGTCGCCGTCGAAGTCGGCGTTGAAGGCGGTGCAGACCAGCGGATGCAGCTGGATCGCCTTGCCTTCGATGAGCACCGGCTCGAACGCCTGGATACCCAGACGATGCAGGGTCGGCGCACGGTTGAGCATGACCGGGTGCTCGCGGATGACTTCCTCGAGCATATCCCAGACTTCCGGCTCTTCACGCTCGACCATCTTCTTGGCAGCCTTGATCGTGGAGGCCAGCTCCAGACGCTGCAGGCGCGAATAGATGAACGGCTTGAACAGCTCCAGCGCCATCTTCTTGGGCAGACCGCACTGGTGCAGCTTGAGCGTCGGGCCGACCACGATGACCGAACGGCCCGAGTAGTCGACACGCTTGCCCAGCAGGTTCTGACGGAAACGGCCCTGCTTGCCCTTGATCATGTCGGCC
Organism: Salinisphaera shabanensis E1L3A; assembly: GCF_000215955.2. Taxonomy (GTDB): domain Bacteria; phylum Pseudomonadota; class Gammaproteobacteria; order Nevskiales; family Salinisphaeraceae; genus Salinisphaera; species Salinisphaera shabanensis. Next base: position 37,078 of record NZ_AFNV02000024.1, read on the forward strand.
AGCGACTTGAGCGGACGACGGTTGGAGCCGGTGATCGCGCGACCGCGACGGCCGTTGTCGATCAGCGCGTCCACGGACTCCTGCAGCATGCGCTTTTCGTTGCGCACGATGATGTCCGGGGCGTTGAGTTCGAGCAGGCGACGCAGACGGTTATTGCGGTTGATCACGCGACGATACAGATCGTTGAGATCCGAGGTCGCGAACCGACCGCCGTCCAGCGGCACCAGCGGACGCAGATCCGGCGGCAGCACCGGCAGCACGCGCATGATCATCCACTCGGCCTTGTTGCCCGACTGCTGGAAGTACTCCAGCAGCTTCAGGCGCTTGCCGAGACGCTTGATCTTGGTGGCCGAACCGGTGGCATTGAGCTCTTCGCGCATGCGCTGGGCTTCTGCGCCCATGTCCATGTTGCGCAGGATATCGAGCACCGCTTCCGCGCCCATCTTGGCCGCGAATTCGTCGCCGTACTGTTCGACCGTATCGAGGTATTCCTCTTCGGTGAGCAGCGAGTACGGCTCGAGCGGGGTCATGCCCGGATCGGTGACCACATAGGCTTCGAAATACAGCACGCGCTCGATCGCGCGCAGCGGCATGTCGAGCAGCAGGCCGATACGGGACGGCAGGCTCTTGAGGAACCAGATATGGGCGACCGGCGAGGCCAGGTCGATATGACCCATGCGCTCACGACGTACCTTGGTCTGGGTGACCTCGACGCCGCATTTTTCGCAGATCACACCGCGGTGCTTCATGCGCTTGTACTTGCCGCACAGGCATTCGTAATCCTTGACCGGGCCAAAGATACGCGCACAGAACAGCCCGTCACGTTCCGGCTTGAACGTACGGTAGTTGATGGTTTCCGGCTTTTTCACCTCGCCGAACGACCACGAACGGATCGTTTCCGGCGACGCGAGGCCGATCTTGATGGCGTCGAATTCTTCGACGTCGTCGGCGCTCTTGAACAGATTCAGCAGATCTTTCATGGGGTACTCCAGATCGTGAGGGGCGTGGACACAACGCGCGGCGGTGGGTTAATCCGCCGCTGGCGGCCGGGCTTGCCGGCCGTCACCGCGTACCTCACTAATCATCTTCCTCGAGTTCGATGTTGAGACCCAGCGAACGGATTTCCTTGGTCAACACGTTGAACGACTCCGGCATCCCGGCATGCATCTGGTGATCGCCGTCGACGATGTTCTTGTACATGCGGGTACGACCCGTCACGTCGTCGGATTTCACCGTGAGCATTTCCTGCAGCGTGTAGGCTGCGCCGTAGGCCTGCAGCGCCCAGACCTCCATCTCGCCGAAGCGCTGACCACCGAACTGCGCCTTGCCGCCCAGCGGCTGCTGGGTGACCAGCGAGTACGGGCCAGTCGAACGGGCATGCATCTTGTCGTCGACCAGATGGTTGAGCTTGAGCATGTACATATAGCCGACGGTCACCGGGCGCGAAAAGGTTTCGCCGGTACGGCCGTCGATGAGCGTGGCCTGGCCCGATTCCGGCAATCCGGCGAGCTTGAGCAGACGACGAATCTCGTCTTCGTCGGCACCGTCGAACACCGGCGTGGCCGTGGGCATACCGCCCACGAGGTTGCCGGCCATCGTCATCATCTCTTCATCGTTAAGACTGTCGATGTCTTCCTGGGTGCCGCCTTCGGTGTAGTAGGCCTTCTTCAGGAATTCCCGAATCTCGCCTACCGCCTGCTGCTGCTCGAGCATTTCGCCCACGCGCAGACCGATGCCGCGTGCGGCCCAGCCCAGATGCGTTTCCAGCACCTGACCGATGTTCATGCGCGAGGGCACGCCCAGCGGGTTGAGCACGATATCGGCCGGGGTACCGTCTTCCAGATACGGCATGTCCTCGACCGGCACGATCTGCGAGATCACGCCCTTGTTGCCGTGACGGCCGGCCATCTTGTCGCCCGGTTGTACACGACGCTTCACGGCCAGATAGACCTTGACCATCTTGAGCACGCCCGGTGCGAGTTCGTCGCCCTGGGTGATCTTTTCCTTCTTCGAAGTAAAACGACGCTCGAAGTCGGCTTTCTGATCCTTCAGGCGCTGGGCGATGGATTCGAGCTGCGACTGCGCACTTTCGTCCTGCAGACGGATATCGAACCACTTGCCGCGATCGAGGCCGTCGAGATAGTCGGCGGTGATCTTGGCATCGGCCTTGAGCTTGTTCGGGCCGCCGTCGGCGACCTTGCCCACCAGCATGCTGCGCAGGCGATCGAACAGGTCGTCCTCGAAGATACGCTGCTGGTCGTTGAGGTCCTTGCGCACCTCGGCCAGCTCGTCTTCTTCGATCGACAGTGCACGGGCGTCCTTCTCGACGCCGTCACGCGTGAATACACGCACGTCGATCACGGTGCCGTCCATGCCCGGCGGCACCCGCTGCGAAGAATCCTTCACGTCGGATGCTTTTTCACCAAAGATGGCCCGCAGGAGCTTTTCTTCCGGGGTGAGCTGGGTTTCGCCCTTGGGTGTGACCTTGCCGACCAGGATATCGCCGGCCTTCACTTCGGCGCCGATATAGGCAATACCGGATTCGTCCAGCTTCTGCAGCGCGGATTCGTTCACATTCGGGATATCCGAGGTGATCTCCTCCGGTCCGAGCTTGGTCTCACGGGCGACACAAGTCAGCTCTTCGATATGCACCGAGGTGAAACGGTCTTCTTCGACCACACGCTCGGAGATGAGGATCGAATCCTCGAAGTTATAACCATGCCAGGGCATGAACGCCACGAGCAGGTTCTGCCCCAGGGCCAGCTCGCCCATGTCGGTGGACGGGCCGTCGGCGAGCACGTCGCCACGCTCGATACGATCGCCCGGGGCGACCAGCGGCTTCTGGTTGAGACACGTGTTCTGGTTCGAACGCGTGTACTTGACCATGTTGTAGATATCCACGCCGGCTTCGTCGGCCGAGGTCTCGTCGTCATAGACACGAACCACGACACGCGAGGCGTCGACCTTGTCGACCACACCACCGCGGCGTGCGGTGACGGCGTTGCCGGAGTCGATCGCGACCTTGCGCTCGATACCGGTACCGACCAGCGGCTTGTCCGCACGCAGGCAGGGCACAGCCTGACGCTGCATGTTCGAGCCCATGAGCGCGCGGTTGGCGTCGTCATGCTCCAGGAACGGCACGAGCGAGGCGGCCACCGACATGATCTGCTTCGGCGACACGTCCATGAACTGAACGCGGTCCGGCGAGGCCATGGTGAATTCGTTCTGATGACGACAGGAGACCAGCTCGTCGACCAGATCGCCGTTGTCGTCGACCCGCGCGTTGGCCTGGGCGATGACGTAGCGGCCTTCCTCGATTGCCGAAAGGTACTCGACCTCTTCGGTCGCACGGCCGTTCTCGACCTTGCGATACGGGGTTTCCAGGAAGCCGTAATCGTTGGTTCGCGAATAGACCGACAGCGAGTTGATCAGACCGATGTTCGGGCCTTCCGGCGTTTCGATCGGGCAGATACGACCGTAATGGGTCGGGTGCACGTCGCGCACTTCAAAGCCCGCACGCTCACGGGTCAGACCACCCGGCCCGAGCGCGGACACACGACGCTTATGCGTGACCTCGGACAACGGATTGTTCTGATCCATGAACTGCGACAGCTGCGAGGAGCCGAAGAATTCCTTGACCGCTGCAGCGACCGGCTTGGCGTTGATCAGATCCTGGGGCATCAGACCTTCGGACTCGGCGATCGACAGGCGTTCGCGCACCGCACGCTCGACACGCACCAGACCGGTACGGAAGGCGTTTTCAGCCATTTCACCAACCGAACGCACACGACGATTGCCCAGATGGTCGATATCGTCCGTCTGGCCAATGCCGTTACGAATCGACACCAGCTCCTTGAGTACGGCGATGATGTCGTCGTTGGACAGCACGGACTCGCCGGTGGCCTCTTCGCGGCCCAGCCGGCGATTGAACTTCATGCGACCGACGGCCGACAGATCGTAGCGATCTTCGTTGAAGAACAGATTGCCGAACAGGTTCTCGGCGGCATCCTTGGTCGGCGGCTCGCCGGGACGCATCATGCGATAGATTTCGACCAGCGCCTCGAGCTGCGAGTTGCTGGGGTCGACCATCAACGTGCTCGAGATGTACGGGCCGTGATCCAGGTCGTTCACATAGAGGGTCGGCACATCCTGGATGCCGGCCATGCGCAGCGCATCCACGAGCTCTTCGGTCAGCTCGGTGTTCGCCGGCGCCAGCTCTTCACCGGTGTCGGTGTCGATGATGCCGCGCGCGAGCACCTTGCCCACGAGATAGCTTTCCGGCACCTCGAGACGATCCACGCCTGCTTCTTCAAGCTTGCGAATGTGGCGCACGGTGATACGACGGCCTTCTTCCACGATCACGTCGGAACCGGCCTTGATATCGAACGTCGCGGTTTCGCCGCGCAGACGTTCCGGCACGAGCTCCATTTCCACGCCCTTGTCGGACAGGTGGAACATGTTGGTCTCGTGGAAGATTTCCAGCATCTGCTCGGTGTCGTAACCGAGCGCGCGCAGGAGCACGGTCGCCGGCAGCTTGCGGCGACGGTCGATACGCACGTAGACGTTGTCCTTCGGATCGAACTCGAAATCGAGCCACGAGCCGCGGTACGGGATCACGCGCGCGGAATACAGGTACTTGCCCGAGGAATGCGTCTTGCCACGATCGTGGTCGAAGAACACACCGGGACTACGGTGAAGCTGGTTGACGATCACCCGCTCCGTACCGTTGATGATAAAGGTGCCGGTGTCGGTCATGAGCGGCAATTCGCCCATGTAGACTTCCTGCTCCTTGATATCCTTGACCGGCTTCGGGTTCGCCTTGCTGTCCTTATCGTAGATGATAAGACGCACGGTCACGCGCAGCGGCGCCGAGTAGATCATGCCGCGTACGCGACACTCCTTCTCGTCGAACACGGGCTGGCCGAGCCGATAGCTGACATATTCGAGCGCGGCACTGCCCGAATGACTGGACATCGGAAACACCGACGAGAACGCGGCATGCAAACCCATACCGGCGCGCTTTTCGGGATCGAGATCCTTTTGCAGAAACTGCCGGTACGAATCCAGCTGGGTCGCCAGCAGGAACGGCATCTCCAGCACTGAAGGCTGTTTCGCAAAGTCCTTGCGAATACGTTTTTTCTCGGTAAACGAGTAGGCCATGTCACTCAACCCTCTGGTTGGACTTGCTGCAAAACCGTGAGTATTTAGCAGCTGGTATCGCGCGCGTTCGGTCGGGGGCAACGGGAAAAGGCCGGCAGCGTCTCCGCTACCAGCCAATGCCCAAGATGCGTCAAATTATCGTTTCGAACAATGCCTTTGACGCGTCCTGCCTTACTTAAGCTCGACCTTGGCGCCGGCTTCTTCAAGCTTGGTCTTCATTTCTTCGGCTTCTTCCTTCGCAACGCCTTCCTTCAGGGTGGCGGGCGCGGATTCAACCATTTCCTTGGCTTCCTTGAGGCCCAGGCCGGTGATGGCACGGACAGCCTTAATAGCGCCAACCTTGTTGTCGCCGAAGCTGGCCAGAACCACATCGAACTCGGTCTGCTCTTCGGCCGCTGCGGCTTCGCCGCCGCCGCCGGCTGCAGCCATTGCCACCGGGGCAGCTGCAGAGACGCCGAATTTCTCTTCCATCATCTCGACGAGTTCGACAACGTCCATGACGGACATTTCGGAGATCGCTTCGAGTACTTCTTCCTTCGTAGCAGCCATTATGTGCTCCTAATACGTTTGGGGCCGTTCGGCCCGTTTCAATTGATTCAAGCAGCCTGCTTTTCGTCGCGGACTGCAGCCACGGTGCGGCTGAGCTTGGCAACCGGCTCGCGCGTGGTCCGCGCCAGCTTGTCGATGGGTGCTTTCATGACACGCATCAGCTGGGACAGAGCCTCATCACGGGTCGGCAGCTTGGCCAGACGGTCGAGCTGTTCACCAGGCAGCAACTGCCCGTTGAACGAAATCGCCGTCACCTTCAGGGCATCGTGATCCTTACGAAAATCACTAACGACACGAGCCGCCGAACCCGGATCTTCCAGGGAGAACCCCAGAATGACCGGACCGACAAACGCATCGGTCATGCATTCGTAATCGGTGCCCTTCAGGGCCAGCTTGGCCAGATTGTTCTTGACCACCTTCAAATACGCACCACCCTCGCGGGCGTTCACGCGAAGTGCGTCCATCTGACCAGCGGTGAGACCGCGGTATTCCGCAAGCACTGCGGAATGCGCGCGATTCGCCACGTCGCTGACTTCTGCCACCATGGCCTGCTTGGCTTGAAAACTCATGGCCATAGTCATCACTCCTTGAGCAAACCGACGACACATGTCGCCGGATGATTGACCGGACATGCCCGAGGACATGCCCGTCGACGACTGCCGATTGGCGCCTGAGCGCCGCACGACACACGTCATCTGCGTAGGCTGGCGTCGTCGCCTTTAAGAACCGAGACCTTCGGCTCGCCTAACGGTCTTTGACGACGCAGCCATCCAAAGAGCGGGCTGCGCTACAAAGAACTCCTTCACCGACGACACGACCAAAAAGGCCGCGCCGCCGAACATCCACTTATGCCGCGCTCGAACTCGTTGCGTCCACGGCAAGGCCGGGACCCATCGTCGTCGACAGCGACACTTTCTTGAAATACACGCCTTTCGCGTTCGCCGGCTTGGCCTTGCGAAGATCCGCAATCAGCGCTGCCAGGTTTTCCTTCAGCGCGGTGTTTTCGAAATCCACCTTGCCGATCGCGCAGTGAATAATACCGGCCTTATCGGTGCGGTACTGCACCTGACCGGCCTTGGCGTTCTTCACCGCGGTTTCCACATCGGTGGTGACCGTGCCGGTCTTCGGGTTCGGCATCAGACCCTTCGGGCCCAGAATCTGACCCAGACGGCCCACGACCGGCATCGCATCCGGCGTCGCAACGACCATATCGAAGTTGATTTCGCCTGCCTGAACCTGCTCGGCCAAGTCATTGAACCCCACGATGTCGGCGCCCGCAGCCTTGGCTTTCTCGGCGTTCTCACCCTGGGTGAACACGGCCACGCGCACACTCTTGCCGGTGCCGTTGGGCATGACAGTGGAGCCGCGCACGTTCTGGTCCGACTTGCGCGCATTCACACCGAGATTAACGGCCACTTCGACCGACTCGGTGAACTTGGCACTGGACAGCTTCTTGAGCAGATCGAGGGCTTCATCTACCGGATAGACCTTAACCGGATCGACCTGGTCGCGGATGGCAGCCTTGCGCTTGGAAATCTTAGCCATGGCTTAACCCTCCACCTTGATGCCCATCGAACGGGCACTACCTGAAATGATGCGAACCGCGGCATCCATATCGGCAGCATTGAGGTCTGCCCATTTGGTTTGCGCAATCTCTTCGACCTGCGCACGGGTGACCGTACCCACCTTGTTGCGCAGCGGATCGGCCGCACCACTGGTGATCTTGGCAGCCTTCTTCAACAGAATCGCAGCCGGCGGCGTCTTCTTGACGAACGAGAAACTGCGATCCGAGAACACCGTGATCACGACCGGAATCGGCAGGCCCGGCTCGATATCCTGCGTCTCGGCATTGAACGCCTTGCAGAATTCCATGATGTTCACGCCGTGCTGGCCCAGCGCCGGACCCACGGGGGGACTCGGATTGGCCTTGCCGGCCGGGATCTGCAGCTTGATATAGCCCGCAATCTTCTTGGCCATTGAACTACTCCTTCAGGTTCATGCGCCGCGGGCCTGACCCGGGCTCCCTGTGACAAAGAATGCGACGCACCGTGCGTCGCGATGATAGATCAGCTCTTTTCGACCTGATCGAATTCGAGATCGACCGGCGTCGAACGCCCGAAGATCGTCACCGCCACACGCAGACGGTTCTTTTCGTAATTGACTTCCTCGACCACGCCGTTGAAGTCCGCGAACGGGCCGTCGATGACACGCACCTCCTGACCCGGCTCGAAAACCGTCTTCGGACGCGGCTTCTCAACCGACTCTTCGACGCGGTTAAGAATCTGATCTGCTTCCGCGTCGGTGATCGGCGCAGGGCGATCGGCGGTACCGCCAATAAAGCCGAGCACGCGCGGAACACTCTTGACCAGATGCCATGTGTCGTCGTTCATTTCCATATGGACGAGCACATAACCCGGGAAAAACTTGCGCTCGGTCGTACGGCGCTGACCATCCTTGATCTCGACGACCTCTTCGGTCGGCACCAGGATGTCGCCGAAGTAATCCTCCATGCCGTGGCGCGCTGCGTACTCCTTGAGAGAGTCGCGCACTTTCTTCTCGTACTGCGAGAAAGCATGAACCACGTACCAATGCTTGGCCATAAGAATTCGCCTTGCGCCTAGCGGCCGGTCAGAAGTTGAACAGCCCAAGCGAGCACGATATCCAGCGCCCAGATGAACACGGCCAGAATAAGAACCACAACCACGACCATTAGCGTGGTTTGAACCGTTTCACGGCGCGTCGGCCACACCATGCGCCGCAGCTCGGTGCGCGACCCCTGGATATAGGCCCAGGCGGTTTTACCGATCGCGGTTTGCAGCGCAATAGCGATCGCAACCGCGGTGCCGCCCAACAAGCCGAGCACACGCACGAGATCGGTATGCGCCGTGAAATAGTAGTAGCCGACCATGCTCGCCAGCAGCACGCCTATAGCAAGCCATAGCAGCGCTGTATCGAGCAGGGAGCTCGTACGTTTTTCTTGGGTTGCCATCGACGACTCGACCGAAAGAAAAGAGGGAATGCCTGTTTACGTGGCAGGCCAGGAGGGACTCGAACCCCCAACCTGCGGTTTTGGAGACCGCTGCTCTGCCAATTGAGCTACTGGCCTATGCGCGTAAACTCATTGCCCGCGAAAAAGACGGCGGATGTTATCACAGTTTCCAGTTTTGGCAACTGCCCCGCCGCGCTCGCGACCTGGAGACACGAAAGCGGCACTACGAACGACCCGATGAATATGAGTCGCTCGCATGCCGCAATCGCGCTATTCAGCTATTCCGTAATCTTGGTCACGACGCCGGCACCCACGGTGCGGCCGCCTTCACGAATGGCGAAGCGCAGGCCTTCTTCCATCGCAATCGGGTGAATCAGTTCGACGTTCATCGTGACGTTGTCGCCCGGCATCACCATCTCGGTGTCCGCCGGCAGCTCACACGCGCCCGTGACGTCCGTCGTGCGAAAGTAGAACTGCGGGCGATAGCCCTTGAAGAACGGCGTGTGACGACCGCCTTCTTCTTTCTTCAGCACGTACACTTCGCATTCGAACTTGGTGTGCGGCGTGATCGAACCGGGCTTGGCCAGCACCTGGCCGCGCTCGATGTCTTCACGCTTGGTGCCACGCAGCAGTACGCCGATGTTGTCGCCGGCCTGACCCTGGTCGAGCAGACGACGGAACATTTCAACGCCGGTGACGGTGGTCTTGGTGGTGGGATTGATACCCACAATCTCGATGTCGTCGCCGACATTGACGATGCCGCGCTCGACACGACCGGTGGCGACGGTGCCGCGACCGGAGATCGAGAAGACGTCTTCGACCGGCATGAGGAAGGCGCCGTCCACGGCACGTTCCGGCTCGGGAATGAAGTCGTCCATGGCGCGCACGAGCTTGGCGATAGCTTCGATGCCGAATTCGCCTTCGTCGCCTTCCAGCGCTTTCAGCGCGGAGCCGACGATCACCGGGGTGTCGTCACCGGGGAAGTCGTAGGCGTCGAGCAGTTCGCGCACTTCCATTTCGACGAGCTCGAGCAGCTCTTCGTCGTCGACCATGTCGGCCTTGTTGAGGAACACGACGATGTGCGGCACGCCGACCTGACGCGACAGCAGGATGTGCTCACGCGTCTGCGGCATCGGGCCGTCAGCCGCGGAGACCACGAGGATCGCGCCGTCCATCTGGGCAGCACCAGTGATCATGTTCTTGACGTAGTCAGCATGACCCGGGCAGTCAACGTGGGCGTAGTGACGCGCTTCACTTTCGTATTCGACGTGCGAGGTCGAGATCGTGATACCACGCGCCTTTTCTTCCGGCGCCTTGTCGATCATGTCAAATGCCGACAGCTGCGATCCGAACAAACGGTTCGATACCACCGTCAGCGCCGCCGTCAACGTGGTCTTGCCATGGTCCACGTGACCAATCGTGCCGACGTTTACGTGCGGCTTGTTACGCTCGAATTTTGATTTGGACATTGCTCGCCTTTCGTCGTTGTTGCCGTGAGTTCAACTCACCGTAGCCGCGACGCCAAAACGCATCGCGCGCCGACGACGCGACTGCATCGCCGGCAAATTGGAGCCCATGACCGGACTTGAACCGGTGACCTCTTCCTTACCAAGGAAGTGCTCTACCGCTGAGCTACATGGGCCTTAGATTGTCATTGCCGCCATAGCGACAAGTTATGGAGCGGGCGACCGGGATCGAACCGGCATCATCAGCTTGGAAGGCTGAGGTTCTACCATTGAACTACGCCCGCGCTGCCAACCACCCGACTCTCGCCAATTCCGGCGCTGCCTGCAAGGGCGCTGCCCGATCCTGACGATTCAAACTTGTTCAAATGGTGGAGGGAGGAGGATTATTCGCGCCTTCGGCGCTCACCCTACGGGCCGGTCGCGTCACGCGACCGTTCTCGGCCGCTCCGCGCCCTCGTCGAACCGCTCGGTTCAAACCCTCCTCGGTCCGGCCTTTCTAATTGCCGCGACCACCAGTCGTTGTTTACTACGTCAATATGTCAAATGGTGGAGGGAGGAGGATTCGAACCTCCGAAGGCTGAGCCGACAGATTTACAGTCTGTTCCCTTTGACCGCTTGGGTATCCCTCCACAAACGAGCCGCGCATTGTTCGCAATCGAAACCCGATTGTCAACCGCTGGAAAGCGATCGTTTACAGTCGATGTGCACGTATGATGGGTGTGACACTCGAGTCAGCGATCAAACGGCGCGAGGAAAACGTGCACATGGATATAAAACAACTGCACTACTTGGTCGCGCTGGCCGAGGAACGACACTTCACGCGCGCCGCCGAGCGCTGTCATGTCACCCAGCCGACCCTGTCCGGACGCATCCGCCAGCTCGAACAGGAATTGGGGGTACCGGTCGTCGAGCGCGGCCAACGCTTTCACGACCTGACGCCGGAAGGCCGGCGCGTATTGCAGTGGGCACAAGCCATCCTGCGCGACTGCGCAGCCATGAACGAAGAACTGACGGTGCTCAAGGGCGGACTGGCGGGACGCCTGTCGCTTGGCGTGGTGCCGTCGGCATTGCCGATGGTCGTCGCGCTGACACAATCCATGCGCCGACGTTATCCCAAGGTGCAGTTCGCGATCTATTCGCGCACCTCCGACGAGCTACTGCGCGATATTCAGGACTTTCGTCTGGATGCCGGCATTACCTATCTCGATAACGAACCGGTCGAACATATGACCACGCTCGATCTTTATACCGAACGCTATCGGCTGTTCGTGGCCCACGATCATCCGTGGACGAACCGGCGCAGCGTGACTTGGCGTGAAGCCGCGGACGAGCCGTTATGCCTGCTGACACCGAACATGCAGAACCGGCGCATCATCGACCAGATTTTCGCCCAGACCCGCAAGACGCCGACCGTACCGGTGGAAACCGACTCGATCGTGAACCTCTGGGCCCATATCAAGTTCGCTGGCTTGAGCGGCATCCTGCCGGAATATTTTGGCGAGCTTCTGGGCGCAGACACGTCGATCCGCTCGATTGCGCTCGACGATATCGACAGCACCCACCGTGTAGGTCTGGTCACGCTCGAACGCGACCCGTTGTCGCCCATGGTTTCGGCGTTATTCGAGACCTGCCGCGAGGGCGGCTTGTTTCCATTGGGCACGAACTGACCCACAGGTTCGCTATCAGGTCGCGCGACGGCCGATCTCTTGCTGGGCCGCAGGATCTCCCGATTCACCACCGGATGACGGCTCGTCGCGAAGCGAATCGACAGCGGTGTGTACGAGTTCGTGCAGGCCATTACCGCCGGCGGCCACGTATTCGATCAATTGCGTCCGAATACGCGGCTCCCAGAACTTGCGAATATGTCCGTGCACGCCCTCTTCTGCACGCGCCTGAGGGTAGACGCTGAAGTACTGGGCGATCTGATTTGCCTGTCGCACCATCTTGTCGTTTTCCATCGCTTATCTCCTCGGGCGCTCGGCCATTTCGCTACTCGGCCGGTTCCCATTCCTTGTCACCGGCATCGAAACCGGCGGCCACGGAATCCGGATCGCGCACCGACTGCTCGCTTTCGATCTGCTGCTGCTTTTCGCGCGTATCGATATAGCGGCGCTGCCATTCCGACATGGTGTTACACGGCCTGACTTCGACGGCCGTGACCTTGTACTCGGGACACTCTGTCGCCCAATCGGAGAACTCGGTCGTCACCACGTTCGCGGCCGTTTCCGGGAAGTGGAAGGTGGTATAGACCACCCCGGGCGTCATGCGCTCGCTGACCTTGGCCCGCAGGGTGGTTTCGCCCATACGCGAGGCGACTGCCACCAGCGTACCGTCCTTGATGCCGCGCATTTCGGCATCGGACGGATGCACTTCGAGCCAGTCCTCGGCATGCCATAGCCGATTGGCGGTACGCCGGGTCTGCGCGCCTACGTTGTACTGCGACAGAATCCGGCCTGTAGTGAGCAGCAACGGGAACTTGCGGTTGGCCCGCTCTTCGGTGGGTACGAACGGGGTGAGCATGAACTTGCCCTTGCCGCGCACGAACGTGTCCACGTGCATGACCGGCGTGCCTTCGGGGTTGTCGTCGTTGCAGGGCCACTGCACGCTGCCCAGCGCATCGATCTTGTCGAAGCTCACGCCCTTGAAGGTGGGCGTGGTACGCGCGATCTCGTCCATGATTTCCGACGGATGGCTATAGTTCATCGGGTAGCCCAGCGCCTGGGCCAATAGCTGAGTAATCTCCCAGTCGGCATAGCCCGCGGGCGCGGTCTGGATCTTGCGCACGCGGTTGATGCGGCGCTCGGCGTTGGTGAAGGTGCCGTCCTTTTCCAAAAACGTCGAGCCGGGCAGGAACACATGCGCGTAACTGGCGGTTTCGTTCAGGAAGATGTCCTGAATGATCACGCACTCCATGGCTGCAAGACCGGCCGCGATATGCTTGATATTGGGGTCCGACTGAAGAATATCCTCGCCCTGCACATACAGGCCCTTGAAGGTGCCCGCCGTGGCAGCGTCGATCATGTTGGGGATACGCAGCCCCGGCTCCGAGCCGATGGTCACACCCCATTCTTTTTCGAAGATGTCACGCACGTTCTGGTCTGAGACATGGCGATAACCCGGGAGCTCGTGCGGGAACGAACCCATGTCGCAGGAACCCTGCACATTGTTCTGCCCGCGCAACGGATTCACGCCCATGCCGGGACGGCCGATGTTGCCGGTGGCCATGGCGATATTGGCCATGCCCATGACCATGGTGGAGCCCTGGCTATGCTCGGTCACACCCAGGCCGTAATAGATCGCGCCATTACCGCCCGTGGCATACAGACGCGCGGCTTCGCGCACCATCGAAGCCGGCACACCGGTGTATTGCTCGGTGTTTTCGGGGCTGTTCTCGTCGCGCAAAATGAACTCGCGCCAGCCATCGTATTCATCCATGTCGCAGCGCTCTTCCACGAACACGCGATTTTCCAGCCCTTCGCTCAGGATCGTATGCGCCATCGAATTCACGAGTGCAACGTTCGTACCGGGCCTGAGCTGGAGATGATAGTCGGCCTGCACATGCGGCGAACGCACCAGATCGATCGCCCGCGGGTCGCATACGATCAGACGCGCGCCCTGGCGTAGCCGACGCTTCATCTGCGAACCGAACACCGGATGGGCATCGGTGGGATTGGCACCGATAACGAGAATGACGTCGCATTTCTCGACGGAGACGAAATCCTGGGTGCCGGCCGAGGTGCCGAACGTCGAGTTGAGCCCGTAGCCGGTCGGCGAATGGCATACGCGTGCGCAGGTATCGACGTTATTGGTATTGAAGACCGCGCGCGCCAGCTTCTGAACCAGGAACGTCTCTTCGTTGGTACAACGCGACGAGGTGATCGCCCCAAGCGCGCCACTGCCATATTGCTCGCGGATACCGTTGATCTTGTCGACAGAAAACGCGATCGCTTCGTCCCAGCTGACTTCGCGCCAGGGGTCCGTGATCTTGTCGCGAACCATCGGCTTGGTGATGCGATCGGGGTGATTGGTATAACCCCAGGCGAAGCGCCCCTTCACGCAGGAATGACCCTGATTGGCCTTGCCCTGCTTAGCCGGCACCATGCGAACCACTTCGTCGCCCTTGAGCTCGGCGTTGAACGAACAACCCACGCCGCAATAGGCACAGGTGGTGGTGACCGAACGTTCCGGCATGCCCATTTCGACGACGTCTTTTTCGATGAGCGCTTCGGTGGGGCAGGCCTGAATACACGCGCCACAGGACACGCATTCCGATGACAGGAAATTGTCGTCGTCCGTGCCGGCGCTGATCATCGACGCAAAGCCACGCCCGTCGACCGTCAACGCAAAGGTGCCCTGCACCTCGTTACAGGCGCGCACGCAACGCGAGCAGACGATGCAACGCGAAGCATCGAAATCGAAATAGGGGTTGGAGCCGTCCACCGTGGCGAGCTGGTGGTTACGGCCCTTGTTGTAGCGCACCTCGGTCACATCGAGCCTGTCGGCAAGTTCGAGCAACTCATCGTCACCGTGGCCTTCCGGCGTGAGGCTTTCACCCGGATGATCCGACAGATACAGCTCGACCACGCCACGACGGATCTGGTTGAGCTTGTCGGTCTGAGTTGCGACCTGCATGCCTTCCGACACTTCGGTGGTACAGGAGGCCGGGTAGCCCTTGCGGCCTTCGATCTCGACCAGGCACAGCCGACAGGAACCAAACGGCTCCAGCATGTCGGACGCACACAGCTTGGGCACCTCGATGCCGGATTCGATCGCGGCGCGCATGACCGACGTGCCCTGCGGCACCGTCACCGACTGGCCGTCGATTTCGAGCGTGATCTGGGTATCGGATGAACGCCTGGGCGTGCCGTAGTTCACGGGGTTGAGAGATGCCATGGCTACCTCCTCTCGTTTTGTTCTTGTGGCCAGCGCGGCGCGCTAGCTGAGAGCGGCCGCGTCTTCGCGAACGCCGAAATCTTCGGAAAAATGGTTGAGCGCCGACAGCACGGGGAATGGCGCCATCCCGCCGTGAGCACAGAGCGAGCCGTTAATCATGGTGTCGCAGAGCTCACGCAACAGCTCGATATTCGCCTCACGTTCGTCTTCGGCAATGATGCGATCGATAACTTCCTGCGCGCGCACCGAACCCACGCGACAGGGCGTGCACTTGCCACAGGATTCCAGATCGCAGAACTCCATCGCGAAGCGCGCCTGCTGGAGCATGTCGACCGTGTCGTCGAAGACCACCACGCCGCCGTGGCCGATCATTGCTTTCTTCTCGGCGAACTCCTCGTAAGCCAACGGGGTATCGAAATGCTCGGCAGGCACATAGGCACCCAGTGGCCCGCCGACCTGGGCAGTACGCACCGGCCGTCCAGTCGCCGACCCGCCGCCCAATTCATTGATCATGTGATCGAGCGTCACGCCGAACGGCATCTCGTAGAGTCCGGGCCGGGCGACGTTGCCACACAACTGAATCGTGAGCGTGCCGCGCGATTTATTGATACCCAGATCGTGATAGTTCGGCGCGCCCTGGGCCATGATCGCCGGCACGCTGGCCAACGTAATCACGTTATTGATGATCGTGGGTTTGCCCATGAAGCCCTGAACCGCAGGCAGCGGCGGCTTGAACCGTACCAGGCCGCGCTTGCCTTCAAGGCTTTCGAGCAGCGAGGTTTCCTCGCCACAGATATACGCACCGGCACCGATACGCAGCTCGATATCGAAGGCCTTGCCCGAACCGAGCACATCGTCGCCGAGCATGCCTTCCGCCCGCGCGACATCGAGTGCGCGCCGTAGCACACGCTCGGCGTCGGGATATTCCGAACGCAAATAGATCAAACCGTGTTCGGCGCCGACCGCCACGCCGGCGATCGCCATACCTTCGAACAGGGTGAACGGATCACCCTCCATGAGCATGCGATCGGCATAGGTGCCGGAATCGCCCTCATCGGCATTGCAGACCACGTACTTCGTGGCACCAGCCGTGTCGTGCACGGTCTGCCATTTGATACCGGTAGGAAAACCGGCCCCGCCGCGCCCGCGCAATCCGGATTCCTTCACCGCATCGACGATCGCCTGGCCGCTGTTGTCGAGCGCCGCACGCAGGCCAGCGCTGCCGCCGTGAGCCACGAACGCGGTCCAATCCGTCGGCTCGATCACACCGCAGCGCGCGAACGTGAACCGTCGCTGGCCCTGGTCGCGCAGCAGTTGATCGATATCGCCCACGCAGCGCGGGTGCGACTGGTACTCATCGCCGGCAAGCAGCCGGGCCAACTCGGGCACATCGTCAGCCTCGATCGGACCAAAGCCAATACGCCGGCCTTCGCGCTCGATCTCGACCATCGGCTCCAGCCAATAAAAACCGCGCGAACCGGTCCGCACGATCTCTGCATCGGCCAATGCGCTCTGGTGCGCAAACGCTGCTGCGGTTTCGTTCGCGCCGATCGATACCGCGGCACTGTCGGCAGGAATAAAGAGCTTCATGACGCCGCTCCCGTGCCCGCCCGGGCAAACAGCGCGCTGACCCGCTGCGCGTTCATACGCCCGATGGTGCGTCCATCGAGCTGGACCGACGGCGCACAGGCGCAGTTGCCCAGGCAATACACCGCCTCCAGCTGCACGTCCGCATGGTGGCTGTCAGCTGCCGCACTGGCTGCAGCCCACACATCACGTCCGCCCACCGACTGGCAGGCCTCGGCGCGACATACCTTGAGGCTATGGGTGCGCTGCGGTTCGCGATGGAAGTCGTGATAAAACGTTACCACGCCGAATACTTCCGCCCGGGAGAGGTTCAGCGCATCGGCGATCTGCTGAATTGCATCGTCGGATATATGGCCGTAGTGCGCCTGTACATCGTGCAGAATCGGCAGCAGCGGACCCTCGCTTGCCTGGTGACGCGCGCAGATCGCAACCACATCGGGACCGGCCTTGCCGTTACTCCTCTCCATCGCCTCAACCTTTGTTCTCGGTGTTTGCTTTTTATACAAGCGCTTCGCGGAAGCGCTTTGAGTACCAGCAATACACCTCGCCAAGAAGGTGTCAAATTGGCGCGGCCAATAATGTTATTAGCGCACTCTATGGCGCACCGCAACGCATATGCCTGCTTCGGTGGCACGGCCGGCGACTCGGCATGGTCGACAAGGCTTCAAGGCGCAAGCCGTCAGAATAAGTGCGGATACGTGTCTGCCGAACGTTCCGATTTCGCAGTGCCTAGATAAGACGAAAGTCGATACACGACGAACGCTACAGACATCGCGACAGACATCGCGCCCGCATAGAATCGCGGCGGCGCAAACCGGCAACAAGCGGGACGAGAATGGAGCCGGCGACCGGGTTCGAACCGATGACCTGCTGTTTACAAAACAGCTGCTCTGCCAACTGAGCTACGCCGGCTTGGGCGAACAGCGCCGGCGGAACCGCCACGCGCTGGCGCACATTCTGCCGCGTGAAACGCGACCTGGCTAGCCCGCGGGCAGCGACGATTGACGCTGGGCATGCACGGCGAGCCCTTCGAGCACGAGATGCGGGCGCAGTGTCCATCGTTGCGCCAGATACTCGGCCAGCTGCGGCGCGCCGCCGCCGGTCAGCAGCAGTCGATCGGGCGACAATTCGACCGCGGCATTGTCGAGCAGGCTGATCGCGCTACGCAGCGTGCCGGCCGCGATGGCAGCATCGGTGTTACGCGCGAGCCACAGCGGTGCGGCGCTCTCGCGCGCCGGGCGAAGCTGTGTCTGACGGCGCAACGCGCCCCGCATCGTCGCCACCCCTGGCGTAATCAAACCGCCCTGGTGACGCCCGTCGGCATCGACGAAGTCCAGCGTCAACGCCGTGCCCGCGTCTGCGACCAGAACCGATCCGCGGCCTGCCGTGCGCGCTGCGATACAAGCCATCCAGCGATCCACGCCCAGGCGCTCGGGCTGGTCGTAGGCATTGATTAGATCGCCGGAACGGCTGCTGCTGACGGCCGCCTGCAGATTCGCGCCACCGCGCACCGCGAATTCACGCAGATGGGCCAGAGCTTCGGGCTGGGCGACACTCGAAACGTGAACCGCCTCGACCGAGGTGCGGGGCAACGCCTCAAGCCAATCCGCGTTACCGGCACGAACCACAACGCCTGTTTCGATAAGCGCGGTGCCCCGCGCCAACGCCCACTTGCAGCGCGTATTGCCGATATCCACAAGCAGGTTCATGACGCCAGCCGCAGACTCACGTCGCCGGAATAGACCGACTGCATACCGCTTTCGAATTCGACTTGCAGCGCACCGTCGGCCGCAATACCCCGTGCGATGCCAACCCGCTCACCGCGACTTTCGATCACACGAACCGGCTTGTCGCGTACGGCATCGAATGCCTGCCAACGCTCTCGAAAGGTCTCGAAGCCCTGCTGCTCGAAACCATCGACCGCCTGAATCAAGGCCTCGAGTACGGCCGCAGCCAGCTGATTGCGCCCGGGGGGGTGGGCAGGTGATCGATTAACCGCGTCCAGGGCTGGTCGATACTTTCGGCCTGGGCCCGATCCATGGATACATTCAGGCCCAGCCCCACGATCAAGCGGGCCCGCGCGCCCAGCTCGCCGCGGTGTTCGATGAGAATGCCGCCGAGCTTGTCGCCGTCGGCCCAGATATCGTTCGGCCATTTCAACGCCAGATCTTGCGCGCCTATATCACGCAGCGCTTCGATCACGCATACGCCGACCGCCAGACTCAGCGCGCCCAGCGGCGCACGCGTACTCGACACATCCGCCGCCAGCGAGACATACAGATTGGCCCCGAACGGCGAGGCCCACGGACGCCGAGCACGCCCGCGCCCGGCTGATTGATATTCAGCCAGGCAGGCTGTCATCCCGGGCCCGCCCTGGCGGGCAAGCTCGGCGTTGGTCGAATCGATACGTTCGTGGACGCTCAACCCGTTCAGGCGCGCGCCCACCTCACCCAACGCGCTTCGAATCGTGTCTTCGTCGAGCAATTCGATCGGTGCAGCGAGCCGATAGCCGCGCCCGGCCACCGAATGCACGACCAGGCCCAACTCGCGCAATTCCGCGACCCGGCCCGAAATCGCCGCACGCGATACACCCAGTGCCTCGGCCAGAGCCGGGCCACGGTGCCAGGCGCCGTCGGCAAGCAGACCAACCAGCGTGACTTCACTCAACGCCGGCGCCACATCACCCGCTCGAAGCGGTTCTCGCGCCCAGCGCGCAGCCGCTGGATGTTCTCGCGATGGGTATAGAAAATGAGCACGGTCATGGCGATCACGAACACCTTGGCGGCAACGCCGGCGCTGGGCGCGAACAGCGTCGCCAGGGCCACGCCGACCATGCCCAGCAGCGTGGCAAGCCCGACATAGCCACTGGCCACGAGCGTTGCGATCCATACCGCCAGGCCCAGCAACAACGCGCCGGGCAGTAGCGCCACAAGCACGCCAATGAGCGTAGCCGCGCCCTTGCCACCACGAAAGCCGAAAAATACGGGGTAAACATGGCCGATAACCGCGGCTGCACCACAGGCCAGCGCCATGCCAAACCCCAGTTCGCAGATCGCCGGCACGGCCAGCGCTGCGATAATGCCCTTGAGCAGATCGAAGACCAGTACCGCCGCGCCGTAGCCGCGGCCGCCGGTGCGCAGCGCGTTGGTCGCACCGGCATTGCCGCTACCGCTTTGCCGCGGATCGGCTCGGCCAAAGGCTCGCGCGAGCAGCAGACTGCCCGACAACGAACCGATCAGATAAGCCAGGCCCAGTGCCACAACGCCCAGCAGTACGCTGCTCAAACTCATCGCTACCCCAAATTCGTGTTCTGCGACACGTCCGCCTTCTCTCCCGGCGCACGCCGCCCATACAAACGCGCTATGTCACGAGCATAGCAGCGTGCCACGCGCCGGCGACGGGTCTTGTCGGTGGCGGTGATCAGATCGTTCGCCTGGCTCCAGCGATCGGTGGTGATTGCTACGCGCCGGATCTGGGCATGGGCCGGATAGCCGGCCAGCAGTTCGCTGAAACGCGCGAGAAAGAAATTCTCCAGGCGCGAACTGGTGAGACTCGCCGGCGCGTTGGGGTCGAGGCCCAAGCGGCGGATGACCGGCACCAGCGTGTCGGCCGGACAGCTTACGATCGCGGCCAGCACCGGGCGTGCTTCACCGACCACCACCGCGCGCTCGACCAGATCGTCCAGGCGCAGCGCCTCTTCGAGCGGCTCGGGCGAGGCTTTCTCGCCCGTGGTCATAACGATGACCTCTTTCATGCGCCCGGTCAGATACAGCCGATTCTTGTCGAGCCGACTGACCTTGTCGCCGGTATGCAGCCAGCCGCCGGCCGAAATCGTGCGCGCGGTGGCCGCTTCATCCTGCCAGTAGCCGCGCATCACGCCGGCACCGCGTACCAGCAGTTCATTGTCGGGGCCGACCTTGGTCTCTACGCCCTCAAGCACGATTCCAACGCTGTCGATGGCGTTGTCGTGCAGCCGGTTCACGCTCACCACCGGGCCGGCTTCGGTGAGGCCGTAGCCCTGGAGCACCGGCACGCCCAGACCCACAAGCGTGCGCGCGACCGGGTACGGCAGCGCCGCCGCCCCGGACACGGCGTATTGCATATCCGCACCAAACAGACGCAGACAGCGCCGGGCCACGAAATAGCGCAAGAACGGCCACAGCAGATGCCGTGCGCGCCGGCGACTGCGCCCCTGCTCGCGTTCGAACACCGACTCGCCCAGCGTGATCGTGAAAGCCACCAGCCGGCGCACGAAACGCGGGCGCCGAAGCAGCCAGCGGTTGAGCTCGATATAGAAGCGCTCGTAAACACGCGGCACGCCGATCAGGGTAGTGATCGGCGCGCGCGCCAGCGTCAGCCCCAGAAAACGCGGGTGACGGCAGAACGTAATCACCCCGCCAGTCACCATTGCCCGATATGCGTTCACTACCCGTTCGTAGGAGTGCGGCAACGGCACATAGGACAGCGCATGCTCGTCTTCGATCGTCGGCAGCGCGTCGGCGCAAGCCTGGGCGTTGAACAACAGATTGGCGTGGGTCAGCATCGCCCCGCGCGCACGCCCGGTCGACCCCGATGTGTAGACCAGACTGGCCAGGGCATCAGCTGACACCGATACACCGGCGCGATGATCCTCTGCCGCGTTCGCCAGCGCCGCCTCAGCGCCGCGAATACGCCCTGCTTCGTCGACCTCCCCGTTGAATACGAGCGCGGTTTCCAGTTGCGGACAGGTATCGGCTTCGACAATACGTTCGACCCAGCGTGCCTTGACCGCCACCAGCACGCGCGCGCCGCTGTCTTTGATCAGGTGCGCGTTGCTGGCCGGCGTATCCGCACAGAACAGGCCGACCGTGACCGCGCCCAGCGCCATCACGGCCTGATCGACACATAGCCACTCCGGGCTGTTGCGCAGCATGATCGCGACCCGATCGCCCGGTTGCACGCCCGCCTCGGCGAGCACGGCCTGCCAGCGCTGCACCCGTGCTGAAACCTGCGCCCAGGTCAGGCTGATCCATTCATGGCGACGTGGGCTATAGAATCGATACGCCAGCGCATCCGGGGTACGCGCCACACGCGCTGCGAACAGATCGCAAAGGGTGGCCGCCTCGTCGCGGCCGATCCAGTGTTCAGGCCGGGGCGTTTGCACGGTGCAACCAGTTCGCGCGCCGCGCATGGGCGGCCGGATCGGCATGGCTATCGATTCGCAGTTTCCATTCCCCGGCCGCTACGCCAGCCAGCGTGACTTCGCGTAGCAACAACTCGTCGCCGCGCAGCAGATGCAGACGTACTACCGCCCCGGCCGGATAGCGGCGCAAACGCGTGGCAAGCGTCGTACCCACAACTTCAATGCCATCGATCGCAACCAGACGATCCTGGGGCGACACGCCAGCGGCCTGCGCCGGGCCATCGTCGAATATATGGGTGACCCGCGGTTGCGCATCGCTACCCGAGCGCAGACCCAGCCGCCCGTGCACGACGGCCGCGTCGTCGGTGGCCGGTGCAAATACCGCATCGATACCGAAATAGCGCAGCCAATCGGCCCAAGGCGCATCGATGGTGGTTTCGAGATGGTCTTCGACGAATACCGACAGATCGAGGCCCGAGAGCTCGGCGGCCAGCGTGGCCAGCCCGTGTTCGGGCACCGGATCGTCGTCGCGGCCATTGCGCTGCCAGAGTTCGCGCATGACGTCGTCGAGCGATAGCACACCGTCGGTTTCTACCCGCAGCTTCAGATCGAGGCCGAGCGCGAACTGGGCGCCCTTGCCGTAGTAGCTGATGACAGCGTTCGGCGTGTTTTCGTCGGGGCGATAGAACTTCAGCCAGGCGTCGAAGCTCGACTGGGCCAGGCTCTGACGATGCCGGCCCGGCGTACGGTCGATACGCGTGGCCAGCGTCGCCAGCCGGTCGAGATACCCCTGTTCCGAAATCAATCCGGCGCGTACCAGCCCCAGATCGTCGTAGTAGGACGTCACCCCTTCATAGGCCCACAGGTCGCGAAAATAGGCTTCCGACTGCAGATCGTTGGCCGCGACTGCGGCCGGCCGGATGCGCTTGACGTTCCACAGATGGAAATATTCGTGGCTGCACAGCCCGAGCAAGGTTTCGTAAGCGTTGCTGCGGGTGGCCTCGCCATTGGCGGGCGCAATACGCGCGGGCAACGCATCGCGCGCAACCTGCAACACACTGGATTCGCGATGTTCCAGCCCGCCGAAGCCGCTGGGCGTGACCTGGGCAAAGAACAGATACTCGCGTGCGGGCAGTTCGTCGAACACAGCGGCCTGGGCTTCACAGGCTGCCGTCAGGTCGGCGGCCAGACGCTGAGTATCGGCATCGTGGCTGCCCAGCAGCACGAAGGCATGAGACACACCGCGCACCTCGAAGCGCACGTATTCCACGGCCGCGCCCATGGCGACCGGCTGATCGATCAATGACCAATAGCTCTCGACCGCATATACGCCAAAGCCGCGGCTGTCGACCGCTTCGGCCGGCAGGGTCGTGACCACCTGCCAATTGTCGATGCTGGTCGGTGCTTCAAGGGTCACACGGCAGGGATCGTGCTCACGCCCGGCCGGACGCAGCGCCAGCGACGTGAAGTTAAAGAAGGCGCGCGTATCGTCGAGAAACGCGGCACGTACCGATTCGTCGCGCGCATAGAACTCGCAGGCAACGGTCAGCCGCGTACCCGTGGGCGTACAGCGCCAGCGCTGGCGATCCAGCGATATGATTTCGATCGGTTCACCGTCGCTTTCGGCTGCAATTGAAAGCAGGTGCCGGGCAAAGTCACGAATGACATAGCTGCCGGGAATCCAGCTCGGCAGCGCCAGCTCGACCGGCGCCCCCGCCTCGACTTCGGTCTGCAGCACGACCCGGAACCGATGAGCGCTCGCAGCGACCGGCGTTACGATGTAGTCCAGCGTTGGCATGACGCCTCGCCTTTGGGTCAGGTCTTCGATTCGAAGGCGCGCAAGTGTACGCCCTCGCCGGGCTGCTGCCCATACAGTTCATATACAGCACATGACGTGCATGCCACCGTCATCAGATACAGAGGCTAGCTACGCCGCGAGCCGGCCACGAGGGCCACACCACACATGATCAGGCCGGTGCCTGCCAACCGGCCGACGGTAATCGCCTCATCGAGTGCTGGCCAGAGCGCGGCGCCGAGATATACCAGCACATAGCTCAGGCTCATCATCGGAAAGGCGATGCTCAGATCCATGCGCGAGAGCACCTGTAGCCAGACCATGATGGCGATCGAATAAACGATCATCCCCAGCCAGACGAAACCGATGCTCATCGGCGCGACGATGCCGCTCCAGACCAGATTGAAGAACGCCTGAGGCGATTCGATCGGCCCGAAGGCCAGCATGCCACGGCGCATGCATAGCTGGCCTGCCGCCATCAATGAAACCGACAGCAGCAGCAAGCCGATGCTCACCCACGACTGCCGGCTGATACGCAGCATCGACGGATCAAGCCGCATAGGCGAGCACGCCGACACCGAGCACGATCAGGGCAACGCCACACCAGCGGCGCTTGCCCACCACTTCATCCATCGATACCGCCGAATAGGCGACGACCACCACATAGCTCAACGCCAATACCGGGAACGCCAGACTTACATCGATATGCGACAACACCACGAGCCATAGGCAGGTGAGCACAACCTGGGTACTCATACCCGCGAGCACCAAAGGCTGGCGCAGCGGGCGCAGCCAGACATGACCGGCCCGCGCCTGGGCGGCCCGGGTCATACCGTGCTTGAGTAGAATCTGGGCGAGGCTCGCCAGCCCCACGGCGAGCACGAGAAATATCTGCGAAACGCTCACCAGCGGGCGACTTCGAGCCCCAGACCGCCGACTTGATGGAACAAACGTTTGGAGGGACACACGGCGACGCCGTTCTCGGCCCACGACAGCAGCGGCAGATCGGCATGCGAATCGGAGTAGGCGGTCACACCGCGACCATCCTCCGGCATCCCGTCCAGCGCCTTGATACGCCGCAGCTTCTCGTCATCGCGGCAGTTTTCGCCGTCCATGCCGACCAGTCGCCCACGTGCGCTCCACGCAGCGCGGGTGGCTAGCACTTCGTTGATATGCAGCTTTTCCGCCAGACGGGCCACATAGATATCGAAACTCGCAGAGGCCAGAATCACCCGATCGCCTGCCTCCTGATGCTCGCGCAACTGGGCAACGCCCTGTTCACGCATGGCGTCTTCGAGCAGTTCATCGACGAACCGATCCGCCCAGGCTTCAACGCGATCGCGCGGCTGACCGCCGACGAACGAACGCAGCACCTGCGTTTTCACCCAGGTGCGATCCCCCCAACGCCAGAACCGCAACAAATTCCACGGCAACCGCCAGCTCACACCGACGCTGCGCCGCTTGCGTTGATAGCGCAGGTAGCCGATCACGAAAGGCAGGAACGTGTCGTAGCGGGTAAGAGTGACATCGAGATCGAACACGACGATGCGCTGCGACTGTGACAAGACAGTTCTCTTCTTCGATTTGGTTTGTAGCCAGCTTACGTCAAACACGCCGGACATCGACATACCCGCGCCCGCGCGCCCTTGTATTTGCGTCGGCGTGCATCGACCATTGCTGCTTTGCGCCGTCCACCGTCTGCCATGCGTAAACCCCGCAAGCCCACACCTGCGCAACAACGCGCCCTGGCCCAGCACCTGGGCGCTGCGCTTAAACGCAACGTGGCGCTGGCGCCGCGTACGAGCTTTCGTATCGGCGGGCCGGCCGCATTCTATGTCGAGGCAAAAACGCCCGAGGCGCTGGCGACCGCCGTGCGCGTTGCGCGGCGCTTCGATATCGATTACTTCCTGCTCGGGCGTGGCGCCAACATCCTCATGGGCGATCGCGGCTATCCCGGCCTGGTCATCGCAAATCAGGCCCAGGCGATCGATGTGTACGGCACCTGCGTGACCGCCGCCAGCGGCGCACTGGTCTATCCGGATCTGATCGATGCCGCCGTCGCGCACGGCCTGTCCGGCCTCGAGCACTATGTCGGCATTCCGTCGACCGTCGGCGGCGCGCTCTGGCAGAACCTGCATTTCCTGTCACCGGCGCCGGCGCGCGAACGCACCATGTTCATCGGCGAAGTGCTCGAATCCGCCGAGATTCTCACCGCAGACAACGAACGCCGACGCGTGGACGTGGATTATTTCGAGTTCGGCTATGACCAGTCAGTGCTGCACTCACGCGACGATATCGTGCTCTCAGCCACCTTCGAACTCGAGCCCGCACCCGCAGAAACGCTCACCCGGATCATGCAGGAGAACCTGCGCTGGCGTGCAGAACGGCACCCACCGCTGGATAGCGAACCTTCGGCCGGCTCGATCTTTCGCAAGATCGAAGGCATCGGCGCCGGCCGACTCATCGATGAATGCGGCCTCAAGGGACTGCGCTGCGGCGACGCCCAGATTTCGCCGCGTCATGCCAATATCATCGTCAACCACGGCCAAGCATCGGCGGCCGATGTCTGTGCGTTAATCATGCATGCACAACGCTGTGTACAGGCAGAAACCGGCTACTGGCTAACCCCGGAGATATCGTTCGTTGGCGAGTTCGCCCCGGTAACGCGCCTGGCTGCCGACGCCCGTGCCTCGACAGCGCAGCCGGCCACGTCATAAAACTGTCATGTTCGCCTGACAGCCTACGCTCGACGTGTCGGCTTTCGACCACCAATTCAGGACTATTCAATGCTGACTTCGCTGTTTTCCAACCCGACCCGATCGTTCTTGACGATCGCGGTCACCGCTTTCGCCCTGACCGCCTGCGGCCAAGGCGAGCAACAGAACACCGATCAGGCCGGGCAAAGCTCGAACGGCAGCGATTCGCAGGCCCAGAACGCGGGCGAAAAATATAGCCGCGGCCAGATCCGTATCGTCGGCTCGTCGACGGTCTACCCGTTCTCGTCCTATGTGGCCGAAGAAATGGGCGCCACCACCGACCTGCGCACCCCGGTGGTGGAATCCACCGGCTCGGGCGGCGGCTTCAAGCTGTTCTGCAGCGGCGTGAGCGAAGACACCCCGGACTTCACCAACGCCTCGCGGCCGATGAAGGCATCCGAGCTCAAGATGTGCCAGGACAACGGCGTCGACGATATAACCCAGATCATGGTCGGTTACGACGGTATCGTGATCGGCCAGAAAGCGGGCGAGCCCGCGCTCGATCTGTCACGCGAACAGCTCACCAAAGCAGTCGCTGCCCAGGTGCCGCAGGACGGCCAACTGGTCGACAACCCCTACGCCAAGTGGAGCGATATCGATCCGAGCCTGCCGGATCACGAGATTCTCGTGTACGGCCCGCCGACTTCGTCGGGCACCCGCGACGCGTTCGAAGAGCTGGTCATCGAGCACGGCGCCGAGCATATCGATGGCTACAACGGCGAAAAACCCAGCATTCGCCAGGACGGCAAGTTCGTGCCCTCGGGTGAAAACGACAACCTGATCGTGCAGAAACTCGCCCAGAACGCGAACGCCATCGGGATCTTCGGCTATTCGTTTCTGGAAGAGAACCGCAACAAGATTCAGGCCGCCAAGGTCGATGGCGTGGAGCCCAAGCGCGAGCTGATTTCCTCGGGCGAGTACCCGATCTCACGCTCGCTGTTCTTCTATACCAAGAACGCGCATGTCGGCCGTATCGACGGTATGGAACAGTACGTCGACCTGTTCCTGTCCGATCAGATGGCCAGCGATCGGGGCGCGCTCAAATCGCTGGGTCTGATCTCGCTGCCGCCGGAAGAACTCGAGGGCATGCGTGAAAAATGGAAGAACCGCGACAAGGTGACCGCCGAATCGCTCAAGAGCGAACACGGCTAGTTCGCACCACAACCAGTATCGGGTGGTTTCGGGGGTATGCCCCGTGCCACGCGGGCCGGCCCACGGGTCGGCCTTTTTTTATGCGTAGTCTCCAAGCCGCTCGGTAATTGCTCTTATCCGGAAGCGGCGCTGGAATGAGGCACAATCGGTCGTTCAGGTTTGAACCGGATTTCCGCCATGTCCGATACGCACCGCGCGCCTCGCCAGCATTTGCGCACCCACGACGTCACCAACCAGCCGCCGCCACTGGAACACTACAACGCGTTCACCTCGGATACAGCGCTCATGGAAGCCGTACGCCGTGAAGGCGGCGACTGGGGCCAGGACCGGCTCAAGACCTATGGCGCGATCGCCGGCACCGAACTCATCGAGATCGGTTTCGAGGCCAACGAAAATCGCCCCGAACTCACCACCTTCGATCGCTATGGGCACCGTATCGACGAGGTGCGCTTTCATCCGGCCTATCACCGCAGCATGACGCTGGCCAAGGAACATGGCCTGCACGGACTGACCTGGACCGCCCAGCGCGAAGGCGCACAAGTCGTGCGTTCGGCCCTGTTCTATATGCATAACCAGATGGAAGCCGGCACCATGTGCCCCATCACCATGACGCACGCCAGCGTACCGGCACTGCGCCATGCGCCCGATGTGGCGGCACAATGGCTGCCCGGCATTCTGGCCAACAGCTACGACCCAACGGTCGCCCCGCATGGCGACAAGCACGGCCTGACCATCGGTATGGGTATGACCGAAAAACAGGGCGGCTCGGACGTGCGTGCCAATACCACCCGTGCCACAGCACGCGCCGATGGCAGTTTTGGTCTCGTCGGCCACAAGTGGTTCTTCTCGGCACCGATGTGCGATGCCTTTCTCGTGCTCGCCCAGGAAGAAGCCGGTCTGTCCTGTTTTCTGTTGCCGCGCTGGACTGCGGCCGGCAAGCGCAACGCGATCGAAATCCAGCGGCTCAAGAACAAGCTCGGCGACCATGCCAATGCGTCGTCCGAAGTGGAATTCTTCGACGCCGAAGCCTATCGCGTCGGTGACGCCGGCCGCGGCGTGCCGACCATCATCGAAATGGTGTCGCAGACCCGGCTGGATTGCATGCTCGGCTCGGCCGGGCTTATGCGCCAGGCCCTGGTACAGGCGATACATCACTGTCGCTACCGCGAAGCCTTCGGTGCACGCCTGATCGAACAACCCTTGATGCAGCACGTACTGGCCGATATGGCGCTGGAGTCCGAAGCCGCCATGGCCTACGCCCTGCGCGTGGCGCGGGCGTTCGAATCCGGCGACGAACACGAAAAACTGCTCGCGCGTATCGCCACGCCGGTGGGTAAATACCTGATCTGCAAGGCAGCCCCACCACTGGTCAATGAAGCCCAGGAATGTCTGGGCGGCGCCGGCTATGTCGAGGAATCGATCGTGCCGCGACTATTCCGCCAGTCGCCGCTGAATTCGATCTGGGAAGGCTCGGGCAATGTGCAGTGTCTGGATATGCTGCGCGCAATGGCCAAAAGCCCGACGGCAGTCGAGGCGCTGCACAAGGAACTGGCCGTCGCACAGGGTGCGCATCCGGCTTACGACCGACATTGTCACGACTTGCAGAAGATGCTCGGTGCAGTCGCCGATGAACCCACACAGGCCCGGCGTGTCGCCGAAGCCGTCGCCCGCGCCTTGCAGGCCAAGATCCTGCTCACCGGCGAATCGAGCTGGGTGGGCGAAGCCTTCTGCGAGGCGCGCCTGAGCGGCAATCGCGGTATGGCCTATGGAACGCTCGATACCGATCTCGATTTCGCGCGCATCATCGCGCGCGCTGGCGTAGCGCTGGACTAAGACCACCCCGACCGCGGGGCGATGCCAGCGTATCGCCCCGCTCTTGAGCGTCTGTTCCGGAATCGTTTGCAACAGGTGCTTGGCGCATTTGCGCACAGACCTTTAATTTTTCACACCAAGATAGTATTGCAATTATATTATTGCACTATACACTTACATGCCAATCATTCTGCTGGTATGCGAGGTGTCGCTTGGCACACGTTCTTCCGGATTCCATACGCTGTCGACTGGGCTATTTGCTGGCCAAGACGCATCAGCGCCAACTCAAGCTCTTCGAAGCCCATACACACGACTTGAGCGTGTCGGGACGCCAGTACGCCACGCTGCTGGCGCTGGAAGCCAACGCTGAGCTGCGCCAGAGCGATCTCGCCGAATGGCTGGACCTGGATCGCACAACGGTGACCTATCTGATCGATAGCCTGGAGGAACGGGCCTGGATCGAGCGCCAGCGCGACCCGGCCGATCGTCGTGCCCATATCGTGCGTTTGACCGACGCCGGCACGGTAGCGCTGGCCGACATCCGCCCCGCGGCTCAAGCGGCCACGCAGGAACTGCTCACACCGCTCGACGACGATGAACAGGCACAACTCAGGGCGCTGCTCGCCCGCCTGTTGCCATGAGTGCGCTGCGCCAATTCGCGCTGCTGTTGTGTCTGGCCGGACTGATCCAGGCACCGGCCCTGGCTGGGCCGGCTACAGCGGCTGAGACGTTCAAACTCCCCGAATCCGCCGCGGCCCTGTCGCTAAGCGATGCCATCGATCAGGCGATGGCCGAAAATGTGCAGACCCTGCTCGCCGATGCGCGTCGCGACGAAGTCGCCGGCGACCGTCGCGAAGCACGATCGGCTTTTCTGCCGCATATCTCGGGGCGCGTGAGTCAGGCCCGTCGGCAGAACAATCTTGCGGCCCAAGGGCTGGATATCCAGTCGGCGCTGGATTCACTGGGTCCGGCCGCACAGAAC
Organism: Salinisphaera shabanensis E1L3A; assembly: GCF_000215955.2. Taxonomy (GTDB): domain Bacteria; phylum Pseudomonadota; class Gammaproteobacteria; order Nevskiales; family Salinisphaeraceae; genus Salinisphaera; species Salinisphaera shabanensis. The sequence continues at coordinate 67,341 of NZ_AFNV02000024.1, forward strand.
GGCGATATCACCGTGCCGGACGTGATCACCTACAACAGCTTTGACGCCCGCGCCGAGTTGCGCCAGAACCTGTTTGATTACAGCGCCTGGCAGCAATACAAGAGTGCCAAGCTCGGCGAACAGGTGGCCGCCGATCAACTGGCGCTGGCGCGCGAACAAGTGGCTTCCCAGGCCGCGCTCGACTATGTCAGCGCCCTCGCTGCGCGCGCGTCGGTCAAGGCCGCCCGTGCCGACCTCGAACTGGCCGACCGGCTCGCCGATCTGGCTGTCGATCAGGAAAACGTGGGCATCGCGACCGGCGTGGACGTCACCCGCGCCCAGACCCGCCAGGCCCGTGCACGTGCCCGTCTGGCGCAGACGCAGACGAATCGCACACGCGCCGATATCCAGTTGGCGCGCACGGTCGGGCTGGCGCTGGATACCCCGCTCGTGTTGAGCGACGACCTGCACTACAGCGCTACAGTCGATGGCGATATCACCGCCGACCTGGATACCGCCTTTGCCAGCCGCGCCGAACTGCGGCTTGCCCAGGGCGAACTGGCGGCGCGCCGTGCCCAGCTGGCCGGCGCTCGCGGTGCACGCCTGCCGAGCCTGTCGGCATCCGCCACCTATGGCGAAGCCGGCAACAGCTACCACGAGAACGTGGAAGACACCTACACGATCGGCGCCCAGGTCGAGGTGCCGATCTTCGACGGCGGTGCCATTGGCGCCCGTATCGACAGCGCCGCCAGCCGGCTCGATCAGCAGCGCATTCGCTATCGCGATACGCGTACCCAGGTCGAGCAGGACGTGCGCGTGGCCCGGCGGACGCTGCATACGCTCGCAGAACAGGTTCGCGCGGCGGAATCGGCCTTCGAACTCGCCAACCGCGAGCTCGACCTCTCGCGTGACCGTTTTGCGGAAGGCATTAGCGACAACATCGAGGTGATCGATGCCCAGGCCGCACTGGCCGATGCGCGCAATGGCCGCGTCGCGGCCCTGGCCGATTACACCCGCGCCCGTATCAATCTAGCCGCCGCGCTCGGACGCGCCGGCCGTTTCCGTCTTTATGAGACTGCCACGCCATGACCGATTCTGTTGAAGAAGACAACCGCGCCGACGCTGCTGCCACGAGTAACGGCAAGGGCAAGCGCGTTGCCGTGATCGCCGTCCTGCTCGTTCTGGTATGTGCCATAGGCGCGGGCATCTGGTGGTGGCTGAACCGAGATCTGGTCAGTACCGACGACGCCTTCGTACAGGCCGATATCGTGCAGGTCGCGCCGCGCGTGACCGGCACGGTTGCCGAGGTGTATGTCCGCGACAATCAGCACGTCGACAAGGGCGACCCGCTGTTCACGCTCGACCCGGCC
>NZ_AFNV02000023.1 GCF_000215955.2 Salinisphaera shabanensis E1L3A
CGCTTAAGTGAACGGCATTACGGTTTTACCGGGCCTTTTTTATGCCTCGCGTCTGCGTTTGCTTTCGAGTCGCGGGCATGCAGAACCTTATGTGTCGGCCGTCCATAAGGATGAGTGCGCCCTCTGGCGATTGGCAGCAATGGTTTTTATCGAGTTTTGTTATCGGTAATATATTCGATAAATATCAGTCGCTTAAGATCGATATCTTATAGCCCGTCTATCATTATGGGCGCGATGCGTTGGCATGTTCATGCCTAAACGCCGCATTCAAAACGCATGAATAATACAGAGTAAGTGTAGACTTTCTAATGAAAATCTCGTGATCGCACTGTGAGTTCGCCGAGCCGGGCGCTGTCGTCGACGATATGATGCGCGACACAGTGGGTGACCGGCCCTTGACGTTGCATGACCCCGTTCACACGAAGAAGCCGAGCGCTGGTTACCGCCACGCGATAGCGCGCCAGCAGATCGCGATGCACGACCACATTCACACAGCCGGTTTCGTCTTCGAGCGTGACAAAGGTCGTGCCCTTGGCACTGCCCGGGCGTTGCCGAATCGTAACCAGTCCAGCCACCTGGGCTGGTCGGCTATCGGCCAGCGTGTCGAAATCGCGGGCACAGAGCACGCCCTGACGAGCGAGCTGCGGGCGTAGCAGAGCCAGCGGGTGGCGACGCAGGGTTAGAGCCGTGCTGGCGTAGTCGGCAACGATATCGTGGCCTTCCTCTGGCTCGGGCAGTTCGACTTCGGGCTCGGGGGCGTCGACTTCCGCGAACAGGTCGGTGTGAGCACGGGCGCCAGCGATCTGCCATTGCGCCTGGTGGCGATGGCCTGCCAGCGCGCGTAGCGCGTCGGCCCGAGCCAGCGCGTCACGCGCGCGTCGATCAAGACGAGCGCGATTGACCAGGTCCGGCACCTGAGCGAAAACGCGGGACTCACGCGCGGCCACGATGCGCTCGCCGGCGTCTTGCGATAGTCCTTTTACCAGCCGTAGACCGAGTCGCAGCGCGATACGCCCCGATGCCTCGTTTTCGCTTTCAAGCGTGCAATCCCATTGGGAGTGACAGACATCGACAGGGCGCACGGTGACCCCGTGACGCTTGATATCGGTAACGATCTGGGACGGCGCATAGAAACCCATGGGCTGGCTGTTGATCAGCGCGGCAGCGAAAGCGGCCGGATAATGGCATTTCATATACGACGACACATACACCAACAGCGCGAAACTCACCGCATGGGATTCGGGAAAGCCATAGCTGCCGAAGCCCTTGATCTGTTCGAAGATCCGATCGGCGAATTCTTCGGCATAGCCGTTGGCCCGCATGCCACTCTTGAGGCGTTCGCGCCAGGGCTCGAGCCCGCCTTTTTTCTTCCAGGCGGCCATCGATCGACGCAGGCCATCGGCTTCGCCGGCAGTGAAATCAGCCGCGACCATGGCGATCTTCATCACCTGTTCCTGAAAAATCGGCACCCCGTGGGTGCGTTCGAGCACGCCGCGCAGCGCTTCGCTCGGATAGTCGATCTCTTCGCGTTTTTTTTCGCGGTTGAGCAGATAAGGATGGACCATGCCGCCCTGGATAGGGCCGGGGCGCACGATCGCCACCTCGACCACCAGATCGAAAAAACGCTGGGGGCGAAGGCGTGGCAGCATGGTCATCTGCGCACGTGATTCGATCTGGAAGACGCCGACGGTGTCGGCAGCGGAAATCATGTTGTAGGTGGCTTTGTCCTTGCCGGGGATGGTGGCCATGGTCAGCGTGCGGCCGTGATGGCGCACGACGAGATCGAAACAACGGCGCAGGCAGCTGAGCATGCCGAGTGCGAGCACGTCGATCTTCATCAGCCCGACGGCTTCCAGGTCGTCCTTGTCCCACTGAATGATGGTGCGATCGGGCATGGCCGCCTTTTCGACCGGTACCAGTTGTTCCAACGGCACTTGGGAAAGTACGAACCCGCCGACATGCTGGGATAGATGCCTGGGGAAACCGATGAGCGTATCCACCAGTAGCAGGATGCGCTCGAGATCGTCGGTATCGATATCGATACCGCGCTCATCCAGCTGATCGGCCAGACTGCCGTCGTCGCTGCGCCGCGACAGTGCGCGGGCGAGGGTGTCGATCTGATCGACGCTCAGCCCCATCGCTCGGCCGACATCGCGCATTGCGCTGCGCGGGCGATAGTGAATGACCGTGGCGGCGAGCGCGGCTCGCTGGCGACCATACTTGCCATAGATATACTGAATGATTTCTTCGCGCCGTTCGTGCTCGAAGTCGACGTCGATATCGGGTGGCTCGTTACGCTCGCGCGAGATAAAGCGCTCGAAGAGCATGTCGTGACGCAGCGGGTCGACTTCGGTAATGCCGAGACAGAAACACACCACCGAATTGGCCGCCGAGCCGCGCCCCTGGCAAAGAATCCCACGCCGGTTGGCTTCTTCGACGATGTCGTGAACGGTTAGAAAATAATGCGGGTATCTTTTTTCTTCGATCAGCTCGAGTTCGGCTTCGATCTGGCGATGCATGGATTCACTGGTGCCCTTGGGCCAGCGCTTGCGACTGCCTTTGTAGACGAGTTCACGCAGATGTTGGAGCGCGCTTTGGCCAGCAGGCACGACCTCGGCCGGGTAGTCGTATTCGATATCGCGCAGGCTGAATTGGCAGTCGGCGGCGATCCGTCGCGTCGCTGCCAGGCTATCGGCCGGATACAGTGCAGCCAGCGTCGAGCGCGGGCGCAGATAACGTTCACCGTTGGCAAACAGCGCCTGGCCCGCGTGGTGTACCGTCGTGCCCAGACGCAGGGCGGTAAAGACATCCTGAAGCGCGCGCCGCGACCGGCGATGCATATGCACATCGCCCACGGCCACCAGGGGCAGACCATAGGTCGCGCGTAACCTGTCGAGCCGGCGGCGATGCGCGATATCGCCGGCCCGTCGATGTAGGGCCAGTGCGATATGGCTCTGGCGTGGATAAGTGGTGGCCAGCCAGCCGAGCAGGCTGTGCAGGGCGGGCGTAGGCTCGCGATCGGCCTCGGGTAATACCAGTATTCGACAATCGGCGAGGGTATCGGCCTGCAGATCGGCCCGACCGATATGATAATCGCCCTTGGCCACACGCTGACGAGCATCGGTGATCAAACGGCACAGGCGGGTATAGCCGTCTCGGTTGCGTACCAGCAGGATCACGGTCGTATCGTCATCGAGCGTGAATCGACTGCCCAGAATCAGTTTGATGCCAGCGGTTTCGGCGCTTTGTAGCGCCCGTACCGCGCCGGCGAGACTGCATTCGTCGGTGAGCGCGATTGCCTGGTAGCCGAGTTCAGCGGCACGTGCGACCAGCTCTTCCGGCGTGGAGGCACCACGCTGAAAAGAAAATCCGCTTACACAGCACAGCTCGGCATAGCCGAGCGCGCTCATCCGAACAAACCGTGCATGTAATAGACCGGCGTATCGCCGCTCTGGGCGTGGGCCAGGTCGCGATAAACCCAGAGCAGACGGCCCTGACGATCACGGGCACGAAAATAATCGCGCCGGATGCTGTGCTGCCACCAGCCGGTTTCGATACGTTCCGGGCCGGTAATCAGGGTCAGATCGGCCGGCGCGCGTTCGGGTACGTCGAGCAGCCACATCGGGCGTGGCGCGTTGGTGTGCGCGTTTGTCGTTGCTGCAGGTCGGTCGCATCGGGTGCTGGATTGTTCGGGGCGATGGTCGTCCACGTTGTGCAGCCAGCCGACCGCATCATGGCCCAGTCGTGCGCGCAGGCGATCGAGCACCGCCGGCCATTGCTCGATGCCGGCGTTGTCTGCATCGCGCCACAACGGGGTCTGATCGTGTTCGAAGCGACGTAAACGATCGCTGGCTACGGCGATTTCGAGCACGGGCGCGGCCAGTGTGACCCGCGCAAGACGTTCGTTGGCAACGCGTTCCAGATGGGTGGCATCGCGCGAGGGCGCGGCCAGACGCAGCATCAAACGCGTGGGCGGCAGATCGTCATGGAACAGTTTGAGTTGCAGCGTCTGGATGGTGGCATCGGCGCCTTGTAGAAACGCGGCGAGCTCAGCGAACACACGGCGCAGTACGAACACCAGTCCCTGCGTCGTTTCGACCGCGCCGGTGAGTTCGTGACGGGTACCGTAACGCTGGGGCAGCATGTAGAAATCCAACCCGTGCGGGCGTCGTCCGCGTAGGCGCTCCAGGTCATCCAGCGTATGTTTGCCATAACGGCGTGCCAGCGTGGCGGGCGGCAAGGCCAGCAGTTCGCCGGTAAGGCGCAGGCCACTCGCCTTGAGCGATAGCGTGGTCTGCGCATCGAGATTCAGGCAGGCGAGCGGGAGCCCGGCGAGACCTTGTTTGCGATGTTCCGGCGACGGTGCGCGCGCGAACGCCAGTGCTGCATGCGGGCTGTCTCCTACGCCCAGCGTATAGCGACACCCCATACGGTCGAGGTCGGCGCGAATACGCGCCAGCAGGCGTTGGCGTCCGCCGAACAGGCGCAGACTGGCACCGATTTCGAACACTACGCGTGCACATTCGACCGTTTCGCCGGCGATCGTCTCGCCGGACCGGGCGATATGCACCTGGCTGCTGTAATGCCAGGCCCAGCCGCCGAGCCGTTCGAGCGCTGCACGTTCGCCGGCGATATGCCGGGCAAGTACCTGCGCATCGGGTGCGCGCATACGGGCATCGGCCAGCAGCATGCCGCGGCGCACGCCTTGTTCGAGTGTCGGCGTACCGGCGGCCACAACATGACGCTTGCCGCGCTGTTCGGCGACAACCAGCGCCGGGCTTGTGCTCGGCTGCCGGTCGGCGCCGGCGGCGCGACTATCGAGCGCCCAATGGGGGAAACGAAGAGCGAGCCACATGGGATACACGGTCGGGTTCGGGAATGTCGTTGCAGGCGGTTGCACGCAACGCGTCAAGATCAGGCTCTATGGCGTCGAATTGCCAGACGCACTCGGCGCCGGGTTGTAGGCCGTTGATACGCGCGCCGGCCGGGCCGCGGCATTTGAGTATTTCGAGGCGCTGACCCGTATTCTGGGCCGTGATCGCCAGACGCAGTGCCGCCGGTGAGCGCTCAGCGGCGGCCCGGATATCGCGATAGACAAAAATCGGGCAAACAGCCTTTTCGGCAGCAAGCTGCAGGCGGCGCAGGGCCGTGGTATCGAGTCGATCGCCCCAGACGACGAAACCGGCGAATGCATTCGCTCGTGCCATTTGTTCGACACACCAGACTTTTTCGCTCTCGTCGCGACAGGTCACGATCGGCACTCGGGCGCAATCGATGCCGGCCTGGGCAAGCGCGGGGGCATGCAGCGTAGCCGGCGGTGCGATAAAGGCGAGCTGGCGCCTGGGCTGTTCTGCCATGCGCTGGGCAAGCGCATGCAGCAACAGGCTGAGTTCACCCAGGCCCGCGCTTTTACACAGCAGTTCGGTAACCGCACCGATTGGATAACCGCCACCGGGTAGTTGCCGGTCCAATCCAAGCCAGCCCGTGGCCATGGCTGGCAGCTGTGCCTGGCGCGTGGCGCGATGCACACCAAAACGCTGCCAGTAGGCTTCATGTTCGGCCAGGCGATGGCCACGCGAATCGACAGTTGTAGGGTGTTGTTTGTTCATAACTGTATTTATATACAGTTGCCGCGACAGTGGCTACCCCCAATATCGATCCACTGGGATCAAGGCCCGTCAGCAGGCGGTTCGCCGCACGGAATTTATGCGGCGAATCGCGTAATCCACATCGCTGTCGCGCCTAACGCGTGCTGTGACGATGCAGCTGGGCCAGGGTGTGCCCCTGGGAATCGAGCAGCGACAGAGTGTCGCCGTCGATTTCGGCGTGTTGGGTGCGTTCGAGCGCGTGCGTGAAGGCCTGTTCCATATCCATGCCTTCGGCACAGTAGCGGCGGGTGCTGGCCAGCGAATCGAAACGCAGGGTGTCATCGTTACCGCTATAGCGGCCGTTGACCCGATTGCAGCCGGTAAAGCCTTCGAGACGCTGGTCGGCGTGCAGTAACAGATAAGGCATGCGCCGCATGGAGTCGGCATCGATGGCTTGGCCATCGAGTTGCTGGAGTTGCCATTGCGTATCGGCCAGCTGCACGAACGTCGGCGTGCCAGCACAGCCGCTGAGCACGGCAACCATAAGCAGCCCCAGAACATGAAAACGAATAGCGTGCATAAGACCTCGTGATGCGGTGTAGAACCTTCCCGGTTGCAATAGCCTAGCTCTCACGTAGCAGGTATTGCACGCGACTGCGCGAAGACTGCATCGCGCGCGCACGGCATGGCGTAGAATCGCGCGGCATTCTCGCACCCGCGGATTCTTTGACTTGAGCGATTTTTCTTCCCCTCGCGCGAGCAGCGGCGCGCTGCGTCGGCAGTTGTTCGCCCAGACCTGGCCGATGGCGATCGGTGTGATGTCGCTGCTGGGCTTTCAGCTGGTCGACTCGGCTTTCGTCGCGCGTCTTGGCACGGTGCCCCTGGCGGCGCAATCGTTCACCTTTCCGATCACCTTTCTGATGATCGGCGTTCAGGTCGGCCTGGGCATCGCCATTGCTGCGCTCATCTCGCGTGCGGTCGGCGCTGGTGAGCTCGAACGCGCACGACGTCTGGGTAGCCTGGTGCTGTTCGGCGGGGCCGTGGTGATCGGTTGTCTTGCGATCGTGCTCTGGGTGTTTCATGTGCCGCTGTTTCGCCAGCTCGGCGCCGAAGGCGAAGCGCTCGAACTCATAGGCCACTACTGGCCGGTTCAGCTGTTGGCGAACTGGTTCTCTGCGTTGCTGTATTTCGGTTATACCCTGTTCCGGGCGCATAACAATACGCGGCTGCCGGGGCTGCTCATGGTGACCACCAGCGCCCTGAATCTCGTGTTCGACCCCTTGCTGATCTTTGGTGTCGGTGGCTGGTCGGGCCTGGGCTTGCCCGGCGCGGCCTGGGCGACGACGTTGTCGTTCTTGCTGGGCCTGATGTTGTTGGGGTGGCGCCTGAGCGAGCGAGACTGGCTCAGTAGTGCCGATCTGATAGGCGAAGCGCGCCGCTCGACTGCGCCATTTGCGGTGATCGCGGGTCCGGCCATGCTCAGTCAGCTCATGCCAGCGCTATCGGCGATGGCGGCTACCGCACTGATCGCATCACTGGGCGAACAGGCCGTGGCGGCCTGGGGGCTGGTCAGCCGGCTGGAAACGGTCTCCCTGATGCTGGTGCTGGGGCTGACCATGTCATTGCCGCCGTGGCTCGGGCATTGCTACGGCGCCGGCAACTGGCCACGTATTCGCGCGTTGATGTCGATTGCATTCCAGACCGTGATCGTCTGGCAATTGGTATTGGGTACGGTTCTGGCCCTGGCTGCACCCTGGGTGGCCGGAGCGTTGTCCAGTGACGAGGCCGTACGCGATGGTTTGACCTGGCTGATCCGTGCCATGTTGCCCAGCTATGCGTTGCTGGGCTTGTGCATGCTCGTGGTTTCGGCCTCCAACGCGCTGGGCTGGCCGCTGCGCGCAATGATGATCTCGTTCGCGCGCCTGTTCGTATGCTATTTGCCCTGTATCGCTCTCGGTGTATGGCTGGGTGGAGAGATGCCTTATGTGGGCCTGGGGGCCGCGCTCGGCAATGCGTTGGCCGGCAGCATGGCCTGGCTTGTCTTCAGGCGAAGCATGCGTGAAATGCCCGAACAGGCGCGTCCTGGTACAGCAGATACGCCATCATAGAAAGCCTCGATACAGGTATAGGCATTTGTAATCAAAATGGCGTTAAAAACGACTAAAAAGTCACTAACAAGACTGATTTGCCGCGATCTGAAAAATGTTGCACTGCAGCGATTGAAAACGCGGCAAGCGCGTCAATTGTCTTCCTCAACAGATTTTGTTTTGTCATTTATCTTTGAGGAAAATCCATGTCCACGACCCGTCGTAGCCAACGCCGTAACACTTTCGTTGCCGGTATTCTGACGCTGGCCGGCTTTGCCGTGCCGGCGGGCGCCGCCGAGAAGCCGAGCAATTATCAAGACAACATCACGCCGATGTCGGCTTCGCAGAGCGCGATGCTGCGCCACGGCGCAGCCGACAATACGACTGCGGCTTCGCCGTCGCATCAGAGCGTGCCGGCCAGCCGCAGCCAGATTGAAGTGCTCGATCTCAACGGTGTTCATCATGCCCCCATGGCGCTGGCCAGCCACTAGGTATCGTTCGACAAAGCGCTTGAGCCCGGCCAAGGCCGGGCTTTTTTATGAGCGTCGTTTAAAGAGTCATATAAAACCGAAAACGCTTGAAGCCGTCGATCGATTGCGCGACATTGAATATTCCCCAAGCGGTCTTGGCGAACAGGCGCCGCCATAGATGATTCGCCGCCACAACAAAGCCGCGTCATACGAAGGCAAGGAGGAGAGATGTTCGACCCTATTCACACGCTAGTACGTGCCGGCCTAGGACTGACCCTGATGGGCTGTGCGTTTGCATTACCGGCGTTTGCAGCCGAGCAGAGCACAGCAGACGATACCGCCATGCCCGCCACCGAGCATCAAGCTGAAAGCATGCGCAACGTGCCGGATCAGGCCGATGGCACACGCACCGGCGAGCAGGTGCCCCAGACCAGCGACATGCCGGCCACCAAGGCTCAGAAAGAAGAGCTCAAGGAAAGCGGCCAGATGTCGCACGATAAATCCATGGAGGACACCCCAGCCGATACGGAAGAGGACGCTACCGATAGCGACACGTCCGAAGGCGCGACCGATCAATAGCGGGTGTCTATAATCGGCGTTTCGATGCCCGGCTTCGGCCGGGCATTTTATTGAACACCCGCAAGGCCTTTACCCATCGCTAGGCCATGAAGCCATGAGCGTACTTGCCCATCGAAAATCTCAGAATAACGATCAGCCTTCCGTGTTGCCGCGTCGGCACGGTACGCGGCTGCGTCATTACTGGCGCAGCCATGGCTGGGCCTGTCACGACAATATCGATATTGATCTATTGCGCTGGGGGCTAGTCGAAGAAGCCACGGACAGCGCTCAGGCAAGTTGTTTTCTGCTTACAGATGCCGGGCGGGCGGCATTGGGCGATACCGTGGTACACAATCGCAAGACGCGCAGCCGCCATGCTCAGGTGGTGGAAGGCGTAGCACGTCATCTTGTCGGTCTCGGGCGGCTGGTATTCACCGAATTGTCGGTGCATACCGTCGATACGAATACCGAGAATGCGCGTTGGGCGCCTTGCAAGCCAGACGTGTTTTCGCTCACGCGCAGCCTTCGACCCGATCATCTCGCACCACAGGTACATGAGGTCAAGGTGCGCCGCAGCGATCTGTTGGGCGAGCTGCGATCGGGTAAGATAGAGCGCTATCGCGAACTGGCTGCCGAAGTGTTTTTCGTCATCGTCGAAGGCATCGCCACAGTAGACGAGATACCCGCCGAGTACGGCGTGATCGTCTGGCGTGATGACGGCGGCTATACCTTTGCACGTGCGGCCCAGAAGCGGGACTACAATCTGGAAACCCGCCACTGGATGGCTATGGCCCGGGCACGCCCGTTCATGGCTGACGACGATTCAGTCCAGCTGTCGTTCTGACTACTGCATGACCCAACAATCAATGACGGCTGCTGTACGACCCATGCCTATTTCGGCTGCATGAGTAGGGCGACCGTATGGACCGAGCGCTTGCTCGACTCGCCTTATGGATTGCTTTGGCTGGGTGTGCTTTCGGCGGCCGAAACTACGGTGCTGCCGATCCCCATCGAGCTGATCATGGTGCCGTACATGCTCGCGCGGCCGCAGCGGCTATGGCTGATCGCGGCGGTGACGCTGGCCGGCTGTATCGCCGGCTCTCTGATCGGCTACGCCGTAGGCTTTTTTCTGTTCGATACGGTCGGTCAGACGCTGCTCGGGTGGTTGAACGCCCAAGATGCCTACGAAGGATTCGAACAGACGTTCTCGGACAATGGCTTTGTCGCGATTCTGACCATCGGCGTCACGCCGGTACCGTTCCAGGTCGCATTGCTGGCCGCCGGTATTGCCGGCTATTCGTTACCGTTATTTCTCGCGGCCGTGGGGCTGGCCCGAGGCCTGCGTTATTTTGGCCTGGCATTGTTGGTGTGGTTATTCGGCGAACGCGCACTCAAATTATGGCGACGGCATGCGCTCGCTACCGGTATGGCGGCCTTTATCGTGATCGCCGCGATCTTTATTGCGATACGTTTGCTCGGGGGCCAGTAGCGCGTGTGCGCTGAGCGATACAGGGATGCATCGCACACAATCAGCTTATTTCGTAGCTTTGTCCGAGCCCGTCCATCATGTCGCAATGTTCTTGTTTGCCGTAAAGTGCACCTCTTAGCTGTAAAGCGTTCACGGAGTTCGTATTCATGCTGGCCCTGCCTGTGACTTCTTATAAACGTCTGACTGGTCTGTTGATGCTGATCGCACTGCTGGTTTCACTGACCGGCTGCGGCGTGAACAACATTCCGACATACGACGAACAGGTCAAAGCGGCCTGGGCGCAGGTCGAAAATCAGTACCAGCGGCGTGCGGATCTGGTGCCGAACCTGGTCGAGACAGTGAAAGGCTTTGCCCAGCAAGAGCGCGAAACACTCACCGCCGTGATCGAAGCGCGCTCGAAGGCGACATCGATTCAGGTGGATGAAGATATTCTCAACAACCCGCAGAAACTTCAGCAGTTCCAGCAGGCGCAGGGCGAATTGAGCAGTGCGCTGAGCCGGCTGATGGCGGTCTCCGAGCGCTATCCCGATCTGAAATCGAACCAGAACTTCCTGGCCCTGCAATCGCAGCTGGAAGGTACGGAAAACCGTATCGCCGTGGCCCGGCGTGATTTCATTCAGGCCGTACAGCGCTACAACACCGAGCTACGTACATTTCCGGGCCGGATCTGGCATTCGCTGCTGTATGGCGATATGGAGCCGCACGCCAACTTCGAGGCCACGGCTGAAAACGCAGACCAGGCGCCCCAGGTTCAGTTCTGATGCGTATCGGGCTTGTCGATCCGCGCCGCCAGCTCACGCTGGCGCTTGTTCTCTGGCTTTGGGCCGCATTGGCCTGGGCAGCGCCTTCGTTTCCCGAACTTACGGGACGGGTCGTCGACAACGCCGACATGATTGATGCGGCCGACGAGCAAAAGCTCACCGACATGTTGGCCGCGCATGAACAAGCCAGCGGCGAGCAGCTGGTGGTCGTGACTCTGCCCGATCTGGCCGGCGAGACAATCGATGACTACGGCTATCAGCTCGGCCGCCACTGGGGTATCGGTCAGGCCGGTGAAGATAATGGCGCATTGCTGACTATTGCCCAGGCCGAGCGCAAGATTCGTATCGATGCGGGCTATGGCCTCGAAGGCCGGCTGACCGATGCGCAGTCGTCGGTAATCATCAACAACATCATTACGCCGGCCTTTCGGCAGGGCAATTTCAGTCAGGGTATCGTCGCCGGTACCGAAGCCATCATCCGGGTGCTCGGCGGTGATCCGTTTGCCGAGCCCGAGCAGCGTTCGCGTGGCGAAACGGGGCGGCCATCCTTGCTGCGCAGCATCGGCTTCTTCGTGCTGCTGGTTGTGATCATTGCACTGTTCGGCAGCGGCGGTGGCGGCGGCCGGGGCGGCAAGCGTCGGCGCGGCATGGGCGTGCCAATCCTCATGGGCGGCGGCTTTGGTGGCGGAAGCAGTGGCGGTTTCGGCGGCGGTGGTTTTTCTGGCGGTGGCGGCAGCTTCGGCGGCGGCGGTGCATCGGGTGGTTGGTAGCGATCAATGACTTTACTCAGTGACAACGAGCGCAAGCAGGTGGCCGAGGCCATTACCGCAGTAGAGCGCAATACCGATGCCGAGCTGGTGACCGTGCTGGCCGAGCGCGCCGACGACTATGCCTATATCCCATTGCTGTGGGCCGGTCTCGTGGCGCTTATTCTGCCGGGCGCCTTGTTGTTCTTCACAACCGCTATCGACGCCCGTCTGCTTTTACTGTTGCAGTGGGGCGTATTCGTGGCGCTGGCCTTGGCGTTTCGCCTGCCGAGCGTAACCACGCGCCTGATCCCGCGGCCGATCCGGCATTGGCGTGCGGGCAATCTGGCACGGCGGCAGTTTTTGGAACAGAATCTGCACCATACGGCCGATGCCACCGGCATGCTGATCTTCGTATCGGAAGCCGAGCGCTATGTCGAAATTATCGTCGATCGCGGTATTTCCGAGCATGTGCCCGACGAAGAGTGGCAGGCCATTGTCGCAGCCTTTACCGCCCGTGTTCGTATCGGCGAAACGCTGACCGGGTTCACTGAATGCATTGCCGCCTGCGGCGAAAAGCTGGCGCATGCGGTGCCGGCGACCCACGAACGCAACGAGCTGCCCAATCATCTGATCGTGCTCGACTGAGTACTTACACGCGGTATACATACCGTCATGCGACTTAGTTGATAGACTAGAGCGCTTTTCTGCGAGCTGGGCAGGGGGCGAAATGGATAACGACAAGCCGTGTGTCGGCGTCATCATGGGCAGTACGTCGGATTGGGACACCATGAAGGCCGCGCATGAGGTACTCGACGAGTTCGGCGTGGCCCATGAATGCAAGGTGGTCTCGGCACACCGCACGCCGGACGTGATGCGCGACTATGCGCATACGGCCGACCAGCGCGGGCTGGAAATCATCATCGCCGGCGCCGGCGGCGCTGCGCATCTGCCTGGCATGGTCGCTGCCCAGACCCTCGTTCCGGTGCTTGGGGTGCCGGTGAAAAGCCGTGCCCTCAACGGCCTGGATTCGTTGCTATCGATCGTTCAGATGCCTGGCGGCGTGCCGACTGCGACATTTGCCATCGGCAACGCCGGCGCGCGTAATGCGGCCTTGTTTGCCGTGGCCATGCTCGCCAATACCCGCCCCGAGCTGCGCAACGCCCTCGCCGAGTTCCGCCAGAAGCAGGCCGAAAAGGTCGAAAACGACGAGTTGCCGCTATGAGCCGACCGATTCTTCCGGGCGCGACCGTGGGTGTGCTGGGCAGTGGCCAGCTCGGGCGCATGTTTGCGCTGGCTGCACGCCGTATGGGCTATCGCGTACATACCTTTTCGCCCGGCGACGATACGCCGATGGGTCAGGTCGCCGATCGTGAAGCCGTGGGTGATTACAACGATCTCGATGCGGTGGCTGAATTCGCCAGCCGGGTCGATGTGGTGACCTTCGAATTCGAAAATGTACCGTTCGATGCCGCACGTATCGCGAACGAGCATGTGCCGGTACGACCACGCGGCGAAGTGCTGCATACCGCCCAGCACCGCCAGCGAGAAAAGGATTTTCTACACGGCGCGGGATTTCCCACGGCACCGTTCGAACATGTGCCCGATCGTGCCGCGCTCGATGCCGCGCTCGAGCGCCTGGGCACACCGGCCGTGCTCAAGACGGCCGGCTTCGGCTACGACGGCAAGGGCCAGGCGGTGATTCGTGCGCTGGATGAGGCCGATGAAGCCTGGCAAAGCATTGGTGCCGGCGAGGCGGTACTCGAAGGCTTCGTTGATTTCGAGCGCGAGATTTCGGTGGTTGCGGCCCGCGGCTGCGACGGCGAGTTCGCGCATTATGGCGTCACCGAGAATCGACACCGCGATCATATCCTCGACGTGTCGATTCCGGACCCGGATATCGCCCCCAAAATCACAGCCAACGCGATCGAGATTGCCCGCGGCGTGCTCGAAGCACTCGATGTGGTGGGCGTGCTTTGTGTGGAGTTTTTCTTGAAGCACGACGGCGAACTGGTAGTTAACGAGCTTGCACCGCGGCCGCACAACTCCGGCCATTTCAGTTTTGACGCCTGTGTGACCAGCCAGTTCGAGCAGCAGCTGCGTGCTGTCTGTGCATTGCCGCTGGGCGATACGCGCCGACTGCGCCCATCGGCTATGGTCAATTTGCTGGGCGACTTGTGGGATAACGGCATGCCGGACTGGCGCGCTGCACTCGCCGACCCGGCGCTCAAGCTGCATCTTTACGGCAAAGCCGAGGCGCGCCCGGGCCGCAAGATGGGCCACATGACGGCGTTCGGCGACGACGGCGAGGATGCCGCGCGTCGTGTGATCGCGGCTCGCGACAAGCTTGTGGCCGCTCGCTCGCGCTGAAGAGGCCGAATAGCGCCAGCCGGGTGGGCGAGCGCCCGGCTGGCGCTGTCGTATAGAGCGCTTTTCCCCGGTGACGCGCTGGGGCGATACGTTACCGGATCGCACCCAATGACGGGCCGTTGGCGCACGCGCCGTCTTCATACTCGCTGTCGACCACATTCTCGATCCATTCGTTGAGCAGTTCGAGTGCTTCGTCGTGAACGACGCTATGAGCGATCGGTGGCATCTTCGCTTCGACATCGTTGGAGCCCATCCGGAATGGCATGATCGACTCGCTCACGCTGCCCGGCTGGATATCGTGCGGACGGCCATCGGAACCAGCGCCGGCCGCGGTGGGCGTCTTGCAGATCCCATAGGACGAGTTCACGGCGCGGAAGTAATCCAGATACAGACCGGTATTCGAAGCCGCGCCGCCTTCGTTGTGGCAATGCGCACAGTTGACTTCGAGATAGCCGCGAATTCGTTGTTCGATATCGGCATCGGAATTCGCTGCGTTGCCGCCATCGCCCGGCACGTTGAAATAGGGAATGCGCTCGATCTTGGTGGCAATCATCGTATTGGTATCCACGCCCAAATCAGCCGGCGCGCCGGTGAGCAGGTTGTGATCGACCCAGTAGGCGATCTGGTTGGCCATGCCGGCATCATCGTAGGCATAGGGCTTGTTCAGATTGCGTGGTTTCGGGCCGATCGGGGCCGCGCCGGCCACATTGTGCGTGTTGGCATGGCAGGTCACGCATTGCGCTGCGTTGGGGATACGATAACTGTCGGTACTGCCCTGGTGCAGGTTGCCGCTATGATCGTCGGTGTAGTTCCAGGACACGGCTGCCGTGCCGCCGCCCTTGGATAGCCGGGCAACGCGCTTGCCGTTGCCATCGGTTTGCCAGATATAGGGCAGGCCTTCCCAGACTAGGGTGCCGTCGCTGTCTTCACGCTTGATCAACAGCCGTGTTTCCACGTGATTGACTGTGCCCGCCCCTTCGTCTTCGAAGGAGAATGTCTTGGCGATGACGGTGCCAACAGGAAAGTCGTAGGCGGCATTCACGTTTTCGCTTCCGTCGCGGTAGGTTGCGGCCGTGCCTTCGGGCATGAATACAAAGCGATACTTGGTGGCGTAATCTGAAAACAGTTGTGTGTTCAGGTCGTAGGGCGTGCCGCCGTTGCTGTCGGTACTGGGATCCTGTGGATCGTTGAACAGGTGATAGCTGGCCAGATCAGGGCAGTCGACTTCCGCGAGGGCGTCCCAGTTGATCTGACCCTCGGTGTCACGAGCGCACATTTGTGCAATCTGTTCTTCGGTGGGCCGGCCATTGCCGCCTTCGGGCAGCGTATAGGTCGCCAGTTCCACCGCCGGCATGCTCGGTAGGGTTTCGCCGTATTCAAGCTGACATTGATGTGGCGATGAATCGTTATCCGCTGCGAAATCGGGGATACCCGCGAGTACGCCGGGGAGATAATTCGGATCGCCGAGCTGGCTCGGATCAAGAACCGCATTGAGCGCTTCGAGACCGGCCAAGCCATGGATGTTGGCGAATTCGGGCGCACCCGGGCTGCCGGTGTAGGTGTTGTTTTCGATACAGATCCACATCGACGGTTTCTTGCGCGTGTCGCTGTCGTCGAATTTGTAGGCGTTGTAGCGATCAGCCACGCCGTTGCCGTCTGCGTCGCCGCAATTGGCCGGTTTGACGTCGGTGCCTTCGAACTGCGGTTTACCACGATCGTTTTTGGGCACATCGGGTTTGGCGCAATCGTTGGGGCCGTCGTAGACGCCGTCCCAGATGATGTCTGCGCCCTGACCGCCGTTCTTGAGCGCGATGATGGTCGGTAACGCACTTGAGACATCGCCCTCGGCCAGTGCCTGCAGGTCGGGTGGCGGCATCGAATAGCCCGAATTGTCGAAGCTGTTGTCGTGAATTGACAGCGCTTCGGTATAGACGTCCTGACGCAGATCGCCATCGTCGCCGATCAATTCATAGCTGGTGATCAGAATCGCGCCGGTCTGATGATCGCTGAATTCATTGTGGTCGACTTCGACCTGATCGTAGGCCAGCGTGATCAGGCCGCTACCCTTGGGCACCTGCGAAACGATACCGCCGGCCGCGAAGTTGTCGAAGTTGTTGTTGCGCGCCACGTTGTGATGCATGCGCGCCTGGTAGCCGTACTGGGTGAGATACGGCAGGTCGTAGATGATGTAGCCGACGGTATTGCACTCGGCGATGTTGTCGAACATCTCCGCGCGCTGCGTATTCTCGAATTCATAGCCGGCAACGTTGTAGAGCGCACGGCTGTTCTTGATGATGATGTCGTCGCTCTGGCCGACGTAGATACCGGCATCCGACGCGCCCAGGGATTCGACGTTGTCGAGCAGGACGTTGCTCGCCTGCACGGGATAGATGCCGTAGCGTCCGTTGCCCGAGTCGGGCTGATAAGGGGCCGGGTTGAGTTCACTGATCGGCTCGGCCGGGCATTCGTAATGGATGGCGGTCTGATAGTTGTCGGCGCCGACCGGCGTATCCGCGCTGGACCACATGGTGCGCACGTTGCGATAGGTAACGATATCGGAACTCTTGACCTTGATACCGTCACCGGGCGTATCGGTGACGGTCAGGTCGGTCACGACCACGCCGCGTACGTTGCTGATCAGAAAGCCTTCGGCCGTGTCGCTGTCTTCAAAGGAAAGCACGGTGTTGTTCATGCCGGCGCCCTTGACGGTCACGCCTTCGGTGTTTTGCATCACCAGGCCGGTGGTGAAGTCGAAAAAACCGGCCTCGAACTCGATGGTGTCGCCCGGCGCGGCTTCGAAGAAGGCCGCTACGGCATCGGTCGTTGCACTCTCGCCGGGCGAGATGGTGAAAACGCGTGGCTCGGCTGTTTCGTTGCCCGTGTCCGGCGATTCGTTCGAGCTGCCGTTCGAGGCGACCGTCACGTTGTCGTTATCGTCGCTACAGCCACTCAGTAGAGTAGAGGCGAAAAAGAGCGCGACCACCGCGCCCCGGACAAAACCTGCTCGACTGTTGATCATCGCTGTTCCCCCAAAGAACGGCTGCTGCGTTCAGTGCACCGTCCGTTGGCGTCGGAAGGGCGTAAAAACACGAACCTGTATTCATTGATAGCCGAGCGCAGGCGGCAGGTACAGCGATAAGGCAGGTAAATTTATACCGGGCTTCGTGGCCCTGGTAGCGCCGAATGCTAAAGCGACGAGCGGTGAATCAGCCGTACAAGGGAGCTGCGGCTGGTTACCCCCAGCTTTCGATACACGCGGTACAGGCGATTGGAGACCGTGGAAGGCGCCAGATGCAGTTCGCGGCCAATATCCTTGAATGTCATACCGCGACAGATGCCGGCGACGATTTCACGATCGCGGCGTTGGAGGGCGTCCAGCGGGCCCGCGTAACGAATCGCGATACAGAACAGATCGCCCAGCGGTTCGTTTTCGATATGAAGGCCGTTGCATATCACGGATTCGCCGGGCGCAGGCAACGCAAAAGGCAAGTGGGGCTGATGCCAGTTCTCGAACGTGGCTTCTACAAGGTCGATGAAGCTCGGCTGGGCTTGATAAAGCAGACCATGATCGTCGCAGACGGCCGCATGAATACTGGTATGTGCCAGACGATCCCGCCGGGCGACATGAAAGAAGAAGGCATGGCTTTCTGCGGCGATCAGGTGATAGGCGACTCGTTCGAACATTGCCCGCTCGTAGTCCGTGAACGCCCGTTCCGCGTCGAAACGATACAAGCTCAGCAACGTATAAATATGTCTGCGTCCATCGTAGGCGAGATAGCTGATTACCCGCTCGACGCCGTAACGGGAAAAACATTGGCGATAGATCGCGCTTTGCCGAAACGCCGTGTCGTCGATGATCGAACGCATATCCACGGCATCACCGACGTTGGCCATCAATGCCGGCAACATGGGATTGATGGTTTGGGTCTGTTCGAGCGCGCGTGAGTAGCCCGGCTCGAGCCGAGGGTCGCCACGCTGTGAAATACGCAGGATGTGTAGTTTCCGCAGCCCCAGAGGGCGCCATCGAAATCGATGACCGAACTCAGCAGCTGCAGCGCGGTTTCACGAAAGCTGTCGGTACGACAGTGTTCGATCGATTGATAGAGATTGGTGATGAAGACGTCGACTCGATCCATTCGGGCCCCTTGTTACTCGACGCAGGTGCGTCAAATCGGGTTTTTGTTATTGATCGAATGGATCGAGTATTAGCGGCACGACGCCGCGCTGTAAAATCGTATGCGCAACGAGGACACGACCTGTTTGCGACGAAAAATAGAAATTTTCGCAATCAGTCAGCGGTTTAGCCGGTCGTGCAAACCTGAATGCGCCGCTTGAAAAAACTAGCGGTATTTGTCGTTAAGCGCCCAGAGCCGCGCAACGGTTTCCAGGTCGGGGATGCCGTCGTAGCGCCCGGGGCGAAAATGCATCTGAAAGGAGACGACGACCGAGTGGGTTGGTTGATCGAGCACGCCGGTGGTGTCGATATCGTAGCCATAGCGTGACAGCGCGGACTGGATGGCAGCGATGCCGGGCATGGCGTAGCGGAAGCGCTCTCGATAAGCATTGACGGTGGGTTCGTCGGGCCAGGCACCGATGCCTTGCCGATAGAGCTGCTCCCAGGGAAACGCCGGCCCAGGGTCGATTTTGCGACCGGGTGAAATGTCGGCATGCGCGACGACATTTTCGGGGGCGATGTCATAACGCGCGATAATATCGCGCGCCAGCGTGGTAACCGCTTCGATCTGTCCACCGTCAAAACCGCGCCAGACGGTGCCACTGGGCGTATCAACCGGGCCGGGATTGACGATTTCGATACCGATCGAACTGTCGTTGAGATGGGTTCGGCCGCCCCAGGCACTGCGCCCGGCATGCCAGGCACGCGCGTGCTCGTCGACGAGTTGGTATACCACCGGGTTGCCGCCACGCCGGGGTGGCTGGTCGGCAACCACGTAATGCGAACTCACGGACGGGCCGGTCAATACCTTGATCGCCCGCGCTTCATCGCCGCCGGTATAGTGCAGCACCAGAAAACGCACACGATGATTGAAGGCCTGCGCGGTTTGAGCCTGATCGGCCCAGTAGCCGTTACGTTGCTTGAGCGTGGCGGGCGTACAGCCGGCGATCGCCACGACCAGGCCGAGCAGCAGTAACAGCCGGCCCGCACCGGGCTGGCGCGGGCACGGATCGAGTTCGCTCGCGATCATTCGGCGTCTTCTGCGCCGTCGGCGAAACGGTCCTTGATATAGGTGACTTCGGTCTTGCCGTGCGGACGCGGGCGGCCATCTTCGCCCATGCTCACGAACACGATTTTGTCGATTCGCAGGATGCTGCGGCGCGTGATCTTGTTGCGCACTTCACAACGCATGGTTAGCGAAGTGGTACCAAAACGGGTCGCGGCAATGCCCAACTCGATGATGTCGCCCTGGCGCGCACTGGACACGAAATTGATTTCGGACATGTACTTGGTGACGATATGGCGATGATCGAGCTGAACGATCGCGTAGATCGCGGCTTCTTCATCGATCCAGCGCAGCAGGCTGCCGCCGAACAGAGTGCCGTTCGGATTGAGATCTTCGGGTTTGATCCACTTGCGCGTATGAAAATTCATGGTCTGCTTGCCAGTCCTCTGAGAGGCGCAGGCTAACCGATGCGTGCGTTCGCGGCCATCAACGGTTCGCACAGTTACCGTCGATTCGAGGAAAAAAATTGACCGCAACCGCTCAAACCGATCACGTGCTGGGCCACGTGCAAACACGCGATCGACATCGGCTCACACGCCGCTGGCAGCGAGCACGTGACGCCGAGGCGAGGGCGCGCGTCGCTGCCGAAATCGAAAAGAGCGCGACGATCACCGAAAGGCGAGCGAGCGCGCGCGGCGAGGTCGAGCTGGTCGAAGGTCTGCCGGTCACTGCACGCGCCGACGAAATCCGCGCTGCGCTCGAGCGCCATCAGGTGGTAGTCGTCTGCGGCGAAACCGGCTCCGGTAAGACCACGCAATTGCCTAAGATTCTCATGCAGGCGGGCTTTGGCGCGCGTGGGCTGATCGGCCATACCCAGCCGCGCCGATTGGCCGCGCGCAGTGTCGGCCAGCGTATTGCCGAAGAGCTGGATACATCCTTCGGCGATCTGGTGGGTTTCCAGACCCGGTTCGAGAAAAAACTCTCGGATGCCACCCAGATCAAACTGATGACCGACGGCATTCTGCTGGCGGAGACCGCACGCGATCGCTTTCTGAACGCCTATGAAGCGATCGTGATTGACGAGGCCCACGAGCGCACGCTCAACGTCGATTTTCTGCTCGGCTATCTGAAGCAGCTATTGCCCAAGCGCCCGGATCTGAAAGTCGTCGTTACCTCGGCAACCATCGACCCGGATCGCTTTGCCCGTTTTTTCGACGAGGCACCGGTGATCAACGTAGAAGGGCGCGGTTATCCGGTGACGGTTCGCTATCGCCCGCCGGAAGAAAACGACGACGATCTGCCGCAATCCGTGGAGTCGGCCGTGCGCGAGCTCTGGCGGCCAGGTGAGGGCACCGGCTCGGGCGATATTTTGGTGTTTCTACCCGGCGAGCGCGATATACGCGACTGCGAGCGACATCTGTCGAAAGCACTGGCGGGCGACAAGTTCACCGCTGAAATCGTACCGCTTTATGCGCGCCTGACGCGTAGTGCCCAGAACCGGATTTTTTCGGCCAGCAACGGTCGCCGGGTGGTGTTGTCGACCAATGTGGCCGAAACCTCGCTTACGGTGCCCGGTATTCGTTACGTGATCGATAGCGGGCTGGCGCGAATCAGCCGTTATTCGACCGCGGCCAAGGTGCAGCGTTTGCCCATCGAGCCCGTCTCTCAGGCCAGTTGCAACCAGCGTGCCGGGCGCTGCGGGCGCGTCGCGCCGGGTATCTGTATTCGTCTATTCGACGAAGACGATTACGACAATCGACCGGCGTTCACCGATCCGGAAATCCGGCGCACCAATCTGGCCAGCGTCTTGTTGACCATGGCCGACCTGAAGCTTGGTGAGATCGAGAATTTCCCGTTCATCGATCCACCCGAACGGCGCTATATCAACGATGGCCGTAATCTGCTTACCCAGCTACAGGCCATGGAGAACAAGCGCATCACGGCACTTGGCCGTCAGCTCGCGCGCCTGCCGCTGGATCCGCGTATCGGGCGCATGCTCATCGCGGGTCAGGCGATGGGCGTCGCTACCGCCATGCGGGTACTCGCGGCGGGGCTGACCATTCAGGACCCGCGCGAGCGCCCGCCGGCCATGCGCGAAGCGGCCGACCAGGCCCAACGTGAGTTCGCCGACGTGCGCTCGGATTTCGTCAGCCTGTTGAAGCTCTGGGACGCCTTCGCCCAGGCACGGCGCGAGCACAGCGGCAATCAGCTGCGTAAATGGTGTCGCGAGCGCTTCATCAACTTCATGCGTATGCGCGAGTGGGAAGATCTGGCGCGTCAGCTGCGCCGTATCGGCGCCGATCTAGGTATCAGTAACGATCCGGCTCAGGGGCGGCTTGCCGAAGTCGACTTCGTTGCCCTGCATCAGGGGCTTCTGCCGGGTCTGCTCGATCATGTGGGGCAGCTCGAAGAGAAAGGCGAGTATCAGGGCACACGGGGCCGCAAGTTCCGAATCTTCCCCGGCTCGGGGCTGGCCAAGAAGAATCCGAAATGGATGGTCGCCGGCGAACTGATCGAAACCAGCCGCCTGTTTGCCCATACCGTCGCCGGTGTCGACCCTAAATGGATTGAAAAAGCGGCCGATCATCTGGTCACCCGTGAACACTACGAACCGCACTGGGAGAAACGTCGCGGGCAGGTGGCCGCACGCGAACGGGTGAAGCTGTTCGGGCTTACCCTCGCCGACGGGCGCAAGGTGGATTTCGGCCGGATGGAACCGCTCGTCGCCCGCGAAATCTTTATCCGCGACGGTCTGGTGGCGTTCGCGGTAGCCGACTCACGAGGGCGCGTACCGGAGTTTCTGCAATACAACCAGCTTATCGTCGAGGATATCGCGGCGCAGGAAGCGCGTTTTCGACGGCGCGATCTGCTGGTCGACGAAACCACGCAGGCGCGCTTCTACGACGAACGCCTGCCGGCCGACGTACGTGATCAGAAAACGCTGCAGAAGTGGCTCAAGAACAACGACGACAGTGTGCTGCGCTTCGACGAGGACCAGCTGCTACGCCATGCCGGCGTCGATTTACCGGCCGATGCCTATCCGCAAAGCATGCGCCTGGGCGATCTGCCGGTCGCGCTCGATTATGCGTTCGAGCCCGGCACCGAAAAAGACGGTGTTACCGCGCGTGTGCCGCTGGCCGCGCTCAAGCAAATGCCACCGGAACGCGCGGAATGGCTGGTGCCGGGTCTGCTAGAAGAAAAATATCGTGAATATCTCAAGGCGCTGCCCAAGCGCCTGCGACGCGCGGTGGTGCCGGTGCCGGATTTTGCCCGTGCGGCCGCCGAGCGCGCTGAATTCGGCCAGGGCGATCCGCTGGATGCGCTACGCGAGGCCATTCATGCCATGACTGGGCTTCATATTCCGGCCGACGCCTGGGACGGTTTCACCCCGAGCCCGCATCTCAAACTGCGTTTCGAAATCGTCGACGATGACGGCGACGTCGTCGCCACCGGTCGTGATCTGGAAAAACTCAGTCGTGACCTGGGCGATCGCGCGCGCGCCGCGGTGGCCCAGGCCAGCGACGATGCCCTGCGCGAAACCGGTCTGACCGCCTGGCCCGAGCAGGATCTGGCGGACAGCGTCGAACTCAAGCATGCCGGGGTGCGCGTGCAGGCCACGCCGACACTCGTCGATCGGGGTGAGTCGGTCGACCTAGAATTACTGGACGATCCGCAGGCGGCTGCTGTGCAGCATCGCTATGGCGTAATTCGGCTCGCGCGTCTGGCCGCGGCCAAACAATGCCGGCTCATTAAGCGCGATCTGCCCCAGTTCAAGAGTTTTGCGGTGATGCGTTTGCCCACGGCGCCGGTGACGGCGCTGCCAGACCGCGAACGTCAGCGCACGATCGAGCACGATAACGAACCGGCCTTGCTCGCCGATCTGCTGACTGCGCTCATCGATACGCATATCGCAACGCCGGTTCGAGACGGGGGCGCGTTCGAAGCACTTGTGGTCACGCTGCGATCACAGCTGATGGCGGATGCGGTCGCGCTCTGGGAAGACCTCAAACCGGCACTATCGCGGTTAGCCAGCGTGAACAAACGCTTGTCCAAGAATATCGGCCTGGACTGGATGGCCGCGATCGAGGATATCCGCGATCAACTGGCGCATCTGGTCTATGCCGGTTTTATCGGTGAGCATGCGTACTCGCGCAGCTTGGCGCGTAACCTGGATCGTTACCTTGCGGCCATTGAACAACGCCTCGACAAGGTGGCCCGCGACGGCGCGAGCGCCGATAAACAGCGCATGCGCGAGATTCTGCCGTACTGGCAGGCTTACAAGCAGCGCGCAGAACGGGCGGCCGGCAAGCTGCAACGCCCGGCCGGCCTGCACGAACTGCGTTGGATGATCGAGGAATATCGAGTGCAGGTGTATGCCCAGCCGCTGGGCACGGCCATGAAAGTGTCGGCCAAACGTCTCGATGCGGCGCTTGCCGAACTGCGCTAGAGCCGGTTAACGCGGGCGTCGCGTTGCTACCACCATGCGGCGCGGCCGAGCAGCTGGTAGGCGAAGAGTTTCATCGCTTCGCTACGTCGGCGCTTGGCCGTCAGCGGCACCGGTGCGGGCGCTGAACAGATTTCGGTTTGCCCGCATTGTGCGCGAGCAGTCAGATAGGCGCGATAGCTGTGGTGCTGATCGGTGACGATTACCAGCCGCTGGGCGTCGCGTACGCCGGGCAGGGCACAGCTGTTGGCCAGATTTTCGTAGGTCGAGCGCGCAGCACGTTCGACGATCACGTTTGTGTCCGGCACCCCAAGACGAACCGCTTCGCGCGCGAGTCTGACCGCCGAGTCGCCGCCGTGACCCGCGCCGGAAAACACGATCCGGTCGACTTGCCCGGCTTCGAAAAGACCGACCGCACGCCGGGTGCGCCGGTAGTCCGGACCGCCGCTGAGTACGATCGCCGTGGTATTGACCGTTTTCACGGGGTCGCAGGGCGCAGGCGTGCTGCCGATCCAGACATAATCCAGCGTCGCCCGGGCCAAGAGGGCGATGGCGAACGCCGCGGCCGTCGCCAAGCCCAGATGTCTAAGTCGCGGCATGGCGATTGCACTGTCCCTTGCATGAGTACGAGCGTCAGCAGCAGAACCAAGATGGCATGCCACGGTCGATGTATTGTCTAGTAAAGTACCGACAAACACATGCCCCGGGGCCAGAATCTATGTCACCACGTTTCGTCTTGCCGATGCGCGCCGTTTTGTTTGCGCTCGCTATGCTTTTTATGTCGACAGCCGCTTCTGCCCAGGATTCCGGCAAGGTCGAGACCTTCCAGGATTGGGAAGTACGCTGTCCAGAACAGGGCGCAGGCGCGTGCGAAATGACCCAACTGGTCGATAGCCCTGAAAATGGCAAGCCGATTTTACGCGTGGTGATGGGTTATCCGCCGGAAGTCGACACCGCCGCGATGGTATTCATTCTGCCACTGGGTACACGGCTGGCGCCGGGCGTGCAGTTCCAGGTCGACGGCGACCAGCCGCGCCGGTTTCCGTTCCAGATCTGCCTGGAGCAAGGCTGCCGTGCCGATTTCCCCGTGGATGATGCACTACGTAACAAGTTGCGTAGTGGCACCCAAGCAACGGTCAGCCTGATCGGCCCGCGCGGCGATCGGATCGACCTGAAAGTGTCTCTTCAGGGCTTTACCAACGCCGATAATCGTATTCGTAACTAACCGGTCGCATTGAAAAGCTGACAGGGTCGACTGTGTTCGTGCTCGATCGATAATAAAAAAGGTAACGATATGGCCGAGGATCCGAAACCGAGCCCGGAGTCGCGCGAAGATTATTCCTATGAAGCGTTCGGGCGCGATTTCTTCGAACATGCGGTGACCGTTGAACGTGTCGAACAGGCGCTGGCGAATCTGACCGGCAACGAGGTGAATTTCGGCCCACGCTATGTCGGGCCGGGTGGATTGGCGAGCATCAAGGCCGAAGGCAGCATTCGCGAGCCCTCCGTCACGCGGCGTGAGGGCGATCTGATCGAGTTCGCGTTGATGATTCCGATCGATCTGGAACTTTCGGTACGCCTGGCGGCACACGATCATCGCTTCAAAACCGAGCTGCGTGCGCATTTGCGGCTGACCGCACGCGCCAAGGCGCCGTTGCATATTTTTATCGATGTGCCCGCGCCGAGCGAAAACGATATCGATGTCAAGGTGAACGCCCAGGGACTACGCGCTTCGGTGCTCGATTTGGTGGCCGACGTCGAGGGCGAACTCAAGCGCTATGTCGCACGCTATGTCGGCAAGCAGATCGACAAGCCCGAGATACGGCGCATGCGCGATATCGACGTGCGTCGGCGACTGGAAAGCAATGCGCCGGAACAGCAAGCCAAGAACGCTTGAAAGCGCCGTCGTATGCGGCTCTAGGTGTGTAAACCCACCACATTGTTCACGGATAAGCCCAGGCGGCTGATCGGTGGTTTGTGCTTCAGGCTGGCATGGGGTCGGTGCCAGTTGTAGTCATGCAGCCAGTACGGCAGATAGGCCGCGCGCTCGTCGGCGTTCTGATAGACATGGGCATACGCCCATTCGTTTAGCGCGGTCTGGATCCAGCGTTCGGCCTTTCCGTTGGTACGCGGCCGGTAGGGCTGCGTGCGCCTGTGCTTGAGTCCGAGTCGGCGGCAGGCCTTGGCAAAACAGCGGGACCGATAACAGGCCCCGTTGTCGGTCAGCACGGCTTTGAAGCGCACGCCCAGACGGCGGTAGTAACGCAAGGCCGCCATTAGCGCTCGGACCGCGCTGGCCGCGGTTTCGTCCGGCCAGATCGTGGCGTGCGCGACCCGGCTGTGGTCATCGATGGCCATATGGACATAGTCCCAGCCGGCACCGCGGGACTTGCCGCGTCGATCGCCTGTGACGCGATGGCCGGGGCGCGTAAAACGATTCACTTTCTTGATATCCAGGTGCAATAGATCGCCCGGCGCGGCGTGTTCGTAGCGCTGCGCAGGCTGTGAGGGTTCAAGCGCCGATAATCGATTCAAGCCGGCGCGTTGAAGCACGCGCGCAACCGTCGCGCGGGGCACGCCAGTCTGACGCACGATCGCGCGATAAATAAGCCGTTGTCGGCGCAACCGGATAATACGGGTGCGCTGCGCTTGGCTCAGCCGGTGCGGACACCGTCGCGGTCGACAGCTCCGGTTGGCCAACCCGGCCCAGCCTTCGCGTCGATAGCGATCCAACCATTTGTAGACGGTGCGTGGACTCACGGCCATGGCCTGGGCGACATCAACGGGTCTGAGTCCTTGTTCGATCACGCGCCGCACCAGCACCTGTCGACTGTGCGTCGTGAGTCGCGCATTCTTGTGCGTGTTCATCCGGGTCGCTCCTTAGGTCTGACGGATTTCAGCACCCATCAGCTTCAAGGCTTGCGGCTCGGATGAACAATCTACTGAGAGGTCACATCTAGGGCTTGACTCGCGTATCGTTATCGATACGCGCAACCACTGCCTCGAGGTCGTTCATGATCGGCACGATTTCCTGCGCGAACGCCGCTGCGTGCATTTGCAGCGCAGGTAACGCGTTGGCGACCGGGTTGTCGCGGCGTAAACGTGCGGCAACGGAATCGAGCGCGCGCTGAATACCGGGCGGCTCGCGATAGCCGATCAAAATCGTTTCCATCCAGCGCAATCGTGTTTTGCCGAACGGCGCCATGGCGGGCCACTCCGCGATTACGCGGTGTTGTGCACGGTGGGCAAACTGTTCCAGCGTTTGCTCGTGAAAACACGCCCACGCCCGGGCCAGCGCGTGGTCGAAACCGATATCCACCAAGATGCCGGCATAACGGCGCAGCGGCGCATCGAACAGATTACGCAGGCGCCGATGACTGCTATGCGCATCGCTATGCCCATCGATTGCGCGATGTAGGCGAATACCGTGGCGTATCGTGGGAGAAAAACGGTCGTCCAGTCGCCCCTTGATTTCGTCGCCCAGAATCTGGCCGGCAAAAGAAGTGCCCGTACGCTCGGCGAGTAGCAGATGAGCGAGCAGGTTCATGAAGGATATACAGGTCGCACGTCGTACAGCATACACTCAGCATATGACTGCGGCCTAGAATACCTTCCGCCCGGCTGCTTGTTCATATTCGTTTTATGCGACAGTAGCCGCCTGAAGGCAGAAAACACAGGATATTTACCATGACGCAGGCGCGCTCATCCGTAGACCCCGATGGCTTGCTGGAATATTCGGTTGTCTATACCGATCGTTCCCTCAATCATATGTCGTCGCGTTTCAAACACGTGCTTACCAGTGTGTCGGGCGTGCTCAAGCAGGTCTATAACGCACATTCAGCCGTGATCGTGCCGGGTAGCGGTACGTTCGGCATGGAAGCGGTGGCGCGCCAGTTTGCCCAGCAAAAGCATTGCCTTGTCATTCGAAACGGCTGGTTCAGCTATCGCTGGACCCAGATTCTGGAAATGGGGGCGATTCCAGACGCCACGACCGTGCTAAGCGCGCGGCGCGAAGGGGATTCCGCACAGGCGCCGTTTGCACCGGCACCGATTGCGAAAGTCGTGGAAACGATCAACACCGAGCGTCCGGCGGTGGTGTTCGCGCCGCATGTCGAAACCTCGGCCGGCATGCTTTTGCCGGAGGATTATCTGCGGGCGGTGGCCGATGCCGTACACGCCTATGGGGGCTTGTTCGTGCTCGATTGTATTGCCTCGGGCACGCACTGGATCGATATGCAGGCCTGCGGTATCGATATCCTCATCAGTGCGCCACAGAAGGGGTGGAGTGCATCGCCGTGCTGCGCCATGGTCATGCTCAGCGAACGGGCTCGTGAGCGTATCGAATCCACCACTAGCAGCAGCTACGCCTGTGATCTGCGCAAATGGCTGCAGATCATGGAGACTTACGAGGCCGGGGGGCACGCGTATCATGCCACCATGCCGACCGATGGGCTTACGCGGCTGCTGGCAATGATGGAAGAGACCCGGGCGTTGGGTTTCGATACCGCGCGCGAACGTCAGTTCGCGCTCGGCCACACGGTACGTGATGCACTCCAGGCACGCGGATTCGAGAGCGTCGCGGCACCTGGCTTTCAAGCCTCGGGCGTCGTCGTAAGCTATACCCGCGATCCGAAGATTCAGTCAGGCGCGCGATTCGTCGACGCGGGGGTACAGATCGCGGCCGGCGTGCCCTTGATGTGCGGAGAAGGCGACGACTTTCAGTCGTTCCGAGTTGGATTGTTCGGCCTCGATAAGCTCTATGATGTCGAACGCTGCGTGTCGCGTTTTGTCGAGGCGCTCGACGAAGTTCGTTAAGCCGCTTTCGACGCTCTGGCGAACTGACCGGTCGGCGACTTATTCATCGGCTTTGAATCACGTGCGCGGCAAATGCCGCGCGCATGGTCAGCGTGTGTCGGTTTATTCGGGCACGATTTCGTCCAGAAATGTCACTTTGCCGGTCTCGATCGCATATTCGGCGCCCACGATTTTGAGTTGGTCTTCGCCAATGAGCTGCTCGAGAATATCCGAGCCGTGCCAGAGCCGTTGCACCGAGCGGGCGACATTCGCTCTTACCGCGGCGTGAATGAGCGCGTGCCGGTCTCCGGCGAGATCGCTTTTGAGCAGTTTTTCCACCGACGGGCGCACCCGGTCGACAATCGAACGCAGGTTGCGGGACTGGTTCTCTGTCGGCTGCTGCAATTCATCCAGGGTCGTCGTGACTGCGCCGCATTGGGTATGGCCGAGTACAACGACCAGCGGCGTTCCGAACTGGGCCGCGGCGAACTCGATACTGCCGATTTGTGAAGGCGCGACCACATTCCCGGCAACGCGAATCACGAACAGATCGCCGAGCCCCTGATTGAACACGATCTCGGCCGGTACACGTGCATCGGAGCAGCCTAGGATGATTGCAAACGGCATCTGTTCGGCGACCAGTTCGGCCGGTCGGGCATGTTTGCTGAGCGTTTCTTCGTTCTGAATATTATCTACGAACTGCCGGTTACCCAGTTTGAGGCGTTCGAGGGCTTCGTCGGCGGTAATCATTGGTTCCGGTAATCCTTTTGATCGGTAAGCGCGTGTCGATGCTGCCAAACTTACACCATGCGCGTGGCTATGGCATGGGTAACTCGGTTGGCGGCGTGTTCGGCAGGTCCAGCGCTCGGTTCCAGTAACGCACACGTACGCCCCGGCGAACGACTATGGGCCGTTGTTATGTGTATACGGCAGGCGATCGGGCAGTGTGTTTAGCGCGTAATGGGCGATGTCGTGTAGGCGTCGTGCGATGGTTGGGGTCATCGGTTATAGATATATGCGGTTGGGCCGATAGCCAGCACCAGAAGTGTTTTTCGATATGCGCTGGATCATCGACACGGGGCGCGTTTCAATTTATAACGAGGGCGGGTTTCCTGTGGCCGAACACGCACGATTACGGGAAGATTTTTAATGCTAGGGGGGCGTGTGGCATACGCTGTCGCTGCACGTCGAGTGCGCGGCATAGCGACTGTGTGCACGGTAAGGGCATGAATAACTGGTCTGAAGAGAGGGCAATTCCTCACCCCGGCGCGTGCGTAAAAGCTCCAGTGTCGCGGCACGCCCGATGAAAAATTTTTTTCCGAAGCGCGATCGTTTCACCGAAGTCAGACCGTACCAACAGACCGTATTGACTGCGCTGCTCTGGTTTACGTGCTCGGCCGTGCTCTGCTATGCCTCGCTGCATTTCTATTTGGGCGCGCGTTGGCTGGCCGTGGCCGAGCTGTGCTTGGTGGCCTATGCTGCCTTGTTGCTGTACGTACTCCACGAGACAGGACGTGCACCGGCCAGCAACCTGATGTTCGTGTTGCCGTTTTTCTGCGTCATGATGCTTTCTCTATGGACGGAAAAGACCGGTGTCATGGTTTTCGTCTGGGTGTTTCTGGTGCCGTTGCTTTCGCATCTGCTGCTCGGGCGCTGGCAGGGCCTATGGGTCGCGCTTGTATTCATCGGCTGTGCCGGCGCGATTTTTGTCTATAAGTACGGGATTTGGGGCGGGTGGATCGGCTATGTCAGTGTGGCCAACGTGCTGCTCTGTACGGCGTCGATTCTCGGTTTTTCCTATATTTACGAGACCAGCCGCGAAAAGACCGAGAGCGAGCTGCGGGCGCTGGCACTTGCCGATCCGCTGACGGGGCTGGCCAATCGTTCGCGTTTTCGCGACGTGTTCGCTCGAGAGCGACAGCGCTACCTGCGCAATGAAACACCGTTGGCGATGCTGGTCGTCGATCTCGACCATTTCAAGCGCGTGAACGACGACTACGGTCACGACGCCGGGGACATGGCGCTATGCTTCGTCGCCGAACTGCTCGCTTCGCGGATTCGTCAGACTGATGTTGCAGGCCGCCTGGGCGGCGAGGAGTTCGGGATCCTGCTGTCAGACGTAGATCTCGTCCACGCTCGTCAGATTGCCGAGGACCTGCGCGATCTTATCCAGGATCGCGCGTTTCGCTATCGCGGCAAGGATATCCCGCTATCGGCGAGCATCGGCATTGCGGAATTGGGGCGTGATGGTATGGATTTCAGAACGTTGTTCTCGAAAGCTGATCGTCGCCTCTACCAGGCCAAGGCGGAAGGACGAAATCGCGTCGTCGGCTAGACTGTGCTGGACGGGGCTCGCGGGGTCGGCCCCAACAAGCGAGCTTGTCGTTTCAATCGAGGGCTTCGTAGCAGGCCGGCTCGAAGCGCGGCGTGCAGATGGCGTAGAAAAGCAGCTCGTCGTCGCCTGTATTGATAATGCGTTGCGCCGCGTCCGGCGGAATCCATACGACATCGCCTGCGGTGACAGTGTCACGCAGATCGTTGCCGACTTCGACGATCCCCTCGCCCGAGATGATCAGATAACGCTCGGCTGTGCCGTGGAGCCGATGCCAGGCTGTCGTGACACCAGCCGCGACGCGGGCGCGTGCGATCGAAACGGCC
Organism: Salinisphaera shabanensis E1L3A; assembly: GCF_000215955.2. Taxonomy (GTDB): domain Bacteria; phylum Pseudomonadota; class Gammaproteobacteria; order Nevskiales; family Salinisphaeraceae; genus Salinisphaera; species Salinisphaera shabanensis. Next base: position 31,146 of record NZ_AFNV02000023.1, read on the forward strand.
GAGTCGTCGACGCTGTTCGAGACTTCGAGTATCGCGCAGCGCTCGGCGGTATCGAACTCCGTGGCATCGGTTGCGCGGCGCACGGTGGGTGGTATTGGCATGACCATTGCTCGTGGTATCTTGGACATAAACACGGCTCGATCATGAACACCGCGATACGCGTTGTCATATCGATGCACGGGATTGATTCAATAGTTCGCCATATCTACGCGATAGCGGGAGAGACCGGCCCACGGGCCGGCGCCGAAGGAGCAACCGCCCCGGAAACTCTCAGGCACCAGGGACCGTTATCGTGGCCATATCCGAAGAGTCGCGCGGGCGCCAGGCTCGTGTGCACCGAAGGAGCAAACGCACGGTGGTTCCGCCGTGGGTGAATCTCTCAGGTTCAGTGACGGAAGGGGCGGCGCGCCTGCATGACAGCAGGTTGTTCACGCACGACACGATCGGATAGACGCTCATGAACCATATTGCAATCATCGGCGGCGGCATCACTGGGGTGACCACCGCTTATGCGCTCGTTCGCCGCGGTTACACCGTCACCCTGTTTGACCGCAATCGCTATGCTGCGATGGAGACCTCATTTGCCAACGGTGGCCAGCTATCGGCTTCGAACGCCGAGGTCTGGAATCATTGGCCTATGGTCTTCAAGGGCATGAAATGGATGTTTCACAGCGATGCCCCGTTGTTGGTCAACCCAAAGCCCTCCTGGCACAAGCTGTCGTGGTTTTTGGAGTTCGTGGCGGCCATTCCACAGTATGGTCGCAACACCACCGAAACCGCACGTATGGCCATTGAGGCCCGTGAGTACCTGTTTTCCTGGGCCGAACGCGAGAATATCGATTTCGACGTCAAGCGTAAGGGCATCCTGCATATCTATCGCAACCGTGCCGGCTATCGCCATGCCGAAAAAGTCTCGCGGCTGCTGGCCGACGGGGGACTTGAGCGCCGTCCGGTTACGCCCGAGGAAATGCGGGCTATCGAACCGACGCTTGCCGGCGAATACTACGGCGGCTTCTTTACCGAAAGCGATTCCAGTGGCGATATTCACAAATTCACGCAAGGCCTTGCTCGGGCAGCGCATGAACAGGGCGTGCAGTTTCGCTACAACCATACCGTCGAGAGCGTCAAAACAGATGGGCGCCAGGTGACGATCGCGGCTTGCGATAACGACACGCCCGAAGACCGGGTGACGCTGGATTTCGATGGCGTGGTGGTCTGTGCCGGAACCGGCAGCCGCGACGTCGCGTCACAGCTGGGGGACCGGGTCAACGTTTATCCTGTAAAGGGTTATTCCATAACCGTCGATCTGGAAGACGAAGTCTCGAAACAGGCAGCGCCCGAAGTCAGTCTATTGGACGATGAGACCAAGCTTGTGTGCGCGCGGCTGGGTGAAGATCGCCTGCGTGTTGCCGGAACGGCCGAGTTCAACGGCTTTAACCGGGACATACGCGCTGATCGTATTACGCCGCTGGTCGAATGGGTGAAGCAGTGTTTTCCGGATGTAAAGACGCGCCAAGTCGTGCCTTGGGCCGGGCTGCGTCCGATGATGCCGAACATGATGCCGCGGGTCGGCGCCGGGCGCGCGCCCAATGTTTTCTATAACACCGGTCACGGCCATCTGGGCTGGACGCTATCGGCGCTGACCGCAGATTCGATTGCGGCGATCATCGACGATGCGGCAACCGAAAAACAGGGACCGACAACAGTGAATAACGGGTAGAATAGGTGCCCGCGCTGTTCTGGCGCAGTGTTTCTTCGGGCGCGCGTTCGCGCCCGTGCCTTCAGGCTTTGCATGTCCGCCCCTACTGAAAACGAATCCCCGCAGGTCGCGTTTAGCGATCTGGCTTTATCCGATGCCGTAATGGCAGCCTTGGCCGATGTCGGCTACGAAACGCCGTCGCCGATTCAGGCGGCCACGATTCCGCCGCTGCTCGACGGCAAGGACGTGTTGGGCCAAGCTCAGACGGGTACCGGCAAAACGGCAGCCTTTGCGCTGCCGATTCTTTCCGGCCTGCCCGACCGTGGCAAAGGCGGCAAGGGGCCGCAGGCGCTCGTACTCACGCCCACCCGTGAGTTGACGATCCAGGTCGCCGAGGCCTTCCAGCGCTACGCGTCGCATATACCCGGATTTCACGTGCTGCCGATTTATGGTGGCCAGGGCTACGGCCCGCAGCTGGCCGCACTCAAGCGCGGCGTGAACGTGGTCGTAGGCACGCCCGGGCGAGTGATGGATCATCTCAAGCGTGGCACGCTCAAGCTCGACGCGCTCGATTGGATGGTGCTCGACGAAGCGGATGAAATGCTGCGCATGGGCTTCATCGAAGACGTGGAATGGATCTTCGAGCACACACCCCCGCAGCGCCAGGTCGCGTTGTTTTCGGCGACCATGCCCAGCGCGATTCGGCGGATCGCCAAGACCCACCTGCGCGAGCCGCAGGAAATCACCATTCAGACGAAGACGACCACGGCGATCAATATCCGCCAGCGTTACTGGATCGTCGGCGGCGGCACGAGCAAGCTCGATGCGCTCACGCGTCTGCTCGAAGCCGAGCCTTTCGACGCGATGATCGTGTTCGCACGTACCAAGAAGTCGACCGACGAACTCGCCGAACGTCTATCGGCGCGTGGCTATGCCTGTGCCGCACTCAATGGCGACATTGTGCAGGCCCAGCGTGAGCGTACGGTGGCCAAGCTCAAGAACGGCCAGCTCGATATCATCGTGGCGACCGATGTGGCCGCGCGTGGGCTTGATGTGGAACGCATCAGCCACGTGATCAATTTCGATATTCCGCACGATACCGAGGCCTATGTGCACCGGATTGGACGCACGGGGCGTGCCGGGCGCGAGGGCGACGCAATCCTGTTCGTCACCATGCGCGAAAAACGCCTGTTCAAGGCAATTGAGCGCGCCACACGGCAGGCGATCGAGCCGATGGACTTGCCGAGCATCGCCGAGGTCAACGAGCAGCGTGTCGCACGCTTCAAACAGCGTATTTCGGTGGCGCTGGCCGAGGGCAAGCTCAAGCCGTTTCGCGAACTGCTCGACGAATACCGCGCCGAGCACAATGTCGATCCCGAAGAACTCGCAGCTGCGCTGGCGTATCTGGCGCAGGGCGACGAACCGTTGATGCTTTCGCCGGGCAAGGCCGATCGCGGCGATCGCAGTGCAGGCCCGCGCGATATGGGGGCACAAACACCTAAGAGTGCGAACAAGAGCAAGGCGCGTCAGCAGTCGTTCGGCGACGGCGATCTCGAAACGTTCCGTATCGAGGTGGGGCGCACGCATGGTGTGGAGCCGCGTAACATCGTTGGCGCGATCGCCAATGAGGCCGGCGTCGACAGTGCGCATATCGGTCGGATCGATATCCGTGACGATTTCAGCCTCGTCGATCTGCCCAAGGGCATGCCCGAAGATATCTTTGCCCATCTCAAGACAGTCTGGGTGGCCGGTCGTCAGCTGGAGATCCAGCGCGAGGACGGCGCACCGCCTGCGCCAGCGGCCGGGCGACGCGGTAAACCCGGCCCCAAGCCCAAGTCGAAAAGCAAGAAACCGGGCAAGGCCAAGGCCAAGCCCGGGAAGGCGAAGCCTGGCAAGAAGCGGGCGAAACCGAAGAGCGAATAAGCGGCGAGGCGCCCGATAAGGGCGCTTGCCCGCGCGCGTATCATGACTGCATCATTCGAAAGCGCCCGTGGCGCCTCCGAGCCAATACGCCCATGACTTCGAATACACCAACGCATATCGATATCGGCGGCATAGCACTGCCGCGCGAGGAACTGGCGCAAGTGTTGCCGGACATCGAACGCTTTGAACGGCATCTGCCGGATGCGCTGGCTGTGGATCGCGACATGCAAGCCAGCGAAGGTGCGGTGCCGGATTACGTGCGCGAATGGCCGCAGGCGCGGATCGACGCTGTGGTGCGCACGCTCAAGGAAGTGGGCAGCCTGCGGGAGCAAACCAGCGAGCAGATGAAAACATCGGGTGCCGGCCACAGCCGGCACTGAGCGTTACCGGATCAAGCGCGCCGCACCGTCTCGCGACTTGGGACGGCGTCCAATTCGCCTTTCAAGTTGGAACACATCTTGCTATGCATAGGCCATGACCTATGTCATATTCAAATCGGGCATCGAAGCTCAACTTGGGCCGAGACACGCTGATCGTAAAAGTACTCGACATCATGGCGTCTGCGCCGGAAAAGAGGTACGAGCGAGATGAGTGGCAGCTACCACTATACGCTAGGCGAGCGAACCTATCGCTTTGACAGCCTGGCCGAGGTCATGGCCAAGGCGACCCCGGCCCGTTCCGGCGATCGCCTGGCCGGCGTCATCGCCGACTCGGCCGAAGAGCGCGTCGTGGCCCAGATGGTGCTCGCGGAATTACCGCTGAAGCTATTCCTCGAAGACCTCCTCGTCCCCTACGAGGACGACGAGATCACCCGCCTGATCGTCGACAGTCACGATCGCGAGGCGTTTGAAACCATTTCCCATTTCACCGTCGGCGATCTTCGCAACTGGCTGCTATCCGACGAAGCCAGCGACGAGGTGCTTGAACGACTGCGGCCGGGTATTACGCCTGAAATGGCCGCGGCCGTATGCAAGGTTATGCAACCAGGATCTGATTCTCGTTGCACGCAAATGCCGCGTGACCAGCGCTTTTCGCAATACGATCGGTCTGCCCGGCCATCTGTCGACACGGTTGCAGCCCAATCATCCAACCGTTGATCTTACCGGCATCGCCGCCAGCATCTTCGACGGACTGCTCTACGGCAACGGTGATGCTGTCATCGGCATCAATCCCGCGACCGATAACGTGGCTCAATCGGTCAAGCTCATGCGCATGCTCGACGAGGTGATTCGCAAATACAAGATCCCCACCCAGTCCTGTGTCCTCACGCATGTCACCAATACACTGGAAGCGATCGAGCAGGGCGCGCCGGTAGATCTGGTGTTCCAGTCGATAGGGGGCACGGAGGCGACCAATCGCGGTTTCGGGTTTGGTCTTGCAGAACTGGCAGAAGCACGCGATGCCGCGCTATCGCTCAAGCGTGGCAGTGTGGGCAATAACGTGATGTATTTCGAAACCGGCCAAGGCAGTTCGCTGTCGGCGGATGCCCATCACGGGCTCGATCAACAGACCTGCGAAGCCCGCGCTTATGCGGTCGCGCGCCAGTTCAAACCGTTGCTGGTGAATACGGTGGTAGGTTTTATTGGTCCCGAGTATCTGTTCGACGGCAAGGAAATCATCCGCGCCGGCCTGGAGGATCACTTCTGCGGCAAGCTGCTGGGCGTGCCGATGGGCTGCGACGTGTGCTACACAAACCACGCGGAAGCCGATCAGAACGATATGGACAATCTGCTCACACTGTTGGGCGTGGCGGGCTGCAATTTCGTGATGGGCATTCCGGGTTCCGACGATATCATGCTCAATTACCAGACCACGTCGTTCCATGACGCGCTCTATGCACGGCGCGCGCTCGGCCTCAAGCCAGCGCCCGAATTCGACGAGTGGCTGACCCGGATGGAGATCGTCCGCGACGGTGATTCACATCGTCTGGCTTAGCAGTTGCCGCAGTCTTTTGCCAGGTCTCTGGAACGTCTGCCGGCAGACGCGACATGAGCGAGCACAAGCCCGCGTCGTCATCGCCGACCGAAGCGCCGTCGCAAGATGAACAGATCGGCGTCGTCCATAATCCGTGGCGCGACCTGCGCGCCTTCACTGCAGCCCGTATCGGCCTGGGCCGCGCCGGTATCAGCCTGCCGACCGCCCGTTTGTTGGAGTTCCAGCTAGCCCACGCCCAAGCCAAGGACGCGGTGCACTGGCCGCTCGACGTCGAAGCACTCAGTGGGCGCCTTACCGAGGCGTTGGCCACGGATGCACCGATACAGCTGCACAGTCAGGCCAGCGATCGGACCATCTACCTCCAGCGTCCAGATCTCGGCAGGCTACTGGACGATACATCCCAAGAGCGACTCGAAGCGCAAGGCCGAAGTGAGGGCTCACAGGTCGATCTCGCGCTCGTGATGGTGGATGGCTTGTCCGCGCGTGCGATCGAGTCTCATGCCGTTGAGTTCATCGAAGCGTTGCATGCCGAGCTCGACGCCGACGAGCACGATTGGCAATGCGCACCGCTTACGATCGTGGAACAAGGGCGTGTGGCGATCGGCGACGAAGTGGGCGAAGCGCTCAATGCCCGTGCCGTTCTGGTCTTGATCGGTGAACGTCCCGGATTGAGCTCCCCCGACAGTCTGGGACTGTATCTGACTTGGGCGCCGCGCCGCGGTGTGTCGGATGCCGAGCGCAACTGTATCTCCAACGTGTGTCCAGAAGGGTTGAAGATCAATGCGGCGGCCGGGCGGGCGCTCTATTTATTGCGAGAAGCGCGTCGCCTCGAACTTTCGGGTGTGAAGCTCAAGGACCGTAGCGAAGACGACGTCATCGAACACGACGATAACGGACCGGGCAACTTTCTGACTTCCTGATTTTTAATGCAACGGGGGTGACATCATGGCGGGCCAGACACCGAACGATGATTATCTGGCGAAACGCCAGCTCAAACGCGGGACTGCGGGGTGGCTGCTACTGGCCGGGCTCGGAGTGTCGTATGTCATCTCCGGCGATTTCGCCGGTTGGAATTTTGGTATCGCGGAAGCCGGCTGGGGCGGTTTTGCGATTGCGGCCGCGCTTATGGCGGTGATGTACTTCACGCTGGTACTCGCACTCGCTGAAATGTCGGCAGCCATTCCGGCCGCGGGCGGTGGCTACAGTTTCGCGCGCCAGGCCATGGGCCCCGCCGGGGGATATCTGACTGGCCTGGCGGTGCTCATCGAATACGCATTGGCGCGGGCCGCCATCGTTATCTTCATCGGGGCGGCCGTGGAAGAACTGCTCGGCTTCAACGGCCCCGTCGTCTATGCAGTGTTTTATGCGGTATTTATCGGCATCCATCTGGCCGGTGTGGGCGAAGCGCTGAAGGTCATGATGGTCATCAGCGGGTTAGCGGTTTTTGCCATCCTCGCGACGGCGGCTGCACTGATCGGCGATTTCGCGCCGGCCAATCTATTCGATATCGAGCCGACCGATGCGGTCGGCGCGTCATCGTTTCTACCGCTCGGTTTCTACGGAATCTGGGCCGCGCTGCCGTTCGGCATGTGGCTGTTTTGGCTGTCGAAGGCGTGCCCCTGGCTGCCGAGGAGGCCAAGAATCCAGCCCGCGATGTACCGAAAGGCATTATCGCGGCGATGATCTTTTTGTTGGGTACCGCGGTGCTCGTCGTGTTTCTGTTGGCCGGTGCAGTCGGCGCCGAAGCAATCGGCGACAGCGGCGTGCCGCTGGTGACCGCGCTCAAGAACAGCGGCAGCGAAACGCTGGGCACCATTGTCAATGTGCTGGGCCTCGCTGGTCTGATTGCGTCATTCTTCTCGATTATCTTTGGCTACAGCCGGCTCGTTTTCGCGCTATCGCGGGCCGGCTATCTTCCGAAGTTCATGTCATTGACCAGTAGCCGCAAGGCGCCGACCTGGGCATTGGTGGTGCCGGGCGTGCTGGGCTTCATCGTATCGCTAAGCGGTGCGGGTGATCTGATCCTCGGCATGGCGGTTGTGGGCGCCACGCTCTCGTACGCGCTCATGGCACTCAGCCATATTTTATTGCGCGTCAAACAGCCGAACCTCGAAAGGCCTTATCGCACGCCGGGTGGGATGGTTACCTCCGGTATCGGACTCGTGCTGTCGCTGATCGCATTGACCGGCGTCTATGCGTTCGATCCCCGGGCCTTCGCTTACACGATCGTGCTGTTCGTGCTGGGCGCGGCATATTTCTTCGTATTCAGGCGGCATCAGCTGGTGGCAAAAAATGCCGACGAGGAATTCGCGTTATTGGCTCAGGCAGAGTCCGACCTGGACGCGGGCGAGGCGCGCGGATGATCATACGAGTTTAATCGGTGGTCGAACGACGTGCGCTTTCGAGTTAGTGCTGTGGACGTTGTTCGGAGAGCAGCCGATCGAGTTGTTTGGCGAAGGCGTGCCGGTCGTTCTGATTGAATGGGGGCGGGGCGCCGGTATCCACGCCGGCCCCGCGTAAGCCGTCCATGAAGTCACGTACGCTCAGACGCGCACGAATATTGTCACGCGTATAGAGTTCGCCGCGTGGATTGAGAGCGATCGCCTTCTTCGCTATGGCCTCGCCGGCCAGCGGTATGTCGGCGGTAATCACAAGATCGCCCGGCTCCGCGCGTTTGACGATTTCATTATCGGCAACATCGAAACCGGCACCGACCTGCAGCGTCGATATCGTCGGCGAGCGCGGAACCCGAATGGGCTGGTTTGCGACCAGCGTAAGCGTGACCCCCGTACGCCGGCTAGCGCGAAAAAGGATCTCCTTGATCACGACCGGGCAGGCGTCGGCATCGACCCATATAGTCATCGACATAGGCAATCGATTGTTATCCGGGCGGGCGCCACCAGGCAGTGGCATTTCGCTAAAAGCGAACTCAAAGGGCTTATAGGTAGCCCTAAACGACAAATCGGACAGCCTCCACGCAAAACCGATTACTCGGTATCGACGTAGTGGCTATCCGATATGACGGTTTCGGTCCGAGAGGACCGATCCGGCGTTGTATCGGTTCAGTTTATCTTCAACCTCAATCACGCCCTCAGGCAGATTGGATGCAGATTGCCCGAACCGATACAGGGTGCCGTATCTTTAGACCGCGACGACCTTGTTGGCGCACGGTCCTTTTTTGCCTTCACCGACTTCGAATTCGACCGCCTGGCCGTCTTCGAGGGTGGCAAAGCCGCCGCCGTTCTTGATCTCGGAGTGGTGCACGAAAAGGTCCTTGCTGCCATCTTCAGGGGCGATGAAGCCGTAACCCTTTTCGGAACTGAACCACTTAACGGTGCCTTTGGCCATAATTTTCTCTTACTTAATCGGAACTGATTGTATGCAGGCTTGCTGCAGCGCCAGTGTAACGGTTCAGCACTCAAATACTACGGGGTTGAGCAAATATTTTTATTCCGCGGTCGTTCTATCGCATTGAAAGAACGTATATTGCGAATATATTTCTCGCTTTAAAACGTTATAAGTTCGTATTTTTTATAAGATAGTCCGCTATCGCGAAATTTCTGTTGTGCTCAATTGGTGTCGCGTAGTCGATTCTCGCGAGATCGGCTGACGACAGTCATAATAGACGCGCTACGATAGATATTTGCGCGATAATGGCGTTTTAAGACCTCGATTGTTCAACTCAAGCGAGCTGATTTACGGCCGATAGATGGGCAACGGTATGGCCCGCATTTCCAGGAACCATGATTCATGACGACTAGCCCCCGCTATGCCGAGATCGATACTCCCCAGGCGGTGGCCGATACATTCGTCGAACTGACATGGAATACGCACGAAGTCACGATTCGGTTCGACGGAACGATGATTCAGTATCCGGCGACCGTCGTATCCGTAGATCGCACCCTCGGACGCTGCGTGCTGGATATGACCGGTACGGCAGATATCGAACAGCTCCTCAAGGCGAAGCAGAGTTTCGTGCTGTACGCGCGTCAGCACTCCGCCGCGCTGCAGAGTGGTGCGATGCACTGTATCGGGGTGGCCCAGAGCAGTGCGCGCCTGAGTGTGTGTGCGTCGCTTCCGGATAGCGTTGCGCTGCTCAAAAGACGAGGCCAGTTCAGGGCGGCTCTGAACGACAGTATGGCGGTGATAGTGTTGCTCGCCTCGCCGACAGGGCGTGAATGGCAGACAACGCTACGAGATCTCTCGGCTGGCGGCTGCCTTTTGAGCCTTCCGCAAGACGAGCAGGACGGACTTGAGGTCGGGGTCGACGGCTATAGTGTTCAGGCACTTTTCCCGAACGGCGAGACGTTCGAAGTCCTTGGCCACGTCAGCCATCGATACGTAAATACCGAAACGCAACAGTGTTATCTCGGTATGGCGTTCGATATTCGAGTAGATAAGGCGGCCCGAGAGGTCTGGCGCTATGTGCGTGAGGTCGAACGCGAGGTCGCGCGCCAGACGTCACCCCGCTCGGAAATGCGCCCACTTGCGCCATCCCCGTTGTTCACCACACCCACGAAGACCGCCAAGTAGGCGCCAATACGCTGGCTGGCGCTGTGCAGGGCGCGGTTCGTGATGCTTACGTACTTCAACGTGCGGCTCCGAGCAAACAAGCCCCGCTGATATTCAGAGGCCTGTACTGTTTTGCATCAGCGAGCTTTTGGCGGCGCGCTGTGTCTACGGGCATGGATTAGTAAGACGCCGTCAATTAAAAAGCAGCGCGCATAAAAAAGCCCCGCCGAAGCGGGGCTTTTTTACGACCGCAAAGGTCGATGCGAGAGCGGGCTCTAGGCCGCTTTGGCGAGCTGGCGCAGCACGTAGTGCAGAATGCCGCCGTTCTGGTAGTAGTCCCATTCCTTGGGCGTATCGATACGCACCTTGGCGGTGAACTCGCTGGTGTCGCCGCTTTCCTTGGTCGCCTTGACGGTGACTTCGGTCGCGCCGGACTCGAGACCTTCGATATCGAAGGTCTCGGTGCCGTCCAGGCCCAGGGACTCAGCGTTTTCGCCTTCCTTGAACTGCAGCGGCAGTACGCCCATGCCAACCAGGTTCGAACGATGAATACGCTCGAAGGACTGGGCGATGACGGTCTTGACGCCGAGCAGCAGGGTGCCCTTGGCTGCCCAGTCACGCGACGAGCCGGTGCCATATTCCTTGCCGGCAAGCACGACCAACGGGGTCTTGTCGTCGGCGTACTTCATGGCGGCGTCGTAGATGAACATCTCGTCGCCGGAGGGCTGATGACGCGTCCAGCCACCTTCGGTGCCCGGTGCCAGCAGATTGCGCAGGCGCACGTTGGCGAAGGTGCCGCGCATCATCACTTCGTGGTTGCCGCGACGCGAGCCGTAGCTGTTGAAGTCCGACGGCGAGACGCCTTTTTCCTGCAGGTACTGACCCGCGGGCGAATCCTTGGTGATCGCACCGGCCGGCGAAATGTGATCGGTGGTGATCGAATCACCCAGCAGGGCCAGGCAACGCGCCCCCTGGATCGTTGGGATATCGGCCACGTCGACCGACATGCCTTCGAAGTAGGGCGGGTTCTGTACGTAGGTGCTGGTTTCGTCCCAGTCGAAAATCTCGCCTTCCGGCACGTCCAGCCCTTTCCAGCGGGAGTCGCCGGCAAACACGTCGCCGTAGCTGTCCTTGAACATCTCGGAGTTCAGCGAGGTGCCGATGGTGTCGTAGATTTCCTTCTGCGACGGCCAGATATCGCGCAGATAGACATCGTTGCCGTCGGCGTCCTGGCCGAGCGGATCGTTGTTCATGTCGATATCGATCGAGCCCGACAGCGCATAGGCCACGACCAGCGGCGGGCTGGCCAGGAAGTTCATGCGCACATCGCCGTGCACACGGCCTTCGAAGTTGCGGTTGCCCGACAATACCGAAGCGACGTTGAGGTTGTGCTCGCGCACGGCTTCGCCGATCGGCTCCGGCAGCGGACCGGAGTTGCCGATACAGGTGGTGCAGCCGTAGCCGACCAGTTGAAAGCCGAGCTTGTCGAGATCGACGTTCAGGCCGGCCTTTTCCAGATATTCGGTGACGACCTTGGAGCCCGGCGCCAGCGAGGTCTTGACCCAGGGCTTGACCTGTAGGCCTCTCTGGATCGCGTTACGCGCCAGCAGGCCGGCACCGATCATCACGGCCGGGTTCGAGGTGTTGGTGCAGGAGGTGATCGCAGCGATCACGACCGAACCGTCGTGCAGGTCGAACTCGGTTTCCTTGTAGGAGACCGGTGCATGCACCGGGCCGCCGATGTCGTCGGACGTCAGGCCGGCTTCGCTTTGCTGCTTGGCCTCAGCCATGCTCTTGTCTTCGGGGTCGGCTTTTTCCGCGCGCGCCTTGATGAACGGCTCGACTTCGCGGCGATAGGTCTTTTGCATGTCGGCCAGCAGCACGCGGTCCTGCGGGCGTTTCGGCCCGGCCAGCGACGGCTGCACGGTGGACATGTCGAGTTCGAGCACGTCGGTGTAGTCGGCGTCGGGCTCACCTTCCTCACGCCACAGGCCCTGGGCCTTGGCATAGGCTTCGACCAGTTCCAGCTGCTCGGCGGGACGACCGGTGAGTTCCATGTAGCGAATGGTTTCGCCGTCGACCGGGAAGATGCCGCAGGTGGCGCCGTATTCGGGCGCCATGTTGGCGATCGTCGCGCGATCGGCCAGCGGCAGGTCGGCGAGGCCGTCGCCGAAGAATTCCACAAACTTGCCGACCACGCCCTTGGCGCGCAGCATTTCGGTGACCGTGAGCACCAAATCGGTGGCGGTGCAGCCTTCGGCGAGCTTGCCAGTGAGCTTGAAGCCCACGACTTGCGGAATGAGCATGGTGATCGGCTGGCCGAGCATCGCCGCTTCGGCTTCGATACCGCCGACGCCCCAGCCGAGCACGCCCACGCCGTTGATCATGGTGGTGTGGCTGTCGGTGCCGACCAGCGTATCCGGATAGGCCAGATTGGTGTCTTCGTTACCGAAGACCACACGGGCCAGATATTCCAGGTTGACCTGATGCACGATGCCGGTATCGGGCGGCACGACCTTGAAGTTGTCGAACGCGCCCTGACCCCAGCGCAGAAACGCATAGCGTTCCTTGTTGCGGTTGAATTCAAGCTTGGCGTTCAGATCGAACGCCTTGTCGGTGCCGTATTCGTCGACCATGACCGAATGGTCGATCACGAGTTCGGCCGGCGACAGCGGGTTGATCTTGTCGGGGCTGCCGCCGAGGTTGGCCATGGCATCGCGCATGGCGGCCAGGTCGACCACAGCCGGCACGCCGGTGAAGTCCTGCAGGACCACACGGGCCGGGGTGAACGCGATTTCGGTATCCGGCTCGGCCTTGGCATCCCAGTTGGCCAGGGCCTTGATATCGTCGGCATCGACGTTGGAACCGTCCTCATGGCGGAGCAGGTTCTCGAGCAGGATCTTCTGCGCGTAAGGCAGCTTCGCGATGCCCGGAAACTGCTCTTGCAGCTTGGGCAAACTGAAATAGTCGAAGCTGCGATCACCGGCAGTGAACTGCGCACGTGTATTGAAACTGTCCGTCATAGGTTTTGTTCTCCAAAGACACTCGGTGGATCTTCGGTCCGGTAATTATCCGGACACTTAAAAGCGCCGCGTAGTATAGCTTTTTCGCGGCATTGGCTGCAGGCAAAAGCACTTGGCGATCATGTCGCACGGCGCCTGCAGCGTGATTCGTGGCTGTTTCAACTAGCGCACCGGCGCGCGCGGGCCAATGTTTTCGAGCGATTTCAGCAGCGCCTTGCGGCGGAAAAACAGCGAAATAAAACCGCCACCGCACTGTCGCCACATGATCGCGCAGCGCACAGCGGCCATCAGCTGGGTGCGTGCGCGTGCCTGGATCGCTTCGTTCTGAAGATAGGTTGGATGGCCATGCAGCATGATGCGCGGCTTCGCCGGGCTGATGCTGTCCCGATAGGCATCGTCGAGAATGGTGGGAACTTCGGCCGGCTCAGCCAGGCGAGCACGGTCGATGGCGCCGCGCAGACGTTTGAGTGCCGCGTCATCCTTGATCAATGCGCCCGACAGGCGCAGAAGCTGGCCGATATAGCGGGCGATGAGTGCTGATTTCTGATCGGGCTTTTCACCGGCGAGCTGGCGCTTCAGGTAGGCGATGCCATCACCCACACTGGATAGGTCGCCGTAGACTTCGATCACGCTGTTCGGGTCGGTACAGAAGATCGCGTGCTTGGCAATTCCCAGCCGCTGGGGCGTGTCGCGCCCGTCGGCTGCGAGTTCGTGCGCATAGAGCGCAAACTGGGCAACGCCGGCCAGGGATAGCGCCTGGTCGCGCAGTGTGTGCGTGGATTGTTCGCTCATGCGCTGGCAGGAATCTCGAGTTCTGAATGGCCGGCTGCGACGATCTCGGCGCTACCGAGGCAATGGTCGCCATCATAGAAAACCGCATATTGGCCGGGCGCGATCGCTCGTGGCGGTCGATCGAAGTGTACTGTCAGGCCGCCATCGGGGCCTGGGTCGATACGGCAGTCGATCGCACGTTGACGATAGCGTACCTGAGCCGTGCAGCGGCGCGGCAATTGCGGCGGCTCGATCAGCCAGTGTGGGGTTGAGGTGGTCAACGACATACGCGCAAGCTCTGGATGATCGTGATCTTGTGTTACCCAGAGCGTATCCGTGTTCAGATCCTTGGCGGCAACGAACCAAGGCGCCTGGGATGCCCCCTTGACGCCGCCGAGCCCAAGCCCGCGTCGCTGACCGATCGTGTAATAGATCAACCCCGCGTGCTCGGCGATGGTTTTGCCGTCCAGCGGTCCGCCGGATACGCGTACCGGACCGGCTTTTCCGGACAGGTACTGGCGCAGAAATCCCTCGAAATCACGCTCGCCGATGAAACATACGCCGGTGCTGTCCGGTTTGTCGTGGATCGGCAGGCCGGCGTCGCGAGCGATGGCACGCACATCGGCTTTATAGGTGTCGCCCAGCGGAAATAAGGTGCGTTCGAGTGCGGCCATGGGGACGGCTGACAGGAAATACGACTGATCCTTGCCGGGGTCGGCACCGCGCAAAAGCCGCGTGCCGGACTCATCGTGTACCAGCCGGGCATAGTGGCCGGTCGCGATCGCATCGGCACCCAGGCGTTCGGCGTGATGCAGGAACGCATCGAACTTGATCTCGCGGTTGCAGAGTACATCCGGGTTGGGTGTGCGGCCGGCGGCATAGCTGTCGAGAAAATAACGGAACACGCGCGCCTTGTACTCACGCGAAAAATCGGCGCGATGCAGTGGTATGTCGAGCACCTCGCATACCGCGGCCGCGTCGTCGAAATCGTCGGCGGCCTGGCAGCGTCCGGCTTCGTCCTCGCTCCAGTTGAACATGAACAGGCCTTCAACCTGGTAACCGGCTTCGACAAGGCGCAGGGCGGTCACCGATGAGTCCACGCCGCCGGATAAGCCGACGATGATGCGCGTGTCCTGTGGCGCTCGCTGCCAGAACGCGGACGTCGTTTTAGCGGCCATGAATATGCTTGACCCGATCCAGCGACAAGGCTTCGAGATCGTTGTAATCGGCGATCGACTGAAGGACCAGCGGGCTGCGCAGATCGTCACGCGCGCTCAATTGTTCGGCACTGAGCCAATGCGCGGCGATAATACCGTCGTCCAGTGGCTGATCCGGCGCGTGCTGGCCTACCTCGCCACAGAAGGCGAACCGCAACGTGGTTCGGCCGTCCTCGTGCGGCCAGTGATACATGCCCACGAGTCCGGTCGGCGTAAAACGCCACGCGGTTTCCTCAAAGGTTTCGCGAACGACCGCGTCAAGCAGCGTCTCGCCGGTCTCGACATGACCGGCGGGTTGATTAATGACGCGCTTGCCGTGGGCGAATTCTTCGACCACCAAAAACCGGTTGTCGATACACACAACCGCGGCCACGGTGAGTTCGGCGTGGACCAAAACAGCCTCCGCGTGATGCTCTCAATTCAAAGTATGGATTCTAGCAAACCGGCTTTTCACGTGGCCAAGCGGTTTTCGGGTGGGTATGATGCCGCCATCGTTTGATCACGACCTTTTCTATGTCGCGTTTGGGGATGATTTTTCCCGGGCAGGGGGCTCAGTCGGTGGGCATGCTTGCAGCGCTCGCCGAACGGTATCCGGTAGTCGCCGAGACCTATGCCGAAGCCAGCGATGCGTTGGGCTACGACATGGCGGCTCTCATCAAGGAAGGTCCGGCCGACAGGCTGGATCAAACCGAATTCACGCAACCAGCGCTGGTGGCAGCCGGCGTGGCCGTATGGCGCGTTTGGCAAAGTCGCAACGGAAGAACGCCGGAATTTCTGGCCGGCCATAGCCTGGGCGAATACACCGCGCTCGTGGCTGCCGAAGCGCTCGACTTCGGTGACGCACTGCGTTTGACGCAAATGCGTGGCAAAGCGATGCAGAATGCCGTGGCGCCCGGAGAAGGGGCCATGGCAGCCGTGATCGGTCTCGAAGACGACGCCGTACGCGAAGTGTGCAAGGCAGCCGAGCAGAGTCACGCAGGCGATGCGTTGGTCGTATCAGCGGCTAACTTCAACGCGCCGTTGCAGGTGGTGATCGCCGGTCACGCAGAAGCGGTGGCCACGGCCAGCCGGCTCGCCAAGGAAAAGGGCGCGAAGCTGGTCAAGCCGTTGGCGGTCAGTGTGCCGTCGCACTGCGCGCTCATGCAGCCGGCCGCCGAGCGCTTGCAATCGCATCTGCTCGAGATCCCGTTACGCCAGCCCAAACTGACGGTGCTGCATAACGTCGATGCGCAGCCGCGCGAAGATGTCGATGGCATCCGCAAGGCGCTGGTGCGCCAGCTCGCGCAGTCGGTACTGTGGGCGGATACGATTCGTACCATGCGCGCTGCCAATTGCGCGCTGTTTCTCGAATGCGGGCCGGGCAAGGTCCTGACCGGGTTGAACAAGCGCATCGACAAGAGCGCGACATCGCTGGCGTTGTCAGATGCCGAGAGCCTGCGCCAGGCGCTCAGCGCAACCGAAGAACAACAATAGAACGCGCCGCATCCAGTATGCGAGCGTAAGTTAGGAGAGTCATGAAAGACGCCAATCTCAGCGGCCAGGTCGCAGTGGTCACGGGTGCTTCACGTGGCATCGGCGCGGCAATCGCCGATCGGCTGGCGGCCGATGGCGCGGTCGTGATCGGTACTGCGACCACCGACGAAGGTGCGCAACGTATTGATGAGCGTTTGAGCGTCACATCGCCCTCGGGCGCTGGTCGTCGTCTCGACGTAACCGACGATGAAGACGTCACTGGCCTGCTCAAGGAAATCACCAAGACGTTCGGTGCGCCGACCATCGTTGTGAACAACGCCGCGATCACCCGCGATACGTTGTTGATGCGCATGAAAGAGTCGGATTGGCAAAGCGTGCTCGATGCCAATCTGTCGGGCGTATTTCGTGTTACGAAGGCCGCGCTGCGCGGCATGATGAAAGCCCGGGGTGGGCGTATCGTCAACGTGGCGTCCGTGGTCGGGCTGATGGGCAATGCCGGTCAGACGAACTACAGCGCCGCCAAGGCAGGACTGCTCGGTTTCACCCGCTCGCTTGCACGCGAGGTCGGTTCGCGTCAGATTACGGTCAATGCCATCGCACCTGGCTTCATCGAAACTGACATGACCCGCGACCTGGACGACAAAACCCGTGAAACGATGCTCGCGCAGATTCCGCTGCAGCGGCTGGGTAATGTCGACGACATCGCAGCGAGTGTCGCGTTCCTCGTGTCAGATGCTGCGGCGTACATCACCGGCGAGACGCTCAGCGTCAACGGCGGTTTATACATGGGAGCGTGAGCAACCTCCGATGGGTCTTGCGAAAATCTGGCGAGGCCCACCCTTTTTCCATAGAATGGCGCGCGGTTCGCGAAGGCGAATGCGTGCGCTAGACGCGTAAACCATAGTCAATCAGGAGAGAGTCCGATGAGTAGCGTTGAAGAACGAGTACAGAAGATCATTGCCGAACAGCTTTCGGTCAGCGAAGACCAGGTGACCTCGGAAGCGTCGTTCGTCGACGATCTGGGTGCGGACTCGCTGGATACGGTCGAGCTGGTCATGGCGCTCGAAGAGGAATTCGAGATCGATATCCCCGACGAGGAAGCCGAGAAGATCGTCAACGTCAAGGACGCCGTGGACTACATCAAGTCCCACGCCGAGGGCTGATCGCTTTCTATCTGCTCGACCGGAGGCGATACACGACGCCGGTCGAGGCGACTGAATCCGCCGCTATACGCGGCTTCACGAGCAACTAGGGGGCTGCGTTGAGACAGCGTCGCGTAGTAGTCACCGGCATGGGGTTGATTTCTCCGGTCGGTCTGAATGTCGCATCGAGTTGGTCCGCGATTCTCGACGGGCGCAGCGGTATCTCGACCATCGACAGTTTCGATGTGTCGGACTACCCGACGCGTTTCGGCGGCCCCATCCGTGATTTCGATGTCGGTCAGTACATGTCGAAGAAGGAGGCCAAGCGCTACGATCCGTTCGTGCACTACGGCGTCGCTGCTTCGGTACAGGCTTTCAACGATAGCGGTCTGGAACTCGATGACGAATACAACGACCGGGTCGGTGTAGCCGTTGGTTCCGGTATCGGCGGAATCGGCACCATTCTTAAGACCTGTGTCGGATTCCATGAATCCGGTTATAGCGCGAAGAAGGTTTCGCCGTTTTTCATTCCCAGCAGTATTGCGAATATGGCAGCCGGGCAGGTTTCCATTCAGTTGAATCTGCATGGGCCCAATATTGCTGCCGTATCGGCGTGTACCACAGGTGTGCATAACATCGGCCTGGCGGCCCGTCTGATCGCTGCTGGCGATGCGGATGCCATGTTGGCCGGTGGCTGCGAAATGGCGGTCAATCCGATCGGTCTGGCCGGCTTTTGTGCCGCCAGAGCACTGTCGAGCCGTAACGATGACCCGCAGGCGGCCAGCCGTCCGTGGGATGTCGATCGCGACGGCTTCGTACTATCCGACGGCGCGGGCGTGCTCATGCTCGAAGAGTACGAGCAGGCTAAAAAGCGCGGCGCCAATATCTATGGCGAAGTGGTCGGTTTCGGTATGAGTGGCGATGCCCACCATATTACCCAGCCCAGCGGGCGCGGCGCGCGCCAATGTATGGCGAACGCGCTCCACGATGCCCAGCTCAATGCCGACGAGCTGCAATACGTGAATGCGCATGGCACATCCACAAGCGTGGGTGACGTCTCTGAAAGCCAATCGATCGAGGCGGTCCTGGGCGATGCTGCAAAAAACGTGGCGGTGAGTTCGACCAAGTCGATGACCGGGCATATGCTCGGCGCGGCCGGTTCGGCCGAGGCGATCTTCACCTTGCTTGCAATTCGCGATCAGGTCGCCCCACCGACGATCAATCTCGATAACCCGGCCGAAGGCTGCAATCTCGATTATGTCCCACACGAGGCGCGCTCCATGCGTATCGATGCGGCATTGTCGAACTCCTTCGGCTTCGGCGGTACCAACGGTTCGCTGATCTTCAAGCGTCTCGACTGAGGCGCGTAACGCGCGATAGCCGGCTGGTCGTGCGCGAGTCCGAACACGGCGATCTTCGGATCGTCGAAATAGACGCCACTAACCCCCCGGACCTCGCTCGGCTGGCGGCGATGGCGCCGAGCCGCTATCCGTTTCTTCTGGAAAGCAGCGCGGGTGCAGCGGCACAAAGCCGCTACGATCTGTTGCTTGCGTACCCGGCAGAGACGATTTCTGTCACTGCTGACGATCACCAGACCGATTTTTTTGCGGCACTCGACCGGGCGGCGGCAAATCAAGGCCGGGCGCGCGTTCCGGGCCTGCCATTCGTGGGTGGCTGGTTCATTTATCTTGGCTACGAAATGGCCGGCCGGGTTGAGCCAAGTCTGCGGCTACAGCCGCCGACCGGCAGCTCTTTACCCGACGCGCTCGCGGTGCGTTGCCCGGCGGCTTTCGTACACGATCGCCGCGCCCAAAAGTTGTTCCTGATCGCCGAACAAGGCCACGCATCGGCGATTGACGACATGCGCGCCGACTTGCTCAAAAGTGCGGACGTGCCGCTGGCAACGCGAGCGCTTGCTGCGCGCTGGCAAGCGCAACCAGCCGCGGACTATATCGATCAGGTCATGCGCGCCCGCGAACTGATTCACGCCGGCGATGTATTTCAGACGAATCTATCGCGCGCCTGGCATGGCCGGCTGGAACATCAAGCGACGCCGGCACGGGTCTATGCGGCGCTCAGGCAAGCGAATCCGGCCCCTTTTTCCGGGCTTATGCAATGGGGCGATGCAGCGCTGGTATGTTCGTCGCCGGAGCGGCTCGTATCCATCGACAACGGTATTGCCCAGACGCGTCCGATCGCGGGAACGCGTATGCGTAGCGCCGGGACCGACGCCGATATGGCCGACGAGCTGATCAGCCACCCCAAGGAACGCGCCGAGCACGTGATGCTCATAGACCTCGAACGCAACGATCTCGGGCGTGTGTGCAGGGCGGGCACCATCAGCGTGGATGAACTCATGTGTGTTGAGTCCTATGCACACGTGCACCATATCGTTTCCAATATCCGCGGCACGCTGGCGCCGGGTGTCGGCCCGGGCGGTACGCTGCGGGCCGTATTTCCCGGCGGCACGATTACCGGCTGTCCGAAGGTGCGGTGTATGGAAATCATCGCCGAGCTGGAGCGAGAAGGCCGTGGCGCCTATACCGGCAGCTTCGGGTACCTGAGCCGCTGCGGCCGCCTGGATACCAATATCGTCATTCGCTCGCTCACGCAGTCCGGGCGCGATCTGACCCTAAGAACCGGCGCCGGGATAGTGGCCGACTCGATCGCTGGCAATGAACTCGAGGAAACCCGGGTCAAAGCACGTGGGGTGTTGCGCAGTTTCGTTGATGCCGGCGGTCGCCCGCATGGATGAGTGTGTGCGCGTCGATGGCCGGCCCGTTGCCGAAATTCCCGTCGGCGATCGTGGTCTGGCCTACGGGGACGGTATTTTTCGGACCATAAGAATCGAATCGGGGCGGCCCCTGGCGTGGTCCGAACAGTGGCGGCGGCTGGTACACGACTGTACGGCGCTTGGTTTGGGGACACCGCTCGAAGCCGAGATCAGGGCCGATATCGAAGCGCTGTTCGATAACGCGACGCACGGCGTGTGCAAGATCATGATTACGCGCGGTAGTGGCGGGCGTGGGTATATGCCGCCGCGAACGCCGACGCCGCGACGTATCGTGAGCGCACACGAGCTTCCGGTGCATGCATACGGCACGCCGGAGCCGATCGCACTCGCGCGTTCATCGGTGGCGCTGGCCATTCAGCCGCGCTTGGCCGGCATCAAGCATCTGAACCGTCTGGAGCAGGTGCTGGCGCGCACGGAATGCGATAATCGAGGTCTTGCCGATGCCTGGATGGCGGATAGCCACGGCTTTGTAATTGCCACGACCATGCGCAATCTGTTCTTCGTCGATAGCCGCGGGCGTTGGCTTACCCCGAGCCTTACGCGGGCAGGTATCATCGGTGCTACACGTCAATGCTTGTGGCGCGCGCTCGACGGTGCCGGCGAGGCCGTGGCGGAAAGCGACATTCGACCGCATGCGCTGACCGACTGTCGTGGCGCGATCGCCTGCAACAGCGTGGGCGGTGTAGTCGCGGTTTCGCATTTCGATGGCGTGGCGCTCGCGGATAGTGAAACGCTGGCGCGCTACGCGTGCAAATTATTGATGGACATGGAATCGCGCGAACCAACGCAGCGATATCAACGACAAGGCAGGTAGCGGTGATTAAACGCGTTCTCTGGGTTCTGATCGGCATCGGGCTGCTGGCTTGCGCAGCACTCGCTATCGATACAGCCCGGTTTTTCAATTCGCCGCTCGAAAATACGTCCGGCAAGCTGCTCACGGTCGATAACGGGATGAGCTTCAATGCGATCACCGAGCGGCTCGTGGCCGAAGACATCATCAGTCACCCGCGCGATGCCAAGTATCTGTCGCTCTATGCGCGTTACGAGGGTGTTGCGGGTGATATCAAGGCCGGCGAGTACGTCGTACCTGCGCGTCAGACGCCGGCGCACTTGCTCGAACTGCTGGTGTCGGGCAAGACACGTCAATATCGGCTCACGCTGGTCGAGGGCTGGCGCTTTTCCGAATTTCGCAAGCTCATGGCCGACAACGAGGCTCTTGACCACAAGCTCACCGGCAAAAGCGACGAAGAAGTCATGGCGGCGATCGGCCATCCGGATGAAAATCCGGAAGGGCGGTTCATGCCGGACACTTATCTGTTCCCGCGTGGCATGACCGATATCGCCTTTCTCAAACGCGCCTACGATGCGATGCAGCGCTACCTCGATGCGCAATGGGCGGAACGGGCCGACGACACGGCGGTCGACACACCCTATGAGGCGTTGATTCTTGCCTCGATCGTTGAAAAAGAAACCGCGGTGCCAGAAGAGCGCGGGCGTATCGCAGGCGTGTTCACGCGTCGCCTGGAAAAAGGTATGCGCCTGCAGACCGACCCCACCGTGATCTACGGGATCGAGGACTATGACGGCAATATCCGACGGTCCGACCTGCGCCGCGATACCCCCTACAACACCTACACGCGTGCCGGTCTGCCGCCGACACCTATTGCCATGCCCTCGCGGGCGGCGATCAAAGCAGCGTTGAACCCCACACCGGGCACCGCGATTTATTTTGTCTCCCGTGGCGATGGCAGCCACGTGTTCTCGGATACGCTCGCCGAGCACAACCGTGCCGTTAACGAGTACCAGCGCGGGTCGTGAGCGTGGCCCAGTCGAACAGTGCCGCCCGGTTCATTGCTTTTGAAGGCGGTGAAGGGGCAGGCAAGAGTACCCAGATTGAAGCGGTCGCCGATCTGTTGCGCGCAGCCGGGCATGAAGTCGTATGCACGCGCGAGCCGGGCGGCACGGCGCTCGGCGAGGCGATACGCGGCGTGTTGATGAATGACTACGACCGTCCCATGCCCGCCATGAGCGAACTTCTGCTCGTGTTCGCGGCCCGCGCGGCGCATTTGGCCGAGGTGATTGAGCCGGCCCTGGCTCGCGGCGCGTGGGTGCTGACAGATCGCTTCACAGACGCTAGCTACGCTTATCAAGGTGCCGCTCGAGGTCTGGGCGACGACGCGATCGCAACACTTGAAACCCTGGTACAGGGCGAACGCCGGCCGGATCGTGTATTGCTGTTCGATCTGCCGGTCGCCCAAGGCCTGGCGCGTGCCGGCAAACGCGGCGAAGGCAATCGATTCGACCGAGAGACGCTCGCTTTTCACGAACAGGTGCGTGCGGCGTATCTGGCCCGTGCCGGCTCAATGCCTGAGCGCTATCGCGTGGTCGATGCGAGCGACGATATGGACGGGGTGCGCGTGCAAATCGAGCGCGCGCTGGCCGATCTGGTATGACAGACGCAAGCGCTAGCGACATAACCACGCCACCGTGGCATGCCGCGCTCTGGGCGCGTATGGCGCACGCCATCGCATCAGATCGTGTGGCCCACGGTTTGCTCGTATGCGGGCCGCCCGGGGTCGGCAAACGCGTATTCGCCGACCGTATCGTCGCGGCGCTTCTATGCCGTAACCGCAACGCCGAGGGCGATGCCTGTGGCGAGTGCGCCGCCTGCCGCCAGCGTATCGCGGCGACCCATCCCGATATTTCCCGCCTCGTGCCGGAAGAAGCCGGGAAGTTGATCAAGGTTGACCAGGTGCGCGCTTTTTCCCAGCGTCTGCACCTTACCCCGCAATACGATAGCGGCCGGATCGGCTGGATCGATCCAGCCGAGGATTTGTCGCCGAGCGCCGCCAATAGCCTACTCAAGACGCTCGAGGAACCGCCGCCGGCCTGTCATATCGTTCTGGTTACCGACAGGGTCTCGGCGTTGATGCCTACAGTGCGCAGTCGTTGCCAGCTTTGGCGGCTTGCGCCGCCCGCGCCAGATGCGGCGCGCGAGTGGTTGCAGACGAATGGTGTGGATGCGCAAGGCCTCGATGCCGACAGTCTGCGTACGCCGTTCGCCGCACTCGATCGCGATGCCCAGGACTATGCGGCATTGGTGAATGGGTGGGACGCAACGCTATCCGACGTTATCCGCAATCGCGAAGATGCCGCCAGCGCCGCCGACCGGCTGGCGAAACAGCCGGCCGATCTGCTCACCGATTGGCTTTATCGGCGTGCGAGCGCCTTGCTGGCTGTCGCGCTCATGGAAGGCGGCGAAACCCACGAGCCCCGCGCCTTGCCGGATAATCTGGCGCGCGTGGCCACGCGTATGGATCCGCACGCGTTTCAGCCGTGGTGCGCGCAGGTCGCCCAGGCGGCACGGCTGGCGCGAAGCAACGCTGACTGGCAACTGGTGATAGAGTCACTGCTGCTAGACCTTAAAAGCCGTCTCAAGCGCAGGCAGAGTAAATAAATGTCCGAACAAAACCTTGCGATCCAATCCGGAATCGTGCGGTTGGATATCGCCGACCGTGCGGAATTATGTGCCGCGTATATGCCGTTCATTACCAATGGCGGCCTGTTCGTGAAACAGCAGTACCTGACCAATGCGTATTACGACATGGGCGCCGATGTATTCCTGCTCATGCACCTGGTCGAACAAAACGAACGCATGCCCGTGGCGGGGAAGGTCGTCTGGGTGACGCCACGCAATACGGGTAGCCCGCGTCCCCCGGGTATCGGCGTACAGTTTGCAGCGCAGGACAACGGCGCCACCCAGCAGCGTCTGGAAACGCTGCTTGCGGGCATGCTCGAGAACCGGCGTACCAGCTATACCATGTAGATCGACGGCCGCCGCGGGGTTAGCGCGTCAGGCGTAATGCGTGATCGGCTAGCCAGCCGTCGCTGCCTGTTCGCGCAGCCCATGGCGCTCAATCAGTTGCTCGGCAAGAACGGCTTCGCTGGCGATCGCACGCCATACCATGTTGAACATGGCGGGCGCTTTCTCGGCAAGCGGCTTCTTGCGTCCACGCAACAGCCACATGGCGACCATACGGTTCGATACACCCCAGATAAAATCCGAAATCTCGATTTCGTCGACTTCGCTGGTGAGCACGCCACGTTCGCGGCCGTCGTTGATTACCCCCAGAAAGACCGACATCAGCGCAGGCTGGCGGAAGGTTTCGTCATCGCGCCAAGTGCTGAGATACACAGAACTCAAGATGATCTGGGCGACTTTGGGGTTGCGTTCGAAATAGTCGAGCAACACCCAGAAGACCTTACGTAGCCGATCCTCGAAATTTTCGATGCCTTGCAGGTGATCGATCATGCGGTTGGCAAGATCGCCCAGCCAGGTGTCCAGACTTGCGAAAAGCACGGCTTCCTTGCTGCCGTAATACTTGTAAAGCGTTTGCAGGCTGATCCTCGCCTCGCGTGCAATATTGATCAGCTTCACCCGGTGAAACTCGCGTTCGGAAAACAGATCCAACGCTGCCGCCTCGATACGGGCGCGCGTCGCGGGGTCCAGTCGCGAGAGCGTGCGTTCGCGTTCGCTGGTCGTTCTGGGATATCGATCGATCACGGGTAACAGCCATTACACGCCAAGTGATAAGCGACTTTAACAAGCCCGTGCGACGCGCCCAAGTTTGAACAACCGGTTGAAATAATTGCGGGCAACTTGAAATGACACAGGGTAATGCGGATATTGAAATCGCAATAAGGCGTGCAAGATAATCGAAATTATCTTTGTGCGCCGCAGTGCCGGCGGGTATAGTCGATTTGATACAACACGCGGCAAATACTTGCTATCGAGTTCTGATTTCGGCCGCGGTCCCAACGCTTCGAGCCACGGAGATGCCATGTTTGCCACCCTTTTGAAAAAGATCAACGACGCCAAGCTGTTGCCGAAAATCTCGGACACCGAGCGCCACGCGCTTGAAGCCGGCTCGGTCTGGATCGATGGTGAGTTCTTCAGCGGTAATCCAGATTTTCGTGCAATCATGGCGGAAGCCTACCCGGGGTTGTCAGAAGAGGAGCAAGCGTTTCTCGATGGCCCGGTGGAAGAACTGTTGCATCGTGTCGATGGTTGGAAGCTGCGCGAGACGCGCCGGATTCCCGACGATATCTGGCAGTTTTTGCGTGATAAGGGCTTTTTCGGAATGATCATTCCGAAAGAGTATGGCGGCTCCGGGTTTTCGGTACTCGCGCGCAGTGCGGTGATGACCAAGACCTCGGGCCTGGGACCGGTCGGTACGCTGATCGTGATACCGAATACGTTAGGCGCGGCCGAACTGTTGCTCGAATACGGCACCCAGGCACAGAAAGACAAATATCTGCCGGGCCTGGCCAGTGGTGAATATGTTCCGTGTTTCGGGTTGACCGAACCCACCGCCGGTTCCGATGCGGCCTCGATCAAGGCCGAAGGTATCGTCTTCAAGGACGAGGACGGCGAAGCCAAGATTCGGCTGAATTTCTCCAAGCGCTATATCACGCTTGCGCCGATCGCCAATATCGTCAGTCTCGCCTGTTCCTTGCACGATCCGGACAACATCCTCGGCAAGGGCGAGTTTCCCGGCATCACCGTGGTCATGCTTGAAAAAGGCATGCCCGGCCTGGAACTCGGCGATCATCATTTGCCGATCGGCGCTTTCGATAATGGCCCGATCTACGGCACCGATGTTGTCGCACCCGTAGAAAACATCATTGGTGGCGTTGGCGGTGCCGGCCAGGGGTGGCGCATGCTCATGGAACAACTCGGTGGCGGACGTGCGGTTTCGCTGCCGGCCAGCGGCGTGGCGCTGGCGAAGACGAGCGCAGCAGCGGTGGGCCCCTACAGCATCGTACGTGAGCAGTTCGGTATACCGATCGGCCTCATGGAAGGTGTGGAAGCGAAAATCGCGCGCATCGCCGCGCTTACCTACACGCTGGAATCGGCGCGTGTTTATGTGTGTGCCGGCGTGGACAGCGGCAATCATCCGCCGGTGATCTCGGCGATTCTCAAGCAGCAGACCACCGAGATCGGTCAGCAGCTGATCACCGACGGTATGGATGTGATGGCGGGTGCCGGCGTGATGCAGGGACCGAACAATATCCTGGGTGGCGGCTATGTCGGCGCGCCGGTGAGTATTACGGTCGAAGGCGCCAATATCCTCACCCGTACGCTCATGATCTTCGGTCAGGGGGCGGTGCGCTGTCATCCGTTCGCGCTGGATACGCTCAATGCGGTTCAGGCCGACGATGTGCCTGCTTTCCGCAAGGCCATTCTGGGCTGGACGGGCCACTCGGTTAAGAATTTCTTCCGGGGTATTGTACGAGGCATCACACGGGGCTGGAGCGTGCGTACGCCAGTCAACGACGAAACCGCGCAGTATTTCCGCAAGCTCGGCTGGGCTTCGACTCGCTTCGCGTTCCTGACCGATCTGGCGATGTTCTTGATCGGCGGCAAGCTCAAGCAGCGCGGCAAGATTTCGGGCCGTTTCTCGGACGCTTTGTCGTGGATGCTATTCGGTGTGACCACGCTGCGTCGGTTCCAGGCCGAGGGCAGCCGTAAGGAAGATCTGCCGATCGTGCACTGGGCGCTGCGTTACAGCCTGCATCAGGTGCAGCTCGCCTTCGAGGGTATTTATGCCAATTTCGATGTGCCAGTACTGGGCTGGATTCTGCGTTACCCGGGCCGTTTCTGGCTGAAGATCAACCCGCTGTCCAGCGGTCCGCGCGATTCGATGGATCGTGCGGTCGCGGCCAGCATCCAGGCGCCGGGCGAACAGTACCAGCGTGTTGCAGGTGGTATGGGTACACCGCGCGACGACGAGCCTGGAATGGGCCGTTTGCTCAATGCCTGGCGGTTGGTCAGTGCGGCGCAGCAGCCTACCCTGAAGGTTCGCAAGGCACTGCATAAAAAGCAGATCAAGGCAGCGAGCCTGTCGGAAGCTATTGACCCGGCATTGGAAGCGGGTGTGATCACCCAGGACGAGGCCACGCAAATCCGCAAGGCCGAAGCCGCGCGCCTCGACGCGATCCAGGTGGATACGTTCTCGTCCGAGGATTATTACAAGGACGAAGTCTCCGACAATATCGAGGAACCGCCATTGGCCCGGGCAGCCAATCAATAATGCTGCCCGTCTCGCTAAGAGCTAAAAAGGCGCCTTCGGGCGCCTTTTTCTTGATGGCCATATAAATTAAGCGGGATTACCGGGCGCCGCGGATGAGCGTCGACCTATTGTGATGACCATCGGGGCGGCAAATCGCGTACGAGCGTGGCAGAATGCGCGCCATGAATACGACCACTGAATCCCCGATCGCGCCGCGCGTGAACAGTGCCGGCTATACGCTCGGCGAAGAGATTGCCAATGCGATCACCTCCGGTATAGGCACCGCACTTTCGATCGCGGGTCTTGTCGTGATGGTGGTGTATGCGGCGCTGGAGGGCACCGTCTGGCACGTGGTCAGCGTGACCATCTTCGGTATTGCGCTCATTCTCAGTCATCTGTCGTCTACGCTTTACCACGCGGTGCATCCGCCGCGCGCCAAAAGCGTGCTCAAGGTGTTCGATCATCTCGCGATCTACGTGCTGATTGCAGGCACTTATACCCCGTTCACATTGGTGAATCTTCGTGGGTTCTGGGGATGGACGCTCTTCGTGATGATTTGGGCGCTTGCGGTAGGTGGCGTGCTTATCAAACTCACGCGTTTGAATGATGTGAAGTATCTTTCGACCGCATTCTATGTGGCGATGGGCTGGACGGTGGTATTGGTCATCGGCCCGGTTTTAGAGAACGTCGCCATGGGCGGTGTCTGGCTACTGCTGGCTGGAGGTATCTCCTATACGGCCGGCGTGTTGTTCTATGCTTGGAACAAGATGCCGTACAACCATGCCATCTGGCATCTGTTCGTGATCGGCGGCAGCGTTTTCCACTTTTTCGCGGTGCTGTTCTACGTCATCCCGCTAGCGCCCTCGGCGGCGGCACTGCTGCGCTAACGGTGGCTGCCCAGCCGGCAACACCGCAGGGTGTCCTGCAGTCGGTTTTTGGTTACGACGCCTTTCGTGGCCGCCAGGCCGAGATCATCGATACCGTCTGCAACGGCCACGATGCGCTTGTGCTCATGCCGACCGGCGGTGGCAAATCGCTGTGCTACCAGATTCCCGCGCTGGTACGGGATGGCGTGGCGATCGTGGTATCGCCGCTGATCGCGCTGATGGCCGATCAGGTCGCCGCGCTCGAACAGCTCGGCGTGCGTGCGGCGTACCTGAATTCCACGCTCGCCTTTGACGACCAGGTTGCCATCGAACAAGCGATGCGCGCGAATACCATCGACCTGGTTTATGTTGCCCCCGAACGGCTCATGCAGCCGCGCATGCTCGATCTGGTGGCCGATTGTCGGATCTCGTTGCTCGCCATCGATGAGGCCCACTGCGTATCGCAATGGGGGCACGATTTTCGCCCGGAGTATCGTGAGCTTGCCGCGCTTGCAGATCGGTTTCCGAATGTACCGCGTGTCGCGCTTACCGCAACGGCGGATCTACCCACACGCGCAGAAATTATCGAACGGCTACGCCTCGAGCATGCAAATGTCTTTCTGCACAGCTTCGATCGGCCGAATATTCAGTACCGCGTGGCCGAGCGTGGCAGCGCGAAACAACAGCTGCTCGATTTCATAGAACGCGAACACGAAGGCGATGCCGGCATCGTCTACTGCCTGTCACGCCGCAAGACCGAAGAAACGGCCGAATGGCTGACTGAGCGCGGCAAGACTGCGTTGGCCTACCACGCGGGCCTACCGGCGCAACTCCGCCAGACACATCAGGCCCGGTTTCTGAGAGAAGAGGGCGTGATCGTGTGTGCCACGGTGGCGTTCGGCATGGGTATCGACAAGCCGGATGTGCGCTTCGTCGCGCATGTGGATCTGCCGGCCAGTATCGAGGCTTATTACCAGGAAACCGGACGCGCCGGTCGTGACGGGGCCCCGGCGACTGCCTGGATGCTCTACGGGTTGAACGATACCGTGCAACGTTCCCGCATGATCGAGCAGGGTAACGCCCCGGAAGAGCGCAAACGTGTGGAGCGGACCAAGCTCGATGCGATGCTGGCCTATTGCGAACTGGCCAGCTGTCGGCGCGTAAGTCTGCTGGGGTACTTCGGTGAAAAACGCGATGAAGCCTGCGGCAACTGCGACACCTGTCTCAATCCGCCCCAGACCTACGATGCGACCCGCTTCGCGCGCATGGCGCTCTCGGCGATTTATCGTACTGGCCAGCGTTTCGGCACCGGCTATGTCATCGATCATCTGCGTGGGGCGACCAGTGACCGCGCCGCCGAATTGGGCCACGACAAAGTGTCCACGTTCGGCGTCGGCGAGGATGTCGAAACCAAGGCGTGGCGTTCCATTCTGCGCCAGCTCATTGCCCTGGGTTATGTGCGCGTGGACT
Organism: Salinisphaera shabanensis E1L3A; assembly: GCF_000215955.2. Classification (GTDB taxonomy): domain Bacteria; phylum Pseudomonadota; class Gammaproteobacteria; order Nevskiales; family Salinisphaeraceae; genus Salinisphaera; species Salinisphaera shabanensis. Next base: position 61,044 of record NZ_AFNV02000023.1, read on the forward strand.
CGAACTATGGCGGGCTCGGGCTCGGCCCGGATTGCCGTACCTTGCTCAAGGGTGAGGAGACACTGGAGCTGCGCGTAGATCGCAGCGCCAAGCGCAGCCGTGGGCGCAGTCGCCTGAAAAAAGAACTGCCGCCGATCGAACTGGAAGACGAGCCGCTCTGGGAAGCCCTGCGTGAGCTGCGGCTACGTCTGGCCAAGGAGCAGGATGTGCCGCCCTATGTGATTTTCCACGATGCGACACTGCGAGAAATGCTGGCACGGCGACCAACGTCGACTGCAGAACTCGAGAACGTACCCGGCATTGGCGAGAAGAAGCGCGATGCCTACGGTCGTGAATTCGTGGATGTAATTGCCGAATACGCGCGCTGACGCGACCGGGCGCCACGGCCGCTACCATGCCGGATCAGGGCAAGTCGCCCCAGCGAAATGCTGGCGCCGTCGCGCCGTAGATGGCATGAGGTTCGTCGTGCATTGAAGCCCAGAGTTGGTCGCCGAAATCGTAGTGCCACCATTCGCTGGGCAGGTTGACGAAACCGGCATCAAGCATCGCGTGGTAGAGCATTCGCCGGTTGTCGCGCCAGTGCGTAGCACGCCCCTCGCCGACTGTGGCCTGTTCGAAATAGGCCGTATGTGAAGCGTCGGTCATGGCGTCGAAATCGCTGCCCATGTCCAGCAGCCGACCACGGTGGTCGGCGATGGATAGATCCACGGCGCCGCCGGTCAGGTGATAGGGCGGGCTATGGGCGAGATCGGGCAGGGGGCGGGACACGAATTCATCGATATGCGCAAGACCGTCGCTTTGTTCAAGTTCGCACGACACTCGATCGAACAGCCAGCGTTGCAAGGCAAGCGGACGCCATGCATCGAAGAGCACCAGCCGATAGCCTTGCGGCAAATCGGCGGCGGCGTTCAGCAACCGATCGAGCACGCTCTCGCGAACGAAACACTCGGCCAGGGCGCCCGGCAGACCTTCGAGGTGATAGCGCGGGTGCACAAGAATGTGCTCTGGCACGAGGCTGGCCGGCACCAGGGTTTCGCCGTTGTCGACGATGGGCAGATGGCGAACGCGGCCTGTATCGATGGCCTCGGTGAGGGGGACTGGGCGTTGCATTATCGACTGTTCACTTGGCGGGTTTCGGATGAGTCCTCGCGTGTCGTGGTCGTGCCGACCAACGCGCGCAGGGCATCTTCATGGGTCATTGCACGGGGCGCAAGCCAATAGATGATGGCGCCGAGAGCGAGCCAGGCTAAGAGAATCATGTATTCGTGCGGCCAGAGCAGCGACATGCCCGTGCCAGGCAATAGGGTCGCGATAATGATGGCCGTGGCCGCCAGCGCGCCGATCACGGGCAAGAATATCCAGCGCACGCGATAGGGGGCTACGGCGTCGGGTTCTTGTGTGCGAATGCGGTAGAGGCTGGCCACGGCGAGCAACCAGGCCAAACCAATATAGATGCCGCCGGTATCCAGAAACCACGTCAATGCCGCTTCGCCCAGCCAGCCGAGCGCCAGTACGAGTACTAACGTGAACAGGAGCGCCGTGTCGGGCGTGTCGCGTTTCGCGTCGATCCTGGCAAACACGCGCGGGAAGATGCCGGCACGGGCCAGCGCCAGCATCACGCGTGAGCTGGCTACAAACAACGCAATAAAGCTGGTCAGCAACCCAAGTAACGCGATGGTATAGGCGCCCCAGGCCAGAAACGGGAAACCGGCGATACGATAGGCGTCGATCGTGCCCTGTTCGAGCGTGGCAGTACGCTGCCAGGGAATAACCCATGCTGACGCGGTCAGCACCACGACATAGAAGACGCCCGCAAGCAGTACCGTGGTAACGACAGCAATGCCGATACGTCGCGCAGATAGACGGGCGTCTTCGGCGAGCATGCCGACCAGGGAGAACCCGGTAAGAAACGTCATCGCCGGCAACACAAAGCGCAGCGTATCGGCCACCGGCGCGCTGTCGGGCGCGTAGGCTGGCCAGAAATTTTCGAGTTGGCCGTGACCGAAACCAGCGATCGTCAACCCAAGCCCGATCAGCATCATCGCCACGAACAGAAGGATCTGGACGCCGCCACCCAAGCGCAAACCGGCACGGTTGATGGCATACACCGTGATGGCGAGCACTGCGCCAACGATCAGCACAGGCGCATATATGGTTTCGCCGGCCAGCGCATAAACCGCGCCCGTTTCGATCGAGGGAAAAAGCCGTGTGAGCAAGCCGCCGGCTGCAGCGACGTAGAAGGCCAGCGAACTGACGTAGGCACCGATCAGCAGCCAGCCGGCCACGAAAGCCGTGGGTCGACCAAAGGCGACGAAGGCATAGACGATTTCGCCACCGGCGCGCGGGTAGCGCGAAGCCAGTTCGGCGTACGCCGAGGCAACGCAGGCGGCCAGTACGGCACCCAGAATCAGCCCGAATATTTCGCCACCGGCGCCATAGGCAGCAAAGAACTCACCGTTGGTATAGATCCAGCTCGTGCCGAGCACGCCGGCTGCGCCCATGGCGATCAGTCCGAACATGCCCAGGCTCTTGTTCAACTCGCTCATTACGCTTATCCGTACGGGTTATGCTGTCGATTCCGTCGCGCACCGGCTTTTCGTCCCATAGCCTACGCCGCAAGATACGTGCGTAGGATCTACGTATTGCCTTGCTTAAGACACCCGCCTCCAACCTCATGAGAGGTGCTGTATGCGATGCAGTGGCGTCATGGGCTCGATCAGGAGAGCCGCTGCGGCATCGACGTGTACCGACAGCACGTCTCACGGGCGTAACCGTTACCTAACGTATCGTATATTCAAGTCGACGTTGCTCAGTTGAAGAGCATTAAACGTGCCAGAGACGGGATAACCGCGCGGCGCACGTGTGGGTATGCATGTGCCCGCGTCCGTACCTTGGGTGCGTTGCGGCTCAGAGTCCGGCAGCCAGCTCGGCCGCTTCGCGAATCGCGCGCTTGGCATCCAACTCGGCTGCGAGCTGCGCGCCGCCGATTACGTGTGTCTTGATACCGCGCGCGCCGAGCGCATCGGCCAGTTCGCGGCGGGTTTGCTGACCGGCACAGATCGCGACCGTGTCGACAGCCAGAACCCGTGTCTCATCGTTTACGCGAATATGGAGGCCGGCGTCGTCGATGCGTTCGTAGCTAACACCCCCCATCATACGAACGCCCTTGTGCTTGAGCGATGCCCGATGCGCCCAGCCGCTGGTCTTGCCCAGGCCCTTGCCGGGCTTGGCGTCGGTGCGTTGGAGTAGCCAGACTTCGCGGGGCGAGGGCTCAGGATCAGGCTTAACGAGGCCGGCTTCGTGGCTCAACGTCGGATCCACGCCCCATTCATCGAAGAACTTCTGTTTGTCTTCGGCGGGCGAGGGGCGGGTGTGCGTGAGAAATTCGCTCACATCGAAACCGATGCCGCCGGCCCCGATGACGGCGACACGGCGGCCGGCTTCGACCCGCCCGTTGATGATATCGATATATGAGGCGACGCTGGCGTGCTCGATACCCTCGATAGCCGGCGTACGCGGATTCACCCCGGTTGCGATGACGATTTCGTCGAAGCCCATGGCGACCAGATCGTCTGCCTCGACGAACGTGTCGAGTCGTACGTCGACCTCGAGCAGTTCCAGCTTGCGGGCGTAGTAGCGCAGCGTTTCGTAGAACTCTTCCTTGCCGGGAATACGCTTGGCCATATTGAACTGGCCGCCGATTTCGCTGGCGTTGTCGAACAGCGTTACGCGATGCCCCCGTTCGGATAACCGGGTCGCAGCTTCGAGACCGGCCGGCCCGGCGCCGACCACGGCGATATCACGTGGCTTTTCGGCCGGGGGGAAATTGAGCTTGGTTTCGTGGCCGGCACGCGGATTGACGAGACAACTGGCACGCTTCCATTGAAACGTGTGGTCCAGGCAGGCCTGGTTACAGGCGATACAGGTGTTGATTTCGTCCACCCGATCGCTGGCCGTCTTGTTGACGAATTCCGGGTCGGCCAGAAACGGACGCGCCATCGACACCATGTCAGCCGTGCCGTCGGCAAGCAGGGACTCGGCGACATCCGGCATGTTGATACGATTTGTGGTGCACAAGGGCAGGGCGACTTCGCCCTTGAGCTTTTTGGTCACCCAGGCGAACGCCGCTCTTGGTACACGCGTCACGATCGTCGGGATACGCGCCTCATGCCATCCGATGCCGGTATTGATAATCGTCGCACCGGCGGCTTCCACGGCCTTGGCCAGGCGAACGATTTCTTCCCAGCGCTGGCCGTTTTCCACCAGATCGAGCATGGACAAGCGATAGATCAGGATGAAATCCGGGCCGATGGCCTTGCGAATACCCTCGACGATTTCCACCGCGATACGCTGTCGATTTTCGACGCTGCCACCGTACTCGTCGTCGCGGTCATTCACACGTTCCACGAGAAACTGGTTAATTAAATAGCCTTCCGAGCCCATGACCTCGACACCGTCGTAGCCGGCCTCGCGGGCAAGCTCTGCACAGCGGATGTAGTCACGGATAGTGTTCTTGACACCCTCGGTGGTCAGACGCTTGGGCTTGTACGGCGTGATCGGCGATTTGCGATCCGATGCGGAGACGATGAAGGGGTGATAGCCATAGCGTCCGGCATGCAGTATCTGCATGCAGATTTTGCCGCCTTCTGCATGCACCGCGCGGGTAATCTTTCGGTGCGGCCAGACATGCAGGCGATGCGACATCTGGCCTGCCATGGGTGAGACCCAGCCCGCCACGTTCGGTGCGATACCGCCGGTGACGATCAAACCCACGCCGCCAGCCGCACGCTCCGCGAAATAGGCGGCCAGTTCGTCGTAATGCCAGAAGAAGTCTTCCATGCCGGTATGCATGGAGCCCATCAACACACGGTTTTTGAGCTGTGTGAAGCCGAGGTCCAACGGCTCGAAAAGTTTAGGGTAACCGGTGTTGTTCATGATCGTCCTCGATACGGCATCGCGTGGCGATTATATCGATCCTCAGCCGGTAACCGGGATCACCGTGTGTTGGCCGATTGCTGACCGGCTTTCATGCCACTGAACGATTGTCCGAGCGCAATCGCTGTGTCAGTGTCGACACAAGAGGAGAGTGCGGCATGATTTCAATAGAATCGCACGTCAAGGAAATCGAGCGCGTTGCCGCAGGCGAGTGCAGCCAGCGCGATAGCCCCGTGGTGCAATCCTGGTTGCGTTGCGTGAACGACTACAAGCTCGATCCCGCCAACGCACAGGACGCTTATATCGTCCCGCATGCGCAACTGCGCGAGCATCAGGAACAGGCCGAGTCGCTGATTCGTATCAGTCGTGCAGGTCTTGCCGCGTTGTTCGACCAGATCGCTGCCGATGACTACGTACTGTTGCTGTCCGACGCGCGCGGCGTCGCGGTGGACTATCTGGGCCACCCGCGCCTCGACCGCGACCTGCGCCGCGCGGGGTTGTATCTCGGCGCCGAATGGTCGGAAAGCCGTGCGGGCACCTGCGCGGTGGGTGCATGTCTGGTCGGCCGCCAGCCGGTGGTAATTCATCAGGACGACCATTTCGATCCCACCCATACCGGCCTGACCTGCACCGCCGCGCCCATTTTCGATACGCGTGGCGAACTGGCTGCCGTACTGGATATATCGCAGCTGACTTCGCCGGTTGCCAAGACCAGCCAGCGGCTGGCACTGCATCTGGCAAAAGCGACCGCGCGCCGTATCGAGATGGCGAATCTGGTCGCACGTACCGACGATGAGTGGATACTGCGCTTGTCGCGCACACTGGATTTTCTGGATACCGCACCCGATGCGGCCATATCCCTGGACGGCGCCGGGCGAATCACCGGACTCACAGCCGGTGGCCTGGAGGCACTAGCACGCTCGCTCAAGTTTTCAGTGGACGCGCCGCAGACCCTGATCGGCCAACCGATTTCCACGCTCTTCGATATCGGTATCGACGATATGCCGTCGTTCATGCGCGGCAATCCCGCTGGCGAGCGTTTGTTGCATGCCCACGGTGAGCCGCTCGTGTTTGCAAGCGCGATGTCGCCCGCGCAAAGCCAGAATCAGAGCCAGAACTCGGCAGTCACGGCAAAGCGCTCGCCACGCGCCGATGCGCTGGCGTCGATGAGCCACGGCGACGCAACAATGCGGGCGCTCCAACAGCGTGCTGCCAAACTGGCCGTACGCCATATTCCGATTCTCATTCAGGGCGAGACCGGCAGTGGCAAGGAAGTACTGGCGCGCGCCATCCACCAAACGTGCAACGAGGGCGGCCGCTTCGTGGCCGTCAATTGTGCCGCTATTCCCGAACATCTGATCGAGTCCGAGTTATTTGGTTATGTGGCCAATGCGTTCACTGGGGCGGCGCGCAAGGGCCGGACCGGCCTCATCGAATCGGCTCATGGCGGCACGTTGTTTCTTGACGAAATTGGCGATATGCCGTTGTCGCTCCAAACGCGCTTGTTACGGGTGCTCTCGGAAAACGAGGTCGTGCCGGTGGGCGGCGTTGACCCCAGGCGCGTCGAACTGCGTCTGGTGTCGGCGACCCATCAGGCATTGAAAACGCTCGTCGCCGAAGGCCGTTTTCGCGAGGATCTCTATTATCGGCTGAACGCTGCGACCTTGAGCCTGCCGGCGCTTCGCGAGCGTAATGATTTCGACAACCTGCTCATGGGGGTCTTGGCCGATCTCGGCGGTCGCTACAAGGAAGACTATCGGGTCGAACCGAACGCGTGGCGACTGCTGCGGCAGTATTCATGGCCGGGCAATCTGCGTGAAATGCGCAACGCTCTCGACGTGGCTTCGGCCTTGTCCGATGACGGGCTCATCTGTGTCCGGCACCTGCCCGAGGCGATCCGCAAGCCGGCTGCGGCCAACAAGCCCGACCTGCTTCGCCAACTGGAAGAGTGTGAAGGTAACGTATCGGCTTTGGCACGCCGCCTGGGGGTCAACCGATCAACGGTACATCGCTGGCTCAGGCAATGCCGAAACGACCGTGTGGAACACTGAAACCCGATGTGCCACACCTGTGGCACGACCCGTTGCAATGCACGTGTTACAACAAGCTGAAAGTGCAGCGAATTAATTATAAATCAAAAAGTTAACAGAACGGCATGGCTTTTGCTCCCGAGGGTTCAACCGTCAGGCGACGGTCATAAGAACAACTCGAAGGAGAAAACATGCAGTTCGAAAACAGCGTTGCCTTGGTCACGGGCGGCGGCCGCGGAATAGGGCAGGCGGTTGCGCTTGCCTTCGCGGATGCGGGTGCCGATGTGGCCGTCGCGGATATGGACGCCGCAATCGCCCAGAAAACCGCCGATCTGGTCGAGCAGAGCGGCCGTCGAAGTGTGGCGATTGGCGTCGACGTGCGCGAGCCTGATTCAGTCCAGGCGATGGTGCAAGCGACACAAAAAGCGCTTGGCGACCTCGATATTGCCGTCAACAACGCCGGTGTCATAAGCATCAAGGGCATTGCTGAGCTCGGCGCCGATGACTGGGATCAGGTCATGGCTGTCAACGCGCGGGGCGTGTTCCTGTGCACAAAGGCAGAAGTGGCCGTGATGCGGCGTCGTAGGCATGGGCGCATCATCAACATGTCGTCGATTGCCGGCAAGGTTGGCTTCCCCGATCTATCTCATTACTCCGCGTCGAAATTTGCCGTCATCGGTTTCACGAATGCAGTCGCCAAGGAAGTGGCTGCCGACGGTATCACGGTCAACGCCTTATGCCCGGGCATTGTCGGCACTGGCATGTGGCGCGGTGACGATGGTCTGTCCGACCGGTGGCGCGAGCCCGACGAAACCGAAGAACAATCCTGGCAACGGCATCAAAAAACGCTCTTACCGCAGGGGGTGGCCCAAACGCCGGAAGACATGGGGCAAATGGCCGTGTATCTGGCAAGTGCCAACCATGTAACCGGCCAGGCGATCGCCGTGGATGGCGGGTTTTCGCTCTAAGCCGACCCGTCACAAGAACACGAACAACGAGGTATTACAGCCTCGATATGCCAATAGAAAGCAAGGAGGAGTCCATGCTCGACACAACCGTGGCCGTACAGGCCAACAACGTGCTCAACCGCCTCGACGAGGCGCTCACCCAGAACGACATCGAGGCCGCGCTCGGGTTGTTCGCAGCCGAATGTTATTGGCGCGATATGCTTGCCTTCACGTGGAACATCAAAACTGCCGAGGGCAAACACGGCATTCGCGACATGCTCTCGCATTGCCTGGAATACACGCAGCCGCACAGCTGGGCGCTGGACGAACGTGAATCGGTCACCGAAACCGGCGGTGTCATCGAAGCCTGGATCGTGTTCGAGACCGCGGTCGCCCGCGGCACGGGCTTCGTACGTATCAAGGACGGCCTGATCTGGACGCTGCTCACCACGATGGGCGAGCTCAAAGGCTACGAAGAGCCCATGGGCGTGACTCGGCCGCTAGGCGCGAAACACGGCGATGATCAGGGCAAACCGACATGGAAAGAGGAACGCGAACAGGAACTCGCGTCGCTTGGCGTGGATACGCAACCCTATGTGCTCATCATCGGCGGCGGGCAGGGCGGTATCGCGCTCGGTGCACGGCTGCGTCAGCTCGGCGTGCCAGCGTTGATTATCGAGAAAAACGACCGGCCTGGGGATTCCTGGCGTAAGCGTTACAAGTCGCTTTGTCTGCATGACCCCGTCTGGTATGACCACTTGCCGTACATCAAATTTCCACGTAACTGGCCGGTTTTCGCGCCCAAGGACAAGATCGGCGACTGGCTGGAGATGTACGCGCGTGTCATGGAACTGAATTACTGGGGGGCGACCGAAGCACGCCGAGCAAGTTATGACGAAGCGACGCAGACGTGGACCGTCGTTGTCGATCGCGATGGCGAGCAGATCACTCTCAGGCCGCGGCAACTGGTGCTTGCGACCGGCATGTCTGCCAAGCCCAATGTGCCTTCAATCGAAGGTCAGGACATCTTTGGCGGCATCCAGCAACATTCGTCTGAACATCCCGGGCCCGACGGCATGGCAGGCAAGAAAGTCGCGGTGATCGGCTCGAATAATTCGGCCCACGATATCTGTGCCGCGCTGGCCGAAAACGGTGTCGATGTCACCATGATTCAGCGCTCGTCGACCCATATCTCCCGGTCCGAATCGCTGATGAAATATGCGCTTGGCCCGCTCTATTCGGAGGAGGCGCTGGCCAATGGCATCACCACCGAGAAAGCCGACATGCTATTTGCTTCGATTCCCTACGCGCTGCTGGCCGATTTTCAGAAACCGATCTTCGACGAAATCCGGAAGGTCGACGCGGATTTCTACGATCAGCTCGAGAAGGCCGGCTTCATGCTCGACTTCGGACCCGATGATTCCGGGCTGTTCATGAAATACCTGCGTCGGGCATCGGGTTACTACATCGATGTAGGCGCATCACAGATGATCATCGACGGGCGCATCAAGCTCGAAAGTGGTTCCGAGGTCGCACGGCTGACAAAAAACAGCGTCCAACTCGAAGACGGGCGCGAGATTCCCGCCGATGTCGTGATCTATGCCACGGGCTACGGGTCGATGAACGGATGGGCGGCCGATCTGATTTCCCAGGATGTCGCCGATAAGGTCGGTAAAGTATGGGGGTTGGGTTCCGACACACCGAAAGACCCGGGCCCATGGGAAGGCGAGCAGCGCAATATGTGGAAGCCCACGCATCAGGAATCGCTCTGGTTCCATGGTGGGAATCTTGCGCAATCAAGGTTTTATTCGCACTTCCTCGCGTTGCAGCTAAAGGCGCGAATGGAGGGTATCGATACGCCGGTGTACGGCCAGCAGCCGGTGCACCATACGAGTTAATTGCAGCCTAGAAATTACTTTAACTCTTAAAAGGGGCCAGCTGGCCCCTTTTTTGCGCTTCCAGCGTGAGTCGTATCAGCGTACGCCGTATGTGGGTTGATCCCCGGCAAGCCGGCCAACCGGCGAGCCGGCACGGCGTCACTGCGGTGCGTGCAAAATCTTTGAGCACGGCAAGTTAGCGTGATCGATCGCAGTCTGCGCTAAACTTACGGTTGTTATCGAACGGAATATATCGGCATGACCGAATTTTCGGTTATAGAGCAACGTGCGTGCGAGCGCGCGGGCGGCGTCGACGCGCTTGAGTCACGACTGATTCGGCCCGAGCCGCCTGAATCACTCGCTATGATTGGCGATGACCGTTATCTATCGGTGATGAATCGACGCATATTTCGTGCGGGGCTCACCCATAGACTGGTTGATGCGCGCTGGCCGGCTTTCGAGATCGCGTTTGCCGACTTCGATGTCGAGGCCGTTGCGGCTTTCGACGATACAGACCTGCAACGCCTGGCACGTGACGAAGCGCTGATTCGTCATCGCAAGAAGATATTCGCGGTACGTGACAACGCCATTGCGATGCAGGCAATCATTGACGAGTTCGGCAGCTTCGGGGTTTGGTTGGCGGATTGGGCCGAAGACGAAACAGTCGAACTATGGTTGGAGCTGCGAACGCGCTTTACCCAACTCGGGGGCAATTCTGCCCCCGCGTTCTTGCGCATGTGTGGCAAGGATACGTTCCTGCTGACCGGCTGGGTCGTGAAGGCCTTGAATGAGTGGGGGGTCTATCGTGGCCGTACGACCAGTCGCGCAGCGCTTGCGGAAATCCAACAGCTGTTTGATTCGTGGCACGAGGCAACTGATCGGCCGTTGTGTCAAATCAGCCAAATTCTTGCACTATCAATTGATTAAGACGAGAAACGAATGTTGATTAAAGGATTTTTTCGAGCGTTGTTTCCGTGGTCGGTATGCCTATGCGCGATCCTGGTTATCACGGGGTGCGGGCAGGGCGAACCCACGACGGTGACGGTGGCGGGTTCCATCGACCTTGCCGGTTCGCAGCCGCTGCCCGAACACGCCACAGCGCGTATCAGCATGTTCGAACATCGCGACGGCGGGGGCGACAAGCGGATCGTGGCAGAGCGCACATTGCACGACCTTGGCGATAAATCGATCACATTCACGGTCGATATCGAACGCAATCTCATCAATCCTGAGGGCGATTACGGCTTGAGAGGGGAAATTTTGTCGCAGGACGGCACCATCCTGTGGCAGTCAAAAAATGCAAAGAAGGTCAAGCCTCTAGAGAATAAATCGGAGATTCATCTAGAACTCGTTCCCAACGCAACGGATGCGGATTTAACCTTCGAACAGTTCCGTTGCGAGGACGGTTTTCATCTAGCAGCTGCAATCCAGGGCGAGCGCGCCGTCGTGCGTCTCGGTAACCGACGCCTGGTCATGCTTGCCACGAAGCGCGAGGGGGCGTTCAAAGGAGAACACGGCAATGAACTGGTAAAAAATGCGGATATGATTGAAGTGCAGATTGACGGCAGTACGCATGCCAGCTGTGCCGTCGTTGCCAATCAATCACCGCCTGCGGCAAATGAGGCGTCAACCGACGTGCCAGAGCAGCAGGCTGGCACCGCGACCCGTGGTAACGGGGGCGAAAAAAATACGACTGGCGATCAGCCCGAGCCCGACGAAGGGAAGGATCGTTAGAAACGGATTATTCGCCCCGTCGTTCTAATTGCGGCCGGGGCGGAACGCGCTGAACTGGCATACGACACCAAGTATGCGCAGTGGCGTATTTAAGTATCTGCTGACCACTCGACTCTTCGATAGCTGCTCACAACATCTCAGCTGTGCGTTTTTATATCGCTCTCCGCCAGGAGTACGTCGTCGACGACTCACGCCCCGGGGATGTATGCGCGACATCTCCTGCAGGAGTAAAAACTATTGACCTGAACAGTGGTTTAAGTTGGATACTCTGGCCGGTACGGCTATTTCTTCCGGCCGTGTTCAGGGATGAATACCGAGCGCTCGCGTAAACATGGTGGGTATTCATAGGAGTAGGGGCGTCGTGGCTCGATATCGGGTGCGGCGCGGTTCGTACACACGCTGGCCGGCTATCCCGCCGTTATTGCGCGGTTCGTGCCTGTAAGAGTTTCGATGATGCGTTATTTCACCGAACGTCGTATCCGAAACGGCCGTTCGATCCCCATCGTGTTGTATATCTTGGTCTGTAGCGCGCTACTGGCTTGCAACGGCGAGCAACCGTCTCCTGAAACGACCCCGAAGCCTATCGCCTGGGTAGCTGCGCAAGTCGCAACGGTCGGGCGAACGCGTTCGATCACCGGTGTGCTTCAAGCGCCGGAGCGGGCACCGATGGCTTTCGAGGTGCCTGGTCGTGTGGCCGACGTGAATTTCGAAACCGGCGCTGCCTTCGAGCGCGGCGATGTGCTTGCGACGCTGGAAGATCGCAGTTATTCACTCACGCTGGCCCAACGTAAAGCCGAACTCGCAGAAGCACGAGCCGCGCAGCAGTTGTCCTCGACGCGGTTCAAACGTACGCGGGCGCTGCGTGAATCCAATGCGGTCTCGCAAGCGCAGTATGACAACGATGCCGCCACGCTCGCTAGCTGTGATCTTTCAGTAG
>NZ_AFNV02000022.1 GCF_000215955.2 Salinisphaera shabanensis E1L3A
ACCTACTGAAAGATCACATCTAGAGCAGCTTTCGAGAGCATACCAACTCGCTTACTGGAAGCCATCTACCATCAGCGCGACGTTTCAACACGCGTCTTAGTTACGAACCCTAAAGTCGCGAAACGTCTTGGCGCAAAGCGCAAGGCTTAACCTCGACGCCCACAACGCCGTATTGATTTTAATGTCAATAAGACAGACAATACAGACATGCTTAGATCACGATCAGCTTTATTCGGTCGACCCAATCCTACCGAAGCCTCTATCTGGACCCCAGAGACGGTTCTATGCCACACCCGAGGTATTTCGTGAACTGCATCCGGACACATGCCGAGACCTCGAGCGTAGCAATGCCGGTCAGCTCCGAGCGTTCATCTCAAACTTTACGCTAGGCCAACGAGTTACCGTAGGTAGCGGAAAGGATACATCAGTAGATGTAAAGATACTGGATCCTTGGGATAATGAAGTTTGGGAATTCAGAAAGAGAGAAACCCCAAGTACACGTGTATTCGGTCGGTTTGCCGATCGTAACGTTTTTATTGCGACTAACATGAGACTTTCGTCAGAGTTATTCGACAACATATGGCACAGAGCCGACGGCAGGCAAGTTAAACGAGAATGGATTGCGGAAATTAGGCGATGCACATCAACATGGCGCCAACTTTTTCCATCTTACGAGCCAATAACAGGAGGGCGCTTAAATGACTACCTCTCTAGGGCAATTGATAAACGCTAATTGTGTCGACACGTTGGATAGCTTTAGCCTCGCCTACCTTAAGGAGAGCTTTAGAGGCGATCTGAACGACCAATTATTGGAGTTGTTAGAAAGAAGTGACCTAACTAAAGCAGATGTTGCTAGAAGACTTGGCAAGCGACCAGAGCAAATAACACGCTGGCTGTCAGCGCCGTGTAACTTGGAATCGGATACTATTGTAGAACTAGCGGCAGCTTTTGGTCGGCTTCCGCGGCTAGTTTTTGAAAGCATCAATTCTCGTAGCCAGCGTGCAAAAATTTTAGAATACGAAGATGATAAATTTGTTTTATTTTTTCAGTCTGCTGAGATTCCAATTTCAACTAACTCTAGCGGTCGAGCACGACAATTAAAATCAAGAAAGAACACTTCTTCGCACATTACAGATCAGTACTATTTTGATAATAGTCTGACAAACTTTGTATAATTTACCGGAGTTTTACAATGGCAAAAGCTCCTGAAAGCTATTCTTTCAACCCTTTTGAAATTTTAACGCTGATGGTCAAAGAAGCTGACATTCACGAAGGCAAGTGGATGTTAAAACTAGATTTTGACGTCAAAGGCGGGAATTTCGCAATTGAAGGCGAAGACCCCACACCTGGCACAGTAGTAATGGTCAAGAGCTTAACTCTGGCCCGGGATGATGACGATTCTGATGCGCCGTTGAGCGTTGACGCCGCCGAAATTAACCCACGTAGCTAAAAGTAAGTCTATTCTCCAGCCTGCGCACATATCGGGATATCCGGGTACAGTACATTTAATTCCTGACCGCCAAGGCGGTTAGACGTTGCCAATCGTTCAATCCCGATATGCCGGAAAAGCTGGCAAGCTCCGAAAGAAGTCGAAGTCGTGGTTGGGCCAGAGCTCGGCGTTCTCGGTTGTGCCCATCTGCTTGATACGACGGATGCTGGCCAGGGCTTCGGCTTCGCGATCCTGCCAGCAGTAGCCGGGGGCGATTTCGTCGGCGAGGTTTTCGGTGAGGTCGGCGGCGTCGCCGCATAGAATCACCGGCGGGCCCTTGGGCAGTTCGATGAACAGCGACATATGGCCGGCGGTGTGCCCTGGCGTTTCGAAGGCATGCACACCGGGGGCCACATCGTAATCGCCGTGCTGGATTTTCCAGCGATCGCGATCGGTGATCTCGTCTTCGAAGATACCACTGACTTCGCCGGTATCGGCGGCCGCGACTTCGGCGTGATGAATATGCACATCGCAGCCGGGCACATCGCACAGCCCGCCGGCGTGGTCGAAATGCAGATGGCTTAAAAACACCAGATCGATATCGGCCACGGTCAGGCCCAGCGCTTGGAGATAGTGCGGGATGCGCTGGGTCTGCGACATCTGGGGCACCTCAAACGTCGGGTGCATGGGCTCGAGATATTGCTCTCGCAGTTCGGGCGTGGCGATCTTGTGATAATCGCAGCCACATCGAAGAGAATGCGCCCGTTCGGCGTTTCGATCAGATACGCCAGAATCGGCGCGTCGATATACACGCCGTGGCCGCGATTACGCGTGGAAACGGTTTTTTCGTAGCGGTGCGTGGCAGTCAGTAATACACGAATGGAGTGGGCACAGGCCATAGGTTTTTTCGCCGCGTGGGTATGCCGACCATAATGCAGCGAGCGTGCCGTTTTGCGCTGCTGATATTCGACCGGTCGGGCCGCGGTGGGCGCGAACGGCGGCCCGGCGTATCCAGGCTCGCCGTATTTTTTTGGCGCGTCAAGAGCCGGTACGCGCGATCGCCGGCTCGGCATGCATCGCGGCGATCTGATCGACCACATAGGCGGCATCCGCGCCCACCGCTGCGAAACGACCCGACCCCCAGGTGTTGAGCCAGGGCAGGCCGAGAAAATACAGGCCGTCGACCGGGCTCACGCCGTGCCGATGCACAGGCTCGCCGCGGCCGTCGAACACGGGCGCTTCGACCCAGGAGAAGTCGCCGGCAAAGCCGGTCGCCCAGACGACGGTTGTGATCGCGCTGTCCTGCAGATTCAGCATGTCCGGCTCGAACGGCGGCTGCCAGACCGGCTGGTATGGCTCGGCTGCGGGCGCATCGATGCCGTGCTCGGCGATATAGGCATCGATGCTGTCGCGGATCTTGCAGTAGGTGGCATCGGCACTGTCGAGGTTTTCGGCCAGGTTCGCTTCGAAACGCAGCTGCCCGTCGGGCTCGATCGTGGCAACACGGCCGTACAGCTGCATGCCTTCCAGCGCAAAGGCGCGTAGATCGATCTCGTGGCCGCCGTCGCGCCCGGTCATGTAGTGATTGGCCTTGTGGCGTAATTTGTATTCGGAATCGGGGTGTTGTGCCACGGTGACATCGTAGGTGCCCATGCGTTCGAGCCAGTCCACCGAATCCCGGCCGCGATACACCCGCGGCGCACGCGGCGCGCTACCGACACTCAAATGCACACTTCGCCCGGCCAGATGCAGATCTTCGGCGATCTGACAGCCGGATTGACCCGTGCCCACGACCATCACCTCGCCGGGGGCAAGTTGCTCTGGGTTGCGATAGTCGACCGAATGCAGTTGGTCGATATGCGCCGGCAGGCGCTCGGCGATACGCGGCACCCTGGGTACGTGATAGCCGTTGACGGCAAGCACGACCTGATCGGCGCTGGCGGTGCCGGCTGTGGTTTCGACCACGAAACCGCCGTGTTCGTTGCCACTCAAACGGGTGACGGTGACACCTTCGCGTAGCGGCGCATCGACGAATTCCGCATAACGTTCGAGATAGGCCACGATCTCGTCTTTGGGCATGAACCCGTCCGGGTCATCGCCGTCGTAGCCGAAACCGGGCAGCCGGCATTGCCAGTTGGGTGTGACCAGGCAGAAGCTGTCCCAGCGCTTGTCGCGCCAGGCGTGACCGACCCGATGCTTCTCCAGCACGATGTGGTCGATATCGGCCTGCTGAAGCCAGTAGCTTGCCGACAGCCCCGCCTGGCCGCCGCCGATCACCACCACCGGCCAGTGACGGCCGATATCCGGGCCATCGATCATGGCACGACGCATGAAACGGCTCATCGTTCGAACCCCTCGACGGTGACCGTGGCATCGCTTGCAAACGCCTGCGCGGTGCGCTCGATGGCCACCAGCTGTTCGGCCGAGGCGCTGCAGGCATAGCCGTATTTCGCGCGTACCCGTTCGCCGGCGTGCGTGAGTGCCGTGCGCGCGATACGCACGAACTCCGGCACCGCGTAACGCGTGCCGGGCTCGAAGAATTGGGTAATCGTGCTCGACGGCGAATAACAGCGCATACGGCGATCGTCCGGCCAGCGCACGTTGAACCAGGTTTCAGGCATGAAATGACTCCGGCATATGACTCGCCTGCGCAGCGCAAGCGATATAGGGATCGGTTTGAAAATTGCGGATCTCGCGCTCGGCGGCGCCGACTCGCAGGCGCAGTCGCTGGCTGTCGTCACAGCGACCAATGGCGGCACAGGCGATATCGCGGGCCGCGAACCGTTTGCTGACGGCCTCGACATCAGCCGGCGCAACCGCCAGCAGGAAGCCGAAGCTGGGAAAGGTTTCGCACAGCCAACGCGCCGGGTCGGCGTCCGCAGGGCATGGCACCGCATCGATATCGATCACCGCCCCCACCTGCGACGATTCGGCCAGCATCATGGCCGTGCCGACGACACCGGCCATGCTGATGTCCTTGGCCGCGCGACACAGGCCGTCTTCGGCAATCGCCGGCAGAATGTCGATATCCGCACGCAACCGCGCGGCGGGCGCATCGGTGCTGGCATCCCAGTTCGACAGCGGTTCGCGATAGCGCCCGCGCAGATCGATCGCGGCGATGAGCACGTCGTCGAGCCGTGCATCGAAGCTGGTGAGCAGCCGCCTGGCGCGCCCGAGAATGGCAACCGAGAGTTGTTCGCCGTCGCTATGCGCGTTGCTGTGGCCCCCGACGATCGGCAAGCCGTAGGCCTGCGCGGCGGCGGTCATGCCGTCGATGATCGGGCCCATATGATCCACGTCGCGGCTCCAGACCGCATCGACCACGGCCGTGGCGCGCCCGCCCATCGCCGCGATATCGCTGATATTGACCATCACGCCGCAATAGCCG
This sequence comes from Salinisphaera shabanensis E1L3A, assembly GCF_000215955.2. Classification (GTDB taxonomy): domain Bacteria; phylum Pseudomonadota; class Gammaproteobacteria; order Nevskiales; family Salinisphaeraceae; genus Salinisphaera; species Salinisphaera shabanensis. The sequence continues at coordinate 4,818 of NZ_AFNV02000022.1, forward strand.
GCAAACCAGGGCATGCGGGTAACGAAGCGGTTCACGAACCCTTCAATCGCGAACAGCAGCCAGCCGTCGCCATCCGGGATGGCCGCGCAATCGTCGCCGACGCGGATCGCGCCGTTGGCCGGTTCCGCACCGCGCAGCCGGTGCATGACGGCAGCAATATCCGTCTTGCCGGTAATACCTTCAGCCGTCAGTGCCCGGTCGGCCACGGCGTCGAGCCGGCTCATGCGGCGGCCCGCCGCGGGGCTATGACCGCACACTCGCCCGGCGCACAGGGCGGGTAATAGGCCAGATCGGCCTCCATCAAGGCATGCGGCATGCCGCAGACGCTTATCGGCTCAAGCGTTTGCCAGTGCAGCAATTCGAAAAACGCCACGTTGGCCATCTGGACGGTGGCAATGAACCGGGTACAGCCGCGTGCGTGGGCGCTGCCGACCGCCACCCGAATGAGTTCGCGACCGAGACCGGCCATGCGCCGATAGCCGCGCGCGACCGCCAGGCGCGAACCGCGCCAGAGGCCGTCGCACTCGGCATGAATACGTACCGTGCCCACGACCTGCTCGGCCATGCCGGCATTCCATGACATGGCCACGATCGGAATCGCGATGGCGTCGATGGCATCTCGATCGGTCTCGACGAACAGGTTCTGCTCGTCACAAAACACCTGTTTGCGTAGCCGCTGGGCTGCGCGGACTTCCCAGGCCCGATCGGCGAGCTTCACGCTATACGCAGCGGGCACGAACGCCGTGACCTTGTAATTGTCGCCGTCGAGCAGCATCAGGCAGTCTCGGCGCTGCGCTCGTAGGCGGACAACGAGGAACAGGCACCGCAGCGCCCGCAGCCGGCCTTGATATCGGCCGAGCGCATGCCGGCGTCCACGAGCATTTCCCCGATCGGTTCGAGCAGCGATTGCATGAACGCAGCACTCGGGGCGTCGTGATTTTCCAGCGGTGTGCCGGTGATCGGCACAAACGGCACGACAAACGGATACACGCCGCGCGCAATGAGTTTACGGCTCATGTCGATAATCGCTTCGCGCGTATCGCCCAGCCCGGCGAGGATATAGGTGGACACCTGGCCTCGCCCAAAGACCGCCACGGCTTGCTCGAAAGCTTTCAGATAGGCATCGGGCGTGACTTCGGCCTTGCCGGGCATGATGCGGGCGCGCACCTCGGGGGTGACCGCTTCCAGATGCATGCCCAGCGAATCCACCCCGGCTGCCTTGAGCCGCTCGAACCAGACCGGGTCGTCCGGCGGCTCGCATTGGGCCTGAATGGGCAGGTCCACCGCCTGGCGTACCGCCGCGGCCGATTCGCACAACACCGCAGCCCCGCGATCGGTGAAATTGGGCGTGCCGGTGGTCATGACCATATGCGTCACGCCGTCCAGCTCGACCGCGGCCTGCGCCACTTCGGCCAGCTGGGCCGGCGTCTTGCGATTGATCGTGCGCCCCTCGGCCAGCGATTGACCGATGGCACAGAACTGGCACGAGGTGGCACGTCGGCCATAACGCACGCAGGTCTGAAAGACGGTGGTCGCCAGCACATCGCTCGAATGCAGCTGGGCGATCTTCCAATACGGAATGCCGTCAGCCGTTTGCCGGCCGTAGAAACGCGGCTGCTTGGCAAACCCGATGGTCGTAACCGGCTTGCCGTGACGGGTAAGCCGGCCCTGGCCATCGGTCGCAAACGGCGAGCGTTTCGAATGGCCGGTATGCACGGGCACCATCACGGTCTGGCCGTCGACGGTGACTGCCTTGTGATCCGAGGGCCCGGCGCCGCCGCGACGGCTGGGCGCGCCCTGGTGCCGGGCCTGGGACGGGTCAGCCAGTCGAAGACCGAGCGATTGCATCTCGGTAAGCAGCATACGGCTCGGGTTCGCCATGATCGGGTTCCTCGAATTCGGATACGGCACCGACGCCAGGTGCGGCGTCGGCGTGCTGCGCCGCATGACTGCGGCGGTCGATACGCAGCGACAACAGTTCCGGGCGGGCGTAGTGGCCCACGGAATCCATCATTCGCTTGCGCTTGGTGATCAGCGACAGATCGATGTCGGCCACCAGCCGGCCCGGGCCGTCAAGCAGCGGCGCTACGACATGCGAGCCATCCGGGGCGATGATCGCGGTATAGCAACCGCCGAACAGGCCTTTCTGTAGCGCGGGGTCCTCGGTCACGCTGGCGACCTGATCCGCGTCCAGCCAGGCCGTGGCATTGACCACGAAACAGCCGGATTCGAGCGCGTGGTGGCGCAACGTGACTTCCTGCTGTTCGGCAAAGATCGGCCCCACCAGCGAGCCCGGAAACTGGCTGCAATGGATCTGCTCGTGATCGGCCATGAGCGCATACCGAGCCAACGGGTTGTAGTGTTCCCAGCACGCCAGCGCGCCGACACGCCCGACGGCGGTATCCACGGCATGCAGCCCGGACCCGTCGCCCTGCCCCCAGACCATGCGCTCGTGATAGGTGGGTGTGATCTTGCGGCGCTTGAGGGCGATCTCGCCGTTGCCGTCGAACACCAACTGGCAGTTGTAGAGCGTGCCGTGGTCGCGTTCGTTAACGCCCAGCACCACAACGATCTCGTGGGTGCGGGCAGCCGCGGCCACCGCGTCGGTGACCGGGCCGGGCACAGTCGGCGAATGGTCATAGAGCGCTCTATGACGCGCGCCCATGTCCATCGGCGCCATCACGAACGACCAGTACGGGTAGTAAGGCACCGCCGTCTCGGGAAAGACCACCAGCTGTGCCCCGTCGGCCGCGGCCGCTGCAATTTCGTCGAGCACGCGCTCGACGGTGCCGTCGGCGCTGTCGAGCACCGGCTGCAATTGAACGGCTGCGACCTTCACTATCTGTGACTGAGTCATCGTGACGTTCCGGCTACATCGTCCAGGTGGACACGACATAAGCGTTGTCGCGGCGCGCGATCAACTGGATATCGAGCACATCCAGCGGACTGATCGGCTGAATGCCTTCCACCAGTGCCGGTTCGCCGTGCCCGTAGAGCGCCTGCAGGGCAAAACGACAGGCATACACCTTGCCGCCTTCGTCCATGAACGCCTTGAGCTGATTTTCGTAGTTCTGATGGCCGGGAAAGGCTTCATCGCCAATGGTCGGAAAACCGCGTTGCACGCCCAGCGTCACGCCCGGTCCATAGAGCAGGATGGTCGTTTCGAAACCCTTGCGCAGCAGACGCTTGGCCTGAAGCATATTGACCAGACCGATAGACCCCTCGAAGGCAACCGTATGGAAGGTCACCAAGGCTTTTTCACCGGCTTCGGCCTGAACGTCCTCGAAGACCTTGTCCTCGTAGTCGACGAAATAGTCGCCCTTCTGAACCTTGGCTGTCGTGACTTCTGGCATCGCGTTGTCTCCAATCGTGGGTATGCGTGTCGGACACCGACGCACCGGCGCCGGTCAGGGACAACGGTTGCAACGCGCATGCCAAATGATCGGGTATTAAAAGCGATCATTTAGCAATCATTCGCTCGAAAGTGTGGTAGCGTCTGCCTTCCACGCTGGCATTATTTTCAATTGACAACGACGTGCGCTCGAAAGGCGAATGAAAACCCCGCACTAAAACGGGGAAAAATAGAGATCTACGCACGATTCAAGGGCAACAATGAGTAATGACCTGAGCCGCTGGTGCGCCACGATCGCTGCAAGCGATCGACCGACTTATCATGCGATCGCCGATGCAATCGCTGACGATATCCAGGCCGGTCGTTTGCGCGCCCAGCAAAAGTTGCCGCCGTTGCGTGCGCTCGCCCGTAGCCTCGGGGTGAATTTCAGCACGGCGGCGCGCGGCTATGCCGAAGCGGCCCAGCGCGGCCTGATCGACGGTCGCACCGGCAGCGGCAGTTATGTGCGCGGCGAGATCAAGAGCGATCCGGTGCGCCGTGCCAGTACGGTCGGGCCTATCGACATGAGCATGAACATGCCGCCAGAGCCCGGCTCGGCCGCACTGCGCGCCCGGCTGCGCGAGGGTTTCGCAAGCCTGGGCGCCGGCTACGATATCTACGATCTGTTGCGCTATCAGGAATTCGGCGGTGCACGACGCGACCGCGAAGCCGGCGCGGCCTGGATGGCACGCCGGCTGCCGAACGCCGACCCGGCCAATATTCTTGTCTGCCCCGGCGCGCATAGCGCCCTGCTGGGTCTGAGCGCGTCCCTGCTGCGCGCCGGCGACACGCTCGCCTGTGAAGCAATCAGCTATCCGGGTATGAAGGGCATCGCCGCCCATCTCGGGATCCGCCCGGTGGGCCTGCCGGCTGATCGCGACGGACTCGACCCGGACGCGTTTGCAGCGTTGTGCGCGGCCGACCCGCCCAAGGCGTTGTATATCAATCCCACCCTCAACAATCCGACGACCGCCACACTGCCGGCCGAACGCCGCGCTGCCATCGCCGAAATCGCCCTGCGTTACGGCGTGCCCATCATCGAAGACGACCCTTACGGTTGCCTGCCGAAGCAACGGTTGGCACCGATCGCTACCTATGCGCCCGAACTCACGTTCCATGTCGCGGGCCTGTCCAAGGTGCTGGGCGCCGGATTACGGATCGGTTATCTGGTCACACCGAACGTGCGCTATACCGCCCGGGTTTCATCGACGATGGCCACCCTCTCGGTCATGGCCAACCCGGCCATGATCCAGTTGGCGACACGCTGGATCGAGGACGGCACGGTACGCGCGGCGACGCTTGCCATTCGCGAGGAATCGATGGCGCGTCAGCAGTTGGCCGCGCGCGTGCTGGCCGGCATCGACTATCGCAGCCAGCCCGAAGCGTTTCATCTGTGGCTGCCGGTACCGGCGCCCTGGAATCGCATCGAACTGGCCACACGGTTGCAGCAGCATGGCATCGCGGCGGTCGTTTCCGATGCCTTCGCAATGCGTGCGCCGGCGCCGGAGGCGGTGCGTATTTGCCTGGGCGGCACAGCCAGCCGCGAGGACTGCCATCGCCATCTGGAGATCATCCACGATGCGATCAAGCATCTGCCAGCCATGGCCGCCGGCGGTTACGGCGAGCCGTTCGTGGACTACCAGGTCGGCAGAAATACAGCCTAGATATTGGCGATATAGACCAGCAGGCCTGCCACCGCCAACCCGAGCAGCGCCGACAGGCCTTTCCAGAAGCGGTTCGGGTCGCGGTCGATCAACGGCAGTCGATGATCGGCCACGAGCTCGCCACGGGGATGGCGCAGGTCGTAGACGAATTCAGCCACTTCGGCATACCGCTGGATCGGGTTCGGGTGCAGCGCCTTGCGCAGGGCACCGTCGACCCAGGCGGGCACGTCGGCGTTGCAGGTGATCGCACTCGGGTAACTCAGCCGGTTGAGATCGGCACTGCTGCGCGCACGCGATACGTTCGGGCCGTACGGCAGCTGACCGGTGAGCATCTGATAGGTGATCACGCCCAGCGAATAGACATCGGAACGTGTCGTGCCCTGGCCGCCGATGAAATATTCGGGGGCGGCGTACTGGCTGGTGCCGAGCACATCGTCGCTGCCGTGGCGGCCGGCGCTCTCACGGATGCCGGCCACCTCGACCGCGCCGAAATCAATGATCTTCACGGTGCCGAGCGTGTCGATAAGGATATTGTCGGGCCTAAGGTCCTGATGAATCATCTCCTGACGATGAAAGGCGAGTACGCCCTTGCCGATCTGTTCCACGATCGGGCGCACGCTGGCCATATCCGGCTTGGGATGGTCGACCATCCACTGGGTAAGCGTCTGGCCCTCGACATACTCCATCGCGACATAGACGTGCGCCGGCTTGCGCCGCGGCGGCGATGCCTTGAGTACATAGGGGCTATCGATACGACGGGCGATCCATTCCTCGAGTAGAAAACGTTCGAGCAGTACCGGATCGGCCTTGAGATCGCTGGCCGGTATCTTGAGCGCCACAGGCTCGCCGCTGTCGCCGTCGCGGGCAAGAAACACATGGCTGCGCCCGCTGATATTGAGCGCACGCACGATGTCGTAGCCCTCGAAGGTCATGCGGGCTTCCAGCGCGGGCGGGAACGCCAGTTCGGTGAGCCGCCCGGCGATATCGTCCGGATCCTGCGCGTCAAGGCTGTCGACACGCACGATCTGTACGGTGAGATTATCGTGGCTGCCGTGCTCATAGGCCATGTCGACAATGCGCGCCGCGGCCGTATCGAGATCGTGTTCATGCACCGCGATGGTGTCGATCAACGTCGCATCGTCCATGTACTCATAGACGCCGTCTGTCGCCAGGATGAACACATCACCGACATCGAGCGCCAAGCGCTGGTAGTCGATCTCGACCTGATTATTGATACCGAGAGCGCGCGCGAGATAGCTTTCGTAGCGCGACATCTGAACACGATGATCTTCGGTCAGTCGCTCAAGCGCCTGATCGCGGAGCCGGTAGATACGCGCATCGCCCACATGAAACAGATAGGCGCTCGCTGCCTTGAATACGATCGCGCTAAAGGTGCAGACATAGCCGCGATCGGCATCCTCTCGGTACTGGCTCTGTCGGGTCTGGGCATACAGCCAGGAATTGATGGCCGCAATCACGCGCTGGGCGGCATTGCAAACCGACCAGGCATCCGAGGTGCAGTAGTAATCCTCCAGAAAACCCGATACTGCCGTTTCGCTGGCGATATGACTGACATCGCTGCTGCTGATGCCATCGGCAATCGCGAGCGCGATGCCCTTGGATTGCAGCGCTGTGCCCTGCGCCCGCCGCAGGCCATGAAAATCCTGGTTGCGCGGTTTACGACCGGCACTGCTGGCCTGGCCCACGGTGACGGCGAGCGACGTACTCATGGACGCGTACCGCACGGACGGCGCGCCGTCATCCGGATGTCACGGGACGAACCGCTGGTCCGCCCCGTGCTTCGCTGCCAACGAGACGTGGTGATCAAACGATCTCGCGCCGCGCCTGGGTGCGCACGTGCGTTGAGTACAGGGTCAGACCGGTCAGCGATATACCGCCGACAATATTGCCGAGTACGGTCGGAATTTCGTTCCAGAAGATGTAGTCGCCGAGGGTGAAACCGCCGCCCAGAATCAGGCCCAGCGGGAACAGGAACATGTTGACTACGGAGTGCTCGAAGCCGAGATAGAAGAACACCATGATCGGCATCCACATGGCCGCGATCTTGCCGGTCGCCGAGGTCGAGACCATCGCGCCGACCACGCCCATCGACACCATCCAGTTGCACAGACAGCCGCGGATGAAAAGTGTCATCCACCCACCGAACCCATGTTCCTTGTAGCCCAGCGTTCGGCCTTCGCCGACATGGGCGATGGTTTGCCCCACTTCATTGACCGGCACCGAAAAGCCATAGGTGAAGTTGATCGACATGATCACGGCCACGGTGAGCGCGCCGGCGAGGTTGCCGATGAACACCAGCCCCCAGTTTTCGAGCACGCGCGGAATGGTCACGCCCGGGCGCTTGTCCAGCCAGGCCAGCGGCGTGAGCATGAATACACCGGTGAGCAGGTCGAACTTCATGAGATAGAGCATGCAGAAGCCGACCGGGAACAGCACCGCCCCCAGCAGCGCGTTGCCCGTATTCACGGTGATGGTTACGGCAAACACCACCGCCAGCGCCAGAATCGCGCCGGCCATATAAGCCCGCACGATGGTGTCGCGCCGGCCCATATAGATTTTGGATTCGCCGGAATCGACCATCTTCTTGACAAATTCCGCCGGTTCTAGATACGACATGAGTTATCCCTGAAATGTGGTGAACGAACTGGCCCTGACCGCGCGGTCGCGGTGTTACCAGCGCACATAAGGCAGAAACTTGCCGTTCATGACGATCTTCACGCGATCACCCTTGGGATGTTGCTCGCGTTCGACGTCGATCGTGAAGTCGATGGCGGACATGATGCCGTCGCCGAATTCTTCGTGAATGCACTGTTTCACGCCGGGCCCGAATACCGACAGAATCTCGTAAAAGCGATACAACAACGGATCGCTCGGGATGGTCTTGTCCATCCACTGCCCCTTTAACGGGCATTCCTGCAGGGCGTCGGCAACATCGTCGCCCAGATCGAGCACGGCGGTGATTTTCTGGGCGATTTCTTCAGTCGCCGAGGCTTCGCCCAAACAGGCCGTCGCGGTCCAAACCGGTGCCATACCGATTTCGCCGGCAATTTGATCCCAACGCAGCCCCTTGGCTTTTTTCGCATCCAGAATTGCGCGAGTCATGTCTTTCTTTTCCAAAACTTTCCCCTTAAGGCGTTGATTATAAAATATTTGAGGTAACGACCCGGTTTTGCGTATTGATGACGGGCCAGGCCGCCCGGCCGCCGACCCTTTGCACGTAAAGCACAATGGCGCGACATTGGCAGCCAACGCTGCAAGATGCTTGCCAGCAGTGCACTCGACGGCTCCCGCTAACCGCAGGCAAACCACCCCATGATCGATAGAGATGGTGTTTATTCCAGCGTCGTGCTAAATGTAAAAATATAAATTTCCTGCGCACTTCACTTGCGCCGGAGCACAACGACGACTCGAAAAACGAGCGTGCGAGGGAGATGGCTATGCAAACCGGTTCCAGCTACCGATCACTACGGTTGATCGGCGCATTGCTGATCGCCACGTGTCTGAGCGCAGGCTGCTCAGATAACGACAATGTCGAACTCGATACGCGCGCCGGGTCGAACAGCACTGGCGCCAGCGGCGAAAACGGCAGTAGCAGCGGCGGCGATACCGTCGATACGTCGGAACTGGACACGCGCTGCGACGAGGCGGTCTATCCGTCGGCAGAATGGACGGCCTGCGAGGCCGAAAACTACGCGCGCGTTCTCGAAGCGCCCGCCGAAGAACTGGCCAGCCCGGCGTTTCTCGCGCGGCTGACCACACAGAGCCAGGCGAATTTTCTCGACTATGTCGCCCGCGGCACGGCCGATCCGAGCTGGCTTCTGGCCGCCAGTCCGGCACTCGTCAATCTTCTGGATACCCTCGAGGTACAGGACCTCGACGCAAATGCCCTCGACGACTTGTTCGCCGCGGCACAAGACGACCCGTCGCAAGTACTCTCGGTATCGGCCAACAGCCCGCTTACGCCGTTGTGCGCGGCCTGGGCACTGCCCTGCGTCGGCGACCCTTTTCGCTATCCGGACGTGGCCGGTGCCGATGGCGACGCGTTTTATACCCAGCAAGCGCAAGTCGAGCCCGTGGTGTTCTACGATCGGGGCTGTGCCCGGCTTTCCGGGCGGGTATGGCGCCCGGCCGGCGCCGGCGACAACGCCAGACTGCCGGGTATCGTGATTGACAACGGTTCGCTACAGGCCTCGGAAACCCTTTACTGGTGGGCGGCCCAGTTGCTGGTACGCAACGGCTATGTCGTCATGACATTCGACCCGCGTGGTCAGGGGCGTTCCGACATGCAGACGCCGGGCGGCGAGCAAGGCAGCAATGCCAATATCTCGGTGTTCTGGACCGGCCTGGTCGATGCCATCGATTTTTTCCGTTCCACACCGACAACGCCCTACCCGCATAATCAAAGCTGTGCGGGCAGTTACCCCACCCATGTGGCCGATTCGAACCCCTTTTTCGCCAGCATTGACGCCAATCGGCTGGGCATCGCCGGGCATTCGGCCGGTGCGGCGGGCGTATCGGTCGTGCAAGGCTACGACACGCCAGCCAGCGGGCCGTGGCCGGGCCAGCTCGACGCTTCGAACCCGGTGGACGTTGTCGTCGCCTGGGACGATCTGACCCAGCCCGGCGGCGAAACCGAAAACACCAACGGCGGCACCAATCCGGATGCCAACGTGCCTGATTTTGGCGCTCGGGTACCGGCACTGGATATGGTCAGCGAATACGGGCTCACGCCTACGCCGTTTACCGAACCGCCCGATGCCGAAGCACACAAGATTGCCTACGACGCCTGGCGCGCCGCCGACCTGCCGGTGTATACAATCACCATCGGCGGCAGCAGCCACTATGAGTGGTCACTGTTGCCGGCCTTCCCGGCCACGTCGTGGTGCCCCGCCATCAAGGACGGCGCCTGCGACGATACCAACGGCTGGGGCAATATCATGGCGCAGCACTACACGCTGGCTTGGTTTGACCGCTGGCTCAAACAGCCGGGCGAACCCGGCTATGCCACGGCCGATACGCGACTACTCGACGATGACGGCCCGCACGGGCGTGTAAAAATGAGCTTTCGCTATCACTCGGCGCGTTCCTTTCCGACCCGCGCCGGGGCTGACGTAAACTGCGAAGACATCCGAGCCGGCTGCGACGCGTCGTGATCCATTCCCGACGGCCCAAATGATCAGCGGCCTTATCGTCTTGTTTTCGCAATAACCGTACGTGCATGTATAAACATCTGGGCACGGGCATCACGGCCCTGCTGTGTATTACGACCAGTGTGGCAGCCGTGGCCGCGCTTTACGGCTGGTGGCGCGCCGATCACTGGAACGGGCTGCCCGTCCCGGAAATCGCGCTGACCCTGGCCACGGTGCTACTGGCCTGGCTGGCCAGCCGCTGGACGGACTGTCTGGCCACCGGGCTCAACGAAGGTCATCGCGTCTGGCAACGACGTCTGCGACGCTGGCTCAATGTCGAAGACAGCGAGCGCTTTCGCGAAGCAGATCTGTTAGCCGCCTTGCTGCATCTGGCGATCTGGCTGGCCGTACCGCTACTGCTGCTGCGTATCTGGGGGTTGTCGCGGACAAGTTTCGACATGCTCCGTCATCTGGCCTGGACCGGGTTCAACCTCGGCCAGGTCCAGATCGTACCGGCACAGCTGATCATGGGCGCGCTGTTGCTGGTGCTCCTGGCCACGATCATTCGTTGGCTGACCGGGCGCATGGAAAACCAGTGGCTTGCCCGCACACCCATGGAAACCCATACGCGTGAGGCCGTGGCCACGATCACCGGCTATGTGCTGTTCGTGATTGCCACGCTCGTCGTGCTCAGTTATGTGGGTCTGGATCTCACCAAGCTCGCATTCATCGCCGGCGCGTTGTCGGTGGGCATCGGTTTCGGTCTGCAAACGATCGTGAACAATTTCGTATCGGGCCTGATTCTGTTGTTCGAACAGCCGGTACGCCGCGGCAACTACATCACGGTGGGCGAAACCGAAGGCTTCGTGCGCCGTATCCGTATTCGGGCTACCGAGATCGAAACGCTTCAGCGCACGACCGTGGTGGTACCCAACTCCGAGCTGCTTACCCTGCATCTCAAGAACTGGAATCTGCGCGATCGTTATGGGCGCATCGGCTGCCCGGTGGGCGTGGCGTATGGCAGCGACGTACGGCTGGTGGAAAAACTGTTGCTGCAAGTCGCCAGCGACAACACCGATGTCATCAGTGACGGTCGCGTGGGCGTGCCCAAGCCGGTAGCGCTGTTTCGTGGCTTCGGCGATTCCACACTCGACTTCGAGCTGCGCTGCTTCATCCGCGACGTAACCCGCCGCTTCTTCGTTGTTTCGGATCTGAATTTCGCGATCGACGAGGCCTTTCGCGATCACGATGTCACCATCGCCTTTCCACAGCTGGACGTCTGGCATCGCAGCGTGCCGCCGCCGTCGCACCCACGCACCCCGGACGACGACGATAACCCGAATAGCAGGCGCAACGACTGAACACGCGCCCTCGCTCCAATCTTATGACGCGTTGTCTGCCGGACGTCCTATCCGGATCGGCCCGCGGGCGGTGCGGATATCGACGGTGGCGCCGTGCTGCGTCGCTACAACGTCGCCGGCCTCGGCCAGACGCGCGGCGGCCGCCCGCACATCGTCCATACGGCTGCGCCACTCGTTCGCGGCCCACAGCCCACGCGCCACCTCGGACGGGCAGATCGTGGCACCGGGCTCACGTGCGTGCACGCGCTCGAGTATTGCCGTTTCGATCGTGTCAGAACGGTCGTCGGTCATGGTCACTGGCTCGTTGCGGCGTTTGCGCTCGAAGGCGTTCCCCGACGCAAACGCAGCAATACGTCGGCAATCAGGCGCTGGTCATTACGCCCCTGAAGCGTTGCGCTCACGATACCCTGAGTTTTGTCGCGGGCGTGGCCGCGCCGGGCAACGATCAATGGCAGATCCGAATCGCGCGCCGACGGGCTGCCGTGCCAGGAATGATAGAGCGGTGCGAAATAGTAACGCTGCGCCGGATCATCTCGGTCGCCATTATGTGCCACCAGTATCAGGTCACCGGCACGATCGCCGTGGGGTCCGATCGTAAGATGCCGTAGGCGTTGCGGCATATCGACATAGCTCGGATGCGGGTGCGCGGCGAGGTAATCCTCGATCGGCTGTGTCTGCCCGTGACCGGTATAGACTTCGAATACCTGGTCCGCATCACCGTCAGAGGCCGCGGTACGCACCAGGATCATGTCGAGCGTATCCCGCATTTCGGGCACGAGCAGGCCGTCTTCGTTGTTTTGAAAGAAGGCCTCGGCGGCGGTCTCGATATCCTCGGCGCGCGCAGGTTGCGTCCAGTCGCAGGGGGTCGTGCGCGTTGCACAGGTCGTACGATCGGCCACATACACGTAAGCCAGCGCGCCCTGATAGGCGATCACGGCATCGAAGAAGACGTCGTCGTCGACTTCGAGCGCGTACGGCCGCAGCGTGAAGCCGGCAGCCTCGAGCACGTTGGGCGGCTCGCCCGCGCCGTCGGTCGACAGGGAATGCTTGTCGTCGTGCAACACGCCGGTATGGCCGTGATCGGAGGTGATCACGATATAACGATCGTCGAGTTCACCGGCATCCTCGAGCGCCTCGCGTAGATCGGCCATCATCGGCTCGAGGCCTTTCTTGAGATAGTCGCGGCGAGAAACATCCGGGCCAGCGTCGTTGATATGCGCATAGTGATCCAGACCCGGCAGGTAGATCGTGATCACATCGGCTGCGGGTTCATCCTCGATCAGGTCATCCATGTTTTCGATGACTTCTGCATCGAGCTCCTCGAATAGCGACAACGACTGTTGCCCGGTCAGCTGACTGGCCACGTGTTCGGCAAACAGGCTCTGGAAGGCATCCAGCATCGCCGTGCGGTCGGTGAGGATGAGACGGTCGGCCCCGCTATAGAACTGGTGCATACCCACCCAGATACGCACGCCGGGATCGGTTTCGCGCAGCTGTTCGTAGATCGTCGGCGCTTCCAGCAGATCGTTGGCATAGCCTTCGGTATAGATATTGAATACCTGCGTGGCGTCGGCAATCGTCACCGGTACCGGTGCGGCATATTCACCGGTGCGCCGAATGAAATATTCGTTGCCCGCCACACCGTGTTCGGCCGGGTTGGTGCCGGTTACAGTAGTCGCCCACGAGACCGCCGTGGATGACGGCAGCACGCTGACGATCGAGTCCTCGAACCAGGCGTTGGCAAAGCGATTGCTGCCATCGTCCGCGAGCAGTCGCGCCATTTCCGGCAGCTCGCCGGCACGCAGCATGTCGTAGAGGAGATGGCGGTCAATACCGTCGATCGCCACCACGAGCAGCTGCGGCGCATCGCGGGCGGCCGGGCGCTCGTCCGTATCGGTTTCGCGCAATTCCACCTGTTCGCCGGCCACCCAGAACTGTGCCGCCTGCCAAACACAGCCGCCCAGCACGAACGGCATGCACAGGCCCAATACCAACGCGCCGATACGCCGCGCCCCCAAACCCTTGTTCGCCAAGCTTCACTCCTTTTTATTCCTACGCGCGCGGGGCGATGCACCACGCGGCGTGGCACGGCCGAAGCGACCCTACATCTATCTTTGGGCGCAAAAATAACCGAAATTACTCGGCAATGTCTCGACTTGAACAGGCGCTTTGGCAGCCGGCCGGTGCAGCCAGCGACCGCTATGGCAGGAAAACTGCATGCCGGCCCGTGGCGAGCCTTTTCATCACGATCGATTGCAGCCTGGAATGAATAGCTGATGCTTGAAAGTCTCGATACCCCGGTCGGCCGCTGGGCACTGACGCTGGTGACTGGCGCGATCACCGCGACTGCGGTCACCCTGGCCTATGTCCTGCTGATCAAGCTCGGTTATCGGCTGATCCAGCGGCGCGCAATCGCCCGCGAGTTTTTGCAGCAATGCGACGCTTCGGGCGGCGTGGTGGTGTTCTTGCTCACGCTGCAGGTGGTCTGGACCGCCAGCGATAACGACGTGCCGTGGATCGACGCGATCCGGCATATCAACAGCCTGTGTCTGATCCTGGCCCTGACCTGGGCCGCGCTCAAAGCCATTACCGCCATCGGCGATGTGATCGTCAGCCTCAACCCGGCGATTGAAGGCCGCCATCACGCGGCGCGCAAGGTCGAAACCCAGGCACGTTTTCTTACCCGCGGGTTGACGGTACTGGTGGCGATCATCGGTATTTCCACCGCGCTGATGACTTTTCCGTCGATACGGCAGCTCGGCACCAGCCTGCTGGCCTCGGCCGGTATCGGTGGCTTGATCATCGGCTTTGCCGCGCGCCCGGTGCTGTCTAACCTGCTCGCGGGTTTGCAGATCGCGCTATCGCAACCGTTTCGTATCGAGGATGTGCTCAAGTTCAAGGACGAGTGGTGCTGGGTCGAGGAGGTCACCACCACCTATGTCGTGCTGCGCACCTGGGATCTGCGCCGCCTGGTCGTGCCGCTGCAGTGGTTCATCGAAAACCCGTTCGAGAACTGGACCCGCCGGCCCACCAGCCTCATGGGCGCCGTTTTCATGTGGCTGGATTATCGGATGCCGCTACCGCCGCTGCGCGCCGAATTCGAACGCCTGCTCAAGGCCGACGGCGCCTGGGACGAACTCATTGGTACAACCCAGGTCGTGGAATCCGGCGAACACGCCATGCAGATTCGTTTCCTGATGAGTTCGACCGACTCGATCGCGCTCTGGCACCTGCGCTGTCGCATGCGCGAAGCGTTGCTGGATTTCGTCCAACGCGAATACCCGGACTACCTGCCGAACGTGCGCGCGCGCATCAACGAAAACGAGGTACCCGAGCCGTCCCGACCGCCCGCCGCGCCGGGAGACCCATAGTCAGGCGCGTTCGCTGTGCTCCGCGGCAATCTGGCGCAGCGCATCGGCCAGTGTCTGCGGCGGCTGTGCACCGGCCAGAAGATATTTATTGTCGACGATGAACGAGGGCACCGACGACACGCCCAGGGATTGCCAGTGCGCGATTTCGCGTTCGACGTGTTCGGTATAGGCATCGCTGGCCAGAATCTCGCGTATACGTGGGCCATCGAGACCCAGCGACTCACCGATCGTGACCAGCAACTCGGCATCCGTCGGACTTTCGGCACGGCCGAAATACGCGTCGAACAAGGCGCGGTTGAATGCGCCATCGCATCCCTGCTCTTTGGCATAAGCGAGTACGCGATGCGTATCGAACGTATTCCAGGAACGTCGTTCCAGTGCCTTTTCGAAATTCAGCCCGAGTCCGTTCGCCGCGGCCGTGATCTCGTGCTGCGACGCTTTCATCTCGTCTTCGCTGCGGCCGTATTTCGCGCTCAGATGCTCGAGAATATCGCGACCTTCCTTGGGCACATCCGGGTTGAGCAGAAACGGATGCCATTCGACTTCGACATCGAGCTCGCCGCCCACGAGCGCGATCGCCTGTTGTAGACGCGCATCACCGATTGCGCACCATGGGCAGACCACGTCGGAAACCAGATCGATCTTGAGCGTTTGCATATCGCAGCTCGTGTAATTGATGACCCGATAGTGCCGTTTGCAGCCGGGCTTTCAAGGCCACACGCCAAATGGCACCTGCTCGGGCAGTCTTTCTTATCGCGCGCGCTCGTCGGTTTGCTTATCGTCGGTATCGGCCTTATCTGTCGATGCCGCACTTTGCTGAAACTGAACGGCCATGGTGAGCGCATTTTCACAAAACGCCATCACCCGCTCGAAATCCGCCTGCGGCAGCTGGCGGGCGGCTTCGTTGCCGCGATAGATGTTCATCCACTGTCTGTCACGCTCGACCATACCCGGCAAGCGGCCGATACCCCAGTCTTCGGCCAATGCCCACAGCCGTGGATTAAAACCGCGCACGAGCTTGATCAGAAACGGGATCGGATCATTGCGCGCGAGCAGTGAGGTCAGGCGCAGAATCAGATCGAACGACACCGTTGCCGAGCCCTGTTCGATTGCCTGGAGCACCGTCTTGTCCTCGAGATCGAGGGTATTGGCGAGTTCGTCCAGCGACAGGCCCGCGGTCTGGCGGGCATCCTGGATGGCCTCACCGGCACGCTTCATCCAGGCGCGTTGCTCGTCGGACAGCAGACGACGCTGGGCGCGATCGAGAATGATCGTACGTCCGATATCCAGCGTCAGCCCGCCGACCCGGCGGGTAAGCACACCCAGCGCCTTTTTCGACAGGCTGCCGCTCAGACTCGTGAACTGACCCAACAGATTGCTGCGTACGCCATCGCCTTTTGCTGCCATTTGATTCGCCCGTCTGAGGCTGAACTTCAGGGCTGATCATGCACGGGTGGCGTGTTGTTAGCGAGTCATCGGTATTTTGTGGATACGCGGCTGAAAGCGGCGCCTCAGCGTACGAGGCATTCTGCACTCACGAGTTTGTCGTTCCTTTTGCTTCGCACTGCAGCGCGACCTAGCAACGACGAGTATTCACACCGACGCCACACTCAAACCCAATCCGCCGCCCGAGCCAGATCCTCCACGAACCGCTCATATTCGCCCGCATTGGCGGCCGCCGACCCGCGCCGCAGCAGATACGCCGGATGCGCTGTGAGCAGATAACGCCGGTCGTTGTGATCGATCAAACGCCCGCGATCGCGGGTCACGCGTACATCAGCACCCAATAGCGCACGACCCGCGGTCGCACCGAGGCAAATCACCAGTTCGGGGGCGACGAGTCCGATCTCGGCATCCAGCCACGGCCGACAAGCCATCACCTCGGTTTCACTCGGGGTCGCGTGCAAACGTGTCTTGCCACGGGGGCTGAACTTGAAATGCTTGACCGTGTTGGTCAGATATAACCGCTCACGCACCAGGCCGGCTGCGGCCAGTGCGCGATCGAGCAATTGCCCTGCCGGTCCGACGAACGGACGACCGGCCAGGTCCTCGCGATCGCCCGGTTGTTCGCCCACGATCATAACCCGCGCATTCGCTGGGCCTTCACCGAATACGGTTTGCGTAGCCGGTTGCCAGAGCGGACAGTTACGGCAGGTTGTCGCCTGCAAGGCCAGGCGCTCGAGCGACGCCGGCGCACTGGCTTCGACCGCGGCGGCATTGTCGTCGTCCGGGCTTGCCGGTCGCGGCCCGCAGCGTAGTAGGTCGTTGTCCTTGCGGTTGGCCTCCATGGCCTGAACGCGGCGGTCGGCATCGCGCAGCATCAAAGGAATGAGATGCGCCTCGGGCATGTTCTTCCAGTACTTCTGGGGCATTTCGGACTGCATCGCCCGAATCTTTACACGCGCGGGATTGAAGATGCTGCGGTAATAAGTCTGCCAGGCAGCTTCGAGCCTATCGCCTTCGGGCGCGGCGGACTTGTCGGTCGCCGGCGAAAACCAGACTTCGCCCTGGCCTTCCCAATGGGCACAGCCAACCGGCGTGAGAATCGACCAGCGCATGTTGGCGAAACGCCGCTTGAAGAAGCCGCTGACGTATTCGACGATGAAATGCTCGGGCTCGAACCACGCCACATAACGCGGTTCGTGATCGGCGGCGCCCGATTCTGCCACTTCGCGAAAACGCACGAACGCTTTCATCTTGTGCATGTCGCGGCGCACCGCCTTGGCATAGCGTGTGAAAGTCACGACGTCCGGATCGCCACCAAGCTGCAGCAAGTGGCGCTCGCCGCGAGCGAGGCGCCAAAGCACTCGGTAGAGCAGCGCCCAGCGATCCTCGTTGCAATGACAGCTGACAGCCCGCGCCTGGTCGACGAACGCCTTGGGCACACGGGCGACGGGGCGCTGGGCAGGCTTCGCTGACGGCTGCGATACCGTTTTGTGTTCACGCGCCGGCTCGGGTTGCCACCAGACACGAGCCGGTGCGATATCCTCGGCCAGCAACCGGCGTGCCTCGACTTGCCAACTTGCGAAATCCGGCGCAAAGCGCGCCACAGCCTGATCGCCGGCTGTCGTCTCGGCGTCGAATAGCGAGGATTGGAAACTCATCGAGGCAAACCTAGAAATCGAACGCCTGCTGAGCAGCGCGCGCCGGGGCAAAGCGCGTGCGCAAGGTGGCACTCGGCACTTCGGCCAGTGCGGGCGCATGATTGGCGCATATGATAAACGGCATGGCTTTCTTCACCCCGGCCTTCAACGCAACCAGATCTTCGAGACGGATCTTTTGCCAGCGTCGGATCTTGAGCAGCTTCTGGACCGACTTCACGCCCAGACCCGGCACGCGTAACAGTCGCTCGCGCCCGTCGCGATTGAGATCGACCGGGAAATAACCACGGTTGCGTAGCGCCCAGGCGAGCTTGGGGTCCACATCGAGATCGAGCATACCCGCGGCCGCGCTATCGTCTGCGCCGGCGGTGATTTCGTCGTGACCATAGCCGTAGAAGCGAATCAGCCAGTCCGATTGATACAACCGATGCTCGCGCATGAGCGGCGTACGGCGTGCGGGCAACTTTGCCGATGCATCGGCGATGGGCGAGAACGCCGAAAAATACACACGCTTGAGCTTGTAGGCCGAATACAGATTGGCGGTGGTCGACAGGATCTGTGCATCGGTCGAGGGTTCCGCACCCACGATCATCTGGGTGGACTGACCGGCCGGCGCGAACCGTTGCGGCGTGATACGGCGCGGCGACTGGTTGGTCACACGCCGGGCAGCACGGCGGTCGTCGGCGTATTCATCCTGGCGCGCACGGATACGCGCCATCGATAGCTTGATGGTTCGGTGATCCTTTTCCGGCGCGAGATCGGCAAGCGCGATACGGGTGGGCAACTCGACGTTGATCGACAACCGATCGGCGTAGGTGCCGGCATCGGCGAGCAACTGGCCGTCGGCGTCCGGAATCGTTTTGAGATGGATATAGCCACGAAAATCGTGGTCGAGCCGCAGACGCCGCGCGACCTCTACCAGCTGGCCCATTGTGTAGTCAGGGCTCTGAATCACGCCGGAGCTTAGGAAGAGGCCTTCGATATAATTGCGTTTGTAGAAATCCAGCGTCAGCCGTACGACTTCATCGACCGTGAAGCGCGCTCGTGCGACGTTCGACGAATTGCGATTGATGCAGTAGCTGCATTCGTAAACACAGAAATTGGTGAGCAGAATCTTGAGCAGCGAGATGCACCGCCCATCCGGCGCATACGCATGACAGATGCCCGACCCTTCGCTCGAGCCGATGCCTTTGCCGCCGAGCGAATTGCGCGACCGCGTACCACTTGAGGCACAGGAGGCATCGTATTTCGCGGCGTCCGCCAGGATTTCGAGTTTCTTGAGCAGCTCCATAAGTGTAACTATATACAGCTACACTCGATTTGGATTCACCCGTAAGAATATTCCCGTTCCGGTGGCGCCAAACGCAACGCATGGACTACCGTGCTTACAGCCGCGTATCTAGACGGCAGCGATTTTTTCGTCGAATCGGGCCGGCGTACAAACACTGTCTTGCGGCGCGTGCTGATCGCCCAGCAACTGCGCGGCTAGCGCCTGCAGGCATAGCAGTGCCAGATATTGCTTGCGTGATCCCTCGCCGACCGACGTCAGGCAATGATGGCGCTGTGCCAATGTCGGATTCGCATCGTCGCTGCCGCGGCGATGTACGTGCAGGCTGTCGCTGGGGGCTTCGATATATTCGATATCGTGCGCTGAATCCACCATGAAGCCGATACGACCGGCCGGCACAGCGACCACGAGCACCTGGCAATCGGCGCGCTCCGAAGTCGGCCGCCCGAGCAGGCGGCGCAGGTCGACAAGCGTGACAAGCTGGTCCAGATGGCGAAAGACACCCTCGAACACGCCGGCATGGCCTAACGGCGAGTACTGCGCGGGCATGCTCAGCACGGCTTCGAGCTGGTCCAGCAGCACCACGAACTCACCCGCCGCCTCGAAATGCAGGAAGGCAAAACGACGCCAGGCAACGCCGTTGCGCTTGCGTTCGTGTACTGCATGGTTCAGTTCAGCATGCACACGTGCGATGTTGGCGAGTTCCTCGCGCGCGAAGAGCGCGGCGTGGGAAAGCATCAGCGCGTCCGGCATGTCCGGCCGCGATAACAGACCAGCGAGCACTTGGTCGCTCGAGTGGCCGGAGGGGCCGGCCAGCGGCAGGCAGTCCTGTGGCTGATAGTCGACCATGCTCAGGATATGCTCCACGGCCAAGGCAATATTCCCCTGCCCGGTATCCAGCACCACCATTTGCGACGCCGCGCTCGTTGCCGGCGATTGCCCCATGAGTACATGCGCATCGAATACCGGCACCGTATCGCCGCGCAGGCGGTGGTTGCCGAGATAACCTGCAATCGCCACCGCAGGCTCGTCCAACGTGTGACAATCCGCGATCTCGCGCACCACATCGGCATCGACCGCTAACGTCAGGCTGCCCGAACTCGCAATCACGGCACGCCGACGTGTGGCAGCACGGGCATAGTTCCCGGTACGCGCCGCGCGCGCATCGCGTCCTGCTTCATCGCTGACATATACCATGTCGTCGAGATCGAGCAGCGCTTCGATATCGAGTACATAGACCGGTTTGTCGGCGCCCGGTCTGCAAAAAACATGGGCCGCGAACAACCGGGCATCGCTATCCGTGCCGTCAAGCGCATTCAGAGCCTGTGCATCGACGCTTATGACATCGCCCACTCGGTCCACGAGCACAGCGAACCGGCAGCCGCGATTGGCGAGCACGGCCACGGTGAGCATGGCGCCATCCGGACGCGGCCCGCACGGCAGGTTGAGCAACGCCGCCAGATCCACGGTAGGTATCTGCACCCCGCGCAGACTAAAGCTGCCGATCAGCCAACTTGGCGCTCTCGGCATGGGCGCCGGTGGCTGTTCCAGTGAAACGACCTCGCGCAACGACGCCACGTCGAAAGCAACTTCGCCTTGCGCCAGACCCAGAATGCCTAGAGTGTGCTGGCTCATCAGCCTTCGTTGGCCGCTTTCAGTCGTGCCGGCGCTTTACGCCGGGCATTCAGATCGTGACGATCGGCTTCACGGGTCGAATCGGTGAGCTCACGGATCAGACTATCTACACGGTCGGCGGTGCCAAGCTGATCTTCCGTGGTGGTGGTAATCTCCTCCACCGACGCCGTGGTCTGTTCAACCCCTTCGGCAATGCGCCCGAACGCGTCGTGCGCCACGCGGATGACATCGTTGCCACTGTCGATACGTTTGAGCGATTGACTGATGAGGCGATTGATCTGACGCGTGGCATCGGCCGATTTCTCGGCCAGCTTTCGCACCTCATCGGCAACGACCGAGAACCCGAGCCCATGCTCACCGGCACGCGCGGCTTCAATCGCGGCGTTGAACGCCAGCAGATTGGTTTGCGAGGCGATTTCGCCGATCACTTTCACGATCTCTTCGATATCTTCGGACGACTTGTGGATCGCTGCCATCGCTTCGGTCGAGTTTTCCAGCGCTTTGACGCCTTGCGCTGCTTCGCGCTGTGTCGTACGCGCCATTTCCCGCGTGAGCCGCGTGTTCTCGACGATCGAGGCGATCGACGCGTGCAATTCCTGTACAGCCTCGCGCATGGCGTCGGACTGTTGCTGGATATGTTCTTCGCGCTCGACCTGTTCGGTGATGTCGGTCGCAAATTTCACGACCTTGTACGGTTCACCGTCGGCGTCGAAGATCGGGTTATAGGTCGCCTGGATCCAGATGCGCTGCCCGAACCGCCCGATCCGCATGAACCGGTCGCTGACATATTCGCCGCGCCCCAGCGCTTGCCAGAAGTCGCGATACGGGCCGCTGGCGACATAGGACGGATCGCACAGCAAACGATGATGCTGGCCGATGAGCTCGTCGCGCTGGTAGCCCAGCGTGTTCAGGAAGTTGTCATTGACGGTCAGGATATAGCCCTTGAGATCGAACTCGATCACCGCCTGCGAACGAGCAATTGCGTTGACCTTGCCCTCGAATTCGGTGTTGCGGTGCTTGTCCGCGGTGATATCCGTGGCGAACTTCACCACTTTGCAGGGACGCCCATGCAGATCGAAGATCGGGTTGTAGCTCGCCTGTAGCCAGATTTCGCGCCCGTTACGCGCCACCCGTCTGAACTGGTCTGCAACGTACTCGCCGGCCGCGAGTTTCTTCCACAGAAGTTTGTAGTCTTCGCTGGCCGCGTAGTCCGCTTCGCAGAACATGCTGTGATGCTTGCCGACAAGTTCGTCGAGCCGGTACCCCACGGTTTCTCGGAAATTCTTGTTGGCCGTGATGATCGTGCCGTCGAGATTGAATTCGATCACGCTCTGGGCTCGATCGATCGCGTCGAATTTACCGTCTGCCTCGGCCTGACGCTGACGCGCCTCGGTCATATCGCTGGCAAACTTGACGACCTTGGTGGGGCGTCCGCGTGCGTCGAGAATCGGGTTGTAGATCGCCTGCAACCAGACCTCGCGGCCATCCCGGGTTTGACGCTGAAACTCGCCGGCCACGAATTCGCCGCGGGCCAGACGTGCCCAGAAGCTGCGATAGTCCTCGCTTTGGGCGTACGCCAGATCGCACAGACGACGGTGATGCTCGCCAATCAATTCCGCTTCGCTGTACCCCATCAGGCTAAGAAAATTCTTGTTTGCCTTGAGCACATGGCCGTCAAGATCGAACTCGACGACCGCACGCGAACGATCGATCGCGCGAAGCTGGCTTTCCGACTCTGCTTCCTGTGTCTTGTGAGCTGTGACGTCGGCGGCAAACTTCACCACCTTGTACGGTTTACCGTAGGCGTCCAGCACCGGGTTGTAGCTGGCCTGCAGCCATATTTCGCGCCCGCTCTTGTCGATTCGACAATACTCGCCGCTTTTGAATTCGCCGCGCGCCAGCGCGCGCCAGAATTCTTGATAGGCCTCGCTTTCGACGTGCGCCGTTTCGCAGAACAGCCGGTGATGACGACCCCGAATTTCTTCGAGGGTATAGCCGGTAAGTGAGAGGAAATTTCGATTCGCGTTGAGAATCGTACCGCTCAGATCGAACTCGACCACGGCCTGGGAGCGATCCAGCGCGCTGAGCTTGCTGGCGTGTTCAGCGCTGATACGCTTTTCGCTCGTGATGTCCGTGGCCAGCTTGATGATCTTGACGATGTTGCCCGCCTCGTCCCGGATCGGATTGTAGGTTGCGTTCAGCCAGACCTCGCTGCCGCCCTTGGCGATACGTCGATATTCCCCGCTATCGAAATGCCCGCTACCGAGCTTGTCCCAGGATTCGGCATACTCCGGGTGTTCGACGTCTTCTTGGCTGCAGAACATCCGATGGTGCTGGCCGACGATTTCGTCGAGCCCGTAGCCCAGCGTTCGGCAGAAGTTGGCGTTGGCGCCCAGTATCAGGCCTTGCGCGTCGAACTCGATCACCGCGTGCGCGCGATCGATTGCGCTACGAAGCGCCTCAAACTCTGCGTGGGCTACAGTAGAAGAATCGGTCATGGACGATCGCCTGCACGAATTGGGGGAAAACAAACAGGTCTTGCAACGCAGACCCGAAGCAAACGTAGCTCATATGAGCAGCAAGACCGCTCGTTTACTCATCGGCTTGTCGCTATAAAACTTTATCGGCGAGCCGGTGTAAGCGCGTTTTGAGGGGAACGGCGAAAGCGCTGTTAAAACAATGAGTCAGATCACAGGACAAACAACAGCGGCACTCGCGGTTACGCGCGAAGGCCCCTAAACCCCGCGGGCCAAGCCGGTAGCACACAAGAGGTAATATTTGTCCATGGCATCCAGTGCAGAAGCAGCGGCAGCGCCCGACTCGGTCGACGAGGTGATGGGCTCGGTTCACGACACGGTACTCGTGACCTGGGCGGCGTTCGTGGATCACATGCCTTTTATTGGTATCGGCCTGACCATTGTGGCGCTCACCTGGGTCATGGCCTGGATGAGTACGGTGCTCGCCG
Organism: Salinisphaera shabanensis E1L3A; assembly: GCF_000215955.2. Lineage (GTDB taxonomy): Bacteria > Pseudomonadota > Gammaproteobacteria > Nevskiales > Salinisphaeraceae > Salinisphaera > Salinisphaera shabanensis. The sequence continues at coordinate 28,744 of NZ_AFNV02000022.1, forward strand.
CGCGCGTGGTCAGCAAAAAAGCGCGTCCATCACTGCGCCGTCTGATCGATCGGCTGCTCTCGTTGGCCATATGGGCGCTGGGCCTCACTCTGGCGGCTGTCGTGGTCTTTCCCGGCCTTTCGCCTGCGAAAGCACTGGGTGGGCTGGGCCTGTTATCGGTCGCAGTCGGCTTTGCGTTCAAGGACACGTTCGAGAATTTCTTTGCCGGCATGCTCATGCTGTGGAAATACCCGTTCGAGAACGGGGATTTCATCGAGAGCGGCGACATCATGGGGCGCGTCGAACAGATCAATATTCGCGTGACCAATATCCGTCAGGTCACCGGCGAGCTGCTTGTCGTGCCCAATGCCAGCCTGTTCAAGAACCCGGTGCTCGTACTCACTAATCAGCCGGTCCGGCGAATTCATGTCGTAACAGGCGTAGCCTACGACGAAAATCTCGCCGAAGCATTGGAGGTGATCGAAACCACGGTACGCGCCTGCGAAAGCCGCGTGAAAGACTATCCGGTGCAGGTTTTCGCCACCGGCTTTGGCAGCAGCAGCATGGATATCGACGTGAGCTGGTGGTGCGATTCGACGCCGCTGGGCACACGCAAATCGCGTAACGAGATTGTCGTCGCCATCAAGGCCGCGCTGGACGCGGCGGGCATAGAAATCCCCTACCCGTACCGGACGCTACACTTCAGAGCGCCGATACCAGTCGAAAACGAGTCTTCAAAGCCCGGCTGAAGGCTCGGCCGGCGCCCCGATACAGAAAAGCGCCACAGGTTGCAGCGGAGCATGCAGATTCAGAAGGCTGGAAAGACGTGCATCGTCGAAACCGGCGACGATCACACCACCCAGGTCTTGCGCCAACGTGGCCAGGTGCATGTTCTGCAAGACCGCACCCGTCTCGATATGGACATAGCGCTCGCCGCGCCGGCCATCGGGCTGGTGATCGGCGAAATGCGCGCGGGCCGCCGCATAATCGGCCGCCACAACCAGCACGACGGCCGCCAGCTCCAGCCAGACATCATCGGCTAGCGCAGTTGCCCGCAACGCTTCGGGTGGAACCGTTTTCACCCATTCACCGAGCCGGCCTTCGGGTGTATCGAGCGCATACAATCCAGGCGCGTATTCCGGCTCGTTCAGTCGCTGAATGACAGCGAACAGCCGTAGCGGATATAGCGCATGCGCCGATGGCGCGTTGCGTTTGCCGAGCGCGGATCCGCCCTGGGCGCAGTGAACGATACGCTCGAGCGCGACGCGGTCGATCGCCGCGTCGCTATATTCACGTACGCTGTGGCGCCGCTCGATCAGCGCGGTCAGCGTTGAACCCGGGTCAGCCATACGTGGGGCCATGACATGCAACAACGGGGCCGTTCACGGCCCCGTTCGTCGCGTTCGCTGTCTACCCTAGGAAATCGAGCAATGCCTTGTTGAACTCGTCGGCGTGCGTGGCATTGATGCCATGCGGCCCGCCTTCGATAAGCGTCAACGAACTGTCGCTGATGGCATCCACCGAACGCTTACCGCTGACTTCGAACGGAACGATGCCATCGGAATCGCCGTGAATGACCAGCGTCGGGACATCGAACTTCGCCAGATCGTCGCGGAAGTCGGTGCGCCCGAAGGCCGCGATGCAATCCAACGTGCCCTTGGGCGAGGCGAACCAGGCGATATCGCGGTGATACTGGCGGTTGGCGTCGCTGACGAGCAGCCCACCCTGTTCGGTGGAAAAGAAGTTGCCCGAGAAATCTTCGAAGAAGGCCGGGCGATCGCTTTTCACACCGTTTTCAAACTCGGCGATCGTTGCGTCATCCAGACCGCCGTCGGGATTGTCGTCCGCCTTGTAGAGATACGGCGGCACGGCGGCTGCGAGTACGGCCTTGGCCACGCGCTGGGTACCGTAGGTGCCGATATAGCGTGCGACTTCGCCGCCGCCCATGGAGAAGCCGACCAGCGTCATGTCGGACAAATCCAGATGTTCGACCAGGGTGTTCAGATCGCGGGCGAGCGTGTCGTAGTCGTAGCCTGTGAACGGCTGCGAGGACTTGCCGAAACCGCGCCGGTCGTAGGTGATCACACGATAGCCGGCGTCGACGAGCGCTGGCACCTGGTTTTCCCAGGAACGTCCGGACAGGGGCCAGCCGTGAATGAGCACGACCGGTTTGCCGCTGCCGACGTCCTCGTAATACAGCTCTACCGGCGCGTCATTTTCGCGGTCGACTTCAATAAATGCCATAGCGCTTTCACCTTATTGAATGCTTAACCCAGAACATGGGTCGATGCGGGTCCAAGACAAGCCGTGCATTGAGTTTGCTATGCCATAGCGGGTCACGCCGCATCGCGCAATTGTGTGATTCGGTTTAGGCTTGCGCGCTGCACTGGTTAAATCGCGCACAATTCATGCCCGAAACTCAATCCCGTCCGGTTCCCAATACACGCGTGTCCGCCCGCGCGATCTATCAGACGATTCGCCGCGACGGTGAAGAGGAAATGTCGCGCCCATTGGGTTCGCTCTGGTGGTCCGGCGTCGCCGCCGGCATCGCAATTTCGACGTCGGTTATCGCCGAAGGACTACTGCATAGCAGTCTGCCCGACAGCCCTTGGCGCGTGCCACTGGAGGCGTTCGGCTATTGCGTGGGTTTCGTGTTGGTAGTGCTCGGCCGCATGCAGCTGTTCACCGAAAACACGATCACCGCCGTACTACCGCTCATGGCACGCACCACTCGCGGTTCGCTGATATGTATCGCCCGCCTTTGGAGCGTGGTCTTTGCGGCCAACATGCTCGGCACGCTGGTCGCTGCAACGTTCACCGACGTAATCGGCTTTGCCACGCCCGAACAATTGGCCGCTTTCCATGAGGTGTCACGGCCGTTAATGGAAAAAGGCTGGCTTGAGACGCTCCTGCACGGTATTCCAGCCGGGTTCTTCGTGGCGGCCATGGTCTGGATGCTGCCCAATGCCCGCGGCTCGGAAATCTGGGTGATCGTGATTGCGACCTACATGATCGCACTTGGCGGTTTTGCCCATGTTGTGGTGGGCTCCATGGAAGCGTTTCTGCTCGTACTGGCCGGCGAAGTGGCGATTATCGATGCGCTCTGGGGCTGCCTTTTGCCGGCGTTCATCGGCAACGTACTGGGCGGCACGGTCTTGTTTTCGCTACTGGCCTACGGTCAGGTTCGCCAGGAAATCGACTAACCTCACGACATGGCGCTACCAATCTCCAATCGTGTAAGTATCGAAGACTGGGAAATCGAGTGGCATGCGATACGTTCGTCTGGCGCCGGCGGCCAGAACGTCAACAAGGTGGCCACCGCCGTGCATCTGCGCTTCGATATTCGAGCGTCATCGTTGCCCGATCAATACAAGGAACGGCTGCTCGAACGGCGCGATCGCCGTATCACACGCGACGGCGTTATCGTGATCAAGGCGCAACGGTTTCGTAGTCAGGACAAGAATCGCGAGGACGCGCTTACCCGGCTCGAAGCCATCGTACGCAACGCGACCGCCGTTGCACGTCGACGTAAGCCCACCAAACCGTCGCAACGCGCCAAGCGTAAACGCCTGGATGCGAAGACACGGCGGGGACGCACCAAGACCCTACGCACCAGCCCGTCACGCCACGACTGAGCGCAGCGCTCCCAGACGCACTTGCATCGCTGCTGTACGATGGTGCGCTTTATTTTGCACCGCAACAATGCGGCGACGGGGACCGACACCACGAAACGCCATTCTCTGCCTGGCTCCGGGCGGATGTGCTGCGCGCTTTTGACGTCTTCGTTGCAGACGAAACGATCTGCCCATGAACCAATCTTCCACTGCCCCTGCCAACGTATCCGTATCGCGCTGGGGCGATCCCATCACCCTCGTTTTAAGCGTGGGGTTCGTTGCTCTGTTCCTTGGCCTGTCGTTTTACGACCTCGACGGTGTCGCAAGCGCGATCGCAACCGGATTCGCCTGGACCGCGACAACGCTAGGCCCTTATTTCGAATGGTTACTTCTGGCGACGTTTTTTATCGGCATCGGCGTGGCTTGCACGCCCGCCGCACGGGCGCGTATCGGCGGTCTTGATACGCCCGAACTGAGCACTTTCAAGTGGCTGTCCATCATCATGTGTACGTTGCTGGCCGGTGGCGGCGTGTTCTTTGCCGCAGGCGAGCCGGTCTATCATTTTCTGACCACGCCGCCGGCTTTTGATAGCGAGGCAGGCAGTGCCGCCGCCGTTTCCGACGCGCTCGCACAGTCGTTCATGCACTGGGGCTTTCTCGCCTGGGCCATTCTGGGTTCGCTGACCGCGATCGTTCTCGCCCATGCCCATTACGACAACGGCGAGCCGCTACGCCCGCGCAGCCTGCTGCTGCCGATACTGGGCCGGCGCATGATTCATGGTCCCATCGGCAGCGTGATCGATGCCGTCTGCATTATCGCGGTGGTGGCCGGCACGGTCGGCCCGATCGGCTTTCTGGCCACCCAGGTCAGCTACGGGCTGCACGAGATTTTCGGCGTGGCGGAAGGACTTACCACCCAGTTGGCCATTCTCGTCGTGCTCGGCATTGTCTACGTTACATCGGCCGTGACCGGCATCAATCGCGGCATTCAGCTGATGAGCCGTTTCAACGTGTTTCTTGCACTGGGCATCGCGGCCGTCATCTTCGTTTTCGGGCCCACGTTATTCCTGGTCAATTCCTATAGCCAGGCTTTCGGGGATTACATCAGTTCGTTTTTCACCATGGCCACGATGACCGCCCAGACCGCGCCGGCCTGGTGGATGAAATGGTGGACCGTGTTCTTCTTTGCCTGGTTCATCGGCTACGGACCGTTAATGGCGATCTTCGTCGCCCGTATCTCGCGCGGACGCACGATCCGCCAGATGGTCGTATCGGTCGCCGTACTGGCACCGATCGCCACCACGCTCTGGTTTACCTTGCTCGGCGGGTCGGGCATCTACTACCAGATGGCCGGAGTCTTCGATCTCACCGATGCATTGGCAAACTTCAAGTTCGACGTCGCCACCCTGACGGTGGCGCAGGCGCTGCCAGGCGGTGCAGCCATGGCGCTCGCCATCATGGTGCTGACATCGATCTTCGTCGCCACCACGGGCGACTCCATGAGCTATGCGATTGCCGTGGTCGCCGCCGGGCACGACGAGCCCGCGCCACTCATGCGAGCCCTATGCGGGATCATCATGGCCGTCATGGCCGGCGTGCTGTTGACCATGGGCAGCGGCCAGATCGGTGCTTTGCAGCAGTTGATCGTGATTACGGCCATTCCGGTATCGCTTGTGCTGCTGCCCTCGCTTTGGACCGGGCCAAAGGCTGCTTATGCCATGGCACGCGCTCAGGGCATCGTCGACGGCTAAGGCTAAGGCCCAACTGATCATCGCGTGCTGACATGGTATAAGGCAGGATGACGTGAACGAACAGCATCTGCCTTGGCCGAATCTGCTGCGATAAATTCGGGAGCCACGCTCGATCGCCGGACGATCGAGCGCTGCATGAACGACGGCGCGCGCCGTTTACGCTTTCCGCCCGAGGTAGAACAAGCCTACGAGGCATACCGGCGCGAATACCGCGCGCGTGTGATGAGCAGCACGATCGTACCGTCGCTTCTCATCTACAACCTCTACCTGATTGTCGACTACCTACTGCTTCCAGCCACGTTTGGCATCGCGCTTTTTTGCCATTTGATCGTGGTAACGCCGCTGCTACTCATCGCGGGCCTGATTGTCCGACAGCGTCCGCGCCTGTGGCTGCGCGAATGCCTTTCCGCGAGCTTACCGCTGGCCATGGCCGCCCAGTTGTTGTTCATCTTTTATATAAACAGAGATCTGGCTACAGCCGACCACTATCAGTACGCCATTTCGGGCATATTGGCCTATGCCAACGTCAACCAGCGCCCCCCTTTTCGGTTTGCGCTGATCAGCACGCTGATCCTGATAGCGAGCTACTGCGCCGTACTTCTGGCCGCGCAGACCGCCTTTCCCCCGTTTCTTATCGGCATGTCTCTGATTACCGGCGTGGGTTATGTAACCCTGGTCGCCAACTATCGGATGGAACGCGACGCGCGCTACGCGTTCTTGCGGCGTACACATGACCGGTTCGAATACGAAGTCTCCGAGCATGCAGCCACGCATGACGCGTTGACCGGTTTAGCCAACCGTTACGAGTTCGAAAAACGCAGCGCTCAACTTTATGCCGATCGACGCCTGGCGCGAACGAGCCTTGGCATTCTCATGCTGGACGTCGATGATTTCAAAGCCTATAACGACCACTACGGCCATATCGCCGGCGATGCCTGCCTCAAGCGGATTGCCGACGCAATCGCATCACAACTGCGCAACGACGAAGATCTGGCGATACGTTACGGCGGTGAAGAATTTCTGATTCTGCTTTTTAATGCCACGCTGGCTGATACGACCGGCATCGCCGAACGGCTACGCCATAGGGTCAACGCCTTTCATATCCCGCATGTTGCAGCGCACGGCCATGTAACCATCAGCATTGGCGCGGCCGCCGGGACTATTGCCGAAAACCCGATGAATGAACTCATCGCACGGGCCGATGCTGCGCTCTACCAAGCCAAGCGCGGCGGAAGAAACCAGGTTTCGCCTCCTACGTTATCCGCCGATACGCCAAGCGCTTCGATCTGAGCTGTTTGGTAACTCAATACAACGGTTCAGATCGCCTTTACGAAGCGACCCATCGGCCCGCCGGCCTTGAATTAGCCAACGTAGCGCTGTGCATGCCCCTCGAGCAGCTCAGCAAAGACCTCTGCTGCGCCGGGCCGACTGAAATAGAAACCCTGCATAGCATCACACGCCTCGGCACGCAAAAATGCTTCTTGCTCCGGCGTCTCCACGCCTTCGGCGATTACGTTCAGACACAGGTTCTTGCCCATGGTAATGATCGCTCGGGCGATCGACTGATCGGTCGTGTTCGTGGCCAACTCGTTCACAAAGGAACGATCGATCTTGAGGGTATCGACCGGGAGATCGCGCAGCTGGGTCAGGGACGAATAACCTGTGCCGAAATCGTCGATGGCGATCATGACGCCGAGCTTCTTGATCTCGGCCAGCTGAGCAACCGCGTTGGCAATGTTTTGCATTACCGCCGTTTCGGTGATCTCGAGTTCAAGCAGATGCGGCGGCATGCCCGTGCGTTCGAGCACCGAGCGTACGTGCGACACCAGCGTATGATCGCTTAACTGTACGGCCGAGATATTAACCGCAATTCGAACCGCGGGCAGGCCGGCACGCTGCCATGCCATATTCTGTTCGCAGGCGGTTTCGAGCACCCAGCGGCCGATCGGCACGATCAAACCAAGCTCCTCGGCCAGCGGCAGAAACTGACCGGGCAACACGGTGCCCAGTTCTTCGCAGTGCCAGCGCAGCAGTGCTTCGACCCCGACGATCTGACCTTCGGCCAGACTGATCTTGGCCTGGTAAGCAAGTTCGAATTGTTGTTTTTCAAGCGCGCAACGCAGATTGTGTTCCAGACGCATGCGCACCAGCGAACGATCCTCGAGTTCGGTGGCATAGAACTGGAAGTTGTTCTTGCCCTCGTCCTTGGCGCAATACATGGCCATATCGGCCTGTTTGAGAAGGCTCGAAGCGTCGCGCGCATCCTCCGGATAAACCGCAATACCTATACTCGCAGTCACCCGATATTCTTGTCCGTTCAGCGATACCGCTTGCAGGACCGTATCCAGAATCGTACCGGCGACCGCCTCGATATCGCCCGGGTCTTCACCCTGTTTGATAAGCACAACGAATTCGTCGCCGCCCAGGCGAGCGACCGTATTGCTTTTCGATACGCAGGCGCGCAGGCGTTTAGCTATCGTTTTCAGCAATTGATCGCCCGCCTCGTGGCCCAGCGAATCGTTGATGAACTTGAAACGGTCGAGATCAATGAACATGACCGCGAACGGATGACCGGCCTCGATTGCCATCGTTAGCGATTGATTGAACAGCGTGCGGTTGGGCAGCCCGGTCAGGGCATCGTGTGTGGCCAGAAACTCGATATGTTTTTCGCTCTCGCGCCGCCAGGCTTCGCGCTCGAGATTCTCCAGCGCAAAAACCACGTTCGCGACCATGCGCTCGATCAGGCGTACACCGTCACGGCCGAACGCGTTCGTCTGATCTGCAATCAGCAGCATGACACCGATCGTCGTACCGTCCTTGATGATCGGGACCGCAGCCGCGGATTTCAGCCCGATCCGTTTGCCGATACGCCGCCAGGGCATAAGTCGGGGATCGCTGAGATAATCGTCGGCAACCTGGGTACGGCCCTGCCGAAAGCAGCGGCCAACAAGTCCGTCGCTCAACGGACTGGGCTTGTTCAACGGCACGACCAGTTCACCCACATCGGCCGCGATCGGCCCGGCGACACCCACGACATGCAACGTTTCGCATTGTTCGTCGAGTCGCAGCGTGGCGGCCACGAGCACATCGTCGTTGGCGACCGCCGCTTCACAAAGCTGCTGATACAGCGCTTCCGGCGTGCTAGCGCGCAGCAGCGCCTCGTTGGTGGCGCTCAGCGTTGCATACATGCGGCTTAATCGATCGCGCGACTGCTCAGCGAGTTTACGATCGGTAATATCGTGCACGATGCTGACGATCACCCACCGCCCTTCCACAAACAACGCGCAGCGGCGTCGTTCCACCATCATGGAACCACCGCGGCCGAGCCGGCTGCGATCCTCGACCGTCAACCGCCCGACTGCAATGACGCGGTCGTACTGTGCCTCCAGCACGCCGCGGTCGATACCCAGCACCTGATCGGGGGTGGAAGACATAAAGGCTTCGCGAGGGTTTCCGGTCAGCTCGCAGGCGATGTCGTTTACGTAAAGAAAACGCATGGATTCGCGATCGACGACAAAGATCATGTCGTGGGAGGCATCGATCGCGGTTCGCAACTGCTTGAGTTCGCGATAACGCATACGATGGCGGGTCACGTCACGCGCCAGCCCGCGCCAACCATCGGGTTCGCCGTTTGCGTCGCGGATCGACTCCGCCGCGACACTGAGGTAGCGAATCGAACCATCGTCCCGAACCCAACGCACCACATAGTCGGAAACCGACTGTTCGGGAAGCGGCCAACCGGCGCGCTCAATGGCGCCTAAACCAACTTCAGCCGGCACGCGACCAAGCCACTTACGGGTGTCGATATCGCCGCGCTCGACGGCGCCACCTTCCACATGTACAAAACGACCGGATTGATCGCAGCGCCAGTAAAAATCCGAGACAAGCGCCATAAGGCTTCCGAGATCAGCCGGCTGCTGGCTATCTTTGACCCTCATCGCTGCCTCTTTCCACCGCCGCAGCGGGCTACCAATCGCTACTGCGCGCCTCGGACGCTAGCGTCCGATCTTATTGTCGAAACGGTATCGGCCCCTGCCGGCGAAACTTGAACATCGAGTACTGTTATCTTTTATACGCAACGACGCGATCGTGCAGCGCGCGCAGGCGCTTGTCGTCTATTCCTTCGGCATCCAGGCGGTCGACCGTGCTCTCGAGATAAGCCGCACTCGTACCTAACAGGCCGCGGCCCGTAGCCAGCAGCCGTACGACTTCGCCATCCTCGAGCCGACAATGACAACGGTGGCTGGAATTGACGACGAACGTAATGGCGGCGACCGGTCCCGCCGCGGTATGCACATCGACCCAACGCGGACGATAAACACCGGTGAGCATCTCGCGGCGCCAGACCATCAGCAGCTCGTGCTCGAGATCGTGCGCGGTCACCTGCAGTGCCATACCGCGACAGCACCCACCGGGCACCAGGCCAAGCATCAACCCGGGTGCATCGGGCGAGCCGCGACCGTAATCGAGTTTGAGTCGAAAATCGCGATGAAAGCCGTAAAGTAGCGCGCTGCGCGTTTCGGCCAGCGCTACACAGGGATTCCATAGCAGCGAGCCGTAGCCGAACAGCCATATGCGGTCGTCGCCGGCGGCGGCACGCTGGGCCAGCGTGTCGGTTATCGATCGACGCATATCGGCATCCGAGTTGAGCGCGACGTTTGGATGGCGATGCGCGAAAGCATCGCGTATGCCGTCGCGCTCGAGCACATCGCGCGTAATGCCGCCGGATAGATCGCCCGGCTCACGCATGGCGACCCCCGACAACCCGACACCCGCTCGTGCGAACTTCTTTTTTCCCGGTCGACCGAAACCGAAGCCTCATTTCCTGTCGGGTATTCGCCATGAGTGGGCGTGGCTGGGACCGTCGGCCGCGCCGACCAGTATGACGCGCCCAGCTACAACGCGGGATGAGCGTTCCACGGCGAGCAGCTGAAGGCTGCATCTCCACTGCCCGACCAATACGGTCGCCGCGCTCATCCGCAGAGGAGGAAGCGGCATGCATAAAGTGTGTTCTCCCAAAGGGCATATACATGCTTCGGATTCAATCCCTGTCCAGGAGCTCGCCCGAGCCCGCGCCGACCCATCCATCCTAGCGCAACCTCGAACGCGATGGACCTCTGCTACTACACCGGCCACGAGCGGGTTCCGTCGGTGGCCACCTACCGTTACCCGAGCGAAGCCGTGGGAATGACGCAACGCCGTGCCGGCACGGCGGCGGCCGGGCTGACGGCGAGCCTGTTTGCGGTCGAAGTTCCGAGCGATGACCACCCCATAGGTATGGGTCGGGTTATCCGTGACGGGGAGCGGGTGTTTTTCCAAGTCAGCGATATCGTCGAGGTACCGGCACATAGCCAACGCGGCGTCGGCCGAGCGATCATGACCCGGATCACCACCTATCTACGTACCCATGCGCCGGATAACGCGTCTATCAACCTCATTACCGATGGCGGTTCACACTATCTGCATCGCAAGTTCAGCTTCGTGGCGACCGCGCCCGGCGCTATCGGTATGAAGTCACCGCTCGAATCACGCTGACGGCGAGACCCACAGCGAATGAGGTATCGCGTTTCCGGTGCATTCGGTTTTAGCCTAGACACATGCGAGATACCGACGACTTATTCGCCCACCTGGCCCGTTCGCGCTTTCGCAGCCGTTTCAGGCTCGGCGCGCGCGAGGCGGACTACCTGCAAAAACGCGGGCTCGATACCGTACTCGAACATGCCGATGCGTTCGTAGCCGATCGGCTGGCGCCGGCGCAACCGAAAAACGACGGGCGCCAGACGCCCATGCGCAATCACCCAGTCTTCATCGCTCAGCACGCAACCGCGACCTGTTGTCGCAGCTGCCTCGAAAAATGGCACCGCATCCCGCAACAGGTCGCGCTGGATGCGACACAGCAGGCCTATGTGGTGGGCGTGATCAAGCGCTGGCTCCAGGGCCAGCGCTGATCGATCGATAAAACGCCGCGCGAGGCTAAGCGCCGCGATTCGCGATCGACTGTAGCTCGTCGATACGCTGGGAGGCCTGTGCCTTGCTCAGATTCGGGTCGAAGGTTTCATTCGCCTCTTCGCACAGGGTCTGCAGGTAGGATTTCTGTGCGCCAGTCATCGCTTCGTCGCCAGTGGTCCAGTTCTCGGGATCCTTGTCGATATTGCTGTGCTGGGGCTGTTCTTGCTCGGTTGCGGTCTTGTTCGAGTCGCTCATGTGCATTTCCTTTGAGCAGTCAGTACGATCGCTTAACTGTACGCATTTACACTACCCAGTTGCAGCTGCATTCGCGCCGAGCGCACCGACTTCCCACACCGCAGCGAAGCAACAAAAAACCGATGCGCGAAATCGCGCGTTCACAGCGCCACCGCGGCAAGCATGCGAAAGTACAGTAGATATTAACGACGACCACTCATTGAACCGGAGGAACCAATGCGGTTAGACGACGACCTACAGGCGCTGATCGAAAAAGTCGATCTCGAAAACGATGACAGCACGCGCGCGCGCTTCGACGATAGCGAACGCCGGCTCATGCGCGAGGCCATTCATGCCTCGCAGACACGTCGGGATTATGGTGAGCAGGCAAGTGCCAGCCATTTCCGTCGCGAGCTCGATTTCTTCGTTGTCTGCCTGGGTTTCGGACTCGTCGCCTTCGCGGTCCTGGTGATGATGCGCTGGTCGGCCGCGGAACCCCTGGGCGCGCCCGGGGTGTTCGGCCTGGCCTTTCTGGCAGGCGTAAGCGGGGCCGTTTTCCGCCATTTCTATCTGCGCCCGGATGCGAACAACCGCGGCCTGATTCTGGGCGCGGCAGCAATCGTAATGCTTGTGTGCCTGATCGCACTCGTAGCCGCACATGCCATCGGCGGGTTGCTGGGCATCGTACTCGGGGCGGTGTTCTTTCGTGCGCTCATGCGCCAGCGGCTCAAGCAGAACGGACTCACGACGACCGCGAGCGACTGATACTGAATTGCCGTTCGCTTATAGTCGCGAACGCAATAGTCAACGCGCACAAAAAAGCGGGGCCGAGGCCCCGCTTTTTATTTGGACAGTCGCGGGCGAACCCGCAACGCCACGATGGAGTCGGCGATTTAGCCGAACTGGTTCATCGTGTTGTCCTTGCCACCGGCCTTCAGCGCGCTTTCACGCGAGAAGAATTCCTTGTGGTCATCGCCGATGTTGGAACCGGCCATGTCCTGATGCTTCACGGTGGCGATACCTTCGCGGATTTCCTTGCGCTGCACGCCTTCCACGTAGGCCAGCATGCCCAGATCGCCGAAGTAGCCCTTGGCGAGCTGATCGGTCGACAGTGCGGCCGTGTGGTAGGTCGGCAGCGTGATCAGGTGATGGAAGATGCCAGCCTTGGCCGAGCCTTCTTTCTGGAAATCGCGCGTCCACTCGTCGGCAACCTTGCCCAGCTCGGTGTCGTCGTACTGGACGTCCATGAGGTTGTCGCGGTCGTAAGCCGACAGGTCCTTGCCTTCCTCGGCCCAGGCGTCGTACACCTGCTGACGGAAGTTCAGCGTCCAGTTGAACGACGGGCTGTTGTTGTAGACCAGCTTGGCGTCCGGCACTTCCTTGCGGATGCGATCGACCATGCCGCCGATCTGCTTGACGTGCGGCTTCTCGGTCTCGATCCACAGCAGGTCGGCACCGTTCTTCAGGCTGGTGATGCAATCCAGCACCACACGGTCTTCGCCGGTGCCCTTCTTGAACTCGAACAGGCCCGAGGCCAGGCGCTTCAGGCGCACGAGCTTGCCGTCTTGCTTGATCACGACATCGGAGGCGTTGATCTCGGACGGATCCTTGATCTCTTCGCCATCGATATAGCTGTTGTACTGGTCACCCAGATCACCCGGCTCGTTGGAGACGGCGATCTGCTGGGTCAGGCCCGCGCCCAGGCTATCGGTACGGGCGACGATGATGCCGTCTTCCACACCCATTTCCAGGAACGCATAGCGCACGGCGTTAATCTTGGCCAGGAACTGCGAATGCGGCACGGTGACCTTGCCGTCCTGATGACCACACTGCTTGACATCGGAGACCTGGTTTTCGATCTGGATGGCGCAGGCGCCGGCCTCGATCATCTTCTTGGCCAGTAGATAGGTGGCTTCTTCGTTACCGAAACCGGCATCGATATCGGCGATGATCGGAATGACGTGGGTTTCGAAGTTGTCGATCTTTTCCTGCGCCTTCTTCACCGCGGCGTCGTCACCCGCCTGTTTGGCTTCTTCCATCTCACGGAAGTAATGGTTGAGCTCCCAGGCGTCCGCCTGCTTGAGGAAGGTGTAGAGCTCTTCGATCAGCATCGGCACGGTGGTTTTTTCGTGCATGGACTGATCCGGCAGCGGGCCGAATTCGCTACGCAGAGCCGCGACCATCCAGCCCGACAGGTACAGATAGTTACGCTTGAGGCTACCGAAATGCTTCTTGATCGAGATCGCTTTCTGCTGCCCGATGAAGCCGTGCCAGCAACCCAGCGACTGGGTGTACTTGGAGCTGTCCTTGTCGTAGGCCGCCATGTCTTCACGCATGATCTTGGCGGTGTACTTGGCGATGTCCAAACCCGTGTGGAAACGGTTCTGGGCGCGCATGCGCGCGGCGTGCTCGGGGTTGATAGCCGACCAGGCACTGCCCTGGGCGTCGCGCAGCGCGGCGATTGCCTCAACGTCCTTCGAATACTGTGACATGTTCATTCCTCAAACTATTAGCAAGTAGACACGAACGCAGCCGACCCTCACGACCCAAAGATCGAAGCGATCAACCGCTGACGTGGCGCATTCTAAGGTCGATCGCCGAATCCGAACAGTAAATACGCTCAATACTCGTCATTCATGCGATGAATACTTGACGACATCGGTGATGCCTTGCGGGCGTGCGTTAATCGATATCGGGGGTTACAGCGGACTCGGCATCGATCAGTACGCGTTTGCGCTCAATCCCCCAGCGATAACCCGATAGGCTGGCATCGCTGCGCACCACCCGGTGACAGGGAATCGCGAGTGCCAGCTTATTGGCCGCGCAGGCACCGGCCACCGCCCGCACAGCGCGCGGCAAACCGATGTCTGCTGCGATTTGTGCGTAGCTTGCCGTGGTGCCCACCGGAATCCGGCGCAACGCCTGCCAGACCCGCTGCTGGAAAACAGTGCCGCGAATATCCAGCGGCAAATCACCGAGTCCCTGCCGCGGGTCGGTCACGAAACCCACCACGCGAGCGACATGCGCTGCAAACTGCGTATCGTCGCCGACGAGCTGCGCCCGATCGAAGCGCCGCTCGAGTTCTGCCAGTAGCTCTTCCGGCGTATCGCCGAGGCTGATTGCACAAATGCCGCGCTCACTACCGGCGACCAGCACACAACCGAGCGTACACTCGCCAAGCGCGAAGCGTATGACCGAGCCCGGCGCCCCGTCGCGATAGGCTGACGGCGTCATGCCCAGCGCCGCATCGGCCTGCGCATGCAGGTGTTCGCCTGAACCGTAGCCGGCGGCGAGCGCCGACTCGGTCACCCCTTCGCCGGCCGACAGGTGGACACGCAAACGCGCCTGACGCTGCACGTTCGCGTACTGCATAGGCGTCAGGCCGGTTTCGCGCTTGAACAGCCGTTGAAAATAGAACGAATTCAAACCGACTTCGGCCGCGATTTCACGCAGCTGCGGCATCTCTTGGCGGGCTGCGATCCATCGACAGGCACGTACGACACGCGCATCCGTGCGTCGCATATCGAGCGGTCGGTCGGGACGACAACGCTTGCACGCACGAAACCCGGCCGCTTCGGCCGCAGCGCGTTCGGTGAAGAAGACCACATTCTTCTGGCGCGGCGTACGTGAGCGACAGCTCGGCCGGCAATAGATACCGGTTGTACGCACGCCATAGAAAAAGTCGCCATCTGCTGACACATCGTTCGTTACGACCGCTTGCCAACGACGGTCTTCGCCTACACCACAGTGGTCATGCTCCATCGCGCGCTCCTGGCTTGAATGGAAGTCGCTCAACACGCTGTCGAATAGCGTAAACAAGCAAGCGCGAGCGCGCCTGCAGATTCTTGCGCTGCTATTCGTCGACGCTGCCACACAGGAATCTTGCCCAATATGCGTCAGCGTCCTTAAGTCGCCAGCGCATAAGCCGATCACTACCCATTAGAGCTGCGTATAAAACGCCATTTCAAAGCGGTATTGCGCTGCTGCTTTACCCGCGGGAATGCCCACGTCCCGCAAACGTGAAGATCACATGACGAATCCGCGCCATCAAATCGACCACGAAACCGAACGCCTCGCGGCACTACGCCGCTCGACATTGCTCCACGAAGCCGATGATCCGATTTTCGACCAGGTAAGCGAACTGGCGACGCGGCTTCTGGATTCGCCCATCGGCTGTGTAACGGTAGTCGACGCGCAGTATCAGTGGTTCAAAGCATCCACTCGCGGTAGCGGTTTTCGTATCGAACGCGAGCAGTCCTTCTGTACGCATACCATCGCGTCTGACGATGTATTGGTCGTTCCCGACATGCATTGTGATGCGCGCTTTACTGACAATCCGTTCGTTACGGGCGAACCATTCGTACGCTTCTATGCGGGCGCCCCGCTTGTTTTCGATGGCAAAAATCTCGGTTCCCTATGCGTGCTGGATACGAAACCGCGATCGGATTTCGGCGAGACGGAAAAGGCGGTACTCAAGGAACTGGCCGATTTCCTTGGAAACTGGCTGGAAGCATTAAACAACCCCGCCTATCGCGATCCGAGCACGGGCATTTGCACGCGCCAGCGCATGCTCACGGTGCTCAAGCACGAACTGACCCAGCCGCCAGCACCCAACACCATGCAGGTTCGGTTGATCGGCATTGTTGATATCACCGTGCCCAAACAGATGCACGAACTGACCCAGGTGATGGGCCACGATCAGACAGAACGGTTTATCGTCGAATGCATCGACCGCCTATCGGACAAGATCGGCGCCGGACGCGAGCTGTATCGCCTCGGCCTGTATCGCTTCGGTTTTTTCATGACCGAACAGGTCGGCATTGGCATACAACGCAAACTGGATGCCCTGGTGCACTCATTGCACGAGCCATTCGATTCCCGTGTCGGCCTGCTGCTCCAGCCTAGCGCCAAACTGGGCGTAACCATCCTGCGCGAACACGACAACGACAGTGCAGAAGAGATTCTGCGCCAAGCCTCCGTGGCCGCCGACGATGCCTGGGAACATAGCCGTCGCTGGACGTTCTACAAACAGCAAAGCGATGCCTCGCGCCAGCGCAAACTGCAGCTGCTGACCGAGCTGCCGGCGGCACTGACCTCGAACGACCAGCTCTATCTTCTTTTTCAGCCACAGGTCGATCTGGCGACGCACACCTGTGGCAGTGTCGAAGCACTGCTTCGCTGGCAGCATCCGACGCTCGGTTTCGTATCGCCTATCGAACTGATCGACGCAGCAGAGAGGACTGCGCTCATACAGCCGTTGACCAACTGGGTGCTGGATGCGGCGATTGCGCAGTGTGCGACCTGGCGCAAAGCCGGCCTGAATCTGCGCGTAGCCGTCAACCTGTCCGCTTACGATCTGGCCGATGACAATATTGTGGGGCGCGTATCACAGCGGCTGCGTACCCACGACCTGCCGGGCGAAAATCTTGAGCTCGAGTTCACCGAAAGCACGCTGATCCGCGATCTAGACGCGACGCTGCCCAAACTGCGTCAACTGCATATGCTCGGCGTATCCACCGCGATCGACGATTTCGGTACCGGCTACTGCAACCTCTCCTATTTACAAAAACTCAGCGCCAGCAAGATCAAGATCGATCGCCGCTTTGTTCAGAATCTGGAACGCGATCCGCGGAGTCAAACACTTACACGCGCTATCGTGAATCTCGCCCACGATCTGGGCTACGAACTCGTCGCTGAAGGCATCGAAAACGAAAATACGCTGGCACTGATGTCGAATTGGGGCTGCGAACAGGCACAAGGCTACCTATTCAGCCGGCCGCTTACGCCGGAACATTTGACGACCTGGATCAAAAACGGCGGCGCCTCGCAAGCTCTGGCACGACACGTCGCCGATCGACCCGACGTCTAAACGCCGACGCCGGAGTTGCACGCGGTCAGGTCCTTAACCCGCGATGGCACGACTACGGTGACGGTCGATGATACGTGCCAATTGGGGCACCACCGCCCGGATTTCGGTAAGCGCTCGACCGCGAACCCGTGCATAAGCCGACCGTATCGGCCGGCTACCGATACTCTCGGCACGCCGGTCGGCCACCTGCAGCACCGCCTCGGCCACGCGCTCGTCGCGGGCTGCCAGATAGTCGGCAAAGCTGGCGCCTTCGGTCGCCTTGAATTCGGCGTGGCAGGGCTCGAGTTCGGCCAGGAAATCGGGCATGAGTTCACGTACGGTGCGGTCGACGATCGACGGCTTGATCTTTTTTACCATACTCACCGCGGTACGAACGGTCATGCCCTTGCGGTGGACTTCGGATTCCACCAGCGCATCGCAGTCCGTAACCAGCGCATCAAAATAGGGCGGCGCCAGAAGCAGGTCGGCCAGCGTGGCGTCGTCTTCGAGCGTGACATCGTTCATGCGGCTATCCATGTGAGAAATCGAACAAACACCGGCCACTCTAGATAAGGTCAGCCGGCAAGACTACCCGTGCATATGCTGCACTGCGTCTGCCCTGATGACCTCAGATTGACCGGCCGGCACTTACGCGCGCCTGAACCGTTGCGGTACAGGTTCAGCGGAACATTCTTGACCGGCCGAGCTAGAGTTCGAACAGCGCTTGTTCGATCAATGCGCGTCGCTTTTCGTACTTCGGCGGCAACTTGAGCGACGTACCCAGCGCCTCAACCGGCTCATCGATAGTGAAACCGGGCCCATCGGTTGCGATTTCGAATAACACGCCAGCCGGCTCGCGAAAATAGACCGACCGGAAATATTGTCGATCGATGGTTGGTGTGACTTGCAGTCCGTGCTCCATAAGACGTTCACGCAACGCGTTTTCATGCGCATCGTCATTGGCCCGAAATGCGACATGATGAACGCTGCCCACACCCTGGCGCGCCGAAGCCAGATCCGGATCGACGCGCAGGTCGACGATCGAACCGAGCGTGTTGCCGACGTCCGCGATGAAGCGTACTCGATCACTATCGTGACCGCCCTGCTGAAAACCCAGCACCTGCTCAAGAACGGCTGCACTCGGCGCCAGCTCCGCGATCCAGAGGGTCACGCCGTGAAACCCGCGAATCGCGTACGCGCTATCCACCGATGCACCCCGCCGGCCGGGAATGGCGGCCGCCCAATCGCTCGCGACAAGCGCCAGCGAATTGCCGTGAGGACCGGTGAAACAAAGCGCCTCTTCGTTGAAGCGAGTGATGCGTTGCGTATCGACCCCGTGGGTAGCGAGATGCGCTTGCCAGAAATCGAGCGTATCGGTTGGCACCGCAAACGCGATTTCGGTTGCTGCACCCAAGCCATGCTGACCACGGGGCGCCCCCGAGAACGCGAAGAACGTCAGCGCGCTCCCGGGCGTGCCGACCTCATCGCCGTAGTACAGATGATAGGTTCCCGGATCGTCGAAATTGACGGTCTTCTTGACCAGGCGCAAACCCAGTACATCCACGAAAAAGCGTCGATTTTCGGCCGGATCGCCACAGATTGCAGTTATATGGTGCAAACCCGCACTGGGTGCCGTCATAAGAAAATCCTCACTGCATAGCGGTTTCGACATATCGTATAGCCGATGTGCGGTCGGCACAGACCTATTGCAAATTTTGCCCTAAGCCGGCTAACACCGTGGGTCGATATACCTAAAATGGATGCCGATCGTTTTTTTACCGGTTCGAATCATGGCTAAGAATCCCAACCCGCAGGGCAAGGGTGGCTCGCTGGTGTTGAATACCCTCGATGCCCATCGCGCCCTGCCCGTGACACTGCCGCCGAAACAGATCGACCAGATCAGTGCAGAGCTGTTCACGTCGTTATTCGTGCTGGAGAGCAAGTTCCGGTTCAAGCCGGTGCCCGGCCAGTCCTATTTTCTCTACCGGCGCCCGGCGTCGGGCTACTGGCTGGCTTTAACGCCGCCGCGCATGATGGGCGAAAGCGTCGCCGGACAGTTCATCGGTATCTGTGTGCTACGTAGCGACATGACCTGGACACTGAACCTCAGCGAGAGCGCTGCGAACGACGCCGATTTTCTCGACGAACTCGATCAGAAAAAACGCGCTTTCGATCATCGATTGCAGTCGGCAGAGCAGATCGACGATCTTCTGCCTGTCTACGAGCGGGGTTTCGATTTCTATCGCCGCGCGTCGGCATTCGCACTGGCCTACTCTCTTTCCCGATCAATGAAGCGCTCAGGTATCAGTGGGTTGTCCTATGACAGCGCTCGCGGCCTGCTTGCCGACGATTCCGCCCGCAAAGACTCGTGAATGATTTGACCACGACAACCGAGCTTGCTCGAGGCGCAACGACGTGCCAGCTCAGACCCGGCAAACTGCTGTTCATAGCCTTCCATCCGCCTCGATCAGGCAACCACGCAATCGCGCCCGCGTGTTTTGGCCTCGTATAAGCGCGTATCCGCTACGCGCAACAGTCGATCCAGGTCGATGCCGTCGACGCCGATCTCGGCAATACCAATACTCGTGCTCAAACTGATCTCATGTCCTCTGTGCACGCATCGCTGCATGCGCACCTGGCGACACAGATCCTCTGCCGCCTTGATCGCCTGAGCGCGGTCGGTATCGACCAGAACGACACAGAATTCTTCGCCCCCGATACGGCAAGCCATATCGCTCGGGCGCAATCGCGCACGCATGACCTGCGCCACGAACCGTAGTACCGCATCGCCCGCGTCATGGCCGTAGCGATCATTGACATCCTTGAAGTGATCCAGGTCCAACATCAGGAGCGCCATCGGCGTGCTGTGGCGTTCGTAGCGCGACAAGCCGGCTTCGAACACTTCCCGCAAACGCGCGCGATTCGGCAAACCGGTCAACGGATCGGTCAACGCCATCATCCGCAGACGGGATTCGGCGTGTTCGCGGCTGGCTTCATACACATGCGAAAAGCCGAAGATACAGATCGAGACCAGCACCACATTGGCCACCGACCGAAGCTCCGTATAGCCCTGTTCGAACCCGTACTGAGAAAAAAAGATCACCCCCGAGGCGCTCAGAAAGACGCCAGCGAACCACGCCCCCAGCCACCGCCCCAACAGCAGGTACGACAGAATCGGGATCAATAACACCCAAGCGAACACGGTCGGCACGACCTTGGCCGTAGTCAACGCATACATCATCACCGCGAAGAACGCCAACAAAAAGACGACGATCCAAAGCTGCAGTCGTTGGGTACGTGACACGATCGGCAGAAGCCCCAGGGCGAATACCGACATGACGATCTCGATCGCCATTAGTCCATAGTCGGCTTGGCGATAGTTCAACACGGCGAACAGCACGCCGAAAACAGCCGTAAAAGTCAGCAGAAATTGCATAATCGGCCGGCGATACGGCGCTTCCGGCATCGATTCATCATACACAGAGAGCTTCGATACAGGCCGGTCTTGTAGCCAGTAACCCGGTCGGCTTTTTGTCTTCTTAGCTTTCATGCGATGACCTGCCGCGAACCGTATGCACCCAATGGGCGCGCCCTATACAAGCCCATCCTTTGTATAACTGTG
The DNA here is from genome assembly GCF_000215955.2 of Salinisphaera shabanensis E1L3A. Classification (GTDB taxonomy): domain Bacteria; phylum Pseudomonadota; class Gammaproteobacteria; order Nevskiales; family Salinisphaeraceae; genus Salinisphaera; species Salinisphaera shabanensis. The sequence continues at coordinate 49,740 of NZ_AFNV02000022.1, forward strand.
ACGGTGTAAACACACGCGCCGTTTTACCGATTGCCGCGCAGCCCGACTTGCGTGTGCAGCAGATACTGCGTTGCCTGACGAAGGGTTCGGACGCTCGCAGAACATCCGCTCGCGATGAGAATTGAGACGAGCCGACCCGGCATGCTCTGCGGCGACTGCCATATTCGTGATCACTGACTATATCGGCCATTCGCACACGACCGAGAGCCTGGCCGCCGTAAGAAACCGCCCACCCAACAAGGGCATCTACAAGCTCGAACGCCTTGGTTTGCACTCGCACGCAAACAGTTCAGAAGCAGTTCAGCAACCAATCGTTAAATACGTACTGAATGATTAGAACAAAGCTGGAGATCATTATGAACATGTCGCTACACAAATCCCTGATCGCGGCCACGATGCTGGTGGCCCTGTCGAGCGCACCGGCTATGGCCTGGGACAACAACACGCTATCCGCCGCGCTTGGCGGTGGTGTCGGCGGCGCACTGGGTGCCGCTATCGGCAACGAGATCGGCGGCAATACGGGCGCCCTTGTTGGCGGCGCCTTAGGCGCTGCCGGCGGTACGATGATCACCAACCGCAATAATCGCGATGACGACTACCGTTACCACGATCGCGATTATCGACGGCGCGCCCACGAATACGGTCGCTTCAACGGCTATCGCTACTGAACCGGCATGCAAAGCAAGGTACAAGCGATCAATGCCGTCCTCGGGCGGCATTTCATACCGCGCTGCTAATCAGTCACTCAAAAGCAAAACGGCACACGATTGGGCCGGTGCGAAAGCAACCAAACTACAAACCTCGCTCTATGCGCGTCGACGCTGGCCGGCCTTGGCCAGATACAGTGCCCGGTCGGCATATTCGCTGAGCGCGGTCGCATGCTGTGCGTCAGTCGGAAAAATGGCGGTACCCATACTTGCCGAAACCTGGAGTCCATGCTCACCAAACATGACCGGCTCGCCGATCGCTTCGACCATACGCGCCGCCTGCGCCGAGGCGTCTCCATCGTCTGCGACATGCCATTCGATGATCGCGAACTCGTCGCCCCCAAGCCGGGCGACCAGATCCTCGCGCCGTGCCAACGCTTTCATTCGTTCTGCAATGCTTTTCAGCAATTCATCGCCGGCCACATGACCATAGGTATCGTTAATCGGTTTGAAGCGGTCAAGATCGAGCATATGCAACGCGAAGCGCTCGCCAGTGCGCTGGCAATGACTCATACGATCAGCCATGCCCTGTTCGAACGCGTAGCGGTTGGCCAGTCCGGTCAGCGGATCCAGATAGGCCAATTCCTTATGGCGCGCGGCCTGGCGATATTCGGCAAGCGCCGCACGTAATTCCTCGGCAATTTCCAGGGTTGCATCAGCCCAACGCTTGGCGCGGTATCGCACGTTCTGTGACCAGGCAGCAAAGGAACTGCGTGGCGTGAGTGCCGGCGACGGCGCGGCATCGGGGTCGGCCTGCTTCCCTGCCCAGGTAATCTTTTGTATCTCCTCCTTGCGCACTGCCAGCAGTTCGCAATTCGGACTGATATACATGTTCAAAACGCCGGCCGCGTAGCGGCAAACACTGTCGTTTTGCCGTAGCTCTATCGGCAGTACATCGAAATGCGGACGATCGTTCTCGATCAGCCAGGCGTCCAATACGGCGAGCCCCGCCGGGTTCGGCAGATCACCCTGGCAATGTTCTTCGTTGCCCCACCGTAAACGTATTCCGTCCGCTTCCAGTAAGTCTTGTAATGCCGCAAGCTGACCTACGAGAAGCTGCTTGGGTTGTTCGGCCGCGGGGTCGAGGGCGCGGCTCATGACAGCGAGTCGTTCGCGCAGTATCGAACGTAACGATTCCAACTCGAGTCGACATATGTTGGTGAGATGCAAACAGGCGACCCGCGCCATTTCCTCGAACGCCAGTCGCTCTATCGAGTTCAATGCCTTACCCGCGTAGTCATGGCAAGTCACGAGCCCCCAGAGCACACCGTCGACGAGTAGCGACACGCTGAACGAACCGCGGATTCCCATGTTGCGCAAATACTGGATATGCACCGGATGCACGGCGCGCAGCATGGAGAAAGTCAGGTCCAATGGCTCGTGAACGTCTGGCGTCGCATAGAGTTCGACGTTTTCGCTTTCGGTATCCGCAATGATGCGTTGCCAGTTGAGCGTATAAAGCCGGCGCGCATTCTCGGGAATATCGTGTGCGGGAAAACGCAGGCCAAGAAAACCCTCGATACCGGGTTTGCAGCACTGGTCAATGACCTCGCCGTCCCAATCCTCGAGAAAACGATAGACCATCACCCGGTCATAGCCAGTGCACTCAGCGATCGTCGATGTCAGTACGCCGGCCACGTCCTTCGGCGTATGCGCGCGCGACAACTTCGCAATGAAATCGATACGTGCGGCCTCATCCCACCATGTCGGCGCCGCGCATGCAGCTGGTTCGAACTCGAGCACGTAATGCCGGCCCCGCTGGTGCGCTACGGCGGTCACCGGCGCAGCCAGTTCGACCTGACCGATACGATTTCCAGCCGAGCTTTGAGCCAAGCGTTCGAGCGCAGCCCAGGAGTGGCCGAACACATCGACCGCGGCACGCCCCAGAACCGCGTCCGGGGTATGGCCGAGCCACTCGGCAATATTGGCCGAACAATACTCAACCCGCCCCGAATCGATACACACGCCGACAAGCGCCCCGAGCGGTTGGAGCGCGCCAATCAAATGCAGTGCACCCTGCTTGCAATCGGCAACGACCGCTGGGTTCATACCGCCCTCTCCGCAGGCATATGCAGCTCGCGCGAGAACAATTCGAATGTAGAGCGCGCCGCGCGTGCAGCCTGAGCCGTTTCGATACGCGTATCGAGGCCTGCCAACGCTTTGCACAGACATCGCCATTCGGCGGTCGATACAAACGCGGTCCACCAGAAACTCGGCCGGTGTGCCACAACTGTCGCGGCGGGTGAGCGCGCAAGCGAGGCCGCAATCACACGATGGCCAAACTGGGCGCCGTCGACAACGTACCGTACACCGAGATAGGCGGCCGCACTATCGAGCCTTGGACCATCGCCGGCATTAGAACCACACCCCTGCCCCCAACGGTACAACTCCTCGATTAAAAACGGTGAGCGCTGACGATACGGGCCGACATCCCACTGTCGCCAGTGTTCAGCGCCGACGAGTTGGCGGTCTAGCGTTCCATAGATACGCATCAGCGGGCCGAGCGCTGCCCGATAGTCCTCGACTGTACAATCTCGATCGGCCAGTCGCGCCAATGGCGTATCGCGCTCGATCGCCGCGTGCAAACGCTGTGTACTCCGACGTACGAACCCGAGCGGGTCAAGCGTCGCTGTGGGACAACACTCGGCTAAATTACGAACCTGCATGACTTGAGGCACCCTTCAGTCCGATACTGTAGCATGCCGTGCTATATGCAGCCCAAATGACAGATTCGCTATCGCGTATGGCTCCTCGGCGGCACGCCAGACAGCGTAACGAAATAAAAGCACCCCAATAATATACGCCCCTAGAACAAAAGCGCACAATTGTTTACTAGAACAATCTATCCTCCGACCACACTATCGCCAGGCCACTTCGCCGACAGACTGGAAGGCAATACCCTCGCAACCGCTAGTCGAATAACCGGCAAACAGCTATCCGCGCTCCGTCACAGCGCTGTCCGCTGCGGTGACAGTCGTGCTCGGCAGTTCGGCAGTCGATTGATCGTTTGAATAGGACCAGGTGCCCAGAACCAGAATCGCGCTGGCGAGGGCCAGACAACCCAACGACGCATTGCGCCCCACCCGAGTGTAGCTGTGCCGCTCGTTAAATCCTCGGCAAGCGAAAACCGCCGCAGCGACGACACAGATCGCCAACGGCAGCCAGACGAACGGGGAAGCACACGCCCCATAGAGCAATGCTTGTACGTATTCAAGATCGCTCGCTATACGCGCCCACTGTGTTTCAGTCATATCGTTGCCGATCGGAAATTCGAATTACAGCCTTAATATCGGCCGCCTGATCGCCACCTTGAAGTGACTGCGGCATATCGGTCGCTCATCAATTCGGCATCTGCGATACGATCGGGCATGGCTTTGAACGTTCGGCCCCAGCGCCGACACCAACTATCATGAATCGAGAACGCACTCTCTGGCTGGCCCTGGGCGCCGGCACGGCGATTGGCGCCGGCATTCTGGCCCGTCGCAGCGCGGCGTCGGCTTGGCGATATACCCTTGCCGAAGAACCGCCGATCAATATCGAGGATCAGGACCCGGGCTGGCCGCGAATTCTTGCCTGGGCTGCGGTCAGCGGTTTTTGCGTCGCTTTCGCACGGGTGGTCGGTCGCGGCGTGGCCAGTCGGGCCTGGCAACGCAGTCTGGGCCGGCGACCACCGGGCTATTGACCCCGGCCCGGTGCCATGGCGGCGCTAGGGTCTAAAACCGCAAAGTGTCGATGCGGACATCGAGTTGCTCGAGCCGCTGGCGAAGTAAATCGGGAAAACGCTTGTACCAGGTCGCATTCAGCGGCGACGGATGCGGCAATGGCCGGATATCAAACGTGGCCGTCTGACCGTTCGGCGCACTCAGCTCGATCTCGATCGCGGACTCGAAACGGTCATCGCGCTTCCAGAACGACTCGATGCGCGCACGTTCGTCTTTCGACTGACCGATACCGAACCATAGAAACGCTTCGCGCCCGAGCGTGATCAACGAACGCCCCTGCCACTGCTCGACGAGCAGCGAAATCATGGTCGGTTGAAAACGCCGTTTGGTCTTCATCGACCACGCCTTATTGCCGATGGGTTTGTAAGGCACGGTGTTAATCCAGAAAAAATCCTGCCCGAGTGCCCGCGACGTTTCGAAATCCGGCAGGTCGTCGCCGTGCAAATGGCGATAGATCGTCTTGCGCACAAGCTGGCCGCCAGCACCGATGAACGGCTCGCCGTATTTGACTTCGTCGGTGCCCGGGTCGCGGCCGAAAAAGCCGATACGAGTGTTGGTATCGCCAAGGCCGATGATCGGTTCCAGTGGGTCCTTGTCGAAACGTGCATACACCGGACGATCAATACCGTCGGTCTCGCTGGCGAGATCGCGCAGCGTTTGCCGTTGTTCACAGCTCAAGGACATACAAGACGCTCGAAAGGAATAAAAGCAGCCGGTGAGCCTATCAGCGCCGGCGCAGATTCACGACCACGAAAATGATTCCCGCGACTACGGCCATCAGAAACCACTGCGACGCATAGGCATAGTGTCCGAACGGGCGCAGACCGACCGTGTCCTTTTCGTCGGCCCAGTCGCGTACGAAGCCATCGGGCGCCTCAGGGTCGAGCAGGAGCAGGCCATTGAGTACCGGCCCGTCATACTGACAACGCACATCATCGATTTCGGGATAACTCAGCACACGCGGCCAGCCTGTTTTGCCACAAGCCGAGGCGGCGCCCCAGTTGAGCGCCGGCGAAGGCAGGCGATGCCAAGTGCCCTGCACCGTGACGTGCCCGCCGGGCACCGGCGGATCGGGTACGTCTGTGTGTGCGTTCGACCGCTCGATCCAACCTCGATCCACCATGACGCGTGTGCCGTCATCGAGACGCAGCGCAGTCCACACGCGATAACCCACCTGTGACGCATAGGTCTGATCGGCCAGCAGAATCTGCTGATCGGGGTCAAAACGCCCGCTTGCGTAATATTTTTGGCCGTAAACCAGCGCGTCGTCATCATCGCGGGTTTCAATCGCGGCGGGCGCGGCCGCACGCGCTGACTGCTGGGCCGTCACCAGGCGTTGCTTGTAATGCGCCCGTTCGATCTGCCAGGCGCCCAAGGCAGAGAATATGACCGCGCCAAGGCAAAACAGCAGCACGCCCCACCACGGCGGCGAAAATCGATACGGGCCGAAATCCATAGCATCAAAGCCTTTCGTGCAGGGCCACAGTATAGATCCCACGCATCATCGAGATGAGAACGGCTCAAGCTACGTGTCGGAGCGGCCGTTAATTTCGGCAAGGCCCGCATGACGCGGTGCTGTATTTGCACGCCTCGATAGAGGCAGGAATACCATCATGCCTACACGCAAAAAACCCGCCCCCTCGCCCGCTGCTCACGCCCCGCTAAAGAGCCGCACGCCGTCTTCAGAGCGCTCTGTGGCAGGCGAAACGAAGCCGCGCAACTGGTCTGTGCGATTGCTCGATCTCGATTATTCCTGATCGCGTATGCCACGGCAGCGCAGCGAAAACCGCTGCGCCAGCCGCTGTAATACGATGGATTCGGCAGTCGATACGCTTTCGTCAGCCGGCTGCCAGCTGACGCAACAACTGCTCGGTCGGCGCCCAACCCAGACAGGCGTCGGTCACCGAAACGCCGTAGCGCATGTTCGGTCCGAGCGACTGCTTGCCGGTCTCCAGATGGCTTTCGAGCATTACGCCGGCGATCGTGCTCGTATCAACACGGCGCTGGGCGATCACCTGATCAGCGACCTGCGGTTGACGTAGCGGGTCCTTGCCGCTGTTCGCATGGCTGCAATCGACGATCAGACGGGATGCGATACCCGCAGTGCGCAGAGCCTTCGCGGCCACGGCTACGCTGTTTGTGTCGTAGTTGGGGCCGGCGCGCCCGCCACGGAGAATCAAATGCGTATCCGGATTGCCGTTGGTCACCACGAGCGCGGCTTCGCCCGTTGCGCTCATGCCGAAATGGCTATGTGGCCGCGAAGCGGCCTGGATCGCATCGAGTGCGGCACCCAGTTCGCCATCGGTGCCATTTTTGAAACCAACGGGCATATCCAGACCACTGACCAGTTCGCGATGGGTCTGGGATTCCGTGGTACGCGCACCGATCGCGGCCCAGCTAAGAGTGTCTTCGAGATAGTTTGCAGCGGCCGGACTGAGGACTTCGGTCGCAATCGGCAATCCGAGTTCAGCCAGTTGGATGAGTAGGCGGCGCGATACACGCAGGCCGGCTTCGAGATCGTTGCTCTCATCCAGATGCGGGTCGTGCAGCAGGCCTTTCCAGCCCACCGTCGTACGCGGCTTTTCGACATAAGCGCGCATTACGATCAACAACCGGTCGCCCAACGCGTCTGCGAGCGCGGCGAGCCGACGGCCGTAGTCGAGCGCCGCCTCGGGATCATGCAATGAACAAGGACCGGTGATGACCAGAAGGCGGTCGTCGTTCCCGGAAAGCACCGCACGAATCGCAGCACGGTGTTCTTGAATCTGGGCAGCGAGCGGGGCCGATACCGGCAATGCCTTGCGAAGCGCGGCAGGCGTGCTCAACCGAAACGCCCGGCGCGCGTGCGAGGACGTATCGAGGTCTTGATTAACGGTGGCAACAGAGGCGGTCATGAGTCGTTCCTTGAGATTCCGGCGCGCACGGGTCGCGCAAAGACATTGATTGATCGAGAAGCGGTTCGGCGGCGTTGGCGCCGTCGATAAACAGCCAGTTGCCGTAGCGATAGTCGTAATACATGTGTGGCTCCTTGCGATGAGAAACTCGAATGAGGGCCCTTGAACGAAAAAACCCCCGGTTGGGTCGCCAACCGGGGGTTTGAAAACTCTTCGGCAGGCGTCCCGTTATCGGGCGCCTGTCCGGGTGGATCAGACGCCGTGGCGGCTAAACCAATACCCGTAGAAATAAATCGAGGCCGCGCGCGCTTTCGCGCCGCGTTCAATCGATATGCTGTTTTTCTGTGATGACCGCATAAGTCGAAGACCTCGTTTGTCGACCAAGAGCCTACCCCGTCGTGCGGCCAAGCTCAAGCGCGACGTCCATGTCCGCCTTTCAAGCGCCGATTCGCGCCGCCGATAAGTTGTTAAGGGTCAGCGGCACGCACAGCCGCCGTCCAGGAAACTTCGGCATGGCATATAGCACATCCACCAAATCGTCCCCTGGAACGCGTTTGATCGGCCGATTGCATGGCGCGCCCAGTCAGTCCGAGCGATCTTTCTGGCGATTATTGTTCCGCACGTCGGTCATGGCCGGGGTGCTTCATGCCGCCTTCATCCTGCTGTTTTATGCACTCGACGTTACCGCGCTGACACTGGTCAACATCGGCAGCGTTTTGTTGTACGCATTGATATGCGTTCTGCTTAGCCGGTCCGGTGCTCGGTTCTATGCATTCGGCCTGCTCATCTTCGAAATTCAGACGCATGCGGTATTGGCGTCGTACCTGATCGGCTGGGACGCGGGCTTTCATTATTACGCCATCATCGCGATCCCGATAATAACGCTGGCCAATTACGACAGTCAGCGCACCAAAGGCGCCGCTATTACCGGCCTCATCACGCTGATGGTGGCAACCGATGCGCTACTGCGCGACACGGCGCCGATACACGTACTGCCGGGCTACATACTCGACGCGCTGCATTTTATAAATCTGACCGGACTGCTCACGATTCTCGCGCTCATCGTCGCCTTCTATTCCCGACTGATCACACACACAGAGCACAAGCTGCGGAAGTTGGCGACCACCGATCCGCTGACCGGTCTGCTCAATCGGCGCAGCATGATCGAAATCTGGCAACTCGAACTTGCGACGCAGCGACGTTCAGGCAATCCCTTGTCACTGATCCTGTGCGATATCGACAACTTCAAAAAGGTTAACGACACGCATGGACACGAGGTGGGTGATCGGGTGCTTCGCGCCGTGAGCAACACCCTGTCGAAAGGCATACGACAATCCGACCACGTGGCACGTTGGGGTGGCGAAGAGTTCTTGATTCTCATGATCGGTGCGCCCATTGGAAAAGCCGAACAACTGGCCCACCAGCTCCGCACGGCGATCGGCCAGCTGGTTGTGCCCGTAGACGAACATGAACTAACGATCGCGCTCACATTCGGCGTGACTGAAATACCGGCTCACGCCCCACACTCGCAGGAGGCAGCCATCGCCCGTGCCGACGCCGCGCTTTATGCCGGCAAGCACGCCGGACGGAATTGCGTACGCTGTCAGCCCCATGAAAGTGCTGAAATCTTAACCACAAATGGGGCGGTCTAGCGTGCGCCAGATCCACCGGCGCTTGTCGGCTCGGTCTCAAGTCGCTTCGCACCGTCATGCTGCCCGGAACGCCTACCCTCACTGGAGTCCACCATGGACGGTCGCTATCTTCTACTTTCACTCGCTCTACCTATCCTGCTCGCGGCGGGCTGTGCCCACGGCCCACGCGAACAAACCGCACGTTACGAATGCGATAGCGGCCGCCCATTTACGGTGACCTACCGGGGCCCGGAAACCGCTGTCCTGCAAATGGGGCCCCGTCTGATCGAAATGCAGGCCGCGCCCAGCCCGATCGGTCGTCGCTATACAGGTACTGAATTGCAATTACTGATTCAAACCCAGGGTGACGAACGTCTCGCCACTCTGTTCACTCGCGGCAACAACGACGGTCCGGGCAACATCGTCGAGCAATGCCGCGAAACGGATCGCGACTGATCGGGCCACCGCCGGCTCGATAATCGGTCGCCCACAATTCAAGCGCACAGTCCGCGATCGCATCTCTATACTCGGAGGCCGTATTCAGTCATGCCTGTCGAGACGCGATCATGAAACCGGAAACTATTGCCCTGCACACCGGCTATGCGCCGGACGAACAGCACGCCGTGGCCGTGCCGATTCATCAGACCACGTCCTTTGCGTTCGACAACGCCCAGCACGCGGCCGATCTGTTCGACCTCAAGGAAGTCGGCAATATTTATAGTCGGATCACCAATCCGACTTGCGGTGTGCTCGAACAACGCGTGGCCGCCCTCGAAGGTGGCGTCGGCGCGCTGGCTCTGGCCTCGGGGATGGCCGCGATCACCGCTGCGATTCAGACCATCGCCGAAGCCGGCGATAATATCGTTTCGATCAGCGAACTCTATGGCGGCACCTACAACCTGTTTGCGCATACGCTGCCGCGGCAGGGCATCACCGTACGCTTTGCCGACAAGGACGACCTCGACGCCATGGCCGGCCTGATCGACGCACGCACCAAGGCCGTCTACTGCGAATCGATCGGCAACCCGTCCGGCAACATTGCCGACATTGCGCGCCTGGCCGAGATCGCCCATGCCCACGGCGTGCCGCTGATGGTCGACAACACCGTGTGTTCGCCCATGCTGCTGCGTCCGATCGAACATGGCGCCGATATCGTCGTGCATTCAGCCACCAAATATATCGGCGGCCACGGCACCACGATCGGCGGGCTGATCGTGGATTCCGGGCGTTTCCCATGGCTCGATAACGCCGAGCGTTTCTCGCTGCTGACCGAGCCGGATGTCTCGTATCACGGCATCAACTATGCCAAGGATGCCGGCGAAGCGGCGTTCATCACCCGGGCGCGTGTGGTGCCGCTACGCAACATGGGTGGCGCGATGAGCGCGATGAACGCATGGCTGTTTCTCCAGGGTCTGGAAACCCTGGCTCTGCGCATGGAACGCGTGTGTTTCAACACACAGCGCATCGCCGAATATCTGGACGCGCATGAGCGCGTAGCCTGGGTAAGCTATGCCGGACTATCCACACATCGCGATCACCATCTGGCCGAAAAGTACATGAACGGCCAGGCCTCGGGCATTCTCAGCTTCGGCATTCACGGCGGTTTTGAAGCCGGCGTGAAGTTCTACGATGCGCTTGGTTTGTTCACGCGTCTGGTCAACATCGGCGATGCTAAAAGCTGCGCGGCGATGCCCGCAGGGACCACCCACAGCCAGCTCAACGAAGCCGAACTGGAAAGCGCCGGCGTGACAGCCGATATGGTGCGTTTGTCGGTCGGCATCGAACACGTCGATGATCTGATCGCAGACCTGGAACAAGCACTGGCTGCAGCCACATAAGCTGAACGATCCCCGTTGCCGTCGCTCACGAGGACGTCGACGGGCATCTTCTGGGCCACGGTAACGGCGTTTTATCGGCTCTGAAATTGCCCGATAAAGGGCGGCGTATTCCTATCACTTTCAAACAGGCAAGACCCGCTCTTGTTATTCGCTGCGCACCGATCGCGCGCTACGAAGCACGGTCAAATCGGTTCGCGCTGGCAATAAAATATTAAGCACCAATGGCTTGGGCGCTACTCAAATCGCTCGCAACAGGTCGCGGACGTATGTCGGCGCAAGCCTTAGAATAACGCCCCACCTGCCGTCGGGTTGTGGCGTCACGCGGGCTCTCACGAGCCGCGCATGCCTTTTGCCCCATCCCAGCGCAACGTTGTCGTTGCTTCTGCTTCAAAGCGGTCGCGGTCACAGCAATTCAGGCGGGAAATATGTCTACAACCCAGGCGCAAACATAAACATGCACTATGCACGTTTATCGCCTATCTATTGGAGTCGCGGATGGCTTCCGGCAACCCTGCCCTAACAAAAAAGACTTTCAACACCCTGCCGGCCACCACCGGCGCGCGCATGACGCTCAACGGGACGGTGCACAAGACTGCCATTCTGTTGTTGTTGACCATGGCCAGTGCGTTCGTCAGCTGGCGCAGCGGTTATATGATGCTGGCGCAAACGTACGACCCGATGGGCAGCTTGGGGCCGTGGATTCTGGGCGCGTCGATTGGCGGGCTGGTGGTCGCGCTGGCGATTATCTTCAAGAAACACTGGGCGCCTTTTCTGGCGCCGGTTTATGCCATCGTCGAGGGCGTAGTCATCGGCTTCCTGTCGATGATGCTGGAAATGCAGTTCCCCGGTATCGCGCTGCAGGCAGCCACGCTGACATTCGGCACGCTCGCCGCCTTGCTCATGGCCTATCGCTCGGGGCTTATTCGAGCGACCGAAAACTTCAAACTGGGCGTCGTTTCTGCTACCGGCGGCATCATGGTCGTCTACCTGATCGATCTGGGCATGCAGTTCTTCGGCATGCCGATCGGCTTCATACACGACAGCGGATGGATGGGCATCGGCTTCAGCCTGTTCGTCGTGGCCATCGCCGCACTCAATCTTGTACTCGATTTCGATTTCATCGAAACCGGCGTCGAACGCGGTGCGCCTGCCTATATGGAATGGTACGGCGCCTTTGGTTTGCTGGTCACCCTGATATGGCTCTATCTGGAAATACTGCGCCTGTTGGCCAAGGCCCGTAGCCGCTAGCGGCCACGACGCCGTACCAGGCGCTGGCCGACTTACGAGTCGACCGCGCTATCCAACCGATCGACCAGATAAAGGTTCAACCCATGAGCGCAGACGATACAGTCGAAGACAAAGCCGAATACAAAAAGTCCAGGCTGAGCGAACAGCAGCGACAACGCTTTCCGATCGTGACCGACGCACCCGATACCGATACGGCCCAGACCTATACCGTATTCAGTTATATCGTAAGCGCGATCGGTCTTGTCGCCTTGCTCATCGGCGGCTATTTCATGCTCTTCGGGCCCGAGGTGATTCGCTACAACGTCGTTAGCGGCATGACCTTTCACCAGACCTTGCAGGCTTATCCCGGCCCGATCGCCTCACTGGGCTTCGTCGCCTTCGCCATTGGGCGCGCGATCGGCGGCGCAGCAGACCAAAAACGGGCAAGCGCCCTGAGCAGCGTCGTGGAAACAGCGCTCCAATGCGAGAAAATTGTGCCTGAAGATATCGGCGACGACTATCGTCTGGATATCCAAAAGCGCGAGGACGAGCGGCTCGAGGTCGACCTGGTCCGCGTTGCCGAATAAACCGCCCTAAACACGATTGATACCCAAGCCAGACGTCGTGCCAAGAGCCTTTCGGTAAACTTCATCCTATGCGTGCCGATAGCTGACATTTCGACGCCCGCCACGTTACGCATTCCCGCACGATGAGATGACGGCCCCACCGATATCTTGTGGCCGCCACCGCCAAACGCATGGCCCGACGCCAGCATCGCACGCTCTCGCCTGGACTCATGACCACTTATTCGGACCACGCCCTGCACGCCCACGAGCCGAACTCGTCTACCTGCGATCCGGCCTTTGCCGCTTATCTCGCTGCACAGTTCATCGCCCGCAAAGGCTTTTCCCCGCACTTGAGCGTGTCCGAACTCGAACCGGCACGTGATGCCTGTGACTACCTGTTGCTCAAGCATGACGGCATGCAGCTCAGCGCCGTGTGCATCGTCAATTGCGAAACGGATACGCAGCGGGCATTCGGCCTATCCGCCGAACGGCTACGCGAGCTTGCTGACGGCTGTCGCCGGTACGCGGGGCGGATCGGCTTTTCGAAAATGCCGGTCAGCGTGCAGGTTATCGAAGTGCGTGCACGAGCGCTGGACGCACTGGCACACAAACGTCTGGCCGCATACAAACGGCGCTCGCCGTTATCGAAAAGCTTCATCACCGCATGGGCACTCGATACCACAAACGCCACAGTCTGGACCAACGCACCCATCGCCGCGCGTTGGAGCCAGGGCGGTTGGCTCAAGCATCTGCTCACCGCACCCCGCACGCCGGTGAGCGCGGATGATAACGGCCGACGATTGCTACAGGTCAAAACCGGCTGGCCATGGCTTACGTTCGTGATCGCAGCCACACTGGTGGCGATGTATGGCGTCGAAATCGCCTTCGCCGTACCGCCCGGTGCCGGCTGGTTCTCGTTCGATACCCAGACCCTGTTCGCACTGGGCGGCCTGAACCCCGTTTCCGTCTTTCAGGACGGTGAATGGTATCGCATGGCGACAGCGGCCCTGCTGCATGGCGGCATAGCCCATCTGCTATTCAATCTGGTCGCGCTGTTGCTGGCCGGTTTTTCTGCTGAACGGCTGATGGGCTCGGCGTGGTTTGCCGCCACCTTCGTGCTTGGTGCGGCGGCCGGGGCGGCGCTATCGTTAAGCTTCGGCGCCGCGGGCATGGTCGCTGTTGGCGCATCCGGGGCGATCATGGCATTGCTTGCCGCCGGTTTGATCTGCAGTCTTCGGCTGGTGGACAACGCAGAACGGCTGCAGATTCAGATGCGGCTGATGTTCATGCTGATCCCGTCGCTTATTCCGAGCGCAACCAGTCACGATATCGGCGGCGCTACCGATTATGCCGCCCACTTCGGCGGCGCGCTCGTAGGTACCGTTATCGGCGTACTGCTGCGCATATCGTGGCGGCGCCATGCGGCGACGCCACCCGCCCAGCCGTTGGCGGCTATCATCGCCGGTATAGGCATCTTGCTGGCCGCCTGGTCGCTGACCGCGGTCGCCGCGCACTATCCACGCTACGCCGAGGTGGTCGAATATATTCCCGACGCTCGCATACCGGGGCAGTGGTCGGATCTGTCGGCGGCAGACGCAGCCGATCTGGCCCATGAGTTCCCGGACGACCCACGCGGCCATTACACTCTGGGGCGTACCCTGCTTCTGAAAGCGCGCTACCCCGAGGCCGAACAGGCGTTTCGAGACGCTCTAGCCGCCTACGAAGCACACAGCGACGATTTTCTCGACGCGTTCGAATCCGAAGCGCGTATTTTCATCGCGCTGAGCTTGGCGCTGCAAGACCGTGGCGCCGAAGCACGCCAAGAAGCCGCTCCGCTTTGCGACGAATTCGATACCGGCGATAGAGACGAGGCGCTGACCGCCTATGACCTATGCACGCTGCCCCGCTCGTAACGCCAAGGTGTTGTTCTCGCCGCAGTCGGGGCGTGCGCCTTGATCGCTTCTAGTGGGCCCATTGGCCGCCGTTGACGTCTCGCTTGTATTAGACACGGCCCGACTCATGTCAAACGGCCGAACCAGACCACCCGCCTAATCGAAGCGCCAGACCTCGATATTGTTTTCCCTCGCCACCCGATAGTCACGCCCGGCGGGTACCGCGCGCTCCAGCCCCAGACGCTTGAGCTCTGCCCATACACGTTGGGCGGCCTCTTCATTGAGGATGGCCATCGTATCCGCCGCCCGCTGAAGCACATAGAGCAGATACGGCTCGGCACCGACTTCGATCGGTACGCCGCGATAATGAGTCTGTACCACGCCAAGCCGGCGACGATGCGGTTTATCGGTGACCGGCGCGCCGTCGCCCGGGGCCTGTTCGGTGATCCATTGATCAAAGAAGGCGAGCTTGTCGTCGAGCTCGGGAAAAATGTCCTCGGCGATACAGGAAAGAAACGGTTCCAGCGATGCCGGGATCGCATCGCCGGCGACAAATGCCGGTTCGCTGGCCGGATATTCGACCGTATCCAGACCCGGCGCATTCATGCGCTCTACCCAGCGATACACGCGCGGCGCACGTATTTTCATAATTGCAGCGGGGACCGGATCGCGCCCGAGATGAGCAAACAGCGGCGCGATCAAACCATAATCGGCGATCGACGGACGCGCCCCGAACAGATACGGCATGACCGCGAAATGCGCATCGAGCGTATCGAGCACGGTTTCGAAAGCGCGCTCGATCAACGGGACGGTATCGTTCGTCACCCCGAGCATGGGCAGATACGACTGCATCCGCGCCATCACCTTGTCAGCGACCGCATTACCTGACCCGCTGACAAACGCATGCCGGAGAAAATCCTGCTGCTCGGCCAGATATGACCAGCGATAATGCATGGCGTGCTTAAGCATCGCCTGACCGCCAAAGTATTCGATGATCACAGCGACCACACACTGTAACGGCGTGCCCGGATAGACCGGGCGGGTCGAGCCCTTACGCTCGAAATGATCGATGATGTCGATCGTATCCTGGACGATCTCGCCCTCGGGCGTTTCGAGCACCGGAATAATCGCCCGGCCCAGCGCCGGCGCGATACGCGAAACGAAATCCGGATGCGACGTCGGACGCTCGATATAGGCGATGCCCTGGTTACGCAGATAGCAGCGAGCCTTGCCCGTATAGAGCGAATGCGGCGCACCGTAAAGCACATGCGGTGTGGCTTGAACGGGCATCGGTCCCTGCCGGTCGTTGTTATTCGTGTGCGCTACTTTGCCACAGTGAAATAGCGTTTCGTACATTCATGTTGACAATCGAATGCGGTACCACACGGGGCGAAGGACAGCAGTTGACGGCAATCGGCGCCCGGATCGCCCCGTAGGTTTCAGTATTCCTTCCAGGATCGGCGATTACTGCGCGATCACCGCACGTACGTCCTCGGGCAGGGCCTCGGAAACCTTGGCAACGATACCGTCGTCCAGCTCCCATTTGAGCAGCCCGAAAACCGCGCGCGAGGCGCGTTCGACATCTTCGCCCTCGAGATTGTCACCTGCCGACACCACGGCAGCATTCCAGTCCGTCGCTCGGCGATACTTGGTCGGTGTTTCTGCGGGCACGTAACCATCGTAGTAAACACCGCGTACGAGAAGCGGCAGTTGCGCGCCCAGATTCGCTGCCAGATCCATCGGCAGCCGATCGCGTAGCGTGGTCAGAACCGAACGCAGGGCCTGGAAAGCAAACTGCTTATCGTGGGTGTCCATATCCGCCATGATCGCGCCCAACCAGCGATTGGTTTGCTGAACCGAGGTGTCGATCGTGGCCAGCCCCAACTCCGGCATACATACTCCATTTTTCGTTGATCACATGAGCGGCGCCGGGCAGACGCCGTTCGCGAGACCGACCCTGGCGCGATATCGGCGCGGGATCAATCCGCATTCCAACGTAGTCGGTTGCGGGCCCCGCTCGCACAACGCAGATCAAATCGGCGCTGGCTGTTGTATGCCAGTGGCGGGCTACGCACGGATGACGCTTGTACGGCCGATGCTGTCGAACGCGTTCAGCCAGGCCCACTGCGGCGATGGCGAGTTCCCGCTCGTCACCCACCGGGTGCTCGCCGGCTATCTTTTAGCCATGGTGCCGGCCGCGACGGGAACACGACCATGACCCGGCCGGTATCGCCTTTTCGAAGATTCTCTACTGCGGACGCGCCTGAACCCAGACCGGGCTTGTGTAGGCTAGCGATTCGCCGTCGGCGTTGGCCACACGCACGAAATACCAGTGCTCGCTATCAACCAATACGGGCAATGCATGGCTGAGCTGATTCCCGGTGGCCGTCGCCACGGGCCTGCCAAGACCGGTGTCGTTACTGGCCGCACGGGCGACTGGACCGCTGTAGAGTTCCAACGTGCCGTTGAAAGGCAGACCGTTGGCCGGCACGACTTCTACCGTCAGCGGCACTGTCATATCGGCCATACACCGTAGCCGCGACCCCATGGGATGTCCTTCGGCGCGCATGAGGATACGCAGATCGCCTGTATCGTCGCTGCTTGCCAGCGCATACATGCGACGCGCTTGCATTGCGCTCTTCAAGTCGGCTCTGTCGAGCGATGGAGCCAAGATGACGGTCTTGCCGTACGTCGGCTCGCCCCAACTTCTGTCGTGGACATCTTCGCCGCCGACGGCACCCACATGCCAACCGGCATCGAGCGCGGCGCCATAGTAGCGCGCATAGCGATCGTCGCCGCTGTCATCGTTATAGAGCTCCATACCGACCATCTGATCGTCGACAAAGGCTTCATAGGCGAAGTCGTTCCAATTGCAGGCCGAATCGCTATCGCCCAAGCATTTGTCGCCAGGGTGATTGAATATGCCCAGTCCATCTGCCCCGCCGCCCAAAGGCGTTGTTCCCGGTATTTCCTCCGACCCAGGCGCACGTACCAGCCAACGCCAGAACGGATCCATGGTCAGCAGGTAACCGCCATCGAACTTGGCGTTGGTAAAGTTCGAAGAGAAGAACACGTTGATATGGCCGAACCGATCGGACGTCCATTCGAAACCGCGCACCGCAATGAAATCTTCGCGGGTATCGGCGGCCGCCATCTCGCCGGTAATCTGCCATTTGCTGAATCCATCCGGCGCAGGCACAAAACACTGCAGCACGCCGGATAACGATTCAAAGCATTCGCTGCCGATCGAGAAATACAGCAGGCGATTGAGCGTATCCGAGTGGTCGCTGACCATCATGAAGTCCAGGCCGTGTTCGGCGCCGGCCTTGAACGCATCGTGCGGCGTGGCATCGATAGCCCCATCCGAATAGCTCGTATGCTCGTGCACCGCGCCGCGCCATGGTTTGAGATCGGCAACCGCGGAGCCTTCGTACGGATCACAGACCAGCGATGCCTCATCGCCTTGCGAATCGTCGCCGTTGCTGCCGCCCGTGCCCGGCGTGCCTTCGCCTTCGGGCGTTTCGCTATCCCCGTTGGAGACAAGCGAAACCGCTGAATCTTCATGACATCCGACAAGTGCCGCGCATAGCGCCAGCACCCCGATGAGTCCCGATATCCGCCGCATCGCTCCCCCGCAATGAACGCGTCAAAGGCACAAGCCTAGCCAACGCTGATGGCGGTTTCGTGACGTAGCCTTGGACGCGCCCGGCAGGGCCGGATTAGCGCGCTCGACGCTGAGCATGGCCTATTGCATGCGCCCCTTGAATCGCTACGCCCGCAAAAGTGTGTATATCAAGCCGCACCGGTAGCCACAGGGCGCGCGGGGTCGCTGCTCCAGGCACTCCAGGAGCCCGGGTACAACCGCGGCAACGGGCGGCCCGCCACCGCACTCGCCAGAATCAGCTGACAGGCACTGATACCGGAACCGCAATAACTGATCGTGTTGTCGCCGGCGGGCAACGCCTGCGACAGCGCATCGGGCGAGAGAAAATGCGAGCCGGTATCCAACATCGAGGCAGCCGGCACGTTGCGTGCACCGGGAATATGCCCGGCGGCGGGATCGATCGGCTCATGCTCGCCGCGAAAACGCTCGCCGGCGCGCGCATCGAGTAATACCGCGTCGCCGCGCTCGACGTCTTCCGCGGTCGCGATGAGATCGTCGTTGAAACGCGGCGTCCACGCGCTCGGTGTCGGTCGTGGCATATCAGTTGCGACCATTTGATCGCTATCGCGCCAGGCCGGCCAGCCACCGTCGAGCACGTGGACCGACGGGTGCCCGGCCCAGACCAACATCCACCATGCGCGGGCGCCCGCCAGCGCGCCGCCCTGATCGTCGTAGATCACCACCGGCACCTCCGGCGTGACGCCCCAGCGACGCAGCTGCGCGGTGAATGTAGCCGTGTCCGGCAGCGGGTGCCGACCCCCCTCTCGAGTCGGCGGTGCCGACAGTTCCCGGTCCATATCGGCATGTAACGCACCCGGCACATGACCGTGTTGCCAAAGCGCACGGCCGGCGTCGGCATCGTCGAGGCGTGCTCGTGCATCGAGCACGACAACATCACGCCCCTCAGCCATCCAGGCTGCCAGCGTTTCGACATCGATAAGCACGTTTTCCATGGCCAGTTCCTGCAATCAAACGGCTCGCCGCCGCGTATCAATCGGACCACGCCAAGGTAGCATCGGCGTACATGGCGCAGAATGGAACGCAGGCCCTGCGACGCACTGTCCGGTACCTGGAAACACCAATCGCGCGCACCAGTTCGGTAGCGGCGATGGCGCTAACTTGCCTCGGCTTCGGCAAAGCGTTTACCACGACAGGCCGGAAACCGCGTACAACGCCAGAACGGCCGCTGTGTCTTCTTGGCAGTTCGCAGCGTCATCTGCGCGCCGCACAACGGGCACAACGAAGCGCGATCGGCAGCGATCTCGTGCTGGGGCGGCATCGCCTGCGGATCGACAAACGCCGGCAATGGGCTCGCGTCGAGCCAGTAGATCGAATTCTCCCGGCAAAAATCCCGTGCAGCCTGGGTGAGCTCTCCTTGCCCCAAGCCAAGACTCTAGACCGGGTCAGGGGCTGCAATACGCCGGCCGAGCAGCGTTCGCAGCTTATTGGCGCCCCTGTTCGCTGCCCCATGGCGCCAGCTGTCGTGCGGCGCCGCAGCGCAATAGAACACTCTTAGCTGCGCCCTGTCTTCTGCTGAGGCACGACGCGCAGGTGCGCGGGGTTATAACCGATCCGGGCGACTCGCTCGACGAGACGATTGTAGTCGTTGCTTTCGATGCTCGGTTCGCTGGACATGATCCAGACGAAATCAAGACGTTCGCGCGCAACAATGGTATGGCGGTAGTCGTCGGATACGTAAGCGATGACGAACTGCATCTTGATCGGCCAGATGAACTGCATCGCCCATACCGCGTTGCCGGTTTCGGGTACGACAAAGCCGGTCGGACGCAATGTCTTGAGCTTGCCACCGAAACCGTCTTTCCGGAACGTGAAAGTGACGTCGATCCGACGATCGCCGCCACGCCGATAGCGTTCGACCGAATTGTGGGCCGTGCGCGTGATCGAAGGGGGTTTATGCGCGATGACATACCAGTCGCGCATATAGCGATCGAGGTCGACCAATTGAGCGCGCGGGAAATCATCGCGCGGCACGATACTCTTGGCACTGAACCCGAACGATCGTTTCATGAACGACATGAGGCCGCTCCTTGTGGCGCTATCGGGGCTGCTATCGGCCGACAGCGTAAATGGATAGCCCCACTATTGGCGGTTCACGACGACGCTTCAATCAGTTGAATTGCCGAGTCTGTTGACCTGCACGACGGATCGCCGGGCTCCGTATGGCTTCGCCCGGCCTCAGCAACGCTTGATACCGCGCTACGGTTTTTCTTCGTTCCCGCTTTCCGACTCGGCAGGCTGTGCTTTCACACAATCGGCGATGGCGTCGAAATCGAAACCACGATCGAAACGGTTTGCACAGAACTGCCAGCGTGCACTCGCCAACTCGCCACTCTGGCGTGCGAAGTCTTCGAGTGCCGCGTACTGCTTTGCCATCTCCTGTTCGAATCTATCGAGCGTCGAACGGCCACTCTCCGGCGCTTTCGTATCGCTATCGTTTTCACGCGCAAACATGTCGGAGTATTCGCCGAACTTACCGCGCAAGGCGTCGCTGAGCTGCTGGGCCTTGAGTTTCAGGCGCGTGAGCGTATCGCCGTTATGATCGGCCGCATACTGAGCGCTGAGCGGGCAATCGGCGCGTAGCTGGGGCACCTCGTTTTGCTTGAGCAGGGCCATTCGGTCATCGATCAACCGGGACTGGCCGGTGTCGGCCGGGCTCGTGCTGGTCGGAAACGCATCCCCGGCAAGAAAATCGATACGGTCTTTCGTTTTTGCCGCCCATACGGCCTCTTCGTAGCCACAGCCGAAATGCGCGAGATAACCACGGACATAGCCAGGAGCGATGCCGTCGTTGAGTGCCGCAAACGCCAGATCGCGGTAAGCCGCTTCGTAGCTCTTACCCTGCTGGATTTGGGCCATGGCCACCGCTGCCGCAAGACCGGGGTTGTCGCTCACAGCATCCGGGTCGTCACGATAGGTTCGTAGAATCGCTTTCTGGGCCGCCGGGGTCTGATGCAGCGCCAGTGCCGAGGCCATGCGCGCCGGGCCGTCATAGAGCAGCGCCACATAACGGTCGGTCTGTTCGTCGTCCAATGTCTCGAAACTGGCACAACCTGAACGCTCGGCTTGCGATTGCGGATCGGCTGCGTCGGCGCCGACGCGAATATCATTCAACCAGCGCGTGACGGCTTCGTCGCTGCCGCCATTCTGCAGCGCCTGCACGCGCGCAATCAGCGCATCGCCACTTGGGCAGCGCGTATTATCGCTGGCCGCGGCGCCCGGCGCTTCAGCATCGGCTGCCGCGGTCGTTTTCTCGTCGTCGTCGCCCGCGCCGCATGCAGCGAGTGCGTAGATACAGGCTATGGCGATTAATGCACGGGCGATGGTTCGTGACGTATGGGGAAAGCGCGGGTTCAAATCCGGCATGGCAGTGGACTCGAGCGGTTGATGCGACGAATGACAATGCATCATCGCATGCGCGCGCCGTGCGTCATTCTAATTTCGCAACGACGCGCCCAACACAGACGATACTCATATCCATACGGCATGAGCGCCGAAACGGCTGCAGCCATACCGACCGAATTCTGGGCTGTGCATGGCCCGGTTCACGATATTCAGCCTAGCCGCCGGCCTGCCACTGGTTGATCGCCTCAAGCGGGTAGATGAGCTGAATGATATTGAGCGTGAGATTGTCGCGAATCGCGAAAAGCAGCAGGCATTCCATGGCCACCACCAGCACCAGTGAAACGCGTACCGGCGCGATCCGCGCAATCGCTAATCCAAGCGCCATAGAGAGCGTATCGCCTATCGAATTCACAACGCTGTCGCCGAAATAACCGGCAGCAAGCGCGGTTTGACGATAGCGATCCATGATCAACGGCGTGTTTTCAACCAGTTCCCACACCGCTTCGACCCCGAACGCGATGAGTACCACCGTACGAAACGGCGCGCCTGCGAGCAGCAGCGTGATCAGCGCATAGAACAACAGCCCGTGCTCGACGTGGGTGAAGCTGTACCAATCGGTCAGATGCTGCGACGTTTGCGGTCCGGATGCGGCCCCGTGCCATAGCGCCACATAGCCGCATTCGCAGATCAGTGGATGCCCCATGGCCAGCAGCGCGAGCGCTTGTGCACAAAGAATAGCCAGCACGACGGCCACGCAGAGCGGCGTAGCGGGCGTGCGCATATGTCGCGCATCGAACAAACCGGATCGCATCACGTGGGCCCTGCTCCTATGTGCAATCGCCACACGACAACGACTGCAACCTTCCTATTTCGGGTCTATTGTGCTTGAACATGCACCTTGTAGCGGTTTATACGTGCGGGCCGTGCAATGACTGCGCAGAACTACGGACTGACCAGGCCGGCGAAGTCTGTTTGGCTGACGCTGTCGATTTTTTTCGAAGGAGTTCCCATGAGCAACGATCCCATCAATCTCGCCGCCTATCTCGAAGGTGCGGACTTCCCTGCGACCGGCGGCGAACTTGCCGGCGTTGCAGCCAGTAACGGCGCGCCCGACGATCTGCTCGAGCAGCTGCGTTCGTTCGAAGGCGACCATTTCGACAACGCCAATGCGGTGGTCGAGGCGCTGGGCCAGAACGCGTCCTGACCGCGGTACGGCCTTGCGCGCCTGTCGAGACACACCGCACTCCCTACCTCGGGAGCGGTTCGGGCCGCGCTAGTTGAACAACTGGCCCATGCCGCTTGCGTTCATCACGTGCGAAACGATCATTTCTCGGGCGATCGAATCGTGGGTCAAGGCCCAGCGGTTGCCACGGCGTACCAGTGGCAACTGCCCTTCGAAGCGCGTATCGGGCAGTCCGCTGGCCTCGCCGAGGGGATCGCGATTCATCCGCATCGTGATCGAAACCGGACAATCGTAGGTCGTCTCGCCGGACGCTTCCGGGTCGGTTTGTTTGCGTGCCGAGTTCTGACCCGCCTGCCGCTGCAAATAGTGCCGTTGCGGCCAGGTGACTATTTACCACCCAGGTGATTCGCTATGACCCTGCACCTTTACGCCCATCGTCTGTCGCAACCCAGTCGCGCCGTCGAGATCCTGTTGCGCG
Organism: Salinisphaera shabanensis E1L3A; assembly: GCF_000215955.2. Taxonomy (GTDB): domain Bacteria; phylum Pseudomonadota; class Gammaproteobacteria; order Nevskiales; family Salinisphaeraceae; genus Salinisphaera; species Salinisphaera shabanensis. The sequence goes on from NZ_AFNV02000022.1 coordinate 72,905, forward strand.
AGCTGGATATGTCCTATACCTGGCACGAAGTGGATTTCGCCAACGGCGAAACACGCGAGCCGTGGTTTGCGAAAGACATCAACGCCTTGCAGACCATCCCGGCCCTCGTCGTATCAGCCGAATCAGCCACCGACGATAAAACCGAGGCCGGTATCGGCGAAAGCCACGCGATCATGCGCTACCTCTGCCGTGTCGCACCCGATCGCGATCACGCAGCGCGCTGGTATCCGGCGGAGGATGCGCTATCAAGCGCGCAGGTCAATTTATGGATGGCGTGGCACCACAACAATGTGCGTGCCTACGACATGTTCCACGACATCATGAATCTGCACCTGACACTGCCCATGCTCAAATACGAGCTACAGGAAACGGCACTCAAGCCTTTGCAGGACGGCTTGCGCGGCGGGCTGGCCACACTCGAACAGCATCTAGAAAAGCACGCCACGAGCGAGCCGACACTATGCGGTAGCGCGCATCCCACTCTCGCCGATCTCACTATCGCGTGCGAGCTGTATCAGATCGTCGCCGTGGGGTATCGATTCACACGCTTTCCGAACATCGCACGCTGGCTAGACAACATCGCGCGGCGCCCGCATTTTCAGGACGTCTCGCAAGAAATCGTCGAGCAGGGACGCACGATTCGCGAACAAAGCGGCGGCTATCTCGATCTCGATAAGGCATTTGCCTGAGCACCGGCCAGAATCGGGCGGGCCATTGGAAGCGATCATTCGTTGGCACGCCAAGCGCGCCGCCAGGCGAGTGCCGTGCGATCATGTCGCATGAACGACTTCTCGACCCTGGCGCTACGGCGCGAAATTATCGAAAGCGCGACCGCACGCGGCTTCGAGCGCATGACTCCGGTTCAGGCACAGACCCTGCCTGCCATACTGACCGGCGACGATGTCCTGGGTCAGGCTGAGACCGGTAGCGGCAAGACTGCCGCCTTCGGTTTCGGCTTGCTCAACAAGCTGGCCGTCGAACGCGCCGAAACCCAGGCGCTAGTACTCTGCCCCACCCGCGAACTGGCCGATCAGGTCGGCCAAGCACTGCGCCAGTTTGCCGCCACGATCGCCAACGTAAAGCTGATGACGCTATGCGGCGGCACGCCGATGCGGGCACAGGTGAATTCACTCGCCCAGCCGCCGCATATCGTTGTGGGCACGCCGGGACGTGTACTGGCGCATCTGCGGCGCGAAAGTCTGCATACGCATGCCCTGCAAACGCTGGTGCTCGACGAAGCCGATCGCATGCTCGACATGGGCTTCATCGACGATATCGAAGCGATCGTGGGCTGTTTGCCAGACGAGCGCCAGACGCTGCTGTTCTCCGCGACCTGGCCGGACGCAATCCGCGAAGTATCGACCCGACTACAGCGTAACCCGAAACAAATTACCGCCAGCGCCGATCGCCAGCCGCTACGTATTACCCAGATATTTCATCAGGTCGACGATGCCGACAAACTCGTCGCGCTGGAGCAGGTACTGGCCGATACGCAGCAACGACACAAAGCCTTCACCCAGGCGCTGGTGTTCTGCAATCGTCGCGACGATGTCGATCGTGTCTGCGCCCATCTAAACAAACGCGGTGTAGCCGCGCTCGCGTTGCACGGCGATCGCGAGCAACGCGAGCGCGACGAAGTACTGCTGCGCTTTGCCAACCAGAGCTGTGCCGTGCTTGTCGCCACAGATGTCGCGGCCCGCGGCCTGGATATCGCATCGTTGCCGCTCGTGGTCAGCGTTGACCTGGCACGCGATATCGATACCCATACCCATCGTATCGGTCGTACCGGCCGGGCCGGCGAAGCCGGACGCGCGGTATCGTTCTGCACGCCGCGCGAACGTGATCGCGCCGAGCGTATCGCCGCCGCTGGCGGCTTTCGGCTGAACTGGTCGCGCTGGCCGGAAACGCAGGCCTCGGCCCGTGCACAGCCGCCGATGGCGACGCTGGTCGTTCAGGGCGGCCGGCGCGACAAACTGCGGCCGGGCGATATTCTCGGTGCGCTCACCGGCGAAGGCGGATTGACTGGCGACGACGTCGGCAAGATCGAAATCACTACCGTACGCAGCTATGTTGCAGTTGCGCGTGCGAAAGCCGTACCGGCGCGCGATCGCCTGCGCCAGGCGGGGATCAAGAAGCGTCGTTTTCGTGTCGGCGTGCTGGACGACTGAGGCGCACCACGTCAGATACCGAACGACGCGGGCGGACAACGTCCAAGACCGGATCTACGGCGAATTGGTGCATCGGATGAGCCGCTGGACCCCGTTTGGCCGGCCGGTAGGCGGTATTGCGCCGTAAGGAAAACCAGGCCGGGCACGGCCCCTTTCGTTGCGTGACAGAGGCCCCGGCTACGCCGAGTCGACGACCGCCGCGCTGTAAATAAAGCTCAAGTGATCGCTCGTTCTGCCGTTGACTGCTGTTGAAGCCGCTCGTTGCCGGCCGTCTGGGCAGATGCCCGCGGCGCAACGCCCACATTTGCCGTTCGACCGCCTTGACTCGTTGGAACCCGGAATATGACCACGACCGCCGATACCCCCTACCGTCTCGTCACCCGTAGCGACTTCGATGGCCTGGTATGCGCCATGTTGCTGAAAGAACTGCAATTGATCGACGACATCAAGTTCGTCCATCCGAAGGACATGCAGGACGGCAAGATCGATATCAGCGATCGCGATATCACCACCAACCTGCCCTATGTCGAAGGCGTGCACCTGGCGTTCGATCATCACTCCTCGGAAACACTGCGCGTGGGCAAACGCGACAATCACGTCATCGACCCGAAGGCCCCGTCGGCTGCACGCGTGGTCTACGACTACTACGGCGGCAAGGAACGTTTTCCGCGTATTTCCGAAGACATGATGGAAGCCGTCGACCGCGGCGACTCGGCCAACTTCAGCAAGGATCAGGTGCTCGATCCGCGGGGTTGGGACCTGATGAACTTCATTATGGATGCGCGCACCGGCCTCGGTCGTTTTCGCGAATTCCGTATCAGTAACTACCAGCTGATGATGGAACTCATCGACTACTGCCTGCACCACTCGGTCGACGAAGTGCTGGCTCTACCCGACGTCAAGGAACGGACCGACCTCTACTTCGAACAGCAAGCGAAGTTCGAGGAACAGGTCAAACGCTGTGCGAGCGTGTACGCCAATCTCGTGGTTCTCGACCTGCGCGACGAAGACAGCATCTGGGCCGGCAATCGCTTCATCGTCTATGCGCTGTTCCCCGAAACCAACATCTCCATGCACGTGATGTGGGGCTTTCGTCAGCAGAACACCGTATTTGCGGTGGGCAAGAGCATTTTCGACAAGTCGTCGAGCACCGATGTCGGCGAGCTGATGCTCGAATACGGTGGCGGCGGCCATGCAGCGGCCGGCACCTGTCAGGTCGACAACGCCAAGGCCGAACAAGTGCGCGAGGAACTGATCGAGCGGATTACCGCAGACGGTTGAGTCGGGGCATCAGGCCTCGCGTGCGGCCACCACGGCGGTTGCACTATCCGCGCCGCTCCGGCGGCCAAACGGTTTAAGCCACGCCACGATCCGGCACCCAGCGCATCGCGCCCGCGGCGCGCGAAATACGGCAACCCCGCCGGGGAACGAGCCGGTTCCGACGGCCAGCCTACAACGCTGCCTGCCGCGCTTGTCGCACGCGCCCCAAACGACCCACGAAACGCTCAGGTAACGGTGTTCCGAATCTAAAACCTTTGGTTTTCAAAGAAACCCCGTCTCGGTTAACGAGAACTTCATATCGCCAACACATTCTCTTGTCTCATTTTTACAAAGGGGATCCTGATTAGCCTCGAAACTCAG
>NZ_AFNV02000021.1 GCF_000215955.2 Salinisphaera shabanensis E1L3A
AACAACCTACTGAAAGATCACAGTTAGGCTACGTAGTGTCCGTTATTCAATCGCGGGCTAAATACTGTTTTACTGCTTTAATTGCCTGTGGAATTTAAACGGCCGATGATCGACCTTGAGCTTTTGCAGCATGCGGTGATGGATTCACGCGATGGCATAGCCATCGCGGATGCGCGTGCTGAAGATCTGCCCCTGATATTCGTCAACCCCGCCTTCGAGCGCATGACCGGCTATAGCCATGACGAAGTACTTGGGCGCAACTGTCGTTTTTTGCAGAACGGGCGCATTGACCCGGAATCCAGGGCGGAAATGCGAGCGGCGTTGCGCAAGGGGCAGGGCTTTTCGAAGGTCGTCACCAACTACCGAAAGGACGACACGCCGTTCTGGAACGAATTGAGTATTTCGCCGATTCACACTGAGCGTGGAGCGGTGACTCACTTCATCGGCTTTCAGAAGGATGTAACCCAGCGCTTGCTCGTCGATGAAGAACTGCGTGCGCGCAATCGCGACCTTGAATCGGCGAAAAAGGCCCTGGAAGAACTGGTGACGCTGGATGCGCTCACGGGTGTCTACAACCGCCGTCATTTCGACGATCGTATGGAATCGCTGTGGAAAATTTCCAGCCGCACCGGCGAATCCATGGCGATCTTTTTCATCGATATCGACTATTTCAAGACGTTCAACGATCACTTCGGGCATCAGGCGGGCGACGAAGCGCTCATCCAGGTTGCCCAGACGCTGGCTGAAAGCTTTCAGCGCGGATCGGATTTTCTGGCGCGCTACGGCGGAGAGGAGTTCGTGGTCGTCGCTTGTGGGATGGATCAAGAGCCCGCCCGCTATTTTGCCGAGCGTTTATGCGAGCGCGTACGTGAACTCGATTTCGACAACCCCGATACCGAAAGTGGCCGACTGACGATCAGTGTTGGCTATACGGTGGTAACGCCTCACGGCGGGCTGAACGCGCAAACCGTTATCGAACGGGCCGACCAGGCGTTGTTCGAAGCCAAAAAAGCAGGCCGCGATCGGGCCTGCGAAGCGACCGGCTCCACTCACGGCTGGGCGCCTGCGCGGCGTTCTTACGAGGTGTCGCGGCGGTCCAACTCGTAGCGCGACGCTGCCGGGACGTCATAGAGGACAGCCCGCAGAGGACACGATCTCAACGAAACTCGTCGGTGGCCTCGAGCAGGGCGTGACGGTTGCCGGGTTCGAATGCGGAATGACCGGCATCGGGTGTGATACGTAGATCGGCCTGCGGCCAGGCGCGATGCAAATCCCAGGCGTTGGCCAGCGGACAGACCACGTCATAGCGCCCGTGTACGATCACGCACGGAATATCGCGAATTCGATCGATGCCGTCCAATAGCTGGTGATCGGTCTCGAAAAAACCACCGTGTACGAAGTAGTGGCATTCGATACGCGCGAAAGCGAGCGCAAACCGGCTCGCAGTGGTCGTGTTCATATGGTCGCGGCTGGGTTTGAGATAGCTCGTTGCGCCTTCCCAGCCGGACCAGCGCCGCGCGGCCTCCAGCCGGGTACGTTCATCATCGCTGGTTAGGCGGCGATAGTAGGCGCTGATCAGATCGCCCCGTTCGCCGACGGGTATATGGTCGCGATAGGGTTCGAAGGCATCCGGGAACAACGCGCTGGCGCCCTGCTGATAGAACCAGAGCATTTCGGCGCGGCGCAGCATGAAAATGCCGCGCAATACCAGTTCGGTGACGCGCTCTGGATGCGTCTGGGCATAGGTCAGCGCCAGCGTGGAGCCCCAGGAGCCGCCAAACACCTGCCAGCGGTCGATCGTCAGATGCTCGCGCAGACGCTCGATATCGGCGACCAGATGCCAGGTCGTGTTGTCGACGAGATCGGCGTGTGGCGTGGATCGCCCGCAGCCACGCTGGTCGAACAGTACGATTCGATAATGGGCCGGATCGAAGAACCGCCGACTGCTGGGTCCGGCGCCGCCGCCGGGCCCGCCGTGCAGAAACACCACCGGCTTGCCGTTCGGATCGCCGCATTGTTCGTAATACAGCGTATGCCGCGTGTCGACGGCGAGATAGCCGCTGTCATAGGGCTCGATCTCGGGGTATAGCGTGCGATAGTCGCTCGGGCTGTCTGTTTCGGTCATCGTGCGCGCCGCGCTGAATCAGGCGCACAGGCTATCATCGGTATCGCCGGATCGATCAGTCCATCAGCACGACGGTGGTTGCTGCCGCGAGCGAGGACGCCACAGCCAGCGCGATCAGCGACAGCTTCAGACTCCAGCCGATGGTGGCGCGCCAGTTGTCGTAGCCGGTCAGACGCTGCACGAGCAGCGCATTGGCCGAATAGGGCGTGCCGGCGATCGTTAGCCCCCATCCCGACACCATGGCGATCGCGAGCCCCAGGCCTGCGGACTCGGGCCAGAGCCGGCTCGAAAGCCCGCCCGCCATGGTGACCAGGATCAGCGGGTTCATTCCGACCAGGCCGCCGGCGAAAAGTACCCAGGGTAGCCCGAAGGCGGTGACCGGAAAAGCCCAGACCGGCAAGTCGAAATCGGTGTCGAGGCCGGCGGCGACGAACGCGCTGAGTGTGGCGCCGAGAAAAGCCGAACCGCAGATGATCGCCAGTTCGTTGCTGATATTATCCATGCGCGGCAGACGACGCTCGCCCGGGCTGGCCACCAGGCCGATGGCGACGACGAGCAGGCAGCTACAGGTCACCGCCTGCGCATAGGCCAGACCGAAAAACGCGCGCGACAGGAACGTGCAAAGACAGATCAGACCGATACAGGCGCCGAAGAACAGCCACGATGGCAATACCCTTGGCGGCCGAACACGAGCTTGTGCATCGACTGCGACAGGCTCGGGCTCGCGAAAGACGGTGCCCATGAGCAGATAGCCGGCCGCCAACGGAAAGGTCAGACTCAGCAATTGCCAGCCGTGCAAGCCGGGCACGAGGGTGAGCGTCAGTACCACTGCGATCGATAGCGGCGAACATACAGACGCCGAGCCGAACCCGCGCAGCACCCCCCGTGCGGCGTTGCGAGCGCCGCCGGAATCGCCGTTATTTTCGATTTCGCGCCCGATCAGCGTTGAGACCACGCTGACCGAGCCGAAATTCAGCGGCATGGCGAGAAACAGCGTCCCGAAAGTGATGCTGAGATAGCGTGTAAGCGCCCGCCCGGAAAACAGATGCTCGGAAATCACCGACAGATGATGCGAGCGCCCGAGCGCGTGTGAGAGCAGCATCACCGCGACCACCAGCGCTGCCAGTCGCGTAATCGTCATCAGACCTGCAGTGAGCAAACCTGGATCGACAACCAGGGCGGTGGCGATAGCCAAGAGTACCGCCGAGGCGATGACCCGGGGTATACGGTTCAGGTTCGGCCAGGCGAGAACGATCGCGAGCACCACCGCCGGCGCGCCGACGAACCAGGCCAGCCAGGGGATTCCGACGACGCCAGCGACCAGGGTCAGATAGACCAGGCCGCTGCGTAGCGTGTCGATCGGTCGGTTATCCACTACCGGCAAGCGCGCCGCGCGCTTCGCGGCACATGAGTCCGGCGATCATAGCCGCTCACGCCGCCGGCGGAAGCAGACGGGTGCCGGTCACGGCCTGCACATCCTCGAAGCTGTTGTCGCCAAACAACTCGACGACCCGCGGCCCGTTTTCGGTGATTTCTATAACGGCGAGGTCGGTATAGATACGGCTGACCACACCGGTGCCGGTGAGCGGGTAGGTACAGGTATCGAGAATCTTGGGTTCACCATCCTTCGTGGTATGGCGCATGAGCACGTATACGGTTTTCGCGCCCACCGACAGATCCATCGCGCCGCCTACGGCCGGCGGATATTTTTCGTTGTCGGTCGCCCAGTTGGCGAGGTTGCCGTCGGCCGACACCTGAAAGCCACCAAGCACGGCGATATCCAGATGGCCGCCGCGCATCATCGCGAACGAGTCGGCGGTATCGAAATAACAGCCGCCCTTGATGAGCGTCACGTATTGCTTGGCCGCATTGATCAGATCCGGATCTTCAGTGCCGGGTTCGGGCGTCGGGCCGACGCCAAGGATGCCGTTTTCGCTGTGATAGATTACCTCGCGGCCTTCGGGCACGTAGTTGGCCACCATGACCGGCATGCCGATGCCGAGGTTCACATAGCTGCCATCCGGGATGTCCTGCGCGAGGCGTTCTGCCATTTGTGCGGGTTCGAGACGGGTCATACGATGCCCTCCTGTGCGACAACGCGATCGACGAAGATGCCGGGCGTGGCAACGCTTTCCGGATCGAGTTCGCCAAGTTCCACGATATGTTCGACTTCGGCGACGGTCAGATCGGCTGCCATTGCCATGACCGGATTGAAATTGCGACCGGCCGTGTTGTAAGCGAGGTTGCCCCACTTATCGGCTTTGTGGGCCTTGATTAAAGCCACGTCTGCCTTGAGCGGCGGTTCGAGCACGTAGCCGACGCCGTCGATCTCGCGTGTTTCCTTGCCATCGGCGAGCTTGGTGCCGTAACCGGTTGGCGTGAAGAAACCACCCAGACCGGCACCGGCCGCGCGCATGCGTTCGGCGAAGGTGCCCTGGGGCATCAGCTCGAGTTCGATAGCGCCTTCCTCGTAGAGTTTTTCGAACCAGACCGAACCCTGCGAGCGTGGATAGGTGCACACGACCTTGCGTACCAGCCGATCCCGCAACAGCGTAGCAATACCGATTTCATGCGAACCGGCATTATTGGAAATGATGGTGAGATCGTCGGCGCCGTGCAGGCGAAGTGCTTCGATAAGTTCGAATGGAATGCCCGAGCTGCCGAAACCGCCGATCATCACGGCATCGCCGCTTTTAATGCCGGCGATCGCTTCGCCCAGAGACGCGACTCGCTTGTCTATCATGATCTCATACCTTTTAAGAAGAAGCTTTCGCCTGCTGCGCGGCCTGTTCTGCCTGTTTGGCACGGGCAAGGCGCTGGGCGTCCTTCGAGCCCAGCCGACCGCCGAGCGCGGCATCCGCGACATAGACCGAGACGATGATCGCGACGCCGACCACGTCCGAAATACGCTCCGGATAGATCAGACCCGCGCCGGCAGCAAGCACGATCAGGCGCATGATCGGGTTGATCGCGCCGACCCGGTACAGATAACCCTCGAGCGCGGCGGCAACCAGCCAGATCGCGGCAACCGCGGTTACGGTCGATAGCAGGATATGGGCGAGATCGCCCTGCAGAATCAATGCCGGATTGGTCACGAACAAGAACGGCAACACGAACAGAATGCTGCCCAGGCGCATGGCATAGACACCGGTACGACCTGCGTTGGAACCCGCCACGCCGGATGCGGTGATTGCGGCCAGCGCTACCGGCGGCGTGATGTAGGACAGCATGCCCCAGTAGAGGATGAACAGATGGCTCGCCAGCGGGTTCAGGCCTGCCTCTACCAGCGCTGGCGCCAATAGAATCGACAGGAAGATGTAACAGGCGCTGACCGTCATGCCCATGCCGAGTACGAAGCTGGTGATCGCACCCGCGCCGAGCATCAGCGGAATGCTGCCGTCGGCATAGAGCAGCAGTTCACGCGAGAACGCGCCGGCCACACCGGTATAGGACAACCCGCCAACCACCAGGCCGATGCCGGCCAGAATCGAAACCAGACTGGCGACGCTGCTGGTCAGGTTGAGCACCAGATACTGCAACCGCGACCAGTTCAGCCGATGGCTGCGTTTGAATACCGCGATGACCAGCAGAATGATGGTGGCGTAATAGGGCGCATAGGCGTCCAGACGCATCACCAGCAGCATGTAGATAAGCATGGCCAGGCTGAATAGATACGGCCAGCCTTGCTTGAGGGTATCGATGACGCGCGGAATCTCGGATTCCGGCAGGCCGATCAGGCCGCGTCGTGCCGCATAGGCATCGACCTGGAACAATAGCGCAAGATAGAACAACAAAGCCGGCAGAAAGGCTGCCACCATGACTTCGGCGTACGGCACGTTTAGAAACGAGGCCATGATGAAGGCCACCGCACCCATGACTGGCGGCATGAGCGTACCGCCGGTCGAGGCACAGGCCTCGATCGCACCCGCATAGTGGGGCGGATAGCCCGACTTCTTCATGGTGGGGATCGTGATCGGGCCGGTCGTGAGAATATTCGAGATCACGCTACCCGACAGGCTGCCCATGATGCCGCTGGATACGACAGCGACCTTGGCGGGGCCGCCACGGCTGCGGCCCATCAGGGCCATGGCGAAATCCATGAAGAAGTCGCCGCCGCCGGTCACGGTAAGAGCCGCGCCGAAGACCACGAAGCCAATAATCAGATTGGCCACCACCTGCATCGGAATACCGATGACCGATTCCACGCCAAGCACGTGGGCGCGCAGCGTTTCGCCGAAGCCGTACTGCGTGCCCCAGAGAAAGCCGGGCATATGATCCGCGAATAGCGGATAGCAACCGAACAGCAGGGCGACGACGACAAGGATCAGGCCGCCACAACGGCGTGTGCCTTCCAGAATGAGTAGCAGCATCACACCCGAGGCTACGGTTGCCTCGATCGGTGCGCTGAAATCCCAGCCTTGCTGGATGATTTCGAGTCCGTGATAGCCCAGATAGATCGCGGGCACCAGGGCCACTGCGGCGAGTACCCAGTCGTAGAACGGTACGCCGTGTTTTGCGCCCGACCAGGCGGGGTAGTAGAGAAAGGTCGCCGCGAGGAACAGGCCGATCAGGTAATAGAGAAAGGCGTTGCCCAGCGGCTGAAAGCCCAACAGGCCGAGGGTAAAGGTCTGGTTGATGGTCAGCAGCAGACCGAGCGTGCCCAGCGCCATGACGGTCCAGTAGGACACACCGCGCAGGCGGCTGGCTTCCTTGTCTGTTTCCAGGCTGATCTCGGTGGCCGAAGGCGTGTTTGTGGCCATGACGACCTCTTCGAGTTTCAATGAACGTGAAACGAAAATCCGGCCGGCGTTTCAAGGCCGGCCGGTTTCAGACTACGAGCGCTGAACTACAGCGAATCGATTGCTTGCTGACGGTGCTTCGCCCAGATTTCGGCGAAGGCGTCGTCACTCTTGCCTTCACCTTCGGCGACCGCGTCTTTCCATGCGGCCTGCAAGGCTTCGAGGCGGGCCAGACGCTTGTCGTTCCAGCTCTGCATTTCGTCGGTCCAGATGCCTTTTTCCTTCAGGTACTTGATGGCACCCGGGTGAAACGGCACGTCGATCGGCGGGGTGCCGGCCTTATCGAGTTTCCAGCGACTCATCACCGCCGTACCGTCCTTGTACATCGGGTAGGTTTCGTCGAACGCCTTGAGGTAGTTGTAGACGAAGTCCTCGTCCTGATCGGCTCTGACGGTGATTACCGGATAGCGATAGGCGAAGATGTCGACGGCATTGTCTTCGCTCAGCCCAGCGCCGACGGTTTCGCGATACGGCTGCAGGAACGGTGCGATCTGACGCAGACGATCCCAGGCTTGCTCGTCGTCCGGATCGACTTCCAGCCAGTGGATACCGCGCGGCGATTCGGCCAGTTCGTAGAGCTGGCTAGGCGTGGTCGAGGTGCAGGACGCGTCGGCCTGGCCCTGGGCCAGCGAACTCATCGTGGCGTTGTAGGTCGGGAACATGCGTGCATCGACATCGTCACGCGTCATGCCGGCGGCGCCAAGTAGCGCATCGCACTTCAGATTGATCGACGGGTTACCGGCGACATAGGCAAAACGCTTGCCTTTGAGATCTTCCATCGAGCGGATATTGGCGTCCGCGGCGGTGAAAATCCCGAACGAGGACGGACGCCCGGCCAGCGCACGCAGATCCTGTGGGCCCCAGCGGCGATCGGCGAAATCCGCCACGCCTTCGGAGGCAAAGAAGGCTTCGGTAGCCAGGTAGGCGACTTCAGAACGTTTCTTCAACAATGGCTGAAGTCGGCCGATCGAGGAACCCGAGGGCTGGATACGCACGCGCGTACCGTATTTGCGGCCAAACGCATCGGCAATCGCGGATGCTTCCGCATAGCCGGCTGAACCGACGTCGTACGACGACCAGGTCATCGAACGCGGCAGATCCGGCGCACTGTCATCGGCGGCGATCGCGCCGCTTGCATGCGTCAGACCGAGAGCCGCGGTCATGAGCAGGGGTGAGAACGCGCGAAGCGTGGATTTCAGGCGCATGTAGTTTCTCCACTGATTATTGTTTCGTTCGCACGCGGCTCAGTCGTCGACCGAATCGCTGTGCGTGCTCGATGCGACTGCATAGCGAACAACTGGTCGCAAAGCGTATGCGTGCGTCCGCGCGTGGTCAACGCGAACCTGAGATGGAGCGTGTAACCCACTCAGGACAAAATGACGAAATACAGGTTTGCGGACGTGCCCTGGTCGAATCGTCGATCGCAGTTGCTGTAAGCGCGCTAAAGGCCCGAGATGATTGGCCATGGTGGGGTTAAAGGCGGGAGCGATTGTCCACGTCGGAGGGCCGGTTCTATTGCTTAAATCATAGTTCTGTATAGGCAAGCACTATCTTCGCGACGAACATGCAGTTTATCGAAACGCAATTTTACTCTAGCGAACGAAGTCTTTGTCGGACCAAGTATTCACAGCAAACACAGGCTTTGCCGGCGGTGGCGGCGATGAATTTATAGGTGCTTCCGGGGGTGGAAGGTTATACCTTGGTATGAATTGGCCGATGCAATGGACCAGACAGGTCCAGCGCGCTAAACAGCGGGTCGCAGGTCGGCGACGATGGTTACGGCGCGGGATTTGCGGCACCACTTCGCGACACGCGCCAGACCGTATTGCCCACGTCGTCGGCCACCAGCAGGTCACCGGCCGTATCGATCACGACCCCGACCGGCCGACCTTTGGCCTCGTCGTTCTGTATGAAGCCATCGAGAACGACCCGTGGCGCGCCGGCCGGTGCGCCGTTGTCGAATGGTACGAAGATCACGCGATAGCCACTACGCGGTTTGCGGTTCCAGGAACCGTGTTGGCCGACAAACATACCGTTGGCGAAGTCGCCTCCAAGCGCGTTGTCGCGGCTGTAATAAAGGCCCAGCGACGCCGTATGTGGCCCGAGCGCGTAGTCCGGTTTGATCGCCTTTGCAACGCGTTCCGGCTTTTGCGGCGCGACGCGGGCGTCGACGTTATCGCCAAAGTAGCTGTACGGCCAGCCGTAGAAGCCGCCGTCCTCGACCGAAGTCATATAGTCCGGAACCAGGTCGCTGCCGATTTCGTCGCGCTCATTGACCACGGTCCATAACCTGTACTGACCGCCAGGCTGTGGAACGAAGGCCAAGCCATTGGGGTTACGCAGCCCGGTGGCATAAATGCCCTGGTCACCACTGTCGGGGTCGATCTCCCAGATCGCAGCGCGACCTTGCTCGGCTGCCATGCCGTTTTCGCCGATATTGCTGTTGGAACCCACGGTTGCATACAGCGTTGCGCCATCCGGGCTGGCGATAACGTTCTTGGTCCAATGGTGATTGATCGGTCCGGCCGGCAGTTTGACCAGTTCACGCCCCGGGGCGTCGATGCGGTCGGCACCGTCGGTGTAGTCGAAGGCCACCACTGCGTCGGTATTGGCGACATAGAGAGTGTGGTCGATAACGGTCATGCCGAACGGCGAAAACAGGTCGTCGAGGAATACGTGCTGCTCGTCTGCGCGGCCGTCGCCGTCGGTATCGCGCAGTAACGTGATTCGATCGGCACTGGGCACGCCGGCGCCGGCGCGTGCCATGACCTTCTTCTTCACCCAGCCGGTAAGCCCGGTGGCATCCTGCGGGCGTTTGGGTGCATTGCTTTCGGCGACCAGCACATCGCCATTTGGAAGTACGTAGAGCCAGCGTGGGTGGTCCAGCCCCTCGGCAAAGGCATTGACCGTCAGTCCAGGGCCGGGATTCGGTTTTTCGCCTTCGGCCCAGCGGTTGGCCTTAGCAATATTGACCGTCGGAATGAACGAACTTTCGGGCTCGGGCAGCGTGGGGTTCGGGCCCATGCCTTCTTCGACCGACAGGCGGGCTTCATGCCCGCAACCTGCGGCGACCAGGGTGGCGAAAGCGGCGATAAAAATACGGGAAAGCGCGGTGCGGGCCATGGCGTTACAGCGGCGAGGGTAACCGTCGTACTCTAGCGCAAGACCGCACCGACCGTATCGGCTTGGAGCCTATTTCGGCTGCATGCGAATCCCGCCGTCCAAACGGATGGTGCTGCCGTTGAGCATGGTGTTTTCGATGATGTCGCGAGCCAGCCGTGCATATTCTTCCGGTTGGCCGAGGCGGGGCGGGAACGGCACCATCTTGCCCAGCGAATCGCGTACCTCCTCAGGCAGCTCGGCCATCATTGGGGTGTCGAAAATACCGGGCGCGATGGTCATCACACGAATGCCATGACGGGCGAGCTCGCGTGCGATCGGCAGGGTCATGCTGACGATACCGCCCTTGGACGCAGAGTATGACGCCTGGCCAATCTGGCCCTCGAAGGCCGCGACCGAGGCGGTATTGATGATCACGCCGCGTTCGTCGTCGGCCTGGGCTTCGCCGGCGGCCATCGCTTCGGATGCCAGACGAATCATATTGAAGCTGCCGATCAGATTGATCTGGATGACCTTGGAAAAAGTCTCTAGATCGTGCGGGCCGTTCTTGCCGAGCACCTTCGACGGAATACCGATACCGGCACAGTTGAGCAGCCCGTGCAACGCGCCGCCGTGCTGGCGCGCGGCGGTTACCGCCGCCTTGCCATCTTCTTCGCGGGTGACATCGCAGTGAACGAAGCGTGCGGCATCGCCCAGCGCCTCGGCGGTTTGGTGCCCGGCGTTCGTATTGACGTCGGCAAGCACGACACGCGCACCGGCTTCAACCAGCATGCGCGCACTTGCTGCGCCCAGCCCGGAACCGCCGCCGGTGATCAGAAAACAGCGCTCGGTAATCTGCATGGCTTCTCCTCTCGAGTTGTTCTGGTTCGATGTTCTCGCACGAAAGCCTACCACCGGGCCAGCTGGTGGGTGCCACACCCCGGCAAGGTCACGCTGTTATCGCGGGTGCGTGCGCATATTCCCTGAGCGAAGGATTGCGGATAGCACCTCTTGATTGCCGGTGGTCCACTGAGTCGGCCGATTCGTCGTTTCCCTACACACAAGGATCTCATGAGCAAGAATCCACACACCGAGTCCAATCGCGGTCCCGCAAGCGCCAACCCCGAGCTCAAGCGCGATTCTAAGAGCAAGGACCTGGCACGCGACCGCATGGATGCCACCGATCAGGATCTGCGTACCAACCAGGGTGTACGCATCGCCGATAACCATAATCAGCTCAAGGCGGGCGAACGTGGTCCGACGTTGATGGAAGACTTCATCTTTCGCGAAAAGATGAACCACTTCGACAACGAGCGAATCCCCGAGCGTATCGTGCATGCACGCGGTGCCGCCGCTCACGGTTACTTCGAGCCTTACGAGAATGCCGCGCGGTACTCCAAGGCCGCGGTGTTTCGCGATGCCGTTACACCCGTGTTCACCCGCTTTTCCACCGTTCAAGGCTCACGCGGCTCGAACGATACGGTTCGGGATGTGCGTGGTTTCGCCACCAAGTTCTATACCTCGGAAGGCAACTGGGACCTGGTTGGCAACAACATGCCGGTATTCTTCATCCAGGACGCGATGAAGTTTCCCGACTTCGTGCATGCGGTCAAACCCGAGCCGCATAACGAAATCCCGCAGGGCCAGTCCGCGCACGACACGCTCTGGGATTTCGTCTCGCTCATGCCGGAAACCGCGCACATGATTCTGTGGACGATGTCCGACCGCGCGTTTCCGCGACATTATCGCTTCATGGAAGGCTTCGGCGTGCATACCTTCCGACTGGTCGATGCCGAGGGCAAATCACGCTTCGTCAAATTCCATTGGAAACCGATCGCCGGCACTTGTTCGTTGATCTGGGACGAAGCCCAGTTGCTCTGGGGGCGCGACCCGGACTTCAACCGGCGCGAGATGTGGAAGGACATCCAGAACGGCGACGTGCTCGAATGGGAGCTCGGCATTCAGGTAGTCGAGGAAGAAGACGAGATGAGCTTCGACTACGACATACTCGATGCCACCAAGATCATTCCCGAGGAAGAAGTGCCGGTCGAGATGATTGGCAAACTCACCCTCAACCGCAACCCGGACAACTATTTCGCCGAAACCGAACAGGTAGCGTTCTCGCCCGGGCATATCGTGCCGGGTATCGATTTCAGCAACGAC
This sequence comes from Salinisphaera shabanensis E1L3A, assembly GCF_000215955.2. GTDB lineage: Bacteria > Pseudomonadota > Gammaproteobacteria > Nevskiales > Salinisphaeraceae > Salinisphaera > Salinisphaera shabanensis. The sequence goes on from NZ_AFNV02000021.1 coordinate 12,187, forward strand.
CCACTGTTACAGGGGCGTCTGTTCTCGTATCTGGATACCCAGATGCTGCGTCTGGGCGGCCCGAACTTCCACGAAATTCCGATCAACCGTCCGGTCTGTCCGTTCGCCAACAACCAGCGCGATTCGATGCATCGCCAGACCATCAATACCGGTCAGGCCTCCTACGAGCCGAACTCGATCGATGGCGGGCATCCGAGCGAAACCGCGCCCGGCCCGGAACGTGGTGGTTTCGAATCGGTGAACGAAAAGGTCGATGCGCACAAGATTCGCGGGCGCAGTGATTCGTTCCAGGATCATTACTCGCAGGCACGCCTGTTCTGGAACAGCCAGACGGATGTGGAGAAGGAACATATCATCGAGGCGTATACCTTCGAACTGTCCAAGGTCGAGCGTCCTTATATCCGCGAGCGCATCATTCAGTGGATGCTGCCCAATATCTCCATGGATCTCGCCCAGGCCGTCGGCGAAATGCACGGCGTGGAAGTGCCGGACGGTCCCACTGCCTCGGAAGAGGAATATGGGCGTGGCCGTACCGAAAAATCCGAACCACTGAGTCTGATGGCGCGTCTTCCGGGCGATATCAAGCACCGGAAGGTTGCGATTCTTGCCGCCGACGGCGTGGATGCCGGCGAAATCACCGAGCTGAAGGACAAGCTCACCGAGGGCGGCGCGATGGCTTTCGTGATTGCCCCGAGCATGGCACCGCTCAAGGCCGCCAACGGCGAAACCATCGAGTCGGACGCGATGCTCAACGGCTTGCCGTCGGTGACCATGGATGCCGTGATCGTCGCGGGTGGCGAGGAAAGCATCAAGCGCCTGCGCAAATCGGGCTTGAGCCTGTATTACCTGCAAGAGGCCTACAAGCATCTCAAGGTGATTGCGGCCGTATCGCAGGGCAGTGAACTGATGGAAGCCGCCGGGCTCGATAGCAGCGAAGAAGGCGTCATCGTCGGCGAGCGCGTCGAGGATGTCTTTGGTGAGTTCTGCGAATACCTCGGCCAGCATCGCGTATGGGCACGCAACGACAAGGCCAACGAAATGCCGGCCTGATCGAACGTGCGTTGGACGATGTAAAGCAAGGTCCCGGTGGTTTTCTGCCGGGCCTTTTTTTGGCTGTCAGTCCCGGTCTGGCCAGCCGAAGCGGTCGAGATCCACCTTGCCGCCGATAAAAACCACCCCTTCTTCTTCGAGTCGCCGCCGCTGTGCCAGCGCGGCCGTGCTGGCAGCGGGCAACGAAATACGTCCCTGGGCGTTGATGACACGATGCCAGGGCAGACCCGAGGGGCATCGATGCATGGCGTAACCGACCTGTCGCGCCGCACGCGGGCGGCCGATCAAACGCGCGATACGTCCATAAGTGGTCACGCGGCCCGCTGGAATACGGCGTACCGCGTCGAACACGGCAGCGTAGGTATTGTCGGCGCCGGCTTGGCGGTCGTGTGAATGGGGCATATCAGTCGCGTGCGTCGGCTTTACAGGGTAGCGGCAGAGTGGCACAAAGACAGGAGTCCTTGACCAGATAACCACGAGCCCTGCTTATGAGTGAAGCCTATATCGTATCCGCGCTGCGTACTGCCGGCGGCCGCCGCGGTGGTCGATTGGCGGGTTGGCATCCGGTCGATCTGGCAGCCACGCTGATCGACGGTCTGGTCGCGCGTACCAAGGCGTCGCCCGAGACGGTAGACGACGTGATTCTGGGCTGTGTGGGCCAGGTGGGCGAACAGGCGGCCAATGTCGCCCGAAACGCCGTTCTCGCCTCGAGCCTGCCCGAGTCCGTGCCAGGCACGAGCGTGGATCGCCAGTGTGGCTCGTCCCAGCAGGCGCTGCATTTTGCGGCCCAGGCGGTTATGTCCGGTTCGATGGATATTGTGATTGCCGGGGGCGTGGAAAGCATGACGCGTGTGCCGATGGGGTCGCCGCTGACGCTGGCCAAGAAAGCCGATATGGGCATTTATATGAGTTCGGGGATTCGCCAACGCTATCCCCAAACCGAACTGTTCAGTCAGTTCGAGGGCGCGGAGATGGTCGCTGCGAAATATGGCATCGAGCGTGGCGCGCTGGACGAGTTCGCTCTGGAAAGCCACCAGCGTGCGATTCGCGCGACGCAGACAGGCGCGTTCGATGACGAGATTCTGCCGGTATCGGTGCTCGATCCGGACTCCGGGGAACAGATCGTCCATACCGTCGATGAAGGGATCCGTTTCGATGCAACGCTGGACTCGATCGCCAGCGTGAAACTGCTGGCCGAAAACGGACGCATTTCGGCGGCCACGGCCAGTCAGATCTGTGACGGGGCGAGCGGCATGATGGTGGTCAGCGAAGCCGGGCTCAAACGTCTGGGCGTCGAACCGTTGGCGCGTATTCATCATATGAGCGTGATGGGGCACGACCCGGTGATCATGCTCGAAGCGCCGTTGCCGGCGACCCATCGTGCGCTCGACCGCGCAGGGATGACGATTGACGATATCGATCTGTTCGAGGTCAATGAGGCGTTCGCGCCCATTCCCCTGGCGTGGCTGCAGTCGACTGGGGCCGATCCGGAGCGTATGAACGTCAATGGTGGCGCGATTGCGCTCGGACACCCGCTGGGCGCTTCGGGGACCAAACTCATGACCACGCTCGTACACGGTCTCAAAGCACGGGGCGGGCGCTACGGGCTACAGACGATGTGTGAAGGCGGCGGCATGGCCAACGTAACCATTATCGAACGGCTCTAGATAAAGCCGAGTCCGCGTTCGTCCATTACATTTGCGTACGACTGTGTCGTGCTCTGGGCTTATTGATTTCCGTCAATGCCCACGCGGGGCGCGAGCGGCATAGTTCACGCTATCTATTGGGTGTGGAGCAGGGCGTGATGCCGGGTTCGGTATTCGAGGCCATGCGGTGCTTGATACGCGCGCCGCATCGGCTGTTTTTCATGGGCGGGTTGTGCGCGCTTGTCGTAGGCATGCTGTGGTGGGCGCCCGTTCTGATCATGCGCTGGGCCGGCGTTGCAAGCGCTTATCCGGTGCCGGCGGTCTGGTTGCATGCCTGGCTGATGACACTGGGCGTTTTTCCTTTTTTCGTTTTTGGTTTCTTGCTGACCGCCCTGCCTCGCTGGGTAGGCGCGCCCCCGGTGAGCGCGCTGTTCTACCGAAGCATGGCCGGTGTACTGTATGCCGGTTATACGCTGACCGTCGTCGGTACACTCGCCGGGCGAGATTGCCTAATCGCAGGGCTGGCCCTTACTGGCGTCGCCTGGGCATTGGGCCTGGTCGCACTCATCCGTTGTCTTCTTCTTGCGCGCGCCGCCTCTCTGTTGCACGCACGTTGGTCGATTATCGTTGCCGCGGTGGGATGCATCGGTGTACTCGTCGGGGTGGGCGCCATATCGGACGATCAATGGGCGCTCTTCGCGGCGATGCCGTCGCTCGCGCTCTGGGGCTTCGTGGGGCCGATCGTGTTCGTGGTGGCGCATCGCATGCTGCCGTTCTTTTCCGAACCGATGATTGCGAACTACCGACGCTACCAGCCGGTCTGGAGCCCCCCGCTAGTGGTGGTTCTCTCACTGGGCCACGGCGTGCTCGCATTCAATGGACACGACGACTGGCTTTTCATGGCCGACTTGCCGCTGGCATTCATTACCGCTTGGCATGCAATTCGCTGGCGGGGCTGGGCCGCATCGCACGTACCCTTGCTCTGGTCGCTGCATATATCTTTTGCCTGGCTGCCGGTCGCCGCATTGTTGTCGGCGACCCAGAGTCTGGCGCTGTTCGCCGGGTATGGTGCAGTACTGGGCCTGGCGCCCGCCCATGCGTTGGGTATGGGGCTCGCCACGAGCATGGTGTTTGCCATGGTCACACGCGTGAGCCTTGGCCATTCGGGCCGCCAGCTGGAAATGGATAACCTCAGCGTACTCTGTTTCTTGATTCTTCAGCTGGCCGTGGTGGCACGCCTTATAGCCGCCGTCACCGCCGGCAATGCGCGCTGGTTGTTCCTGTTCGTCGCCATAGGCGCATGGTTCGAAGCGATATTGCCTTGGGCGATTCGTTATGGCCGTATCTATTGCCGCCCGCGGGCCGACGGCCAGCCCGGCTGAGCGAGTAGAAGCATGTCCGTGGCGACTTTGTACGTTGTATTGAAAGCGCTGCATGTGGGCAGCGTCGCCGTGACGCTGGGATTGTTCGTGCTGCGCGCGGGCTGGATGGTGTTTGCGCCGGCGCGGCTCGAACGACGCTGGGTCCGTGTGCTTCCGCACTGTATCGATACGGTGCTGCTGCTCAGCGCAATGGGACTGGTTTTGCTGCTCGGCCCGTATCCCGGCATTCAGCCGTGGTTGACGGCCAAGGTCGTAGCGCTGCTTGTCTATATCGTACTCGGTACGATCGGGCTCAAACGCGGGCCGACAAAAACGATACGTATCGCCGCCTGTATCGCTGCGCTTCTGGTCTTCGCCTATATCGTGAGTGTGGCACTTAGCCATAACCCGTACGGCCTGTTCGCCTGAGCTAAATAGCACTTCCTATCCCGTGGACGGAGCGTTGTGCGCGCCGTTCTTACGACTTGCACTCGCCGCGCCGGATGGCGGATATCGAATCGTCGGGGATATCTTCGGGGCGCGAACGAGCTACGGCCCGACCCAGGGTTAGCTTTGCCGAAGATCGGGGTAAACAAAAGCCTGCTAGCCCGGTACACCGACCACGTTGCTGAACTCGTCAGTACAGCACGCTGATGAGAGGCGCGTAAGTTTGCGAAATAGAGTCGAATAAAATGCGGCGGTCCCGAGGCATTTTTAAAATAATAAAAACTTTTGATTTAGGTCAATGAGAGCGCCTGCTCCGACGAATTAATTTGGCGCGGCTCGGCACGCATTATTGGCTATGCCGGGCACGATAAAAGCCATTTATTCATCCCGGGGCAGGTCATGCGTCAATCAACCCTTCCGTGGTTTCTTCTTATCAAGTCGCTGGGTCTGGCGATGGCCGCAGCCTTGCTCGTGACCATCGCGTATGCCGGTGTGGCAGTCATCCGCTATTGGAATCTCATCGGTGTTTGAGATCTATCTGTTCGGCGTTTTGGCGAACGCCTGGGAGGCTGTATGACCAAAAGACAGAGTCGGCTGTTTTTCCTCGTCAGCACGGCGTGCTTCTCGCTCGTCTTCCTGGCTCTTACGCTGCATAGCCATACCCGATTCGGCGAGCTCACGAACGCCGACAAGATGGATGCGCAAGTGATTGCCGGCAAGGATGTGTGGCACAGCAATAACTGTATTAACTGTCATACGCTGCTCGGCGAGGGCGCTTACTATGCGCCAGATTTGACAAAAATAACGCAACAGCGTGGCGAAGCCTATTTGGCTGCATTTCTTTCAAATCCGTCGAAGTTCTACTCCGAGCAGCGGCACCGCCGGATTATGCCTAATCCCGAGCTCAGTGAAACGGAAATCGACGATGTGATCGCGTTTCTCGACTGGGTTTCGCAGATCGATAATCAGGGGTGGCCGCCGCGCCCGATTCTTGTGTCCGGCGCGACCTTTCCGGGTACCAACACTCAGAAGGCGTCCGGCGTTGCTTCGTCAGAGCAAGCGCCGCCCGCGGCCGCGGCTGCGGGAGAGCAGCTGTTCAGTGACGCCGCGACCGGGTGCAGCGGCTGCCATTCGATAGCGCCGGGCGTGGATCTGGCCGGGCCGTCACTGGCCGGTGTCGGTGAGCGAGCACGTCGGACCGTTACCGATGATGGCTATACCGGCAGCGCCGACACGGCGGCGGGCTATCTGCGCGAATCGATTGTTGCGCCGAGTGCGCATCTTGTGGGCGGCGATCGGTTTTCAGCGAACGGCACTTCGTTCATGCCGACCAATTACGGCACGGACCTCGATGCCGATCAGATCGACGCGTTGGTCGATTACCTCAGCACTCTGAAGTAGGAGAGATTTCATGCGTTTTCGTACTCAACGCGTGGCGTACTGGTATTTCGCCGTCGCGCTCAGCCTGTTCGGGTTGCAGCTGGTCATGGGGCTGCTCATGGCAGCCAAGTATCTCGGGCCGGATCCGCTTATCGATCTGCTGCCGTTCGATGTCGCCAAAGCGATGCACACGAATCTTCTTATCGTGTGGGTATTGGCTGGTTTCATGGGCGGTACGTACTACGTGGTCGCCGAAGAGTCACGTACCGAGCTCTATAGCGAACGCCTGGCCTATATACAGCTCGTGGCCTGGACCCTCATGGGGGCGACGGCGATTGTGGGATACATGCTCGGCTGGACCGCGGGTATCAAGATGCTCGAACAGCCGTATCCACTGAAGCTCGTGATCGTCGCGGTCATGCTGCTGTTCTTCTTCAATATCTTCATGACGATCCGCCAGGCCGGACGTTGGACACTGACCGAGGGCGTGCTGATCGCCGGTCTCGTATTGGCTGCCTTGCTCTATTTGCCGGCGCTGCTGCCGTACGACAACTACACGGTCGAAACCTTCTATCGCTGGTGGACAATCCACCTGTGGGTCGAAGGCGTATGGGAAATGATTCAAGGTTCGATGCTCGCGTTCCTGCTCGTACGCCTATCCGGTGCGGATCGTGAGGTCATGGAGAAATGGCTGTACGTGATCGTGGGTCTGGTGTTCATGGCCGGTATTCTCGGCACCGCGCACCATTACTACTGGACGGGCGTGCCCGGTTACTGGCTACCGATTGGCGGTTTCTTCAGCGCGCTCGAACCGGTTGCACTCGTCGGTATGGCGATTTATGCCTATGCCGCGATTCGCCGTTCCGGGGCCGCGCATCCCAATACGCTGGCTGTGCACTGGACGATTGGCAGTGCTGTGTTCACGCTTTTCGGCGCCGGTCTGCTGGGCCTGGCGCACACCTGGCCGGCGATCAATAAATGGACACACGGTACGCTGATTACCGCCATGCACGGCCATGCGGCCTTTTACGGCGCGTACGCGATGATCGTATTGGCGATGATCAGTTATACCCGCCCATATTTGACAAGCAACCGCCCCGAGCGCGGGCAAAGCCTGGGTTACTGGGCATTCTGGCTTCAGGTCGCCGGCATGTTCGGGATGACGCTGTCGTTCGCGACTGCCGGCATCGGGCAAGTCTATCTGGAACGCGTCATGGGCCTGGGATATCTCGATACCCAGTTGAAGATACAAATCCACTTCGTGATGCTCGTCGCGACAGGCTCGCTGTTCGCCGTCGGGGTCATTCTCTATATCGTGGATTTCTTCCGCTTCGCGCCGCTTCGCGTCGCTGCGCCTCATGATGAGGGCGCTGCGCCCAGGCACGCGCCGGGCACGGTATGAGTCGGGCTCGGATGGCCGCAGATACGCCAGCGCCTTACTACGCCGCCTCGGCGGAAGAGATCGCGCTCTTCGAGCATTGTCATGCGCAGGAATTGGCAGTGATGATCAAAGGGCCCACGGGGTGCGGCAAAACGCGTTTTGTCGAACACATGGCCTGGCGTTTGGATCGTCCACTGATTACGGTCGCTTGCCACGACGATCTGTCGGTAAGCGATCTGGTCGGCCGATTTCTAGTGCGGGACGATACGACGGTCTGGCAGGACGGCCCGTTGACCCGCGCCGTGCGCGAAGGCGCGATCTGTTATCTCGATGAGATCGTCGAGGCACGACAGGACACGGTCGTGGTCATTCATTCGCTGACCGATCACCGGCGGCTGTTGCCCATCGACAAGACCGGCGAGACATTGACCGCCGCCCCGGGTTTCCAACTCGTGGTGTCTTACAACCCCGGCTACCAGCATGCGCTGAAGGATTTCAAACCCAGTACCCGCCAGCGCTTTGTCGCACTCGAATTCGATTTTCCAACGTTCGAACGAGAAACCGAGATCGTGGCATACGAGGCCGATGTGCCACGCGCGACTGCACACGGACTGGTGGAACTGGCCTGGCGCATGCGCCGGCTTGAGGATCGTGGTCTTGCCGAAGTACCGAGTACTCGGCTGCTGGTAGCCACGGCACGATTGATTGCATGCGGCGTCGAGGCGCGCCAGGCATGCCGCGTGGCGCTGATCGCGCCCCTGACCGACGACCCCGAGGTCGCGGGTGCGCTTGCGGATCTGGTGGATGTCGCACTTGTATAAGCGGCGGCTCGCGTAATGGCGGAACCTGAAGGCGTACTTATCGATGCAGCGCGGTGGTTGGTCGACCGCCTGCGACCGGAACGTGCGCCCGTTGAAGTTCCCTGCGTTGAACTGCTCGCAACTCATCGGCGGCGTCTGGAGCTATTGCTCGAAAGCGTATTCGCCATCGAGTTGCCGATACGCGTAGCCCAGCCGCCAGCGCCGCCCAGGCTCATGGAGCGCGCCGTACGCCGGCTGCCGAAAGCGCATATCGATACGCGTGCGTTGCCTGGAACGGATGGGTGCGCTGTCCATCTTCCGTACTGTCTTGGCGGGTACGGCCAGCGCTCGCAACGCCTGTATCGCGTGATGGCACTGCACCAGGCCGTCAGAGCGGCGCGGTTGGCGCAGTGGACGCCGCCGTGTGCCAGTGCCTTGCAGAAGGATCTTTTCTGCCTCTATGAAGCCGCCGCCGCGGACGTGGTGTTGTGCACCAGCCTGCCCGGGACGGTGCGCGATCTGGAACTGCTGCATGCCTGTGCCAACGAGCAACGCCAGGGGCTGCATTATCGCTATGACACGCAACAGCGTATGGAGGCTTTGCGTACGCAGGCTCGCTCACTTCTCACAAAGCATGGGACGCGTTCGATGCCGGGCGCATCCGAGTCGTGGGCGCGGGCGCAGGATCACGCCAAACGCCTCGCGACCGAACGGGAGGGGTATCAGCCTTTGCCACGCGATTTCTGGTGGGGGCGTTTGCTTGCCGCATCGAATATAGCCGGCGCCGTAGGGGCGACCGATGCAAATACGCCAGCGGGCAGCGAACGGGTGGCGACGCTCGAGCGAACGCCGGAGATACGCACATCGGACGAAGACGAGGACGACACGCAGGTCGGCCCGTGGATGATCCAGACTGACGACCCGCACGAACACGCCGAAGATCCACAAGGCTTGCGACGGCCTGCGGATAACGACGACGACAGCGAGCCAGAAGCGTTGTCGGAATCGGTGGCCGAACTGCCGCGCGCCAGCCAGGTCACGAGCCCGGATCCCGTACGCGAAATTCTTCTGGCCGAGGAATCGACAGCGCCACGTAAAAAGCCCTCGTCGGCGCCGTGCGCCCGCCCCGATGGCAGACCATACCCGGAATGGGATTATCGCGTCGGGCGCTACCGTGAAAACGCGGTCACGGTACACAGCGGCGATGTCGAGTTCGGCGATGCGGCCTGGGCACGGGCCCTCATGCGTCGGCGCCATACGTTGATCAGCGATGTGCGACGCCAGTTCCAGAAATTACGCGCCCAACGACAATGGCGACGGCGCCAGCCCGATGGCGAGACGGTCGATATCGATGCGCTGGTTCTAGCGTATGGCGAGCGCAGGGCCGGCACGGTTGCCGATGATCATGTCTATCAACATTCGGTCCCGGCCCGCCGCGATGTCGCGATCATGTTGCTCGTCGATATCAGCGGCTCGACCGACGCCTGGGTCGATGCCGACATGCGCATCATCGATGTCGAGAAAGAAGCGCTGCTCGTGGTTTCCGAGGCGTTACAAGCGCTTGGCGATGCGCATGCCATTTTCGTATTTTCCGGCGAGACGGCATCGCGGGTTTGTGTCGACCGGGTGCGCGGGTTCGACGACCGTGAAAGCGAGCCGTGTCGACGGCGTATCGCGGCTTTGGCGCCCCAGCGATTCACGCGCACAGGCGCGGCCATACGTCATGCGTCGACGCTGCTCGCCGCGCGTCCGGAACGCAAACGCCTGCTGCTGGTGATCTCCGACGGCAAGCCCAACGATGCGGACGGTTACGAAGGCCGCTACGGCGTCGAAGATACGCGTCAGGCAGTCCGCGAGGCACGCGACGACAATATCGAGAGCTTCTGTATCACGGTTGATCGACAAGCCCCGGTCTACATGCCGGCCGTGTTCGGCGCTAACGGCTATACCGTACTGCGAAACCCGGCGAACCTCGCCGCTCGGCTCGTGCATGTGTTGCGTCGAATGCTCGAATGACCGCTCGATCACGACGATTCCTGAAAAACATGTTTTGTCTTGACCGACATCAAAGCCCGCCTGTTTTCCACTGCCTATTCTCCAGCTATCGATAACGGTAGCCAGGGAGAGCTCCAATGAAAATAAGGCGTTGGGTCAACGCGTTAGGGGTGTTGTTGCTAGGGGCCAGTGTGTCCGTCGCAAGCGCAACACAAACAAATATCGCCGACGGCGTCAGCTTGAAGCCGGATGTCTCGATCACGTTGAAAACGGGAATCGGCGAAGAGGGTATGTACTTTCAAGGGGTCGGGGGCAAGATCGACGGGCGTATCAACCCTGAGATCAAGGTGCCCGAAGGCGCGGTTGTTCAGCTGACACTGATCAACGGTGATGGCGCGATGCACGATGTGGCCATTCCTGACCTGCATGTAAAATCCGATGGAGTGGTCGGACGGGATTCGAGTTCGGTATTCGTCTTCCGTGCCAACGAGGCCGGCCAGTTCGATTACTTCTGCACCATTCCCGGTCATCGGGCGGCCGGCATGGAAGGCACGCTGGTAATCGGAGAGACCGAAGCCAGCGACTTAACCGGCACACTCGACGATATCAGTCGCGATCCTGCGGATGTGCCCGCGGCGATCGGCGACCGTGATCCCAAGACGGTTAGTGTGGCAATGAAAACCGTTGAAAAGCAGGCGCGGCTTGCCGACGGGACCAGCTATCGTTACTGGACGTTCGACGGTCAAGTGCCGGGTCCGCTACTGCGTGTGCGTGAGGGCGATACGGTCGACCTGACGCTTAGCAACGCCGAGGACAGCACGATGATCCACTCGGTGGACTTTCATGCGGTCACGGGCCCGGGCGGCGGTGCGGCCGTACTTCAAGTACCGCCGGGTTCGGAAAAAAGTCTGTCGTTCAAGGCCATCAAACCCGGACTGTATGTCTACCACTGCGCCACGCCAATGGTCGCCCACCATATCGCCAACGGCATGTACGGCATGATTCTGGTGGAGCCGGAAGGCGGCCTGCCGCCGGTCGACCACGAGTTCTATGTGATGCAGGGCGAGATATACACCACGCAGGCCTATGGCCAGCATGGCGAGCAATCGTTCGATGTGCGCAAACTGCTTGATGAAAAACCGGAATACTATGTATTCAATGGTTCCGTCGGGGCGCTGACCGACAAGCATCCGCTGACCGCGAAGGTCGGCGAGACGGTACGCATCTACTTCGGTGTCGGCGGGCCGAACGCCACATCTTCTTTTCATGTGATTGGCGAGATGTTCGACAAGGCCTACGAATGGGGCGGCACGAGCAGTGCGCCGGCCGAGCATATCCAGACCATCAGCGTGCCGCCGGGCGGCGCCACGATCGTGGATTTCGAACTCGAAGTGCCCGGCAAGTACGTGCTTGTCGACCATGCGCTTAGCCGTATGGAGCGCGGGCTGGCCGGCTTCTTGAAAGTCGAAGGTGAAGACGCACCGGAGATCTATAACCCGGGCGGTGGCTAAGCACGCAGGTGCTCAAGCACGAAAGCCGGCGCCTAGTGCGCCGGCTTTTTTTTGCGTCGCTGCGGGCGGTTTTCAGATCAGTCGATACGACCGGATACGTCCGCGTACCGTCGTCAGCGCTAGCAGATGAAACGCCAGCGTGGGTGGTATTGCGGTAACTGAGCCAGGGCAGAGCGATCGTTCGATCTGCAACGTGTCGATGAAGAGCATCGCACGGCCGGATTCGATCTCGATCTTTTGCCAGTAGCGGTTCGGAGCGCCGCTACGAGGAAGTTCGTCGTTGCAGTCGAGGTTGAACACCTCGTCCGGTGGTCGATGCTCGAGTATCCGCACAGGCCATTCCAGCCGGTCGCAGCGCAAACAATCGAACGATCGGCCCAACCAGGATGCACGCCCGGCCGCATGTATGACCCAAGGCCGGTTGATGAACGGTGGGCGGTGGCGAACGTGTCGGTTATGCCCGCAGGCCAGGCGGGCGGCCCAATCGCCTTCAGCGTCACGGCCGAAGCCTAGAATGGTTCGCTGCATGCGGATTCCATAAAAAAGGCCACGCAGCGGATGCCGCGCGGCCTCGAAACCAAACCGTGTCGTCTACTTGACGACCAGTTTGCCGTGCATCATCGAGCTGTGGCCCGGGAAGGTGCAGTAGTAGCTGTAGTCACCCCCGGCTTTGAGGTCCGCGGTGCTGAACGTGACGCTCGACGATTCGCCGCCGCCGATCAGATCGGTATGGGCGATGATCTTGTCGTCGTCGGGTAGATATTCGTTGTCGAGGCCGGCCTGCATGCCTTCGGATGTGATGGCCTGCTTGTCGGCTTCTTTGGACAGCACCCAGTTGTGACCCATCTGAGCCACCGGCATCTTGCCGGTATGCTCAAGGGTGAGCGTGACTTCGTCGCAGTCGGCAGGGACCACGAGTTCGGATTTGTTGAACTGCATCTGGTCGTTACCGCTGATCGACAGCTCGCAGCTATCGGCGGCGGCCGCCGGGCCGGCCATGAATACGGCACCGACCGCGGTCAGCGCACTTGCAGCCAGAAATTTCTTCATCATTGTCGTTTCCTTTTTACAGGTTGGGTGACAGGTGTAGCCGTCGGGTAAATGCCGAACATAAGGCTAGAGTATGGTTTCGCCCGGTCCGCAGAGGCCGAGCATGTTGAGATAACCGCCGGCCGGCGCGTGATGCATGAGCCAGGGCATGAGTGCGGTCAGCACACCCAGCAACACGACGAATGCGCCGCCGGCGCGTCGGAAGGATGGCCGTCGGGTGAGCCGCTGCAGACGCGACGCCGCCGTGCCAGTCGCAATGAGTGCAGGTGCGGTGCCCAACCCGAAGGCCAGCATGAGCGCGGCACCCTGGACACTGCCGCCGCTGAAGGTAGCCGCCACCAGAATCGAATAGACGAGGCCGCACGGCAGCCAGCCCCAGAGGCCGCCAAGCAATAAGGCGGGCAGCGCGCCGCGCCGGCCGATCAAGGCACGGGCGGCAGGCGAAATGCGATGCCAGAGCCGGAAGCCGAGATTCTCGATCGGCCGCAGCAAGCGCCAGTTCAGCGCAATCTGCAAACCGATGGCGACAAGCATCGCTCCGGCTATTGCACGCAAAATCACGATCAACAGTTGTGGGTCGAGAAGCTGGCCAAGACCAACGCCCACGCCGCCGGCCAGGGCGCCGGCGATCGTATAGCTGGTAATCCGGCCGGTGTTGTAAAGCAGTGCGGATACGATGGGCCGGCGGCGGCTTTGCGCACCGAAGGCAATCGCAATGCCACCGCACATGGCAATACAGTGCGAGCTGCCAACCAGCCCGGCAATCAGTGCGGCGGCAAACGTCAGCCCGTCTGCGTTCACCGGGGCGGCTCCGTCGAGTGATCGTCGTCGTTCGTTTCTCGCTCGCTAGCGTGGGCTGCACTCGCATCCGCCGAAGGTTTGCGACCTTCTGGCGCGGAGGGCCAGTCATCGTCATCGAGCAGAATGCGATAGGCAGGGCTGTCCATATCGTCGAACTGGCCGTCCCCGACCGCCCAGAAAAACGCCCATACGGCGACGCCGACCAGTAAGAGCGTCAAAGGCAGGAGCACGAGTACGATCGTCATGTCGACACCACGGGCGTGGGCGACGGGCCAAGCGGCGTGCCTGCGACTATCGGTTCGTAATGGTCGGCGCGGGCAAGACGGGCCGCGTTGGCCACGACCAGCAACGAACTCGCCGACATGCCCAGGGCCGCCATCCAGGGTTGGACGAGGCCGCCCGCCGCCAGCGGCAGCGCCACCAGGTTGTAGCAGGCGGCCCAGGCCAGATTCTGATGGATAACGCGCATCGTACGCCGGGCCATGCGTACGCCGGAAGCGAGATCAGCGAGCTGGGCGCGGGTGAGCAGCATGTCTGCCTGAGCCTGGGCAAGCACGGAACCGCTGCCCATGGCGACCGACACGTCGGCGCCGCCCAGCACGGGCGCGTCGTTGATGCCATCCCCAACCATGACCACGCGCTTGCCTTCACTCTGGAGTGCGCGCAGCCGGGCAAGCTTGTCTTCCGGTGTCATGCGCGCGCGCCAGTCGTCGACGCCCATACGCCTGGCCAGTGCTTCCACCGCGCCGGGGCTATCGCCGCTGGCAATTTCCAGCGTCAGGCCGAGCTCGCGCAGCGCAGCCAGCGACGCTTCGGCCTGTGGTCGTGGCGTATCCTGAAGCACGAAGCGGGCGACGGGCCGGGCGTCGATCTCGAGAACCACAGGCGTACCGCCGTCGGTCGTGTTTTCGCTCACGCCAAGCCAGGCCGGTTGCCCCAGCCGTAGATGATGACCTTCCAGGCTGCCTTCGATGCCTTGGCCGGCGTGCTCGTGTACGTCGGTGGCCGTGAGTGTGTCGTCGGCATCGTCGCGAAATGCCTGGGCGATGGGGTGCGCCGAATGTGTCTGCAGCGCGGCGGCCATTCGTCGGCAGGTGTCGCGATCATAATCCGGTGTCAGACATTCGACGCGTTCAATACCCAGGCGTGCCTGGGTGAGCGTGCCGGTCTTGTCGAGAATCAGGTGATCGGCGTTGGCCAGCGTCTGTAGCGATCCGGCACGGGCCACGAGCAGCCCGCGGCGTGCCAGCGAGGCCGTGCCGGCAACAAACGCGGTCGGCGTGGCAAGCGATAAGGCGCAAGGGCACGTGACTACAAGGACAGCGAGTACGATCGGCAGGGTTTGTTCCGGCGCGACCTGCCACCAATAGAAGCCGGTCACGGTGGCCAGTACGAGTACCGCCGAGACGAATATGCCGGCGATCCGGTCGGCGAGCAGGGCCAGACGCGGGCGTTCACTCTGGGCCCGTTCGAGCAAACGGACGATGCCCGCGACCAGCGTGTTCTGGCCGATACGCTCGATTTCGATATCGACGCTCGATGTCAGGTTGAGACTGCCTGCGATCGCGTTTTCAGCGGTACCGTGGGCCGCCGGCATGAACTCGCCGGACAAAAGCGATTCGTCGAAGGTACTTTCGCCGGCGATGATTCGGCCATCGCCGGGTACGATCGTGCCTGCAGGTACGCGCACGTGATCGCCGGCCCTCAATTCTGCAAGGGCGACCGTTTCGGTCTCGCCGTGCGTGGTGATACGGCGGGCGGTGGCTGGCAGCGCACGTGCGCTATCGCCGGTCGCCAGCGCGGCACGATGCCGCGAACTCATTTCGAGAAACCGTGCTGTGGTGAGGAAGAACACGAACATTGTGACGGAGTCGAAATAGATTTCGCCGCCGGTAAAGAAGTGGTAGACGCTCGCGACATAGGCACCGCCGATCGCCAGACTCACCGGCACATCCATGCCGGGCCGGCGCGCGCGCAGGTCACGCCAGGCACCGCGTAGAAAGGGGGTGCCCGAATACAGCAGCACCGGGGTGGCCACGAGCAGGCTCACACCGCGCAGGAACAGCGCGATGTCGGCATCCATATCGTCGTAGATCGCCCCGGCATAGAGGGCAACCGCATACATCATCACCTGCATCATGCCCAGGCCGGCGACGATCAGACGCTTGAGAGCGGCACGCCGCTCGCGGGTGAACATCGGGACAGCTTGATCGGCGCCGAGCAGGTGTGGTCGGTAGCCCAGTTGGGCAATACGACGCAGGAGGGTGGACAGAGCGGTTTCGTCTGCACGCCAGCGCAGGATCGCGCGGCCGGTTGCAGGGTTGACCTGAATATGGTCAACGCCTTCGTCGTCTATGAGTACGCGCTCGATCAACCAGCTGCAGGCCGCGCAGGTGATGTTTTCCAGCAGGAGCACGGCTTCGGACGTGCTGTCGCTAACCTGGCGTACGTAGCTTTCGAGAACGCTGTCGCGATCGTAGGCGTTCCATTCATCGTCGTGGGCGGCCAGCTGGGCATCGGGCGTGGGCGCGTATTCGCTGCGAAAACGGTAAAACTCGCCCAATCCGCCTTCATCGATCAGCCGGGCGACCGCTTCACAGCCGGCACAACACATGGGTTGTTCGACGCCGGCGATCATGACGCGGCGTACAGGTCCCTTTGGCAACGCCTCGCCGCAGTGATAGCACTGGCCAGCCGCGTCGCTCATGGGTTATTTGTTCCGTGCGCGGGGCGCGAGCGCAACGCTCGCCTGTGGGCCAATCAGGCGCCCGGTGATCGTCCACGAACCATCGGCAGGAGACAGCCGCAATTCGCGTGCGCCGACAATGCGCGTTGGGGTGTTGCCACGATAGATGCCGGCGCTGTTGCGCTTTAACTCGATGACATGATCAGCGGTGGCCTGCGTCGCGTGCACCAGGGCCAGCCGAAGCGTTTCAGGCGCCGAGTCGAAGCCGTCCACGCGAACGCTGACAGCGCCCGTATCGCGATCGACATGCGCATTTGCGCTGATGCCCAGGCGTTCGGCTGCGTGGCGTGCGCTCTGATCTTCGGTGTAGGTCAGGCCTACCTTGGCATAGTCTTCTACCACCAAATCCGGCGGGCCGGCCATGGTGGTGATGATGACCGCCCAGAACACCACCGACGCGGCCGGGGGCGCCATCAGGGCCCAGGGCCAGACGTGGCGATACCAGGGGCGAACGGTTTGCGTCATCGACATGGTATTCACCGGTTGATCGGCATATGAAAGCGGGTTGTCTCGGTCACCGATGTGCTGCCATCGACACTGTAGGCGCGCAGCACGATATCGTGGCCGCCGCCTTGGACTTTGCGGCTGTCGACGCTAACACGCGCCGGCAGGTTGCGGACTTCGCCGGGCGCGACACGGACGCGTTCCGGGTCGGTCTCGATGGAATATGCGTTATTGTTGGCGACTTCCACACGGAATACACGAGGCTCCTGGCTCATGTTCATGAGCTTGATTCCGTAGACGTTTTCGACATGGGTATCGTCGATTACCCGATACAGCGCGTTGCGGTCGGGTAGGATATCCATACGCAGCGAGCTGCGCATTCCGATGCCGAGCACGAACGCTGCGGCCAGCACGACCAGCAGGGCGGCATAGATGAGCACGCGCGGGCGAAGCAGCGAGGAGCGCTTGCCTTCGAGTGCGTTTTCGCTGGTATAGCGAATGAGTCCGCGCGGATAGTTCATGCGATCCATAACGGTATCGCAGGCGTCGGCACAAGCACCGCAGTTGATGCACTCGTATTGCAGGCCGTCGCGGATATCGATACCGGTGGGGCAGACTTGGACGCACATCGTGCAGTCGATACAGTCGCCCATGCCGAGCGCGCTCGGGTCGGCGCCGCGCTTGCGCGGGCCACGCGGTTCCCCGCGGTTCGGATCGTAGGCCACCGTATAGGTATCCCGATCGAACATCGCGCTCTGAAAGCGCGCATACGGGCACATGTAGAGACAGACGTTTTCACGCAGAAAGCCGGCATTGCCCCAGGTCGCGAAACCGTAGAACAGCGTCCAGAACACTTCCCAGCCGCCGACGTCCAAGGTTAGAAAACGCGCGCCTAGATCGGTAATGGGCGTGAAAAAACCGACAAAGGTGAAGCCCGTCCATAGCCCGAGCAGGACCCAAATCGTGTGCTTCGCGCTCTTGCGCCATATCTTGTTGGCGTTCCAAGGACCGCGATCGAGCTTGATACGGCGCATGCGGTCGCCTTCGATCTTGCTTTCGACCCAGAGGAACACTTCGGTCCAGACCGTCTGGGGGCAGGCATAGCCGCACCACACGCGGCCGACCACGGCGGTCACGAAGAATAGACCCAAAGCGCAGATTACGAGCAGCAGGGTCAGGTAAATGAAATCCTGGGGCCAGAACGTCAGGCCAACGATATGGAACTGACGTGCTGGCAGATCGAACAGGACGGCTTGGCGTCCGTTCCAGGAGATCCACGGCAACAGATAGAACAGGCCCAGCAGTACGAAGACCGCAATCGTGCGCAGACGCTGGTAGAAGCCGTTGATCTCGCGCGGATAGGTCTTCGCACGCGACTGGTACATGCTGATGGGCTGTACCGGCGCGGCTTCGGCCGATGCGCCTTTACGGTGGCTGCGATGCGTCTGCTGGCGACTAGTCATTTCGTATCACGTGGGGTGGGGTCGGGGCGTGGCGTCCTGGGGCGACGCAGCAGCAGTGTGGTCAGCGCACTGGAGGCTACGCCAATAGCCCAGAACATAAGAAAGCCGATCGCATAACCGGCTTCACGGTTGAGCTGCATATCCGGCAACGTCTGCATGCGCAGCGTTGCCGGATCGATGTTGGCGAAGAACACGATCGAACCGATGCCGGCCACAAGAAACGCTGGCCAGAGTGTCGCCCCCCACACATGTATACGGCGGCGGGTGTCACGTTTGTAGTACGTCGTATTCTTCATGGCATCCCTATTGGCTTTCGTTGGCGCCAGGCGTAGCCGCAGCGCCGTCCGGGTGCGATAGGCTGTAGACATAAGCCGCAAGCACGTGCACTCGATCCTCTCCCAGCAGGTCGGCGTGCGCCGGCATCTGGTTGGTTCGACCGTTGGCGACGATGTCGCGGATATTCTCTATCGAACCACCGTGCAGCCAGGTCTCGTCAGTGAGATTGGGTGCGCCGATCGCCTGATTGCCGGTGCCATCCATGCCATGACAGCCGACGCAGGTTGCTGCAAAGCGTTCCTTGCCGGCTTCGACGAGGTCCGGGTTCGGCGACGTGCGGCCGTTGAGCTGATAGACGTAGGCAGCAACTTCCTTGACACCGTCTTCGCCGAGTACCGGTTTCCAGCCCGGCATCATGCCGTTACGACCAGCCATGATGGTGCGCTCGATGTTTTCGGGTTCCCCTCCGTAAAGCCAGTCGTTGTCGGCCAGGTTCGGATAACCGGTGGCACCGCGCGCATCCGAGCCGTGACAGACCGCGCAGTTATTCGCGAACAGGCGGCGGCCGGTGTCCATCGCGTCGCTGTTCTCGGCGAGTTGCGGGATGGGCGTCGCTGCATAATCGGCGAACAATGGCGCGACCCGTTCTTCGGCCGCGGCGACCTCTTGCTCGTAGGCATCGTACTGGCTCCAACCGAGCACACCGGCGAACTTGCCCAGACCCGGGTAGAGCACCAGATAGCCCAGCGCGAAGATGATGGTCAGGTAGAACAGCCACAGCCACCAGCGCGGCATGGGCTTGTTGTACTCGGTCAGGTCACCGTCCCAGACATGGCCGGTCGTTTCCTCGGCTGACGCCTCGCCGGGCCGCGGTTTGGCGGTCCAGCGAATCAGCAGCCAGCAACCGGCGATATTCGCCAGCGCCAGAACGATGATGAACAGACTCCAGAAATTATTCATGACCGACGCTCCCCGTGCTGGCGGTCATCGCCAATATCGTTAAGAGGTAGACGCGAGGCTTCATCGAAGTCCGCACGACGGCGGCTGCTGTAAGCCCACACGACGATTCCCAGGAACATCACGAAAAAGACCAGCGTGACGATTCCCATCAATGTGCCGACGGTCATGCTATTTCTCCTGCGCCGAGAAATCGGTGCCCAGGTGCTGCAGATAGGCGATGACGGCCTGCATTTCGGTCTTGCCTTCTAGCTTCGCCGCGGCTTCGTCGAGCTGGGCGTCGGTATAGGGCACGTTCAGCCAGTCCTTCTGCACCCGCATGCGGGTCACCACGGTCTCCGGGTCGACTTCATTATCCGCAAGCCACGGAAAAGCTGGCATATTCGATTGCGGTACCACGTCACGCGGGTTCATCAAATGGGCCCGATGCCATTCGTCGCTATAGCGGCCACCAATACGGGCAAGGTCCGGCCCGGTACGCTTGGAACCCCACTGGAACGGGCGGTCGTAGACGAACTCGCCGGCCACGGAGTAGTGGCCATAACGCTCGGTTTCGGCCCGGAAGGGGCGGATCATCTGCGAGTGGCAGTTGTAGCAACCTTCACGCACGTAGATATCGCGGCCGGCGAGTTCGAGCGCGCCGTAGGGCTCAATGCCTTCGGCGGGTTCGGTTGTCGATGCAGAGAAGAATAGCGGCACGATTTCCACCAGCCCGCCGATACTCACGACGATGACGATGAGAATGGCCATCAGACCGATGTTCTTCTCGACTACTTCATGCGATGCCATGAACGGATCTCCCTGAATTAAGCCGTGGCCGCTGCGGTCTGTGCGACCGGTCGCGGGCCAGAAATCGTGCGCCAGGTGTTCCAGGCCATGATCACCATGCCGGCCAGGAACAAAATGCCGCCCAGCAGACGCACTGCGTAGTAGGGGTAGGTCGCCTGCAGCGCCTGAATGAAGCTGTAGGTCAGCGTCCCGTCCGGGTTGCTGGCACGCCACATCAAGCCCTGCATCACGCCCGAGATCCACATCGCGGCGATATAGAGCACGACGCCGATTGTTGCGACCCAGAAGTGCAGGCTGATGGCCTTGACGCTATACATCTGCGTCTTGCCATAAAGACGCGGGATCAACGCATACAGCGAGCCGATCGTGATGAAGGCAACCCAGCCGAGCGCGCCGGCGTGGACGTGGCCGATCGTCCAGTCGGTGTAATGCGAGAGTGCATTCACCGTCTTGATCGACATCATCGGGCCTTCGAAGGTCGCCATGCCGTAGAACGACAGGGAGACGATCAGGAAACGGATGATCGGATCGTCGCGCAGCTTATGCCAGGCGCCCGAGAGCGTCATGATGCCGTTGATCATGCCGCCCCAGGACGGTGCCAGCAGGATCAGCGAGAACGCCATGCCCAGCGACTGTGCCCATTCCGGCAGCGACGTGTAGTGCAGGTGATGCGGGCCCGCCCACATATAGATCGAGATCAGCGCCCAGAAGTGCACCACCGACAGACGGTAGGAGTAGATCGGGCGCTCGGCCTGCTTGGGCACGAAGTAATACATCATGCCCAGGAAGCCCGCCGTCAGGAAAAAGCCGACGGCGTTATGCCCGTACCACCACTGCACCATCGCATCGACCGCGCCCGAATAGACCGGGTAGGAATGCGTCCATGACGTCGGGATCTGGATGCTGTTGATAATGTGCAGGAGGGCGACAGTCAGCACATAGGCGCCAAAGAACCAGTTGGCGACATAAATGTGCTTGGCCTTGCGCTTGACGATCGTGCCGAAGAACACGATTGCGTAGACCACCCAGACCACTGCGATCAGGATATCGAGCGGCCAGATCAGTTCCGCGTATTCCTTACTCTGGGTCAGACCCATCGGGAGCGTAATTACCGCACCAACGATGACGGCCTGCCAGCCCCAGAAAGTGAATGCGGCGAGCTTGAAGCGGTCGCCGAATAGGCCGGTATGACAGGTTCGTTGTACGACGTAATAAGACGTCGCAAACAGTCCCGAACCGCCAAACGCAAAGATCACCGCATTGGTATGCAGTGGGCGTAGACGGCTGTATGTCAGCCAGGGGACATCAAAATTAAGGGAAGGGAAGAGCAGTTGGGCGGCGATCAACACCCCCACAGCCATCCCGATAATCCCCCAAAATACGGTGACCAGCGTGAACTGGCGCACCACCTTTTCGTTATAGCGCGGGGTAGCGTCCATCGATCGTTCCAGCGGTTGCAAGACCAGACAACCCCCGGTTTTCGCTGCGATTTCGAATAATGCTCTCAGCGAGCCGGGGTACGGCGACGCGCAGATGCTAGACCCCGGGCCGGGCAAGCGAATTGATCTAAATCAAATTTGGCGGCGCACCGGAAAACGACGCCCGTATCGACGGGCGCGACGGTCCATCGGGGCGACTCGGGCCGCTGCGAGAAACGGCAGAAACGCATTGGCGCTGCGCGCTGCCGACCGGATCGCGCAGAAACGAGCAGCGGCGTAACGAGGGCCGCGACGACGGTTTGTGTGTGGGGAAGGGTGAGCGGAAGAAAACGTCGCCCACAAAAAAAGCCGACATACGCCGGCCTGCATGGACTATCCGAATGGGGATGGCTCCCCGGGACGGGCTCGAACCGCCGACCTAGTGATTAACAGTCACCCGCTCTACCAACTGAGCTACCGGGGATCGGATATCCGCTTGTGTTCGCCCTGTGGCGAAGGCCGCGTATGCTAGGGGACTGGCATGGATTTGGCAAGCATGAATCCGGATTTTTTATACGGTGCTCGGCTGTCGACCTTACAGAGTGATTTGCGTCTCGGCCGAGGGTTCATGCGTAGGCATTCGAAACGCAATCGAGATCGTCTCGCACGGCGCTTGTTTTCAAGCCGATCGTGCCAATCGTGGGTGTCATGAGCGAAAGCAGCTTCAAACTCAAAGCAGACTGGGCGCCGGCCGGCGACCAGCCGACGGCGATCACAGGGTTGGTCGAGGGCCTGGACGACGGCTTGGCGCACCAGGTGTTGCTCGGTGTGACCGGTTCCGGCAAGACTTTCACCATGGCCAATGTGGCAATGCAGGCTGGCCGACCCATGCTGGTCATGGCGCCCAACAAGACGCTGGCGGCCCAGCTTTACGGCGAAATGCGGGAGTTCTTTCCCGGCAACGCGGTCGAGTACTTCGTATCGTACTACGACTACTATCAGCCGGAGGCTTATGTGCCGGCGTCCGATACCTTTATCGAGAAGGACTCCTCGGTCAACGAACATATCGAGCAGATGCGTCTGTCGGCGACCAAGGCGTTGATGGAGCGCCGCGATACGATCATCGTGGCGTCGGTATCCGCGATCTATGGTCTGGGTGACCCGGCCGCGTATTTCTCGATGGTGCTGCACCTGGACGAGGGCGATCGTATCGGCCAGCGCGATATCGTCACCCGGCTGACCGAATTGCAGTACAAGCGTAACGATGTCGCGCTCGAGCGCGGTTGTTACCGGGTGCGGGGCGAGATCATCGATGTGTTCCCCGCCGAAGCCGACGACGAAGCGGTCCGTATCGAGTTGTTCGACGACGAGGTCGAGCGCCTGTCGTATTTCGACCCACTCACCGGCACCGTCAATCGGAAGGTTCCGCGGCTGACCATCTACCCGAAAACACATTATGTGACGCCACGCGAGCGCATGGTCGGGGCGATGGACTCGATCAAGGCCGAGATGAAGGAGCGGGTCAAGCAGTTCGAGTCGCAGGGCAAACTGCTCGAAGCCCAGCGTATCGAACAGCGCACGTTGTTCGATCTCGAGATGATTAACGAGATCGGCTTCTGTTCGGGTATCGAAAACTATTCGCGCTATCTGTCGGGCCGCGCGCCGGGCGAGCCGCCGCCGTGTCTGCTCGATTATCTGCCCGATGACGCCATCATGGTGCTCGACGAGTCGCATGTGACCGTTCCGCAGATCGGTGGCATGTACAAGGGCGATCGCGCTCGTAAGGAGACGCTTGTCGAATACGGGTTCCGCCTGCCGTCGGCATTGGACAATCGCCCACTCAAGTTTGAAGAGTTCGAGCGGGTCGCGCCGCAGATGATCTATGTCTCGGCCACGCCGGGCACTTACGAGACCGAACACGCAGACAACACGGTCGAGCAGGTGGTACGCCCGACTGGTCTCGTCGATCCGGCGATCGAGATTCGGCCGGCAGAAAACCAGGTCGACGATCTGCTTTCCGAAATCAAGGAAGTGACGGTCAAGAACCAGAGGGTCTTGGTGACCACGCTGACCAAGCGCATGGCCGAAGACCTGACCGAATATCTGCACGAGGCCGGGGTGTCGGTGCGGTATCTGCATTCGGATATCGATACGGTTGAGCGCAGCGAGATCATTCGTGATCTGCGCCTGGGCGAGTTCGACGTACTCGTGGGGATCAACCTGCTACGCGAGGGGCTGGATATTCCCGAGGTCGCGCTGGTGGGCATCCTCGACGCGGACAAGGAAGGCTTCCTGCGCGCCGAGCGCTCTCTCATTCAGACCATTGGTCGTGCAGCGCGTAACGTCGACGGCCGCGCGATTCTGTATGCCGATCAGATCACCGGCTCGATGCGGCGTGCGATTGACGAAACCGAGCGTCGCCGCGCCAAGCAGATCGCGTTCAATGAAGAACACGGTATTACGCCGAAGACGATCCAGAAGGCGGTGGCCGATGTCATGCGTCACGGCTACGAAGAGTACAGCGAGGTGAAGGAGCGTAAGAAGGTGGCCGAAGTGGGCGCCGACTATGCCCGCATGACGCCGAATCAGCTGGCCAAGGAAATCGAGAAGCTCGAAAAGCAGATGTTCAAGCACGCCGAGAATCTGGAGTTCGAGCAGGCCGGGGAGATTCGCGACCGGATCGGCAAACTGCGTGAGCATGCCTTCGATCTGCCAGCGAAAGCGGGCTGAACGTCGCGCTTGTCTATTGTGGCAGCAAGTTCCGTCTAGAGATGGTGCATGTTCTAGTGACCGGTGGCCCGGGTTCGGGTACGAGCACGCTTGCTGAAGTGCTCGCGCATCGCCTGAGCGCGGTTTGGATCGAGGCGGATGATTACTACTG
This sequence comes from Salinisphaera shabanensis E1L3A, assembly GCF_000215955.2. GTDB lineage: Bacteria > Pseudomonadota > Gammaproteobacteria > Nevskiales > Salinisphaeraceae > Salinisphaera > Salinisphaera shabanensis. The sequence goes on from NZ_AFNV02000021.1 coordinate 36,583, forward strand.
GAAACCCAGCGATCCGCCGTTCCAGTACAAATACGAGGCGTCAGAGCGTGCCGAGCGGCTGCTTCAGGCATTGGGTAATACTCAGCGGGCCGTGGTGGCCGGCTCGGTCATGGGGTGGGGCGATGCGATCGAAACGGCCTTCGACCGCATCATTTTCCTCTATACCGATACGGCGACCCGTATGACGCGTCTGCGAGCGCGGACAATATCGCTACGGTCGAGCGAGGCCGGGTTTCCTTGAATGGGCGGCCGGCTACGATGCGGGCGAGCGTCCGGGACGCTCGCTGCCCCGGCATCAGGCCTGGCTCGCGCAACGCACGGTACCGGTGCTGCGCCCCGACGGCGCCACCGAACTCGGCGAGATGACGGCGCAGGCGATATCGTTCTGTAATCCGCGTACGAAGTAAGCGAACGTACGGGAACACAAAAATGTTTCGGTAAAGGGTTGCCTCGGTCCGCCCACGCCGGTATTGTTTCGCACCTCGACAGGCGCGTAGCTCAGTTGGTTAGAGCGCTACCTTGACATGGTAGAGGTCGGTGGTTCGAATCCACTCGCGCCTACCAGACTTGTTTGTTCTGGTTTTCATGTCGTGCTTCGATATCGATGGCGATCGACGGCATTTTCGCCACTGACCCTGCGGGTCGGGGTGTCAGCTTCCAGGCGAAGCCGATTTTGCGAGCTTGGTTTGGTCGCGTCCTCATGGTGTGAGGTTGTCGAATGCGCGCGCGTTGCCGGAACAGATCGTTAAAGCCGCAGCCGGGTTCTCCCGCCCGCGGCTTTTTTGTTTAAGGCATTCGCCGAGCGGCGAATGACACGCACGCGGCCTCTGGTATGGGCCGCCACTGACAAAAGGAATGCCATGCCTGCCATTACTCTTCCCGACGGTTCCGTCAAGCAGTTCGACCAGCCGGTGACCGGCATGCAGGTCGCCGAGTCGATCGGCGCCGGACTGGCCAAAGCCACGCTGGCCGCCCGAATCGATGGCCGCCTGGCCGATGCCTGTGTCGAGATCGATCACGACGCCGAGGTTGCGCTGATCACGGCACGTGATCGCGAAGGTCTCGATATCATCCGTCACTCCTGTGCGCATCTGCTGGGTCAGGCGCTCAAGACGATTTATCCGAATGTGCAGATGGCCATCGGGCCAGTCATCGACGATGGCTTTTATTACGATATCGCCATCGACCGCACGCTGACCCCCGAAGACCTGGAAAAGATCGAGGCCCGCATGTACGAGCTGGCCGAGCGCGATCATGATGTGATTCGCGAAGTGGTCACGCGCGAAAAGGCGCTGGCCACGTTCGAGGCGCGTGACGAACCCTATAAGCAGGAGATCGTGCGCGGTATCCCGGAGGGCGAAACCATCGCCCTGTATCACCATGAGGACTACACCGACATGTGTGTGGGTCCGCATGTGCCGAATTCGCGGCATCTGCGCGCGTTCAAGCTGACCAGTCTGGCCGGGGCTTACTGGCGCGGCGATGCGGACAACGAGATGCTCACCCGCATCTACGGCACGGCTTGGGCGAACAAGAAGGACTTGAAAGCGCATCTCGCCCATATCGAAGAGGCCAAGAAACGCGACCATCGCTTGATCGGTCGTCGCCAGGAGCTTTTCCACATTCAGGAAGAAGCGCCGGGCATGGTGTTCTGGCATGACCGTGGCTGGCAGATCTATCTGCAGATTACCGACTATATTCGCGCCCGGCTTAAGCGGCAGGGCTATCGCGAAGTGCATACCCCGTCGCTGATCGATCTGTCGCTCTGGGAAAAATCGGGCCACGCGGACAAGTTCATGGAGAACATGTTCATCACCGGCTCCGAAGAGCGTCAGTTCGCGGTCAAGCCGATGAATTGCCCCGCTCATGTTCAGATCTACAACCGCGGCCTGAAAAGCTATCGCGATTTGCCGCTACGCTTGGCAGAGTTCGGCTCCTGCCATCGTAATGAAGCGTCCGGCACGTTACACGGCCTGATGCGGGTGCGCGGCTTTACCCAGGACGACGCCCACATCTTCTGTACCGAGGCGCAGATCGGCGAGGAAGTCGGTGCTTTCATCGATCTGCTTTATACCGTCTATCGAGACTTCGGCTTCGACGATGTATTGATCAAGCTATCCACTCGGCCCGAAAAACGTGTGGGTTCGGACGCGGTGTGGGATAAGTCCGAAGCGGCGTTGCAGCAGTGTCTTGAAGACAAGGGGCTGGACTTCGAGCTTCAGCCAGGCGAGGGCGCGTTCTACGGTCCGAAAATCGAGTTCTCCCTGCGGGATTGCCTGAGCCGCGTCTGGCAGCTCGGCACGGTGCAGCTCGACTTCTCCATGCCAGCGCGCCTGGGCGCCGAATATGTTGATGAAAATGGCGATCGCCAGGTTCCGGTGATGATTCATCGGGCTATCCTGGGCTCGCTCGAGCGCTTTATCGGCATCCTGATCGAGCACTATGCAGGCTCGATGCCGGTCTGGCTTTCGCCGTCGCAGGCAGTGTTGCTCAACATCACCGATGCGCAAGCAGACTTTGTAACCGCCACCGCTCGACGGCTGCGTGACGGTGGATTGCGGGTCGATACGGACCTGCGTAACGAAAAAATCGGCTACAAGATTCGTGAACACACGATGCAGCGCGTACCCTTTCTTCTCGTGGTGGGCGATCGTGAAGTCGAGTCGGGCTCGGTTGCCGTGCGGACTCGCGAAGGCGAGGACCTCGGCACGATGAGCGTCGAAGCGTTTCTTGCGATGGCGCAAGAGCGCATTGATGCGAGAAATTAGCCTTGAGAGGCTGGTTTGCCTGCAATCATCTGATATACTCGCGCGCTTCGCGCAATTCGTGCGTGTAAAAGCGGTGCGAATATGCCGGTAATGCAAGGAGGACGCTGAAATCGCTTCTGGACAAAAGGATCGTCGCAACGATGCAATAACCGCGCGGGAAGTCCGCGTGATCGACCCCGACGGGGAACAAGTCGGCATCATGCGAATCGAGGATGCGCTTGAAAAAGCAGGCGAGTACTCGCTCGACTTGGTCGAAGTTTCGCCCAACGCCAATCCCCCGGTCACCCGGATCATGGATTACGGCAAGCACATCTTCGAGAAAAAGAAGACGCAGCAAGCTGGTAAGCAGAAGCAGAAGCAGACGCAGCTCAAGGAAGTGAAGTTCCGCCCGGGTACCGACAAGGGCGACTACAACATCAAGCTGCGTAAGCTTAAAGAGTTTCTGGAAGACGGCGACAAGATCAAGATCACGCTGCGTTTTCGTGGTCGTGAGATGGCTCATCAGGAACTCGGCATGGAGTTGATGGACCGGGTTCGCGATGATCTCGAAGAACTGGCTGGTGTTGAGCAGCATCCGGAAATGCAGGGTCGTCTGATGACCATGGTCATGGCGCCGCTCAAGGGCGTGCCCAAGAACAGCAAAAAGTAACGAACCCCGATTGCCGGGGACATGTCGATTTAGAGAGAAGTTATGCCCAAGCTCAAGACGAACCGCGGTGCTGCGAAACGTTTCAAGCGTACTGGCAGCGGCAAGCTCCGTCGCCGTCGCGCTTTCGATAACCATATCCTGACCAAGAAGGCGCCCAAGCGTAAGCGTCGTCTGGCCCAGGGGGCGATGGTTGCGCATTGCGACCAGCCCGCGATGGATCGCTTGATTCCGTATAAGTAGCGATTACGCGCTGCGTGCTCGCAGCGGTATTGCGTCAAAGTCCGGCTCGTCGGTATGCCAAGTGTATGCCGGCGTCATGTTTTAAACAGTTATAAACAGGAAACGCGAAAATGGCACGAGTCAGTCGCGGCGTGACGGCCAAGGCCCGTCACAAAAAGGTGCTCAAACAGGCCAAGGGTTATTACGGCGCGCGCAGTCGCACGTATCGCGTTGCCCGCCAGGCCGTGTTCAAGGCGGGTCAGTACGCCTATCGAGATCGTCGCAACCGCAAGCGCGATTTTCGCGCGCTGTGGATCACGCGCATTAGCGCTGGCGCGAAAGAGTTGGGTATGTCGTACAGCAAGCTGATGAACGGACTCAAGAAGTCCGGCATCGAGCTGGATCGCAAGATTCTCGCGGATCTCGCGGTGCGCGACAAGGCGACCTTCGCGGCTATCGTCGAGCAGGCGAAGTCCGCACAGGCCTGACCCGTTGACCCGGTTCCCAGGAATCGGGGGTATCTGGCTGGTCGGTATCGATTTTCGATATCGGCAACCGCTCGTGCATTCTACGAAAGGGAAAGGCAGCTGCCTTTCCCTTTCGTGTTTGTGAGCGGTTCTTTTGTATTGCCGGTTGTCTTTTGAGAAATCTGGCGCGAGGAGTTGCGGTGCATGACTAGCGAACTCGATCGTCTGCGGGAGCAGGCTATTGCCGATATCGAAGCGTCTGAAAACCTGCAGGCGCTGGACGCGCACCGCGTGTCTTTGCTCGGCAAAAAAGGTGTCGTAACCGCTCAGCTCAAGGCGCTCGGCGCACTGGCGCCAGAGCAGCGCCGGGAAGAGGGGGCGCGGATCAATCGGCTCAAAGGTGAGCTCGCGGCTGCCATCAACGCGCGGCGTGAGGCGCTCGAGGCCGAGGCGCTCGAGCGACGTATGGCTGCAGAAAGTGTGGATGTTACCTTGCCGGGGCGCGGGCGCCGCCCCGGGGCGGCGCATCCGATTACGCTCACACGGCAGCGGATCGAGCGGCTTTTCGTACATAACGGCTTCGAAGTGGTGCACGGCCCCGAAATCGAAGACGATTACCATAATTTCGAAGCACTGAACGTACCGCCGGATCATCCCGCCCGCGCCATGCAGGACACGTTCTATGTCGACGGCGCGCGGTTGTTGCTACGCACCCATACCTCGCCGGTGCAGGTGCGTACGATGGAGGCGCGTCAGCCGCCGATTCGGATCATCGCGCCGGGTCGAGTCTATCGCTGCGATTCCGATCGTACGCACAGCCCCATGTTCCACCAAGTGGAAGCCCTTTATGTGGCCGAGCGCGTAAGCTTCGCGCAGCTACGTGCCGAGTTGCAGTCCTTTCTGGAAGCCTTTTTTGGCACCGAACTGAAGCTGCGCTTTCGCCCGTCCTACTTTCCGTTTACCGAGCCTTCTGCGGAAGTCGATATTGATGGTCGAAGCCTCGGTACAGGGTCTGGCTGGATGGAAGTGCTCGGCTGCGGCATGGTGCATCCGCGTGTGCTCGAGGCTGCAGGTATCGACGGCGATCGCTATACGGGCTATGCAATCGGTATGGGGGTGGAGCGTCTGGCGATGCTGCGCTACGGCGTAACCGATCTGCGCCAGTTCTATGATAACGATCTACGCTTTCTCGAGCAGTTCGCTTAGTACATGGGCGCGTTTCAGTGCGTCGGGCGTGACCGTTCTTTCGATATTGGCTGATGTATGAAGATTAGCGAACAGTGGCTACGTGAGTGGGTCGATACGGCGTCACCCATCGAGGTTCTTGCAGACAAGCTGACGATGGCGGGGCTTGAAGTCGATGACGTGCTCGACGGCGGCCCCGCGTTGGATGGCGTTGTTGTTGGCCGCATTCTCGAGTGTGAACCCCACCCGCAGGCCGATCGACTGCGACTGTGTAAGGTCGACGTCGGGGGCGCTTCACCACTGGCGATCGTTTGCGGTGCGCCCAATGCGGCCAAAGGTTTGGTTGTGCCTGTGGCGCTCGTCGGTGCGACTTTGCCGAACGGCACGCGTATCGAGCCTGCAAAAATCCGCGGTGAGGCATCCGCGGGTATGCTTTGTAGTGCAAGCGAGCTCGGCCTGACCTCGGACGCGAGTGGTCTCTGGGCGCTCGCGGTTGATGCCCCGGTGGGTACCGCACTTGCCGATTATCTGGGTTTGCCGGATCGTATTCTGGATATTGATCTGACGCCCAACCGAGGCGACTGTCTTAGCGTGCGCGGTGTGGCGCGGGAAATCGCGGTCGCAGAAAACGTGGTGGCCACGCTCCCCGTATTTGATTCACCGCCCGTTTCGATCGCAACCCAGCGCGAGGTGCATATCGATGCGCCTGATCGATGTGCCGCCTATGGGGCACGAACGATCGAAAACGTGCAGGCAAACGCGCCCACACCCGTATGGCTGGCGGAACGACTGCGTCGCGCCGGCATACGTCGTATCAGTTTGCCGGTGGATATCGGCAACTACGTGATGCTCGAGTTCGGACAGCCGATGCATGCCTTCGACGCCGACAAGCTCGTGGGTGCGATTCACGTGCGCCTGGCAACAACCGGTGAACACGTCGTGACGCTCGATGGCGAAGATGTCGAGCTGGCATCGGACACGCTGGTCATTGCGGATGAACGCGGCCCGGTTGCGATTGCCGGCATGATCGGCGGTCAGCGCACCGCCGTGGATGAACATACCCGTAACGTCGTGTTCGAATCCGCATGTTTTACGCCAGCGGCGGTCGCAGGCCAAGGGCGTCGCTACAAGATCCATACGGATTCACTGCATCGGTTCGAACGTGGGGTCGATCCCGCCCTGTATCGGTTAGCGCTTGACCGCGCCTCGCAGTTGTTAACTGCACACGGCGGCGGTGTGGCGGGGCCGGTGAGTGTGGCCGAAGGGGCCCCGGTCTCGAATCAGCAACGCCGTATCGCACTGAGTGCCGGCCATATCGAACGACTTCTCGGCCAGCCGGTTGAAACAGCCTGGGTTGAAAAAGCGCTCCAAGCGCTCGGCATGGAAGTTGAAACCGAGGACAAGAATCACTGGATCGTGGTGCCACCGAGTTGGCGCTACGACATCGAGATCGAAGCCGACCTCATCGAGGAGGTCGCACGCGTGTATGGTTATGACCGACTCGAGACGAACGATCCTGGCGTGACCTTGCCGCCAGTGCCTGCCGACGGCGGATTCGACTCGGCTGGCCATACGGCCGCCGCGTTGCGTGAGCGCGGCTACAGCGAGGCGATAACGTATAGTTTCGTTGAGCCAGGCCTACATGCTGAACTCACCGGCGCTGAAGCCGCGGTGGTGCTCGATAATCCCATATCGGATCAGCTCGTGGAAATGCGGCGCACGCTCTGGGCGAGTCTGCTCCCCGGTTGGCATCACAACGTTCGTCGTCAGCAAACCACTATTCGGCTCTACGAGCGTGGGCTGAGGTTTCTGCCGGATGCCGACGCTGAGAATGGCATCGCCCAACGTGAAACGCTAGCAGGCCTGGCGAGTGGGTCGGCCGACGATACGCATTGGGACAGGCCGTTGCGGGCACTGGATTTTTTCGATATTAAAGGTGACGTCGAAGCCTTGTTTGTAGGCGTGGCGGGACGTCTTACGTTCGAGGCAAGTCGCCATCCGGCGTTGCACCCCGGTCGCAGCGCGCAGATCCTACTGGATGGCAATGTCGTGGGCTGGCTTGGTCAGCTCTCGCCGAAATTCGCCAAGCGTTATAAAAACATAGAGTTACCCTATCTTTTTGAAGTTGATTATCGCGCACTTTCGAAGTCTCGCAATATTCGATTCGAGCCGCTTTCGGAGCAGCCGACTGTACGCCGTGACCTCGCGCTGGTCGTTGCCGATGATGTAGCCGTCGCGACGTTGATTGCGGCAATCGAGAGCGTTGACGCGGCTGAACTCAGGTCAATTCAAGTGTTTGATGTATTTCGAGGACAAGGCCTTGAGACTGGTTTCAAGAGCGTGGCTTTAGGCTTGATTTTCCAAGATAAAGCGAGCACGCTTACTGACGACCGGGTGGAAAAAATAATAGAACGCGTATTGGCTGCTCTAGATGAGCGCTGCGACGCGCGAATCAGGGGTGAATAATCGTGGCATTGACCAAGGCCGATCTTACCGAGAGTCTGTTTGACCAGCTCGGTTTCAATAAGCGCGAGTCTAAAGAGTTTGTCGACTGCTTCTTTGAAGAGGTACGTCAAACTCTCGAAGAAGGTGAATACGTGAAGCTTTCCGGGTTCGGTAATTTCGAACTGCGTGACAAGAATCAGCGTCCGGGGCGTAACCCCAAGACCGGCGAAGAGATTCCGATCTCGGCACGTCGTGTTGTCAGTTTTAAACCGGGCCAGAAGATGCGCGCCCGCGTCGAGTCGAGCATTGACTCAAGTAGCTGAAGAACTGCCGCGGATTCCGGACAAGCGCTACTTTACGATTGGTGAAGTCAGCGAGTTGTGCCGCGTCAAGCCGCATGTGTTGCGGTATTGGGAACAAGAGTTCACGCAGCTCAAGCCCGTAAAACGACGAGGCAATCGGCGTTATTACCAGCAACATGACGTGGTCATCGCGCGCGATATACGTATGCTGCTTTATGAGCAGGGCTTCACTATCCAAGGGGCTCGGCTTCAGCTGCGCGATAAAGGGCGTGTTCTGGCGTCGTTGCCCGTTGCGAGCGCGGCGGACTCGCTCGCCTCTATTCGCCAAGAACTCGAGTCGATCGCACAGCGTCTCGAATGAGCGAGACGGGATTTACAAGGGTCGTGATTATCTCTCGACGTACAGCATATCTCTGGTAAGATACGCATCTCTCGGGGTATGGCGCAGCTTGGTAGCGCGTCTGCATGGGGTGCAGAAGGTCGTAGGTTCAAATCCTGCTACCCCGACCAACCTTTTCTCGTGGCACTTACCTTAGTGCACTAACGATACCGTGCCGGTGTTGCGGTACGGCTTGTTGTCCCTCGGCTCTGCGTCGCTCCGGCGCATGAGTACGCCCTCACGTATTTCGCTTTTCTTAGACTCTGCCTGATGGTTGGTGTTATCGGTAGGTTTGCGCCTTCGCCTAGCGGAGCTCTGCATATGGGCTCGCTTGTTGCGGCGCTCGGCAGCTTTCTACAGGCACGCGCTCAGGGCGGAAAATGGCTGCTGCGGATCGATGACCTCGATATACCGCGAGTCGAGTCTGGCGCAATTAATAAAATCGTCGATACGTTAGAGTTCTTCGGATTACGCTGCGACGGTGAAGTCCTCTATCAGAGCGGTCGACGGGATGACTACGCGCGAGCCATTACTTATTTGAAAGCCGCCGGCTACGCATTCGACTGCGGTTGTACGCGTCGGGAGGCGCGCTCGGGGCGAGCCGGAATCGAGGGGCCGATCTACCCGGGCACTTGCCGACGAGGGTTGCCGGCTGGCCGCACAGCGCGATCGATACGACTGCGGGTGTCCGAAGCACCGATCGTGGTAACGGACGCGATCCAGGGCTGCTATACACAACGCCTGGACCGAGATATCGGTGATTTCGTGATCCGGCGCGCTGACGGAATTGTGGCGTACCAGCTAGCGACCGTGCTGGACGATGCTTATCAAGGGGTGACCGAAGTCGTGCGCGGCGCGGATCTTCTGTCATCGACGCCTCGTCAAATAGCTATTCAGCAGGCGCTTGGCTTGCATACGCCCCTCTACGCACACCTTCCAGTGGTCGTAGACGAAACGGGGGAAAAGCTCGGCAAAAGTACCGGCGCAATACCGTTGCGGCCCCGCAATGGGGCAGCTCAGCTATTCCAGTGCCTGCGATGGCTGGGACAGTCCCCGCCCGATACGCTTCACGACGTGAGCGTCAGCCGACTGTTAGAGTGGGGTTTAGACAATTGGTCGCTAAGTCGTGTGCCGAGCGCGCCGCAGCTAGGCGGGCGTTGAGTTACCAGCGCTCCCGATCCCAGCGCTCGGGATTCGCCCAGTAGCGTGAATTAAGCCAATCGGGCGTCGTCTTGTAATCACGAATATCGTATCGATAGATTGAGATTTCAGTATTGATCTCGACGCTTTTCGGGCTACGCCTGAAGCCCAGAGCAATAAAGTCTCCGATGCGCCATTCGTTGCTGCTTGTCTCGTCGTTTCTGACGCAAACGATAACGGTATTGGCAAGCTGATCGCGTAGCCTGCTTATAAGCTGACGGCCCTGAGGCGGAGTCAGTTGAGTTAAGGCAGGCGGGAAAGTGATCGCCAGATCGAAGCGCGCCCCGGCCGTATCGCCGCTCAACGAGTCATCGGCGTTCGATACCGCGCATTTGCATTCGATGCCGGCTACGCCTTGCAGCCGCTGCCGCGACGTATGGCACGGCTCGATCAGTAGCAGGCGCCCCGGTGCGTTTTTGCGCACAAGTTCCTCTAGATAAGAGAGTACGGGGTCAGCTGTGATCTCCATAGGCACCTATTTATGTTGGCCACGAACGGCGAACGGACAATTTGTATTCTCAATACCCGCAGAATAGTTGAGCTAGTTTGCCAGCTCATCTAGCGAGTTGTGCGTTCGACTTCGACCATTGCACGAATATCAGACAAAAAAAAGCCCGGCCTCCGAAGAGGCCGGGCCCGACTTCAAACAGTCGGTCTACCTGATTGTTACTGCTCGGTAACGTTCAGTTCGACGCGACGGTTCTGAGCGCGGCCAGCGGCCGTCTCGTTGGTCGCAACCGGGTTGGACTCGCCATGACCCTGCGTGCCGGTGATACGGCTCGAGGAGATGCCATGCTCGATCAGGTACTGACGCACCGAATCGACACGACGCTGGGAGAGACCCTGGTTGTACTGCTCGGTACCGATGCTGTCGGTGTAGCCATCGACACGGAACTTGACTTCCGAGCTGGCCTGCAGCGCGTCGACAACGTTGTCGAGGCGATTTTCAGCCTGCATCGTCAGCTTGGACGAATCGAACTCGAAGGTGACACCCTTGAGTACGATCGGAGCCTGCTTCTCGATCGGGCAACCGCGGGCATCGACTTCGGTGCCACGCGGGGTGCCGGGGCACTGGTCGTTGGCGTCGATGACACCATCGCCATCGCTATCCATCGGCTGGGCCGGAGCGGGCGCCGGAGCCGGCTCGGCTGCAGTCGGGGGCGCCCCCAGCGGGATCTGCAGACCCAGCGACAGGATGTGGTCGTCGAAGCGCTGATCTTCGTAACCGGCACCATAGATGTCCGCGGAATCCACGGTGGTGTAGCGGTAACGGTACTCAGCACGCACGGCCAGGCCGTAGTCGTTGAGCTGGTACATATAACCCAGACCGGCGTCCAGGAAGTCGGCGTCAGCATCGTCGCCCACGGCTACATCGTTAACTTCGCCGTAGCCGGGATCCATCTTGCCCCAGGACGCGCCCAGGATGCCGTAGACCGGCAGGGTGTCACGGGCCGGGAAGAACAGGGCGTCCAGACCAAAGCCGTACAGGTCGGCGTCGTTGGCGTCAGCGCCGTTGATCGACTGGTCGGGGTTGAAGTAGAAACCGAACAGTTCCAGGTTCAACCAGCTGTTGATCGGCTTACCGATCGCCAGCGTAGCGCCGATGCTGTCGTCGTTATCGGTGTTCAGGTTACCGAGCGGTGCCGGGCCGCCGACGGCATCGTTATCGAAGAAGCCGTAGCTGACCATCGGCGCCACGTAGAAGCGCTTGTCCTGCGGGGCGTCCATCTGGGCCATGGCGCTGCTCGCGAAGGCGAGCCCCAGCGCGCCAGCAACACCTGCGGTAAGCGGTTGCTTGAATTTCATAGTTCAAAACTCCCTTGAACGGGTTTAGGTTTGTTGTGCGGTCCCATTCACCGAACTGGCGAACAAGCGTTCCCAAACCGGTGACGTGCAACCAGATTATGGGGGTTATCGCTGGAATTAGCAATTAATTCTCGCGCTTGTGCTACTAGTCTGAAGCTGCAATGATCCGCGCCCGCAACGCACCCTCCAGTACTAGGAATGTCAATGGATACCAACGCTGTGAACACTCGTATGCAGGAATTGCGCGCGCGTCTAGGCGACCTCAGGGGGTATCTTTGACTACGCTGAGAAAAAGGATCGGCTAGACGAAATCGACGCGGAGCTCGCGCAAGGGGATATCTGGGCCAACGACCCGGACAAGGCGCAGGCATTCGGTCAGGAAAAAGCGCGCCTTGAAGAGGTCGTGCAGCCGATGGAGAGGTCGCTTTCCATTCTGGATGACAGTGCAGAACTGGTAGAGCTCGCAGAGGTTGAGGGCGACCAGTCGGTAATCGACGATATCGTTGCCGAGCTGGACACTGTTGAAGCGCATTTGAAGAGCCTGGAATTCCAGCGCATGTTCTCCGGCGAAGCCGATGCGAGGAATGCGTTCGTGGATATTCAATCCGGGTCGGGCGGCACGGAAGCGCAAGATTGGGCGGAAATGCTGCTGCGAATGTACTTGCGTTGGTTCGAGCGGCGCGGGTTCGCGACCGAGGTAACCGAGTTGTCGCCGGGCGAAGTCGCCGGTATTAAGAGTGCGACCATTGCGGTAACTGGGAGCTATGCCTATGGGTGGCTGCGTACGGAGACCGGTGTGCACCGTCTGGTGCGCAAATCACCGTTCGACTCGGGTGCGCGCCGCCATACTTCTTTCGCCGCGGTATTTGTGGCGCCCGAAATCGACGATGAGATCTCGATCGATATCGACCCGTCGGATCTGCGCGTCGACGTGTATCGAGCCAGCGGCGCAGGCGGCCAGCATGTCAACCGCACCGAGTCGGCCGTGCGAATCACGCATAATCCGACGGGCATCGTCGTTCAGTGCCAAAACGATCGCTCGCAGCACAAGAATCGTGCGACTGCGATGAAGCAGCTGCAATCCAAATTGTACGAGCGTGAGTTGTCGGCTCGTCGCGCCCAGGCAGAGGCGACCGAAGCGGATAAATCCGATATCGGTTGGGGCAGCCAGATCCGGTCTTACGTGCTCGATCAGTCGCGTATCAAGGATCTGCGCACGGGCGTCGAAGTCGGCAACACCCAGGCGGTACTCGACGGCGATCTGGACGAGTTCGTTGAGGAAAGCCTCAAGCAGGGGCTATAGAGCGATACGTCGGGCACGAGCGCATAAGCCATTCTCTATATATGGACGCAACGAAATGACTGAAACCGGTTCGAGCGATACCGACACCCATCGGCTGGTCGCTCAGCGCAAGGAAAAGCTGAAGGCCTGGCGCGAGCAGGGCGCGGCCTTCCCGAATGATTTTCGGCCCGATGCGCTGGCCGGCGAGTTGCAGCGCGCGCATGCGGATGACGACGCTGAGACTCTGGACGAGCGCGCGCAAGAGGTTGCGGTGGCCGGGCGGCTGCTCGCCAAGCGGGTCATGGGTAAGCTCAGCTTCGCGACACTTCAGGATCGCAGCGGGCGCATCCAGTTGTTCGTGCAGCGCGACTTGCTGGGCGAGGACGCATACAAGGCATTCAAGCAGCTCGACATCGGCGATATCGTCGGCGTACGTGGCGCATTGTCCCGCACCAATAAGGGTGAGCTGTCAGTTCGAGCGACCGAATTGCGTCTGTTGACCAAGTCACTGCGCCCGTTGCCGGAAAAATGGCACGGTTTGTCCGATACCGAAGCACGCTATCGTCAGAGATATGTCGATCTGATCATGCATCCTGACTCGCGTGCAGTGTTCATGGCGCGTAGCGCGATCGTGCGCGGCGTGCGCGATTTCTTCGAGTCGCGTGACTTTCTGGAAGTCGAAACACCGATGCTGCAGGCCATCCCCGGCGGTGCGGCGGCGCGGCCCTTCGTGACCCACTATAATGCGCTCGATCACGACTTCTATCTGCGGGTGGCGCCCGAGCTCTACCTCAAGCGTCTCGTGGTCGGCGGCCTGGAAAAGGTTTTCGAGTTGAACCGGAATTTTCGTAACGAAGGGGTGTCCACTCGCCACAATCCCGAGTTCACGATGCTTGAGTTCTACCAGGCCTACGCGGACTACCGCGATCTGATGGATTCGATTGAAGCACTGCTGCGAGAACTCTCGGATCGGGTCGCGGCAAATCATTCCCAGGCGTGCAATGAGGATGCGATACGCTTCGATGCCCCGTTCGAGCGTCTTTCCATGCGCGATGCGGTCCTTAAGTATAACGACAGCGTTAGCCAACAAGACATTGAATCATTGGATGGATTATCCGAAGCAGCAGCCCGTCTCGGAGTAAAAGGCGAGGCGAGCTGGGGTTACGGAAAATGGCTTACCGAGCTGTTCGAACATACGGTCGAACATCGTTTGGAAAGTCCGACGTTTGTGACTGACTATCCCGCAGAAGTATCACCGCTGGCGCGTCGGCGCGACGATAACCCCGACGTGACAGAACGTTTCGAGCTGTTTGTTGCGGGCCGCGAAATCGCCAACGGGTTTTCCGAGCTTAACGATGCGGAAGACCAGGCCGAGCGCTTCGCGGCACAGGCCCATGCCATGGCTGCCGGCGACGATGAAGCGATGTATTACGATGCCGACTATGTGAATGCGCTCGAGTATGGGTTGCCGCCTACGGCCGGCGCCGGGATCGGCATCGATCGACTGGTCATGCTGTTGACGGGCCGCTCGGCCATTCGCGATGTGCTGCTGTTCCCGCAATTGCGACCCCAGGGTCAGTAGCACGCTGTTTGCGGTTGGCAGGCCCACCCGCGTGCGGGCTTGCCGACGCGTTCTAACCAGGTGTCGGGTAGGGAAGTTCGCCCAATTCCAGTGTTGCATTCGTACTCGTAAGCAAGCCGCCGATCGCGCGCGTCTTTATAACAGCGAGCAAGGCGCCCTGATCAGGAGTGGCGTTTGGCGCGGCGCTGAGTACCGTCCCAGCCCGTTCGCCGTCGGCGTCTATCACGTCGCTGCCCGGCAACGGTTGCTCGCCATGCCAGAACAAGCGGAACATGCGGCGGGTTAGGGTGCCGCGATAGTGCAGTCGTGCAATGACCTCCTGGCCGGGGTAGCACCCTTTGTCGAAATCGATTGCGCCCAGCCAGTGCAGGTTGAGCATCTGGGGTACAAACATGCCCTGCGTTGCCAAAGTCAGGGTCGGGATGCCTGCGTCGATGTCCAGGGCCAGCCAGCGCGTGTCGTCGGTCGAGATCGACTGCGGTTCCGGCGGGCGGTCAGCGGAAACGATCTCGAGCGCGCGCGGTTCGCCTTCGCCGTTCGGGGCCAGGCCTAGGCGAATAACATCATCGCTATGACTGCTCTGGTTGGGGGCGGGCATATCGCCGCCTACGCGCGCAATAATGCGGAGCACGCCGCGACAATCGCTGAGTTTGACCGCGGCGCGCAGCACGAACATCTGCAAGCGCTTCATGACGCCATCGATCAGTTCTTCCGGCAATATCAGCAAGTAGCCATCGTCGCGCTCGCATACTCGTGCGATCATTTGCGTACGCCCCTTGGCATCACACCACGCAGCCAGAAAATGGCGGTCATGGCCAAGGCGCATTACATCGTTGCTGAGCTGTGCACGTAGAAAATCGGCAGCGTCCGCGCCGCTCACGGCAATAGCGCCGAGCGCGGCCGGCGCAGTCGAAACAGAATCGGTCATGAGTGCATCCAAGTCGTGTATGGCTCGTATTCTAGCCTTTGCGTAAAGCCGCTGTTATATGCATCTGAACCCGCCGGTTCAGCCGATGTTCACATTGCCAGAAACCCAACACAGGTTTAGAGTATCGCCATGTCAGACGAACGTTTGTCGGCCTCGGACGAGTCCCAGGCAGGTGCCCCCGCCAGCTCTACCGAGCGTGAAGGCGCGCCACAGCCCTCCGAGCCCAATCCGCCCGCGAAGCCCAAGACGCTTGATCTTCCGCCCGAATACGGCGGCCGCAAGGGTCCTGAGCCTGTGCGCTATGGCGATTGGGAAAAAAACGGGCGTTGCATCGATTTCTGACCCTTTCTCCAGTTCGTTTTCATTGCCATTCGGGGACCCTCATGAGTCAACAGGCTAACCGCCCGCTATCGCCGCATATCCAGATCTATCGCTGGCAGATTGCGATGCTTACATCGATCGCGCATCGCGCATCCGGCATCGTGCTCTCTCTCGGTAGCATCTTTCTTGCCGTCTGGTTGATATCTGCCGCCAGCGGCCCGGATGCATTCGCCAGCGTTAATGGCTTCGCGGCTTCCTGGTTCGGCCAGCTGCTGATGTTCGGCTGGTCCTTCGCACTGTTCTATCACCTGTGTAATGGCATCCGTCATCTGGTATGGGACGTCGGTATCGGCCTGGATTTGGAAACCGCGCGCATGACCGGCTATGTCGCGATTGGCGTCGCCGCAGCGCTGACCCTGTTTGTCTGGATCTGGGCGTTCATCGCCTGATCGACTCGATTTTGTGTTCCGGGAGATTTAAATGAGCAGTATTCGTTCATCGCTCGCTAGCGCGCGCGGGTTGGGCAGTTCCAAGACAGGCGTATCCCATTGGTGGTTCCAGCGTGTGAGTGCGGTTGCGCTTGTGCCGCTAACGCTATGGTTCGTTGCTTGCCTGGCGTCGCAGCTCGGCGCCGATTATTTCAGCGTCACCGACTGGCTGTCTTCGCCGCTGCAGGCATCGCTGCTGGCGATCTACCTTGCCGCCATCTTTTTCCATTCGCAGCTAGGCCTGCAGACAATCATTGAGGATTACGTGCACCACGACGGCGCGAAGATGGCGCTTCTTATCGGGTTGCAGCTGCTCAATATCCTGCTGGCCGTTGCCGCTATCTTTTCCGTTATCATGATTCTAGTAGGAGCCGCCTGATGAGCGAGAGCTACGACATCATCGACCACCAGCACGACGTCGTGGTGGTGGGCGCCGGTGGTTCCGGCCTGCGCGCCACGCGCGGCCTGGCAGACGCCGGCCTTTCCACCGCTTGTATTACCAAAGTTTTCCCTACCCGAAGCCATACTGTGGCTGCGCAGGGCGGTATCGCCTCTGCTCTGGGCAACATGGGTGAAGACGATTGGCGCTGGCACGCCTATGACACCATCAAAGGTGGTGACTGGCTGGGCGATCAGGACGCTATCGAGTACCTGACCAAGGAAGCGATTCCAGCGATTATTGAGCTCGAGCATGACGGCGTGCCGTTCTCGCGCACCGAAGACGGCCGTATTTACCAGCGCCCGTTCGGCGGCATGACCACCCACTTCGGCGAAGGCACGGCACAGCGCACCTGTGCCGCGGCCGACCGTACCGGTCATGCGCTGTTGCATACGCTCTATCAGCAGTCGCTCAAGGCGCGCGCTGAATTCTTCATCGAATACTTCGCCATCGATCTGCTAATGACCGAAGACGGGGAATGCCGCGGCGTACTGGCCTGGGATCTGCAGGGCGGCCAGCTGCATCGTTTCCGCGCGCAGCAGGTCATCCTGGCGACCGGCGGCTACGGGCGTGCCTATTTCTCCTGCACCTCCGCGCATACCTGCACGGGCGACGGCATGGGCATGGCGCTACGCGCCGGCCTGCCTTTGCAGGATCCGGAGTTCGTGCAGTTCCATCCGACCGGCATCTACGGCGCGGGCTGCCTGATCACGGAAGGCGCGCGCGGCGAGGGTGGTTATCTGACCAACTCCGAAGGCGAGCGCTTCATGGAGCGCTACGCGCCCAACGCCAAGGATCTGGCCTCGCGCGACGTGGTCAGCCGTGCCGAGACCGTCGAAATCAATGAAGGCCGCGGTGTAGGCGAGAACAAGGACCACACGCTGCTGCATCTGGAACACCTCGGTCCGGAAGTGCTGCACGAGCGGCTCCCAGGTATCACCGAAACCGCGATGATCTTCTCTGGCGTGGATGCCACCAAGGAGCCGATTCCGGTGTTGCCCACGGTGCACTACAACATGGGCGGCGTGCCCACCAATGCTTTCGGCGAAGTGGTCACGCTCAAGGATGGCGATCCGGATTCGGTCGTACCGGGCCTGATGGCGGTCGGCGAAGCCGGCTGTGTGTCGGTCCACGGGGCCAACCGTCTGGGTTCCAACTCGTTGCTCGACCTCGTGGTGTTCGGCCGTGCGGCTGCGCATCGTTGCACAGAGGTCGTGCGCAAGGGCGCACCACACCGTGGTGATATCCATGCCTCCGAGCAGAAAGCGCTGGAGCGTTTCGATCGCCTGCGTTATGCCAAGGGCGATACACCAACCGCCGAGCTGCGGGCCAGCCTGCAGAACTCGATGCAGAAATACGCTGCGGTGTTCCGCAATACGGAAAGCCTGAACACCGGCGCCGAGCAGATCAGTAAGGAAGTTGAAGCCTTCGCCAATGTCGGTGTGACCGACCGTTCCATGACCTGGAACAGCGATCTGGTCGAAACAATGGAACTCGAAAACCTGCTCGGCTGCGCGATCACTACCATGCACGCCGCCGCCAACCGCAAGGAAAGCCGTGGCGCGCATGCGCACGAGGAATATACCGAGCGCGACGATGAGAACTGGATGAAGCACACGCTCATCTGGCACGACGGCGGTCCGGATACGCATATCGACTACCGGCCCGTGCACATGAACCCCATGACCGAAGACATGGAACATGTGCCGCCGAAAAAGCGTACTTACTAACGCATAACATCAGCCGCCGGCCTTACGAGGTCGGCGGCCTGCCACTGAGTAATGGAGGCCTGTCATGGCTGAATTTCGACTGCCGAAGAACTCGCGCGTTGCCAAGGGCAAGAAGTTCGATGCGCCCGAGGGCGCGAAGAACGTCAAGACGTTCCGTATTTATCGCTGGGAGCCCGAATCCGGCGAAAACCCGCGCGTGGATAGTTTTGCTATCGACCTCGACAAGTGCGGGCCGATGGTTCTCGATGCCGTTATCAAGATCAAGAACGAAATCGACCCCACGCTGACCTTCCGTCGCTCCTGCCGCGAAGGTATTTGCGGATCCTGTGCGTTCAATATCGACGGTAAGAACACACTGGCCTGCACCACGCGTATTACCGATATCGATGGCGACGTGCGTATTTATCCGCTGCCGCACATGCCGGTCGTCAAGGATCTGGTGCCCGACCTGACGCATTTTTATGCGCAGCTCGAGTCCATCGAGCCCTGGATCAAGACCGACACGCCCAAACCCACGCGTGAGCGGCTGCAAACACCCGAGGATCGGGCCAAGCTAGACGGGCTGTATGAGTGCATCCTGTGTGCCTGCTGTTCCACGGCATGCCCCAGCTATTGGTGGAACCCCGAGCGTTACCTGGGTCCGGCGGTACTGCTCCAGGCCTATCGCTGGATCGTCGATTCGCGCGACGAGGCCACCGGCGACCGGCTCGACGACCTGGAAGATCCCTTTAAGCTTTATCGGTGCCACACCATCATGAACTGCACCAATACCTGTCCGAAGGGACTGAACCCGGCCAAGGCGATTCAGGAAACCAAGAAGCTGCTTCTCGAACGCCGCGGCTGATATCGATCCTGTGGCCCGCCAACTGGCGGGCCATATCTATTGGCCGATCGTTGTCGGCCCATTCGAGCCAATCATGAGTGAAAAAGCGCGCATACGCTGGTTATGCCGGCGCGGAATGAAGGAGCTTGATGTGCTCCTCGAGCGTTTCGTAAGCATCGAGTACGACGATCTCGACGAACGTGAGCAGACTGGTCTGCGTGAGCTGGTCGAGATGGAAGATCCTGATCTCTATGCGCTGGTCATGGGGCGTATGGAGCCGGAGACGGCGGTCCACGCGGATCTGCTCTCGCGTATTCGGCAGTTCCAGCGGCCCCAGGGCACCGCCCGCTAGACGATGTCGAATCCGTTCGCCGATACGCTGCACCTGAGAGTGCGTGCGTCGGCGGCACATCGGGTGTTTATCGCGGTTTTGCATATTGCTGCGGCGGTGCTGATTACGCTCATGGGCATAGCGCGTCCATGGCTTTTCTTCTTGCTACCGGCCATTGCGGTCGCTGGGCGGTATGCCTACCGGGATGCAAGCCTGGGTCGTCCAGGCAGCATCCACCATCTGCGCTGGCAGCACGACGGCCAGTGGCGTTGGCAAACAGCAAGCGGCGAGTGGGAGCGCGGTCGGCTGGTCGGCGTATTCACCGCAGGCGACTGGCTCGTCGTACTACGGCTGCGCGCAGAGCACCATCGGCTACGCACGCGAACCTGTGTGTTGTTCCGTGACGCTCTACCGGTTCAAGCCCATCGTCATTTGCGCGCCCGCCTGACCATCGCACCCGCGCTGGATGCCCCCGACACGGCATGAGCTTCACATGAGCCTTGCGCGCATGGCTTTCGCATTACTTGTGCTGGCCGTGGTAAGCGTGGCGTCGACGAGCCTAGCGCGCCCGAGCAATATCGACTGGACCTCGTGTCCTGAGATGCCGGCAGCGTTTAGCGCGGCACAGATGGAATGCGGGTGGCTCGATACGCGGGAAACGATACAGGGCCAGCCGATACGCCTACGCGTGGCGATACTTCGTGCGCGTCCGGATCGGCGCGATCCGTCTCCGGTGGTGTATGTCCCGGGCGGCCCCGGCGAGAGTGCGGGTCTCGATGCGCAATCGTTGAGAGGCTGGCAGCGTTGGC
Source organism: Salinisphaera shabanensis E1L3A (assembly GCF_000215955.2). Classification (GTDB taxonomy): domain Bacteria; phylum Pseudomonadota; class Gammaproteobacteria; order Nevskiales; family Salinisphaeraceae; genus Salinisphaera; species Salinisphaera shabanensis. The sequence goes on from NZ_AFNV02000021.1 coordinate 56,736, forward strand.
AGCAGCAGGCCGGCTGGCCCCACGATATCGTGCTTTTCGACCCGCGCGGTACGGGCGAAAGCCGGCCGCGGATACGCTGCGTGCCCGATACGACGGCTCCGCTGCGCCCGCTCACTTCAACGCAGTCCGTTGATTCGTTTGCGCATGAGGCGGCGGTCGTGCGCCGTTGTCTTCAACAGCTGGGCGAAGACGGCATGCAGGCGCTCGGTCCGCATGCGCAAATACGAGATATAGCGACACTGCTCGACGGTCTTCGCGTCGAGCGCGCCACGCTGTGGGGTGTGTCGTACGGCACGCGTATTGCCCGGCTTTTCGCGCAACGCTACCCGGAACACGTCGATACGCTCGTGCTCGATTCGATCGTGCCGTTCAACCAGAACGAGTTGGCGGCGCTACCAACGCAGATCGATCGCGCGATCGAGCAGCTAGCCCAGGTTTGTACTGCACACAGCCACTGCGCCACGCGATCGCCGCGGCGTGCGATCGCTGCCTTGCTGGCGCGCTTCGAACGCCGGCCTGCCGTCGTTGCGCTTGTGCCCTATCGTGGTTTGCCGCCGCTGTTCGAGATCACGCCGTATCGGCTCTTGTTGATGATCCTGTTCGCCGCCTACGACAGCGGCCAGGAACAGGATACGGTTGTACGTATCGAGCGCGCTCTGCGAGGTCAGCCCGCCGCACTGGTACCGTTGGCCGCACGGGTGGCAGCGCAGGCGAGCAGTGGGTCGCGTAGCACGGCCGTGTTCTGGGCAACACGCTGCGCCTTGCACGATGAACACGCTGGCGGTTCGAACGCCTGGCAAGACGCGCTCGCCGAAGCGCCGATGATTGCCCGGTATATCGAACAAGCCCCTCAGGGATCGGTCTGCGATGATTGGCCACTCGCTCGATACAAGACCGGTGCGGGCAGACCGGTCGATAGGCCAATGCTGGTGCTTGGCGGTATGGCCGACGTGGTCACGCCGCCGCGTTGGGGGCTCGCTTTAGCCACGGGTCACGCGTCGGCGCACTGGGCACCGATCACGGCGGCCGGACACGCGTCAACGTTATCGAATCGCGCGGCGCAGCGCGCGGTTGCGGATTTCCTGACCGACCGCAGTCAGCGTGATTGAAAGCGGGATCGGCGTCGCCTTAGAGTGGCCGGTAAGCCACCCCGGGGCCGATCTCGCGTGAACGCTCTGGCGATAGCACGGTATGCATCGCACGCGGTAGCGTGTGCGGAAAATCGCTGATGAAATGCAAGCCCCGGCTTTCGCGTCGATCGAGCGCACTGCGGATGATCAACTCGGCAACCTGAGCGAGGTTGCGGAGTTCCAGCAACCCCGGGGTCACCCGAAAACTGCCGTAATAGTCGTGGATTTCACGACGCAGCAGCTCGATACGATGTAGCGCGCGCTCCAGGCGCTTGGTCGTGCGCACGATGCCCACGTAGTCCCACATGAAGCGACGCAATTCCTGCCAGTTATGGGCAACGACCACTTCTTCGTCCGAATCGGTTACCCGCGATTCGTCCCAAGCCGGTAGTGCCACCGCGGATTCGACGCGGTCGTTGCGCGCTTCGATATCGGCAGCTGCAGAACTTGCGTAAACAATACATTCGAGCAGCGAATTGCTGGCCATACGATTGGCGCCATGCAGCCCCGTGAATGCGCATTCGCCGATCGCATAGACGCCAGCGATATCGGTTCGACCGGCCAGGTCGGTAATCACGCCGCCGCAGGTGTAATGGGCCGCGGGCACGACCGGCAGCGGCTCGACGCTCATGTCGAGGCCCAGTTCGAGACAGCGCGCGTTGATGGCCGGAAAATGTTTCTCAATGAACGCCTTGCCGGCATGCGTGATGTCCAGCCAGACATGCGGTTGGCCGGTACGCTTCATTTCCGCATCGATGGCCCGGGCAACGACGTCGCGTGGCGCGAGCTCGGCCCGTTCGTCGTGGCGCGGCATGAAGCGGCTGCCGTCGGCCAGGCGCAGAACCGCGCCTTCACCGCGTAGCGCTTCGCTGATCAGAAAAGAGTGTGCCTTGGGGTGGTACAGGCAGGTCGGATGAAACTGCATGAATTCCATGTTCGCGACCCGCGCGCCCGCGCGCCAGGCCATGGCGATTCCGTCGCCGCTCGCTGCATGCGGATTACTGCTATAGAGATAAGCCAGATTCGCGCCACCCGTGGCCAGCACCACCTGGTCGGCGGCAAACGTGTGCACGGTGTCGGCTTCGATATCAAGCACATAGACGCCGCGACAGCGCCCACTGGGCTCGTAGGCGTCGGCCATGACAATCAGCTCCACCGCCATATGATGTTCGAATATGGTGATCTGCTCGCTGGCGCGAGTGAGCCCTTCGAGCGTTGTCTCCACGGCACGCCCGGTGGCATCGTCGGCATGGATGATACGGCGATGGCTGTGGCCGCCTTCACGGTTGAGATGATAGGCATAGCCCGACTCGGCGTCACTTTCGTCAGCGCGTGTGAACGGCACGCCGCGCTCGATCAGCCACTCAATGGCTTCGCGCGAATGCGACACGGTATGCCGGACTGCGGCTTCATCGCACAGCCCGGCGCCGGCGGCGAGTGTATCGGCGACATGTGCCTCGACGCTGTCGCCTGCATCGAGCACGGCCGAGATGCCGCCCTGGGCATATAGCGTGCTGCCCTCGGCGAGCGCGCCCTTGGAAATCACGGCGATGCGCCGGCCGCTGCGAGCCAGCCGCAGCGCGAGCGTCAGGCCGGCCGCGCCGCTGCCTACAACGACGACATCGAAGCGTTTGCAAACCTGTGGATCGGTCGATTGCATGACGAAAGCAAGTTGCGTCGCTACACTGAGCACCTCGACGCAAAGCGTCTCATTCGGTTGTGTAGCAGAAAGATGACGGCTGGCAGCATAGCGCAAAATCGTTGCGAACTTATTTGCGAATCCGCGGTCTACGTGGATAACGGCGTCGCAGCACGCAACAACGAAGAGGTTAATTCGCGCATCGATTGCTCTGGCTTACCAGATGTCCGGCGCTGCAGATAGATGACTGAAGATGTCAGCGACGAGCAACTGGTAGCCCGTGCCCAGTCCGGCGACGATCGTGCCTTCGACTTGCTCATTCGCAAGTATCAGCACAAGGTCGTGAAGCTGGTCGCCCGCTACGTGAGTCCGGCAGATGCGCCGGACGTCGCGCAGGAAGCCTTCATCAAGGCCTACCGGGCGCTCAACGGATTCAAGGGCAATAGCGCGTTCTATACATGGCTCTACCGCATATCGATCAATACGGCGAAGAACTTTCTGGTGGCCCGTTCGCGGCGCCCGGCAAGTCAGGATATCGACATCGCCGATGCCGAAGCATTCGGCCATACCGATCGCTTTTCGGAGCAGGACACGCCGGAAGCGTTGCTGGAAAGCGAAGAGATACGGGACGCGGTGATCGGTGCCATTCGCGAGTTGCCGGAAGATTTGCGCACCGCGATCATGCTCCGCGAGTTGGATGGCATGAGCTACGAAGAGATTGCACAATCAATGGATTGCCCCGTGGGTACGGTACGTTCGCGTATCTTTCGTGCCCGTGCGGCAATCGAGCAGAAATTGGTGTCCCTGTCGGACAAGTGAGGTCAGCATGAACGAGCAGTTTTCCGCATTTCTCGACGGCGAGGCCACACGCGACGAGACGGACGCGGTGATCAGCGCTTTGTTGCGCGACGATCAGTTGCGTCAAAGCTGGGGGCGCCAGCACTGGCTGCGCACCACGCTACGCGCCCACAACGGCGAAATGGCTGTGCCGCTGGACTGTAATTTCTCGGACCGGGTTATGGCGGCTATCGCCGAAGACCGCCCGGAAACCTCTGCGGCGCGACCGATTGCGGTGCCGATGCGGGTGGCGGCACGACGTCGCTGGCGCAGCATGGCCGGATTGGCTGCCGTCGCTTCGGCTGCCGGTATCGTGTTGCTGGTGAGCAATCCCCTGCAGCGTGAAGGCGCCGGGGGCGATACGCTGGCCAGCGCGTCGGGCAATGGCACGACCGCGACGACCACTGTGGCCGCACAAGGCGACACGGCAGGCCTGGGTGATGCCGGCTCGATGGTCGCATCGAATCAGCTATCGAGCGACATGCTTCGTCAGGCGGGTCCGAGTCAGGCTGCCGTACAGCGTGGCCCGGCCGATCACTGGTCGGTATCGGACCCGGCACTCGAAGATGAGCTCAACGGCTATCTTGTCGAGCACAACGGTTTGGCTCGCGGCTATGGCATGTCGGGGACGACGCCCGGGTTCGTGCGTGTCGCCACTTATGGGCAGGATACGCCGCAGTGACGAGAGCGCTTTCTGCGTTCCTACTGCTGTTCGTTCTAACGGCGCTATGCGCAGCCGCTCAGGCCGCCGAGGCCGAGGCATCCGGCAATTCGGATGACTCAATCAACGCGCTGCTTGGACAGGCCTCGCAAGCCGTGCGTAGCGAAACCTACCGCGGCATTCTTGTTTATCTGCGTGAAGGCCAGCTCGACACGCTGCGCGTGATCCATCGCATGCAGGGTGGGTTGGAGCAGGAGCGCCTTGTTTCCCTGACAGGTCAGCCGCGCGAGGTCATTCGCCGTGGTGGCGTAGTGACGTCGATTCTGCCCAATAGTGAAGTCGTGCTGATTTCACGGCGCAAGCATGACGGCCTGCTTGGTAGCGTCGTTCAGTTTTCGGCCGACCGCATGCGCGAACATTACCGCGTCAGCGATATGGGCCAGCGGCGGCTGTCCGATCGTGTCGGGCGACTCGTGAGTATCGAGCCGCTCGATGGTTATCGTTACGGCTATCGCATGCTTATCGATGACAAGACGTATCTGCCGCTCAAGCTCGATCTGGTCAGCGATGGCAATGTGCTAGAACAGCTCATGTTCACGCAGATCGAGTTTCCGGAATCGATCAACGACAGCGAATTCGAGCCGGGCTACGACATACACGGCTTTCGCGTGATCAAGCACGAAGCGGTGCAGGTCGAGGACAAGCCTGTGCCTGAAGATGCGTGGAAACCAACCGATCTACCGCCCGGGTTTGAATTGGCCGAAGATGGTGTGCGCCGGGTGACAGAAAGCGGTTATGTACGCCAGATGCTGTTTACCGATGGCGTGGCAACCGTGTCTGCATTTGTTGCCCCGGCCGGCCTGCGCAAACCGCTGCAGGGCGCGACGACGATGGGCGCGGTCAATGCCTATGGCCACGTGGTGGGCGAGACCCAGATCACGGTCGTCGGCGAAGTGCCGGCGCGCACGGTCAAACGCATTGCCGAAAATCTGGTGCGCGAAACCCAATCCGCAGACAGTAACGGTTCGCCCTGACCCCGGCGGCGGACTGCGCTAATCTTGCGAGGCTGCCGTCGTGCATCGTGATCGAACACGGCGTCATGCGCCGGCACCCCCAAAGCCCGATTGAAAGCGAGTCGCAATGAATCCTCAAACCCGCGCCGCACATGTATTGCTGCTTTTGCTGGTGAGCCTCGTAATGCTCGCCGGTTGTGGAGAGGACGAGCCGGCTCCCATTGCAAGTAACGGCCAGCTGCCGGATTTCACGGGGCTGGTGAAGCAGGTGTCGCCGGCTGTCGTGAATATCAGTGCGGCGCCGCCCAAGGATTCCGATGAGGCAGAAGGCGGCGACAACAACGCGCTTGAGGGTTGGTTGCGGCGCTTTTTCGAAGACGGTCAGCAGCCGGGCGAACAAGGCCCAGTGCCGCCTGCGCCGGGTGGCTCGTTGCATGCGTCGCTGGGTTCGGGCTTCATCATATCCGACGATGGTTACATTCTGACCAATCGTCATGTCGTGGCCAACGCCGGCCAGATCGTGGTCAAGCTCAACGACAGGCGCCAGCTCGTCGCCGAAGTGGTCGGCCAGGACAGTTACAGCGATCTGGCTGTACTCAAGGTGGATGCAACCGATCTGCCCACGGTAAAGACTGGGGACCCGGACAAACTGCCCGTGGGTTCCTGGGTGGTGGCGATCGGCTCGCCGTTCGGCTTCGAAACATCGGTGACGGCCGGCATTGTCTCGGCCAAACAGCGCAGTCTGGCCAGCGATCAGTACGTCCCGTTTTTGCAGACCGATGTGGCGATCAATCCCGGTAATTCGGGCGGGCCGTTATTCAATCTCGCCGGTGAGGTCGTCGGCATCAACTCGCAAATTTACAGCCAGACCGGCGGCTATCAGGGCGTGTCGTTCGCGATTCCGATCGATATCGCCATGGACGTGGCCAAACAGCTGCGTAACAGCGGCAGCGTGACCCGGGGCTGGCTGGGCGTGCAGATTCAGGATGTCGACCGCGAACTGGCCGAGTCGTTCAAGCTCAAGCGTCCTGAAGGGGCGCTGGTCGCACGCGTCATGCCCGACAGCCCGGCCGAAGCCGCGGGCTTGGAAGCCGGTGATGTGATTCTTTCGTTCAACGATCAGCCAGTCGACTCGGCGGCCTCGTTGCCACCGCTGGTCGGTACTGTCGCACCCGGCGAAAGCGCGAGCGTCACGGTATTGCGCGACGGCGAGCGCGAAGAAATCGATGTGGAAATCGAGAAACTGCCCAAGGATCTGGCGGCGGCGACCGCGCCGGCGGAAGAAGAAAAACCGTTAGAACAACCATATGGTTTGACGCTGGAATCGCTGGATACGGCAGCACGCCGGGAACTCGAACTCGACCAGGGCGGCGTGCGCGTTACCGACGTCGCCGACGGCGCGGGCGCACAAGCCGGACTAGAGCCGGGGGATATCGTACTCGCGGTCGGCTCACGTCACGTCGAGGATGTTGCCGCGCTACGTAACGCGCTCGACAACGCCGATGGGCCGGTGGCACTGCTGGTCTGGCGCGAGGGCACGCGCCTGTATCTGGCGATGCGCCCTAAAAACAAGTGAACAGGGCGGCCTTCGGCTGAAACTCGCGTCGTTGAGCGCGTATACTCTAGCCTGATCGCATCGCCCCGGTTTTCTGCCGGGGCGATTGTTTTATGTCGCCATCGCGCGCTGCAATGAAGTCCTGATGCAATCACGCATACGCAACTTTTCCATCATCGCCCATATCGACCACGGCAAGTCGACGCTCGCGGATTGTTTCATCAAGACCTGCCATGGCTTGACCGAACGCGAAATGGCCGAGCAGGTGCTCGACTCGATGGACCTCGAGCGCGAGCGTGGCATCACGATCAAAGCCCAGGCCGTGACGCTGGACTACGAAGCCGCGGACGGCGAAACCTATCACCTGAACTTCATCGATACGCCGGGACATGTGGACTTCTCCTACGAAGTCTCGCGCTCGCTGTTTGCCTGTGAAGGCGCCTTGCTGGTGGTCGACGCCTCTCAGGGGGTGGAAGCACAAAGTGTGGCCAATACCTACACGGCGATCGAACAGGATCTCGAAGTTCTGCCGGTACTCAACAAGATCGATCTGCCCGCAGCCGACACGGAACGCGTCGCCAAGCAGATCGAGGACGTCATTGGCATCGACACCACCGAGCGCCTGCTGTGCTCGGCAAAGTCGGGCGAAGGGATCACCGACGTGCTGGAAGCGATAATCCGTCGTATCCCGCCGCCGCAGGGCGATTCCGATGCGCCTTTGCAGGCGTTGATCGTGGATTCCTGGTTTGACAACTACCTGGGCGTGGTATCGCTCGTGCGTATTCGCAACGGCCGGCTGGCCAAGGGCGATCGTATGAAGGTCATGTCCACCGGGCGTGAATACCAGGTCGATGACGTGGGCATCTTCACGCCCAAGAAAAAGTCGCTCAAGGCGCTGGAAGTGGGCGAAGTCGGTTACGTGATCGCCGGTATCAAGGATATCGACGGCGCGCCTGTCGGCGATACGCTCACGCATGCGCATAATCCCTGCGCCGAACGGGTGCCGGGTTTCAAGCAGGTGCAACCGCGGGTCTTCGCCGGCGTGTTCACGGTGGATTCGGACCAGTACGAAGATTTCCGCGATGCGCTTGCCAAGCTGCGTCTGAACGACTCTTCGCTCAACTACGAGCCCGAAAACTCGGCCGCGCTAGGGTTTGGTTTTCGTATCGGCTTCCTCGGCATGCTGCATATGGAGATCGTGCAGGAGCGCCTGGAACGCGAATACGGGCTGAATCTGATCACCACGGCGCCGACCGTGATCTATGAAGTGCTCACGACCACCGGCGAGTTGCGCGCAATCAGCAATCCGCAGTCGTTGCCCAGCGTTGGCGAGATCGACGAGATTCGCGAGCCGATCATTCATGCCAATATTCTCATGCCGCAGGAGTATGTCGGGCCTGTGTTGCAGCTGTGCATGGAAAAGCGTGGCGTGCAGAAAGACATGAATTACATGGGCAATTCGGTCGCCATGAATTTCGATCTGCCGTTATCGGAAGTCGTGCTCGACTTCTTCGACCGGTTGAAGTCGGTCTCGCGCGGTTTTGCCTCGTTCGAATACGATTTCGCCCGCTTCCAGGCGGCGGATCTGGTGCGCCTGGATGTGCTGATCAACGGTGAGGCGGTCGATGCGCTCGCGCATATCGTGCATCGCGACAAGGCCTATGACCGTGGCAAGGCACTGGTCGAAAAACTCAAGAAGATCGTGCCGCGTCAGATGTTCGATGTGGCCATTCAGGCTGCGATCGGCACGCGTATCGTGGCGCGCTCCACGGTCAAGGCCATGCGCAAGAACGTGACCGCCAAGTGCTACGGCGGCGACGTATCGCGCAAGCGCAAGCTGCTGGAAAAGCAGAAAGAAGGCAAAAAGCGCATGAAACAGGTCGGCAGTGTGGAAATCCCGCAGGAAGCTTTTCTTGCCGTGCTTTCGACCGACGATTCGGACTAGCCGACGATGAACAACGTGCATATGGATTTCGAAGCCTGGCTTGCGATCGCCACGATCGCAACGGGCATCATCTGGCTCATCGACCGGATTGCGCTGGCGCCCAAGCGCGGCAAGCACGACGAGCCTAACGGGTTCATCGAGTTCGCACGTTCATTCTTTCCGGTATTGCTCGCGGTATTGTTGCTACGTGCGTTCGTGTTCGAGCCGTTTCGTATTCCGTCGAAGTCGATGGTGCCCACGCTGCTGGTGGGGGACTTCGTGCTCGTCAACAAATTCAGTTACGGCCTGCGTGCGCCTGTATTTCATAACAAGTTTCTGGATCTGGGCGAACCGGAGCGCGGCGATGTGGTGGTGTTTCGCTATCCGCCCGATCCGACCAAGGATTACATCAAGCGCGTGATCGGCATGCCCGGGGACCAGATCACCTACGCGGATGAGCATTTGTTCATCAACGGCGAGCCCGTCGACCTCGAACAGCTGGGCGTCTACGACGGCCCGGACGCCGATGCGCTCTCGACCATGCATCAGTTCATGGAAACGCTGCCGGAAGAAGGCATGCAACACCCCATACTGCAGGTTGACGGCCGGCGCGGACCGGACGTGAGCATGACGGTGCCGCAGAACCGTTATTTCGTCATGGGCGACAATCGTGACAACAGTGCGGATTCGCGCGTCTGGGGTTTCGTGCCGGAAGAAAATCTGGTCGGCAAGGCATTCATGATCTGGATGAGCGTGGATTTCTCGGAATTCGATGTGCGCTTCTCGCGCATCGGTCATATTCTGCATTGATGGGCCGATAATAGATAAAACCCAGTCGAGCGCGATATGTCTTCTGCCATCCAAATAGCCCACCCTGCGAACCCCGCCAGCATGCGAAGCCAGCGAGGCATGACCATGTGGTCGTTGATCTATGTGCTGGCCACGCTCGGTCTGTTGCTACTGGTCGCAATCAAGAGCGTGCCGGTATATCTCACGGCCTACGATATTCGCGAAACCATCGAATGGGCCGCCGAGCAGCCGAAGCTCAAGACGGCACCGGCCGCTGCCATTCAGCAGGCAATCCAGCGCCGTTTCGATTCGGGTTATGTCGATAATATCAACGGCCGCGATGTTGCCGTCAGCCGTGTGGCCGGCGGCGCGCGCGAGATTTCGGTGGCCTACGAAGTGCGTCGGCCGCTGCTGTTCAATATTTCGATGGTTTATTCCTTCGAGGAAAAAGCGCTGTTGACGGGTAATAATGGCGCCGAGTGATCGCAACCGCGAACAGGCGCGCGTTGCGCTAGAGCAACACCTCGGCTACGGCTTCAAAGACCGGGCGCTACTCAATCGCGCGCTTACACACCGTAGCGCCGAGGCCGACCATAACGAGCGGCTCGAGTTTCTGGGCGACGGTGTGCTCAATTTCACCATTGCGGCCGCATTGTTCGAACAGTGCCCCGATGCGCCGGAGGGCGATCTGTCGCGGCTGCGGGCTTCGCTCGTACGGGAAACCACGCTCGCAGCGATAGCCAAGGAAATCGAACTCGGCGCGGCCATCGTGCTCGGTCCGGGCGAAATGCGTAATGGCAGCCGGCGCCGTGCCTCGATTCTCGCCGACGGGGTCGAAGCGCTGCTGGGCGCGATTTATTGCGAAAACGGCTTCGATGCCGCAAAGCGCGTCATCTTGCATCTGTACGCGCAGCGACTGACCGACCTGCCGAGCGCGGCCAGTCTCAAGGACGCCAAGACGCAATTACAAGAATGGCTGCAAGCGCGCTCACGCAGTCGTCCGGAATACGAACTCGTAGAGGTCACCGGCGCCGATCACTGCCAGCATTTCGTATCGCGATGTCGGCTTGCCGATAGCGGCGACAGCGTCGAAGGCGAGGGTGGCGGTCGGCGCAAGGCAGAACAAGACGCGGCACGGCGCATGCTCGAAAAACTCGGCGCCGACTCATGACACCAAAGGACAGTAATCGATGAACGACACTTCGACGACACGCAGCGGCATGGTCGCCCTGGTCGGCCGCCCCAACGTCGGCAAGTCGACGCTGGTCAATGCGCTGGTCGGCGAAAAGGTCAGTATCGTTACGCCCAAGCCGCAGACCACGCGTCATCGCATCATCGGCGTGCTGACTCAGCCCGGTCTTCAGATTGCGCTGGTCGACACGCCCGGCCTGCATACCGGCCAGCGCAGCGCGCTCAACCGGGTGCTCAACGAAACGGCGATGTCGAGTCTGGCCGGTATCGATGTCGTGCTGTTCGTCGTCGAGGCCGGGCAATGGCGCGCTGAAGATGCTGCTGCGCTCGAGCGCCTGGCTTCGATTCGTACACCAGTGGGGCTGGTCATCAACAAGGTGGATCGGGTACCCGATAAAACCGAGCTGCTGCCATTTATCGAGCAGATGAACACGCGCCGCGAATTCGCCTTCATTGCCCCCGTGTCGGCACAGAAAAACAAGAATCTGGATTCGGTCGTCGCCGAGTGTGCGTCGCGTATGCCCGAAGGCCCGTTTCTGTTCCCGGAGGATGAATATACCGATCGCAACCTGCGCTTCATTGCTGCGGAAACAGTGCGCGAAAAGCTCACCATGTACATGCAGCAAGAGCTGCCGTACTCGGCCGCGGTGGAAATCGAGCGCTTCGAGCAGGGCGGCGAACAGATCGAAATCCATGCCTGTATCTGGGTATCACGCGATAATCACAAGGCGATGGTGATCGGCAAGGGCGGGGCCATGCTCAAGAAGATCGGCCGTGCGGCACGCCTGGACCTGGTCGATCGTCTGGAACACCGGGTGGATCTACGCCTGTGGGTGAAAGTGCGCGAAAACTGGATCGATAGCGAAGCCAGCGTGCGTGACCTCGGGCATTGATCGCGCTTTGGCGCAGTCCTGGAAAGCGTTTTCGATGGATTGCCGCGGATGAACGCAGGCACGAAGAGATTGACGCTTGACGTCTTGATCCATGGCCGAATTGAGCGGTCTATGCGGCTGTCGAGCGGTTATCCGATAATCAACGTATCGAGCGCGCGCCGGGCGAATTACTGCGTTTATGTGCGCGAGTCGGACACGTACCCGCTCGCCGAAACCGCGGGCTGCCGTAGTTTAACCGCCGAAGAGCGTTCGAGTGCGCGTTGATCTCACGCCGGTAATCGTTCTGCACCGCCGAGCGTGGCGGGACACCAGCTTTATCGTGGAGGCGTTTTCACGCGAATACGGGCGCATCGGCCTGGTCGCCAAAGGCGCACGCCGGCCCAAATCCCGCTGGCGCGGGCTGCTCGAGCCGCTGGCCGTGCTGCAATTGTCCTGGTCCGGCCGCGGTGAGCTTTATACGCTCACGGATGTTGATACCGTGCGCCGGCATACGCTGGCCGGCAACGCGTTGATGGCCGGCTTCTATGCCAGCGAACTGGTCATGCGCCTAACTGCGCGCGACGATCCCCACGCCGCGATTCACGATAGCTTGGACGCACTGCTGGCCGCACTCGACAATGGCGCGCCTGCCGTGGTCGCGCTGCGTTTTTTCGAACGCGATCTGCTCGACGAGCTGGGGTACGGCGTGCCGCTGGATATCACGAGCGACACCGGCGAGCCGGTGGATGCAGCGCTCGAATATGTCTATGCCCCCGAGCTTGGCTTACGCCTGCGTAGCGTCAGCGTCGGCGAGGACGAGGTGGCGATTCCTGGTAGCGCGCTGCACGGTTTGGTGAACGGGCGCTTTGCCGGGCGGGCCGATGTGCATGCCGCCCGGGTGTTGATGCAAACGGCGATCGCGCCGCATCTGGGTACACAACCCTTGAAATCCGTACAAACGCTCAAAGCAATGCAGGCATTCAAGGCGTCTGCTGCGGCGCCTGCCGAGCCCGATAACTCGTCTTCCGGAGACCGATCATGAACGATTCGACCAATGGCCATGCGCCGCTACGCTTGGGTGTGAACGTCGACCATGTGGCCACGCTACGCCAGGCGCGCGGCACGCACTATCCCGATGTGGCCTACGCCGCGCGCACCGCGATGGCCGCGGGCGCCGACAGTATTACCGTGCATCTGCGCGAGGACCGCCGCCATATCCAGGATGCCGATGTGGAAGCGATCGTGACGGCCGGCGATGTGCCCGTCAATCTGGAAATGGCGCTGACCGAGGAGATGCTCGACATCGCCGATCGCCTCAAACCGCGCGACGCCTGCCTTGTGCCGGAAAAGCGTGAAGAACTCACAACCGAAGGCGGGCTCGACGTTGCCGGCCAGCTCGATGCGGTACGCGATGCGCTCGATCGGCTGCACGGCGCCGGCATTCAGGCCGCGCTGTTCATCGACCCCGAGCATGATCAGATCGAGGCCGCAGGCCGGGCCGGCGCGCGCTTTATCGAACTACATACGGGCGCCTACGCCGATGCCACGCACGATGATGAGCGCAAGCATCAACTCGAGCGTATAACCGAAGCGGCCGCGCAAGCCCACGATCTGGGTATCGAAGTGCACGCCGGTCACGGTCTGACTCGAGATAATGTGGGGGCGATCGCGGCGATCGAACAGATCGTGGAGCTCAATATCGGCCATGCATTGATTGCCGACGCGGTTTTCATGGGTCTGAACGAAGCGGTGAAGGAAATGCGGGCCGCTATGGATGCCGGACGCCGTGCGCTGCGATAACCCGTATCCCACCGCGGTATTTCTTCATTTTCGCCGGCGATTCCCGCGTAATGGCCGGCGCTGCTAGACTTCGCCAATGAACAGCAATAATGACCGTTATCCGACGCTCGATCACTTTGTCGGCCAGAGTGCGCTGACCCGACTACAGCGGCTGCCCGAAAGCTATTCGTCGCAGCCTTCGAACACGTTGCTGGCCAAGCTCGAAGGCGACAATCCGGCCGGCTCGGTCAAGGACCGACCTGCCTACAGCATGATCCGGCGCGCCGCCGAGCGGGGCGATATCAAACCGGGCGATACGCTCATCGAAGCGACTTCCGGCAATACCGGTATCGCGCTGGCGATGGTCGCGGCCATGCAGGGCTATCGCATGGTGCTGATCATGCCCGAGAACATGAGCGAAGAGCGGCGCGCATCGATGCGCGCCTACGGCGCGGAAATCATTTCCGTATCCGAGTCCGAGGGCATGGAAGGCGCACGCGACCTCGCTGCCGAAATGCAGCGCGACGGTAAGGGCCTGGTGCTCGATCAATTCGCCAACCCGGACAATCCACGGGCCCATTACGAAACCACCGGCCCGGAACTCTGGCAGGCGACGAACGGCCAGATCACCCATTTCGTTGCCACCATGGGCACGACCGGCACGATCATGGGCTGTTCGCGTTATCTGAAGGAACAAAATCCGGATATCCAGATCATCGGCGTGCAGCCGGCGGGCGAATCCAAGATTCCGGGCATTCGTCGTTGGCCGGAAGAATATCTGCCCAAGATCTTCGAACCGGAACGTGTCGACCGCGTCATCGATGTCGAGCAGGCCGATGCCGAGACGGCAATGAAGCGCCTCGCACGCGAGGAAGGCATTTTCGCCGGTCCCTCGTCGGGCGGCAGTGTGTTCGCGGCCCTCAACATTGCGCGCGAAGTCGAGAACGCCACCATCGCCATGATCATCTGTGATCGCGGCGATCGCTATCTGTCGACCGGCGTTTACGACAAACCGTGATCGTGCCGTACTATCTGTTGAGCGATACCGTGTTACACAACGACAGGCAATCGGCCCGATGAGTCGTCGCCAGCGCCGGCGCAAGCCGGCTGATCGCGGCATTGTCGATATTGTGGATTTGGCCAGCAACGCCCGCGGCGTGGGCCACGTGGACGGCAAGGCCGTGTTCGTGGCTGACACGTTGCCTGGTGAGCAGGCGCTCTACCGGCCAACGAAACAGAAGAAGAGCTACGAGGAAGCATCGCTCGAGACGCTGTTCTCGGCGTCCGACAAGCGCGTCACACCACGCTGCGCGCATTTCGGCCTGTGTGGGGGCTGCGCATTGCAGCATGCCGGCGAGAATGCGCAGCTCGAATTCAAGCAGGGCCAGCTGCTGGCCGCGCTCGAACGTGTCGGCAAGGTCGAGCCGGATACCGTACTCGCGCCGTTGGTCGATACGCGCTGGGGCTATCGGCGCCGCGCACGTCTGGGCGTGAAATATGTCGAAAAGAAGGGCGGCACGCTGGTCGGCTTTCGCGAGCGCGGCGCACCCTTCATCGCGTTGCTCGACCGTTGTGAGGTGCTGGTGGCCCCCGTGGGCAACCGCCTGACCGATCTTGCAGAACTCATTGACGGGCTGTCGATACGCGAGCGCTTGCCGCAGATCGAGGTGGCCGCCGCCGATAATGTCATCGCGCTGGTTTTTCGTGTACTCGACGACCCGACCGAGGCAGATCGCGAACGCCTGCGCGAATTCGGCGCGCGTTTCGAGTTTTCTATCTATCTGCAACCGGGCAACGAAGACACGATTGCACCGCTGGATGCCGAGGCGCCGGCGCTCTACTACGAATTGCCCGACTGGGACGCGCGGCTCTATTTCAAGCCGAACGATTTCGTGCAGATTCATGCCGGCATCAATGCGCGCATGATCGCGCAAGCACTGGATCTGCTCGAGGTTGACGACTCGCATCAGGTGCTTGAGCTGTTCTCCGGCCTCGGCAATTTCTCGATTCCGCTCGCCCGCCAAGCGGCGCGTGTAATCACGGTGGAGGGCGAAGAGGGCCTGGTCGAGCGGGCGCAGGAGAATGCGCGGTTCAACGGTCTGGACAATATAGAGGCGCATGTCGCCAATCTGTTTGAGCCACCGGAAGAGGCGGCCTGGCGTCGTGAGAAAGTCGATCGTGTGCTCATCGATCCCCCGCGCTCGGGCGCGGCCGAAATGCTCGAATCGATCGCGGCTACCGGTGCCGAGCGCATTGTCTACTGTTCCTGTCACCCGGCGACCTTGGCGCGCGACGCCGGCGAGCTTGTGCATCGGTATGGCTACCGATTGACGCACGCGGGTGTGATGGACATGTTCCCGCATACCGCCCATGTCGAATCGATGGCGGTATTCGTCAAGCAGGGCGGTGAGGGCGCGTAGCCGGCCGCGTTGCGCTTATCTCTACAGGGACGCCAATGGCCACGGAAATCGAGCACAAGTTTCTTGTTCGCAATGAGAACTGGCGCGAACATGCGCATGCGAGTCAGGATTTCGAACAGGGCTATCTTTGCGGCGAGGGGCCTGCTTCGGTACGGGTTCGGATCGAATGTGAGCACGCGAATATCAACGTGAAAGCCGCCGCCGTCGGTACGGTACGCGCAGAATACGAGTATGCAATTCCTCTCGAGGATGCGCGCGAAATGCTCGCGACGCTATGTGTTGCGCCACCGGTGGTCAAAACCCGCTATTGGGTGAAGTACGGCGCTCATACGTGGGAGATCGACGTATTCGGCGGTGCCAACGCGCCGCTCGTGGTTGCAGAGGTCGAACTGGGGGCGGTGGACGAATCGTTCGAGCGGCCCGACTGGGTAGGGGAAGAAGTTTCGGACGATGCGCGTTATTACAATCACGCGCTCGCTTTCGAGCCGTATTCGCAATGGGGGGCGTAATGGGTACCGAAGTGCATATCGAGATCGATCTGCGTGCGCAGACGCTCACCTTGCTCGACCAGCAGGATCACGAGATCAAGCAGTACGACGTGTCGACTGCGACCAAGGGCGGCGGTGAATTCGAAGGCAGCAACCAGACGCCGCGGGGCAAGCATCGCATTCGTGCCAAGATCGGCGCCGATTCGCCGCCGGGTACAGTGTTCAAGGAGCGTCGACCGACAGGCGAAGTCTATTCCGTGGAGCTGGCCGAGTCAGCGCCGCGCGAGGACTGGATTCTGTCGCGTATTCTTTGGCTGTGTGGCGAGGAGATCGGTCGCAACCGGCTCGGGGCCATGGATAGTATGCGCCGCAATATCTATATTCACGGCGCAGCCGACACGGCTGTCATGGGCAAGCCCGGTTCGACGGGTTGCATCCGGATGTCCAACAGCGATGTCATCGATCTGTTCGACCGTATCGACGTCGGCACAAAGGTTCTGATTCATGAGTGAAACGGTTCAACGGCCGGGACCGTTGATGGTCGATGTCGAAGGCACGCGTCTGAGCAGGGAAGACGAAGCTGTGCTCGCCCATCCGGCGGTCGGCAGCGCCATTATTTTCACCCGCAATTATCAAGATCCGTCCCAGCTGGCTGAGTTAACCGCGGCCATGCGCGAGGCGCGTCCGAATCTGCTTATTGTGGCTGACCAGGAAGGTGGGCGTGTCCAGCGCTTTCGCGAACACTTCACGCGGGTCGTGCCCATGCGCGCGATCGGCGCGCTGGCCGCGCGCGACTCGGCAGCCGGTTTGTCTGCGGCGCGCGAAATCGGCTGGCTTCTAGCCAGCGAACTTGCCCAGGTGGGCGTGGACATGCCGCTCGCACCGGTGGTGGATCTCGACTATGGCGCGTCGACCGTTATCGGCGATCGTGCCTTTTCCGGCGATGCCGCGACTGTGGGCGCGCTTGCGCAGGCCCTGGGTGAGGGGCTGCGTGATGCCGGCAGCGCCAGTACCGCCAAGCATTTCCCAGGCCACGGTTATGTCGCGGCGGATTCGCATGCCGAGTTGCCGGTCGATGAACGTGATCGAAGCGGTCTTGCCGAAGACATGGCGCCCTACGGCGCGCTCATGAAGCACGGGCTGGATTCGCTGATGATGGCGCATGTGCGTTATCCGGCTATCGACGATTTGCCGGCAAGTCTGTCTCCACGCTGGATCGGCGATATCCTGCGTGGCGAATACGGCTACGACGGCTGCGTGTTCTGTGACGATCTGAGCATGGGCGGGGCCGCGGTGATCGGTGGTTTCAGCGAACGCGCCCGTCTGGCACAGGCGGCAGGCTGCGATTATCTGCCGGTCTGCAACGATCGGGCCGCCACGCTCGAACTGCTCGACGCCGTGCGTATCGACGACGAAGCCTCGGCTATGCGACGGCTTGCCCTGCATGCGCGCTGTGCCGGATCAAGGGCGGGCACGGAAAGCCAAGCGCTCGAAGACAATCCGCGTTGGCAGACAGCCGTCGAACTCAACGCAAAACTGACCGAAGACCTGAAAAACGGACGTTGATCGATGCCGGAGTGGGGATGGCTAAAGCCGCTGATTGGTGAATATCAGGGCCTGCAAGAACAATTTGGCGTGGTGGTGGACGTGTTCGCTATCGTGCTCGCGACGGCTCTCGCAAATTTTCTCGTGAGCGTTGTGTTGAGTGCCCTGAGTGGATGGGTACGAAAGAGCCCCAACGTCTGGGACGACGCGCTCTACTACAGCATCAACGGCCCGCTGCAAGGCGTGGTCTGGGTGGTCGGGCTATCCACGGCGCTACGCGTATCGCGCCCGGAAAATGGCCCGCAGTGGCTGGAGTACATTCCGGAGTTTCGAGGCCTGGTTCTCGTAGCGCTGTTCACCTGGTTTGTGTTCAAGATGATCAAATCGGTGGGCGCCAACGCGCTTGCGAGCGCTGCCGGGCGCGACAACGCGATCGATGCCACCACCGCCGACGCGATTGGCAAACTGCTGCGTATTGCGGCACTGATCACCGCCGGGCTGATGACGATGCAGGTGTTCGGGGTGTCGCCCTCTGCCTTGCTGGCCTTTTCCGGTATTGGCGGCATTGCACTGGGCTTTGCCGCCCGCGATGTGCTGGCCAATATATTCGGCGGTCTGACGGTGTATCTGAACCGACCGTTTTCAGTCGGCGACTGGATTCGCTCGCCCGATCGCGATATCGAAGGCGTGGTGGAGTCCATCGGCTGGCGCGCGACCACGTTGCGGCGTTTTGATATGCGCCCGTTGTATGTACCCAACGCCGTGTTTTCGAACGTCGCGCTCGAGAACCCTTCGCGCATGAGCCATCGGCGGATCATGGAAACCGTGGCCGTGCGCTACGACGACGCGGCGGCGATACCCGATATCGTGGCGGCCGTACGCAAGATGCTCGACGAAGACGAGGCCATCGACAGCGATCAGGTCATCCTGACCTATCTCGACAGCCTCGGCGCAAGCGCGCTCAACCTGCTGGTGTATTGCTATACCTACACCACGGATTGGGCCGAATTCCTGGCCATCAAGCAAAGCGTATTGCAGCGTGTGCAGGATGTCGTACGTGATCATGGTGCGGCGATTGCCTATCCGACGACCACCATGCACGTGCCCGAGGCCGTACACTTCGCACGCGCCGAGCGGGATGAAGATGACGATCGGGAAGAAGAGATCGACACCGAAAAGGTACAATCCGAGCGCGATCGAGCGATCACGCGTGAAAAGACACGTGGCTATACCTCCACCCAGGGCCCGGATAGCCCGACCGAAGAAGGCGAAGCATGAGCGGTTTTGATTCCGAACGTTACGACGAGGCCCGCGCGGTACGCGCAAATGCCGACTGTTTGATCGACGCAGCCGAGCTGGATGCCTGCTACGACCGTATGGCCGAGCAGATCACCGCACAGCTGGCCGACAAGGCGCCGATCATGATGTGCGTGATGTTCGGCGGCATGCATCCGACCGCCGAAATCACCAAGCGGCTGGATTTCGCCTTCGAGCTGGATTATCTGCACGCCACGCGCTATCGCGGCGAAACCAGCGGCGGCGAACTGGTCTGGAAGGTCAGTCCCGGGCTGCGCCTGGACGGCCGCCATGTCTGCATCATCGACGACATCCTCGACGAAGGGCATACGCTGGAAGCCATCATCAACGCCATCGAAGCCCAGGGCGCGGCCTCGGTGACCACGGCCATGCTGCTGCGCAAGAATCACGATCGCTGCACGCCCGGCGTGCACGCCGATATCGTGGGTGCCGAGATCGAGGATCGCTACGTCTTCGGCGCCGGCATGGACTACAAGGGCTATTTCCGCCAGCTGCCCGCGGTCTATGCAGTCGACGGCGATCAGCACCCCAAGCACGGCGGCTAGACACGCCTATTGCCTCGGCGATACGGCGCGCCGTGTCCGCCTGTTCGAATTGCATGAGTCGCACATGAGCGAAACCGACATCGCGCCCATCGGTATCATCGGCGGCACCGCGCTGGCCGATCTTGCAGAGCTGGAAGCCGCCGAAACACGGTCCGACATCGACACGTCCTGGGGCGCGCCCTCCGGGCCGTTGGTGCGGGGCCATCTCGCCGGCCGCGCGGTGTGCTTTGTCATGCGGCATGGCCCCGGCCATAAGCTCGCCCCGCATCGCATCAACTATCGCGCCAATATCCAGGCGCTCGCCGATGCCGGCTGCAAGCAGGTGATCGCGATTGCCGCGGTGGGCGGCATTACCGATGCCATGCGGGCCGGGCGGATCGTCATCCCCGATCAGATCATCGACTACAGCTGGGGCAGGGCGCACAGCTTCTACGACGACGAACGCGGCGGGCTACTCGACCATATCGACTTCACCGATCCCTACGACGCCGCCCTCTCGAAAGCGCTCGTCGACGCCGCGCAGGGTCTGAAACTCGATCCGGCCGCTGGCGGTGTACACGGTGTCACTCAGGGGCCGCGTCTGGAAACCGCTGCCGAGATCGACCGCATGGCGCGCGACGGCTGCGATATTGTCGGCATGACCGGTATGCCCGAAGCTGCGCTCGCCCGCGAAGCAGGCCTCGATTACGCTTGCTGTGCGGTCGTGGTCAACAAGGCGGCCGGGCGCAGCGGCGGGGCGGCGATCCACGCCGAAATCGAAGCCACGCTCGCGCAGGGTATGGCTGATATCGAGCGGCTGCTGGTCGCGGTGTTGCCCGAGCTCGCGTAGCAAGCTGGTTACGACCGCGATAGCAAATTGCGCCTGTGAATAGGGCCGCTATCGACCCAAAGCGGCCATTGAGCAAGTGTTTTCCGTACCCTAAAGCGAGAAGCTGCAAACCATCCACCAATCAGCCGCGACAACGCAGCGGCGCTGATGAAAGGCTTTGCGCCAATACGGCTTGGCGTGCGCGGTTTCCGCACGAACATTGATCTTTCGCGAATGATGCTTCGTCGGCCCAGCTCGGGATAAAACCCCAGAAGACGTTAGCCACCTCTATGGTGCCTCGGTCATCTAGTGTGGAAATCCACACCGGCGAAACTCGCCCGGCGGTTGATTGTATCGCTTTACGACTCGTCTAGCGGTTCCGGCGGGTTGCTGTCCGAGAGCAACCTCAACCGAGCCGTTATTTCGTATCTAGGCGCTATTCGACCGTATCTTCCGCACATGGGCTCTAATTTCTCACGCCTAGTTAATAGACTTCGCCGTCAGCCAGTTACGTTGAGGCTAATTTCAATAGCGTCGCAAACTATTGTATTTAAATACAGTATTGGCAGACAACGATTCTGAGAGTAGCCCGCGGCGGCTACCCACTATATCTTGTGCCCCGAATCCATATAATTGGCGCTTGACCACAGTATCTAGTGGGGTAGAGTTCGACCGTGGACATGACGTTCGCATTTGAACGACGTCTGCTCGCTCTTTTAAAACCGACATTAGCTGTCAAAACCCGTAGCCGCACCATTAGCGCGGAGAGACGCGCTTGTATCGAATTTGAGGCGCGGGGCTTCAGATGAGCGGTCTTGGCTCACCCAAGCAACTCTTTCTATGGAGGCAGCTTATGTCTATCTGGAAAGGCCGTGAGCGCCTAAACGGCGAGCGACGCAATATTGGTCGCGAGCTGGCAAAAAAGCGCGAGCGGTCTATGAAAGCTAGTGAAGGAGGCGTAGCGGCAACTACGCCCCCAAACAGAAGCTAGCTAATTACCCCTGATAGCGAGTAGGCGTCGTTCTTTTTTCACCAACCCGTCGGTACCTGCAATGGAGAATCGCTTGGTACCGAGAGCTAATTAAACACCATTACGGAGTTCCGTTGCAATTCTTACGGCTGTCCGTGAACTCAAAGCCCTTTATCAGTTTGGGCCGTGACGTGTTTTCTTGGCCGCGTAACAGCGCATAGCGCTGGGAGCATTCGATGACGCAATACTTTAGTAGTAATTCACACGATCTGCGGATCGTATCGGCCGAACAACTATATGCGCGTGCCGCGCTCGTACAAGACCTAAACAGTAAGGAGATCAAATCGGCCACTGCCGTAGCTTGGTATAGGCTCCCGGACAAAATACCCTGCGGCCTCAGTGACTGCCATCAATGGCATGGGCGAGGCTACGTCGCCCGATTGCCCGACGGTCGCGAAGTCCATATGGGAAAGGACTGTGGCACGAGTCTTCTCGGCGAAGAATGGAGACACGCGACGAACGCGCTCGACTATCAGGACCGAATTCGCCAGCTTCGTATAACCCTAGACAACGCGCTCGTGGCTAAAGTCGAGATTGAGCGCGAACTAGACGCGCTAACGGAGGCGCCAAACGGCGCGCGCTGGGTCGCCCGTAGGAAGCGAGAGTTCGAAAGCACGCTCCCCGAGCAAGTCATCGACCGCATAAAAGCGCAAGCGCGCCGACACGAGACTGCAGTAACTATTGAAGTCCACCTATCCGCAGACGAGATAGCGAAAAGGAGTGCAGGCGGGCAGAGAGTTACTGTCAAATCTGGTGT
>NZ_AFNV02000020.1 GCF_000215955.2 Salinisphaera shabanensis E1L3A
CTACTGAAAGATCACAGCTAGCGGCCGGCCCGGCGCGTCACGCGAAATGATCCCAGCCGCGCGCCTTGTCGCTATTCCAGCGAACGCCATGCCTGTCGAACGCACGCAGGCCTATTTCCGCTTCGATTTCGCCGATAACAGTCAACGGGCAGTCGATGGCCGCACGCGCCCTGTCGAGCTGAGCTTCGTTCAGCGTGACGCATAGCTCGTAATCGTCGCCGCCGGACCATTGCAGCCCGAGCCGAGTCTCCCGATCACAGCTGCGCATCATGCTCTCGGACGTTGGAAGCGTATCGATATCCAGACGGGCGCCCACTTCACTTGCAGACAGAACATGTTCGAGGTCTGCAGCAAGCCCGTCCGATATATCGATCGCGGCGTTGACGAGCCCGCGCAGGGCAGCACCCGGCCGCCATTGCGGGCGCGCGAGGCGATCAATAAAGAATTGCTGGTCGCGGGTCGCGTTATCCCGCGTCGGCCAACACTGCAAACCGTAGGCCGCATCGCCAAGTGTGCCGGTAACGGCGATCAAGTCGCCCACGCGCGCGCCGCTGCGTCGCAGTGCGGCGCCCGCCGGCAGACAGCCAATGGCCGTGATCGTGAGCGAGAGTTCGCCGCGGGTGGTGTCGCCGCCGACGATATCGACTGAAGCGTCGCCGATCGCGGCCAGCGCGCCATCAAGCAGCGCATCGCACCAGCCCGCGTTCAGCTCAGGCGCAGCGAGCGCAATCGTCACCCAGGCCGGGTCGGCCCCCATGGCGGCTAGATCCGACAGATTGACCGCTAGCGCCTTGTAACCGATATCGAAAGCCGACGTATCGACCGGAAAATGCCGGCCGGCGATGAGCGTGTCGGTGGTGATTGCAAGTTCCTGCCCCGCTGACGGTGCGACCAGCGCGCCGTCGTCGCCAATACCGAGGCGCGTGTCCGCGCGCCGATTCGCCAGCCGTTGCGACAGTCGATCGATCAGCGCGAATTCACGCACGGCCGACGCTACTTGCGCGCGCGGATCTCGTTGGCGCGCAATGAACGAGCGGTGGCATCCAGCACGCCGTTGATGAAACGATGACCATCGGTCGCGCCGAAGGTTTTAGCGAGATTGGTGGCTTCGTTGATGATCGCGGCAAACGGGATCTCGATGCGGTCCCGCAGTTCGAATGTTGCCAGCAGAAGAATCGCGTATTCGACCGGGTCCAGCTGGACCGCAGGGCGGCTCAGGTACGGATCGAAAGCCCCTTCGAGCGCGCTCACGTCGTAGACGACGCCGCGCAGCAACGTTTCGAAATACTCGCGATCGAGTTCGCGCAGACGTCCGGCCTGCGCGAATTGCAGAATCAGCTCGCCCAGATCCGTGCCGCTCATGCGCCACTGATAGATCGCCTGAACCGCCGCCATACGGGCACGAATACGCGCGCCGCCGGGAATACGCGCCGGCGTAGGCAGTTCGTCCTGCTCCGGGCGATCCTCTTCCTGCGATTCGTATTGAACCTGGTCGTCGCTGATGATCACTTGAATATCTCTTGTGTCGCCTATTCCGCGATCATGCGCAGCAGCGAAGCCATCTCGACCACGGCACTGGCCGCCTCCGCGCCCTTGTTGTGGTCTTCGTCGGGCTGCGCGCGTGCATCGGCCTGTTCTGCATTATCCGCCGTGATCACGCCAAAGCCGACGGGCACACCATATTCGAGTGCCGTCGCGGACAGACCTTTGGCGCATTCACCGGCGACAAAATCGAAGTGCGGCGTTTCACCACGGATCACCGCGCCAAGGGCGATGATGCCGTCGTAATCGTCGCGCTCGGCCAGCCGATCCACTGCCAGGGGCAGTTCAAACGCGCCGGGTACGCGTACCAGGGTGACGTCGTTGTCGTCGACACCGCAATCGTTGAGCACGTCGAGCGCGCCGTCGACCAGCCGATCGACGATATCGTCGTTCCAGCGGGTACACACGATGGCGATACGCAAGCCGTCGCCGTCGAATTCTCCTTGAATGCTGCGCATGATGGCGGCCCTTTTGATTTCGATCGATATTATCGCACGACGACCGGCAGTTATTCCGCGTCGTCCTTGCCTTGAACGTATTCGACAACTTCCAGCCCGAAGCCGGAAATGCCCTGTAACCGCATGGGCGCCGACAGCACGCGCATGCGCCGTACACCCAAATCCGTGAGAATTTGTGCGCCGACGCCGTAGGTGCGCAGGATACGGCTTTCGTCGCCGGCGCCATCGGGGGCGTGCGGCGGCACATTACCCTCGATGATACGAATACGCTCGATGAGTTCGCGCGCTGTTTCGGGTTTACGCAGCACCACGACCACGCCGCAGCCCTCTTCGGCCACGCGTGCCAGCGTATCGCGCAGCGGCCAGCCGAAATCGCCGTGGCGCACACCTAGCATGTCCGCCAGCGTGTTGCGTACGTGCACGCGCACCAGCGTGGGCGTTTCGGCGTCGATATCGCCGCGCACCATCGCGAAATGCAGGACCTTGTCGACTTCGTCTTCAAAGGAGTACAGCGTGAACGGACCGAATTCGGTGTCGACCTGCGATTCGGTCACCCGCACCACGGTGCGTTCGTTTTCGATGCGGTAACGGATCAAATCGGCAATCGTGCCGAGCTTGATATCGTGCTCGGCAGCAAATGTCTCCAGATCCGGCAGCCGCGCCATGGTGCCGTCTTCGTTGAGAATTTCGACGATCACTGAGGCCGGTTCAAGGCCCGCGAGCCGGGCAAGATCGCAACCGGCTTCGGTATGGCCGGCCCGGGCGAGTGTACCGCCCGGCTGCGACATGAGCGGAAAGATATGACCCGGCTGCACCAGATCCGACGGCTGGGCGTCACGCTTGACCGCCGCGCGCACGGTCTGGGCGCGATCGTGTGCGGAGATGCCGGTCGTCACGCCTTCGGCGGCTTCGATCGAGAGGGTGAAATTGGTCGACTGCGCTTCATCGCTGGCAGCCACCATCAGCGGCAGATGCAGCTGACGACAGCGCTCACGCGTGAGCGTCAAACAAATCAGGCCGCGCCCATAGCGCGCCATGAAGTTGATGTCTTCCGAGCGTACGCATTCGGCGGCCATGATCAGGTCGCCTTCGTTCTCGCGATTGGCGTCGTCGAGCATGATCACCATGCGCCCGTTGCGCATGTCGTCGACAACCTCTTCAATCGGGCTGATGGCCATAGCGAATTCCTTAAATAGCGCGTTACGCGAGCAGCGAGATATGCGTGCCAGGGCACGCCGCAGCGCAGTCTAGCACCGCCCCACAAAACGCAGCGACGCTTTATTGCGCCTCGGTCAGCCGAGCGAGATAACGGGCGATTACGTCGATTTCGAGGTTCACCCGATCGCCGACAGTGCGCTCTCCGAGCGTGGTGTGCGACATCGTATGCGGCACGATATTCACACCGAAACGATCGCCCTCGACTTCGTTCACCGTGAGGCTGATGCCGTCGACACAAACAGAACCTTTGGGCGCAAAAAAACGCTTCAGATGCGCAGGCACGGAGAACGTCAGCCGCCACGAGCGCGCGTCCTGCTCGCGCGCTTCAAGCACGCCAAAAGCATCAACGTGGCCCGACACCATATGCCCGCCCAGCGGCTCGCCTGCGCGCAGCGCGCCTTCGAGGTTCACCGAACTACCCACCTCAAGCGCGCCGAGCGTGGTCAGCGAGAGCGTCTCCTGTGAAACATCGGCCGCGAACGTTGTTCCGTCCAGCTCGACGGCGGTCAGACAAACCCCGCTGACAGCGATGCTGTCACCCAGGGCGACGTCGCCGAGGTCGGTGTCGACAGCGTCGATCGCAATTCGCGTATCGCCACCGCGCTCTTCGAGCGCTGCCACACGCCCAATGCCTTTAATGATGCCGGTAAACATGCTCAGTCCTCTTCGATAACCGCCGGCCGCGCGGTGATTCGCCAATCACGCCCCACCGGCTCGACGCTATCGATCACGAGTTGCGGCGCGTCGGCAAGCGTGGCGATCTGCGGCATATGCAGCAACCCGCGGCCGGCATCGCCCAGAAGTTTGGCGGCCATATAGATCACGTACTCGTCGACCAGACCGGCATCGGCGAGCGCGCCGGCCAGCTGCGGCCCCGATTCGACCAGTACATCGTTGATTTCTCGTTTCCCAAGATCAGCCAGCACCGCGCGCAGATCGAGCCGATCATCACTGAGCCCCACCATTACGATATCCGCGCCGGCCTGCTCGAGCGCGGCGATGCGCGCACCCTCCGTGCTTGCGCAATAGATGAGAACACGCGGCGATGTTTCGAAAACTCGGGCGTCCGGCGTGATAGCGACATGGGTATCGAGCACGACCGGCATCGGTTGGGGCCAATCGCCTTTCAGCCGCACGTTGAGGCTCGGATCGTCTGCCTTCAGAGTGCCGCGACCGACCATGACCGCCCCGCTTTCTGCGCGCAGCCGGTGCACATCATCGCGTGCCACCTCGCCGGTGATCCACTGGCTCGTGCCATCCGCCGCTGCGGTGCGACCATCAAGAGTCATCGCGAGCTTGACGCGCACACGCGGCCGCTTGGCCCGCATCCGTTTTTCGAAACCGGGATTGAGCGCACGACAGCGATCGGCGACCACATCGGCAATCACTTCGATCCCGGCTTCGCGCAGCCGCGCAATGCCACGGCCGTTGACCTGCGGGTTCGGATCGGTCGCGCCGACCACCACGCGTGCGACACCGGCATCGATCAATGCATCCACACAGGGTGCAGTGCGACCGGTATGGCTGCACGGCTCAAGCGTCACGTAAGCGGTCGTACCGCGCGCGCTTTCACCGCGCCGCTCAACGTCTGCAAGCGCGGCTTTTTCGGCGTGATTTTCGCCGGCACGCTCGTGCCAGCCTTCGCCGATCACGGTCTCGCCGCGCACGATCACACAGCCCACGCGCGGATTGGGCCGGGTCGTATACCAACCGCGTCTGGCCAGTTCGATCGCACGCTGCATGAAATAGGCATGCACCGCCTCGCGAACGGTATTCGTGCTCACGATTGTTCCTGCTCGTCGCTCGGCGCGCTATCGATCAGCGACAACTGCCCGCTGCGCCGGCCCGGCGTCGCTTCGAGACGCTCTATTTCCTCGCGAAACGCCTGCACGTCCTCGAAACGCCGATACACCGAGGCAAAGCGCACGAACGCCACCTGATCAAGCTCGCGCAGTTCTTCCATTACCCACTCACCCAGCTGGCGCGAAGCGACCTCGCGTTCGGCGTCGGTGCGCAGCCGCTGCAGGATATGGCTGATCGCCGTGTCGATGGCCTCGGCGGCGACCGGGCGCTTGTAGAGGGCGCGCGTGATGCCCTGGCGCAGCTTGGCTTCGTCGAACGGCTCGGGCGTACCATCGTTCTTGACGATGCGCGGCAGCACCAGTTCTGCTGTTTCGAACGTGGTAAAGCGTGCGCCGCACGCCGGGCATTCACGGCGTCGGCGCACCTGACTGCCCTCGGCCGCAAGACGTGAGTCGACCACGCGCGTGGCGCGCTCGTCGCAGAACGGACATTGCATTAGCGCCTTCCCTGCACGCTATACCGCAATCAGGCGGCGCCGAGCGCGGGCGTGCGATACACCGGATAACGGGCACACAGCTCATTGACCTGCTTGCGCACGCGTTCGGCTTCGCCTTCAATATCACCGCCTTTGGCCAGCGTATCAAGCACATCGCAAATCCAGGTGGCGATCTGGCGCACGTCGTCTTCGCCGAACCCGCGGGTGGTCGCCGCCGGCGTGCCGATACGAAGCCCCGATGTCACAAACGGAGAACGCGGGTCGTTCGGCACCGCGTTCTTGTTCGCCGTGATATGCGCCTTGCCGAGCCACTCCTCCGCGTCCTTGCCGGTGATGTCCTGTTTGACCAGGCTCACGAGCATCAGATGATTGTCCGTGCCGCCGGAAACAACGTGGTAGTCGCGGTCGATGAAAACCTGCGCCATGGCCTTGGCGTTGGCCACAATCTTCTCGGCATAGGCCTCGAAGTCGGTTTCCAGTGCCTCCTTGAAGGCGACCGCCTTGGCGGCGATCACATGCATGAGCGGACCGCCCTGCGTGCCGGGGAAGACGGCGCTGTTGAGCTTTTTATAAAGCTTTTCGTCGCCAGCCGCGGACAGAATCAGGCCGCCGCGCGGACCGCGCAACGTCTTGTGCGTGGTGGTGGTCACGACATGGGCATGCGACAACGGGCTCGGGTACTGGCCGGTCGCAACCAGGCCAGCCACGTGTGCCATATCGACGAACAGCCAGGCGCCGACCGAATCCGCGATCTTGCGCATGCGCGCCCAGTCGATACGACGCGAATAGGCAGAAAAGCCGCCGATCACCATCTTCGGTTGGTGTTCATCCGCCAGACGCTGGATTTCGTCGTAGTCCAGCTCGCCGGTTTCGGCGTTCAGACCGTACTGCACGGCGTTGTAATTTTTGCCCGAGAAATTCGGCGCCGCCCCATGCGTGAGGTGGCCGCCGGCATCCAGGCTCATGCCGAGGATGGTGTCGCCCGGTTTGACCAGAGCGAGATATACAGCGGCGTTCGCCTGCGCGCCCGAGTGCGGCTGCACGTTGGCGAAATCGCAGTCGAAGAGCTTGCAGGCACGGTCAATAGCCAGCTGTTCGGCCACGTCCACGTGCTCACAGCCACCGTAGAAGCGCTTGCCCGGATAGCCTTCCGCGTATTTGTTGGTCAGCAGGCTGCCCTGCGCTTCCATCACGCGGGGGCTGGTGTAGTTCTCGGAGGCGATCAGCTCGATATGATCTTCCTGGCGCTGATCCTCGTCGGCCATGGCGGTGGCCAGTTCGGGGTCGAATTCGGCGATGCGCTGGGCGGAATCAAACATGTTCGAATGCTCGGGTTGAAGTACGAAGAATGCACAGCGGCGGCGGCGCGATTCGCGCTCGCCGACACGTTTTCGAAGCTTGTAAGGGCGCATAGTGTAGCGCAGACGCGGTGCCGACCCCACATGTGGGGCGGCGCGGCGCTAGGCGGTGATCTCGAGCATCAGATCGAGTGCGGCCTTGGCTTCGCGTGCCTCGCTGGCGTCGACCTTGATCTGATTCACGACATGCCCCTCGGCCAGATTTTCCATGACCCAGGCCAGATGCTGTGGGTCGGTGCGGAACATGGTCGAGCACATGCAAACCACCGGCGACATGAACTGTACCTTCACGTTTTTTTCCGCCATTTCGTGGTGAAGTCGGTTGACCAGGTTCAACTCGGTACCCACCAGCCAATGACTACCCGGCTCGCTCGCACGCACGGTCTTGAGAATGGTTTCGGTCGAGCCGACCACATCGGATGCCTGACATACCTCGAAGGCATTCTCCGGATGAGAAATCACCTTGCCCTGCGGGTGCTCCTCGCGAAACTTCTTGATGTGGTTGGGATGAAACATCTGGTGAACCGAGCAGAAGCCCTTCCAGAGAATCATCCTCGCGTTGCGGATCTGATCCGCGGTCAGCCCACCCATGGGCTTGTCGTAGTCCCAGACCACCATCTCGTCGAGGCCGATGCCCATGTCGTAGGCCGTGTTCCGACCGAGGTGCTGATCGGGGAAGAACAGCACTTTTTCACGACGCGAGAACGACCAGTCGAGCACGCCGCGCGCGTTCGATGACGTACATACGATGCCGCCGTGACGGCCGCAGAATGCTTTCAGGTCCGCCGCGGAGTTGATGTAGGTGACCGGTGTGATCGTTTCGTCCGGTTCAAGCACGTCGGAGAGCTCGCGCCAGGCGCGTTCGACGTTGCGAAGATTGGCCATATCCGCCATGGAACAGCCCGCTGCCATGTCCGGCAGAATGACCGTCTGCTCGTCGCGCGAGAGAATATCCGCCACTTCCGCCATGAAATGCACGCCGCAGAACACGATGTACTCGGCATCAGATTGTGCCGCTTGAGCCGATAGTTTCAGCGAATCTCCGGAGAAATCGGCATGCGCGAAGACTTCGTCTCGCTGGTAGTGATGGCCCAGAATGGCACAGCGCGAACCCAGCGCCTCCTTGGCGGCACGAATACGTGCGTCGCAGGCCGCGTCGTCGTAACGAGCGAAATCCTGCAAGGCCAGAGCAGTTGCAGACATGCTTGTGATCAGTCGGCGAATCGTCCGGAAAATGTACCACAACCGGGCAGAGAGTCGGTGGCTGCCCGCAGACCTCTATAATGGCCCGATGAATAACCACGATCGTCAATGGCTCGCCCGCGCATCGCACCGCCTGCTGCGACCGCTCGTGCGCATCATGCTTACGCAAGGCATCGCGCATCGGGATTTCGACGCCATCGTTCGTGCGGTCTATGCGGAAGTCGCACGCGATTCATTCGCGCCCGACGGCAAGCGCGCAACCGATTCACATGTGGCCGTCATAACCGGGTTGACGCGTAAGGAAGTCAAGCGACTGCGCGAACAAAGCGATTCCCAATACGACGCGGGCAACTGGGGCGGCGCAAACCGCGCGACCCGGGTTCTTTCCGGCTGGCACCGCGACCCGGACTTCACCGACGACGAAGGCGCGCCGCGGCCTCTGCCCCTCGACGACGACAGCGACGGCTTCAGTGCGCTGGTGCGTCGCTATAGCGGCGATATTCCGGTGATGGCCATTCTCGACGAACTCGAACGGGTTCATTCGGTTGCGCGTGGGCAAGATGGCACGGTCCGCGTACTCAATCGCGCTTACGTACCCGGCGCAGGCGATTCCGAGCGCATTCGTATGCTCGGTTCGGCCGGACACGATCTGCTCTCGACCCTGGAGCACAATCTTTCATCGGGCGAAGATAAAAAACCGCGATTTCAACGTACTGTATTCAATACGCGCGTCAACAAACGGGTTTTGCCCGTATTCCATCGTCTGATCTCACAGCAGGCACAACAGCTGCTCGAAACGCTCGACGATTGGCTCGAGCGACACGAAGTCGATGACACGGACAACGAGACCGCTCATACCCGCGCCGGCGTGGGTATTTACTATTTCGAGGACCAGGGGGAGACAACGGATGACGACCAGTCTAAATAACGCGGCGCATCGCGCGACGAAAATCATCCTGTTGCTCGCAAGTCTGTTCGTACTGGCCACGTTCGCCGGCTGCAGCTCCGGTGGCAGCGGCGATGACCGTCAGGCCGGTATCGAGGGCACCGGTATCGTTTCCGGGTTCGGCAGCGTTTATATCGAGGGCATGGAGTTCGAAACCGACGATGCGACGATCCTATTCGTGGGCGAAGAAGTCCCCGAATCGAAGCTCAGTGTCGGCGATCGCGTTGCCGTGACCGGCACGCTGGACGCCGACGGCCGCGCGCATGCCGATCGCATCGTCTATCTCCGCACGCTCGATGGCCCCATCGAAAGCATCGAAACCGATGGCGAACGCGGTTCGCTCGTGGCGCTCGGACAGACGGTGTATTTCGATGGCAATACCACATTCGTGAACACGCCGGCCGATGAGCTCGCCGCGGGCGACCTGATCGCCGTAAGCGGCTTCACGCGGCCATCCAATCGGGTCTATGCCGAGTCGATCCGGCAAAGCGAGACGGATTTCGTGCCCAATAACTCGACGCTGGAAATCGAAGGCCCGATCGATACCATCGACGGCACCCGCCTGACTATCGGCGACCAGGTCATCGATTTCGCCAACGCCGATATCCGCCCAAGTCGCGCCGCGCTTACACCTGGCAGCCGTATCGAGGCGTTTGGAAGCCGGGATGCGGCGCGCACCGATCCGCTCATTGCCAGCCGCATCAACGTACAAAGCCTGAACGAAGCGCCCGAAGGCCGACAGATGCTTGTCGGCGCCGAGATCGACGACTATGAGAATCTATCCGACTTCGTTGCTGGCGGCTGGCGTATCGATGCAGGCGACGCCGAACGCCAGGGTGACGATACGACTGCGCTCGCGCCGGGCGTACGTGTGAGCGTACGCGGCGTATTCGAGAATCAGCGCGTGCGAGCCCGCACCTTGTGGGTCGAGCCGCGCTCGAATGGGATGCTGCAAGCGCGCTTGGACGCTATCGATAGCGACGCCGACACCCTCACGCTCTTCGGGCGAACGATTCACGTGTCGGCACAAACGGGCTATACCGACAAGAGCGCGACGAACGATCGCGCACTGCGTATCAGCACGCTCTCACCAGGCGATATTCTCCGCGTGCAGCTATATATGGTCCAGGGTAAGGCCGTTGCCCGGCGCATTGTGCGCGTACAGACCAGCGAAGCCGACGACGCCGCGGTGGCCGGCCACGTCACAGATACGACACGTAATGGCGCGAGCACCACGCTCGTCGTGGCAGGCATTACCGCACAACTGGCCGATGCCACCACGACCTACCATGACGCGGACGGCAACGTGATCGATCCACCGACGTTCTTCGCTCGCGTCGATGCGGGCACACAGGTACAGCTCGTCGGGCCGCAGAACGGTACGCAAATCAATATCGTGCGCAACGCGCGCCTTCTTCGCGCCGACACGTACTGACACGCATGCCGGTATCCACGTCATGGCATCGCGGCGGCGCAAGGCAAAAAAAACCGGACCGGGCAGCGCCCGGTCCGGCTTGTTACAACGATGATTCGAAGCGGGAGCTAGTCTGGCCCGTCCTCGTCCATCGCCGGTGCCTCGAACGACACGGTCGGGCCGGTTATCGGCAGACCATCGCCGATAACCAGATCCGTACCGGTGCCGTTGATCTCGCTGAGCACGAACGTCGCCTCACCCTCGCCCATCATCGCGTTGTCGGGCTGAGTGACGTTGACCTTGCGGTCACTGTCGCTGTCGCTACAAGCGGTGAGCATCAGCACAAGCGCCCCGGCGATGAGCAGGTACTGGGTACGTCGACGCACACCTCCGATCGATAGCAGACCGAACAACGCAAGCAACCCGCCACCGGCGAAGACCGGCGGGCTCGCCAGCGTTGCCGGCGCGCTGCCGGCTGTGCTGCCGACGGTAAACGGCTGTTCCGCCGCCGGATCGGCGAGATTGGCAACAATGAAATAGCTCGCGCTCGCCCCCGCCGCGACGGGCTGGCCGGCACCACCGTTGAACGTGACCGTGAAGTTGTAGCCATCGTCCAGCGTTGCGGTACCCACGCTCATATCGCTACCCATATCGTAGGCAGCGTTGTCGTTGCTATCCGCATAGACCGTCAGCTCGATATCGCCCGGGGCGATACCTTCAGGCAGCATGTCGTCACGATCCACATAGCCGGAGAAACCGCCGACCGTAACCGAGTCATCACTGCTGTTCGTAAGCGTGACCCCCAGCACGACGGCTTCACTGTCGCCGCTGCCGACCGTTGTGTCGCCGAGACTGATAGCGACTGCCTGCACCACGGGATCGTCGGTGAGCTCGAACGCCCCCGAGTCGCAATCGCCGGTGCCGTTATTCGGGTCCACGGCATTGAAGGGACGCTGCGCCCCGCGCTGATCCGTATCCATTGCGCCGCAGTCGGCGTT
The DNA here is from genome assembly GCF_000215955.2 of Salinisphaera shabanensis E1L3A. Classification (GTDB taxonomy): domain Bacteria; phylum Pseudomonadota; class Gammaproteobacteria; order Nevskiales; family Salinisphaeraceae; genus Salinisphaera; species Salinisphaera shabanensis. Next base: position 11,437 of record NZ_AFNV02000020.1, read on the forward strand.
CGTATCGAGCGCGGCACTATCCATGGCCAGCGGCTGGGTCGGAGTCGGCCCGCCATATAGGCGATACGTGCCGTCAAGTAACGATGCCTCGCCCGTAACATTGCCATCGCCGTCGGCTGCGGTGATGCCCGCACCCAGATTGGTATCGTTGCCCGCAATCAGGCTGTTGGTGATGGTATAGGCGTCTTGCGGCGTCTGCAGTTCACCGGCATCGATACCCGTGCCGTTGTTATTGACCACCGAGACGTAGTCGAGGCTGATGCCCTCGCCGGATACAGACTGATCGTCGCCGCCGTCCTGATAGATGCCCGCGCCGGTGCCCGCCGTATTGTCGGACACGGTCACATTGTCCACCGTCAGCGAGCCGCCGGGGGAATTCCAGAAACCGCCGCCTTCCATGGCCTGGTTGTAGCCCACGCTGGACATGGTAAATGTCGCCGAACCGGTGCCGCCGATATGCAACGCGCCGCCGTTGCCGGGATTGGAACCGGCGTTGTTGCCCTGCGCTCTGGTGGTGCCACCTAGCGTGACATTGGTTGCCGTCACCATGCCGCCCGCATTCTCGATACCGCCACCCGCGCGCTGTGCGCTGTTGCCGGTGATACGCGTATCGGAGATGTCAGCCGTTGCGTTGGGGCTGACCAGAATGCCGCCGCCGGAGCCAGAGGTTCCCGAGGCGCGGTTCATGGCAATACGGCTATCCGTGATTGTGAGCGTGCCACTATCGCCCATGTCGTTGCCTTCGGCGTAGATGCCACCACCGCCCTGAGTCGCGTCGCCCCCCGTGGCTTCATTGTTGACGATCGACACGCCCGCAAGCGTCATTTCGCCCTGATTGTTCCAGAACGCGCCGCCTTCGACCGCGGTATTACGCGCGAACACGCCACCACTGACATCGACGTTTCCGGCCCCCGTGACGTGCAGTACGCCGCCGTTGCCCGGATTGGCGCCCGCGTTGTTGCCGGCGGCGGTCACGTTGGTCAACGTAGTCATGCTCCCGTCGAGCACTTCGAATACGCCGCCAGCGCGCTGGGCACTGTTGTCGCGAAACACGCTGTTGGTCACATCGAGCATCGCGCCCGTGGTGACAAAGATCGCACCACCCGATGCCGAGCTATCGTTATCAGCATTGTCGTCGTCATCGGCCATGCCGGCGCTGTTGTTGGTGAACGTCGAATCATCCACGGTGACCGAGCCGCCGTTGAGGAAGATTGCACCGCCGCCGTTATCCGCCGCCGTGCCGTTCGCCTGATTGGCGACAAAAGTCGCACCGGTCACGGTCGTTGTACCGTTGAAATTCCAGAGCGCGCCGCCTTCAGCCGCTGCGACGTTGGAATCGAAACGACCCCCATCAACCACGACATCGCCGTTGCCGGTCACGTGCACGGCACCGCCGTTACCCGGGTTGGCGCCCGCCCTGTTGCCGGAGAAAGAAACGTCGTTGAGCGTGACACGCACGTTGTCGGTCGCGTCGTCACTGCCGTCGTCGTCGTCATCCATGCCGCCGGGATTCGAGGCTTCCTCGATCGCGCCACCGGCGCGGTCTGCGCTGTTGTTGTTCATCGCACCGCCGTTGACGATAAGCGTGCCGCCTTCGTCGTTGAGCACGGCGCCCCCCGAACGATCGTCGGCCGATGCGTTGCTGCCGCTGGCCGTGGCGCCATTGATCAGCGTCAGTGCGTTGAGCGTCAGATTGCCCTGGTTGGTAAAGATGCGGCTCTGGCTATTGGCATCGATGGTTACGCCCGCGGAATCGCTGTCCTGCGTGCCGATTGTCAGCGTCGAACCGGCGACGATCGTGGGAAGCGCTGTGCCGCTCAGCGTGATGGTTGCCCCGGCCACGCCACTACCGAATTGGATCGTGTCGTTGGCGTCATCGCCAGCCATACAGGCGCCGACCATCTCATTCTGGTTTGCAGCCGCGATCGCGTCACGGAGCGTGCACTGATCTGCACTGCTTGAATCGCCGGATGAATTCACGGTAATCGTGGCGGCCATCGCGCCGGGCGCGGTGACTGCCAACGACGTGCCGATAAGCGCCAGACGCACTTGCTGGCGCAATCGACACCCGATTGGGTTCGGAATTTTCATGACTTGGTTCCCCTTGCCACTAACGCGGTGGGCGCGCCTCCCACAGTTTAGGATTTTTATCCCAAACCGCAGAAATAGACTCCGCGCTTGCCGCGGGCACGTCAAAACCAGGTGCCAGATACAACAAAGCCGGCGACCGCTCGAGGCGGCGCCGGCTCCTTGCAACAACGTTTGCGGGAAAGTTAAGTCGTGGCGCTATTGGCCGTCGGAGGCTTCGCTCTTGCCGGTTGCGCGCAACCGAATACCCAGTTCACGCAGTTGGGCGTTGTCGGCAAGCCCCGGCGCGCCGGTAAGAAGATCGGTCGCTGTCTGGGTCTTGGGAAAGGCGATGACTTCACGAATCGAATCCGCGCCCGCCATCAACATCACCAGACGATCGAGACCAAAGGCAATACCGGCATGCGGCGGGGCGCCGAACTTGAGCGCTTCCAGCAGGAAGCCGAACTTCTCTTCGGCGTCTTCACGAGAGATGCCGAGCACATCGAACGCAGCCTGCTGCATTGACGGCGTGTGGATACGCACCGAACCGCCGCCGATTTCCGTACCGTTGAGCACCATATCGTAGGCTTGCGAAAGCGCGTGCTTGGGATCGTTACGCAACGCATCGGCGTCGTCGACAGCCGGCGCGGTAAACGGATGGTGCAGCGCATTCCAGCGCTTGGCTTCGGGGTCGTACTCGAACATCGGCCAGTCGATGACCCACAGCGGCGCCCAGTCACCTTCGACCCGGCCGAGATCGTGGCCGAGCCGCACCCGCAATGCGCCCAGCGCATCGTTGACCACGGTTTCGGTATCCGCGCCGAAGAACAGCAGATCACCATCCGCCGCGCCGCTACGCGTCATGATGCCCTCGACCGCTTCATCGGAGAGGAATTTCAGAATCGGCGAGGCCAACCCTTCGCGTCCAGCAGAGGTATCGTTGACCTTGACGTAGGCCAAACCCTTCGCGCCGTAGCGGCTAACGAACTCGGTATAGCCATCGATCTGCTTGCGTGTGAGGCTCGCCCCGCCCGGCACGCGCATGACGGCAACGCGGCCGGTATCGCTGTTGGCCGGGCCCGAGAACACCTTGAAATCGGCATCGGCGACAAGGTCGGCAATATCGACCAGTTCGAGATCGATCCGCAGGTCGGGCTTGTCGGACCCAAAACGGCGCATCGCCTCTTCATAGGTCATGCGCGGGAACGGATCGGGCAGCTTCACGTCGAGCACATCGGCGAACAGCGAGCGGATCATGGTTTCGTTGATCGCCATGATGTCGTCGGCATCGACGAACGAGGCCTCGATATCGATCTGGGTGAACTCGGGCTGACGATCGGCGCGCAGATCTTCGTCACGGAAGCAGCGCGCGATCTGGTAGTAGCGGTCCATGCCCGACACCATCAGCAGCTGTTTGAACAGCTGCGGCGACTGCGGCAGCGCGAAGAAATGACCCGGCTGGGTACGACTGGGCACGAGATAGTCGCGCGCACCTTCGGGCGTGGCCCGGGTGAGAATCGGTGTTTCGATATCCAGAAAGCCGAGTTCGTCGAGCGCGTTGCGTACTGCTCGCGTGACCTGGGCGCGCAGCTGCATATGCCGCTGCATGCGCGGCTTGCGCAGTTCGACATAGCGATAGCGCAAACGCGCCGCGTCGCCCACGTTTTCGGTGTCGTCGAGTTGCAGCGGCGGCGTTTCCGACGCGTTGAGCACGGTCAGCGCGGTGGTATAGACCTCGATTTCGCCCGACGCGAGATTCCTGTTGACCGTGCCTTCAGGCCGCGCGCGTACACGTCCGGTCACCTGAATCACGTATTCGCTGCGCAGCTTTTCGGCTTCGGCGAATGTGCCGGGCTCGTCCGGATCGAAGACAACCTGAATCAGGCCGCTGCGATCCCGCAGGTCGACGAAGATCACGCCGCCATGGTCGCGGCGGCGATGCACCCAGCCGCAGACGGTAATTTCGCTGTCGATGGCAGCGGCGGTGACATCGCCGCTGTAGTGGGATCGCATCATGGCTATCGTCTTGAAGGTGTGCAAAAGAGCGCGAGTCTAGCAAGAGCGGGCGCCCTGCCGGTACCCGCGCGGAACTCGCCAGTCTGACGTCGGCGGCGCTGGCGCGACACCATACGCCGCTTATCTGATGACCGCGCGTTTGGCGTACTAGCTGCCGGCGTCGGTCGAAGGCTTGCTCTCGGTCTTTTTCGCCGGCTTGCTGGACGTGTCGGTTTTCGTGTCGGCGCTCGAACTCTTGGACGCGGTCGATGCGCTATCGGACTTGGCACCGTCGCTGGCGGTCGCGTTCGAGCTGGTCGATTTCGACGTCTTGTCGTCGCCGCTGGCGATATTGCGCTTGCCATCCGACTTGAAGTCGGTTTCGTACCAGCCACCGCCTGCCAGGCGAAAACCAGCGGCGGAAATCTTGCGCTTGAGTTCCGGGGTATCGCACTCGGGGCATTGGATCAGCGGGTCTTCCGACAACCGCTGGAGCCGTTCGAGTTCATGGCCGCAATTGCGGCAGACATATTCGTAGATGGGCATGCTCAGAAACTCTGCGAGGCCAATGACGGCGCGTATTTTATACGACGTGACGCGTTGCGCCACTGGCTGCAGAGCGGCCGATACCGTAATAGGTGAAACCCGCCTGGGCCACGTAGGACGGTTTGTAGATATTACGCCCGTCGACGAGCACCGGCTGGCGCATGCGTCGTGCGATATCGGCAAAATCCGGCGTCCGGAAAATATGCCACTCGGTTACCAGCACGAGCGCATCGGCATCTTCGACGGCCTGCTCTGCGGTTTCGCAAAGAAGCAGGTCGTCGCGTTCGCCATAGATGCGTCGGGTTTCTTTCATGGCTTCCGGATCGTAAGCACGAACACGCGCCCCGGCTTCCCATAGCGCTTGCATCAGCGTGCAGCTGGGCGCTTCGCGCATATCGTCGGTATTCGGTTTAAAGGCAAGGCCCCACAGCGCGATAGTCTTGCCCGACAGATCGCCGAAATGGGCAGCGAGCTTTTCGAACAGGACCTGCTTCTGGCGATCGTTGACGCGCTCGACGGCGTTAATGATTTCGGTGTCGTAGCCGAGCTTGCCGGCTGTTTGCGCCAGGGCGCGAACGTCTTTGGGAAAACAGGAACCACCAAAGCCGCAACCTGGATAGATGAAGTGATAGCCGATGCGATGGTCGGCGCCAATAGCCTTGCGTACCTGTTCTATGTCGGCGTCCACGCGATCAGCGACCTGCGACAACTCGTTCATGAGGCTGATCTTGGTCGCGAGCACGATGTTGGCGGCGTACTTGGTCAGTTCGGCCGAACGGATATCCATAATGATGGTGCGATCGTGCTGGCGGTTGAACGGCGCATAGAGCGCGCGCAGATGTTCTGCGGCGCGGTCGCTATCCACACCCACGACCACGCGATCTGGTTTCATGAAGTCCTCGACCGCCGCGCCCTCTTTCAGAAACTCGGGGTTCGAGGCCACATCGAATTCGATATCGACACCGCGCTCACGCACGGCCTGGCCCAGGGCTTCCCGCACTTTGTCGGCCGTACCTACCGGCACCGTCGACTTGGTGATAACGAGCCGATAGTCGTCCATATGGGCGCCGATAGTCGATGCGACCTTCAATACATACTGAAGGTCCGCACTGCCATCTTCATCGGGCGGCGTGCCGACGGCGATGAACTGCAGCGTCCCATGGGCAACCGCTTCGGCAGCATCGGTGGTGAAACGCAGCCGCCCCGAGCGAACGTTGTCGTGCACGATCTGCTCAAGGCCGGGCTCATAAATCGGGATTTCGCCGCGGGTCAGACGCGCGATCTTGTCTTCGTCGATGTCGACGCAGACGACATGATTGCCGCTTTGCGCAAGACATGCGCCGGTCACAAGGCCCACATAGCCGGTTCCGAAAATCGTGATATGCACTCTGACCCCTTGACTGCTTGAATTGGAAAGGTGGGTGGCACTCGAAATGCGGGCGATTATGCGCAACCGGGCAGCGGGATGCGAGTTCCACGCCGGCGCTCTGCGCAAAAAAAAGGGCCAGACCAACTGGCCTGACCCTCTTTCGATGTCTGGTGGGCGGTACTAGGTTCGAACTAGTGACCCCTGCCGTGTGAAGACAGTGCTCTACCGCTGAGCTAACCGCCCGGTTCGCCGTGCGAGCGCGCAAAGTCTAGTGTGCAAGGTCTGACGGGTCAACGAATAAATCGCACCGGTGCGATGCTAGAATTCCCGCGATTTGATAACTCTCACCCTCGAAGCCGGGAGCCCGGATGCAACTCATCGACCTGCAAGCCCAGTATCAGCGCATTAAGCCGGATGTCGACGCGCGCATTCAGGCAGTTCTCGATCATGGCCGCTATGTGATGGGCCCGGAGGTCGAGGCCCTTGAAGCACGCTTGGCGGAATACGTCGGCATCGAACACTGCATCGCGCTCTCGAGCGGTACCGATGCCCTGCTCGTGGCGATGATGGCGCTGAATATCGGCCCGGGCGACGAAGTCATCACCACGCCGTTTACCTTCATCGCGACCGGCGAGATGATCGGCCTGCTCGGCGCGACACCCGTATTCGTGGATATCGACCCGGATACCTACAACATCGATGCCGCACTCATCGAGGAAAAGATTACCGATCGCACCAAGGCCATCGTACCGGTGAGCCTGTTCGGTCAGATCGCTGATATGGACGCGATCAATGCCGTGGGCGAACGTCACCACGTGCCGGTGATCGAAGACGCCGCCCAGAGCTTTGGCGCCACCTACAAGGGAAAACGTTCCTGCGGTGTCTCGCAGATCGCAGCGACATCGTTCTTTCCAGCCAAACCGCTGGGCTGCTATGGCGACGGCGGTGCCGCGTTCACCACTGATGCCGCGCTGGCCGAACGCATGCGCGAGCTGCGCAACCATGGCCAGAACGCGCCGTATCACCATCCGCGGCTGGGCATCAACGGCCGTCTGGATACGATTCAGGCCGCCGTACTCCTGGCCAAGATGGAAGTCTTCGACGACGAAGTCGCGCGCCGCGCACAGGTGGGTGCGCGCTACGGCGAACTGCTTAGCGGCCTGGTCAAGACACCCGCGCTCGCTGCGGACTGCACGAGCGTCTATGCCCAGTACACGATCGAAGTCGACGACCGCGAGCGCGTTCGTCAGTCCTTGAATGACGCGGGCATCCCGAACGCGGTCTATTACCCGGTGCCCCTGAATCGCCAGCCCCCCCTGTATTCGGATGTGGCGATCCCCAAGTCCGAGCGTGCCGCGGAACGCGTGCTCAGCCTGCCCATGCATCCGTACCTCGAACAGGCCGATCAGGACCGCGTGGTGGACGCGCTGAAAAACGCAGTAAAAAAATAGTGCGATAGAGGTTGGCAAGGCGCGAGCCAATCTCTACAATACGCCCTCGCTGCAGATCAGGGGCCATAGCTCAGCTGGGAGAGCGCAACACTGGCAGTGTTGAGGTCGGCGGTTCGATCCCGCCTGGCTCCACCAAAACTGTCCCCATCGTCTAGAGGCCTAGGACACTGCCCTTTCACGGCAGCGACAGGGGTTCGAATCCCCTTGGGGACGCCATTACGGCAGAAGCCGCCCACCGACAGGTCGGGCGGCTTTTTTTTGCCCAACATAAGGCCAGGCCCAAGTGGCAACAGGCTTTTGTTAGCTGCCAAGACGCCTCCTAGCGCGTCATGGCCTACGGCTTGTCGCATTTATCGAGCGCAGTGCCTTGCACGGTAAGCAGACATACGCCGCCTGCGCGTTAATCACCGCTGACCGGACCTGACGGCACAAAGCGTTTCTAAACAACTGACGCTATTGCATAAATTCCCGTATCTCTCGTTTTGAGAGAACGCGCTCGGCAATAACGGTGTATGGCCGCAACCGCCGCCAAGGGGGACCGGGTCGACTTCCCGTAGACCGCCGCGATAGATTGACCTTGTTAATTCAAGCTGAGACGCGTTACCTGATGGATTATTCCCGCCCCAGCCAGATCGATGAACCCGCCTATCGCGGCGTACTCGAAACCTATCGCTGCGATGAAGCCGAGCAAGTCAATCGGCTGATCGAAATCGCCCGGCTGTCGCCCCATACCAGCCGGCGGGTGGAAGCCGAGGCCGGCAAGCTGGTTCAGGCCGTGCGCAAGAAGAATGCCCATGGCAGCGGCATCGACGCGTTCATGCACGAATACGAGCTGTCCAGTCAGGAAGGCGTCGTGCTGATGTGCTTGGCCGAAGCGCTGCTGCGCATTCCTGATGCCACAACGGTCGACCGTCTCATCGACGATAAGATCGGCGGCTCGAACTGGGAATCGCATCTGGGCGAGTCGAAATCCTGGTTCGTGAACGCCTCGACCTGGGGCCTCATGCTTACCGGCCGTATTCTGCGCTATGAGGATTCGCCCCAGCGCAATTTCCGTACCGTGCTGCAACGGCTGGTCAAACGCAGCGGCGAGCCGTTCATTCGCCAGGCCGTCAGCCAGGCGATGCGCATCATGGGTAAGCAGTTCGTGATGGGCCGCACCATCGAAGAAGCGATCAGCAACGCCAAGTCCCTGGAAAAGCGCGGCTATACCTATTCCTACGACATGCTGGGCGAAGCCGCACGCACCGATCGCGACGCCCAGCGCTATTTCGACGATTACTGGCACGCCATCGAAGAATGCGGCAAGGCCAGTCGCGGCATGGGCCCGGAAAAATCACCCGGCGTCTCGGTCAAGCTCTCTGCCCTGCACGCGCGCTACGAACTCAGCCATCGCGTTCGCGTGCATCGTGAACTTCTGCCGCGACTGCTCAAACTCGCCCGTTTGGCCGCTAAGCACAACATCAACATGACGATCGACGCCGAAGAAGCGGCGCGTCTCGACCTGTCGCTGGAACTGTTCGCCTGTGTATCTCAGGAAGAGGATCTGGCCGATTGGCAAGGTCTTGGCCTGGCCGTCCAGGCGTATCAAAAGCGTGCACTCGACGTGATTGACTGGCTTGCCGATCTGGGCCGGCGTCACAACCGACGCATCATGATCCGTCTGGTCAAGGGCGCCTACTGGGATACCGAGATCAAGCGCGCTCAGGAAGCCGGCGTCGACGGCTATCCCGTTTTCACCCGCAAGATGAACACGGACGTATCGTTCCTTGCCTGCGCGCAGCATATTCTCGATGCCTCGGACGTGTTCTACGGCCAGTTCGCGACTCACAATGCTCATACGCTGGCTTATATACGTCAGGCCGTCGGCGAGCGGACAGACTTCGAGTTCCAGCGCTTGCACGGCATGGGCGAGGATCTCTATGAAGAGATCGTGGAAAAAGGCGAACGCCGCGCGGCCTGCCGAATCTATGCACCCGTGGGCGCGCACGAGGACCTGCTGGCCTATCTCGTACGCCGTCTGCTTGAGAATGGCGCCAACAGCTCCTTCGTCAATCGCCTCGTGGACGAAAGCGAGCCGGTCGAAGATATCGTTGCTGACCCGATTTTCGCAGCCGAAAAGCAGGACCAGGCGCAGCATCCGCGCATCCCCCTGCCCCATAACCTTTATGGCGAACGACGCCCGAATGCAAAAGGCGTAGACCTCTCCGACATCCGCGAACTCGACGCCTTGGCCAAGGGCATGCAAGACGCCGATGCCCAAACCTGGCGCGGCATCCCGCTGATCGGCGGTGGCCAGACCGATTTCGACAAGCGCAGCGCTATCACGGTGAAATCGCCGGCCAATAACGACATTAGCGTCGGCGAAGTGGTCTGGTCGAACGAGGACGATATCGAAGCAGCGCTGGCCGGTGCCGCGGCAGCGGCCGACGGCTGGAGCGCGACGCCGGGGCGTGAACGCGCGGCCATACTACGACGCTACGCCGATCTGCTCGAAAGCCATATGGCCGAACTGATCGCGCTATGCGCGCGCGAGGCCGGCAAGAATATCGGTGACGGCGTGGCCGAAGTGCGCGAGGCCGTCGATTTTTGTCGCTACTATGCCTGCCAGGTCGAAGACGAATTCGACGGCGAAATGCTCTTGCCGGGCCCGACGGGCGAACGCAACACGTATCGCCTGGTCGGGCGCGGCGTGTTCGTGTGCATTTGCCCGTGGAATTTCCCGCTGGCGATTTTCACCGGTCAGGTTACGGCCGCGCTTGCGGCCGGCAACGCCGTGATCGCCAAACCCGCCGAGCAGACCTGTCTGATCGGTCATCGTGCCATTGAGCTTATGCACGAAGCCGGCGTGCCACGCGACGTACTCTATTTCTTGCCCGGCGATGGCCCGTCGGTAGGGGCGAAGCTCGTCGCCGATCAACGCATTGCAGGCATCGCTTTCACGGGTTCGCTGGCCACCGCGAAGGCGATCAACAAGACACTCGCCGAGCGTGACGGGCCGCTGATACCGATGATCGCCGAGACCGGCGGCCAGAACGCGATGATCGTCGACTCCTCGGCGCTGATCGAACAGGTCGTGGCCGATGTCATTCGCTCGGGCTTTCAAAGCGCCGGCCAGCGCTGTTCGGCGCTGCGCGTGCTCTACGTACAGAACGATATCGCCGACACCCTGTTGACCATGCTCTCCGGCGCGATGGCCGAACTGTCGATTGACGACCCCTGGAAGCTCTCGACCGACGTTACACCGGTCATCGATGCCGAAGCCCGCGACGGGCTGGTCGACTACGTAGAAAAAACCCGACAGAAGCTGGATACGATCTACGCCTGCGAGCTACCCGAAGGCAACGGCACCTATGTCGCACCGCGCGCCGTCGAACTCAAAAGCATCGACGATCTCGGCGAGGAACAGTTCGGGCCCATCGTGCACGTCATTCGCTATGAAGCCGAAAACATCGATGATGTGGTCGATCAGATCAACCAGCTGGGCTATGGCCTGACGTTCGGCATTCACAGCCGGATCGATACCACCGTGGAGCGGGTGGTACGTCGCATCAAGGTTGGCAATGCCTACGTGAATCGCAACATGATTGGCGCGGTTGTCGGTGTGCATCCGTTTGGCGGCGAGGGTCTGTCCGGGACCGGCCCGAAAGCCGGCGGCCCGCATTATCTGCATCGCTTCGCCACGGAGCGCGCCATCAGCCGCGATACCACGGCGGCCGGTGGCAACGCATCTCTGATGTCTCTCGAAGAGGACGAACCGGCGGATAACGCGCTGGTTACCCCCGAGCCGCAGCGCTACGGCTGACAGATCGGCACCGCCCCGGTCGGCACGCGTTGCCGACCGGGGCACCCAATTGCCGACTATATCGATCGCCCTGGTTGCGATTGGTAGCAGCAGGCGGTTTCCGCTAAAGGCCATCGCTGACCACGTATAACAGGCAAAAAAAGCCGGGCCTCACGGCCCGGCTCCTAAAGCCTACAGCTGATAACTCGCGGACTGGCTACGCGCTCAGGTCGTTTCGATCGCGCGATACTCGCCGCTGGATTGCGTCGCGAGGCTCACACCATAGATCGCCAGCCATGACACGATGAAGCCGGGAATGATCTCGTACACCCCGGGGCCTCCCAGGAAACTGCTGTTCCAACCCAGCGTGATCCATACCAGTACGGTCACCGCGCCGCTTACCAGCCCGGCGACCGCCCCGGCCCCGGACATACGCGGCCACATCAACGACAGAATGATCAACGGCCCAAACGCCGCGCCGAAACCGGCCCAAGCGTTACTGACAAGCCCCAGCACCTGCGACTCGGGATCGCGTGCGATGAAGGCGGCGATCAGCCCCACGATCAGCACGCACACGCGGCCGACCATCACACTCTCACCGTCGCCCGCCTCCTTACGCAGGAACAGTCGATAAAAATCCTCGGTCAACGACGAAGATGCGACCAGCAGCTGGCTTGAAATGGTGCTCATGATTGCTGCGAGCAGCGCAGCGAACAGGAAGCCAGTGACCAGCGGATGGAACAACAGGTTGGCCAATACGATGAAAATCGTTTCCGAATCTTCGACGTTCAGCCCGTTGCGCTCGGCATAAGCACGCCCGAACACGCCGACACATACAGCGCCGATGAGTGAAATGCCCATCCAGGTCATACCGATATTGCGCGCCTTGGACACCTCGCCCACCGTGCGAATCGCCATGAAGCGCACGATGATGTGTGGCTGGCCGAAATAGCCAAGCCCCCATGTCACTGCCGACAGGAACCCTACGAAGGTCAAACCATTGGCGAGCGACAGAAAGTTCGGATCCACGCCCGCGAGCGTTTCCGACGCCTGATCGAAACCGCCGCCACCGCTGCCGAAAAGCACCACCGCGGGCATGACGATCAATGCAAGCATCATGATCACGCCCTGGCAGAAGTCGGTCAGACTGACCGCCAGAAAGCCACCGACCACGGTATAGGCGAGCACGACCGCGAGCGTACCCCAGACGCCCACCTGGTAATCCGTCAGTGAGGCGAAGCTGACAATGTCGCCGAACGCGCTTTGTACCAGCTTGCCGCCGGCCACCAGCCCGGACGCGGTATAGACCGCGAAGAACACGACGATAATCACGGCCGAAACCGTACGCAGCGCCATCGCACGTGTTGGAAAACGTTTCGACAGAAATTGGGGAATCGTCAGGCTGTTGTCATATCGCTCTGTCTGCTCGCGCAGACGCGGCGCCACAATAACCCAGTTGACGAATGCGCCCACGAACAGGCCGATGCCGATCCAGGCCTCAACCAGACCGGAGGCATAAAGCGCGCCGGGCAACCCCAGCAGCAGCCAGCCGCTCATGTCCGATGCCCCGGCCGACAATGCAGCGACCGCCGGACTCAGATTGCGTCCGCCGAGCATATATTCTTCGGACGACGCGGTGGATTTGCGCCACGCATAGAAGCCGATGCCGAGCATCAGCCCAAAATAAAGGATCAGACTGATCCATACCCCAATCGCCATAATGTCCCCAACTAATAAAAGCGTTCCCCATCACAACCCTTTCACATTCGGCGGATGCTGTGAAGGCCGACATAGGTCGCGCTACGCGGCGCGGTGGATGGCAAGAGACCGAATTACTCCGGCTGCGCGGCCGAGTTCGGAACGCCTTTAGCGGCAACCAGGCCGTATTGCCGCTACATTGCCCGCTATTGCGCGCCCCGATCACCGAGCAAACGCACCGTATGAAGCATTCATTTTAAAACCGGCGTTGCCGAGTCCCTTGCATAGACGCGCGGTTCGCGCCCAAAGATGGGAAAAGCGCTTGCTCGTATGGCAGCCATACATGAGGCCGCCCAGCGCGTTCCTTTATAAAACGAGGACAGTCTCATCTGGCACGATGGACTGTCGCCCCGCGCTAAATACGGCCGCTTCCGAAATCACTACGCGGGTGCCAGCGACCGGTCATCGACAATCATAAACCGGGCGGTACGCGGTCTGTACGTCAGCCGCGACAGATCAGTGCAGACTCGGCTAGTCCGGCGGGTAGGCAACGAATAAAAAAGCCGGCACGAGGCCGGCTTTTTTATTCGCGGTTCGCCTTCAGTCCTCGAGAGACGTTATCGCGGTCCCGTCGAAGTTGAACCCATAGACACCATTATAAATTTCATCATCATCGGATGTATCCGGATCACCTTCGTAAAAGTAGGAGTCGAACGCGCTCTGGCAGTAGCCGTTCGAATCGCGTACGACCACTTGCATGTAGTAGTCGCCCGCCGCCGGTGTCGGGATAGTGACGCTACGGCCAGTCAAGCCATCCGGACTACTACTATAAACATCGCCGTTGATCACCGGCATCGGATCGTCCTGATCGGTACACGCCGCAAGATTGCTGCCCAGCGTCGGATCCGAGCCTATACGCACATCATAGACGAGCGAATCACCCTGGATATCGTACGACTCGTCCCAGGTCAGCCGCAGGCCGCCGCTTGTGGCCTCGACGCCCATGAACACCGGCATCGGCCGATCGAGCGCATTCAGATAGCGTTGGCGTGCTTCGGTTACCGTCTCCGGCAAACGCTCTATTTCGTCCCGCATGGCCTGTGCCGGATCGCTTGTGTCACCAGTCGGTAGATACTCGCCATCCTGATTGGATGTCGAAATAGCGATAATGCCCCCAGCGCCTTCGGTCGGGTAGCCCTCAATCATTTCCTCGACGCTGGACGGGCTAACCGGACCATTGAACAGCTCGTTGATCTTCGCGGTCAGCGACGGGACATTACCCGCGCGGATATAGCGCTCAACGAGCGGCATGAGCCACCAGTTGCTTACACCTTCCTGCCAACGCGGCAGCCCGTCGTCCGGTTCGGCCGGCTGGCCATAGAAGTCGAAGGCGCCATCGTAGTCCCAGGGGGTGAAATAGAACTGGTCGATCTGGGACGGCCGATACAGATAGAAGTTCTGGGTATTCGAATCGGCGTTCGCCAGCAGAATGTTGATACCCAGCCAGGTCTCGAAGTTGTCCTGGTTGAAATATCGGTTCAGCACCGTATTGAAATTGTTGCTGTCGTCATTTACCGCGCGCAGCATTTCCAGAAGCTTGGCCGAACTCTCATCGTCGCCCTTGGATTCCAGGACCGTCTCGAACTCGTCGGAGTCGACCGCAGCGAGTAATTCCGGCGTTTCTTCAAGCGAACGGAATGAAAATTCTTCGGTCTTGAAGATATTCGATTCTTCTTCCTGGCCGTGATAACGCGCCCACTTGTCGTCCATATACTCGACGTTGGTGAACAGACCGGCATCCTGGCGGACATCACGAAGGGCCGGATCGGTCTGGTCGTAGAGGTAGACATGCACAAACTGCGTGCGCAGGCTGGGGAAATTACCGACTTCCCGGAACAGATCGAATGCCAGCTTGTTGCGGATCCGGCTTAGGTCATAGGGATGCTTGTTGAGCTGCAGGCGCTCCATACGGAACCAGTCTTCCTGCTCATACTCGCCGTCGTTGTCGTCAAACTCGACCTTGTAGGATTTCTGCTTGCTAAAGCGGCTGCTGGCGCCACGAACTTCCACTTCGTCGGAAAACAGTTCCAGGTCGCCGATACGAATCGTCGCCCGTAGCTCGGGATCGAACGCATCGTCACCCTCGGTGTCTCCTAGGTTGTTGGGGTCGTCACCACCGTTCAGGTCGGCCAGCGTGCAGCCGCTATAGTCTTCCTCGTCGACATCGGGCGTCGTCGGGTCATCGCCGCGGCACGGGCCGCCAGGATTCGGCGGCGGCAGAATCGTAACTTCGATCTCGATGATCCCGCTGTCATCGGGCTGGGTATAGATGTTGGGTGTCGTCGGACCGGGATCCATAATGCGACCATTCTCATCCAGCCCCAGGACCGACACCGGTTCCGTGGGCGGATTCGGCGTGCCGCCACCGCCGCCACCATCATCGTCGGAGCCGCCGCCACCGCTGCCGCAGGCGCTCAAGCTTGCGACCAAGGCAGCCGTTATTAAAGGTCGGGCATGCGCCCCGCATAGCAAACGTTCAAGCATTTGGTTCCCCCTGGGTTGTAATTAGCACCGCGCCACCGCCTTCTATAGCACGGCATGCCGGGCGCTGATAGTGGCATACTAGGCCGTGACGTCGGCAAGCGTTTCGATCATGTGCATACTACGTTCGAGCGCGCCCGACCGCTCATTGACCAAGCGCCGACCTGCTCGCCCAGCGGCCGCGGCACCGACCGGATCAGCAAGCCAGCCATGCAGCGTTGCCACCAGCGCAGTAGTCGTATCGCAGATACACGCCGCTTCAACGGCAACCAGCGCCTCGACGATATCCTGCCATTCGCGAACGTGGGGGCCCACGCAGAATGCACGCGCAAGCGCTGCGGGTTCGAGCACGTTGTGCCCCTCGATGCCGGGCACAAGGCTGCCACCGACCAGCACCGCATCGGCCGCCGCATAGAACAGCGGCACCTCACCCAGCGTATCGGCCAGTACAACGCCGATATTGTCGTCGACCGGCTGACCAGCACTGCGGCGTACGAAAGCGATGCCGCGCGACTTAAGCAATTCGGCAACGGCTGCGAAACGCTGCGGGTGACGTGGCGCGATCACGAGTAGCAGCTTCGGATGGCGGGCGCGCAATTCGGCCCAGGCCTCGAGCACCTGCGCCTCTTCCCCCTCGTGCGTGCTGGCCGCCACCCAAATGGGTCGATCGCCTGCCTTCCAGCCCTCGCGCAGGAACTTCGCCTGGGCTTCGCCGACGCCGGTGGGGAGGCTGTCATATTTGAGATTGCCGATCACATGAACCCGCTCGGGTGGCGCACCCAGGGCGACGAAGCGCTCGGCATGGACGTCGCTGGCGGCACCAACGGCGGCCAGCGAAGCGAGCATACGGGCGATGGTATGCCGCCACAGCGGGTTTCGGTAGCGCGCTGCCGAGCGTGCCGACACGCTCGCGTTAACCAGCGCGATGGGCACGTCATATCGATCGGCGGCGGCCAGCAGATGCGGCCACAGCTCGGTTTCTGCGATCACGCCGAGGCGCGGGCGCGCGCTGCGCATGAACCGCCGCGGCGCGCCCACGGTATCGAGCGGCATATACCGACAATACACGTCGCCAGCGAAGACCCGCTCGATGCGTTCACGCCCGGTGGGCGTCATGGTGGTCACCAGAAGGGGACGATGTGGATGCGCCTGCTTGAGCCGCCGAATAAGCGGTGTGACCAGAACCGCTTCGCCCACCGACGCGGCGTGCACCCAGATCGCGCCCGCGGGCACGTCACCGACATAGCCCAAGCGTTCGTTCCAGTGCCGACGATAAGCCGGTTCGCGCCGCCCCCGCCCGTAGAAATAAGCCAGGGCAACAGGCAGACCGGCCCAGGTCACCAAGCGATAGATCCCACGCATCAGCAGATCGGCGAGCCGCGCCGGGAACGCGCTGCTACCGGAGTGATCGGTCACCGCGGATCGGCCGCGTCGCTATTCATACGTTCGATGATCGACGTAGTGGAGTAGCCGTCGACGAAATCGAGAACGCGCACCTCACCGCCCGCATTGCGTACACAGTCGCCGCCTGCAATCTGATCCGGCGTGTAATCGCCGCCCTTGACCAGAACGTCCGGCAGAATACGGCAGATCACACGCTCCGGCGTATCTTCCGAGAAAGCCACCACCCAATCGACTGCGGCAAGCCCACGCAGCACCTGCATGCGGTGATCGAGATCGTTGAGCGGTCGCGACGCGCCTTTCAGGCGTCGTACCGAGGCATCGTCGTTGACGGCAACGATCAACCAGTCACCCAGCGCACGCGCGGCTTCGAGATAAGCGATATGGCCCGGGTGCAGCAGATCGAAACAGCCGTTGGTCATGACCACGCGCTCGCCGCGGCCACGACGTTCCGCCACCATTGCGGCCAATGTATCTTCGTCGACCACGCCTCGGCGTCCATTGCTCTGCCTGTGCGCGGCCTGCTTGAGCTCGCCCGGCGTCACCGTTGCCGTACCCAGCTTGGCAACGACGATGCCGGCGCCCAGGTTCGCAATGGCAGCGGCATCGGCCAGCGACATGTTCGCGCCCAACCCGGCACCGAGCAGCGCGATGACCGTGTCCCCCGCACCGGTGACATCGAAGACTTCCTGAGCCTGAGCGGGCAAATGCAAATGGCCGTCGTGTGCGAACAGGCTCATGCCTTTTTCGCTACGCGTGACCAACAAGGCATCGATATCCAGCCGGGTGCGTAGCGCCGCCGCTTCATTCTGCAGGGCTGTGTCGTCATCGACGGGCCCGACGACTGTCTCGAACTCGTGCAGATTGGGCGTGATCAGATGCGCACCGGCGTAGCGACCCCAGTCACTGCCTTTCGGATCGACAAGCACGGGAATATCGCGCTCGCGTGCCGCGGCAATGATCGCATCGACATCGGCCAGCGTGCCCTTGCCATAATCGGAACACACCACAACGTCTGCGTGCTGCAGTGCCGCGCGATACCGCTCGATCAGACCCTCACGGTCAAAGGCGCCATCGAGCGCAAACGATTTTTCGAAATCCAGACGGATGAGCTGCTGGTTGCGACTCATCACTCGTAACTTGGCGATCGTGGGATGGGTTTCGCTTGCAATCAGATCGGCGACCACACCGGCTTGTTCAAGCAGTGTGCGGGTTGCCGTGCCCGGCTCATCATCGCCGATGACGCCGATCAGACGTGTTTTCGCCCCGACACGGGCCAGATTGAGTGCGACATTGGCGGCGCCACCGAGCCGGCGTTCCTCGTCGGCAATACGGACCACGGGCACCGGCGCTTCCGGCGAGATCCGGCCCGTATCGCCATACCAATAGCGGTCGAGCATGATGTCGCCGACCACCAGTACGCGTGCGTTTTCAAACGAGGGAACCGTAAGCATGCTTTCACCGGGCGAACAATTCGCGCATCATACAAACCCTGCTGCGCGCTGTGTAGCGCGCCATTCGTGACCCGATCCTCGTTCGTGCCTATGACCGCCGACCGACTGCTGCGGCTTGCCTCGCATGGCTAGCCCCGTTCCGTCCAAAAATTCCGATACGACTGGCCTTCGCAGCCCCCGTTATTGGGCGAGCTGGGCGTTAATGGGCCTGGGTTGGGTGCTCGCGCGCCTGCCCTACCGTCTGCAGATGGCCCTGGGTCGGCGCTTCGGCGACCTTGCCTATCACATCATCGGCGAACGCCGGCGTATCGCGGCCGTTAACCTGCGGCTGTGTTTTCCCGAGCTGGACGCCGACGCCCGTCAGCAATTGCTGCGCGAACACTTCCAGTCGGTGGGCATGGGCGCAATCGAAACCGCGCTGTGCTGGTGGGGCCCCACTGAGAAAATCGAGTCACTGGCCCATATCGAAGGACTGGAAAATCTCGAAGCCGCCTGCGCGCGGGGCCGCGGCATCATTCTGTTATCCGCGCATTTCACCTCACTGGAACTGGGCGTGCGCATGGCCAAGCGGCCTCTGCGCGAACTGGGCTATATCACGACCGCGATGTACAAGGCGCCGCACGACCCGGTGGTCGATCACGTCATGCGCACACGACGCGAAGCCCATATCGGCGGATCGAGTATTCGCGACGATGACGTCAAAGGGCTGCTCAAGGCACTAAGGCGCAAGGACGCGGTCTGGTATGCCGCCGATCAGAAGCCACCGAAACGGCTCGGTACCGTGGTCGATTTTTTTGGCCAGCCGGCACGCACGCATATTGCGCTCAGCCGCTTGGCGCGGATGAGCAAGGCCAGCGTCGTGCCGTTTTTCACGCTTCGCTGCGAGGACGGCAGCGGCTATCGGCTGATCATCCTGCCTGCGGTCGAGGATCAGCTCGGCCAAGATGAGGCCGAAGACGCGCGCACGATCAATGCCCTGATCGAATCAGTCGCCCGCCAGGCGCCAGCGCAGTATTTCTGGCTACACCAACGCTTCAAACGCGCCGGGTACAACCCCTACAAAGCAGCGGCCGAAGCCGATACGTAGCCGCCCCGCAGCGCGCTCCAATCGGCTTCGAGAAAGTGGAACGCGAGCGAGGTATCGCGAAATTTCGCCAGCGATCGGTAAAAGCGTGCCAGATTGGCCTGGCGCCATTTGCCGGGCGCGCGCAGCCTTGCCTTATCGAAATCGATGAGATGAAACGCATCGTCGGCATCGACCAGCACATTGCGCGCATTCAGATCGGCGTGCCATAGCCCGGCGCGATGAAACCGTGCCAGCACCGCACCGAGCCGCTGCCACGCCATCGACGGTAACGCTTGGTTGGCGAGGCGATCTGCCAACGGTTCGGCCTGTTCGATGCGCTGCGTGATGACATCGCCGCAATAAAAACCCAGCCGCGGTGCCACACGGGCAGCGATTGGCCGCGGCACAGGCAAATCCAGAGCCTCCAGTGTCGCAATCAGACGAAGCTCGCGGATCGGGCGTGCGCGCTCGGCCCCGGTGTATAGAAATCTATCGTGATTGAAGCGCGCAATCACTCCGCCACGCCGATTGTGGCGCAGCACCCATTCCTTGCCATCGAGCCCGTGTAGAAAATACGCCGCGCCACGGCCCTGCGCCTCACCCAACAGCGCATCACGTGAACGCCACCAGTCCGGCTCGAACAGGTCCGACTCAGCACTATCCAGAACGGAATCGTTCCAGACCATGCGATCGCCGTTATCACCTTGGGTGAACTGCAGCGTCATCATCGCGCACGCGCCGTGCGGCGCAGGCTTATACGAATGTCAGCCAGTCCGCATGGTCATCGCGCTTGCCGGTCACCTGGTCGAAATAACGCGACTGCATGGCCTCGGTGATCGGGCCGCGCTTGCCTTCGCCGATCGGGCGATCGTCGAGTTCACGCATGGGCGTGACTTCAGCCGCGGTCCCGGTCAGAAACGCTTCGTCGGCGATATAGACTTCGTCACGGGTGATGCTCTTTTCCCGATACTCGATGCCCATTTCCTGGGCATAGGTCAGGATCGTACGACGCGTGATGCCATCGAGCGCGCTGGTCAGATCGGGCGTATACAGCACGCCGTCGCGCACGATGAACAGGTTCTCACCACTGCCTTCCGAGACGAAGCCGTTGCAATCGAGCATCAATGCTTCGTCGTAACCGGCCTTATTGGCTTCGGTCACGGCAAGCATGGAATTGAAATACGGCCCGTTGGCCTTGGCCTTGGTCATCGCGGAATTGACATGGTGACGCGAAAACGACGACGTCTTCACGCGAATGCCCTTGGTCATGTTCTCTTCGCCGAGATAGCTGCCCCAGGTCCAGGCGGCGATAGCGACATGAGAGGTCAGGTCGTGGGCGTGCAGACCCATCGCTTCCGAGCCATAGAAGATGACTGGGCGGATATAAGCCGACTCCAGCTTGTTTTCGCGCACGACCGCTTTCTGGGCGGCATTCAGCTCGTCTTCGGAATACGGCATCGGCATGCCGAGAATCTTGGCCGAGCGACACAGCCGACGCGTATGGTCGGCGAGCCGGAAAATCGCCGTGCCGCGATCAGTGTTGTAGGCGCGTACGCCCTCGAACGCGCCCATGCCGTAATGCAGGGTATGCGTGAGTACGTGGACCTTGGCATCGCGCCAGTCGACGAGTTCGCCGTCGAACCAGATCAGGCCATCGCGGTCGGCCATCGAAGTCATGCGCTTTTCTCCTGTTACGCGTGCAGCTGCGCTACCGTGCGAGCACGGCGAGGCCGGCTATTTGACCATATCGGCGCCGGTGCAGGCCAGCGGTTTGGCTGCATGGGGCAGCTACTCGGCCTGCCCCGCGTGCTTGTCGGCTTCCCCGCGATCAGCAAGCCAGTCGAGATATCGGGCCACGCCCTCACCCACGGTGGCGAAAGCCGGGCCGTAGCCAGCAGCACGCAAGGCGTCGATATTGGCCTGGGTGAAGCTTTGGTAACGCCCAACCAGCGATTGCGGGAACTCGATATAGCGTTTCTCGCCCCGGCCGTACCAGGCGATCACTGCATCGGCGACGTCATTGAATGTCTGGCTGCGACCAGTACCGCAATTGAAGATTCCGGATACGCCCGAGTCGAGCAACCAGAGATTGACGTCGACGCAGTCGCCGACATAAACGAAATCCCGACGCTGCTCGCCGTCGCCGAAACCTTCTGCGCCTTCGAACAGCCGGCATTCGTCGTCAGCCTCGATCTGGCGCGAGAAATGCCAGGCCACGCTCGCCATCTTGCCCTTGTGCTGTTCGCGCGGGCCGTAGACGTTGAAATAACGCAAGCCGGCGACCTGCGATTTCGTCGTCGCCGACTGTGCGCGTACGTACTGGTCGAACGCGAACTTCGAAAACGCATACATATTGAGTGGGCGTTCCGCTTGCCGTTTTTCCACGAAGTCC
Organism: Salinisphaera shabanensis E1L3A; assembly: GCF_000215955.2. Lineage (GTDB taxonomy): Bacteria > Pseudomonadota > Gammaproteobacteria > Nevskiales > Salinisphaeraceae > Salinisphaera > Salinisphaera shabanensis. The sequence continues at coordinate 33,204 of NZ_AFNV02000020.1, forward strand.
GGGCCCATGCCGTACACCGATGCCGAGGAGGCATAGATAAACGGAATGGCCCGCGCCACACACCAGTCGTGCAGGCTTTTGGAATAGCGGTAATTGCGCGCCATCACATAGCGGCCGTCCCACTCGGTGGTATCCGAGCAAGCGCCCTGGTGAAATACGGCGCGAATATCGCCGAGATTGTCACCGGCTTCGATACGGGCGATCAGATCGTCGTATTCGAGGTAATCGCTGAAGTCCAGGTCGGCGAGATTCAGACATTTTTGTCCGTCGGACATGTCGTCGACGATAAGAATGTCGCGTTCGCCACGGGCATTGAGTCCGGCCACGATATTGCTGCCGATGAAGCCCGCGGCCCCGGTTACGATGATCACTGGCGCGTATCTCCATTGTGTTCGTTGCTGCGATCGACGGCCGCGATATCGTCGGCGACACCAAGATCCAGCCCAAGTGTGCGATACCAGCGCACATAGCGGTCGGCCATCGCGGCGGCAGTATACGCGAGCGATTTTTCCCCTGCCGCGTTCGCCAGGCGCCGCGCCAGCGCCGCATCGTCGCGCAGACGCTGCAGTGCGTCGGCCAGCGCTACGGCATCGCGAGGCGGCACCAGCAGCCCGTCGACGCCGTCGACCACGATATCGGGAATACCATCGACATCGCTGGCAACGATCGGCAACCCGGCATGCATGGCATCCAGCAACGCCGACCCCAAGCCCTCGTGCACCGACGGGAAAGCGAAGATATCGAAAGCGGCCAAATGGTCGCCGACATTATCGACATGGCCGGTAAAGCGGATCGCTGGGTTATCGCCGGCCAACTCGCGCAACATCGCTTCATCGCGCCCGCCGCCAACGAACACAAACCGCCAGCCCGCATCCACCGCGCTGAGTTCGTGGGCAGCAGCGATCAGATCGCGCTGACCTTTCTGACTGTCATCGAGCGCGCCGACATGGCCGACGACGCAATCGCCGCCGAACTCTGCGCGCAGCGCGGCGACATTCGGGTGCGAGGTATGAAACTCGCCACAGGCGCTGGGAATACGCACCGTCGCGAGCCCCGAGAAACGAGCCTGCAAAATACGATCGATCGCGCGCGATAGCACCGCCACACCGCGCGCCTGTCGATACATGCGTTGTGTAGCCCAGCTTTTCGACGGCGCATTGTCGACACGTCGGGTGAATACGTAGTCGCAGCCAACCAACGTATGGGCCGCATGCGCGAAATGCGCCCCCCTGCCATCATGCGCATGAAGAAAATCGCCGCGCACCATGCGCGCGTTCAGCGCGAACGGCTTGCCGATCGGCATCCGCTCCAGATTCGCCACGTCGGCCAAGCGATCGAACAACACTTCACCGCGCCGCAGTACCACGCGCTGTGCTACGCCGCGCGCGGCCAACTCGCGGATCAACAATTCGGTCTGGCGTTCGCCACCGCGAAAGCCGCGAGCGAGATTGATATGGGTCAGTTGTGGGCGCGCCGCCGCAGCACTTGATTGCGTCATCGTTCAGCCCTCCGACGAAAAGCCACAAGACATACGCTATTCATTTGGCAACGTTTGCACGAACGCCGGCACGGAGGTCGCTGCAAGTACGCGCCCCAAATCCGTGACGCAAAGGTGCTCGGAAAGCGTGGCGGCAAACTGGTGCCACTCGCTCGTCGAGATGAAATTCCGAGAGGTAAATGCCAGCTGGCGCAAGGACGCGTCGAGCCGCCGGCAGGCATGATCGGCACGAACGCTGTAACGCAGGTCATTATCGACCCATACCAGTTCGGGCTCGGAGGTCGCCGGCATGGCTTCGCTTGCATGCGTCAGCAGCACGTTTTCCAAGTGGCAGTCCTTGTGGTGATAACCATTGCGGTAAAGCGCCGCGATATCGCGAGCGATCCGATCAAGCAGCACGGTTCGCCGCGTCTTCTCCGTGGTCCGACGCAGCACAACACGCAACGTATCGTGCGGCGGCAACGCCCCCATTAAAAGCAGCGACTCTGCCCGCACCCAGGGCGCAATGCGAATACCAAACCCCGTAAGCGAAGCGGTTTGCATCCCCAGCCTGCGCATGACGCGATTCGCCGCCATTTCACGCTTCGCCTGGGACGCCCAGTATTTGCGCACATTATCGCGCGGCGCCGTTTTCACCCACGATAATTTGCTTATCAAGCCTGGGCAATCGGGGTGACGGCTTATGCGGGTATAGGTGCCCTCGTAGATTGTTTCCGCCCGCGCGAAATCCGGACAGCGCGCCGCTATCGTGGCATCAATCCACCATATGTCGCGCGATGCGAGCACGCCGCGGCGAATAGTCATCCCCATGGCGCGGCCTGCCGCAGGAGATGACCGGCACACCATCGCTCGGGCGGTTTCAGCGAACGCCGACGGTCAGCGGAAGCCATCGTAGAATTCGAGTAATTCACGGCGCATACGCTCAACCGAGTAATCCTGCGCGACCGCTTCGCATGCCATACGGCTTTTTAAGCACGCGTCAACGTCGCGCTCTGCGATAGCCCGCATAGCCCTGGCAAATCCGTTCACATCGAGCGAGTCGAACAACTGGCCGGTTTCGCCCCCCCTAACCATCGCGCGCGCGGCCCCGGTACGCGTAGACGCGATGACCGGTATGCCCGACGCCATGGCTTCGGCAATGACGATGCCGAATGCCTCATAGAGTGCCGGATGCACCAGGGCGTCCGCAGCCCAGAAATAGGGTCGAACGTCATCACGCGAGCCCATAAAGTGCGTTCGATCCTCGACGCGATGCCTACGGGCCGCTCGGCGATAGTGTGCTGTTCGGCTGTCGCGTCCTACGATAATGAGGTGCGCCTGTGGCGGCATTTTTGCCAAGGCAGCTATGGCGGTTTTAACGCCCTTGCGTTCGAACCCGGAGCCCACGCATAGAAAAACTGGGGCATTGGCGGAAATACCGAGCTGCGCGCGTGTTTGCCGCCCAATCTCTTGTGCCCGCGCGTCGCGTTTGAAATGTGCGACGTCGATGCCGTTTTCGATCACGCGCAATTTCGCGCGACAATCGGGAAAACGGCGTTCGATATCCTCAAGAACCATTTGCGAGTTGCAGATCACAGCTTTGAGTCGAGCGCTGGCATACATCTGCTCCTCCATACGCAGCTTATCGCGATGATAGCCGCCAAAACGACGCCACCATCGCGCAAGTGGCGCAGCGGCACGTCGACGCTGGGTAAGCCATTCAGCGTGAACACCACCGTCGGCACGAAAGATATCGACCTGCGGCAAATGAACCTGGGACTGAACGAAGTCCACAGAGAGCGTTCGCAAATGGCGCTCCAGTGACCGTATGAACGACCGCAACCGCCAACGCCGGCCGATCGCAAACGGGCGGCATTCGATAACGCGCACATTGGGCGGTAGAACGCCGCCCCAGCGCCGTGTCAGCACAACCCACTCGACGTTATCCTCGGCAAGCGCATCGAACACGCTGGACGTAATACGCTCGGTACCGCCATCACTACGATAACGGTTAAAAATTAGTCCGATGCGAATGCCCATACGGATCAAGTTGCCATTGTCGTGACGTCCAGCTCTCGGGTTGAAAACCCACCGTCCAGCGTGGCCACGTCGCTTTTCCAGCGCGCAATTGTGCCATATGCAGGGTGATCGGCGCTCTCATGCGTACCCGGGCGTGGCCCCTGCGCGTTTTTGTCTTCAAAATGCCCTTCTCGCACACCGAATTCGGCCCCATGCCGGGCGCCCTGTAAACGCATGTCAGACATCAAGCGCCGTATTGCCTTCTTTCTCCCCACCTTCCCGGCGGGTGGTCAGGAACACACCACGCTATTGCTGATGAAGGGGCTGGTCGAGCGCGGCCACCGGGTCGAGCTGTTGCTCGAACGCAAGGTCGGCGCCTACCTCGAGCGCGTACCCGAGAGTATTCCTGTACATGAACTCAAGCGGCGTTCGCGATGGAGCGGTTATCCGCGTTTCATCACGGGCTGGCCGAGCGAAGCATTACGCCATTTTCGTGGCTCCATCGGCCTCGGGGAACGCTCCATACCGCTGCACCGTCTGATCGCACTCGTCGATTACATGGAAGCGCAGCACCCTGACGTCATTATCAGCGCACACGACCGGGCACCGTTGCTTGCACAGTGGGCCGCCGGCATTTCGCGACACCGCGTTGCCACGGTTGTCATTGAGCGCAGCATCTTCTCGCGAAATTACGCGGCGTCGCGTACGGACGCCCGCACGCACGCGGTCATGCAGCACCGCCTGACGCTCATGCGCAGGCTCTACCCCGCTACGGACCAGCTCTTCGCGGTCTCGAACGGTGCTGCTGCGGATCTGGCGGATATTCTGAACCTGCCGCGAGACGCCGTGCGTACAATGTACAACCCTGTCCTGCGCCCCGAATTGACCGAACGTGCAGCGGAGCCCCTGAATGATCCATGGGTGAACGATCGAACCGTACCGCTGATCGTAACGGCAGGACGGCTCGCGCCTGAAAAGGCGCAACATGTATTAATCGATGCGTTCGCCCAACTACTCGATCAGGGACAGAAAGCGCGTCTCGTCATTCTCGGCGAAGGTCCTGAACGCGAGAATCTCACCCGCCAAATTGCAGAGAACGGACTGGAATCGTCTGTCCGCTTGCCGGGCTGGGCAGACAATCCCTACGCCTGGATGGCCGCTAGCGCTCTGTGTGTTCTACCGTCCGAATTCGAAGGCCTTCCCAATACGCTGATCGAAGCCATGGCCTGTGGCTGTCCCGTGGTAGCTACGGACTGCCCCGGCGGCACACGAGAGATTCTGGTGGACGGCGAGTACGGCCAACTCGTACCGGTCGGCGATAGCACGGCCCTGGCCGCGGCCATGGCACAGACACTGGCAAATCCGCCTGCTCCGGACCATCTGTACGCTCGTGCGTCGGATTTCTCGCTCGAGCGCGCGATCGATGCCTACGAAATCGAGATAAACCGCCTGGCCGGTAGCGTGTCGGGCTGAGTTGGCTACGCCTGGCGCTGGGTGCGCTTTCGGTCGCGCTCGCGCATACGAAATACTTCCCAGGCCAGATCGCGTCGTGGCCAATCGAGCCTACGCAGAACAGGCACTTCGCTGCGCCAGCCGTGGTTGGTGGTGACGTACGCACGTTTGTAGCCCGCCGCGGCAGCGGCACGGCGCACGCGCGCGTCGGTATCGCCAAAGGGATAGGCCAGCGTCGTCACACGGTGTCCGAGCCAGTCTTCGAGTCGATCCCGGCCGGTGACGAGTTCTTCGCGCAACTCGGCATCCGTCACGTGGCGTAAATCCGGGTGGCTAACCGTATGCGCACCAATGGTAATCAGTGGGTGGGCATCGAGCTCGCGCAGCTGATCCAGCGTCAGATAGTCTGACGTCAATTCGGCCGCGTCCAGGCCATAGTCCGCCATGATCGCTTGCTGATGCTCGAAGCGCTCATGGTTGGTCATCTTCTTCAATACGCCACGCAGCTCGGCGAATGCGGCCTTGCGCTCGTCGCGGGCAATGGCACGCAGCCAAGGCGCTACCGACGGCCGACTCCAGTCATCATGGCGTGCAACCGCCGCCGCAATACGCGACAGGAGCGGCTGACTACGGTCGATAAAGCCGGTCGTCACGAAAACGGTCGCAGGCGTGGCATAGCGCTCGAGGATGGGCAGTGCCACCGTCAGGTTGTCGGCATAGCCGTCATCGAAGGTGATGTTGGCCTGGTGCGAATGGCGCCGCAGAAACTCGTCCAGATCGGCCGGATGCACATAGGTCACCCGGTCGGAGCTGACCTCGGGGGCCGAGAGAGGGTCGGCTACGCCGTGGCCATAGAAAACGCGGCGATAACGCGAGCGAATACGTGCCATCAATCATTCCGTTATTGCGCGCCAATCGGCGTCGATATTCAAAGACATCGGCGCCCTACGCATCGGTGTGCAATATACGTAGCGATACCTGCTGGCGCCACCCGGGCAGGTCATAGACTGCCCGCCAGCACCCGTTGCACGAGCGCGCGGTAACGCTGTGTCGCAGCCGCTACCGAATAATGCTGAGCCCGAGCAATCAACAAATCGCTATTGCGGTCGGCGTCGAGTGTTTGCTCTATAGCTGATGCGAAGGCGTCTACATCGTTAACCGGAACGAGCCGCCCGTAGCGCCCGTGATCGAGAACTTCGCGCGGGCCATGAGGGCAATCGGTGGCGACGACCGGAACACCACAGGCCAGTGCTTCGATCAGCACATTACCCAAGCCTTCCCAGTTAGACGACAACGCAACCATTGTCGCCCGCGCCATCCAGGCATGGGGATTATCAACCCAACCGGGCATCAGCACGCATTCGGTGAGTCCGAGTTCGTCGCGAAGGCTTTCCAGGTGTGTCCGCTCACTGCCTTCGCCAAGAATCGCCAAGCGCACATCGGGTCGGCTAGCACGCAAGCGCGCGAAAGCATGCAGTAGCAAGGCATGATTCTTCTCGGGGCTCAGGCGCCCCACCGCGACTATGAGCGGTGGCGCATCGGATTGCAGCCAGGCATGGGTCACGGGCTCGGCAGCACGCGCAGCCAATCTCGGCGAAACCACCGGGTTCGATAACGTCTCAACCTGCGGGTGCGCCACGCCGACAATACGAACGAGGTCTTGCCCCACGCCGTCGGAAACGCTTGCGAGCGCATCGGCTTGTGAATAGAAGTGGCGACAGAACGCATAGAAATGGCGCCAGCGCCAGGGATGCTTGCGTGCCGAACGCCGCTGTGCGGCCTCGGCGAAAAAGGTGCCATGAAACAGACCAATCAAGCGTGGTGATCGCTGGACTGCCGCGCACGCACAAGCCGCGACCAGCACCGTATTCCAGACGTTGGCCAACAACAGAACAGGTTGTCGCGTTTCAAGATAGTCGACCAATGCTGGCAAAAATTCCAGATCGGTCAGCCGATTCGGCGAGATGTAGCGCGCCCGGATGCGCATCATCGGATGTCCGCTTAGCGCGCGTCGCATATACTGGCCGATTGACTCGCTATCCGCGCTTTCCAGCGTGAGGATCCGGACATCTGCGGGTACTTGCGCTCGGTACTCACCGACGTCGCGATGTAGCAGCAAATCGACTGTATGGCCGGCCGCCTGCAATATGTCGATCTGCGCCAGCGCGATATGGGCTACCCCACCGCCGAGATCGGGGCAATAGACGGCTACGTGGCCAGGTGCCGAAGAAGGCGTATTCATCCGTGTCTTGTGCCTGTTTCGCTGCGCCGTGTCGATAACGACTCGGTTGTAAGACATGCGTTTCGTATGGTCCGCGCGGTTGCTCAGGCTGTGGTTGCCACCAAGCCGCTTCAAGTCATCCCTGCCGGGCGCGGTCGATAACGGCGCTGCGCCGTAGCGTACAAGGTGTGCGGCCCTCGCGAGCACTCATCCTATCGCTACCCAGGCGAGGCGAACACTGGGTAACCGTCATATCAGCGTTGTCGACAACACCGCCCGTGCGCCTGACAATACGCACGATGTGCGGCATAACCGGTATTCTCCAGCGCCAGCCCGATGTCGGCTCCCTAGCTGACAACCTCGATCGGATGCGCGATGCGCTTGTGCATCGGGGCCCGGACGATTGCGGCAGCTGGGTTGATCGCACAAGTGGCCAGGTGGCGCTCGGCCACCGTCGCCTGGCGATCATGGATACGTCGTCTCTGGGCGCTCAGCCCATGATTTCTGCAGACGAACGCTATGTCCTCGTGTTCAACGGCGAGATTTACAACTTCCTCAGCCTGCGCGACACCCTTCAGGCGCAGGGGCACGTATTCACCAGCCGCTCCGATACCGAGGTCATGCTGGCCGCGTTCATGGAATGGGGCGTTGAAGACGCTCTGCCCCTGTTCGAAGGCATGTTCGCGATCGCGGTCTGGGATCGGCGCGATAGCGCTTTGTATCTGGCTCGCGATCGCTTTGGCGAGAAACCGCTCTACTACGGACTGCACGACGGCACCCTATTATTCGGTTCCGAGCTCAAGGCGCTCGCACGCCATGATCGATTCGTCGACACAATCGATCGCAGCGCGCTAACCGAAATGATCCGCCTGTCCTATATTCCCTGCCCGCACAGTATCTTCAAGCACTATCGTAAACTGCCTCAAGGCAGTTATCTGCGGATAACCGACCAACTCGAACCCGCAGAGCCCAGACAATATTTCGATATCGATACGCTCGCACAGGCGAGCGCCGAGCCGCTCGCGGACAACGAGGCCATCGACACGCTCGATCGTCTTTTATCCGCCTCAATCGCCAAACGGATGGTCGCCGACGTACCCGTGGGCGCGTTTCTATCGGGCGGTATCGATTCTTCCCTGATCGTGTCGCTGATGCAGGCGCATACGGCCCATCGCATTCAGACGTTCACCATCGGCTTCGATGACCCGACCCTCAACGAAGCGGCCCAGGCGCGTGCGACCGCCGACATCCTCGGCACCGAACATCACGAACTGACCGTGAGCGATGACGATCTGCTTGCCGTCGTGCCCCGCTTGGCTGAAATCTACGACGAGCCGTTTGCGGACCCGGCACAGATTCCGGCGGTGCTGTTGTCGCAGATGGCCAGACGACAAGTCACCGTAGCCCTGTCGGGCGACGGTGGTGACGAACTGATGGCCGGCTATGACCGGTATCACGATATCGGTCGCCACTGGCAAAGCCATGAACAGACAGCCCCGGCCCTGCACGGAATTCAAGCACGGTGGCTGGGACTCAAATCGAAGATACAGCCGCGAAAAAGTGCGAAATATACACGTCAACAGGCGATCAAACGCGCCGGGCAAGATCTGCCGCGTTTCTACCGCGATAGCGTCAGCATCTGGAAGGATCCCCAGCAGCTCGTCCTCGGGGGGCAAGACGCTGCAACGGCCTTTCTGCGTCACGACCCCGCCATCGCACGACAGGATCCACAGCGCTGGATTCAGGCCACGGACGCCCAGTGCTACCTGCCCGACGACATCATGACAAAGGTCGACCGGGCCGCGATGGCCGCGAGCCTGGAAACGCGGGCCCCGTTTCTTGATACCGAACTCGCGACATTCGCCCTGGGCCTGCCGGTCGCCCAGCAGTATCGCGATGGCAAGGCCAAATGGCTCTCGCGTCAGCTGTTATATCGCTATCTGCCCCGAGAAACCGTCGAACGACCGAAACACGGCTTCGAGGTGCCGCTCGCGCAATGGCTGCGCGGCCCCCTGCGGGAATGGAGCGAAGCAATGCTCGATCCGAGCCGCCTGGATCGCGAGGGCTATTTCGATACGGCCTATGTGCGCCGCCTCTGGCGCCAGCATCTCGGCGCGAGCCACGACTGGAGCAACCAGCTCTGGTGCGTATTGATGTTCCAGTCCTGGTTGGCGGACTTTTTCGACCGCTGAGTTCGTCGATCGCCATCGCCCCGAGCGCATAGGCGCGAGTGCGCCACTCGAATGCTCAAGCCAAGCCCAGCTGCGGTGACTGAACGCCTATGCTGAATGCGCGCGCTGCTCGCCGAATTGCCCGAGTGCGTCAATAACACTGGCTATATGACGCTCGAACGAAAAGGTTGCGCGCGCGTGCGCGGCGGCGGCCTGCGATGTATGCGCATAGACCTGCGCATCGCCGACAATACTCGTAACGGCGTCGGCAAGCGTTTCGGGCCGCGCAAACGCCGCCGGGCGCAAGGCGTTGCTGTCCGGATCGTACACCTGGGTCGATTGCATGCTCGAGCGTGTCCCGCCCAGATCCGGGTATTTCGCATAGGGCTCGCTGGCAACCACCAGCCGCCCGGTCTCGCCATGACGAACGGTTTCGGCCATACCGTCGACACGCGTTGCCACCACCGGCACGCCAAAGGCCTGGGCTTCGATCGTGACGTTGCCCAATGGCTCCTGCAGGGCGGGATGCAAGAGCACATCGATACCACGATAGAACGCCGGCATATCCGATACACGCCCCAGAAACCGCAGATGGTCACGCACGTCGAGTGTCGTTGCCAGCGCTTCAAGCACGGCACGATCCGGGCCGTCGCCGGCAATATGCAGCTCGCAATCCATGCCGCCCGCGCGCAGATGACGCAATGCATGGATGGCCAGACAGACCCCTTTTTCCGAGGCCAGACGTGCAGCCACACCAATACGCACACGCTCGCGATTCGCCAGGCTGCGTACAGTCACCTCCGCCGCATCGGCAGCCGCCATCACCTCGGGGCGAATACCGCCCAGACACACCCGTGCCGGCCCGTCATAACCCCACTTGAGCTGCAGCATGCGCATGGACGCATGGGTATTGCAGATCGCACCGCTTATTGATCGTATGAACTCGGCTGCGGCTTGTGGCGGATGTTCAAACCAGCAGCCCCCGCCCTCGCGATAGACCAGCGGCGTAGCGCTTGCGCGCGCGGCCCGAGCAACCCCGGTGCGCGCGAAACCGCTCCAGGACAGAACCACATCGGAGCGCAGCCGTTTGATTCGCGACGCCAACGCGTATTGACGCAGTGCCGTCGGGCGACGCGGCAAACGAAGCCAGCCAGCCCGTTTGAACGATACCGCGCTATCCACGAACGGCTCGACATACGGCGCGAGATCCGGATGCAGGCGACTGCCGTAAACCAGGTCGTGGTCGAAAGCGGCCTGCACCGCAGCGTGGCCAATCAGTGCACAGAACTGGTATTCCACCCCGGCCGGCACATCGAGATTGATCCGGTGCAATATCCGCATCCGCCAATTCCCTTCGTTCAGAAACGTTTGTAATACCGGCGTTTTCGCGCGGCGCAGCGATCACACCCCATCGGTGGTCAAACGCAGGATCGCCTGATCGAGCGCCGGCCCGTAGTCGTCAACCGAGAAGCGCGCACCCACATGGCTCAACCCGCACTGGCTTGCGCGATGATATGCGGCATCACTGCAAATCAATTGCATCACCGCCGCAGCGAAACGCGTCGGCGTTGGGGCGCGCGGATGAACCAATTCATCGGTTTGCGGATCGTAGACCCAGGGCACGCCGATGTCGGACTGACCGCCCAGCTCGTTGGCGTATTCCGCCAGCGACCATTCCGGCGTAACCAGGCTCTCTGCCTGCTGGGTGGCCGGCAGTGTTTCCGGCAAACCGTCGACGGCCGTTGCCACGACCGGGCAGCCCCGGGCCTGGGCCTCGATGCTGGTACGACCAAAGGGCTCTCGCAATGAGGCAACGAGCAGCAGATCGATCGCGTCGTAAAACGCGCCCATATCGTCGACTGAACCGGCAAACCGCACCACGGGGGCCAACCCCAGCGTACGGGCCGTCTCGCGTAGCGCCGTCTCGCGCTCGCCGGTGCCCGCGATCGTGAGCTGCGCATCGACGCCATGGACATCGCGCAGGGTCTTGAGTACATGCAGTGCAATCAGGTGCCCTTTCACCTCGACCGTCCGCCCCGCACTGCCCAGGCGCAGCGGTCGGTCCCTCGGCAATGCCACACGGGCCGCCCCAGCGTCCAGAATGCCGTCGATCGCACAATAGACCCGCTTCGTCGGCCCTTGCCACCCCCAGCGCAGCGCCAACATACGTTCGGCGGCGAAACTATTGCTGATCACGCCACAGGCACGGGCAAGATAATTTCGCGCATGGCGACGTTGTTGCCGCCACGCCTGGCCATGCTCATAGTGGATCAACGGCAACCCCGCCCGATCGGCGATGTCTGCAATATCGCGATTGCCGATACTGTTCCACCCCACCAGAGCGGACTCACCACCCCGCACCAGCTGCCTCACCGCATTACGCGCGCGCAAGGCGCGTGCGGATCGCGGCAAACGAACCCCATGCCAGTGCCGTAGGGTTCGGCGTGAGACAGTGCGAAACGGCGGCGCGATCACGGCCTCGAAACGAGGATGGATTGGATCATCCACGATCACCGTATCGTCGCCATGGCATGCGCGCCGGTAGCCCGCGTATTGCGCGAACGACACTTCCGCGCCGCCAACCACATTCAGATTGAGCCGGTAGATCAAGCGACCCGGCCTCTCGTTCACAAGCTCAGCATCGATTGTCGATGCGGCACCGGCGATGGCGTTCGTTTTCACGGGCGGCACGCACCCGCGTCGGAAAGCCGGATCTGTTCGACAGAATCGCGCGCCAGACCGCGGCCAGTCATTGGCGCGACTCCTCTTTCGAGTCCCGGCTATCCAGATAGCCGCGCAAACGACCCGCCCGCACCTGCCATTGCCAGCCGTACTTGAGCCGGAAATGGCGCGGCCCGAAGGCAAACGGTGCGTAGCGCAGCCAGGCCCGGGCCGCTCCGGACCAATAGCGCAGCGGCACACCGTAGAGATAGACACCACGCGAACTGCGCCCATGGGTGAGCGCCATGCTGCGCCCCCACAGATAGGCGCGCGCCCAGACTGCTTTCACGGTCAGTTGTTCGGGTCGCACGCGGTGCTCGGCACGTGCGGCCGGCACATAGACATACGGGTGATACCCCAATCGCGCCAGGCGATACTCAAATTCGGTTTCATCGCCCATCAGGCGATGCGTGCCACCGGGGCCGAGACGTTCATCGAAACGGTGCGCGCCAATCGCGCTGCGCCGGATCATCATGTTCGGGCCCAACGGTACGCGTGTCGTCAGCCCTTCATCTTCACGCGCCTCGTAATAGGCAAACATGGGGCTCTGGCGAACATAGCGCTGGTCCTGAACCCAGGCCGGTGCATCCGGCGGGAATACGGGGATGATCGGCCCGCCGAAGATCGCGTGATCGGGCCAGCGCGCTGCGGCATCGATATAGGATTGCAGCCAGTGCACGCCCAGATTGACGTCGTCGTCGATAAAGACGACGAGTCCCGCCTCGATCTGGTCGACCGCGCGATTGAGCGCCCGAGGCTTGCCCGGTCTCGGCTCGCTCAGTGCTTTCAATTCAAATCGCGTGTCCGCCGCGAAGCGCTCGAGTACTGTGGGGGTTTCATCGGTACTGGCATTGTCGACCGCCAGAACCCGCCAACGCGCGCCCGTCACATGCTGTCGACAAAGGCATTCGAGCGTTGTCGCGAGCGACTGCGCACGATTGTGACTTGCCACGACCACCGTGACATCGAAACCGGATACAGGGTTGGAATCGTTCGACATACAAGCAATCGAATAGGGTCAGGCAGCCTCCTGGGTAAGTGGCATGTCCCAGAGAGCAATGCGTTCTCGCAACACCGCGAGACGATCGGCGTAGTACGCCGGTACCCGGATTGTACTGGAAGCGATGCCGCGCGTTGAGCGCGTCGATGGAGCGGCCGAAAACGTTATCATCCGTGTTCTGTCGAAGCCCATGCCCTGGCCTATGCGAACCGCTTCCAACGACTGCCCGCATGCGACGGGCGCACCTCGCGTGACGGTGCTTATTGCGGCTTTTCAAGCCGGCCGCTATATCGACGAGGCCATCGAAAGCGTACTCGCGCAGACCTTTCATGATTTCGAGCTGTTGATTATCGATGACGCATCCACCGACGACACATCGAACCGGGTCTGTGCGCATACCGGCGACCCGCGTGTGTGCGCAATCACGCACATCCGGAATATCGGCAGGGCTGCCAGTCGCAATCACGGAATCGATCTTGCACGCGGCGAATATATTGCATTCCTGGACGCAGACGACCGCTGCGAGTCGAGCCGTCTCGAGCAGCAGCTCGCCTATCTCGACAGCCACCCTGAAATAACCGGGGTTGGCAGCTGGATGGCATTGATAGACGAGCAAGGCAATCGGCTCGACGATCAGATCTATTCGTTGCCACTCGAACCAGACCACGTGGCTTGCCGGATGCTGTTTGAATGCTCGCTCGCACAACCGGCGATGATGGTGCGTCGCTACGCGCTCTCAAGCTATCGCTACGACACGGACATTGCGCTCGCAGAAGATTACGAACTCTGGGCACGCATGATCACCACCTGCAGGTTCGCCAATCTTGCAGAACCATTGACATGCTATCGACGCCACGCCGAGCAGGTATCGGTCAATCAACTCCATGCACAGCAACACGTCGATTTCGATATCTACGGCCGGCAGCTCGCAAGGCTTGGCATCACCTACGATCAGCAAGACCTGATTCGCCATGAATGCGTGTTCAAGCGCTACGGCCGCAAGCCTGTACTCGAACACACCGGCGCCCCCCTCGATATTCACTACCTGCGCTGGTGCAATGCCTGGCTCAGCGAACTACGTGCGGCGAATGCGCAATATCGCATCTATCCCGAGCCGGCATTGTCGGACATGCTCGTCTCATGCTGGATCTTCGCCTGTCGCAAGGCGGCACGAAACAGTGGCTGGTTACGCGTAGCGGCTGAATTCATGCGCTCGGAATTACGATCTGCGATAGTTCCGTTCATGAAAAGGCATATGAAAACACGCTTGCGCGTACGCGGCGGCTTGGCGCGACCGGACTGACGCGACTTGAGCTTCGCATCAGCCCACTTTCCACAATCGAGCTTCAAACGGTATGAGTCTATTCAGAAAGCCTGCCAAGCCAACACCCGCGCCGCGCTCCAGCGAGCAAATCATCCGCGCCTACGAAAACAACGAGAACATCACGCGGGACGAGTGCCGCATTCTCTATGACCTGGTCGAAGATCCCTGGGATCTGGGTTCGCAGACGCACTATGAATCCTATGCGCGCCTGATCGAAGTCACCGACAAATATATCGACTGGGCGAATATCGACTGGATTGTGGATTACGGCAGCGGTGTGGGTACCTTCACCAAGGCGCTCAAGGACGCCCATCCGCATATTCGCTCGCTGGGCATCGACTTCGATCGGGCACGCGAAGCCGCTGATCGACGTTTCGGCAGCAACCTGTTCGACGCGTTCTATGAAATGACACCCGGCATCAGCGAATACGACCTGATGCGCGACGGCCTGCCCGACATCGATCTGGCACGGGTATGTATCTGTTTCATAAACAGTACGTACTATGTATTCACAGAGCAGCGTCGGCGCCAGCGAATCGAACACATGTCGCGCCTGATCGCGCGTTTCGAGGCACGGGCTCAGGCCGACGCCGTGAAGTATCTGCTTGTCACCGCGAACAACACCGACCGCGCCGCCGTCGACGCCATCAACAAGCGCGGGGCTGAACTGGTCTATCTGTCGCGCGATCTGGAACTGGCCAGCCGTATCGCCCAGTTCAATTCCGAACTGCACACCCGTGTGTGGCAGCGTTGAGTCGCGCTCAGCTCTTTTTTCGCGCGTCGCCGATCCACGCCTGCCATATGTCAGCGACTGCACGGCGCTGTTTTGCGTATTCATCGGCCCCGATCATGGCGCGCTGACGTTGCAGAGACTGCGCATGGATAATGCGCCGATAGCGTCGATACGCTGACGTTAGCGTCTTGATGTCTTCATAGCCCGCCCGCCCCGCGGACTCGTATGTTTCCAGCACACGAATCGCGTCGGTAAAGATCAATAGCTCGGGGCAATTCGTACCGTGTGCGAGTGCGACGAATTGAGCGATGAATTCGATATCGATCAGCCCGCCCGGCATCTGTTTTACATCGAGCCAGTCGTCCTGGGTTTCATCCTTGACGCGGCGCATGCGATCGCGCATTTCGCACACTTCCCGGGCAAGTGCGCCGGTATCACGCGGTGTAGCCAACACGGCGCGACGGATTTCGGCAAAACGCTCCCCCAGAGCGGCGTCGCCACTGACCGGCCGCGCGCGGACCAGGGCTTGGTGTTCCCAGGTCCATGCATTTTCGCGTTGATAGCGCTCGAACGCATCGATATGGGTCACCATCATCCCCGCCTTGCCGCTGGGGCGCAGGCGCATGTCTATTTCATATACGCGACCCGCGGCAGTTTGAGTACTGAGAACATGAATCAGCCGCTGGGCAAGGCGGGTGAAAAAGGCCTGATGACTCAGGGCACGCTCGCCATCAGTCATCGCCTCGGTCTTGCCGCTGTAGACGAACACGAGATCCAGATCCGAGGTGTACCCAAGCTCCAGACCACCCAACTTGCCGTAGGCGATAATCGCGAATGGCGCGCGCTCACCGTTGTCGGCACGCGGCGTGCCATAACGCTGTGTCATTTGATGCCAGGCCATGTCGAGCGCGGCATCAAGCACCAGCTCGGCGAGTTCGGTGAGGTGATCGGATACGATCATCAACGGCATCGAGTTGCTCACATCCGCAGCGGCAATTCGCAACGTCGCGCTTTGCTTGAAACGACGCAGGGTGTCCATGCGCAGTTCGAGATCGTCGGCATCGATGCCGGCCAGGTCCGCTGCCAGATCCTTGGCCAGTTCGGCACGGCGCGGCGGCCGGTATAGCTGACGCGGATCCAGCAGGCTGTCCAGCAAGGCCGGTTGAGCACGGATACGGCTGGTGATCCATTCGCTGGCCGAGCACAAACGCATTAACGTGGATAGCGCGGCCGGATGCTCGACCAGCAGCGCCATATAGGTGCTGCGCCCCACAATGGCTGACAGTACGCTGATCGTGCGGGTGATCGCACGGTCCGGACTGTCGGCACGTGCTGCCGCGCCAAACAACAACGGAATCAGGCGTGCAATCCAGCGCCGCCCCCGGTCCTCCAGGCCACGGTAGAGGCTTTGCCCCTGGATGTCGGCCAGCGCTTCACGCACACCCGACACGTCCTCGATGCCGTACTCGGCCAACAGGTCCTTTGCCTGGGTTTCATCCAGTTCGCCGTCCCAGAATGCGCTCAAGCGCTGGGTATCCTGATCCGGCGTACTGTCATCGGCCTGCGGCGAGACGAATACCTGCTCGAAAGCCTGGTGTACCCCTTCACGGGTATCCTGCATGGCTCGACTGAAGGCAGCCCAGTTTTCATACCCCATGGATTCGGCGAGCGCCTGTTGCGCGGCGCCGTCGTCGGGCAAGTCGTGGGTCTGGCGATCATTCGCCATCTGCAAACGGTTTTCCGCGCGGCGCAGGAACCGATACGCGGTTTCCAGCTCCTCTGCCGTATGTGACGGCAGATGCCCACCGCTCGCCAGGCGGGCCAATGTCGGCAGCAGCCGCGTATCCTGCAGTGACGGCTCCTGACCGCCCCGGATCAGCTGAAACGCCTGCACGATGAATTCGATCTCGCGAATGCCGCCGATACCGAGCTTGATGTTGTCCTGAAGCTCGGCGCGTACCACCTGGCGGTCGATGAGCGCCTTCATGTCGCGAATCGACTCGAAGGTTCCATAATCCAGGTAGCGTCGATACACGAACGGCCGTAGACACTCTATAAGGCGCCGCCCCCCTTCGATATCCCCGGCCACAGGGCGTGCCTTGACCCAGGCGTAGCGCTCCCATTCGCGTCCGTGCGACTGATAATAGCTCTCCATTGCAGCGATACTGGCAGTCAGCGCGCCGGAATCGCCGAAAGGACGCAAGCGCGTGTCCACTCGGTAGACAAAGCCGTCGGCGGTGGATTCACTGAGTGTCTGCACCAGACGACGTGCGACGCGCTTGGTATACCCCTCGGCATCCAGTGGCTTGTCGCCATCGGACTCGCCACGCGCGCGATAGCCGAAGATCAAGTCGATATCCGACGAGAAGTTGAGCTCGCGCCCACCGAGTTTGCCCATGCCGATCACGATCAGGCGCTGCGCGTTACCTTTGGCATCGCGCAGCACACCGTGACGTTCCTGCATCGCCTGCTCGGCCGCGTCGAGTGCCGCCTCGATACAGCGGTCAGCGAGCGTACTCAACGCCGAAAGCGTGGTCTCCAGCTCGTCGACACCTGCCAGGTCCCGCCAGGCGATTATCGCCATGCTTTCGTTTCGATATGCGCGGAGCGCGGCGTCGAATGAATCGGGAGACGACGGTTGCGGCGCCTCGGCGATCACTTCAGCATTATCGCGGTCGAACCGCCCTTGCTGCCATAGCGCCTCGAAGCGTTCCGGATTCTGTTCGCACCAGGTGTCTAGAAAGCGGCTCCAGCAGCGCACACGCGCATCGATTTTGGTTTGAGGCACTCAGAACACTCCGAATCGGTCGTCGACATCGCGCATGGTAGCGCTGTTGTTCGGTTGTGCCATCCCTGAGTATATATTGGCCACAACCGCAAATGAATCAATCGACGCGGGCGGAAAGCGCTAACTATCGTGCAGCATCTGCTCGCACCGGACGTCTGCCCCGCGTTACTGCGCTTGATACCGTATCGGCCGGTAAACGAATATAAGCTCGTCCAGAATCGCCTTGTGAAGCCCGAATCGCCCATAAAAAAGCCCCGCACGAGGCGGGGCTCTATTCACGCTGGGATAGGCATCCCGGACGTGGACCGCACGATTTACATCATGCCGCCCATTCCGCCCATGCCACCCATGCCACCCATATCGGGGGCACCGCCCTTGTCATCGTCGTCAGGGACGTCGGTGACGGCGGCTTCGGTCGTCAGCATGAGGCTGGCGATGGAAGCGGCGTTCTGCAGCGCGGTACGGCTGACCTTGGTCGGGTCGAGAATACCCATGGCGACCATGTCACCGTATTCGCCGGTGGCGGCGTTGTAGCCGTAGTTGCCTTCCTTGGAAAGCACTTCGTTGACCACGACAGACGGCTCGGCACCGCTGTTGTGAACGATCTGGCGCAGCGGCTCTTCGACCGCACGACGCAGAATACGGATACCCGCGTCCTGATCGTCATTGTCGCCCTTGGCGTTTTCGATCGCCTTGAGCGTGCGCAGCAGGGCCACGCCGCCGCCAGGCACGATGCCTTCTTCGACGGCCGCACGGGTTGCGTGCAGGGCGTCTTCGACACGGGCCTTCTTCTCTTTCATCTCGACTTCGGTAGCCGCACCGACCTTGATCAGTGCCACACCGCCGGCGAGCTTGGCCACGCGTTCCTGCAGCTTCTCCTTGTCGTAGTCCGAGGAGCTTTCCTCGATCTGCGCACGGATCTGCTTGATGCGGGCTTCGATATCGCTGTTCGGGCCGGCGCCGTCGATGATGGTGGTGTTCTCTTTCGAGATCTGCACCTTCTTGGCTTCGCCCAGATCATCCAGCGTGGCTTTCTCGAGGCTCATGCCGAGATCTTCCGAGATCACGGTACCGCCGGTGAGCACGGCCATGTCTTCCAGCATCGCCTTGCGACGATCGCCGAAGCCAGGCGCCTTGACAGCGGCAACCTTGACGATGCCACGCATGTTGTTGACCACCAGCGTCGCCAGGGCTTCGCCCTCGACGTCTTCGGAGATGATCATCAACGGACGGTTGGCCTTCGCGACGTTCTCCAGCAGCGGCAACATGTCGCGGATGTTGGAGATCTTCTTGTCGTGGAGAAGGATATACGGGTTATCCAGCTCGGCCTGCATCGTCTGGTTATCGGTGACGAAGTACGGCGAGAGGTAGCCACGATCGAACTGCATGCCTTCGACGACGTCCAGCTCGTTCGAAAGGCCGGAGCCTTCTTCGACGGTGATCACGCCTTCCTTGCCGACCTTGTTCATCGCATCGGCGATGATCTTGCCGATGTCTTCATCGGAGTTGGCCGAGATCGAACCGACCTGAGCGATGGCTTTTTCGTCGTCGCAGGGCTTGGACAGATTGGCCAGTTCGACCACGGCTGCATCGACCGCTTTGTCGATACCGCGCTTGAGATCCATCGGGTTCATGCCCGCGGAAACAGCCTTCACGCCTTCGCGCACGATGGCCTGGGCCAGAACCGTAGCGGTGGTGGTGCCATCACCGGCGATGTCGGAGGTCTTGGAAGCAACTTCCTTGACCATCTGAACGCCCATGTTCTCGAACTTGTCGTCCAGTTCGATTTCCTTGGCGACCGAGACACCGTCCTTGGTGATCGTCGGCGCGCCGAAGCTCTTGTCGAGGACAACGTTGCGGCCCTTCGGGCCCAGCGTCACCTTGACGGCGTTCGCGAGCGTGTTAACGCCGCGTACCAGACGCGAGCGTGCGTCTTCGCCAAAACGTACTTCTTTAGCTGCCATTGCTAGCTTCCCCTAAATACTGTGTTCGTAAACGGTGAACGTAAGCGACGCGGGTATTAACCCAGCACCGCCAGGATGTCGTCTTCGCGCATTACGACGACTTCGTCACCGTCGACCTTGATTTCGGTGCCCGAGAACTTGCCGAACATGACTTTATCGCCGACCTTGACTTCAGGCTTGCGCGTCTCGCCATTATCAAGCGGCTTGCCATTGCCAACCGCGACGACTTCGCCACGCTGGGGCTTTTCGGCCGCCGTATCGGGAATGACGATACCCCCGGCCGTCTTCTGCTCTTCCTCGAGCCGCTTGATGACGACACGGTCATGTAAAGGACGGATATTCATGCCACCCTTCTCCTCGAAACGTTGGTTGTTGATCAAAACGTCTTGCCGACGTGCCATCTGGCCGCCGGGAGAGAACGTCACCATTGACGATCTCAATCATCGCCATTGATGCGGCCTTGGCTCAGCCTTTCAAGAGCGCATGGCGTTTTTTTTATCGGTGAGGCGTCATAAAAGGCTCTGACGCGCAATGGATTTGAAAGGGTTTCTTGTCACTTTGCACTGCAACAATTATCTTGGAGCAGTCAATCAACCGCGCCGGCATGACGCCGGCGAAACTGGAGGGATCAATGGCCGAGAACATGCCACGCCGGGTCGCCATCGTCGGCGGCGCCCGTATTCCGTTCTGCCGCTCGAACACCAAGTACTCGCACCAATCCAATCAGGACCTGCTCACCGCATCGTTCAAGGCACTGTCGGAAAAATACAAGCTGGCCGGCAAACAGATCGGCGAAGTCGCCGGGGGCGCAGTGCTCAAGCACGCGCGTGACTTCAACCTGACGCGTGAAGCAGTGCTCGGTACGGATCTCGATCCCCACACGCCGGCGTTCGATGTGCAGCAGGCCTGCGGCACCAGTCTTGAAGCTACCCTGCTCATCGCCAACAAGATCGCCATGGGCCAGATCGATTGCGGTATCGCCGGCGGTGTGGATACCACCTCCGACGCACCGATCGCGATCAACGAAGACCTGCGCAAGATTCTGCTCGATGTGAATCGCGCCAAGACGGGCGGCGAGCGCGCCAAACTGCTGGCCAAGCTGCGCCCGCGTCATCTCGTGCCGAACTTCCCTGGCGTATCCGAGCCGCGTACCGGCCTGTCCATGGGCGAGCACTGTGAGCTCATGGCCAAGGAATGGAAGATTTCGCGCAAGGCACAGGATGAATTGGCCGTCGCCAGTCACAAGGCCGCCGCCCAGGCTTATGTCGACGGCTTCTACGACGATCTGGTCTTTCCCTACCTCGGCGTCGAACGCGACAACAACATGCGTCCGGACACCAGCGTCGAACAGTTGGCCAAGCTCAAGCCGGCCTTCGACAAGGAAAACGGCACCCTCACGGCGGCGAACTCCACGCCGCTGACCGATGGCGCATCGTCGGTCTTCCTGTGTAGCGAGGAATATGCCGAGGCCAATAACCTGCCGGTGCAGGCGTTCTTTACGCCCTACTCGCGCACCGCAGCGGTCGATTTCGTCGATGGCGGCGAAGGCCTGCTCATGTCACCGACCTATGCCGTGGCCGATATGCTCGACGCAGCCGGCCTGACCTTGCAGGATTTCGACTTCTACGAAATCCACGAGGCATTCGCTGCCCAGGTGTTGTGCACGCTCAAGGCGTGGGAGTCCAAGAAATACTGCAAGGAACGCCTCGGTCGCGACACGCCGTTGGGTTCGATCGATACGAGCAAGCTCAACGTCAAGGGCTCATCGGTCGCCCTCGGGCATCCGTTTGCAGCCACCGGTACGCGCATCGTGGCCACCCTCGCCAAGATCCTCGACGAAAACGGCGGTGGCCGGGGCCTGATCTCGATCTGCGCAGCAGGCGGCCAGGGCGTGACCGCGATTCTGGAAAAACCGTAACGCCGTTCAACGTTAGAAATAGCGCTTTCAGAGCGCTCAGAGGCTAAAAAAGACGGGCGTTATCGCCCGTCTTTTTTTATGCGTGCCAATCGCTTGTCCTAGCCGAATGGCTACAAGACAGCGCGCCGAGAAAAGTGGCAGGATTGACCGCCGGTGCCGATCCAGGGAGAACATAAGTCGGCACGAATAGTGCAAGGCTGACATAGCGCGAACTCAGGCGTCCTGTGGCGGCCATCAATCGGCGACACGAACAAGGGGGAAGCATGGAAAACAAGTACGCGATCATCGAATTTATCGGGCAAGCACCACGGCCATGAGTGTGGCGCGCGAACATTGGGGCAGCCGGCTGGGCTTCATCATGGCGTCGGCCGGCTCGGCGGTCGGGCTCGGCAATGTCTGGAAATTTCCGTATATGGCCGGCGAGAACGGCGGTGGCGCATTCCTGATCATCTATCTGGGTTGCGTCGTGTTTTTCGGCCTATCTCTGGTAATCGCCGAGCTCCTTATCGGGCGCATGGCCCAGAGCAACCCGGTCGGCGCCTTTCGCACGCTCGGCGGGCGCGGCTGGCCCGCGGTCGGCGCCATGGGCGTGCTGACCGCTTTCATCATCCTGTCGTTTTATATCGTCGTCGCCGGCTGGACGCTGGCTTATATCCTGTTCATGGGCGAAAACACCTTCGGCGGCGTCGACATCGAACAGAGCACGAAGATCTTCACCAGCTTTATCGCTTCACCGGTACAACCGCTGGTCTATGCCGCGATCTTTACCGTGTTGATGGTCGGCGTAGTGCTCGGCGGCGTCGCCTCCGGTATCGAGCGCGCATCCAAATGGCTGATGCCGTTGCTTTTCGTCCTGCTGATCGTGCTCGCGATTCGCGCGGTGACCCTGCCGGGCGCCGGTGAAGGCGTGGACTTCTATCTGATGCCTGACTGGAGTCGGGTGACCGCTAGCACCTGGGGCGGCGCGATCAGCCAGGCATTCTTTTCCCTGTCGCTCGGCATGGGGGCCATGCTGACCTACGGCTCTTATATGTCGCGTGAACAGAACCTGCCGCGCGACGCATCGCTGGTCGTGGGCCTGGATACCCTGGTCGCCCTGCTCGCCGGGCTTGTGATCCTGCCGGCGGTTTTTTCGGCGGGCATGGAACCCAGTGCTGGCGCCGGGCTGACCTTCATGACCCTACCGACGGTATTCGCGCAAATGCCGGCCGGCGAGATATTCGGACTGGCATTCTTCATTCTGCTGGCGATCGCCGCGTTGACCTCGGCCGTGTCGCTGCTTGAAGTGGTGGTGAGTTATCTGGTCGATGACAAGGGTTTGTCCCGCTTCGCCGCGGCCGCAGGGACGGGCATCGTGATCTTCATCATAGCCATCCCGATTTCCCTGTCGCAGGGCATCTGGAAAGAAAACACCATTGCCGGCATGACCTTCCTGGACTTCGCCGATTTCGTAACCGCGCACGTCATGATGCCGGTCGGCGGGTTGCTGATCGCGCTGTTCGTCGGCTGGCGGTTGGGGCCGCGTGCGGTCGAGGCGTTGAAATCGCATCCGGAACAGCACTTGCCGCTTGCGGGCTTGTGGCTATTTGTCCTGCGCTTCCTGGCGCCGGCGGGGATTGCCTGGATTCTGGTTCAGGGTTTTTTTGAATAATGTCATCCGGGCCCGTAAACGCGGCCCACTCAGGGGGATTTGATCATGGAAACACTTACTAACGCGCTGAGCACGCTCAGCGGCTGGGTCTGGGGCCCGGTCATGCTGATACTGCTGCTGGGTACCGGCATTTATTTGACCGTCGGTTTGCGCGGTATACCGCAACGCAAACTGTTCTACGGTTTTTCGATGATGTTCGCCGGGCGTAAACAGACCACGGAGCCCGGCGACATCACACCTTTCCAGGCCCTGGCCACGGCTCTGGCGGCAACGGTCGGTACCGGCAACATTGCCGGTGTGGCCACCGCCATCCATTTGGGTGGGCCCGGTGCGATCTTCTGGATGTGGGTGACGGCCATCGTGGGCATGGCCACCAAGTACGGCGAAGCCGTGCTGGCAGTGAAGTATCGCGAAACCAATGCCGAGGGCGCCTACGTGGGTGGCCCGATGTACTACATCCGCAACGGACTCGGCACGAACTGGAAATGGTTGGCCTTCGCCTTTGCCCTGTTCGCGACGATCGCGGCGTTCGGTATCGGCAATACCGTGCAATCCAACTCGGTTTCGCAGGTGTTCGATGAAACCCTGTCCATCCCGCGCTGGCTGACGGGTCTGGTCATGGCTGCCGGCGTGTTCGCCGTGATCATCGGCGGCGTGCAACGCCTGGCGAGTGTCACCGACAAGCTTGTGCCGGTGATGGCGATCATCTACGTGATCGGCGCCGCCGTCGTTCTTGTGCTTAATGCCGGCGAAGTGCCGGGGGCAATCGCACTGATCTTTTCCGATGCCTTTACCGGCACCGCGGCCACCGGCGGCTTTGCTGGCGCGGGCATCATCATGGCGATCCGTTTCGGCGTGGCGCGCGGCATCTTCTCCAACGAAGCGGGTCTGGGTAGTGCACCGATCGCCCATGCGGCCGCACGCACCGACAGCCCGGTCCGCCAGGGCGTGGTCGCGATGCTGGGTACGTTCATCGATACCATCATCGTTTGCACCATGACAGCGCTGGTGATCATCTCTACCGGCGCCTGGTCTTCCGGCACGACGGGCGCGCAGCTGTCGGCCGAAGCCTTCACCACCGGCATGCCCGGCCCAGGCGGCTGGATCGTGAGCTTCGGGCTGGTGATCTTCGCGTTCTCGACCATGCTCGCCTGGAGCTACTACGGCGAACGCACTGCCGAGTACCTGTTCGGCTCACGTATCATCACGCCGTACCGCCTGCTGTGGGTCGTCGCCGTGTTCGTGGGCGCCATCGCGCAGCTGGACTTCGTCTGGCTCGTGGCCGACGTCATGAACGCCCTGATGGCGATTCCGAACCTCATCGCGCTGGTTCTGCTCGCACCGGTCGTGTTCAAGCTCACACGCGCGTATTTCGATAAAACGTAAGCGTTAAAATAGGCGGTAAACCCAGATACGGGATGCGTCCGATCGGTTGCATCCCGTATCATCGGCCCTACGTATCGTATCCCGCGACACGATAGCGAGAGCAAATAATGGATTCCCGCCGCGCGCAGCGCCCTATCGGGGTGCTTTTCACAAATCTGGGCACGCCAGACGACACCTCTGTTAAAGCGGTTCGTCGCTATCTGGCGGAATTTCTGAGCGATCGCCGAGTGGTCGATCTCAATCGGGCACTCTGGCTGCCGATTCTCTACGGCATCATCCTCACGTTCCGACCCAAGAATTCGGCGGAAGGCTATCACTCGGTCTGGACCGAAGAAGGCTCGCCATTGCTTGTTTACGCCCGCCGCCAGGCCGAACAAATCCAGGCCCGTCTGGATCGGGAGGTCGAACGCCCGGTCCATGTCGCGCTGGCCATGCGTTATGGCAACCCTTCTATCGAGACCGGGTTGCGCGAGCTGGACGCCGCCGGCTGCAAGCAGGTGCTGGTGCTGCCCGCGTACCCGCAGTATTCGGCCACCACGGTGGCCACCACGTTCGACAAGATCGGCGAAGTGCTCGCCGACTGGCCGGAACCGCCGGCATTGCGTCAGATCAATCGCTACCACGACGAGCCTGGGTATATCGAAGCCCTGGCGAATTCCGTACGCGAACACTGGGCAGAACACGGGCGCGCCGAGAAGCTGGTGATGTCGTTCCACGGCATTCCGAAACGCTATGTAAAACTCGGCGATCCCTACCCGCGCGATTGCGGCGTGACCGCACAGCTGCTTGCCTCGGAACTCGGGCTGTCCCGCAACGAATACAAGGTCTGTTTCCAGTCGCGCTTCGGCCGTGAACCCTGGCTGCAGCCGTATCTCGACGAGACCATGAAAGCCTGGGGCGCGGCCGGCATGAAGAGTGTGGATGTGATGTGCCCCGGCTTTTCTTCCGACTGTCTGGAAACGCTCGAAGAGATCAAGGAAGAAAATCGCGAGTACTTCGAGGAAGCCGGCGGCGGCTCGCTGCGCTATATTCCTGCCCTTAATGACCGCGACGATCATGTGGACATGTTTACCCAACTGATCAAACGCGAACTCTCGGGCTGGATCTGATCCCTAGGCGCACCGTCCGGGTGCGCGCCCCGCCAGTCTCACCAACGGATAATCGACGCCATGGAGCTCATCGCCGACTTCGCCGTGAACTACGGCCTGTTTCTCGCAAAGGCGCTGACGGTGGTTATCGCAATCGGTCTTGTCGCCGGCTGGATTCTGAGCATGATCGCGCAGGCCCGTGCCGAACGGGATGGCGATCAGCTCAAGATTACCCATGTCAACGAACGGCTCGAGCGTATGGCCGATACGCTTAACGCCACGCTGCTCAACGACAGCGAGCGCAAGGCGCGCGCCAAGCGCAAGAAAGTCGAAGACAAGCAACGCCGCAAGGCCGAAAAGCTCGGCAAGCGACACAAACCGGCGCGCCTGTTCGTACTTGATTTCGACGGTGACATTCGTGCCTCGGCGGTGGAATCCCTGCGTGACGAAATCACCGCGGTGCTACAGGTCGTCGAGCCCGAAGACGAAGTCATGATCCGCCTCGAATCTGCCGGCGGCATGGTCCACAGCTACGGCCTGGCTGCTTCGCAGCTGGCACGGCTGCGCGATGCCGGCGTACGCCTGACCATCTGTGTCGACCGTCTCGCAGCCAGTGGTGGCTACATGATGGCCTGCGTTGGCGAGCGGGTCGTCGCTGCCCCGTTTTCCATCATCGGTTCCATCGGCGTCGTCGCCCAGATTCCCAACTTTCATCGGCTTCTAAAAGACAAGCAGATCGATTTCGAAATGCACACGGCAGGCGACTACAAGCGCACGCTGACCGTGTTCGGCGAAAACACCGAAGAAGGCCGTGCCAAGTTTCGCGAAGAGCTGGAAGACACACATGGCCTGTTCAAGCATTTCGTCGCACGCTATCGCCCGTCGCTCGATATCAACCGAGTGGCCACCGGCGAACACTGGTATGGCAGTCAGGCGCTCGATCTTGCGCTGGTCGACGAGGTCGCGACCAGCGACGACGTGATGCTCATCGCCGCCCGTGATGGGCGTGACGTATTCACCGTAGCGGTGCACCACAAGAGCGGCTTGTTGTCGCGTATTGCCGAGCAGTCACGGCTGGCGATCAGTCGCAGCCTGGGCGAAAGCGGTCTCGCAAAAGTGGTACACCGCCCGCAATAGGCAGGCTCCAGGGTACGATTGTCTGTACTGGGCAGGTTCTTGTGAAACGCATGAAACTCGTTTGCCTGGAAATGGTCTTACGCTGCGGGACGATCCGGGGTACGCCGGTCGTATGGTGAACACACCAACGAGAAAGAACCTATGACGCCAACTGTAAGCAAGCGTTTCAACACGCTCCTGTTTTCCTGTGTTCTGTTACTGGCCATGAGCAGCGCCCATGCCGCCGTGCCGAGCGGCATGCTGGGTGGCGACAATCCGTCGCTCGCGCCCATGCTCGACGAAGCGCTGCCTGCCGTGGTCAACGTGGTCGTTACCGGTAAACCGCAGCAAATGCCGGACAACCCGCTGTTCAACGACCCCTTCTTCCGTCGCTTTTTCGACATGCCCGACCAGCAGCAGCGTCAGACACCGCGCCAGCCTACCGCGGCCGGCTCCGGCGTCATCGTCGATGCCGACAAGGGTTATGTACTGACCAATCACCACGTGGTGACCGACGCCGAGAAGATCGTGGTGCGCCTCAACGACAACCGCGAATACGACGCCAAGCTCATCGGCGACGATCCGGAAACCGATATCGCGGTGCTGCAGATCAAGACCGACGACAAGCTCACCGAACTGCCCATCGCCAACTCCGACGATTTGCGCGTCGGCGATTTCGTGGTCGCCATTGGCAATCCGTTCGGCCTGCGCCAGACCGTTACGTCGGGCATCGTTAGCGGGCTCGGCCGGCACGGCCTTGGCAACCGCTATGAAGATTTCATTCAGACCGATGCCTCGATCAACCCCGGCAACTCCGGCGGCGCCCTGGTTAATCTCAAGGGCGAGCTGATCGGGATCAACAGCGCGATTCTCTCCCGCACCGGGGGCAACATCGGTATCGGCTTTGCCATCCCCAGCAACCTCGTTAACAGCGTCTACACACAGATCGCCGAAAATGGCGAAGTCCAGCGCGGCCGTCTGGGCGTGGTCGGGCAGAACCTGACCGCCGACCTGGCATCGGCCTTCGACCTGGATATCAATCAAGGCGTGGTCGTCGCCCAGGTGATGCCGGATTCTCCGGCAGAAAAGGCCGGAATCAAGGAACGGGACGTCATCACCCAGGTCAACAACAAGAATATCGACGACTTCTCCCAGCTCGCCAACGCCATCGGGCTGAAGTCCCCCGGCGATAAGGTCACAATCACGCTGCTACGCAACGGCAAGGAGCGCAAGGTCGATGCCACGCTCGGCAACGCCGCGGACGCTGCCGACAGCAGCGGCGGTTCGGCCACTGCCGACAACGACCTGGCAGACGGTTTGAAAGGCGCGACCTTTGGCCCCCTGACCGATGACAATCCGTTGGCCGGAGAAGTCGAAGGCATCGTGGTGACCGATGTCGAACGCGGCTCGCCGGCAGCCCGTGCGGGCCTGCGCCCGGACGATGTGATTACATCGATCAACCGCCAGCCCATCAACGACGTCTCCCAGCTGTCTAAATTGGCCGGTCCCGACGTCAATCAGCTGTTGCTGCACGTGCGTCGAGGCGGCGGGGCGTTGTTCCTGCTGATCCGTTAGCCTGCAGGCACGATCGCTCGCACGAGGCCCGGCATTCGCCGGGCCTTCTTTTTGCATATTTCCCGCAGCGCCCGGCGACGGCTATACTCGGGTACACATCCAGGGAGCGTTATGAGCCAGTTCGAGATCGCCCACTTCGAGGATCGCGTCGAGGCCTTGATCGAGGCCTATCGTGTGTTGCTGCACGATTACGAAGCACTCAAGACCTCCTACGAGCAAGAACAAGCCCGTAATCGAGAAACACGCGAGCGTCTCAACGGCGTGATCGAACGCATTCGCGCGCTCGAGGCTGAAGCCGACAACGCCTAACGGATACACCCAATGCCGCCAGAAAAACAAACCGCGCTGACCATCCGTATTTTGGGCCGTGATTACTCCATCGCCTGCCCCGATGGCGAACGCGAGAGTCTGCTCAATTCGGCCGAATATCTGTCGCGGCGCATGCACGCCATCCAACGCAAGGGCAAGACGCTGGGCGTCGAACGTATTGCAGTGATGGCCGCACTCAATATCGCGCGCGACCTGATCGCCGCCGAGCGCCGTCTCGAGCGCCAGGAAGCCGGGCTGCCGGCCACCGACAGCGAAATCACCGAGCGATTGTCGCAACTGCAGCTCCATATCGAATCCGCGCTCAAAGAGCCCAACTAGCCTGGCGCGCGAACCGAAAATTCGGTCTTGCATCGCGGCAGGAGCGCAGCAGAACCAACCGGGTGCAACACGGCCCCGTGTTCGATTGCACCATTGGCACCACCGCGCCGAGCCGCGTATCATCGTGATTGCCGGCACTCCTGCGGTGTTCGACGACCTCCCGGTTCCCCTTGAGCCTAAGTACCTAAACCGGGGTGGGAAACGTCGCAGGTGAGTACGCCCGCCTTGCTGCGGGAAACCTAATGCGGCGTGGAACGCCCCACTTGAGCATTCGTCTCAAGGATAGTGGACGGTCGACGGCACAGGCGGGAGTGTCGGCCCTTTCGTTTTTCTCCTGAGTCATTGATGCTGTGACGCCATGAGCGTTTCCATCGACGACCAACGCCGCGCCGCACTGCGCGCCCGCCGCAATCTCAATCCCGCTGCAGCTCACGCCGCCAGCCGCAAGGCCTGCAGGCGTATTGCCCGCCTGTCCGTATTCAGGCGCGCCCGCCGTATCGGCCTGTACTGGCCCATGCGTAATGAGGCCGACCCGCGGCTGCTGCTGCCCTACTTCGACCAACGCCAACAGGCCTTCCTGCCGCGTGTTAACGGTAAACGCCTGGAATTCATTGCCTTCGACGGCCTGGGTTTTCGTCAGCGTCGCAGCCCGCTCGGCATTGTCGAACCGACCGCAAGCCACGCTAGGCCGGTGGCCACGCTCGACCTGCTCATCGTGCCGTTATCGGCCTTCGATGCCGCGGCCCGGCGTATCGGCATGGGCGGCGGCTTCTACGATCGCACCCTCGCCAGTCAGGGCGAATCGGCTTTTCGCGGCCCTTGGCTCCTGGGTTTAGCGTTCGAAGTGCAACGCGTCGAACGTATCGCTACGCGCGAGTGGGATGTGCCACTGGACGCGGTCGCCAGCGATGCGGGTATCTACCGGCGCGCGACCTGCCCCACCTCGCTGCGTTAAACTCGCGCACAACGCACTCATCACGTTTCCAAGGATCGAATTCGCATGCGTTATTGGCTGATGAAATCCGAACCGGACGAGTTCAGTATTCAGGACCTGCAGCAGCGCAAGAACCAGACCGAAGGCTGGGACGGCGTGCGCAACTATCAGGCACGCAATTTCATGCGCGACGACATGTCCGAAGGCGATCTCGCGTTTTTCTATCATTCGAACACCAAGGTGCCCGGCGTAGTCGGCATCATGCGCGTCTCGCGGGCGGGCTACCCGGACGACAAGGCGTTCGATCCCAAGGACGCCCACTACGACCCCAAGTCGGACCCGGAAAAACCGCGCTGGTATCGCGTGGATGTCACCTTCGAGCGCGAACTCGACCGCGTCATTTCACTGGCCGAGATCAAGGATCACGCCGACGAACTCGGCGGCTTCCCGCTGGTGCGCAAGGGCAACCGACTTTCTGTCATGCCGGTCGACAAAGAGCACTGGGATTTCATTCTCGGGCTGGAACACAACGCACCCGAATAGCGCATTCCTTGCGCGCGCTGTCATCCGCCGCCCAAACACGAGGCTTGATTCATGCCCCAAAACCCGATTGCGACCTGGCACGAGCTTGTCGAAAGCCGTAGCGCTAACGGCCTCGATGCATTGATCGCCGAAGACGCGGTATTCCACTCACCCGTGGTGCATACGCCGCAGGTGGGCAAGGCCATTACCGTGCAGTATCTCACCGCCGCACTGAAGGTATTCGCCACCGACGATTTTTCTTATGTGCGTCAGCTAAAAGACGAAAACAACGCGGTACTCGAATTCGAGCTGGAACTCGATGGCATTCAGATCAACGGCGTCGACATGATCCAGTGGAACGACGCCGGCAAGATCACCGAGTTCAAGGTGATGCTACGACCGCTGAAAGCCGTCAACGTCATTCATCAGAAAATGGGGGCCATGCTGCAGGCTCGTTAGGCCCGTGCGCCGGCCATGGCTTGATCGATACGATCGGTGACGGCTTCAACCGGGATCAACCCCATCACGCCGGCGTCGTCTTCAATCCGTGTGCCCCATTTCAGCTTATCGGGCGTGGCATTGCGATAGCGGGCAGCCGCTTCGGCGAAATAGTCGACACAGAAAGCGCGTGAACGGTAGGCGCCGCTGCGGCGTGGGTCGGTCGCGGCATGTAGCGAGATCGTAGTGATATCGGTCGCATTGGCCATATGGGCCGGCCCGGAGTCGGGAGTGACAAGCACACGCCCGTGCTCGAACAAGGCAAGCAACTGCTTGAGATTGGTCTGCCCGATCAGATTCGTGGCCGCACTCGACATCGCGGCCTCGATATCGGCGCCCATTCGGCGCTCCAGGTCGCTCGGCCCGCCGACGAGCACGGCCCGCAGGCCGTGCGCACGTACCGCATGATCAGCAGCCGCAGCATAGCGATCGGCGAGCCAGTTTCGTCGCGTATGGCTCGAACAGGGGCTGATGAACAGGATTTCGCGCGACTCGTCGCCCAGTAATTCGGCCGCCCTCGCACGATCGGCGTCGGCGATGGGTACCCGCCAGTCCATAACCGGATCGCTCGCGCCGAGCATGTCCGCAAATGCCAGAAAACCATCCACCACATGCCGGCTCTCAACCGCCGAAATACGTTCGCGTACGAACAGCCGCTGGCCGTCGCGCGCACGGCGGGCATCGAAACCGATGCGGCGATCCGCCTTCACGAGCAGGCTGATGCGATTCGCCCGCCAGCTCGCGTGCATATCGAGCAACGCGTCGAAGCGTCGGCCGGCCAGTTGACGCTTGAGATCGGCAATTGCAGCACGTCCGCCGCGTTTGTCGTAGACCAGACATTCCACACCGGGAATATCGGCGACCAGCCCGGCCTCCGCCTTGTTGATGATCCAGGTGATCTGGATATCGGGTCGCGCGGCCTGTAGCGTGCGAATCGCGGGCACCACGTTGGCGCAATCGCCCAGCGCGGACAACCGCAGAATACAAACCCGGCGCGGTACCGCGCCCTGCGACAAACGCCCCATTCAGCTGGCGGCGCCCGGCGTTTCGCCATCGTGCGGCTTGTGATTCGGTGCGCCCGCTGTCGTTTGCTCGGCCGAGCGCTCGGCTTCAATGAATATGCGTTTGACGTTTTCGCAGCGCGCCTTGATATCGCGGTCCATGCGCTCGATATCGGCCTGGATCTGTTCGCCGCTCAAACCCGGCGCAAAACGCACGCTGATATTGGCGAGAATGAAGTTCGGGCCGACGTGCATGGTCAGCACTTCATTGACCTTGGCAACGGCGTCATGCGTCGAGACGACCTCGCGGATATCGCGCACTACATGCTGGTTGGCCGCTTCGCCGATCAACAGTCCCTTGGTTTCGATTGCCAGCCATACCGCGGTGATCGCGAGAATGATGCCGATACAGATGGAGGCGATACCGTCGAAGATCTCGATGCCGGTGAGCTGGCCGGCCAACAGTGCTACAAACGCCACGACCAGGCCCAGCATCGCCGCGCTGTCTTCGAACAGCACCAGGAAGGCGCCCGGGTCCTTGCCTCGACGCACCGCTTCGAAAACGCCCCACTTGCCCTTCACGCGATTGAATTCCTTGGCAGCGATAAACCAGGCCACGCCTTCGAAGAGCATGGCCAGACCGAGCACGATGTAGTTGATCATCGGGCTTTCGATCGGGTGCGGGTGCAGCAGTCGATTGACGCCTTCATAGATCGAAATGCCCGAGCCCACCGCGAAGATGAGGACCGCGACCATGAAGCTCCAGAAATAGATTTCCTTGCCATAGCCAAACGGAAACTTCGCATCGGCCGGGCGTTTGGCGCGCTTCATGCCATACAGCAGCAAGCCCTGATTGCCGGTATCCACGGTGGAATGGATGCCCTCCGCCATCATGGCTGCACTGCCGGTGAATGCTGCCGCGATGAACTTGGTTACCGCGATGAGCAGATTGCCGATCAGTGCGGCGATGATGACGGTCTTCGAACCCGAGGCCATGGCGTTTTCCTGCTGGCTATGTCGCCGGCGGTGTCATCACCGCAGGACGCTTGAACGATTGATCAATGAGAATGCAAAAACAGCTGGTAGGCCGGGTTCTGACTTTCTTCGGCATAGTCGTAGCCGAGCGCATCGAGCGCGGCCCGGCAATCGGCCTGCTCACCCGGCGCCACCTGCATGCCGACCAGTACCAACCCGTGTGCATGGCCATGGTTGCGGTAATGAAATAGCGAAATGTTCCAGCGATCGCCCACGCTGTTGAGAAACTTCAACAAGGCACCGGGCCGCTCCGGGAATTCCACGCGAAACAACACTTCGTCGCCGGCGCCGCGCGCCCGGCCGCCCACCATATGGCGAACGTGCAACTTGGCCATTTCGTTACGGCTCATGTCGATGACCTCGTAGCCGTCGGCTTCCAGATCGCCGATTAGCGTGTCGCGTTCGGCCACGCCGTTGGTCAGCTTCACGCCACAAAAGACTTGCGCGCGCTGGGCATCGGCATAGCGATAGCTGAACTCGGTGATCGATCGATCACCAATACGCATGCAGAACTGGCGAAAAGATCCGGGCCGTTCGGGGATGGTCACGGCCAGCAGCGCTTCGCGGCGCTCGCCGAGCTCGGCACGCTCGGCGATATAGCTCAGCCGGTCGAAATTCACATTGGCGCCCGAGGTAATCGCCACCAGATCCTGATTTTCAATGCCGGTTTCCTCGACGTATTTCTTCGCCCCGGCCACGGCCAATGCGCCGGCCGGTTCGGCCAGTGCGCGGGTGTCTTCGTAGATATCGCGCACTGCGGCACATATCTCATCGACGCTGACCGTCATCATGGCATCGACATGCTTGCTGCATAGCCGGAACGGCTCCTTGCCTGCCTGCTTGACGGCGACGCCATCGGCGAACAGCCCGACTTCCGGCAGCGTCACGCGTTCGCCGGCCGCCAACGCCGCACCCATGCTGGCGGCGTCTTCCGGCTCCACGCCAATAACACGAATGTCGGGGCGCACGCTTTTGATATAGGCGGCGACACCGGCCAGCAGACCACCACCGCCGACACAGACGAAGACGGCATGAATATCCTGCGGATGCTGGCGCACGATCTCCATACCGATCGTGCCCTGCCCAGCGATAACGTCCGGGTCATCGTACGGGTGTACATAAACCAACCCATCGCGTGCCTGCAATTCCATCGCGTGGGCCGAGGCCTCGTCGTAGCTGTCGCCGTGAAGTACGATCTCGCCGCCAAACCCTGCCACGGCCCGCACTTTGATTTCCGGCGTGGTCCGCGGCATGACGATCACGGCACGAATGCCCATATTGCGGCCGGCCAGCGCCACGCCCTGCGCATGATTGCCGGCCGACGCACAGATCACACCGCGCTCGCGCTCGTCGGCCGAGAGCTGGGCGATTTTGTTATAGGCACCGCGCAACTTGAACGAATGCACCGGCTGCAGGTCTTCGCGTTTGAGATAGAGCGCGTTACCGATACGTGCGCTCAACTGATTGGCCTGCATCAGCGGCGACTCGATGGCCACATCGTAGACACGCGCGGTATTAATGCGCTTGAGATAATCGGCATCGCCGATATCCACGGCCGGGGCTGACGACGATTCGGCGGTCTGTTTCAGGCTGCTGTTCATGGATGACATGCGTTAGAACAAGCGCCAATGCTAAACCCTTGTGTGCCCGCAGACCATCGTCGCGGCATGCAAACCGCCTGCTGGCGGCTCGCGACAGACACACGCCATCGCGTATCATGCGCCCAGTTTGTCGACTGGGATCGAAATGAGCACCAGCATCGTTTTTGTGGGCGGTGGCAACATGGCCACCAGCCTGATAAGCGGCTTGCGCAATGCCGATTGGTCGGGCGATTGCATCACCGTAATCGAACCCGACGCGGACAAGGGCCAGCAGCTCGCTGCGGGCTACGCGGTGAATACCGTAACCAGCGCGAATGACCGCACCCTGGACGCCGATGTGATCGTGCTGGCGGTCAAACCGCAAATGCTGCGTGAAGTCTGCGAAGGCCTCGTCGAACCGCTGGGCGATCGCAAGCCGCTGATCGTATCGATCGCGGCGGGTGTGCCGATCGCTGGCCTTCGCGAATGGCTGGGCGCTGACCACGCCTATGTGCGCTGCATGCCCAACACACCGTCGCTGATCGGCGCGGGCGCCACAGGCATTTATGCCGACGACGCCGTCACCGACGACCAGCGCACCCTGGCCGACAGTATTCTCAAAACCGCCGGCATGACCGCCTGGGTGGCCGAAGAGTCACTTCTTGATGCCGTTACGGCGACCTCCGGCAGCGGCCCAGCCTATTTCTTCGCGTTCATGGAGGCCATGCAGGCAGGCGCGATCGAGCTCGGCCTGGACGAGACAACCGCACGCGAACTCGTGCTGCATACCGCACTCGGTGCCGCCCGCATGGCAATCGAGTCCGGTGACGATCCGTCCACACTGCGCGAGAAAGTCACTTCGCCCGGCGGTACGACGGCGGCTGCCCTCGATCAATATGCCGCGGGCGATCTGAACGCGCTTGTCGCCCGTGCCATGGAGGCCGCTGCGAGCCGTGCCGACAGCCTTGCCACTGAATTGCTCGACAAGTAGAACCGATGCTCAATAACGCCAACGACGCCCTGCTTTTCCTCATCGATACGGTCTTTGCGCTGTATATCGTCGTCGTGCTCATGCGCGTCCTGCTGCAATGGGTACACGCGGACTTTCGCAACCCGATCTCGCAGTTCGTATGGCAGGCCACGCGCATGCCGGTCGGCCTGATCGGCAAGATCATCCCGCGCTGGCGCAATCTCGATATTCCAGCGCTCGTGTTTGCCGTCATCCTGTGCTTCATCAACATCGAAATCGATCTGGCTCTGGCCGCGCCCCAGTACGGCGCACAGCCGGTGCTCGCGCTTTGGTGGGCCGTACTCAAGGCCGCCGTTCTGGTCTGCAACTTCTATTTTTTCACGATTCTCATCCAGGCCCTGATGTCGTGGATATCGCCCGGTCAGCACTCGCCGGCGACGGCGATTCTGTGGACGATCAACGAACCGCTGCTGCGTCCAGTACGTAACGTGATGCCGGCGGTCGGCGGGCTGGATCTGTCGCCGCTGGTGGTCATCATCGGCCTGCAGGTGATCAGCCGGCTGCTGCCGCTGCCCGGCCTGTTCCGTTAACAACATGACGACGCGCGCGGACAATCCGAGTTCTGTCGGTGTGGTCGAGCCGCAAACCCTGCATGTCGACGGACCGATGCCACTGGATTGCGGCAAGCAGCTGACGCAATTCGACCTCGTTTACGAAACCTACGGCACGCTCAACGCCGATGCCACCAACGCGGTACTGATCTGCCATGCGCTGTCCGGCAATCACCATGCGGCCGGCTATCATCGCGACGATGATACGAAGCCCGGCTGGTGGGATAAGTGCATCGGCCCCGGCAAGATGATCGATACCAATCGCTTCTTCGTCGTCAGTCCGGCCAATCTGGGCGGCTACAACGGCTCGACCGGGCCGGGCAGCGCGCATCCGGACACAGGCCGGCATTACGGGCCCGATTTCCCCGTGGTCACCGTCGCCGACTGGGTTCGCTCCCAGGACATTCTGCGCGCCGCGCTAGGTATAGAGCAGTGGAGCGCGGTGATTGGCGGCAGCCTCGGCGGCATGCAGGTCATGCAGTGGGCGATCGATTTTCCGAATCGACTACGCCACGCCGTCGTGATCGCGGCGGCGCCCAAGCTGTCGGCCCAGAACATCGCCTTCAACGAAATCGCGCGTCAGGCGATCGTGACCGACCCCGAGTTTCACGGCGGGCGCTACTACGAACACGATGTCGTGCCGCGCCGCGGACTGATGCTTGCCCGCATGCTCGGCCATATCACCTATCTATCGGACGAGGCCATGCGCGCCAAGTTCGGCCGTGATCTGCGCGACGGGCGAATTTCCTACGGTTTCGATGTGGAATTCCAGGTCGAGTCCTACCTGCGCTATCAGGGCGCGTCATTCGTGGATCGCTTCGATGCGAACACCTATCTGCTGATGACCAAGGCACTGGATTATTTCGATCCCGCCCACGCACACGGCGGCGATCTGGCGAAAGCGTTCGCACCGGTGACGGCACGCTTCATGGTGATTTCGTTCACCTCGGACTGGCGCTTTGCGCCGGCGCGTTCACGCGAAATCGTGGATGCGCTGGTGGATGCCGGCAAGCAGGTCTCCTATGCCGAAGTTACTTCGGACCTCGGCCACGACGACTTCCTGCTGACCATGCCCCACTACGTGAACACGCTGCGCGCCTATCTCGATCGCGCCGCGCGAGAGATCGGCGCATGAACACGCAAGCTACGAACAGCCACGACGGCCTGCGCGACGACCTGGCGCTGATCTCGAACTGGATTACGCCGGGCGCACGGGTTCTCGATCTAGGGTGCGGCGATGGCGCACTGCTTGCCCACTTGCAGGCGCACAAACAGGTCACAGGCTACGGCCTGGAAATCGATCCGGATAATGTCATCGAATGTGTCGCTGCCGGCGTGAACGTGCTGCAGCTGGATCTCGACGCCGGCCTCGAACAGTTCGAGGACAACAGCTTCGATTTCGTGGTCATGAGCAGCGCCCTGCAGGAAGTCCGCCGGCCCGACGAACTCGTCGATGAAATGCTGCGTATCGGGCGCGACTCGATCGTAACCTTTCCCAATTTCGGCCACTGGAAACCGCGTATCTCGCTGGGTTTACGGGGCCTGATGCCGGTCTCAGGCTCCTTGCCGAACCGGTGGTACGATACGCCCAACATCCATCTTTGCACCGTGCGGGATTTCGAAACGTTATGTCGGCAGAAACAGGTGGACATCGTGCGCAGGCACGTGGTCAATCACGCGCATCGCAGCAATATCGGCATGCGCACCTTTCCCAACCTGCTCGGCGAAATCGCCCTCTATCAGCTGCGCCATCACGCAACGCGCTGAGCGCGCTCGCGATCCTGATCTGGTTTATGGCCCTGCCTGCGTTTGCGGGCGGCAGCATCAACAGCGGCAACTACGTGCTGCACTACAGCGCCGTCAACAGTCTGCAGATCCCGCAAGCGGTAGCCGACAGCAACGGCATCGATCGTGCCGGCGATACTGCCATCGTGATGATCACTTTGCAGAAACCCACGTCCGACGCGCCGCTCAACGCCGTGCCGGCCGATGTCACCGGCAGCGCGCGCTCGCTCATGGGCGAACGCAAGACGCTGTCGTTCAAGCGCGTGGAGAACGCGGGCAGCGTCTATGCGCTGGCGCCGGTCGCAATCGAGGACGAGCAGACACTGACCTTCGATCTGAACGTGCGTGCCGCAGATGGCCGGGCCACGATACCGGTGCAATTCAACCAGACGTTCTATACGCGATAAAGCCGTTTGTGGCGAAGGCTATTCGCCGGTCACGGCAAGTTTGGCGCGAATGAACTGTTCGTGAGGCAGATAAAGCAGCTCGGACAGCTCGCGCAGCAAATGCTCTTCATGGGCATCGATATGGTGATCGGCGTAAGCCACGCGCCATAGCATTTCCAGCACCTGGCGCTTTTCGCCTTCGCTCAACCCGTTGTTGAGTGTCTTGAGGTATTTGTAGAGCGAAACCGACTGCTCGGCTTTCGGTGCCGCGGCCGCGATCAGTTCTTCGGTTTCAGCCGCATCGAGACCAAAATGGCTCTGTAGCTGGCGGCGTATTTCTGCGTACTCGGCGTCGTCATGGCGATGGTCGGCATGGGCCATCTCCAGCAGCAGTACTGCAGCCGAGATGCGCTGGGCGCGTTCGACGTCCCTTGGTTCGTCGACCTGCGGGTTGAGCGCCTGGCTCAACCGTTCAAACAATCCCATCAGTTGCTCTCGTTCAGATGTGCGACCACGCGCTTTCTCAAATCGGTCAGCCGGCCGTGCAGAAAGTGCCCCGCGCCTTCGAGAATCTGGACATCGACCGCCGGCTCAAGTTCACGCACGGCCGCGATCGACGTATCGACATCGATCACATCGTCCGCGTCGCCGAAAACCGCCAGCCAGTCGCTCGACGGGCGCGGCAGCGCGCCGTCGAAATATGCCGACGGAAAACCTACGGTCACAAGACGCGGCGGTGCATCGCGTTCGGCCAGACGAAGCGCGACCGCCGAACCGAACGAAAACCCCGACAGCGCCACCAACGGCAGACCGGACGCTTCGAGCGCCCAATCGCGAACCGCGGCCGCATCGTCGACTTCGCCGACACCGGCGTCATAGCTGCCCTGGCTCGAGCCCACACCACGGAAATTGAACCGCACGGCAGCGAGACCGGCCATGACCGCGGCACGCGCCATCATGAACACCACCTTGTTGTCCTTGGTGCCACCCTGCTGTGGGTGCGGATGGCAAACCACCGCGATACCGCGCGGCTCATCCTTGGGCATATCGATATCGAGCTGCAGATCGCCGGCCGGGCCGTCGATCTGTCCGCTGGCGCTGCTGCCAGCTTCGGGCCATTCGAGCATGGGTCTAGTCGCTGTTAGGTGAATTACGGTTGGCTGTATGGTCGGCCTGCGCGTCACTATCGGTCGTCCGCGGGCCGTCTGGCGTCGGCGCTTCGCGCTCGGCATTCTGCGCAGCGGCGGCCCGTTCGCTCACGGCCTCCGCGCGTTCGGCGCGTGCCCTGCGCCGTTCCGTGGCGCTTTTCTTGGGCGCGTAATAGATCACCGTATCGCCCTCTTCGGGGCGCGGCGAGGCCCCGGCGGCATTGAACAACACGGTGTTGTCGGCATAGAGCGTGGCAATGATCACGGCATCGGCCGGGCAGTCACGACGGAAATCCTCACGCGTATAGCCTTCGGTCAAGCGGGTCTTGTAGAACTGCCAGCTCTGGAAATGCTTGCGCCAGAGTTCTTCGTATTGCGCGTTCTCATGAAACGCGGGGCGCCCGCGCAGAGGCCGCGCCACGACCTTGGACTCGTTGTCCTCGTCGGCGGCATACATCGGCAGCTGGAACACCCGGTCATGCTCGAGGCTGGTGACGAAATGCGAGCACACGAGCGCGTTGTAGGCGTCGTTGCTGGTGGCTGCCAGAAGACAGGAAATCTCGTTGAGCTCGAGCGATTGCTGGATTTGGTCCGATAGCACCTCGCCATAGAGCACGCGCACACCGGCCAGGCGTGCCGTACGCAGCCGATGCCAGGACGAATCCACCAGCAGTACCTGGATGTTGAGCTCGTTGGTCAATGCGCGGGCCAGCTCGGTCGACCATGGCGATGCGCCCACGATGAGCACACCATTGGGCTCGGCCGACAAGCGCAGCCACCGCGACACGCGCCCGATCGAAAAACCGTGCAGGATCACGGTCGAGAACACGATGGCGAAGATCAGCGGCAAAAGCTGCTCAGCACCGCCATAGCCCGCCTCGACCATGCGCGGGCCGAACACACCGGCCACCGCCGCGGCGACGATACCGCGCGGCGCGATCCAGGCCACCAGCGTACGGTCGCGCCAGTTCATGTCGGTGAACGCGGTCGCCAGGAATATGGCTGCCGGACGCACGACAAACAGCACTGCGAACACAAGTGCGGCCGCATGCCAGTCGAGATGCAGCAACACGTTCGGGTCGAGATCGGCCGTGAGCACGATGAACACGGTCGAAACCAGAAGAATGGTGATGTATTCCTTGAATCGGCGCAGTTCGGCCATGCCCGCAATCGACAGATTGCCCATGACCATGCCCATGACCGTGACCGCGAGCAGGCCGGCTTCAGCGAAGAACTCGCTGGCCACACCGTAGATCACCAGCACGAAGGCAAAGGTCAGCGGTGCCTTGAGATATTCCGGCACCCAGGTGTGGTTGAACGCCCAACCCAGCGCCAGCGCCACGCCGCCGCCCAGCACGAACGAGATCAGAATCGCCCACCCGAGGTCGACGAAGACCTGCGCGCCGTCGGCGGCATCCGCGCCGGCCAGCACGAAATACTGGAAGACCAGCACGGCCAGCAGCGCGCCGATCGGGTCGTTGATGATGCCTTCCCATTTCAAATAGGAAGCCGTGCGCCGGTTCAGCCCGGCCTGGCGTAGCATCGGAATGATCACGGTCGGCCCGGTCACGATCAGAATCGCGCCGAAGAGCAGTGAGACCGCCATCGACAGCTGGCCGATATAAAACGCCGCCAGTGTGTACAGCGCCCAGGAAAGCACTGCGCCGACGGACACAAGTCGTTTCACGCCGGATGCGGCTTCCTTGAACTCGTGCAGCCGCAGGCTCAGGCCGCCTTCGAACAGGATTACCGCCACCGCGAGACCGACCATCGGCGAAAGCACTTCGCCGATGTCTTCGGTGGGGTGAACCACGCCGAAGACGGGCCCGGCCAGCACGCCGCTGACCAGAAACAGCACGATCGCGGGCATTCGCAGCCACCAGGCGATCCACTGCGAGAACACGCCCAGGGCAACGATCGAGATAAGGATCAGGGAGAGATGATGTTCCATTCAGCGTCCGCTAGGCCACGCGGGCTCGCGCACCGTTGAGTGGGCAACCATAGCCGGCCCAAGACCGGCCCACAATGAGAATGTCCGAGCCGCCGCGCCGCTCAGAGCGAATCCCAGCTGCTGCCCTTGCGACGGCGTCTGAAAAGCGGCAGCACGAGGCCGATGATCACACCGCCGATAAGAATCAGCGCGCCGATCTTCATGCCGTCGCGGCGGCTCTGCAATGCGGCATTCTCGTGGCGCAGGCGCTCGTTGTCGCTACGCATCGATAGCAGTTCTTCGCGATACTTCTCGTTTTCGTTGCTAATGCGTACCGCATCCGCCGAGGTTTCGCGCAGCTGTTGCAACCGTTGGGACAGCTCCTGGTTCTCGTTCTGCAGATTCGTCTTGGTTTCGGTCAGCTCTTCCGAACCGCTACGGACCTCGGCTAGCTGCTCCTTGAGCTGTTCGTTTTCCTGCTTGAACTTCTCTGTCTGTGCCTGCATCGAGGCAATACGCGTTCGCGCCGCCGGCTGGTCCGACAGGAATCGGGTCAGCACATAGCCGGTGGTGCCATCGGTCGTGCGCACCTGCGTCCAGCCGTTGGCCTCGGAAAGCGTGGTCAAGCGGTCGCCGGCTTCCACCAGTTCGCTGATGCGATAGCCCGTACCTGGACCGCGCCGCATATTGATCGACAATTCATCACTGACGTAACGCGTAGCTGCTGTTGCAACACTGCTGAACAGCATGATGCCGACTAGGCCGGCGAGCAGCCCGGATTGATAACGCATGAGAGGCCTTTCTTCGATTCAGGTTTCAGTCGTTCGAGCGTCGGCACGCAATCGCCACGCGCGGCTGTTCGCGCCGTGGCGGTCGGCCAGCGCCCGAGTGTAGCAAACCCTTGCCCGGCTTCGGCTCTATTTTTAACGGACCGATAGCACAGCCGCAAAAGGCTTCAGGGCTGTGACTGCATCGTGCGTGGTCGCCCGCTAGACTACGCGCCGTCATCTCAACGCCCGACGCCATGGAACTCACCGATATCGGCGCGAATCTCGCGCATGAAAGCTTCGCCGAGGATCTGGAAGCCGTACTCGCCCGTGCCGAAGCCACCGGCGTGAGCCGGCTGATCGTCACCGGCAGCGACCTGCAAAGCAGCCGCGACGCACTCACGCTGGCCGAGCGCTATCCTCGGCAGTGTTTCGCCACAGCCGGCCTACACCCGCATCACGCCGAAGACTGGAGCCCGGCGCATGACCAGCTCATCCGCGACAGTGTGCGCGCGCGGCGGCTGGTCGCCATCGGCGAAACCGGACTCGATTTCTTCCGGGATATCGCCCCGCGTGCAGCGCAAGAGAAAGTCTTCGAAGCACAGCTGGCCGTGGCCTGTGATCACGGCATGCCGGTGTTTCTGCATCAGCGGGACGCCCATGACCGATTCTTGCCGATTCTGCGTGAGCACTTGCCACACCTGCCCAGAGCGGTAGTGCACTGCTTCACCGATAGCGGCCAGGCCCTCGAGGATTATCTCGGTGTCGGCTGCTATATCGGGATTACCGGCTGGATCTGCGACGAACGCCGTGGGCGTGAGCTGTACGACAACGTCGCACGCATTCCCGACGACCGGCTGATGATCGAAACCGACTGTCCGTACCTGATGCCGCGCACCATCCGGCCCAAGCCCAAGACGCGGCGCAATGAGCCGGCCAACCTGCCCTGGGTGGTCGAAACCGTTGCCGCAGCGCGCAGACAGACCGTCGAAGAAGTGGCAGCGCTCACCCATGCCAATGCAGCACGGTTTTTCGGTCTCGAACCCGCGTCCTAATCGGGCAGTAGTACGGATAGTCGCAGGGTGGTCAAAGCCGTTATGCTGTCTAGACCATTCCGACTCTAGAGATTCCGATGAGCCAGAGCGCCGAAACCGAAACCCTCAAAAAAGACATCGAACAGCTGCGTAACGACCTGGCCGCGCTTGCCAAGAGCTACCGGGCCTCCGGCGAGAATCACGCCCAGGCCGGCCTCGATGCCGCCCGAGGCAAATACGACGATATTCGTCGCGAAGCCGGCCGTCATGCGCAGGACGTGGGTAGCGAAATCGAAGCCCGCCCTTTCACCAGCGTACTCGCCGCTTTCGGTATCGGCCTTGTTCTGGGCAAGCTGATCGGCCGCTAGCCCATGGGCTCCATTAAAGAAAAGATCATTCGGGTTCTCAGCCTGAATGTCGTGCTATGGCTGCTCATGCTGCTTGTGTTCAGCGGGTTGCTGCTCTGTACGGCCGGCATTTACATATGGTTGGCCG
Source organism: Salinisphaera shabanensis E1L3A (assembly GCF_000215955.2). Taxonomy (GTDB): domain Bacteria; phylum Pseudomonadota; class Gammaproteobacteria; order Nevskiales; family Salinisphaeraceae; genus Salinisphaera; species Salinisphaera shabanensis. Next base: position 77,152 of record NZ_AFNV02000020.1, read on the forward strand.
AGCATTACACGCAGGTTGAAGCGTTGCTGCTTTCCGGCGGCGGGTTGATTGGCGTGGTGGCGATTCTACTGATCGGGGTGATGCTGTCTTCGCGAAGCAAGCCCGCACCCGCCCAGGGCAAAGCCAGTGAAGACAAGCCCGTAAACTCGGCACCAGATAACGCGATCGAGCATCAGCTGCGGCCTCTTCTAGGTAATCAGGCTACCGACTGGGCCAAACGCAACAGCGGTGTCGCAATCGCAGGCGCGCTTACCGCCGGTGTCATCCTGGCGGCCAGTCCGCGCGCGCGCGCCTTGATCGCAGGTGCCGCAGGGCCGATCTTCACGCGCAAGGCCATGCAGATGTTCGAGCGAATGACCGACAACTAAACGGCGCATAGCCGGCATGTAGGTATACGACATGCCGGCTATCAACCGGATATAGCGGGCGCATAGCCTGGTTCTGCAAAGCCCCCGAAGAACCAACCGACATTGCGAGCTTGGAATAGGAATGATTATCAGTTAGTTTTTACGCTGACATTCACCTGCCGATTCATATTCGATGAAGTCGTCCTTTCCCTACGCCAAGTCCGCGCTTTGTGGCGCGGCGCTCCTGTTTGCACACACCGTTTCGGCGCATAGCGGCGGCGCGCCCACCGCGGCGGAGGTCGGCGAGCACCTGGACGACTACGAACACGAAATCGCCACCATGAGCGATACCGTTGCCGATATCGTTTCAGACTACGAGGACGGCGAGTCGGTTGGCGATCGCGTCGACGCACTGGTCGAAACCTGGGAGACGGTCGAATTCCACGAAGCCGTGGAAACACACGCCATGGCGCTCTACCCGCCCATCTGGATCGCACTCGGTGGCCTGCGCGAAGCCGTCGACGAATCCGATGCAGGCGACGATGTACAGGCGTGGCAGACACGCTTCGACAATGCCCTGCATGAAGGCGTCGGCGCGCTGAAGCTCGTGGCCTCACAGCCCACCCCAACCCCTACGCCTAAACAGAAAGCGCCGGCGGATGAATCGACCATCTCGATCATCAAGCAGAATCTCGAAGACGTCGCGAAACGCTATCGGGCGGGCGATGACGAGGGCGCAAACGCTCTTATACATCAAACCTATATGGAGCGTTTTGAAGGCATCGAAGGAACACTGATCGAAAGCGACGCCGATTTGGTCACCGAACTCGAAAAAGACTTCAACGCCACGTTACCGCTACTCATCGAGAAATCTGCCGCGCCCGAAAAATTCGAGGCCGCAGTAGAGGCGATGAATGCCAAGCTCGATCGAGCCCAACAAATTCTCGAACAGGCGGCCGAGAACAAGCCGTCCGTGTTCTAGCCATGGATCGTCGCAGCCTGCTCAAAACGGCGCTCGCGCTCGGCGTACTCGGACCCACCCCGTTATGGGCAGCCAACAACCCGGCCGCTGCGGAATCCGCCGACGATCTGCCGCCGCTTTCCGGTGAACTGACGGCCTATCTCGGTCGCGGTGAAGGCGGGCTATATGATGATATCGTCGCCGCGATCCGCAAGCGCAATCCGGATCTCGATCTCAAGATTCGACGCGCGCCGTCGGCGGCGCTTGCGAATACCCTCATCGCAGAAGCCAAGGCCGGCGTGCGGCGTGCCGATCTGTTCTGGTCCATAGACGCCAGTTCGCTCGGCGCGGTTGCCAAACAAGGCCAGAGCACGCCCATCCCGGCTGCAATCCAGCAGCACATCAAGCCCAATTTCCGATACGAGCAATGGGCGGCGATCTCGGGTCGACTACGCACCGTGCCGTACAACCCCGAACGGGTGACGCCGGCACAGCTGCCCAAGCACATCATGGGTTTTGCCGACACCGATCTGAAAATCGGCTGGGCGCCCGCCTACGGTGCTTTTCAGTCGTTCGTGACCGCAATGCGCCTGCTCGAGGGCGAAGAGCGCACGCGAGAATGGCTGTCGGGCGTCAAGCGCCAGGCCAAGAGTTACGCCGGCGAGCTGGGCGTGGTCATGGCCGTAGCGCGCGGCGAAGTCGATGTCGGCTTTGCCAACCACTACTACACGCTGCGCCTTAAGAAAGGCCAACCGAATGCCAACGTCGAACTGGCCCTGACCGAAGGCGATGCCGGCAGCCTGGTCAATTCGTCGGGCGTACTACTACTCAACGACAGCGCACTGGCACGCAATTTCCTGCGTTATCTGCTCAGCCGCGAAGTGCAATCCTTTCTCGCCAGTCAGGCCTACGAAATACCCATGGCAGCCGATGTGGCGCTACCCGAGGGGTTGCCGGGCAAGATTCATCCGCCTGAAGTGGACCTGACCCGATTGAGCGATTTGCAGCCCACCCTGGAGTTGCTGCGCGAAACGCGCGTGCTATGAAACGCCTGCCACTGCTGTGGCTGCCGGCGGCGGTTTTCGCTGCAGCGGCGCTGGCCCCGGTCGTCGTACTGATTTTCATGAGCCTGGATGCACAGGTCGTGTTCGACACGCGCAGCGCCGAAATACTGCTCAATACCGGCATGCTGGCTGTACTCACCGTCGCGGGCGCGGTGCTTGTCGGCGTACCACTTGCCATCGTGACTACCTATACGGCGCTACCTTTTCGCAGGCTCTGGATCGCGCTGCTCGCCGCGCCGCTGGCGATCCCAAGCTATCTGGGGGCGTTCGCGTTTTTTGCGGCTTTCGGCCCCGGCGGCGAAATCGATGCGCTCACAGGTATCGCCACCCCACGCGCTGAAGGGCTGCTCGGCGCCAGTGTGGTGATGACGCTTTATACCTATCCCTTCGTATTCATTGCCACCCGTGCGGCACTGCAAACACTTGATGCGAACGTCGTCGATGTCGCCCGCACGCTCGGCTTGCCGTTGTCGGCCGCGCTGCTGCGTATCGTTTTGCCGCGTGCGGCTAACGGTATCGCCGCTGGGGCCCTGTTGGTCGCGCTCTATACGTTATCGGATTTCGCCACGCCCGAGATCATGCATCTGGATACGTTCACACGCATGATCTATGTCGAATACAACGCCTTCGGCCTGGATCGTGCCGCACTGATGTCGTTACAGCTGCTCGTATTGGTGGTGTGCGTGCTCGTGCTCGAAGCGCGTATTCGCGTGCGTCGCGAACGTCCGGGTCGCGTGCTCAGGCTTTCGCTCGGCTGGCCGATGCGGCTCGCAGCGATCGCGCTTGCGGTGGTCGTACTCGCCGCCGCGCTCGTACTGCCAATCACTATCTTCGTACTCTGGTTGGTTCGTGAGGGCGGTACCGGGTTCGAAATTCGCTATGCGTTGAACTCGGCCTATGCCGCCCTTCTGGTCTCCGCTGCCGCCGTGGCCGTAGCGTTGCCGCTGGCCTACGCAGCCAGCACTGGCTGGTTCGGCAAACTCTGCGAGCGCGCGAGCTATCTGGGGTTCGGTATTCCGGGCATTGTCATGGGCACGGCGCTGGTTTATCTGGGCCTGCGTATTCCCTTGCTCTACCAGACACTGGCGCTCATGGTCGCTGCGTTGACGCTTCGTTTTCTGCCGCTGGCGGTAGGCAGCGTACGGTCGAGCACAGAGCGCGTCGAGTCCAGCCTGATCGGTGCCGCGCGCAGTCTGGGCGCAACACCAAGCGAGGCATTTCGCCGAGTCAGCCTGCCGCTTATCCTGCCCGGTATTATCGCAGCCGCGGCACTGGTCTTCCTCGAGGCCATGCGCGAACTGCCTGCCACCCTGCTGCTTCGACCGAACGAATTCGATACCCTTGCGACCTATTTATGGCGCGTGTACGAAGCTGGGTACCTTGGACGCGGCGCGCTGCCGGCGCTGGCGCTGATCGGCGTATCGGCCATCGCCCTCGTGTTGATGCTATCCGGCGAGGCACGCCGTCAGCGCACGCTCGGTGTGTAGACAGGACAACAACCCATGCTAGAAATCGACCATCTGTCGATCCTTTATGACAACAGCGCGGCGGTCGAAGATTTCAGTCTCGCGCTCGCAGCCGACGAAATCGTCACGCTTGTTGGCCCCACCGGTTGTGGCAAAACCAGCGTGCTACGCGCCGTAGCCGGTCTCATTGCGCCATCGTCCGGTGAGATCCGTATCGGCGCGCACCGCATCGACGCGAAACGCCAGGTTCCGCCCGAGAAGCGAGGCGTGGGGCTCGTGTTCCAGGATTTCGCCCTGTTTCCGCACCTGAACGTCGAAGACAATATCGCGTTCCGATTGAAAGACCGCGCGCCCGCCGAACATTGGCTGCGTACGCTGGGCATGGAAAAACACCGTCACGCCATGCCGGATACGCTTTCCGGCGGCCAGAAACAGCGCGTCGCCCTGGCCCGCGCCCTGGCCCATGCGCCGTCGGTTCTGCTTCTGGACGAACCGCTCGCTAGCCTGGATGCGGCGCTCAAGGCCGAGCTTCGATGGCAGATCCGTCTGGCACTCAAGGCGGCCGGTGTCCCGGCGATCTGGGTCACACACGATCAGACCGAAGCGCTTTCGGTGGGTGATCGCATGGGGGTGATGCGCGCTGGCCGTCTCGAACAACTCGATAGCGCCGATGTGTGTTTCCGCAAGCCGGCGACAAGGTTTGTGGCCGGCTTTCTCGGTGATGCCGCATTCGTACCCGGTCGAATCGAGGCGCAACGCGTACACACCGCCCTCGGCGACACGCCGCTGGGCGATGAGGCTTATGCGGAGGGCGCTGCAGTGGATGTGCTGGTGCGGCCGGACGATCTGTCGCTACGCCGTGCGACTCAAGGCAACAGCCTGATCGAGTGGAGCCGCTACGAGGGCGAAACCCGCCTGCACGGCGTGCGCTTGAGACAGGGCGAACAGCTTCTCGTACGGACCAACCACGAAGATCAGTTCGAAGAAGGTGAAGCCGTCGATATGCGCATCTGTGCTGGCCATGCCCTCGCGCTATTCGAGCGGTCAGCCGCTGCCTAGGCGTGGACGCCGATAGGAAACCGGTTCGAATATTTTTTTAAAACAGATAGTTGAGTACCGCTTCTAAACTGATCTCGGAAGGCGCGTCAACTGAAAACTCAGCAATGCGCCGAGCAGTATCAGTCCGGCGCTCACACCAAAAGTGAACCGAAACGCATCGGTCACACCAATCAACCAGCCCGCCGCGCTCGGCCCGACAAGCTGGCCGGCAGCGAAGAACATCGTGACATAGCTGACCGCCAGCGGCGCCTGATCGACGTTCACGCGCTCGGTCGAGGCCGCGAGCGACGAAGTGAACATGCCTGTCACCGCCACGCCGAGTATCAGGTAGTGGGTGGCAAAGCCGTAAAGGGTGGGAGACAGCACTGGCACCAACGTACTGACGAACGCCATCAGCATCGACAGGGTCAGGCTCTGGCCGCGTCCGAGCTGATCCGACAGGCTGCCCCACACCGGCCCGAATACGATGCCCAACATGCCCATGAATGCAGCCAGTGCGCCGGCCACGTCCGCGTCGATATCGGCAGCGAGCGCATAGCTGTACATGAAGATCGCCTGCACGATATAGGTCATGCCGACGATGCCGTAGATTATGCCCACGATAACCACATACGGATTGCGAAAGACTGCCATCCGTGCGCTCCGACGTTCGGCCGTCGTCAGCGCCCGCGGGCTCCGCGCAGGCCGAGGCGGATCACGCACGAAAGCCAGCGAGGCTAGAAGCGCCCCGATCGCAACGCCCGCAAACAACATCCATACCCAGCGCCAGCCGTGATCGACATCGAGCTGGGCCAGGTACGGCACGATCCATCCTGCGCTCATCATGCCCGTACCCACGCCACTGTTGAGCAATCCGATGACGAGCCCGCGCCGGGCAGGAAACCATGTGCCGATCAGCGATATCAGCGGCGTGTAGGCAAAGGCGGTGCCGATACCAAGCAAGGTCATCAACGCCAGCAACTGTTTGTACTCGCTGGCCATACTCAGCCCGGCAAAGCCCAGGATGACGCAGACCAGCCCCAGCAGGATCGCCAGACGGCCGCCATAACGGGCGGCGAGCGCACCGGCAACCATCACCAGGCAGAGATAACCCAGCGCCGTCGCGGTACCGAGATGCCCTGCCTGCTCGTAACTCAGGTTCAGAGATTGCCGCATAGGCGGCAGGATCAGACCGAACGATAGTCGCGCGAGAGCCACTGTCACCAGCGTGACCAGCACGCCACTGGCAATCATCAGCACCGAGCGTGTATTCATGGTGCGAGCGTTCACGATTCGGCAACCGGGCCCCAAAAAGGCGGTGTGGAAGTTAATCCGTAGACCAAAGGCATGTGGGTATAGTGTTGTACTCACTGGTAAAAAAGAAAGTCAGATCCTTGCTGGCCGGTGGTCGATCTATGTGCGACCAACGGCGGCGATGACAGATGTAGAGCAAACACCGATACTCGATATCGCTACCTGCCATACCACCCGAGAGGACTCGATGAAGAAAACACCCCTGACGATCGCCCTGTTGGCCTCCACCGTGGCACTTGCCGCTTGCGGCGGCTCGGATCACCCGCACCGCGGTGGCAAGGCAGACGTGATCATGCCGCCGGCGTCGCCGTCGATCCATTTCAAGGTCAACGATGCCAACGGCAACACGCTCGACCTGATGATCGAGTGCGGCGAGAAAACCACGCTCAAGCAATGTGCCGACGTCAATGAAGACGTTCTCGACAAAGTTGCCAAGATGCGCAACGAAGCCAACCGATAACCGGCCGCGAATATCGGCCACCGCAACCCGGTGGCCGATACCGACGCCTTCAATGGCGTAGTGCTTTCTTGTCGATCTTGCCGACCGGCGTCAGCGGAATTTCCGCGACGATATGAATCACCTTCGGCACCTTGTAGGCCGCCAGGTGTTTTCGACAGTAGGCAAGGATCTTCTCTTTCACTTCCGCCACGGGCTGGGCCTGCCCGGTTTCCGAAAGTTGTACATACAGATTCACCTTGTCGTTGCCCGCACGCTCCTCGTCCGGGCTGCCGATCACGGCGGCCAGTTCGATTTCGGGTACCGCCTTGAGTGCATTTTCGACTTCGACCGAGAACACCTTGAAGCCGCCGACAATCAGCATGTCCTTGCTGCGATCGCAGATCGTGAAATAGCCGTCGGCGTCCACGCGTGCGATATCACCGGTATAGAAGAACGTCTTGCCGTCGTATTCGCGTAACGCTTTGGCACTTTCTTCGGGCAGCCCCAGGTAACCGCCAAATACCTGCGGCCCGTGAGCAATCAGTTCGCCCGGCTCGTCGACAGGCATGGCCTCGCGACCTGTCTCGGCATCGACGATACGAATATCCGTTCCAGCGAGCGCCACACCCACGGTGCCGGGCTTGGCACGACCAAGCGGATTCATCGTCAACAGTGGGCTCGTTTCGGTCAGGCCATACACCTCGCAGAACCGCCCCTCGCCAATCACCGCCTCGATCTTGGGAATGAGTTCCGCCGGCATCGGGCCGGCACCGGACACCGCGATCTTGAGACGCGAGAAGTCCACATTTTGAAACTCCGGCTCGCCGAGCAGCATTTGATAGAGCGTCGGCACATTGCCGAAAAAGGTAGGCGGATGCGCCTGCATCGCTTTGCAGAAGGACTTCAGATCACGCGGGTCCGGCACGACGATCAATCGTGCACGCTGGCGCAACCCCATCAGACACACGCCCAGCCCTGCGACATGGAAATAGGGAAACACCGAGGCGAATGTCTCGGCGCCCAGCTCGTAGTCAGCCATGGTCTCGCTCTGGACCGCATTCGACTGCACGTTACGCAGCGTCAATCGCGCGCCCTTGGGCCGGCCCGTTGTGCCACCGGTATATTGAATGAGCACTACGTCGTCGAGCCCGATTTCGCTGGCGACGCGGTCGTCGTCCGCTGCATTGATTGCCGGCCAGAATGCGGCAAGGGGCAATTGCCGGGTCTGCGGCAGGCTGAACTTCGGCACCTTGCGCAACAAATGCGCCAACGTTTTTTTCCATCCCGGTAAAAAATCGATGGGCGAACACACGATCGCTGCCTTGAGGTCGGGCAACTGCCCGTCATTGGGCGCGAGCGCGCTGTGATAGAGCTGGTCCAATGTCACCAGTACGCGGATATGCGCATCCTTGACCTGATAGGCCAGCTCCGACGCAGTCAACAGCGGCGACACCCCGGATGCAGGACAACCGAGTTTCGATGCCGCAATCAGAGCGATGACATATTGAGGCGTATTGGGCAGATGAATGCCGATAACATCGCCTTGCGTTACGCCCTTGTCTTTCAGGACATGCGCAAAACGGTTCGCCCAACGATCGAGCGCTGCGTAATTGATCGATACACCGAGATACTCCAGGCACGGCGCCTGCGGCGCTTCACGCGTATGTGCTTCGATTATCTGCGCCAGGCTGCGCTCATCCAGGGCGGGTATCGGGGGCACAGCATTGCGACCCGGCTCCGAGACCCGTTCCTTCGCTTCGACGACCATTGTCTCCTCCATCGTACCCTTCGGACACGGCTTGTTATTGTTATTGCATTCCTCAGGCTAGGCGGCTCATTTTCGCCAGGGCCGTCTTTTTTACAGTCTTCTGGGTTTAAAGAGTTGCGTCAAGCATCATTCCCGCAGTGTATGGCGATTGAACTCGCGACCAGGAACTAGGAGACGCAAACCCTGTGTGCAATACATCGGTAAGACTAATAGCCGTTTAAAAAGACGGGTTAACGAAGATCTGTGCAGCATCGATGCGGCACGTCAGCCGAATTGCCCAAAAAATTAAACTAACTGTGGCGTCGGCCGATAACGATGGGCGATACCGACCTACCCGGCGGCACACTCTATCGCCAGGCTATAGCGGGGACGCGCGCCTTGAGCCCGATTACTTACAATCCGCCTCTTATCGCGCTCGCCGTCGTGATCTCGAGTGTCGCCTGTTACGCCGGAGTTACTGTCAAATCTGGTG
>NZ_AFNV02000019.1 GCF_000215955.2 Salinisphaera shabanensis E1L3A
AATCCGGCGGGTTTTTCAGCAGCCCCCTAAAATCACGCCTCGCAAAACGCCGACGCCAATTCCCAACACGCGCACACAAAAAAGCCGGCTTCCAAACAAGCGGAAACCGGCTTCGATTTGAAACTTCACTTACCCTGCCCGCTCAAGCGAACAGAGGATGGCTTCTGTCTAAGAGTCTAGAGCAAGACGGATCAAACCGCCCTGCCAACACGAGGTATCAACGCTTCTCGTACTGCTTGCTACCAAACATATTCTCAAGCGCATCCTTATCCTGACTCAGATCAGTGTGATGATCCGCGAGAACCTGCAAACCCTTCTTCACGTTCTCTCGATCGCCAATCATTTCGAACCAGCGGCGTACGTTGGGGTAGTCGTCGATGTTCACGCCCTGGGTTTCGGCGCTGCGCAGCCACGGCCAGGTGGCGATATCGGCAATGGAGTAGTCGTTGCCGGCAAGGAACTTGAAGTCGGCCAGGCGGCGATCCATGACCCCGTAGATACGGTTGGCCTCGCTCTCATAGCGCTTGACCGCGTACTCGATCTTCTCGGGCGCGTACTTGTTGAAGTGGTGCGCCTGGCCGAGCATGGGGCCGACGCTGGCCATCTGGAACATGAGCCACTGCATGACGTCGTTACGCTTGACCGTATCCGTCGGCAGCAGCCGGCCGGTTTTCTCGGCCAGATAGATCAGCATAGCGCCGGACTCGAACAGGGCGTACGGCTTACCGTTGGGGCCGTCCTGATCGACCATCGCCGGAATCTTGTTGTTCGGGCTGATCTTGAGAAATTCTTCGCCGAACTGGTCGCCCTTGCCGATGTTGATCGGGTGGGCAGTGTATTCGAGCCCCATTTCCTCGAGGGCGATATGAATCTTGTGACCGTTGGGGGTGGTCCAGGTATAGAGATCGATCATGAACGGTCCTTCGTCTTTCGACGTATGCTTGTATTCACTTTATAAACCCTGAAGTTGCAGGGCATAGGCCATTATTCAAGACGCGCGCCACCAATCGGTCGGGCCGCGCGTTACAGCAAGGAGCATCGCATGAAGATACTTGTCGCAGGTTCACACGGGCAGATCGGCCAACGGCTGATCAAGGCGATTGCCGAGAGTGAACATACCTCGGTGGCCATGATTCGCAGCGCCGGCCAAGCGCCGGAGATGACGGCCCTGGGCGCACACGAAACCGTCATTGCCGATCTGGAGGACGATTGCAGCGAGGCGCTGGCGAACGTCGACACCGTGGTCTTCACCGCCGGCTCCGGCGGCCATACGCCGCCCGAGAAAACCGAGGACGTGGATCGCCACGGTGCGATTTCGTTGATCGACCAGGCCGTGGCCAACGGCGTACAGCGTTTCATCATGGTGTCGGCCATGAATGCCGACACACCCGAGAAAGGCCCCGAATCGATGCGGCACTATTTCGAGGCCAAGAAAGCCGCGGATGACCGTCTGCGGGCAGCCGGGCTGGATTACACGATCGTACGGCCGGGCAAGCTGACCAACGACGCCGGCACCGGCAACATTGAGCTGGCCGAATCTCTGGGCCGTACCGGCGAGATTACCCGCGACGACGTAGCCACCCTGCTGCTCGCGTTGGTGGATGAACCGGCCTCCTATAACCGCACGCTTGAAGTGCTCGCGGGCGATACGCCGATTGCCGAGGCGATCGAATCCCTGCAAGGGCTATGAGCGAGGCGTCGAACGAACGCCCCACCCGGCTGATGTTCGATGCGGACACGGCCGTAGCGCATCTGCGCGCGGTCGATCCCACGCTCGGCGCATTGATGGACCGCTGCGAGCCGTTTGCCCCATCGACCACGGCCGCGCCGGATGTCTTTCATTCGCTGGTGCGGGCGATCGTCTACCAGCAGTTATCCGGCAAGGCGGCCGGGACCATCCATCGCCGCCTGCTCGATGCGCTCGGCGGCGGCGATACGCCGGGAGCCCAGCGCATTGCAGACGCCGACGACGCCGCCCTGCGCGGCGCCGGCCTGTCGCAGAACAAGATGCTCAGCCTGCAGGCGCTCGCTGCGGCCCAGCTGGCCGGCGAACTGCCGGATGAGTCGCGCCTTGAAGATTACGACGACGCCGAGCTGATCGAACGTTATTCCGCCATCCGTGGCATCGGCCGCTGGACGGTGGAAATGCTGTTGCTGTTCCACCTCGGCCGGCCGGACGTGATGCCCATTCACGACCTGGGCGTACGCAAGGGCTACGCAATCACCTACGGGCGCGAAGAGCTGCCCAAGCCCAAACAGCTGGAGCGCGAGTGCGAAATCTGGCGGCCTTATCGGTCGGTGGGGAGTTGGTTCATGTGGCGAGCGCTTGAGTTGTAGGTTTGGGGTGATCGGGCTCTTGCGGGCCGGTGTCGAACAAAACCTTGAACTGCGAATTATTTACGCCGCTCATTCGAAACCGGTGGGTTCGAGCAGCCGGCGTACGGCATTCACGAGTTTATCGGACCTTTGGTTTCGCACTGCTATGCGAAACCCCACGCCCAAATTTACCTGCCCAGCTGATCCAGAACTCTAGAGATGTCGGTCATCGTCCCCTCAAAGCTCAAGAGTCCGACAATGCCACCGCCCGCTCGGCAGCCAAACGAACAGCTTCCCAATCGCCGCCAGCCACGGCGTCAGCAGACACCAGCCAACTACCCCCCACACAGGGCACACAATCCAGTGCCAGATAATCCCTTGCGGTGTCTTCCTTGATACCGCCCGTCGGACAAAACACGAGATCGGGAAATACGCTGGCGAACGCCTTGATCGCAGCGGGCCCGCCGACGACCGAAGCCGGGAACAGTTTGGTGGCGGTCACGCCCTGGCGTTTGAGATGGGCAATCTCGCTGACCGTCTGTGCACCGGGCAGATAGGCGATATCGCGGGCCTGCGCAACCGCGTTCACGTCGTCGGCGATGCCGGGCGAAACCATGAACTCGGCCCCCGCATCGATCGCCTGTTCGGCCTGGGCCTCGGTCCATACCGTGCCGGCGCCGACACAAATATCGTCGACCTGTTGGGCAATCGCTTCAATCGCGGCAAGGCCGGCTTCGGTGCGCAGCGTGACCTCGATCACGCGGATACCGCCGGCCACCAGCGCACGAGCAATTTCGACCGCCGATGCGGCATCGGACACCACCACGACCGGAATCACCGGCGCGATCGCCATGACCTGCCGGGTCTGAGCGTATTTCATTCCGCCGGCTCCTGTTCGGCGACCGTGGTGCGGGTTTCGGTCTCGGCCGGTTGCGCATCGAGCAGCGCACAGGCGCCCTCTTCGGCCGAGCCGACGTTGCGACGAAATACCGCGAACAGTTCGCGCCCGAAGCCGAATTCGCTTTCGGGTTGGTCGTCGAAGGTGGTGGGCTCGCGTGCTTCGAGTTCGGCGTCGTCCACTTCGACCCGTAGGTCCCCTGCCTCGGGGTCCAGCATGATCATGTCGCCATCGCGAATGCGGCCGATCAGACCGCCCAGGCGTGCTTCGGGCGTGATCTGGATCGCGGCGGGAATCTTGCCGGAGGCGCCGGACATACGCCCGTCAGTGATGAGCGCGACCTGATAGCCCTTGTCCTGCAAGACGCCGAGCGACGGCGTGAGCTTGTGCAGCTCGGGCATGCCGTTGCCGCGTGGGCCCTGGTTGATAACGACGATGGCCGTGTCCTGTTCCAGCTCGCCGGCCTGATAGGCCTCGAGCACATGCTCCTGGCTGGGGAACACGCGCGCCGGCGCATGGATGGTGCGGTGCTGTTTCTGGACTGCCGATATCTTGATGATGCCGCGCCCGAGATTGCCGGTGAGTACGCGCAACCCGCCTGTTGAAGCAAACGGGTCAGCCACGCCGCGCAGCACGTCGGTGTCGTGGCTTTGTTCCACGCCCTCGCGCCAGATCAGATCGTCGCCGTCGAGAAACGGCTCCTGCGTATAGCGATGCAGGCCGTCGCCGACCACGGTGGAGACATCGTTGTGCAGCAACCCGGCAGCCAGCAGTTCGCGGATCATGAACTGAATACCGCCGGCCGCGGCGAAGTGGTTCACGTCGGCCACGCCGTTGGGGTACACCCGGGCCAGCAGCGGCACCACGGCCGAGATTTCGGCGAAATCGGTCCAGTCGATCTTCACACCGGCAGCGCGGGCCATGGCCACGATATGCATGGTGTGGTTGGTCGACCCGCCCGACGCCAGCAGCCCGACGATGCCGTTGATCACCGATTTTTCATCCACGACACGCCCGATCGGACGATAGTCGTCAGAGAGTTCGGTGATGCCCACCACGCGCTCGGCGGCCGCCCGCGTAAGCGCCTCGCGTAGCGGCGTGTTCGGGTTGATGAACGATGCGCCCGGTAGATGCAGGCCCATGAATTCCATGAGCAGCTGGTTGGAATTCGCGGTGCCATAGAACGTGCAGGTGCCCGGCGAGTGGTAGGACATGGACTCGGCCTTGAGCAGCTCGTCGCGGCCGATTTCACCGGCGGCAAAACGCTGGCGCACCTCGGATTTGATCTTGTTCGACAGGCCGGTGGTCATCGGCCCGCCCGGCACGAAGATCACCGGCAGATGGCCGAACGACAGCGCGCCGATCGTCAAGCCCGGCACGATCTTGTCGCACACGCCCAGGCACAGGGCGGCGTCGAACATGTTGTGGGTCAGCGCGACCGCGGTGGCCATGGCAATGGTGTCGCGCGAGAACAGAGACAGTTCCATGCCGGGCTGACCCTGGGTCACACCATCGCACATGGCCGGCACGCCACCCGCAAACTGGGCTACGCCGCCGGCATCCCAGGCGGCTTTTTTGATAATCGGCGGAAAATCGCCCAGCGGCTGATGCGCCGAGAGCATTTCATTGTAGGCCGAGACGATCGCCACGTTCGGCCGCTGCTGGCCGGCGAGCGCGTCCTTGCCCGGCTTGTCCTCCACCGCAAAGCCGTGGGCGAGATTGCCGCAGGAGAGCTTGCCGCGATGCGGACCCACGCTTTGGGCGTGGTCGATCTTGGCCAGATACGTCGCCCGGGTATCGCGGCTGCGGGCGATCACGCGCTGGGTTACGGCGTCGATAACGGGATGCAGACTCATGGCTTGTCGCTCCAGCGGGCACGCGGCCCGCGTCTAGTCGGACCAGTACACGTCAACGGGCACGTGGCTTTGATGGATGACGCCCCGTACGGGATATTCGATAGCCGGCCCGGGCTCGCCTGCCATGTTGTAGACACGGCGCTTGGCATCGCCAAAGAACAGCAGATGGAGTGCGCGCGTGGCCAGCAGCCGGTTCAGACTCAGACTGATACGCGCCGGGCCGTCGCCCTCGCGTTCCGGCACCACGCATTCGGCGTTGCTGGTCATACAGGCTTCGATATTCGCGGCGTCCGGAAACAGGGAGGCGGTATGGCCGTCTTCACCCATGCCAAGCACCACGGCATCGAACAGACGCGGCAGTTGCGCCAGCTCGGCGTCGAGTTCGGCCTGCGCATCGATCGGGGTCGGCTTGTCGCGATACAGACCAAACAACCGGGCCGCGTTGCCCGGACCATAAAGCAGATGTTCGCGCAGCGCGGCTTCGTTGCTTTCAGGCTGATCGGGCGCGACCCAGCGTTCGTCGCTGGGCAGCACGGTGACCCGCGACCAATCCAGCTCGATCAGCGCCAGCCGTTCGAACAGACCGATCGGCGACGAGCCGCCGCTGAGTACCAGCGTGGCACGCCCGTTCTCGGCGATGCCCGCCCGTAGCTGCTCGGCCAATGTGGCCGCAAGCGCGTCGGCGCAGGCGTCGCGGTCCTTGAATTCGTGCAATGTCGGCATGGCTATTCCGGTTGGGCCCAACGGCGGTCGTCGCGATCGAGCAGCACGAATGAATCGGTCGGCCCCCAGCTGCCGGCCATGTATTCGTGGGTGCGCACGCCGCGCGTATGCCAGCTGTCGATAATACGGTCGATCCACGACCAGGCGGTTTCGATTTCGTCGCGGCGCATGAACAGCGCCGGGTTGCCGCGCAACACTTCCATGAGCAGGCGCTCGTAGGCGTCGGGATAGGTCACCGAAAACGCATCCGGAAAATTCAGGTTCAGCGGCAACGAGCGCATCCGGAAACCGCCCGGCCCCGGTTCCTTGGTCATCAGCGTGAGCTGGACGCCTTCTTCCGGTTGCAGGCTGAGCACGAGCCGGTTGGGCGTGAGCGGCTGGTCACCAAAAATGGAATGCGGCACCGGTTTGAACTGGAACACGATCTCGGAGAGCTTGCGTGCCATGCGCTTGCCGGTCCGCAGATAAAACGGCGTGCCGTTCCAGCGCCAGTTGTCGATTTCTGCCTTGATGGCAACGAAGGTTTCGGTGTCCTGCTCGGCGGTATTGATTTCGGGGTCGTCACCCTCTTCTCGATAGCCCGGCACGGGCTCGCCATCCACGATGCCCGCGGTATAGCGCCCGCGTACGGTCACGCGATCCACGACATCGAGGGTGATCGGCTTGAGCGCCCGCAGCACCTTGATCTTTTCGTTGCGGATATCGTCGTGGTGCATGCTCGCCGGCGGCTCCATCGCCACCATGCACAACAGCTGCAACATATGGTTCTGCACCATGTCGCGCAGCGCGCCGGTGCGGTTGTAGAAATCGAAGCGTTGGCCCACGCCCAGATTCTCGGCCACCGTGATCTGTACGTGATCGACTGCCCCGCGCGCCCAGAGCGGCTCGAAAAGGGAATTGCCGAAGCGCAGGGCCAGCACGTTCTGAACGGTTTCCTTGCCCAGATAATGATCGATGCGATAGATCTGCGATTCCGCGAATACGGCACCCACGGCGTCGTTGATATCGCGGGCCGAGTCGAAATCGTGGCCGACCGGTTTTTCCAGCACGATACGCGAGCGGGCGTCGGTCAGACTGGCATCCTGGAGCTGTTGGGCGACGGTGCCGAACAGCGACGGTGCCGTGGCCAGATAGAACACGCGGGCACGTTTCTTGTCTTCATCCAGCGCGGCGCCAAGATCGCCCCAGCCGGTATCGGCCTGCATATCCAGACCGACATGATGCAGCCGGGCCGCGAACCGCTGCCACACCTCGTCCTTGAGTTCCCTGGCGGACAGCTGTGATTCCAGCGTTTCGCGTACCCAGTTGCGATAGGCCTCGCTATCGATATCGCCGCGCGATACCGCGACGATCCGGCTGTCGTCGCTGAACTGGCCGTCGCCGTCGCGATGAAACAGCGCCGGTAATAGTTTGCGCTGCGCCAGATCACCGGTGCCGCCAAAGATTACGAGGTCGAAGGGATCGACCGGGACGAATTCAGCCATCGAAGCACACCGCCTGCCATGAGCACTGGGTCATCATGACATTTAACGTATGCAACGATTGATCCAATCGTTGCGCGTTCGTTGTTTGCGCCCGGTCCGTGGCTGCGCGAGCGCGTGGCGGCAAGTTTTAAAGCGCGGGCCAGGCGGCCCGCGCCAGTCGTCGGCGGCGAGGCCGGACAGCCCAGCCGCTCGCAGTGGTGCGTCTAGCCGCGTACAAGCACCAGCTTGCCGGCATGGTCGCCGGATTCCATCAGCCGATGCGCCTCCACCGCTTCTTCGAAGGCAAAGGCGCGATCAACAATCGGCTTGAGCTTGCCGGCTTCGAACAGCGGCAGCAGGCGGTCGTCGAACATCTGGGCGAGCATGATCTTGCGCTCCAGCGGCAGGCTGCGCATGGTCATGGCCACGAGGCTCAGGCGACGCATGAGCAGCTTGCCCATGTCGATCTCGCTCTTGCGCCCACCGATCAGCCCGATCTGGACCTGACGGCCTTCCGGACGCAGGGCATCGAAGTTGTCGGCCAGCGCCGGGCCACCCACGAAATCCAGCACGACGTGTGCGCCGCCGGTCTGTTCCTGTACGGCCTTGGCCACGCCGTCGTCGCCGTCTTCCAGGCCAAGGTCATAGGCCTTGTCGAACCCGATCGATTTGAAGCGCTGCTCCATTTCGTCGAGGCGCGCCTGCTTGCGGCTGGTGGCGATACCGCGTGCGCCCATGGCCTGAATGAGCTGCAGGCCGGCCTGGCCCACGCCCGAGGTCGCACCGCGTACCAGCGCCCACTGACCCGGCGCCAGTTCGCCCACGAGGAAAAGCCCGCGGTAAGCGGTAAGAAACGCTTCCGGCATGGCCGCGGCCTGCTCGAAGTCGTAGTGCGGCGGAATCGTAAGCGCTTCGCGTTCGTGCACCACCAGCTGCTCGGCATAGGAGCCGCCGCCGATCAGGCCCATCACGCGTTCGCCCACCTTGCGCGTGGTCACGCGATCGCCTACCGCGGCAACCTCACCGGCATATTCCAGACCGGGACGACGCACATCGAAACCGTTTGGCGGCGGGTAGCCGCCCTTGCGCTGCAATACGTCGGCCTGATTGATGCCGACCGCGCGCACGTCGACCAGAATCTCGTCCGGCCCCGGCTCGGGGGCGTCTATCGTCTTGAGTTCGAGCGCTTCCGGCGCGCCGGGTTCTTCTACCAGCCATGCCCGCATGGGGATCTCCTGAAATCGGGTTTTCTCAACCCGGCACAGGATATAGATAATCTTATTGGGTTAATAATGCGCGTATGCGAGCGCTTGTTCGCCGACGCCAAAGCTTGCGAAGCGATGGGCGCGCTCGATGGCGCATGGCCTTGAACACAGTGGATCATTCGCTGTTTGCACGTGCGATTAACGGAGCGTAGGCCGCACCGCCCTGCACGTCGTCAACGGCAAGTCAGGCATGCGACAGATTCAAACCGACCACGCCGATCAGCACCAGCGCAATACAGCCGGTGCGCCACCAGGTCATCGGTTCGTGAAATAGCGCCACGCCAATGAGCGTGATCAGCACGATGCCCAACCCGGCCCATACCGCATATGCCACACTGATTTCGAGGTGGCGTAGCGCAAGCGTCAGGCAAGCGAACGAGGCCGCATAGAACACCGCGATGCCCAGCGATGGCCACAAGCGCGTGAACCCCTCGGAGAACTTCATGCATGTGGTGCCGATCACCTCGAACACGATCGCGAATGCCAGCAGTACCGGTCCTTGGCTCATATCGAATCGCACTTTGCTAGAGAAAAGAAGAACATAAAGTGTGGCTTGCCGGAGACCGAATCGTAGCCACGGCTTCAGCGGGTATTCGTGCCAATCGCGCCGCACAATCCGCAACCACGATATGCCGACCACCGTCGCTCACTACGGCGATGACGACCCGCGCCCCTGTTTTGGTTACACTCAAGCGTGACAATTTCAGCGATACCGGTCTGTACGGCACAGGCCATAGCGGAGAACGACTTATGACCAAGATCCTGAGTTTTGCTAGCGCCCTGGCACTTACCGTCGCCATGAGCGGCTGCGCGAACTGGAGTTCCGGCGATACCGGCACCGTGCTCGGCGGCATCGCTGGCGGTGCGGCCGGTTCGCAGATCGGCAGCGGCAGCGGCACCACCATCGCAACCGTCGTGGGCACACTAGCAGGCGCCGCACTCGGCCGCCGTATCGGCAATAACTTCGGCCAGCGCGACCGCCAGCAGTTCGGCAGCGCGCTGGAGACCAATCAGACCGGCAATACGTCGAGCTGGAGCAATCCAGACACGAACTCGAATTATTCCGTCACGCCGACGCGCACCTACAATAGCGGCAGCCAGCCGTGTCGCGAGTTCACGATGAACGCTAACGTCGAGGGCAAGCCGGAGAAGGTCAACGGTACCGCCTGTCGTCAAAGCGACGGCAGCTGGAAAGTCCAGTCCTGAACCCAGCCGTAATCGTATCGAAGCCGGGCATCGCCCGGCTTCTTTTTTTTGAAACCCCACCCTTGAATCGAGAGCTGCCCGCCGATGTCGAAAGAGCGCCCGAATCGCAGTGATTACCCCTGGTTCTGCGACATGCCGACCCGCTGGATGGATAACGACGTTTACGGCCACGTAAACAACGTGACCTATTACTCGTATTTCGACACCGCGGCCAATCGCTATCTGATTGAAGTGGGCGGCCTGGATATTCACAACGCGCCGGTCGTGGGTTTCGTGGTCGAATCGCGCTGCCAGTACCACGCGCCGGTCGCTTTTCCCGAAAAGCTGGAGGCCGGGCTGATGGTCAAGCATCTGGGCAACCGTTCGACAACCTACGGTATCGGTATTTTCCAGGTCGGCGCCGATACACCGAGCGCTCATGGCGATTTCGTGCACGTATTCGTCAATCGCGAAACCAATCGCGCCGAGACGATTCCCAGCGCACTACGTGAAGCACTGGCGGCGATCCATGTGGCCGACGAGAACGTGGAGTAACCCGCCATGAGCACCGCGCCGCTCGAAGCCCGCGACTACAGCGCGACCGTCATCAACCCCAACGATGGCGTCGAGATCGCGATCACAGTCATGCAGCCGGCCCTCGCCGCCGGCGAAACGGCGCCGCTGATTCTGCACGGGCACGGATTCGGCGGCGCCCGGCTGGCCAATCGCCATGAGCGCTCGGTCTACGAGGTACTTTCGGGCGGTATTCTGCCGTCGACCGAGGCTGCCCGTCGTGCCGCCGACGACGGCTACTTCGTCATCAGTTTCGACCAGCGTGGTTTCGGCGACTCCGGCGGGCGCGTGGAAATCATGAACCCCGAGATCGAGGGCGTGGATATCAGCGCCATTCTCGACTGGGCCGAAAACGACATGCCCGAGCGCGACCGACTGGCTTATCGCGACGGCGATCCGGTGGTCGGTGGCCTGGGGCTATCCTATGGTGGTGGTTTCCAGCTCATCGGTGCCTGCATCGACCCTCGTTTCGACGCGCTCGTGCCGACCGCGACCTGGTACGACCTAAGCTATAGCCTGGCGCCGGATAACGTCGTCAAAACCGCCTGGGGAGCGGCACTGGTCGCCCTTGGCGTACCCACCTCCGGCGTACGGCTTGACCCGCTGCTCTATCGCGCGCTGGCAGAGGGGCTGGCGTCGACACTGACCGGCCGCGGGCTCTCGCAGACGGTGATCGACCGGCTCTACAACAGCAGCCCCGCGTCGTTCTATGCCGGCGAAATCGCACGCAATGGCCAGCGGGAGCCCTGCGATACACGGCGTACGCCCCGGGTCGACGTACTGCTCGTACAAGGCGTGGGCGATACGCTGTTCAATCTCAACGAAGCCGCCGCCAACGCGGATGCATTGCGCGCAGCCGGCAACGACGTCCACCTGATCGCCATGCAGTACGGGCACAGCCTGCCGTTTCTGCAGGATATCGACCGCATCGCCTACCAGACCGACGCGAGTCTGCGTATCGCGGGCGAGCACATCGAAACCAGTGTGCTCGAACTCGCCTATCTGGACTGGAAGCTCAAGGGCAAGACCCCGGCACAAGAGGTGCCGCGCAACATGATCGTGCTCGACGACGAAACGAGCCTGTTTTTCGATACGCTGCCCGTTGGCACCGGCGAACACGGGCCGACCGTGGAATTTGCCGGCGAGGCCACCACCGGCGGGCTTGACCTGCTGCTGGGCATCGTTCGGCGTCAGAGCGTGTCGCGAATCTGGTCGCTAGCAACCGGCACGGCTGGCAATGCCTGGGCTGCGCTCAAGCGCGTATTCAACCGCGACAAACCCGCCAGTGGCGACGAAACAGCGCTGGTTGCACGTCTGGTCAACGCCCTGCCCTCGGATCATCTCGACGAGCTGGCCAGCGGCGGCACTTTCATCGAACTCACCGCGATCGAGGCCGAAAATCAGGCGATCGCCGGTATCCCGCACATCGAGATCGAGATCAGCGGCAGCGACCGCAATCCGATCGCGTTCGTGGGCATCGGCGTTCAGCGCGCCGGCTACGGCGCAACGATTCTGCTCAACAAGCAGGTGCGCCCGATTCGCGGTGGTGGCCGGCGCAGTCTCGACCTGAATGGTGTGAGCCATCGCCTGCATGCCGGCGATCGACTGGGCCTGCTGGTGTACGGCTATCATCCCCAGTATCTGGCCAGTTTTTCTGCGATCCCCGGGCGGATTCGAGTGAGTGGGCGCATCGCCCTGCCTATCGTCGACGTAACTTGATCGATTCGTCGTACTTACCGCAGGCGAGTTCGTTCGTGCCTGTCACCAATGAAAAGGAGTCCGCATGAGTGCGCTTGCGGCGTTTGGCGTGGGCCTGGCGACGGCCGCGATATTGCTCACGCTGGTGTGGGTCATCCAGCTGTTCACCCGCAATGCCGGGCTGGTCGATGTCGTATGGTCGGCTGCGGTCGGCGTGATCGCGGCCGAATATGCGCTACTGGGCGATGCACCGGCTGCAGCGCGCATTCTGCTCGCCGCGCTGGCGCTGACCTGGGCGCTACGACTGGCAGGATATCTGGCCAAACGCATGCGCGGCGCGCCGGAGGACTCGCGCTATGCCGCGGCGCGCGAAGCCTGGGGCGCCAAAGCCGACCTTTACATGCTGGGCTTCTTCCTGTTTCAGGCAGTGGCGGCGTCGATACTCTCGATTCCATTTCTGGTGATTGCCTATATGCCGGAAGCACCGTCGCTGGCCGTTGCGCTGACGGCCATCGCGGTATGGTTCGTATCGGTGGTGGGCGAAGGTATGGCCGATGCCCAGCTGCATCGCTTCAAGCAAAACCCGGAGAACCGCGGCAAGGTATGCGCACAGGGGCTTTGGCGCTACTCTCGGCATCCGAACTATTTTTTCGAATCGCTGCATTGGATAACCTATGTTGTTCTTGCAATCGGCGCGCCATATTGGTGGGCGACACTGGCTAGCCCGGTGATCATGGCGTGGCTATTGCTACGGGTTTCGGGTATTCCCACGATCGAAAACAAGAAAGCGTCGGAAAAACGCGAAGGTCACGATGAATACGTACGCCGTACGAGCGCGTTCATTCCCTGGCCGCCAAAACAATAAACAATGATCAAGGAGAACGTTCTTGAGTAGCCTGGCGATAGATTGGTGCGAGCGGGGCATCGTGCCCGATCCGATTGCGCGCACCGGGATGCGGCGGCTGATCGCCAGCCGGCTGTCCAGCCGCGAGGCGCGCGACCCGGAATGGCGCAGCAACCATATGCGGCGCTTCATCGATCGCGCCTCGACCGGGCCGATCGCTCAACATACTGAAGACGCCAATGCGCAGCACTATGAACTGCCGCCGGCATTCTTCGAGCATGTACTGGGTGCGCACCGCAAATACAGCGGCTGCCTGTTCGAGCCAGGTATAAAAACGCTCGACCAGGCCGAGCACGCCATGCTCGCGCTCTACGCGGAGCGCGCGCGCCTGCACGACGGCCAGCGGATCCTGGATCTGGGCTGTGGCTGGGGTTCGTTTGCGCTATGGGCCGCCAAACGCTTTCCCAGCGCCGAGATCCTTGCAGTGTCGAATTCCAACGCGCAACGCGAAGCCATCGAAGCGATCGCGCAGGAGCGCGGGCTAAATAACCTGCGCGTCGAAACCTGCGATATCAACGACTTCGATCCGGGAGCACAACGCTTCGATCGCGTCGTGTCGGTCGAAATGTTCGAACACATGCGCAACTATCGCGAGTTGTTCGCCCGCATCAGCCGCTGGCTGGTCGACGACGGCCGTCTGTTCGTGCACGTATTCGCACACAAGTTGCTCGCCTACGCGTTCGAAAACGACGGCGACTACGACTGGATGGCACGTTATTTCTTCACCGGCGGCATCATGCCCAGTGAGCATCTGTTCGCACATTTTCAGGAAGACATGCGTCTGCGCAAACACTGGTGGCTGTCAGGCAACCACTATTGCGACACCGCGAACAGCTGGCTGCAACGCATGGATGCGGCCGAAAAGCCGATCATGAAAATCTTTCGCGAAACCTATGGCGACGCTGAAGCCGAGCGCTGGTTTCAACGCTGGCGCATGTTCTTCATGGCCGTAGCCGAATTGTTCGGCTATAGCGACGGCAACGAATGGGGCATTGCCCATTATCTGTTCGTGCCGCAACGCCACCGCGCCGACTGAGCAATACGTCATGCATAACAATAAAGCGCTACGCCCTCTTGCCTTCGTGCTCGCAAGCAGCGTGCTCGTATTTACAGCGACCGGTGTATTGGCCCAAAACAGCGACCAGAGCAACGACACGCGCTGCTTCAATGGTTACGGCTATACGCTCGACGGCGGCGAATACCGTTATACAGAACATCACGAGCAACACTTCGCGGGCGACACCCTGCGTAGCTGGGACGTGACCTACGTCGGCACGAACGGCGATACCATCGCCACCAAGCATCTGGAGTTCGCCGACAGCGAAACCGTGCCGACATACAAGCTCGAAATACCGGCGGACGGCTATGTCGAAGGTATTCGACACGATAACGGCCGCTGGACGATGTTCCGGCGTGAATCGGCCAATGCCGACGAACAAACCAAGGATTTCACGATCGAGCCGCCGATGGCCGCCGACTCCGGCTTCGACCGGCTCGTGCGCCAGCATTTCGACGAACTCACAGCAGGCCAGACCGTCCCCTTCAAATTCGCGGCCGCCGGCCGTCAGGCGGTGATCAAACTACGTGCGAAACAAACCGGTACGACCACGTTCGAGGGCAAGCAGGCGCTGGTCTTCGATGCCGAACTCGACATGTTCCTGGTCAATTTCTTTGTCGACTCGCTCAAGCTCACCTACGATCCCGACACCAAGCGCCTGCTCGAATATGAGGGCATCGGCAATATGCATAACGATGCGGGCGAGGTGTATCCCGTACGCGTGACCTACGCCAGCGAGATGCCACAGATCGCCAGACAACAGGGCGCACCCGCCGCCGAGTGCAACTAATACGAGATCGCTAGGCCGGCGCGAGTGTGACGCGCAGCCCGTCCAGCGGTTCGCTGAACGCGATCTGACAGGTCAGTCGCGAATGGTTTTCGCCCACGTCGAAGGCCATGTCGAGCATGTCTACTTCGTCGGCGTCGGCCGGTTCGAGACACGTCATCCAGGCGTCGTCGATATAGCAGTGACAGGTAGCACAGGCACAACAACCGCCACAGGACGTCTCAATCGGCAGCGCGGCGTCCCAGATGATCTCCATGATTTTGGGTCCGGGCTGTGCTTCCAGCGCCAGATGGCGCCAGAAGCCGGTGTTCTTGCTCAAAACCCGAGTGGAATCGCCCAGCCCGATACGCAGGGCAATGCCAAGCAGCTTGTGCCGCTCGATGACGCCGGGAAGACCGATATACACCGGCAGCGCCACGCCGCGGTCGCGCGTACGCACGAGCCAGCACTCGATCGTATCGGCATCGAAACAGATTTGGCTGACCATATGCCCAGCGAAGAAGCAGTTCGCATCGAGTGCTTCGTTGAGCAGCTGGGGGCCATCGCGGCATGGCCCTCCCGATAGCAGGGAATGCCCATGCTCTGCAGGTGCGGGGCGATTTCGGCGAGGGCCGCGATCAGGTCAGCGCCGCCGGCAAACGGGCCGGCGCTGCTGTCGCCGTCACCGCCGATCACGAACACATCGCCGATGCCCGCCGTATCGAGACACGCCACGGTGTCTTGCAGATGGGCGTGGCTTTCGAACCGGCGCGCGGCCAGATGGGTCTCGACGCGGTACCCGCAAGCGCGCAACTGTTCGGCCAGGTCTATCGTCGCGGCGACGCCGCGGCTCGGCGAGCAGGTCACCGTGACCACCGAGCCCTGCGGCAACCCGAGCGCCGCATCGAGCGCGCCGGGCATGAGAATAAGCTCGTAGCGCGGCGTACAAAGTCTGGCGGTGGGCGTGGTTCACGATGCTCACGCCTTAGGCAAGAATCTGCGACGCTGCGCGTCGCAGCCGATGAAGGCGTGGTTGCGGCCGATCTGGAAAGCCGGCTTAGACACCGAACGCGCGCGCCTACATGGCGTGACGCCGGTCCCGGCGAACCAGTCGAGTTGAACGGCAACATGGCCCAAGGCATCGCTCCTACGGGTGAATGAACCCGGCTGCCCAGACCTCGTCGCAAAACGACCAAGGCCTGGGCGGCACTTAGGAGATACGCTATCGGGCACGAATGCCCGGCAAAGGCGTCAATGCGACCGTGGCTGTCGTAAATGCGCCATCGAGGCGAGCCGGGTGCGGCCGCGCGGGCAAGTCAGTCGATGACCGAATGGCCACCGACTGACTCACGACGCATCGGCCGCTGTGCCGCCGTTGATTTAGCTATGGCCGCGGATTTCCGGCTGGCGTGCCATCCAGGGCTGGAGCCGCTCGAAGGCTTCCTCGATCTTCTCCATCGAGGTCGAGTAGCTGATGCGCATCAGGCTGTTCGAATCCTCGCCGAAGGCATCGCCCGGAATCACGCATACGCCGGTTTCCTCGAGCATGCGCATGCACAGGTTGCCGCCATCCACGCCATGCGGCAACGAGGGTGCGATATAGAACGCCCCCTGCGGCCAGTAACCGGTCAGGCCCGGCGTATCGGCCACCAGATCCACCACCCGGTCACGACGGCGCGAGTATTCGCGCACCATTTCATCGACACAGCTCTGATCGCCCACCAGAGCCGCGACACCGGCCCACTGTGCTGGTGTACTGGCCACCGTGGTCGTGAACATGTGATAGCGGCGCAGGGTACGAATCGTGTTCTGGTCGGCCACGATCCAGCCCACGCGCAGCCCGGGCATGGCATAAGTCTTGGAAAAGCTCGAAACCACCGACACGCCGTCGAGATCGGTGGCGCAGGACAGAACACTCGGGTAGTCGATATCGTCCAGAATGAGGTTGTCGTAGACCTCATCCGACAGAATCTCGACGCCTCGATAAGCCGCCTCCTGACACAGCCATTCCACGGTTTCGCGCGGATACACCGTGCCGGTGGGATTGCTCGGCGAATTGAGGATGATGGCGTGCGTGTTCGGCCCGATCATGTTGATGATGCGCTCGGGGTCGATCTGATGCCCTTCGCTGGCCTTGGTTGGCACCGTGCGCACCTGGCCGCCATTCATGCGAATCAAAGGCGCATAAAGCAGGAAAGTCGGGTCCGCGATAATGAATTCACGCCCGGGTGCCGCCATGGCCGTAATCAGCAGATAGATACCTTCCGTGGCACCCGTGGTGATCAGAAAATTGTCTTCGGTCAGCGTGCTGCGATAGCGCGCATTGTAGTACTCCTTGAGCGCGGTCAGCAGCTCAGGCAGCCCGGCGTCCATGGTGTAACCGGTCTGGCCCGCTTCGAGCGCATGGATATGGGCATCGATAATGTGGCGCGGCGTCGCAAAATCCGGCTGACCGATCGACAGATGTACGACGTCATCGAGTTCAGCGGCTCGATTGACCATACGTCGAATGCCCGAAATCGGGATTGCGTGCATAGCCGGATTCCAGACCAGACGGTCGCGCACGTAACGCTCATCCGGGTCCGCGGATAGGATCTCATTGCTCTTCTTCAAATTCGCGACCATGGGTGCCTCTTGACGCAGGATAGGAATGGCTAAGGCGGCCATAGCGCGAGCGTAGGCAGGTCTTGCAAGCCCGGTCAAGACGAGTGGACACAGGGATTTGAAGCGGCTATTGACGCTTGACTCGGGCTCTGGGTACCGTGCGGCATGATTAATGAAACTGCGCGGTTCGTGAACACGGTAACGCCCACCCCTGCATGAGCCACAACCCTGACCATACACGCCCCGAGCACGCCGTCGAAGCCGACGAACCGCGACCTCGGATAACCGTTTTAAGCGACACCGCCGAAGGCCCGGCCTCGATAGAGCGCCTGCGTGACTACGGCGATATCCGTGTGGCCCATGACGAAACCAGCCTGCGCGAAGCCCTGCCCGGTAGCGAGATCCTGCTCGTCACCGATTTTCGTACCGAAGCGCTCGAGGCGGCCTGGCCGGCCGCGGACAGCTTGCGCTGGGTACATGCAGCAAGCGCCGGTGTCGACCAGCTCATGTTCGACGCGCTGGTCGACTCCGATATCCCGGTAACCAATGCGCAGGGCATTTTCGACCGTAGCATTGCTGAATACGTGTTGGGCGCAATTCTCATGTTCGCCAAGGACACCCGCGCCAATATTGCCTACCAACAGCAACGCCGCTGGGTACATCGCGATACCGAAAGCATTTTCGGCAAACGCGTGCTGGTGGCCGGCGCGGGATCGATCGGACGTGAAATCGGACGGCTATGCAAGGCCGTCGGCATGGATGTCACCGGTATCGCCCGGCGCGCGCGTGACGGCGACGAGGTCTTTTCGGCCGTGCATGCCGCCGACGATATCGATGCCCATCTGCCTGACGCCGATTACGTCGTCGTAGCGGCGCCGCTGACCGAGGCCACCGAACACTGGTTCGATGCGCGACGCTTCGCAGCCATGGCGAAGCATGCGCGCTTTATCAACATCGGACGCGGGCCGATCGTGGTTACCGACGATCTGGTCGATGCGCTCGTCAACCAACAGATCGCGGGTGCCGCGCTCGACGTGTTCGAACAGGAACCGCTGCCGGCCGAGCATGCGCTGTGGGGCATGGGCAACGTTCTGATGTCTGCACACATGGCCGGCGATTTCATCGGCTGGCGTGACGCATTGATCGACCAGTTTCTCGACAACCTCGAACGCTGGCAACGCGGCGACACGCTGTTCAACGAAGTCAGCAAGCACCATGGCTACGCGCCAGGTTCCGCGTGAGCGTTCGCCACACCTTCGAGGCTTTAAAAAGGTCGGTTACGCCCCGATCACTGATAGAGCGTCGACACATGCATTGCTATCGGGCCACCGTAAGCGCCCGTCACCTTATTCATAGACTCAAGTCGTCAAGACAGGACCGAGGACACTCATGATCGAATCGTATCTGCTCAAGCATATTTCCGGTTATATCGACGGCCAGTGGGTCGAGGCTGACTCCGGCGAGAAGGTCGAGGTCCTCAACCCGGCGAACGGCAAGGTGCTGGCGGAAATGCCCAAGATGGGCCAGGCCGAAACGCAGCGCGCCATCGAAGCCGCAAAAGCGGCCTTGAAACCCAACGATATCGAGACCCGTCGCGAATGGCTCGAAGATATCCGCGATGCCCTGATCGATGAAAAGGAAGAGATCGGTCGTATCCTATGTCTCGAACACGGCAAGCCGTGGAAGGAAGCCCAGGGCGAGGTGGAATACGCCGCCGGCTTCTTTGACTACTGCGCGAAGAATATCGACGTTCTCAAACCCGAGGAACTCGAAGAGAAAGCCAAGGACTGCAGCTGGACGGTTCACCACCGCCCGGTCGGCGTGGTTGGCCTGATCACGCCCTGGAACTTCCCGATCGGCATGATCGCCAAGAAAATCGCCCCCGCGATCGCCGCCGATTGCCCGAGCGTGATCAAGCCGGCCAGCGAAACACCGCTGACCATGATTGCCATGTTCCAGCTCTTCCACGAGCGCCTCGAGCTGCCCAAGGGCTATGTGAACCTGGTGATGGGTTCGTCCAGCCAGATCGGCGGCGAGCTGATGTCCTCGCCGGACGTGACCATGATCTCGTTCACCGGCTCCACCGAAGTCGGCAAACTGCTCATCGAGCAGAGCAAGGATCACGTCAAGAAGCTCGGTCTCGAGCTGGGCGGCAACGCGCCGTTCATCGTCTTCGACGATGCCGATATCGACCATGCCACCACGCAGCTGGTCGGGAACAAGTTCCGTGGCGGCGGCCAGACCTGTGTCTGTGCCAACCGGATCTATGTCCAGTCCGGTGTGTATGAAGAGTTCACCGACAAGCTGGTCGAGAAGGTCAAGGCGCTCAAGGTCGGCGACGGCATGGACGAAGACATCGATGTCGGCCCACTGATCAACAAGGCCGGCTTCGAGAAGGTCCAGAACCACGTGGCCGACGCGCTTTCGAAAGGTGCCAAGCTGGTTGCCGGCAAGCATCCGGACGAACTCGACGCCGAAAAGAACCTGTTCTACACGCCCACCGTCGTGACCGGCGTGACCCACGACATGGCCTGCTGCAAGGAAGAAACCTTCGGCCCGCTGGTGCCGATGATCGAATTCGACGATGAAGACGAAGTCATCGAGCTGGGCAACACCACGGAATTCGGCCTGGCGTCGTATGTATTCACTTCCGACGAAAAACGCGCCGAGAAGACGATCCGTGGCTTGCACTTCGGTCATTGCGGCTGGAACACCGGCACCGGCCCGGCGCCGCATGCCCCGTTCGGCGGCATGAAGCAGTCGGGCATCGGCCGTGAAGGCGGCGACGAAGGCATCATGGAATTCGTCGAAGTCCAGACCGTGCCGCGCGGCAAGTAACGCGGCGCGCAAGCGTCTACAAGCCGGCGGGTGCTCCCGCCGGCTTTTTTTTGCCCAGCCTTCATGTTGCGCGATTATGCATTGCAGGCGCCGGCGTCGTCGGCGTATGTTGCAAGCCTTAGTCGCGTGCCGAGCGCTGGCCGCTATTCATTTTCGACCAAACGGAAACTGTTGCCGTGAAAGCCTATTTCGACCCGATCCAGAACGAGCACATCCCGAAAAGCTATCTGACCCGCGGGCAGATGCGCGAACCACAGGAAGTCCCGGCCCGCACGCCACCGCTGGTTGCCGCGCTCGAAGGTTTGGATGTGGAAGTCGGCAAACCGGTCGATCACGGTATGACCGTGATTTCGCAGGTTCACGATCTAGGCTATCTGCGCTTTCTGGAATCCGCGCACCGCCGCTGGATGGAAATCCCGGACGATTGGGGCAACGAGGTGATGTCGAACATCTTCGTGCGCTCGCCCAATCCGCTCAAGGGCATACTGGCCGAATCGGCCCGCTATCAGGCCGACGGCAGCTGCCCGATCGGCGAAGGCACCTGGAAGGCGGCCTATGCCTCGGCCCAGACCGCGCTCACCGCGGCGGACGATATCCTCGCCGGCGAGCGCTTTGCCTACGGTTTGTGCCGGCCGCCGGGCCATCATGCGCGTCGCGACGGTGCCGGCGGATTCTGCTATCTGAACAACGCCGCGATCGCTGCCGAAGCCCTGCGCACCAAGTTCCAGCGCGTGGCGATTCTCGACCCCGACATGCACCACGGCCAGGGTATCCAGGAGATCTTCTGGGAGCGCGACGACGTGCTCTATATCTCCATCCACGGCGATCCGACCAACTTCTATCCGGTGGTCACCGGCCATGCCGACGAACGCGGTGCAGGCGCGGGCTATGGTTACAACATCAATCTGCCGATGCCGCACGGCTCGCCGGAAGAGACCTTCTTCGAAAAACTCGATGAAGCCGTTGCCGCGATCAAGCTCTTCGGCGCGGACGTGCTGGTGTTGCCGCTGGGCTTTGACATCTACGAAAACGATCCGCAGGCCAAGGTTTCGGTCACCACCGAAGGGTTTGCCCGTATTGGCAAGGCCATGGCTGAACTGGACATGCCGGTGTGCGTGATTCAAGAAGGCGGCTACGATGTCGATCATCTGCAGGACAACGCACACCAGTTCTTTTCTGGCCTGCTCGGCCGATAAAGACGGGTAGATGCCGGGCCCTCGGCCCGGCGTCGTTGTTCACGCAGGCTGCTGACACGCCGGAACGCTCAGCGCCCTAACCCATCGCCTCCGGCATGATAGGTCCTCAACGATGGTGATGCTTCTAACCGGCGGCGCCGGCTATATCGGATCGCATACCGCGCTCGTTCTGCTCGAAGCCGGGTACGAGGTCGTGGTGTACGACAATCTCTCGAACGCCTCGCGCGAGTCGCTGCGACGGGTCGAGAAGCTGACCGGGCGCTCGCTGACCTTCATCGAGGCCGATATCCGCGATACGCCGCGCCTCCAGCAGGCGTTGACCGAGCATCAGGTGGATGCAGTCATCCATTTCGCCGGCCTCAAGGCGGTGGGCGAAAGCACACAGAAACCGCTGGCCTACTACGAGAACAACGTCGGCGGCACCCTGTCGCTATGCGAAGCCATGCGCGCTGCCGAGGTTCGTACGCTGGTATTCAGTTCGTCGGCGACGGTCTATGCCGAATCCGACGATATGCCGCTCACCGAGGCCGCCCCCACCGGCCGGCCAACCAACCCCTACGGCAGCTCCAAGCTGATGATCGAATGGATGCTGCAGGATCTGTATGCCGCGAATCCGGACTGGTCGATCGCGATTCTTCGCTATTTCAATCCGGCCGGCGCGCATGAAAGCGGTGAGATCGGCGAAGACCCGAACGGCATTCCCAATAACCTGCTGCCCTATGTCTCACAGGTCGCGATCGGTCGGCTGCCGCAGCTGTCGATCTATGGCGACGACTACCCCACCCCCGACGGCACCGGTGTGCGCGACTATATCCATGTGATGGACCTGGCCGAAGGCCATCTCAAGGCGGCCCATGCCATCACCGACAAGGCCGGCTTGCATACCTGGAATCTCGGGGCTGGCAAGGGTCATTCGGTTCTCGAAGCGGTGCGTGCATTCGAACGTGTAAGCGGGCGTGAAGTGCCCTATCAAATTGTCGGCCGCCGCCCGGGCGATATTGCTCAATGCTGGGCCAATCCGCACAAGGCGGAAACCGAGCTGGACTGGCAGTGTCGTCGCACTATCGACGACATCATGGCCGATGCCTGGCGCTGGCAGTCGCAAAACCCGCAGGGCTACGACGACAGCCCAGCCTGAACCACGCCAAGGCATCGAGCCCTGGCGCGTCCTCTTAACCCGCGTTCTATCGCCTCTAGCTAGCTGGTGGTGGCCGTGTCGGTCCGATCCGCCCAACGCTCGCGCTTTCGATACAGCGTGGACGGGCTGGTGTCGAGCACCCGGGCTGCCGCCGGAATACTCCCGCCGCAACGCTCGATCGCACGTTCGATCGCCCAGCGCTCGATTTCTTCGAGTGTCATGCCATCGAAGCCCGAAGGCGGTAACGGCGTATCCGAGTCTGCCGCGGTCTGAGCGAGGTCATGCGTTTGCGCGGACACGGGCGCCGCACGGGCATTTTCGCCGCCCAGCGTAGCGGGCAAAGATAACTTCGGCCCCGCGCTCATGACCACCGCACGCCGCATCGCGTTTTGCAGTTCGCGTACGTTGCCCGGCCATGGATGGCGTTTCATCTGCGCGATGAGGTCATCGCTCAGCGCATCGAAATGCTTGTTTTCCTCCGCCGCGAAACGATCCAGAAAACTCTGCGCGAGCAGGCCAATATCGTCGCCGCGCTGGCGCAGCGGCGGCAGTTCGATCGGCAGTACGGACAGGCGATAGAACAGATCTTCGCGAAAACGCCCTGCGGCGACCTCGGCGGCCGGATCGCGATTGGTGGCACAGATCACGCGTACATTCACTGCCTCGGGACGACTGCTGCCAACCCGCTGAATCATGCCCGTCTGCAGAAAGCGCAACAGCTTGACCTGAAGCTTTAGCTCCATTTCGCATATTTCGTCGAGAAAGAGCGTGCCGCCGCCGGCTTACTTGGCGGCGCCGATCCGGTTTTCGAGCGCGCCGGTAAACGCGCCCTTCACATGGCCGAACAGCTCGCGCGGCGCCCACGCCTGCACTCTTGCGCCACTGCCAGTCGCCAAGCAACGGCGCGAGCGTGGCCGCCAGCGATTCCTGACGCAACGGTTTTTCAAGCATGGCGTTCATACGCACGGCACTCGACGTTTGCTGCGTATGCTCGCCACTCGAATCGGCTGATACACCAACGATCGGGACGCTGCAGCGGGGAAAGGGCATCAGCCGGATCAGATCGCTGGCCACCGTACCGCGCAGCACGGGCATGGCGTTGTCCATGAGCACCGCATCGAACTCGTGCGTACACATACGTTGCAGCGCTTCCAGGCCGTTGCTGGCGGTTTCCACGTGCGCGCCAAGTGCGCGCAGATGGCTTTCGGCAATCAGGCAATTGGTCTGGGTATCGTCCACGATCAGCACGTGGGGCATCGTGCCGCTTACCGTTGGCAATCCGGCCGGTTCGTCGAAGCCCTGAGCAGCCCGCTGCGGTGTTTCGCGCTCGACCTTTTGCATCGGCAACTGCAGCCAGAATCGGCTGCCGCCGCCCACGACGCTCTCCGCGCCAACGAAGCCACCCATTGCTTCGGCTAAACGCTGGCAGATCGAAAGCCCCAACCCGGAGCCGCCGAAATGCCGCGTGGTCGAGGCGCCGGCCTGACGAAACGGCTTGAATATCTGTGCGAGCGTAGCCTGGTCGATGCCAATGCCACTATCGATGACTTCGATACGGCACCCCGTGGCCGCGTCGAAGCCCAGCGCCGGGCGCACGCTTCCAACCGCCGTGAACTTGATCGCATTGCTTAGGAAATTGGACATGATCTGCTGGATGCCGGTCGGGTCACCTAACACCTCCAGCGGCCCTTCGACCTCACGAACCAATGTCAACTCTTTTTCGGCGGCGCTGGCTTCAAACAGATCGAGCGTGCCATGGGCCACCTCGGCCAGATCGAACGCCACGTTTTCGATCTGTAGTTCGCCGCTTTCGATCTTGGCGTGATCGAGCACGTCGTTGAGCACGGTCATGAGCGTTCGCGACGCCGACTCCACTGTCTTGAGCACATGTTCCGGTGTCTGCAACGCGCTGCCACTATGCAGCGACTCCAGCATGCCCACGATGCCACTCAAGGGCGTGCGTATTTCGTGGCTCATCGTGGGCAGCAGCATCATGTTGGCCTGCGCAGCCGAGGCGGCTTCATCGCGGGCCACAACCAGTTCGCGAGTGGCAGCGCTTTCTGCGGTTATATCTCGAATGACACCAAACAGTGCGATCGCTTCTTCTGCCGCGTCGAGTTCGGCATGGCCCTTAACCTGTACAACGCGGCGATCGCCCTGGGGCCGTTGCAACGTCGCGCGAAACTCGAAATCCTGCCGGGTGGCGATGGCGTGTTCGAGCACGGCGGCCACGCGCTCACGATCCTCAGGCACATAGGCGTTGAGGGCTTCATCCAGTCCTGCGCTGCTGTTTTCATCGAAGCCGTGGATCAAATAGACGCCTTTGGACCACTGCGTTTTCTGCGTCGCCAGATCCAGTCGCCAATGGCCTAGCCCGGCCGTCTCCTCGGCCACATGGAGCATGCGCAGACTCTCGCGCAGATGGGCTTCAACGTGCTGACGCTCGCTGACGTCCATCAAGCTCATGCCGTAGGTAATACCGGTCACCTGCGCGCCATCGAGGCGTTCGATCGTTACCTCGAGCCACATGGAGCGACCGCTCTGGCTGTACCGACGTCGCAGGTCCGTGAACTTTTGTCCGGGGTTGAACAGCCCCTCGAGAACCATCGTATCGAGGCTTTCCTGCCCGTCGGCGACACGCGGGAGCATGTGCGTGAACAACCGCCCGTGCGCCTCGGTGGCCGTCAGTCCTGCAATGTCCTGCGCCATACGGGTCGAACTGACCACCCGGCCCGCCTTATCGAGACAGATATACGCGTGGTGGCCGATCCCATTGAGAAACCGGCTGATTTGTTCCAACTCACCATCAACGCTCATGCAAGACCACTCCAAGGTTGCATCGAAGAGCAGCAGCACGGCGTCCGCACCGGACAAGAAGCGCATGCATGCTTTGAGCGGGCCGGTGCTTCGTGCGCACCGGAAACGATCAATCGGGAGCACGATCCTGGCGCCTGAAAATGACACGGGTTTAAAACCGGTCTTATTTCATACTTTGTCGGCTGCCTGCAGACAATGTAAAGAGCCAAACGACACAATTCGCTGGCTTTGACCATCGCATGCACGAGATGACGTTCGACGCCGTTGCATCGAAATCGCCTCGAGTTTGGTACAAAGAGACACCGGTCTAAACAAAGAACGCTCATGTCCCACCGCACCGATGCGCTTGTCGAAAATGCCGAACTCCAGCCGCTTTTGCCGGTGATCTATATCGCGTGGGCCGACGGGACGCTGGCCCAAGCGGAATCCACCCATATCAAGTCGATCGCCGAACAGCTACCCGCATTCGATGACGAGGCCCAGCAAACGCTGGATACCTGGCTCGACCCGGACGCGCCACCCACGGCGACCGAACTGGCGCGTCTGCGGCGACGTATCCGTGAACAGGTGGGCCGGCGCCAGCCCTCGCTGACCGCGATGAGCGATGCCATGAGCGACGCCTCCGACGGATCGGTCAATGAAGCCGTGGCCGACTATGCGCGCGAATACGGCGTGAGCGGCATGGGCGTTTCGGCCGAAATATTTCAGGATACCGGCGAGCCGGTCGACCAGAGCGTGAACGAGCCCGAGCCCAGCTTCGAAGCCGCCAAGCTGCAAACGATTCTGGAAGGGGACTACGCCAAGAAATGGCAGCAGGTTCGTGATGCATTGGCCGAGGATATCTTCACCTACAGCACCGGCGAATCCGAAGAAAGCCAGCGCGCGACGGTACTGCGCTGGCTGAAATATCTGGCCACCGAAAAACAGGACATCGCCATCGGCGCCATGCCGGAAAGTGTGGGCGGCCAAGGCGATATGGCGGGTTTCATCCATGTGTTCCAGGCGCTGGCGATGTTCGACCTGAGCCTGGTGGTGAAATTCGGTGTGCAGTTCGGTCTGTTCGGCGGCAGCATCATCTTTCTGGGCAACGACGACCACCACCAGAAATACCTGCCCGATATCGCCTCGGGCAAGCTGCTTGGCGGCTTTGCAATGACCGAATCCGGCCATGGCTCGAACGTGCAGGAAGTCGAAACCACGGCAACGTTCGATGCCGATACCGACGAGTTTGTGATCAACACGCCCACGATGTCGGCGCGCAAGGAATGGATCGGCAACGCCGCGCGCGATGGCCATGCGGTGACGCTGTTCGCCCAGCTGGCCACCGGCGGGGAAAACTACGGCGTGCACGCGTTCATCGTGCCCATTCGAACCGACGACGGCGAGCCGGCGCCCGGCGTACGCATCGAAGACTGCGGCTCCAAGATGGGCCTGGACGGCGTGGACAACGGCCGGCTGTATTTCGACAACGTCCGTATTCCGCGCGAAAACCTGCTCGATCGCTATGCCAGCGTCGCCGAGAACGGCGACTACGACAGCCCGATCTCCGGCAGCAACAAGCGCTTTTTCACCATGCTGGGCACGCTGGTGGGCGGGCGTATCAGCGTCGGTGCGGCCTCGGTCACGGCGGCCAAGAAATCGCTGGCGATCGCGACCCGCTATGCCACGGTCCGACGTCAGTTCGGTGGGGCGGATGGCAGCGAGCTACGCATCATCGACTACAAGACGCATCAGATGCGCCTGTTTCCGGCCATCGCGCATACCTATGCGATGCATTTCGCTGCCTTCGACCTGATCGCGCGTTTTCGCGATCGCACCGATGAAACCGCGCGCGAGGTGGAAACGCTCGCCGCGGGCATCAAGTCGATGGCCTCCTGGCATGCCATCGATGCCACCCAAACCGCACGCGAGTGCTGTGGCGGACTGGGCTTTCTGGCCGAAAACCAGATCGCGACCATTCGCCGCGATATCGACGTTTTCGCCACCTTCGAGGGCGACAACACCGTACTGCTCAACCTGGTCTCGAAGAATCGGCTGGCCAGCTTCGCCAAGGGCTTCGAACAGAACCTGGCGCTGACCCTGGTACGCGAACTCACCAGCATGGCCCGCACCGAGCTGATCGATATCAACCCGCTCACAGCCCGCAAGACCGACGAGGATCATCTGCGCAGCGCGGATTTCCATCTCGAATTGCTCAAATTGCGCAAGCACAACCTGCTGGTGGCCGCGTCGCGCCGGCTCTACAAGCGGGTACAGCAGGAGGATATGGAACCGTTCATGGCGTTCAGCGATATCCAGGATCACATGATGGCGTTCGCCCATGCCGACATGCATCACCATATCGCCCAGACCTTTGCCGATGCCGTCGAGCCGCTTGCCGACGGGCCGGAAAAGGATGCACTTGAACGCATGCGCCAGCTGTCGGCGATCGATACGCTACTCGAACATGCCGAGTGGTATCTGACCTACGGCTATATCTCTTCGGGCAAGTACAAGGCACTGCGTAACCTGCGCGGCGCCCTGCTCGGCGAGATTCGCCCCGACGCACTCGCGTATGTCGAGGCTTTTGGTATTCCCGACGAACTGCTCTCGGCACCCATCGCGTTCGAGAATTATGTCGGTCGTGAACCACTCAAACAGGCCCCGCGCGGCGAGCGGCCCTAACCGCCAACCCGCACGGACTGCGTACGGTCATAGAACGACCGTGCGCCGGCCGCTGATGAGCACGCGATCTTCCAGGTGGTGGCGCAGCCCGCGTGCGAGCACGGCTTTTTCGATGTCCTTGCCATAACGGACCAGGTCGCGAACCGTGTCGCCATGATCCACGCGGGTCACGTCCTGATCGATGATCGGCCCCTGGTCGAGTTCGGGCGTGACGTAATGACAGGTTGCGCCGACCTGCTTCACACCGCGCTGGTAGGCCTGCAGATAGGGCTGTGCGCCCACGAAGCTCGGCAGAAAGCTGTGATGGATATTGAGAATACGACCGGGGAAACGATCACACAATTCGGCGGGCAGAATCTGCATGAAGCGCGCCAGCACCATGGTTTCGCCGCCGGCTTCGACAAACAGCCGCTCGATTTCGGCCCAGGCTTCGGGCTTGTTGTCCTTGTCGATCGGCACATGGTGATATCGCAGCCCGTGCCACTCGACCAGCCCGCGGGCGTCGTCGTGGTTTGAAATCACGCAGGGAATCTCGATATCCAGCTCACGCGACTGCCAGCGCTCGAGGAGGTCGTAGAGACAGTGCATCTGTTTGGAAACGAGAATGACGACCCGTTTTTTCACCGCGCTGTCGCTGATCTGCCAGTCCATATCGAAATCACGGCCGATCGGCTCGAACTGTTCGCACAGCCCGGCCTCATCGAGATCAAGCGAATCCGCACGCACTTCTACGCGCATGAAAAATCGCTGGCTGTCTTCATCGGAATGCTGGCTCGAACGCAGAATCCAGCCGCCGTGGCCGGCGAAGAAGCTCGCCACCCGGGCGACGATACCGACCCGATCCGGACAGGAAAAACGCAGGGTAAAATGACGGGGACGATCCATGATTGATGCCGTTGACCAAATGAGCGAACAGGCCGACGTACGGCCCGCGACAAAGCCCGCTATGGTAGCGCGCAACGCGCACGCGGGCCTGATGCCATGAATGCGCAGACCGAGACGTCCGCGTCTGCCCCGCTGCGCAAGATCGTGCATGTCGATATGGACGCCTTCTATGCGTCGGTCGAACAGCGCGATGACCCGAGTCTGCAAGGCAAACCGGTCGTGGTGGCAAAGCGCGGTTTACGCTCGGTGGTGACGGCGGCCAGCTACGAAGCGCGCGTGTTCGGTGTGCGTTCCGCCATGCCGGCCATGCGCGCCGAACGGTTGTGCCCGCAGGCCATTTTCGTGGATCCGCATTTCGATCGTTATCGTGCGATCTCGCGCCAGATTCGCGAGATCTTCCTGCGCCATACCGATCTGGTCGAACCGCTGTCACTCGACGAGGCCTATCTCGACGTGACCGTTACCCATACCAACATGCCTTCGGCCACCGAAGCCGCACGTGTGATTCGAGCCGAGATACTCGAAGTCACCGGGTTGACCGCATCCGCCGGGATCGCGCCGAACAAGTTTCTGGCCAAGATCGCCTCGGACTGGCGCAAGCCCAACGGCCAGTTCGTGGTTACACCCAAGCGCGTGGATGCCTTTCTGTTGCCGCTGCCGATCGGCAAGGTGCCCGGCGTGGGCCCGAAGATGAAAGAAAAACTGGCCGCGCTGGACGTGCATACCGTGGGCGATCTACGCGCCTTCGAGCAGGCCGAGCTGGTCAAGCGCTACGGCCGCTGGGGCCGCCGACTATACGAACTCGCGCGCGGTATCGACGAACGCCCCGTGCAACCAAAACGCGATGCCGCACAGGTTTCCAGCGAAGATACGCTGCGTGAGGATCTACGCCTCGACGAACTCGCCGAGCATATTCAGCGCCTGGCCGAAAAGACGTGGGCGAACCACGAACGCAAGCTCCCGCGCGTCGCCCGTACCGTGGTACTCAAACTCAAGACCACCGATTTCCAGATCCTGACGCGTAGCTTCACACCGCCCAGCCGGCCGACCTCGGCCACAGAACTGGCCGATATCGCCTGCGCACTGCGCGACCGGGTCGACGCCGATCCGAACACCCGCTATCGCCTGGTCGGCGTCGGCTTGTCCGGTTTCGTGGATAGTCGCGAAGAAGCGGTTCAACCCAGCCTGCTCTGATCGCGATCCAACCGCATGCGTCGAACGCTTCGCGTTTGACCGCACCGGCGCGCTCTGCTGCGATGCCCGATTGAACCCTCGAACGGTGGTGACCGTATGCGCTACGAACTTTATTACTGGCCGGGTATTCCCGGCCGCGGCGAATTCGTGCGTCTAGCACTCGAAGATGCCGACGCAGACTATATCGATATAGCCTACGACACCGAGAACGGCCTCGATCGCGTCAACCGGGGGCTGGACTTCGACCATAACTCGGCGGCCCCGTTCGCCCCGCCCTATCTACGCGCGGGCGATATCGAAGTCTCGCACGTGGCCAACATTCTGCAGTTTCTCGGCCCGCGGCTGAGGCTTGCGCCGACGGATGAGGCGCCGCAACTGTGGTGGCACGGCCTGCAGCTCACCCTCACCGATTTCGTGGCCGAAATCCACGATACCCATCATCCGCTTGGCCCCGGTCTGTATTACGAGGATCAGAAACGGGAAGCCACACGACGCAGCGCCGTCTTTCTCGAACAGCGGTTGCCTAAATTTCTGAACTACTTCGAGCAGGTACTGGCCCACAACCCGACCGGCGACGAGTGGCTCGTGGGCGATGCCTGCACGACAGCCGATTTGAGCTTATTCCATGTGGTACGCGGCCTGCGCTATGCCTTCCCCGCGGCGATGACGCAACACAAACACGCCATGGCGCGTATTGCAGCATTGACTGAACGCGTCGCCGCCCGACCCGGGATCGCCCGCTATCTCGACTCGGCGCGGCGTATAGCGTTCAATGAGGATGGCATCTTTCGCCATTACCCCGAACTCGATGTAGCGCGTTGAGGGGGGTGGCACACTGATTCGAGGGAGAATCCATGGAGCCCGAGTTCTGGCACGAACGCTGGTCACAGCAACAGACCCATTTCCATCAGCCGGATGGGCACCCGATGCTCAACAAGTGGTGGCCCACGCTGGAACTCGGCACCGATGCCCACGTGCTCGTACCCTTGTGCGGCAAAACACCCGACATGCGCACACTCGCCGAGCGCGGCCATCGCGTGACCGGCATCGAACTCAGCCCGATCGCAGCCCAGGATTTTTTCATCGAACAGCATCTGGCCGTCGACAGCGACGAGATAGGTGGCTTCGATCGTTATCGCGCCGAGTGCGGTGCAGGCACCATCGAAATCCTGGTGGGTGATTTCTTCACGGCCGATACCGAAACGCTCGGCGCGTTCCAGGCTTTTTACGACCGCGCTGCCCTGATCGCATTGCCGCAGACGATGCGCGCGCGTTACGTCGAGCATTTATGTACGTTGCTCACCAAAGACGCGCCCGGTCTGCTCATAACGCTCGACTACGATCAGAGTCAGATGAACGGGCCGCCCTTCGCCGTCGATACGGCCGAAGTCAATACGCTGTTCGAGCACCGCGGCGAGGTGGCGTCCCTCGAAAGCGGATCTCGACTTGGCGGCCAGGACATGCTTGCCCAGCGTGGCGTCAAAAGCGCCGACGAATACGTGTTTCGTATCACTGCGACAGACTGACAAAGGCCTGGCCCCGCAGCGCCTCCCCCATTATCCGGCGAACGCAGTGACCGTGCGTTCGTGGTCAATCGAGGCGTTCGCGGCCGAGGTTAGTCTGAAATGCCGGTCCGCGAACAGCTAGCGGTTGTCCGCACGATACAGTCGCCGCATCAGCCCGCGCGCAGCCAGCCATAGACCGCCGATGATCAATAGCGCGACCATGCCATACACCCAGAGCGGAAGATCACGGCCGACGGCGAGCACGTACAGATAAGGCGCGGTGTAGCACAGCGCCCAGATGAAGGTGAGCAGCGCGAGCGGCCGCTGCTTGCGGATATGGTGAAAAAGCCAACCGCTGACCAGCAGGAATGGCCCGGTGCTCACCAGATAGATCAGCACGAACAACAGCGGATCCACTTCATGGGCTTCGGCGATACCGCTGAGATAATCGATCATTGAAGACGCGGGTGATGACGATGAAAGGACGCGGCCTGCGCCATGCACGAGCGCGGCGGTTGCCCACCACGATACGGCTTTTTCATCGGGTATGACAGACGAGCCGTGATATGCCCATACAAGCCGGTTCCGCAACACGGCTTGATTCTGTCCTGCCGTCATGACGACGATAAGACCGAACGATGCCTCGCGCACACATGTCGACAACCGCGACCGCCAGCGCATTGAAGTAGCGCCTCGCAACGGCCGATGTTTTATAGCGGTCGATTGAAGCCGAGCCACGCGCCCATATGTTCAATCCGTGGGTCATGCAGGACGAGACTCACCGGAGATAAATATTGGAATACAAGGACTACTACAAGATTCTGGGTCTGGAGCGCAGCGCCTCGGAAGACGAGATCAAGCAGGCGTATCGACGCATGGCGCGCAAGTACCATCCGGATGTCAGCAAGGAAGCCGACGCCGACGATCGCTTTAAAGAAGCAAACGAAGCGTACGAAGTACTCAAGGATCCGGAAAAGCGCGCGGCCTACGATCGTATCGACCCGGAGCGCGCCCGTGCTCAGACCGGTTTTCGACCGCCGCCCGGCTGGGATCATGGTTTCGATTTCAGCAGTGGCGCGCACGCTGAACCGCCGCCCGGCGCCGACGGATCAACCTTCAGCGACTTTTTCGAGTCGTTGTTCGGGCGCGGCTTTGCCGGTACGCGAGCGGGCGGCAACTCACGTCGTACTCACGGTTTCGGGCCGGGCTTCGGCCAGCGCCGTGGTCAGGACCATATCGCCCGCGTGGAACTCGATCTGGAGGATGCGTTTACCGGCGGGCGCCGGCGTGTGACGTTGCGCTCGCCCGAGATCAACGAACTCGGCCAGACCGTCGAGCGTTCGCGCGCGCTCAACGTCACCATTCCGAAAGGCGTTCGTGAAGGCCAGCAGCTGCGCTTGTCCGGCCAGGCCAAATCGGGCAATACAGCGGATGTGCCGGGTGATCTGCTACTCGAAATCGGCTTCAAGCCGCATCCGTTATATACCCTCGATGGCGCCGATCTGATTCTGGAGCTGCCGGTCGCTCCCTGGGAGGCCGCGCTTGGCGCGACCGTAAAAGCGCCGACGCCGGCAGGGGCCGTGGATTTGCGTATCCCGCCGAATTCGCGCGATGGCAAACGCCTGCGCCTGCGTGGGCGCGGCATGCCGGGCAAGACGCCAGGCGATCTGTATGCGGTATTGCGTATCGCCCTGCCGCCGGCCAACAGCGACAAGTCGCGCGCGGTTTACGAACGCATGGCCGAGGAGCTGGATTTCAACCCGCGCGAGCGTTTGGGGGTCTGATTCGAACGCGTCGTCGTCAGGCCTCGATGCCCGCTGCCGACGCCAGCCCCAGCTCACTGATCATCTGTTCGCGCATCCGGTATTTCTGCACCTTGCCGGTGACGGTCAATGGGAAGCCCTCGACGAAGCGGATATAACGGGGAATCTTGTAGTGGGCGATCTCACCGTCGCAGAACGCGCGCAGGGCCGCTTCATCGAGTGTTTCGCCCGCGGCCAACTGGACCCAGGCGCATAGTTCTTCGCCGTAACGCGCGTCCGGCACACCCACGACCTGCACATCGGCCACCGCGGGATGGCGATAGAGATATTCCTCGATTTCGCGCGGATAGATATTCTCGCCGCCTCGAATCACCATATCCTTGAGCCGGCCGACAATCCGGCAATAACCCGCCTCGTCCATCACGGCCAGATCGCCGGTATGCATCCAGCGCGCGCTATCGATGGCCTCGGCGCTGCGTTCGGCATCGTCCCAGTAGCCGAGCATCACGCTATAGCCGCGGGTACAGTATTCGCCCGGCTCGCCGCGCGGCACCACCCGCCCGTCGATATCCACGATCTTGATTTCCAGGTGCGGCAGGACGCGTCCGACGGTGGCCACCCGTGCCTGCATTTCGTCGTCCATCTCGGTCTGACAACTCACCGGCGAGGTCTCGGTCATGCCATAGCAGATGATCACATCCTGCATATGCATTTCGTCGATCACTCGCTGCATCACCGCTTGCGGGCACGGTGAGCCGGCCATGATGCCGGTGCGAAGGCTGGACAGGTCGTAGTCGGCGAAATCGGGAACGCCCATTTCGGCTATGAACATGGTGGGTACGCCATAAAGCGCCGTACAACGCTCGGCCGCGGCTGCCTCGAGGGTGGCCGTCGGCTCAAACGAAGGCGCTGGATAGACTACCGCCGCGCCGTGGGTGAGCGCGCCGAGATTGCCCATCACCATGCCAAAGCA
Source organism: Salinisphaera shabanensis E1L3A (assembly GCF_000215955.2). Classification (GTDB taxonomy): domain Bacteria; phylum Pseudomonadota; class Gammaproteobacteria; order Nevskiales; family Salinisphaeraceae; genus Salinisphaera; species Salinisphaera shabanensis. The sequence goes on from NZ_AFNV02000019.1 coordinate 34,282, forward strand.
GTGATACAACGGGACCGGCACGGCAATACGGTCGTCGGCGGTCAATCCCATGCCCTCGCCGACAAACAGGCCGTTGTTGAGAATATTATGGTGCGACAGTGTCGCGCCTTTCGGGCGTCCCGTAGTGCCGCTGGTGAACTGTATATTGATCGGGTCGTCGGCCTGTAGCAGACCGGCCAGTTCTTCGACTCGAGCCGCGTCTGCCGGACCAGCACGAGCCGGCAAGTCATCGAAATTGAGCATACCGGGCGTGCGTTCATCGCCCAGACGGATGATCATCTCGAGATCCGGCAAGGCCTTGCAGGCCAGCTCGCCGGGCGCGCAATCGGCCAGCTCCGGCGCGAGCGACTCGAGTATCTCGATGTAGTCACTGCTGGAATGACGCGGCATGACCACCAGCGCCCGACAGCCCACCTTTTTCAAGGCATAGTCGACCTCGGCGCGCCGATAGGCCGGATTGATATTCACGAGTATGAGCCCGGCCTTGGCACTGGCGTATTGCGTGATCAGCCATTCGGCGCAGTTGTGCGACCAGATGCCGATCCGCTCGCCGGGTTCGAGCCCGAGCGCGACAAACGCGGCCGCATAGCGATCCACTTGTTGCCTGAGTTCGGCATAGGTCAAGCGAATCGACTGGTGGCGGCTGACCACCGCCAGTTGGTCCGGCCAGCGGGCTGCCGCGAAATCGAACGCCTGACCGATGGTTTGACCAGACAACGCTTTGGCGTGCGCACCGTGCGCATAACTGGGCTGGGCGCTGCTCATGTCTTCGCTCCTCGCAGCATCCGCCGACGCTGCTTTGATCGCACGCGCTGCGTGCTTGTTGTTATCGCTCGATTAAGCGACGAACTACAGACGAAGACAAGACGGCCGCCAGCGACCGTGGCGGCAACAGCCAGACGACGGCGCCAAACGCCCGTGTCGTGCCCATTGACAGCGGCGCGCTCGACGGCCCCGACTTTGGTCGAAGCCGCCGAAAAGGCGATCGAACCGCGCTTATTTGCAGGCGACTCAGCCCAGTGCTAGAACGCGGCGCGCCGATAGCGACGGTAGCGCGGATACCAGAAATGACGTTCGACACGCTCGGTGATCGTGTCGTCGCTGGACTTCAGGGCAACGCCATCGGCCTGGGCCTGTTTGGCCACGGCAAACGCGATCGACTGGCTGAGTTCACGCACCTCGGAGAGCGGCGGCAACAGCGCGCCCTCGCCGGTCGTGCCCAAGGGCGAACTCTCGGCGAGCGCCTGCGAGGCCGCCATAAGCATGGCGTCGGTAACACGACCGGCACCGGTGGCAATGACCCCCAGCCCGATGCCGGGAAAGATATAGGCGTTGTTGCATTGTGCGATCGGGCGCTTCTCGTCGCCGACCGTCGCCGGATCGAACGGACTGCCGGTGGCGACCAGCGCTTCGCCATCGGTCCAGTCGAGAATCTCCTGCGGCGTCGCCTCGACTTTCCAGGTCGGGTTCGACAACGGCATGACCAGCGGATGCGCACAGTGTCGATGCATGGTTTCGATGACCTGTTGCGAGAACAACCCGCGCTGGCCGGAGACACCGATCAATACGGTGGGCTTGGCATTATCGATCACCGTCAACAACGGATCGGTTTCGGTGGAATCGTTCCAGCCATCCACCTTGGATTGACGCTGAGCCAAACGATTCTGGAAATCGTAGAGACCGCTCATGGCATCGGTGATCAAGCCATCGCGGTCGATCATATAGATACGGGCCCGTGCTTCGCTTTCTTCGAGCCCGGCGGCGGTCATCGCCACCACGATCTGCTCGGCAATACCGCAACCGGCCGACCCGGCCCCCACGAACGCGATGGTCTGATCGGCAATCGACTCCTTCTTGGCCTTACAGGCCGCCAGCAGCGAGCCGACGACCACGGCCGCCGTGCCCTGGATATCGTCGTTAAAACAGCACAGCTGGTCGCGATAGCGCTTGAGCAGCGGCATGGCGTTGGCCTGGGCGAAATCCTCGAACTGCAGCAATACCCCCGGCCAGCGGCGCTTGATCGCCTGTACGAACAGATCGACGAACTCGGCGTACTCGGCATCGGAAATACGCTCATGGCGCCAGCCCATATACATGGGATCGTCGAGCAGATCCTGGTTGTTGGTGCCCACGTCCAGCACCACCGGCAGCGTATAGGCCGGGCTGATGCCGCCACAGGCGGTATACAGCGACAGCTTGCCAATCGGGATGCCCATACCGCCAATGCCCTGATCGCCCAGGCCGAGAATACGCTCGCCGTCGGTGACCACGATGACCTTGACGTTGTCCTTGGTCGCGCTACGCACGATATCGTCGATACGGTGGCGGTCCGGATAGCTCACGAAGATGCCGCGGTGATTGCGGTAGATTTCGGAGAACTTCTCGCAGGCGCGACCGACGGTCGGCGTATAGATGATGGGCATCATCTCTTCGAGATGTTCTTCGAGCAGGCGAAAGAACATGGTCTCGTTATCGTCCTGAATCCCGCGCAGGTAGATATGCTTGTCGAGATCGTTGGTACAGCTCTGATACTGACGATAGGCGCGCTCGACCTGTTCTTCGATGGTTTCGACGTTCTGCGGGAGCAACCCGATCAGGTTGAAGGCCACGCGCTCGTCTGCATCGAATGCATTGCCCTTGTTGAGCAACGGCATTTCCAGCAGCGTCGGGCCGGCGTAGGGGATATAGAGCGAACGTTTCTCGCTGTGTTTGGTCATCAAGCCATCCTGGAGTTTTTCGATTCGAGGTTTTCGCACCAGAGTGCGGCTGCCGTTTATCCACGATACGCGTTACGCGCTCGCGTTCGTGCCCGTCAGCCGAAATCCAATTGCCGCATATAATAAAGCGGGTTGGCCGCGGGTACATGACGACGCATTACCCTGGCGTGTTGCTTGTAGCGCGCGCCGGAGTGCAAACGGCCAGGCGTATCGGTTTTTCGTTTCGGCCACGGCCAATACAGCAACGGTGCCGGCTCACCTGTCAACGTGCCATTCGCTGTATGGCGCGCATGATATAACCGGTGCCGGAATATCAAAGAGAGCGAAACATGCCGATCGAAACCAGCGCTCAGACGCTTGTCGCACGGGCCCAGGAACGGGTAACCACGCTTTCACCCGCCGACGTGGCCGCTCGCCGCGGCGACGCCAATGTGCTGCTTGTCGATCTGCGCGACATACGCGAGCGCAAACGCGAGGGTTATATCCCCGGTTCAATGCACGTGCCGCGGGGCATGCTCGAGTTCTGGATCGACCCCGACAGCCCGTATCACAAGCCGGCGCTGCTCGATGCCGATTCGCTGATCCTGTATTGCAACAAAGGCTGGCGATCGGCCCTCGCTACGGCGACGCTGCTCGATATGGGGCTCACCGAAGTCGCGCATATGGAAGGCGGCTTCACTTACTGGGCCGAGCAGAGGCGTGAAGTTGCGCATGACGACTGATCGTATGCCGCCACCGCCAGGTACCCGAGTCGAATGAGACGAGACAACCGTCGCGTGTCTTCGCTTACCCCGTCCAAGGCCAGACTCGGGCATAGCCCAGCCCCGACCCGCTCTCCATGTCACTAGCCGCCTTGTTCACGCTGGCCGTGCTTGTCGCGGCTTTTGCGGCGCTGGCGCTGACCTCGGTCGCGGTCGATGCCGTGCTCGTGGGGGCGCTGATCGCGCTGCTGCTCACCGGCGTCATCGACGCAGAATCGGCTTTCGCGGGTTTTGCCAACCCGGGCGTGATCACTATCGCAGCCCTTTATGTGGTGGTCGCAGGCCTGCGCGACACGGGCGCAACCCAGATGCTGGCCGCACGCGTGCTCAGAAAGCCGCGTTCGATCGCCCATGCGCAGACCCAGCTGGTGGTGCCAACCGCCATACTCAGCGCATTTTTGAACAATACGCCGGTGGTGGCAGCCCTCATCCCGGCCGTCTCCGACTGGTGTCGGAAACACGGCATGTCTGCGTCTCAGCTGATGATGCCGTTAAGCTTTGCCGCGATCCTGGGCGGCACCTGCACGCTGATCGGCACCAGCACCAATCTGCTCGTTAACAGTCTGCTCGTGCAACAGGGTCTGGACGACGGCCTGGGGATGTTCGAGCTCGCCTGGATCGGCTTGCCCATCACCGTGCTGGGCACAGCGCTGATGATCGGCGCCGGGCACTGGCTGCTACCCGACCGGACACCCGCGCTCGATCGTATGGACAATCCGCGCGAATATAGCGTCGAAATGATGGTCGCCGCCGGCGGCCCGCTCGAAGGCCAGACCATCGAAGAAGCCGGACTGCGCCAGCTCCCGGGCATGTATCTGGCCGAAATCGAACGCGACGGCCATATTCTGCCCGCCGTGTCACCGCGCGAACCGCTACAGGGGGAAGACCGGCTGGTGTTCGTGGGCATCGTGGATTCGGTCGTGCATCTGCACAAGACGCGCGGTCTGGTGCCGGCCACCGAGCAGATCTTCAAGCTCGATACACCGCGCCGGGCGCGGGTACTCATCGAAGCGGTGGTATCGCATAGCTGTCCGCTGGTCGGTCAGACCATTCGCGAAGGCGGCTTTCGCGGCTTGTACCACGCGGTTGTACTCGCCGTCGCGCGCGACGGCGCACGCATTCGACGCAAGATCGGCGATATCGTGCTCCAGCCGGGCGATACGCTACTGCTCGAGGCACGTCCATCGTTCGCCGCCCAGCAGCGGCATTCGCGCGACTTCTTTCTGGTCAGCACGATCGAGGGTTCGCATCCACCTCAGCACCAGCGTGCCTATGCCGCAATCGGGATTATCGCCTTGCTCGTGATCTCGGTTGCGGTCGGTCTGATCGACATTCTCCACGGTGCGCTGGCGAGTGCCGTACTCATGGTACTCACCGGCTGTTGCTCGCTGGGGTCTGTGCGCAAGACTCTCGACTGGTCTTTGCTGGTCGCCATCGGTGCAGCGATCGGCATTGGCGCAGCCGTCCAGCAAACCGGGTTGGCCGAAACGATCGCCCAGGCATTCGTCGGTTTGGCCGGCAGCTCGAGCTATGCCGCGTTGACTGGCCTGTTTGTAAGCACGGTGTTGATCTCGTCGATCGTGACCAATAACGCGGCAGCCGTGATCATGTTCCCGATTGCCGTCACACTCGCCCACGGCGCGTCGCAATCGGCCATGCCGTATGCAATCGTGGTGGTGATCGCAGCGTCGGCGAGCTTTCTTACCCCGATCGGCTATCAAACGAATCTCATGGTCTATGGCCCGGGCGGTTATCGATTCACCGATTTTCTACGCCTGGGCGCGCCGCTGACATTGCTCGTGGGCGTGATCACCATCGGCCTCGTGCCCTGGGTCTGGCCGCTGACCGGTTGAAGCCACCAATCGCGCCGTGGCGTCGCCCGACCGGATACCGTCCTGCTGACCCTCGACAAAGTACGCCGCCGCATTGTGCACACAGGCTTTTGACAACGCTGTGGACAACCCGTTGGTACCGTCGCGAAACGCTTGCGGCACAGGGTGTGCGGGCTTATTGCGCAATTATTGATCAGCCTCGAATACCAAAGATATAGCGGCGCTGGCGACGAGTTGCGTCGCCTAAAAGCCAGTTCGTCACAAACGCTCGCGGTTCTGCTGTGGGTATTGTTCAGCGCGGTGGGCGGACACATCCCGAATGCGGTGTTACACACAGGAGGACGGGATAAGCCTGTGGAAAAAATGCGCACAGAGCGCGGAATCGCCCACGCGAGGCCGTGTGGATCGGTATCGATCAATTTTCATCCAGGCGCGTTACGGCGCCCCATGAACATCACGCATTGCATGCGCTGGCTGCGATGTGCATTCATGGGCGTTCATCAAACGAACGGAAAGCCTTCATGCCTTATCTGCAACTCGACGTGCCCATCGAATATCCCCAGGAAACCAAACGGACGCTGGCACGGCGGCTGGGTGAAACCTACGCCGAGCGCATGCACACCACACCGCGTCGCGTAAGCGTGGGTTTTCGCGAACTCACCGGTGGCAGTCTCTGGCGTTGCGGCGAGGGGGAGCCTGAACCGGGCGTGGTAATGATGTGCGATATCCGCCGCGGACGCCCAACCGAATGGCGCGAAGAGCTGGCGATCGCCCTGCTCGACCTGTGTGTAGAACATCTGGAAGTGCCACGCGAACGCATTGCTATCGAATTCACCCAGCATGCCGGCGATGAAATGTTTCGCGACGACGAAGGCTGGGCACGCGACTGGAGCGAATCCGAGGCCGAGTCGGACGCCTAGAACGGTCTTTGCGGGCTGCTCGGCGGTACAAAATAGTTTTCACAATCGCACTGGACAAGCCTGTGGACAAGCCGTAGTCAAACCTCGCAAAGCATTGGCGGACCTGCATTCAGGCCACGCTGCGCAATTATTGATCACGCGCCGCAGGCCTTGACGTACGGGGTTTTTGCCGATCCACACTAGGGTCGAATATCCGCCCAGGTTTGTACACACAGCCTTGGGATAACGCTGTGGACAAATCGAGCACAGACGCCGCAAACGCCGGTCGTCACTGGACTGTCACATCGGCGGCTAATTTATGCGCAACAACGCCGCACCGTCGCCCGGCTTGCGCAATCCGGCGCGCCCCGCAATCTATCCGATAACCGACTAAACGGCGCCGAGCACATACATAATTCGCGATGCGGTTGATGTCGCAATCACGTATGGCGAGCAAAAAAAACCCGCGGCCTGGCATGGCCGCGGGTCACCGCTCCTAAAGCAGCAGTACGCTAGGTATCTGCCGGCGCATCACCGGTTTCCTCCGGTGCGGCATCGTCGCCTTTACGCCGTGCCTTACGCGGCTCGGCATGTTCGCCACTGTCCACCGGCGCTTCGAGAATACGCAAGTTCGCCGGCGGCGCCTTGCCGTCCCGGTCCTCGCCGAAGTAGACCGTCTGATGCGGGAACGGAATCTCGATCCCGGCCCGATCGAAATGCATCTTGACCAACCGGTTGAAGGCACGGCCCACGCCCCACTGCGTGCCCGGCTTGGTCTTGATCATGATCCGGATATTGACCGAGCTGTCGGCCAGCGCCGTCACACCCGGCACGGTCATGTCCTCGAGGATATTGCCGCGTACGTTCTCGTCGGCCTTGAGTTCCTCGAAAGCCTGACGCAGGTGATAGACGGCGTTGTCGATATCCTCGCGGTAGCCGATGCCGTACTCGGTACGGAAGTAAGCGAAGTCGCGCTGATAGTTGGTTACAGTGCTTGCCGACGAGAACGGCACGATATGGTATGAGCCGTCCAGATCGCGAATACCGACGGAACGAATAGTGAGTCGTTCCGCGGTACCGGTCACACCACCTACCGTGACTACGTCGCCGGTGTTCATCGCATTCTCGAGCTGGATGAACACGCCGGTGATGATGTCCTGCACCAGCTTCTGGGCGCCGAAGCCGATGGCCAGACCCAGCACACCGGCACCGGCGATCAACGGGCCGATATCCACACCAATCTGAGATAGCGAAATCATCAGCGTCATGGTGATGATCACGATCGCCAATGCGTTACGGAACAGCTCCAGAAGCGTTTCCTGACGCGGTGTAGGCTTGCCCGCACCGGTATTCGGGTTCAGACGGTGCTCGATAATGCTGGCTGCAATCAGCCAAAGCAGTGCCGCGGCCAGCAACACGATCGCCACGCGGGTCAGCGTGGAAACGGTCTGCAGACCGACATCCGAGGCAAGCCATGCGCCCAGATCGAACAGGTCCCAGGCATTGGCCACCACCAGCGCGAATACCACCAGGATCACCACCCGAATAACCTTGAGCGCATTGGGCACGTAGGAATTCACCCGCGCCTCGAGCATGGGCAGCTTGGCGCGGACGTTGTCCGAGAACGTCACACGCTTACCGATCGCCTTCGATAGCAAGCCGGAAAGGCCAAGGGCAACCGCCGCCGCGATGAGTGTTTCCAGGGTCGCCGACAACATGAACGGCAGCGCATTCGTCGGATCGACCTGGCTGGAAACGAACAGCGTGGTGAAATAAGCCACGGCCAGAATCACCCACAGCTTCGACATCAGCTTGAACAGCACACCGAAGAAGCCGATCGACGCCGTCTCCGACATCCGATGCAGGCGTTCATTGAACAGCTGACGGTTTTTGAAAATAACCACCAGCGCGTAGATATAGGCGCCACCCATGAGCAGAAAGCTCACAACCGCGCCCAGAAAGAACGACAGCTGTACGTTGATGATCGGCACCAGCACCAGCAGGCCGTAGCCGATGATGCCGACGAACCAGCGCAGACGCACGCTCCACCAACCGGCGATGGAACTGGGTATGTTGATCAACCGCAGGCTGTCGTAACGCGCTGCAAACACGGCACGAATCGCGACTTTGGTGAGCTCGATAAGCGCGAAAGCGTTGATGAACAACGACTCGCGCGTGCCGATGCTGCCGGCCTCGCCGAACGCGTAGAGGCCGGCCAGATAGCCCGCGCCGCAGGCCAGAAGAACGACCGCAACATCGACGATTGCCGCCAGTACGATGGCTGTACCTCGTCGAATCAGCACGCCGGCGCCGGTTTCGGCGCGCTGTGAAAACCGGCCGATTGCCGAAAACACCGTGCCCGCGAGCAAACGCAGAACCAGAAAGGAAGCCACCGTCGCGACGCCCACCAACGCAAATGTAGTAATCGCGGCGACGAACGCGGACATATCGAATTCCGGCCCCGGGCCGCGATCTTCATCAAGCGACGTGAGCATCGTCCACGTAGCCGATACACGCTCGCCGATTACCTCGGCCCACCCGGCCGTGGTCTGGGCGAAACGCCGGGCAAAGGACACCCGCTCTTCGCTGGCGGCGGCCTGTTCGGCTGTCGCGCTATCGCCGTCGGGGGCTTTTTCCAGCGCCGGATCCTGGCCGGCCTCGGGCGGCGGCGGCAATGCGCTCTCGGCGTTCTCGTCATTACCCGCCTGTGCCGCCTGCCGCAGCTGATCGACGATCTGCGCGCGCGATTCGTCGTTTTCCAGTAAATCGGCGAGTTGCGTGAGTGGCAACACTTCGCTGGCGGTATCGCCGTTGGGCGTTTCACCCGACTGCTGGGCCATCGCCTGGGGAGCAATGACCGTTACTACAAGGGCAAAAAACAGAACGAATATCCGCAGGGCGTCAAACGCCGGTCGCGAAGCGCAGGCTCGATTCATATCGCGTCTTTCCTCGATAGATACGGAGAGCGTAATAGTCGTTACCGCACCGCAGCACGCCAACCGACCGTGATTTGGCGCATATAATGACCGCAGCAGTGCACAGTGACAAATTGCACTGTGCACTGCTGCATGGGTTGGCTATGTCCGAAGGCAACGATTTGGCCGCCAGACCACCGTTGCGTTCGCCAATTCACGTTCCGCGTTGCCGTACTGGCGATAACCCCGTCGGTCATGCGTGGCTAACCACGACGTACCAAGCGAACCTTTCACGCGGGTTAGGCATGATTACCGAGGTTCGTTCAAAGGCTTGGCCATAATCAGGCATGTACTGCCGTCGCTGCCGATCACGATTTCGGTGGTCGGCAGATTGGTCTCGTCGCCGCCGGGCTCAAACTCGGTGACCGTACCCGCCACTTCGACCACATCGCCGACGGCGACCGGAGCGCCGTCGCGACGGATCGGCTCACCGCCGGTAAACACCAGAACGGCGTCGCTGATGGCGCTGTTCGCATCGCCGACCGGATCCTGAAAATAGAAGCTGTTACTGGTGATTGCCGTCGCTACACCCGGCACGCCTGCCACCGCATTGTCGCGCTGGGGTGAAAGGTGCACCGCGCCCTGAATATCGTAAATACGCAAGCCGATGACGGCGTTATCCGGAATGCCTTCGTCATCCGGCGTACCGGTGTCTGGCCTACTGCTGTGGCCATATTCAGTGTAGCGAGCGCGGCGACAAACGTGCGCGTATCGGAATCGGCCTCGTTAATGAGAATCGACGCCTGCGCATAGGCACCGGTCGCAATAGAACAACAGAGCGCGGCCGCGGTCAGACGAAGCGCGTGCAGCGTGGATAAGGCGCATGCCAACCGATTACGCGTTCAATACGAACCACTCCAGCCTGGCGACGATACGTGACAGCTTGCGGTCGCGGGCATCACCGGATGCTGACAGCGCCCGCATGCTGCGCGGCCGCACGGTGCTTCAGCCGGAAACGGTTCCGTGAGACGCTGGGGAAGCTGCCGCGCGGTCGTACAAAGCAGCCAGACACTTGCGGTGGAAGTAGTCTTTTTGTTCACGCAGTGAGAACAATCGAGGTGCGAACAGCCAGGTTTGGGTTACGCCCATGAGATAGGTGTAGGTCTGGAGCGCCAGCGCTGGCGCAGGGTCGCCCTCGGGCAACAGGCCGTGTTGCCGCGCTTGGCCGATCAGCGTTTCGAACAGCTCGATAATCGCTCGAGTCAGTTCACGCTCGCGACGTACGGTTCGAGCCATACGCTGGGTAAGTTCGGTCTTGTTCATGAGAATTTCGAACGACTGGCGATGACGCTTGTCATCCACCAGCAGATCGAACCAGCCCATGATAAAAGAGCTCAGGCGGTCGACCGGATCAGGCGTATCGGCACGCGCAGTGTCGACCAGCGCCTGTAGCGGCGTCTGCGAATAGGCGATCACCGCCTCGAACAGTTCGTCCTTGTTCTTGAAATGCCAATAGATCGGGCCGCGACTCATGCCGGCGTCCTTTGCGATCATCGCCAGAGTGGTGCCGGAATAGCCGTGCCGGCTGAATAGCCGCAGGCCAGCATCGATGACCTTGAGCCGGGTCTGCTCGGCCTGTTCTGGAGTACGTCTCATGGCGTCATGATCGGTAGCGTGGCCCCTGCACGCAAGACGGGCGGCCGACTTCGCCGCCGACCGCCCGTTTGTAGTGCCGGGGTGAGCTACGCTCTAGAGCGCGTCGTCAGCCGCCATCTGCATATAGGTGGTATCGAAGCGCAGGTTGAGATTGCTCTCATCGCCCAGGATCCGATCGCCGGGAAACTCGATACCGACAAAATCGGCGCTGGCTGCGCCCTCGCCCAGCAAGCCCTTTTCGAACGAGAACTGACGCACGCTATCCATGGCCTCATAGGCCTGGTCGCTGGAGATGAACTCGATCGCGGCACCCGGCGTATAGAACATCTTCATACCGTCGAGCTGGGCTTCGTAGCCTTCACGATCGGTACCCGAGGCTTCGCCCAGATAGGCTCGCACTTCTCTGCCCTTGGCGGTATCCGCGCCGAGATCGGCCATCATTTCGTACCAGGCGCCGACCAGTGCCTTGCCGAGCGCCGGGTTCACTTTCAGCGTTTCGGTATTCACCAGCGTGAGGTCCTTGATGTGACCCGGGATCTGGCTGGAATCGAAGATTTCGTGAGAACCGGGCGTTTCAGCGACCGTGCTCAGCAAAGGGTTCCAGGTGACGACCGTACGGACGGTGTTGCCCTGAAACGCGGCAACGATATCCGCATCCGAGGTATTGACCAGATTCACGTCGGGTTCGGCCAGGCCATTTTGTTCCAATGCGCGGGCCAGCAAATAGTGTGAGACGGACAGCTGCACGAGATTGATCGTCTCGCCTTCGAGTTCGGCAACCGACTTGGCATCCTTGGAAACGATACCGTCGTTGCCGTTGGAATAATCGCCCACGATCAACGCCGTGGTGTCGACGCCGGAGGCCGCGGGAATGGATAGCGCATCCATGCTGGTTGCCACCACACCATCGAACTGGCCGGTCGTGTACTGGTTGATGGACTCGATGTAATCATTGATTTGAACGATTTCTACATCGATATCGTATTTATCGGCCCATTTGTCCATGATTCCGGAGGTTTTTACATAGTCCCAGGGGATCCAGCCGGCATAGATGGTCCAGGCGATTCGAAACGAATCACGTTTGCCGGCGGCCTGGGCTGTGCCCAGGCTGGCGGTCAGTGCAATCGCTGCGACAGCCAGCGTTAAAGATTTCTTGAAGTTCATCGGTCAGGTCTCCCGGTTCGTGGTCCAGTCACTCGAAAATGGCTTAAAACAATTTCAGATAACGCTCGATTTCCCAGTTCGAAACCGCGGTGTGGTAGCTCTCCCACTCGCTGCGCTTGAAATCGACGTACGCATCGAACATGCGATCGCCAAACACATCCCGTGCCAACGGATCGGCGGCGAAGTCGGTAATCGCCTCGCCGAGCGTGCGTGGCAGCATGGTCACGCCCATCTCGTCGATCTCGGCGTCGCTGTAGCGATACATGTTCTCGCGGTGCGGCTCGCCGGCATCCATGGCGTTTTCGATGCCTTCCAGGCCTGCGGCCAAGACCAGCGCCGCCCCCAGATAGGGGTTGCAGGCAATATCCGCTGCACGGCATTCCACGCGTGAGCCCACGCCGGGAATACGGATCATGTTGGTGCGGTTGTTGTTGCCGTAGCAGGCGAACACCGGCGCCCATGTAGAACCTGACATGCTGCCCTGACGCACCAGGCGCTTGTAGCTGTTCACGGTCGGGGCGATCACCGCACTGATAGCACGGGCATGCTTGAGCACGCCGGCAATGAACTGATAACCCAGTTCGGATACGCCACAGCCATACGGATCGCCTTTCTCTGGCGAAAACAGGTTCTCGCCGGTTTCGGCGTCGGCCAGCGACATGTTGTAGTGCGCCCCGCTGCCGGTCTTGTCCGAATATGGCTTGGGCATGAAGCTCGCGAACGCGCCGTGCTTGCGGGCGATCTCGTTGGCCATCATGCGAAAGAACACGAAGCGATCAGACATGGTCAGCGCATCGGCGAATTTGAAGTCGGTTTCGAACTGGCCGTTGGCGTCTTCATGGTCGAAGGAATACACGTCCCAGCCGAGGCCGTTCATGGCATCGACCAGTTCGTCGATGATCGGCAGGTTGTCGATCAGACCGCGCGGGTCGTAGCACGGCTTGGCCAGCGAATCGCGTTCGCTCAGCGGCGCGAAGCCGCCGTCGTGGGTATCGCGAAAGAGGAAGAACTCGGTCTCGATACCTAGATTGAAGGTAAAGCCCATGGCCTTGGCACGTTCGAGCTGGCGCTTGAGAATGGTGCGCGAACAGGCCTCGAATGGCGCGCCGTCCAAATACAGATCGCCGGCAAACCAGGCCAGGCGTGTATCCCAGGGGCATACGGTCGCCGAGGCCGCATCCGGCATGGCGGCGACTTCGTTATCCGAAATATCCTGGGGTACACCATCGAGGGCAGCGCCCGTATACAGCTCGCTGCCTTGGAACATGTTGTCCAGATGGTCGAGCGGCACGAACTTGCCTTTGACACAGCCATGGATATCCACATAGCTGGCCATCGCGTATTTCACGCCCTGTTCTGCAAGACTCGCCTGCAGCGAGGCGGTATCCACGATATTTCCCATCGAATCGGTCCTTGGTTTTTCCGTATGAAACGTCAGCGCGAGATCGCCCTGTCATCCGACGCAGCCCTGCCGCGCTTAACCAAGCCCTTACAATATACATGCCAGCCTGTATATTTAATTAAAAATAGTTACTTAAAAGCAATAGACCAGGCCCGATAAAATGCATACAGAACAATGGCATGATGAGACTTTACCGCTCGGCGATTTCGTCCTCGATAGTGGCACAACGCTGCGCAATGCTCATCTCGCCTATAGCGTTAGCGGCACCCTGAACAGCGCAGGCAACAACCTTGTGGTGCTGCCAACGCACTACGGCGGTGCGATGAAAGCCAACCGCGCCTGGGCCGAGGGCAAACGCAGCCCGCTCAGCAGCGGCGACTACTGCCTGCTAATTCCGGCCTTGTTTGGTAACGGCGAATCGTCGTCGCCAAGTAACGCCTGTGCTGAACAGGCCGGCACGGCGTTTCCGCGTACCACGCTGGCGGATAACGTACGGGCACAGCGGCAACTCATCGCGGCCCGATTCAACGACGCCGGCCCGCGTCTGGTCGCTGGCTGGTCGATGGGCGGCATGCAAGCCCTGCAATGGGGCGCGCTCTATCCCGAGCGCGTCAGGGCCCTGCTCGCCGTTTGTGCGACCGCACAATGCTATCCACACAACGCATTATTTCTTGATGGGGTGAAAGCTGCGCTGCAAGCCGATCCGGCACTGGCAAGCGGCGGTTTTCCGCAACACGGGCTACGCGCCTTCGCGCGTGTGTATGCCGGGTGGGCCTATTCGCAACGCTTCTTTCGCGATGGCGGCTATCGCGCGCTTGGGTTCGAGAGCATGGAAGCGCTCGTCGCGCATTGGGAAACCGATCATCTACGGGCCAACCCGCACAATCTCCTGGCGATGCTCGATACCTGGCAGCAGGGCGATATCGCCGCTATGCCGGGGTTTGGCGAAGATACGGGCGCAGCACTTGCGAGCATCAATGCGCCGACCATCGCCATGCCGTGTCGTAGCGATCTTTACTTCACCGCCGAAGATGCCGCCCGTGATATCGCGCAAATCGCGCAGGGCGAATGTCGCATAATCGAATCGGACTTCGGCCATTGTTCCGGCGGCCCCGGTTACGAGCCCGCATCGACGCGCCTTGTTCTTCAGGCCATGCAGGACCTGCTCGGCGGCGCGGCGTAAGCCTGGTTCAGGCGGCACGCTACAGCGCTTCAGGGGTGCCTTCGAACTGACACTCGAGAAAGTCGATATCGTTTTCCTCGAGTGCGCTGTGAGCCGCATCGAGGGGCACCGCGGCGCCCGTTCCGCCGAGCATGCGCACGCTCTTTAAACCAGACGCCGGCGCGTACCAGCGCCGTGAATTCAGCGACACGAATAGGCATGGATCAGCGCAAAAAAAAAGCCGCCGTGCGAACACGGCGGCTTGATCTTACGCCCGGCCTATGCGATTAGCTGCTTGAGTCGACAGCCTTGGCAAAGATATCCACGCCTTCGTCGATCTGCTCGCGGGTAACGACCAGCGGCGGCAAAAAGCGCACAACCTGCTTGCCAGGGCCGCAGCGCAGCAGGAGCAGACCATGCTTTTCGCATTCCTTGGCGACCTTCTCGGCGCGTGCGCCATCCGGCTTGCCGTCCTTCTGGAACTCGACGCCGACCATCAGGCCCTTACCGCGGACATCGCCGATGCCATCATCCTTGTCGGCCAGCAGTTCAAGGCGCTCCTTGAGGTGCGCACCCTGGGTGCCGGCGTTATCCACCAGACCTTCTTCCTCGATGACATCAAGCGTGGCGAGCGCCGCGGCACAGGCCACGACGTTGCCGCCGTAGGTACCGCCCTGCGAACCGGGCAGACCTTTTTCCATGATCTTGCGCGGCGCGGCACAGGCCGATAGCGGGAAACCGCTGGCCAGGCCTTTGGCCGTGACCACGATATCCGGCTCTACATCGAAATGACTGTGCGACCAGAACTTGCCCGTGCGGCCATAGCCGGCCTGCACTTCATCGGCGCCCAGCAACATGCCGTGCTTGTCGCAGCGCTCACGCAGGCCCTGCATGAATTTGGTGTTGGCCGGAATGAAGCCACCCTCACCCTGAATCGGCTCGATCAGCATGCCGGCGGTGTCACTCGGTGCGCTGATCGTCTGCAGGATGTAATCCAGTTCCTGCAAGCAGAATTCGGTCGCCTGATCTTCGGACCAGCCATAACGGAACGCGCTCGGGAACGGCGCGACGATCACGCCGCCCATCAGCGGCTGCAGGCCGGCGGTATACGCGGTACCAGACGTCGTCATCGACGCCGAACCCATGGTGCGGCCATGAAAGCCGCCGTGGAAGACCACGATATTGGGCCGACCCGTTGCGTGACGCATCAACCGCATGGCGGATTCGGCGGCTTCCGTGCCGGCACTGGCATAGAAGATGGAATCGATATCGCCCGGCATCTTGTCGGCCAGACGCGCCGACAGATCCTGAATCGGCTTGTGCAGAATCGTGGTGTACTGACCGTGGATCAGCTTACCGATCTGCTCCTGGGCGGCCGCGACCACTTTCGGATGGCAATGGCCGGTGCTGGTCACGCCGATACCGGCTGTAAAATCCAGGTATCGCTTGCCGTCGGTATCGAACAGGTAGCAGCCTTCGCCGCGATCGACATGGACGTCGGTAGCCTGCTTGAGCAGGGGCGATAGATTGCTCTTGTTGCTTCCTATCATGACGGCACTCCTGGATGGCCTTGTTACAGATTGCGCGCGAGCCTAGACGGGATGAATACGAGTTTCAACGCCTGGACAGACCCCGCCGCGGTATCGTTAGCGAAAAACGTGAAAAATCAAAGAGCGTTGACGATGGCGTCGCCGATTTCGTCGGTGGCGCGTCGTTCGCGCCCGTGTTCAGCCAGATCCGCTGCGACAACTTCACGCAGGCGTTTGCCCGCACGGTCCGCGGCGGGATCCTCGACGCCCATCCATTCCAGCATCATCGCCGTGGTCAGCAGCATCGCGGTCGGCCCGGCCACGTTCTTGCCGGCGATATCCGGCGCACTACCGTGCGTCGGCTCGAACATCGGCGGGCGCGTGCGATCCGATGGATTGATATTCGACGACGGCGACACGCCCATGCCGCCGTTCAACACGGCCGCAAGGTCGGTGAGGATATCGCCGAACAGATTCGATGCCACCACGACGTCGAACGCCCACGGATGGCTGACGAACTTCATGCACGCGGCGTCCACCAGTTCGTGGTGCGTGGCCACGTCGGGGTACTCCTTGGCGATCTCGGCGAACATGTCGGTCCACATGTCCCCCCAGAAACGCTGGGCGTTGCGCTTGGTGACCACACAGACCTGGCTGGCTTTTGCGTCGCGCCCGAAGGTGCGGTCGCGCCCTTCGGCGGCGCGCTCGGCAGCCCGTACGCGTGCCTGTTCGAAGGCATGACGGATAATGCGATCGGTCGCCCGATGCGTGAACAGAGCCACCTGGGTCGCGATTTCGTTTTCGGTGCCCACCGCCAGTCGGCCACCCTGATTGACGTACTCGCCTTCGCTATTTTCGCGGATAACGAGCATGTCGATATCGTTGGCACGCGGATCGGCCAGATACTGCGGGGCGCCCGCCATCGGCCGGCACGGGCGCTCACAACACCACTGATCAAAGCCTTTACGGATTTCCAGCAACGGCGATAGCGATACCGCATCCGAGAGCAGGTAGCGGTTCGGATCGTCGATCGGGCCCGGGTCGCCGAGCGCGCCGAGCAGAATCGCATCGAATTGTTCGAGGCGCTCCAGGTAATCGGCCGGCGCACTCTCGCCATGCTTTTCATGCCAGGCATGAGACGGCCACTCGAACGTCTCGTAGTCGATCGTCAGATCCGGATCGCTCGCCACAAGGGCATCAATCGCGCGGGTGGACTGCGCGATCACTTCCGGGCCAATACCGTCGCCGGGCAGAACCGCGACGCGCCATGTCTTTTTCGTAGTCATGCGCCGCAGGCTATCACTGACTTGTACCCATACGCATGGGTTTGGTCGACAAAGCGGCGTTTTTCTGTTTCCACCGCCACACCATCCGCGCCGGAACGGGGGCCATACGTTCTGAAAAAACGCGACCGAGCTGCTAGCGCATCGCGCGCCGAGCCCTGAAAAACGTCCGCAATAGCGCCGCACTTTCTTCGGCCAATACGCCGCCCACATGCTCGACACGATGGTTCAGGCGCGGCTCGTCGAAAACCGAAAAAATCGAGTGCACCGCGCCCGCACGGAAATCGTCGGCGCCGTACACCACGCGTCCGATACGCGCATGCCCGATCGCCCCGGCACACATGGCACAGGGTTCAAGGGTGACATAGAGCGTAGCGCCAGGCAGCCGATAGTTGCCGACGGCGCGGCAGGCGGCGCGAAGCGCCTGGATTTCAGCATGCGCACTGGCATCGTGTTGCGCGATCGGACAGTTCCATCCCTCGCCAAGCACAGCCCCGTCTCGCACGACCACCGCACCGACGGGCACCTCACCCTCGGTCTGCGCGCGACGTGCCAAATCGAGTGCGCGCTGCATCCACTGCCTGTCGCTCATTTGCATTCTTTCGTCACAACGTGAACACCATTCTAACGGCGGGTTTGCACGCACCATCCATACGGTGCATAACTGCCTACGGCGTGCATCGTATGCACCCAAAAAACTATATACGACTAAAGTCTAATATATGGCTTTTAATGGGCGCGCTACTTCCATCGCCTCACCATTTGAACTGACATTAAATATTGGGCACAACTCATTGGCAGCTATCAGCATTTTTCGAAGAGTCTGTTGGGGATAACGAGACTCGCTGAAGCAGCATAAAGCCTTCATCGACCGTCGAGCGTTAAGGCTCGTTCGATAAGCGTATTGGGGATCTCACAGCACTGCACTTTGCGGCTCCGTGCCGACAAGACGCTGACCGGCCGGAGGGCCGAGCGTTCAGGATCTACGCTGTTGGAAAGGCTTCCCGAGGCGTGCCCGCCGATCACGTAACCGCTCGGGGAGAGCATCCATGAAGACCTTGCACTCACGCTATCTGATGCCGTCGGCACTGTCGGCAGTCACCGTATTTGCGTTCGCCGCGCCGGCCCACGCTTTCGAATTCAAGGTATCCGGTCAGGTCGACCGTGCCGCGATCGCCGCCGACAACGGTGAAGACCGGGATATCGGCTTCGTCGACAACGTCGGCTCCAACAGCCGTTTCCGTTTCACCGGCGCCCAGGATCTCGACAACGGCTACAACATCGGTTTCGCCTATGAAATCGGCCTGAACGAAAACCCATCCACCTCTTTCGACGTCAACAACGGCGGCGGCAGCGAAGACGACTTCCTCGACAACCGTCTTGCCAATGTCTATGTCGAAGGCGATTTCGGTCGCTTCACGTTCGGCAAGCTCGATGGCGCGGCCAACGGCTCGTCCGAGCTCAACTATAGCGGCACCATGTATCTCGGCGGTGGCCAGGGTATTTCCATGTATGCCGGCGGCGTGAGCTTCCTCGACGATGAAGGCCGCGTGATCACCAATCTGTCGGCAGCCTCCAACCACTTCGACGGTATTTCGCGCCAGAACGGTGTGCGCTACGACACGCCCAGCCTGGGCGGCGCCGTGCTGTCTGCTTCGCTGGACAACGGCCATGCCTATGAACTGGCCGCCCGCTACGAAACCCCGTTCGCCGATGGCGGCAAGGCCGGTTTCGTGCTCTCGCATCTCGATACCCAAGACCAGGATTTCGATATCGAGCCCGACGGTACCGTCAACGACAACAGCCCGCGTTTCCAGGAAACCGGTGGCACCGGTTCTTTGCTGCTGCCCTCCGGCATTACCCTGACGGCCTCCTACAAGCAGCGCGACTACATGGCTGAAGACCGGGCCACCGCAGAAAACTATTTCGGTGGCGTGGGTTACGTGCTCGACAAGCACCACTTCGAAGCCAGCTACATGCAGACCAACGACCTGGCCGGCGATGGCAGCAAGGGCCGCAGCTACGGTCTGGCCTATGTCTATGACGTGATCGACAGCGTCGAGCTGTTCGCCTCCTATCATCACCTGACGCTGGACGATGCGAGCTACAGCTATACCGAAACCGACGCAGCCGGGGATGACATCAACATCACCGCCACCGGCGACGCCCAGGATCTTGATATCCTGTACGTTGGCACCCGCCTGAAATTCCTCTAAAGCCGAGTCGAAGACCGTATGCAGCACTCTATGAAAACCGCGGCCTCCGGTCTTTGTGTCGCCCTGTGCAGCCTGCTTATTGCAGGCTGCGCTGGCACCGGCACGCGCGAGCCCGTCAACTACAATCGGTTACCGGGGTCGGGCGACCAGATGGCCGAAGGGCCGGGGTTGATGAGTCCCGCTCGGGGCGACGATTACGATGACGGCGTTCGTGTCTACTCGGACGATGCATCGAAGCCGGCGTTGATCAATCGGGATGACCGGGCGCGGCAAACGGCCGGACAGCCCCGCGCGGCCGACGACGTTGGGACAACCGCCGTATCGGCGCCGAGTGCCGCGCAGGAGCAGGAATTTTCCGATTACGAGGCCTATCAGCGTTTCCGGAACATGCCGAAAGACTCGCCTGAATACCAGCGTTTCAAGGACTGGCAGGAATGGAAGCAGTACCAGCAATGGAAAAACAGCCAGCAACGCTAGTACTCGCTGATTTTGAATAGCGAAGCATAGGTCGATCGATCGCGCGGGGATTGTCTGAACCGTCGGTCGATCGACCTTTTTTATGCGCTTCGGGCTACGTTGCGACTCGGCTTGCAGCGACACACCGGCTCTGCCAAAACCCATCCCAATGCCACAAGCGCGCACAGACGTTCTTCAGGTAACCGCCGCAGCATCCCGCCCTGCTCAACGACCGACGCTCTCTCTCGGCACCAGACCTCGCCCTGGCTAGCACCTTAACGACCTTATTCGGTCTTTCGTCGGCCCAGTTGCACGCCGACCCGCGGGCCGCATGCGTCAAAGCGCCTGCGCGGGCTGTCGCGCTGCCCGCATGTGGTGAAACAAGCCAACGGCCATCAACAGTCCGATGCCGGCAATATCAGTCCAGGACCCCGGCTTGAGCATCAACAGCGCACCGGCGAGCATCACCAGTCGCTCATACCAGGTCATACGAATCTTGAAGTAACCCTGAGTGGCGGCCACGAATGCGAGCATGCCGACCAGTGCCGTGACGATCACCCACGCAGCGTAGTACCAGTTGCTGACGTTATACAGCAGCAACTCGGGGTTGAAGAAGAACATGAACGGCAGGATCGCCGTGCGCAGATCGTAGATAAACCCCTGTACGCCGGTGGCGATCGGATCGGCCCGCGAGATGGCCGCAGCCGCATAGGCAGCCAGACCGACCGGGGGCGTATCGTCGGCAAGAATGCCGAAATAAAACACGAACAGATGCACGGCCACCAACGGCACATCCATACCCGCGGCCGCGGCGAGGCTGGAGATCACCGGCGCGACCAGCGCGGCCATGACAATATAGTTCGCCGTCGTGGGCAGGCCGATACCCAGAATCAGCGACGTGATCGCCGACAGAATCAGCACGATCCAGATATTGCCGCCCGAAAGCACATCGAGCACCTGGGTCAGGCCGTAGCCAAGATTGGTCATCGTGACCATGCCGACGATGATGCCGGCGGCGGCGGTGGCCACGGCGATCGTGGTCATGTTGCGCGCGCCCAGTTCCAGGCCGGCGACGATGGCGCGCAGGCCCTGCCACAGGCCGCCCACCAAGCCGCCGTCGCTCTTCACGCCCTTGACCGTTTCCTGTACCAGAATCAGACCCGCGAGTACGACGGTGGCATTGAGCGCACTGCGCTCGGGGGTGAGATTGGCCCACATCAGCTCGTAGAGCAGAAATGCCACCGGAATCAGGTAGTGGATGCCCTTGATGAAGGTGGGCCAGAACGGCGGCAGTTCGGAACGTGGTAGCCCCTCGAGCCCGAGCTTGAGTGCTTCCAGATGCACCACGTAGAGCAGGCCGAGATACGTCAGTACCGCCGGCACGAGCGCATAGACGATGAGCTGCGAATACGGCACATCGATAAAGGTGGCCATGATGAACGCGGCCGCGCCCATGATGGGCGGCATGAGTTGGCCGTTCACCGACGCAGCCACTTCGGTCGCACCCGCCTTGACTGCCGGATAGCCCACCTTTGTCATCAACGGAATGGTGAACGTGCCGGTCGTGACGGTATTCGCCGTCGACGAACCCGAGATCACGCCGGTCAACAGGCTGGCCACCACCGATGCCTTGGCCGGTCCACCACGGAACGTGCCCAGGCCGCTGTACGCCAGGTCGACGAAATACTGACCTGCCCCGGCCTTGTCGAGCAGCGCGCCAAAGAGTACGAACAGAAACACGAAGGTCGCAGAGACCTGGATCGGCGTGCCCCAGATCCCCTCAGTGGTGATATAGAGCTGCTGGATGATCTCCGACCATTGATAGCCGTTGTGCAGATAGATCACGTCAGGCGGCGTCAGCGGAATGATGCCGGCCGGACCGGTCACGCCGTACAGGACAACGATCGCGGCGATGATGGGCAGCGCGAAACCCAGCAAGCGTACCGAAGCAACGGCCAGAAACAGCATCAGCGCCGAGCCGACCCAGACATCGCGCGTTTCGGGCAGCCCGCCCTGAATCATCACGATGTTGTAGTAGTTGAACAGAATATAGAGCGCGCTGGCGACGCTGGCGGCGGCCAGAATCCAGTCGTACCAAGGGATACGATCAAGCGGCCCGCCCTTGCGCGGATAGGCCAGAAACGCCAGCGCAAAGCCGAATGCGAGATGGATCGAGCCTATTTTCTGCGGGTTGAGCGTGCCGAAATAACTCGCATAGAGCTGAAACAGACTCCACGCCACCGCGATCGCCACCAGCAACCAGCGTTGCCAATTCAAGGCCGGCTCACGCCCACCGTATTCGGTGGCCTTGACGATGTCTTCAGCTTCTCGCGATACGTGTTCGCTCATCGCTCGTTCCTGCCATTCAAAGGCGGCGCCGGTTGCACGCGGCCCAAACGTGAAAACCCCGACCGCAGGGGCCGGGGTTCAATCATCCTGTTGCGCTAAGGCCGGTCGATCACGACGACGGCAGCAGGCTATCCTTGACGTCGATGTTCTGTTCCTTGAAGAACTTCACCGCGCCCGAGTGCAACGGAATGGACATGCCTTCCAGAGCGCTGTCGAGCGTGAAGTACTTCTTCAGGTTCGGATTGGCGATATCGTTATAGAACGCGTCCTTCTTTTCGTTGAAGACGGTGTTCATGAACTGGTAGACGGCATCTTCCGACAAATCCGACGAAGTCACGAGCATCGCCTTGAGCGTGACCGCGCTCGCCGAGCCCATATTCGGATAGGTCCCTTCGGGAATATCGATACGGGTATAGAACGGATACTTGGCGTTCAATTCCTCGATCTTTTCCGGTGCGACCGAAACCAGTTCGATCGGCGCGGTCTGGGCGGCCTCCGTGATCGCCGAGGCGCCCAACCCCACGGTATAGAACATGGCATCGATCTGGCCGTCGCGCAGCAGACCGACGGCACTGCCCGCGCTGCCGCGTACCGGCGCTTTCAGGTCGTCGATGCTCATATCGAAAGCGCCGAACAGGTTCTTGACGTCCTGTTCCGTGCCGGAGCCGATATCGCCGACATAGACGCGCTTGCCTTTCATATCGGCCAGCGTCTTGATGTCCGCGTCCTTGCGCGCGAGCACCTGGATGGTTTCCGGATAGAGCACGGCGACGCCGCGCAGGTTGTCGACCGGCTTGCCCTCGAATGCTTCCACGCCACTGCCGTTGTAGGCGTAGTAGGCGACGTTGTTCTGGCTTACACCCATCTGCAGCTGACCAGCGCCCACGGCACGGTCGTTGAACACCGAACCGCCGGTTGAACGTGCGTTGGCCCGGATGTCGATACCGGCTTCGTTGACGATCTTGGCCATGCCGACCGCGGTCGGATAGTACAAACCGGTGGTCGAGCCCGAACCGATGGTGATGAACGTACGCGCACTTGCAGCCTGGGCAACGCCCAGCACCAGCGTGGCGACGGCAAGCGTCTTGAGAATTCGCGTGAACATGGCGATGAAAGCCCCCTGAGAAATAACGTGGTACCGGTCGCAGGTCGCGACGCGGCGGTCAATCGAGTCTAGCCAAGGCCACGATAAACGCAAGGAGCGGGCCAGGATGAGAGCACCCCGAGCCTGTGCCGGAATATCACGCTGAAATCGCTTTTAATCCAACCATTTCAACGGCCTGATCCGCCAACCGCTCACGTAGAAAATCGACACAGAGACGCACCTTGGGTGCGACGAATCGACGATGCGGATACATGGCATGAATATGTGCACAGGCCAGCGGATGCGCATCCAGCACCACCTCGAGACGCCCGGCGGCGAGGTCCGCCTGTACGTCCCAGATCGATTTCAGCACCAATCCGGCGCCCTGCACTGCCCATAAATGCGCAATCTCGCCATCGTTGCTCGCGAATGCACCATTCACGCGCACGCTGGTGCCATCGGCAAACTGCCAGACCGCCAGCGCCGGCTCGCCCATGAGTACACAATCGTGGTGCACGAGCTCCTGTGGATCAGCCGGCCGTCCACGCCGGTCCAGATAGTCGGGCGAGGCGCAGATCACGCGCCGATTTGGGGCCAGCTCGCGAGCGATGAGGCTCGAATCGGCCAGCGTGCCGAAGCGCACCGCCAGATCGAAACCGCCGTCGACAATGTTCACGACGGCATCGCTGGCGTGCAGACGCACACGCACACCCTCGTGCAAGCGCTGAAACTCATAGAGCAACGGCGACAGCCGCCGTGCGAATGCCACGGTCGATGTGACGCGCAATTCGCCGCTGGCCGCACGCGCGCCAACCGCCGCCTGCGTTTCGGCATCGTCGATATCGGCAAGAATGCGCAGGCAGCGCGCATGAAACGCCGCCCCTTCGTCAGTCAAAGCCAGGCTACGCGTCGTACGGTTGATCAACCGTACGCCCAGACGCTGCTCGAGCGCCGCCAGGCGCCGGCTCACTACCGCCGGCGAGAGTCCCAGCTCACGCGCTGCCGCAGACAGGCTGCCTGCTTCCACAACATGCACGAAAACGCGCATCTGTATGAGTTCATCGGCCATAGCCGCCCCGCCACCTCGTTATCGAAAGCGATGGATTATTGCACGGCGCACAACAAACCATTCTCTTTTACGCGGGTTGGCCGCAAACCAAACAAAACCCAGTATTGAGGAGATGACGGCGCAGACGCGCTGCACCGTCGCAAGCCGGCATGCGGTTCGCGCACGCCGGCCACTGACGGCGCAATTCGAAAAGGCAGTCGAGCTTGATCACCGCCACGGCACACACAACATTCAAACCAACGACGACACCACGCAGGTTTCTTATGCATATCGATCTCAGTAACAAGACCGCCCTGGTCACCGGCTCGACCCATGGCATCGGCTTCGCCATCGCTACCGGGCTGGCCCGCGCCGGTGCCACGGTCATCGTCAACGGCCGCAAACCCGATCGTGTCGATACCGCCCTGGCTAAACTGCGCGATATCGTTCCCGGCACGGACGCGCGCGGCGTTGCCGCTGATCTGGGCACCGCCGAAGGCTGCAAGACGCTCGTCGACGCCGAGCCGCGCGTCGATATTCTCGTCAACAACCTCGGCATCTTCGGGCCCAAGGATTTCTACGAGATCCCGGATGAGGAATGGCAACAGTTCTTTGACGTCAACATCATGTCCGGCGTACGCCTGTCACGTGCCTATACGCCGGCTATGGTCGAGGCCGGCTGGGGACGTGTGGTTTTCATGTCCTCCGAGTCCGGGCTCAACATCTCGGACGAGATGCTGCATTACGGTATGACCAAAACCGCCAACCTGTCGGTTTCGCGCGGTCTGGCCAAGCGCCTTGCCGGCACGGGCGTCACCGTTAACGCCGTGCTGCCTGGCCCCACGCTTTCCGAAGGCGTCCAGGCCATGCTCGCTGATAAACAAGCCGAAAGCGGCAAGTCGATGGAAGAAGTGGCTGCCGAATTCGTGCAACAAGCACGCCCGAGCTCCATCATCCAACGCGCCGCCAAAGTAGAAGAAGTCGCCAACATGGTCATCTATGCAGTGTCCGAACAGGCCTCTGCCACCACGGGCGCGGCCCTGCGCGTTGACGGCGGCGTGGTCGACAGCATCGCTTGATGCCTGGTCGCGGGCCCCGCCCGGGCAAGAGCCCGTGCCGGCCTCCGGCACGGGCTAATAAATCGCGTCGATTCACGACACGCGATTCAGCGAACGGCTTGTTGCCGCCTCTTCAGGAGCGTCCGATATGACGGCGGGCCAATAAGCCGGCAAGTCAACGTATCCGCGTCCGAAGGCGCGCATTCGAACGAGCGGCCAGACCGCGCCGTAGTATCCGATACCGACACACCAGATACGCTTTGAGCTAGCACCGACGTCGCCGTTACGCCGGTTGCTGCACCGATCGCCGCATTTAGCGTACTCGCCTCAACAAGTCCGGTATTCACCTCGAACGCCCTCACGCCATATCACCAACCCTGTGTACCGGGCTCGCCCTTGAACGGGCCGACGATATCGGGTGTCACCCAGCCGCCGTAGAAACCGCCGGGCTGGGCAAAGGCGCGCTGGCCGTCGACGCGGCAATCCAGGCGATCACAGTAGAAAGCGATACAGCCTGCAATCGCGGCGAATCGATCGCGTGCATCAGGGTAACTCCAGGCAGCGCGGGCCACGCGACGCTGGCCGTCGGTAACGTGCCAGTAGCGCGCCGTGCCCTTCCATTCGCAGAAGCTTTGGGCATCGACGGCGACCAGGGCATCGAAATCCACCGTGTCGGGCGGCAGATAGTAGGTGGGCGCGCCCGCGGTTTCGAGCACGCGAAACGCAGCCCTTGTGCTGGCGATCACCCGTGCACCGAGCCGTACTTCAATGCGCTTGTCGCAGGTCAGTATTGCAGGTGGGCGCGGATAATCCCAGACCGATTCCTGGCCCGGCCCGGGTTGGATGGCAAACGGCGGGCGTTCGCCGCCGCGATAGTGCCAACCGACGGTTTTGTCGTTGTTCGTTAGCGTCACAAAAGAATCGCGCTGGCCAGAAACAGCATCAAACCCATGCCGAGGATATCGGTGAAGGTGGTCAGAAAGATACTGCTGGCCATGGCCGGGTCGGCCCCGAAGCGCTTGAGCGTAAGCGGCACAATCACGCCAAAAATACCGCTGCCGGTACAGGCGCCGACCATGGCGACAAGGATGACAAGCCCCAGCATGAACGCATTGGGCTCGCCCGAGTACGAGGCATAGAGCCACATCGCAAGCCCTGCGACCACGCCGACCACTACCCCGTTCAGAGCGCCGAGCAATATCTCCTTACGCAACAGTTTGCGGACCGGATACTCATCGAGTTGGCCCAGTGTGAGGCCGCGCAAGGTGATAGCGAGCGCCTGGCAGCCGGTGTTACCACTCTGCCCGGCCAGTACCGGCAGGAATGCGGCCAGGGCAACGATCTGGGTGATCGTGTCTTCGAACATGCTGACCACGAACGCCGCCGCGAATGCAGTCAGCAGATTCACCTGCAACCAGGGGTGGCGCATGCGAAACGCGCCCAGAATGGGCGTCGTGACCTGCTCTTCGCGCGAAACACCCACCTGGGCGCCGGCTTGGCCAGTGACTTCCACCACAACGCGCTGGAATAACTGCCATCCGCGCACGCAGCCCAGCAAGCGCCCCGCGTCGTCGACTGCCGGATAAACTGGATAATGCCGGGCAAGCGCGGCGCGCACCGCCGCATCCACGCCGGTACCGCTTTTAAAAGCAAACGGCTCACGCACCATGATGTCGGCCAACGGCTGGCCGGGTTTTGCGAGCACGATATCGCGCATACCGACCACGCCGACCAGTTTTTCGCCATCGACGATGAAGATATAGGTGATCTCGGCGACCGCTTCGCTCTGCACCAGAAAAGCGACGGCCTCGGCGGCCGTCTTGGTGGAATCAAGCACCGCGGGCGCCGGCTGTAACAGTTCGTCGATCGCCGCATCGATGTCGGACGCGGCGGCCTCGGTCGCGTCGTCTTTGGACTGGGCATTAGCGGCCCCCGGTAGCTGAGCAGCCACCGCAAGGGCCTCATCGTGCGGCATCTGACCAAGCAAAGTTTTGATCTGTTCGGGAGGCAACCGGCCAAGCGTACGGGCGGCCTCATCGGGGCTCTGACCATCGACCGCATCGCGGGCAGATTCTGAAGATTGGGGCGCGGCCATGAACACCTCGGTACAGCGGGCGCTGCTGTTAACAATCGGTTGCTCATTATTAGGTCGCGCACCAGTTTTAATACAAGCACTTTGCGCTGCATCTTGGACGACGTTTCGCACAGGCGATGTATTTTCCTTGGTGCACGAGCGTTAGGCACTATGGCGCTGTCTACCGCCGACGAGTGATCCATGCAGCTACCCGACTACGACGATGTTTGCCGCGCGCATGAGCGCATTGCCCCTTGGATTCATCGCACGCCGATACTCACTAGCGCGACCTTCGATGCCATGACCGGCGCGCGGCTGTTCTTCAAGTGCGAGAACTTTCAGAAGACCGGCGCCTTCAAGTCACGCGGCGCGGTCAATGCCGTGTTCGGCCTTGAAGAGGCCGATGCCCAACGTGGCGTCGCCACCCATTCGAGCGGCAATCACGGCATGGCGCTGGCACGCGCGGCCGCCTGTCGCGGTATCGAGTGCACGGTGGTCATGCCGGAAACCGCGCCGCGCGCCAAAGTGGATGCCGTACGCGGCTACGGTGGCCAAGTCGTGTTCTGCGCACCGCGCAATACCGCACGGCAACAAACTCTGGACGAGATCGTTGCCGCGAGCGGCGCCAACGTCGTACCACCTTACGACGACGCCCGCGTCATCGCCGGCCAGGGCACCTGCGCCAAGGAACTGCTCGAGGACGTTGAAGATCTGGATATCGTCATCGCCCCCATCGGCGGCGGCGGGCTGATCAGCGGCACCGCGCTGAGCTGTCGCGCTCTGTCGCCACACACGCAGGTGCTGGCCGGCGAGCCGGCCAATGCGGATGATGCGTACCGTTCGGTCAAGGCTGGCGAACGTCTCGTCGAAGACGCCCCCGATACGATTGCAGACGGCCTGAAAGCGTCGCTGGGGGAATTGAACTGGGGCATCGTCATACGCGATGTCGACGACATTCTGCTGGCTAGCGAAGAGGCGATCATCGAAACCATGCGCCTGATCTGGCAGCGCATGAAGATTATCGTGGAACCGTCCTGCGCGGTGCCGCTGGCCGCGATCTTGCATCATCCCGAACGCTTTGCAGATCAACGCGTCGGCGTGATTCTGACCGGAGGCAACGTCGATCTGGAGCGCCTGCCCTGGCTATAGGCGATCCATGAAAATCAGGGGGAGATAAAAAATGAATGACTCCACGCAAGACAAAGACAACGCCCGGCCGATGACTTTCATTCCGGGGATCCCGCTCTGGGCCCAGATTCTGGCGGGCTTGGTGCTGGGCGCGATCGCCGGTGCGCTGCTCGGCGATAACGCGAGCCTGCTCAAGCCACTGGGCGATATCTTCATCAGCGCCATCAAGATGCTGATCGTGCCGCTGGTGTTTTCGACCCTGGTCGTCGGTATTACCGGCATGGGCGACCCGCAGAAGATGGGCCGAATCGGCCTGCGTACCATCGCGCTCTATCTTTTCACGACCGCGTTCGCGATCGCGATAGGCCTGCTGGCCTCGACGATCTTTCAGCCCGGTGTGGGAGTCGATCTGCCGTTCGAGTCGTCGGTGGATGCAAAAGAAGCCCCTTCGATGGTCGACATTCTGGTGGGCCTGGTACCACAGAATCCGATCGATGCGCTGGCCGAAGGTAATATCCTGCAAATCATCGTCTTTGCGATCGGCCTGGCGATTTCGCTCACGCTGATCGGCGAACGCGGCGCGCCGCTCACGCGCATCTTCGAAAGCTTTGCCGAGGCGATGTACAAGCTTACCGAAATCGTGATGGCCTTCGCGCCGTTCGGCGTGTTCGGGCTGATCGCCAATGTCGCGGGCCAGTACGGCTTGGATGTGCTCATCCCGCTGGCCAAGGTAATCGGCGTGGCGTATCTGGCCTGCGTGGTACACGTGCTCGTGGTGTATACCGGGCTGATCGCCCTGCTTGGCCGCCTCAATCCGGTTCGTTATTTTCGCGGCAGTATCGATGCCCTGGTCGTGGCCTACTCATCGGCTTCGTCCTCGGGCACCCTGCCGGTATCGCTACGCTGCGCCCAGGACAACTTCGGCGTATCGCGCGGCGTGGCCGGTTTCGTGCTACCGGTGGGCGCGACCATCAACATGGACGGCACTGCTCTCTACCAGGGCGTGGTGGCCCTGTTCGTTGCCCAGTTCGTGGGTATCGATCTGTCGTGGGCGGACTACGGCATGATCATTCTTACCGGCACGCTGGCCTCGATCGGCACCGCCGGCGTGCCCGGCGCGGGGCTGGTGATGCTGTCGATCGTACTCACCCAGGTCGGCCTGCCACTGGAAGCGGTCGGCGTGGTCGCGGGCATCGACCGGATTCTGGATATGGCACGTACCAGCGTGAACGTGGCCGGCGATCTGATGGTCACGATTCTCGTGGCCAAGAGCGAAGGCGAGCTCGACGAAAACATCTACAACCAGCGTATCGAACGCTAGTCGTACCGGGCGGGCTCGCTATTGTGCGAGCTCGCCCTGTGCATACGCCCTTAGCGGTGGCTCGGCTGCGGCGAGATTCGGGCCGAGCTGCGGCTCGCCAAGCGTACTGGCCACGATCTCGAGCAAGCCCACCGCGTTGCTCGGCATCGCGATTTCTTCGAGATCGACCGGTAGCAAACCACACAGTCCGGAGGCACCACCGGCACGTTGCACATCCGCTGGACCCTCGTTGCTGATCGCGTCGAGCGCCAGCGCGAAGGCGAGGCTATCAGCCGTACCGATTACGAAATGCTCGGAGACGTGGCCCGGGCAGACGTCCTGCAACAGAATATTGGCAACTTTCGGATTGCCCTGTTCATAATCGAGCGCCGCCGTAGGCTGCGGCGCGACGGGACGTACCAGTTCGTCGTAGAGCGTGTACAACGCCGTATAGTCGATATCGCCCGGTGTTTCGTCACCGGCATTCAACGCGGCGACAAAGTTCGAACTGCGTGCGAACTGGTAGGTCACCGCCGGTGCGACGCCCACCGGCAGCTGATCGAGCCCGAGAAACTGAGTCAGGCTTTCACCCAGCGCTGCCGGCAGCGCGACCGTTGTGCCATGATTGGGCCCGGCAATCATGACGAAGTCGGCCAGCGCTTCGCGCGCCGACGGCCAGAACTTGATCGCCCAGCGCGGCATCAGCCCACCCTGGCTGTGGCCGATCATGGCCACCTTACGAGCGGTTTCGGCATATATCGTACGCAGCGCGTGAACGACGTATTCGGCCGACACCTGCATGTCGCCCAGGCCGCGATCGGGATAGGTGACGATGCAGACATCGAAGCCACGCTCGACAAGCTGTGGCGTATAAAAGGTGGTGTACTGTTCGGTGCCAGTCACGGTCGTACCGTGGACGAGTAATACCGGCGCTTTGTCAGGGTGTTCGAAGGCGGTGCAGTTCAGCGATCGGTCGAGTTCGGCCGCATCGGTCTGCAGTGCCGGGCCGGCGAACCCGTCGTCGTTATCGTTCGATCCGTCGGCGGCATCGCCGCTGCCCGAATTCTGGCTATCGTCGCCCGTTTGCGTATCGCCGCCCTGGCTCGCCCCTGCGAGATCGACATTGCCGTCCTCGTCGTTGCATCCCGTTAACAGCACCGCACCGGCAACCAGCATGCCGACCAGCATGGTTTTCATACGCATCGACTCTTCCCGCTTGCGTTTATACGCAGGTTCTATTGAGCACAATAAGATCGCACGAAAACCTTAGCCGGTCACGAACCGATCACGGCATGGCCATGGTCGATCGGCTAGTCGTCCAGGTCGTCCGCCTGCGAGCGCAGCTCATACTTCTGCACCTTGCCGGTGGATGTCGTCGGCAGCGGGCCAAATACTACGGTCTTGGGACATTTGAACTTCGCCATGTGCTCGCGACAATAGGCGATGATGTCTGCCTCGGTCGCTTCTTCGCCGGGCCGCAGCTCGATAAAGGCACAAGGCGTTTCGCCCCATTTTTCGTCCGGTTTGGCAACCACCGCCGATGCAGCCACCGCCGGATGACGGGAGAGCACGCTTTCGACTTCGAGTGACGAAATATTCTCGCCGCCGGAGATGATCACGTCCTTGGCCCGGTCGGCAATCTTGATATAGCCGTCCGGCTCGATATAGCCGAGATCACCGGTGTGATACCAGCCCTCGGCAAACGCCTCGTCGGTGGCGTCGGGGTTCTTCAGATAGCCTTTCATGACGATATTGCCGGCGAATACCAGTTCGCCCATCGTCTCGCCGTCGTGCGGCACGATCTCGCCCGTATCCTGATCGACCACGGTAAGCGCGGCCTGGGTCGGGTAACGCACGCCCTGGCGGCCGTTCAAACGCACCCGCTCGTCGAGGCTGACGTCTTCCCAGGATTCGTGTTTGGCACAAAGCGCGGCCGGACCATAAGTTTCGGTCAGACCATAAACATGGGTGAGCTTGAAGCCGATACGCTCCATGCCTTCGATCATCGCGGCCGGCGGTGCCGCACCGGCAACCAGCCCGTATACCGTCTGCTCGATACCAGCCAGTTTCTGTTCATCGGCGTTGACCAGCATGGAATGCACGATCGGCGCACCACAGTAGTGGGTCACACCGTGCTCGGTCATCGCCTCGATGATCGGATCGGCCGCGACCTGGCGCAGGCAGACGTTGGTGCCGGCCTTGGCGGCGAGCGTCCAGGGGAAACACCAGCCGTTGCAGTGGAACATCGGCAAGGTCCACAGATACACCGTGTGTGTGGGCATGTCCCAGGCCATGGCATTGGTCATGGCGTTCAGGTAAGCGCCGCGGTGGTGATAGACCACGCCCTTCGGGTTGCCGGTGGTGCCGGACGTGAAGTTCAACGAGATGGCGTTCCACTCGTCTTCGGGCAGCTGCCACTGGAAATCGGCATCGCCTTCGGCAACAAAGGCTTCGTATTCGATCTCGCCGATGGGTGATTCATTACCGTCATAGACCGGGTCGTCGATATCCACGACCGTGGGCGGGTTGTCCATCTGCCCGATCGCCTCGGCCATCACCGGCGCGAATGCGCGATCGACGAACACCATCTTCGCTTCACCGAACTCGAGCATGAAAGCGAGCGTGGCCGCGTCCAGACGCACGTTGAGCGCGTTGAGCACGGCGCCAACCATGGCTGGCGCGAAGTGCATCTCGTAAGTCGCCGGAATATTCGGCGCCATGATCGCAACCGTGTCACCAGCGCCAATGCCGCGCTTGTCGAGCGCGCTCGCCAGCTGCCGGCAGCGCCTGTAGGTTTCGCCCCAGCTCTGGCGCAGCTCACCGTGAATCAGCGCGGTGCGCTCGGGATACACCTCGCCCGACCAGGCCAGAAAACTGATCGGCGACAGCGCAGCATAATTGGCCGCGTTCTGCGGCAGGCTCTCGAACGGGTTGGACTCGCCCATGGATGTTTCTCTTCGCAAACAAGACTCGAACGCATGGTGCCATAACACCATTCGTGGGCAATCTCCATCGGTCAAACGAAAATCCCTGGCCCGCAATGAGCCAGGCGTTGCTTCGAGCCGCGGCCGCTGAGCGCGCAGCGAAAAGGCCATTCGCTGATTTCGCGCCTGTCTTCAATCGTCCGGGCGAGCGTTGCCTTCACCGACCGCGGCAATCAGACCGGTAGCGTGACCGTGTAGTCTTCGCCACTCACCAAGGGGAAGTCGGCCTCGTTGGCTTCGGATACCTTCACGGTATAGCGACCCGCCGTCTCACCGCGGGACTCGGCGTGCGCACGTACGGCAGCCTCGGCGGCCGCCTCGAAAGTGTCGGCATCGACAAGGTGCTCGTCGTCGCCGATTTCGCAGATGAAACGCATCATGGCCATATCGATCGTCTGAATGAAGCGCGTGCGCCCACGCATCGCGCTAGCGCAGCTGGCTGTCCTTGCTACCGCGTCGGTTGATAGCCGTATTGTTGCGGTGATCCTCATCGACCGCTTCCTGGCAGGCCACACAAAGCTGTACACCAGGGATCGCTTCGCGGCGGCGCTGCGGTATCTCGTCGCCGCATTCGGCACAATATTCGAGGCTTTCGCCCGCCTGCCCGAGCCGCGATCGAGCGAGCTCCACACCTTCGGCCACGGTGCTGTCGATTTGTTCCTGTACGGCGCCTTCACGCGCCCAACCGGTCGCCATATTGTGCTCCTCGATTGTGCAAGATGATCAGCATTACCCATGCACGACGCGGTTTCAATACGCGCGCATACTCAGCGGCCGCTACCGGGCTCCAAAATCAGCCGCCCGTCACGCTGGCTGATATCGACGTGGCGCAGAAACGTCATGCCCAGCAGCACAAAATCTGCGCTCATTGACGGGTTGATCGAAGCGCGCACATCGTACTGGGTCAAACCACCGATCCGAACCACGCCCAGACGCGTGGCGTGCGCCCTGACGCGCCCGGCCGCGGTCTCGACCACCAGGGGCGCGCCGCGCGACAATCCCAGGCGTTGCGCCATCGCGCCCGGCACGGCGACATGGCTCGCGCCCGTATCGATAAGAAACCGCACAGCTTCGCCGTTGATTTCGCCCGGCACCACGTAGTGGCCGCCCGGCGCCGCTTCAAGAACCAGCCGCTCTGGCGCCTGCGCGCCGGCCGTTATGTCGCGGTTCGGATGCGCGCGCCTGTCAAGGAGCTGGTCGAAGCCCCACCAGAGCACGCCCAACAGTACGAAAGTGGCCACCACGGGACGCAGTGGGCGTAGTGCGTCGGACATCGCAATCGATTTCATGAATGAGACCGCAGGATAGCCGACCTCTATAGCCTGGCGGGTAATGGCCGGCCGTTTGCGGACATATCGTTCCGGCGTCGCAGACAGGTGGCCCCGACCGGTTTCTTCAGCGCATGCATACGTAACTGCGACAACAACGGCTCAGGGCACACTGCCCGTCCATTCGAGCCGCGAGAATACATACCAGGCTTTCGACCTGAGCGCTCGACATTCAAAGCTTGGTCGGGCCTGTTCAAAAGCCTGCACGCATCGGTCAATTTTTAACCATATTAATGCGAAGCCTTGCCCGGCCTGCGATCCAAGCACTAACGCACCGGTTGTCCACAGCTTCGTCCAGCGCCGGTGTGCAAAAGTCGTGTCGCCGGTCTGGTCCACGGCCCATAGGTGGCTTCATTGATCGCTTAAACCAATTGACCACCTAGCCGCGTGGACGGCCCGCGCCCGCACGCCGATATACAGGCTCATGCATGATGGTCGCGACGGCGCGATCGATGGCACCGAATTCAGGCTAACCGACGCTGAAACTCTGCCTTGTTACGGTCCTTTATTTTCTCCTGACTGCATAAGGACGCCACCATGAATTGGCAATGGCTAAACACCAGCGGCACCACGCTTTTCATGGTGCTGATTTCCGGCATTGGTATCTATATTTCTCTCCTGGCGCTGACTCGACTGGCCGGCCTGCGCAGTTTTTCCAAGATGTCGAGCTTCGATTTCGCGACCACCGTTGCATTCGGATCGATCATTGCATCGACGCTGCTTTCGAAGAACCCGCCACTGGCCAGCGCTGCGTTCGGTCTGGCTGTGCTTTATGGCTTGCAATACGCCGTATCCCGAGCTCGCCAGGCCAGTACGGCCATTCAACGGCTGGTCGACAACGAGCCGTTGTTGTTGATGGCCGGACGCGAGATTCTTTACGACAATCTCAAGAAAGCGCGCGTGACCGAAGACGATCTACGCTCGAAACTGCGTCTGGCCGGCGTGACCGATCGCGAGCAAGTGCTCGCCGTGGTTTTCGAGACCACCGGCGACTGTTCCGTGCTTGCACGCGGCGAACGTCTCGACCCCTGGTTGCTGAGCCAGGTCCGCGACGCCGAACGCCTCGGAAGGCTGACTTCGGCCAATGATTCCTCTTCTTCCCGCTCTTGAAAGCGCAGCGTTACGAAACGATGTACTGGCGTTGCCCGGTCGCTTCTGGATCTCCATGCCCCGCAATATCTCTGCCCTGCCCGTTCTGATCGCACTCGCGACGGGCTCATTCGCGATCGGCACGACCGAATTCGCCACAATGAGCCTGTTGCCGTTCATCGAGGACGGGCTGTCGATCGATCCGACAACCGCCAGCCATATCATCAGCGCCTATGCGCTGGGCGTGGTTTTCGGGGCTCCCGTTATCACCGTGCTGGCGGCACGCGTGGCCCGCAAACCGTTGCTGCTGATCCTGATGTCGCTATTCGCGCTCGGCAACGCCCTGAGCGCTGTCGCCCCGAGCTACGGCTCGCTGATGCTGTGCCGTTTTCTGGCCGGCATACCACACGGTGCCTATTTCGGCCTGGCATCGCTGGTAGCCGCGTCCGTGGTCGATCCGGCAAAGCGCACGCAGGCCGTCGGCTACGTAATGCTGGGGTTAACGACCGCCACCGTTGTCGGTGTACCGCTGGCGACATGGCTCGGCCACGCAGCCGGCTGGCGTGCCGGTTACTGGGTCATTACGGCCATTGCACTCTCGGCGGTTGTGCTGATTGCGATCTATGCGCCGCGCGACCGGGCGGCCAGCGATGCCAGCGCTGTACGTGAGCTGGGTGCACTCACGCGGGTCTCGGTATGGCTGACGCTGGCTATCGGCGCCGTCGGCTTTGGCGGCATGTTCGCCGTATATACCTATGTCACGTCGACGCTGGAGCAGGTCACCGGCTTGTCCGAGCAATGGATACCGGTCGTGTTGTGCATCTTCGGGCTCGGCATGACGTTCGGCAACGCCGTGCTGCCGCGTTTTGCCGACCGTGCCTTAATGCCGACCGCCGGCGCGCTGCTGGTCTGGAGCGCGATCGCGCTGGCCTGTTTCCCGCTGGTAGCCGGCAATGCCTGGCTGATTACGCTCGACGTGTTCTGTATCGGAATCGGCGGTGCCCTGGGGCCCGTACTGCAGACGCGTTTGATGGATGTGGCAGGTGATGCACAGAACCTGGCAGCCGCGCTCAATCATGTGGCCTTCAATATGGCCAACGCCCTGGGCCCGTGGGTTGCCGGGTTGGCGCTGGCTGCGGGCTTCGGCCTGCGCTCGACCGGCGCCGTAGGCTGCCTGCTGGCGCTCGGCGGGCTTGCGATATGGATGATCGCGATCACCCATGCGCGAATGATTGAGCGCCGGTAGCGTACGTCCAGCCGCCGCGCCATAATCGGCGCATCGCCTCCGGCGGTCGGCGCGCCGCATCGAAGCGCTGCCGCTGGACTTTCACACTGGCCCAATCGCGGGCCTGGAGCTCGCTATGAATTTTCGTATTCTTGCTATTACCTGCGTATTGCTCGGTTTTGCCGGCAGTGCATTCGCCGAGCGCGCGATTAGCGGCACCGAGCGCGCCGTAGGCAGTAGCGAACGCGCCATCAGCGGCAGTGAGCGCGCTATTGGCGGCAGTGAGAACGGTACATCGGGGTCCGGCAACATGTCGGTTATCGACAGTGGTGACACGCGCACGAACCTCGGCACCTCGAATGGTACGACCACGCGTTATTCGAACGGCGTTACCAACAGCCCGGGCGTAAGCGGCAGTGGTCTGGATACGCGCCGCAGCCAGTTCGAATCCGACTCGCGTCCGCTCAGCGACAAGATCGAGCAGCGCCGGAAGGCGTTCGAGGGCAGCTCGAACTAGTCCAGCGCCTCTCGTGCGCACAAAAAAGCGCGCCGGGTAAAACCCGGCGCGCTTTGTTTAGAGCTAAGCTCTTGGCTAGTCCTTGAGCTTGTCGCGGACCTTGTCCTTGGCCTGGCCTACCTTGTCCTGAACCTTGCCCGTTTTACGCTGGGCTTTGCCTTCGGCTTCTTTCTGCTCGTCGCCGGTTACCTTGCCAACGCCTTCCTTGACAGCGCCTTTGACTCGGTCAGCTTTGCCTTTCTTGCGATCATCATCAACCATGGAAATACTCCGTGATACGCCGGTTGGTTTTTAAAACCGTAACGGCAGGTTGGATTCTCGGATACATCTGCGCCTAGTCGGACACGCGGGCCGCGGATGCATACGGCGGCAGTGCTGCCGCTCCACACACTATTTTGTGCGTGTTCAATTACTTTGGGGCCGTTTCACTGCCGGCAGTATCCGGTTAACTACGGATACGAGAACCAAACCATTCAGCCTGGCGAACGCGTTGTTCAGGTCATGCGATCGAGCGTGGCATCGCGAAGAACGACGCGATGAAACAATACGCCCGTGATATGCAGCGCCACCAGCGCCAGTATCGTCCAGCTCAGCCAGTAGTGAATCGCCGAAAGTATGGGCGCGATATCCGGCGATTCGCCGATCGGACTCCACACCGGCAGCACGCCGAACCATTTCAGCGCGAAGCCGTGGGCATTGGTGGCAAGAAAACCGCTGATCGGCATGGCAATCAAGGCCAGGTAAAGCGCCCAATGCACTGTATCGGCGAGCCAGGCTTGCATACGCGGCACCTGCGCGTGCCCCGGCGTATGGGTAAGAAAGCGCACACACAACCGTGCCAGCATGAACCAGAGCACCAGAAAGCCCAGCGATTCATGCCACAGATAGAAGCCCGTCTTGGCGTCGTCGCGTACGAACGAGATCACCTTGCCGAGCGGCCATACGGCAAACACCAATACCGCGACAAGCCAGTGGAACGTCTTGGCAAGCGGATGGAATGTCGGGTTCGACGATGACGACATCATGTTTCATCCTCGCGACGGCGCATCGGACGCCGACGCCAACAACGCCAGGCGTTCCTACGCGGCCATTCAGCCGAAATGGTAGAAGGCGATCTTATTGCCATCCGGATCACGTACATAGGCGCCATAGAACTGATCGGGGATACGCTGGCCGGGCTCACCGTCACAGGTCGCGCCGAGTTCAATCGCCTTGTGGTAAGTCGTATCGACCGCTTCCTTGGACCCGGGGTGGAGCGCCACCATGTTGCCGTTGCCCGGGTCGTGCGGCTGTTCGTCATAGGGAATACACACGGCAAGCATCGGCTCGCTCATTTTCTTGCCGATGAAACAGATGCGCCCCATATCCACCAGTACACGCGCATCGAAATCCGTGAGCAAGCTCGAATAAAAAGCCTTGGCGCGCGTCATATCGCTCACGCCGATGGTCACATAGCCGATCATTCATTTCTCCGATTGCAACCCAAACGCTGTAACCGAGCGTACACGAGGTTGGTGCGCAAAAGACGCGCCACAGTG
The DNA here is from genome assembly GCF_000215955.2 of Salinisphaera shabanensis E1L3A. Taxonomy (GTDB): domain Bacteria; phylum Pseudomonadota; class Gammaproteobacteria; order Nevskiales; family Salinisphaeraceae; genus Salinisphaera; species Salinisphaera shabanensis. Next base: position 72,996 of record NZ_AFNV02000019.1, read on the forward strand.
TCGGGGCGATTTGCCTTGTGCGCATAGCGCCGTAACCTACGCGCTTGGCCTCGACGCGGCGCGTTGCGTACCCGACGCGCGGCCACCCACGATAAGGACGACACGTTGGCTTCGATCATATCGATTCGCAATCTCGAAAAGCGCTACGACTCGGGCTTTCGTGCACTAAAAGGCATCGATCTGGATATCCCGGATGGCGATATCTTCGCCCTGCTCGGCCCCAACGGCGCCGGCAAGACGACGCTCATCAATGTGGTATGCGGCATCGTCAACGCCAGCGCAGGCACGGTGGAAGCGGCGGGTCACAACATCATTTCGGATTACCGCGCGGCGCGGTCGCTGATCGGTCTGGTGCCCCAGGAACTCACCACCGACGCCTTCGAGACGGTCTGGGCCACGGTGAGTTTTTCGCGCGGGCTGTTCGGCAAGCCCAAGAACCCGGCACATATCGAAAAAGTACTCAAGGATCTCTCGCTTTGGGACAAGCGCAACAACATGCTCATGACGCTCTCCGGCGGCATGAAGCGCCGCGTGATGATCGCCAAGGCGTTGTCGCACGAACCCAAGATCCTGTTTCTCGATGAACCCACCGCCGGTGTCGACGTGGAACTGCGGCGCAGCATGTGGGAAGTGGTCCGTTCGCTGCGCGAACATGGAGTGACCATCATCCTGACCACCCACTATCTGGAAGAAGCCGAACAGATGGCCGATCGCATCGGCGTGGTCAACGCCGGCGAAATCGTACTCGTCGAACAAAAGCACGAGTTGATGGCCAAGCTGGGCGAAAAACGCCTCACCCTGCAGCTCGAAGACGCGGTCGAACAAATCCCCGATGCGCTCGCCGCACATACGCTCGAAATCGGCGACGACGGCTACGCGCTGGTCTATACCTACAACGCCAATGACAAGCGTACCGGTATCAATTCGCTGTTCCGTGATCTCGACAGCGCCGGGCTGCGGCTGCGCGATGTCGACACCAAGCAGAGTTCGCTGGAAGAGATCTTCGTGGATCTGGTGAAAGCGCCGACGAGCGAGAGCACAAGGAACGACGCATGAATATCCACGCCATTGCTGCCATCTACAAATTCGAAATGGCGCGCACCTGGCGCACGCTATTTCAGAGCGTGGTGTCGCCAGTGATCTCGACCTCGCTCTATTTCGTGGTGTTCGGCTCGGCCATCGGCTCGCGGATCACCGAAATCCAGGGCGTGAGCTACGGTGCGTTCATCGTGCCGGGGCTGATCATGCTTTCGTTGATGACCCAGAGCATTTCCAACGCCTCGTTTGCGATTTACTTCCCGAAGTTCATCGGCACAGTCTACGAACTGCTATCGGCGCCCATTTCCTATGTAGAAATCGTGATCAGCTACGTCGGCGCCGCCGCGACAAAGTCGGCCGCGCTCGGGCTGATCATCCTTGGCACGTCGTTCTTCTTCGTGGATATCCGCATCGCGCACCCGTTCATGATGCTGCTGTTTCTGGCGCTGACCGCGATCACCTTCAGCCTGTTCGGCTTCATTATCGGCATCTGGGCCGACAATTTCGAAAAACTGCAGATCGTGCCGCTATTGATCGTTACACCACTGACGTTTCTGGGCGGCACCTTCTATTCGATCGATATGCTGCCGCCGATCTGGCAGACAATCACCCTGCTCAACCCGGTCGTCTATCTCGTATCCGGCTTTCGCTGGAGCTTTTACGACGTCGCCGACGTCAACGTGTTCGTCAGCCTGGGCATGATCGGCGTGTTTCTTGCCATCTGCCTGCTCATCGTGGCCTGGATATTCAAGAGCGGCTATCGACTGAAATCGTAAAACCGGCCCGCTGGAAGCCGTGTATTCAGCCCGCGTCAGCGACTTGATACTGAATCTCGATCTTCTTGCGGCCCCATTCGAGCGCGCGCTTGCGCTTGGTGAACAGAATATCGATCTTGTTGCGCCAGCGCCTGTGCATCTTGTCCTGCACGGTATAGGTGCCCGGCAGGCCTTCGACACGCACCTTGGTGCCGTGCGTGAGCCCAAGCCGAATGAGATCGCGGGATACGGCGATGGCCTTGTCGCCCGGTTCGAGTTGATCACCGAACGCGGTGAGGCCGATATTACCGCGCTTGGTTTCTTCTTCGGCAAGGGTGAAAGAAGTTGCCGTGACTTCGAGCGTTTCCCAAGTCACTGCACTGTCGGCCTCACCGCTGGTGCAGCCCATCACGCCGATCGCAAGTACCACGCCCGCAAGCCAGGGGCGGCGTAGGGAAGGCGAAAGCCTAACTGTCATCGAGTCCTCCATGCCGGCGTATTGAAATCGAAACGCCGATGAGTTCGAAACCAATTAATATCACGTTCTCATCGAGATAGCCGCATTTGCTCAGACGTTACCTGCAACATTCCATGCCGCCGCCCGGTCTATCTACCGATGCATGCGGCATTTTTTTAGTAAACGGCAGCGGATGCCGAGCGCACGCAAAAACAGCCACGGTGCGCATCAACGCCGCCACGTCCGACCAACCCGTTCACGACTAATCCGGCAATAATTGCCAGCCGTTGGCTGCCTCGTTAACGCATACGGTCGCGGTTTCGATCTTACGTTGTTCATCGCCTGCAACGATCTCGCAGCGCAGGCGCGGTTCGTAGTGGTCGTGCCTCAACTGCCCGGATTCGAGAATTTCGACGTTTTCGACGCGGATCCGTGCCGGATCCAGCACGCCCTTGGCACGCATGAACTCGACGCCCGACTCGCGGCCGAGCGAACGCATTGCCGACTGGGTGTTTTCCAGGCTTTTTCGCAGCTGCCTTTTTAGCAACGGCTCGACGTCATCGGCGGCCGGCGCGCTGGAGCGACCTGCGAGCAAAACCGCAACGATTTAGCGGCACGAAGGCAGGCTTGAGCCTCGACAAGACCGGCAATCCAAATATTTTTGTTCGCGTCGTATAACCAATCAGCAGGTTTTAACAACGTTAGCAGCCACGAATCAGATCACCTCACTCGCATGGCGCTACCCAAGGCCAAACCAAGCGATTCAGCTGTTCACGGGGACTTATGGGGCGATACGGCAGCTGATACTCATCGGCCGCCTGCGGCCATTCGACCGACTTCGAAAAGATAAATGTTGGGCCAAAAGAAACTGTATTCGGCGATTGCGCTGGCGGGCGTACTTGTAGTCGGTTTTATCACGAGCAGTGTGATCAGCTATTTCCTCGCTCAGGATTCGGTGAGCGACCATATCGCCGAAGAGACATTACCGCTGACCAGCGACAATATCTATTCGGAAATCGAGCAGGATCTGCTGCGTTCGGTGCTTATCTCTTCGCTGATGGCACACGATACGTTGCTGCGCGACTGGACGCTCGACGGCGAAGCGAACCCCGAAAAAATGGTGCGCTACCTCAAGGAAATTCAGCAGAAGTACGACACGACGACCGCGTTTTACGTGTCCGAGGAAACACGCAACTACTACCACGCCAGCGGGGTGCTCAAACAAGTTTCTCGTGACGACGAACAAGACGCCTGGTATTTCCGTGCCCGGGAACTACATGCCCCCTACGAAATCAATGTCGATACCGACACCGCTGACCTCAGCCGGCTGACGATCTTCGTCAACTACCGGGTAACCGACTATCAGGATCGTCTTATCGGTGTCACCGGTATTGGCCTGTCGGTGGACTCCGTCGCCAATCTGATTGCCAACTATCAGACGCGCTATGCCCGCGAAATCTATCTCACCGACCGCGAAGGCCGGGTCACGCTTCGCGGCCCCCCATTTCGAAGGCCCCGACAGCCTGCGAGAACGCGCCGGCATGAGCCATATCGCGACGACCATTCTGGCCACCCCCAGCGCTTCGGTCAGTTACGAAAACAGCGAGGGCCGACGTGTCTACGTCAACAGCCGGCTGATCCCGGAATTCAACTGGTATCTGATCGTCCAGCAGGCGCAGTCGTCGGCGGAAGCGCGTGTATTGGGCGCATTGCTGCTCAATATTGGCGTCGCGCTGGCAATCGCCGCACTGGTGGGTGCGATCGGGTGGGTCGCGGTCCGCAATTATCAGAGTAACCTGGAGCAAATGGCGGGCACCGATGCGCTCACCGGGTGCACCACCCGCCGTGTATTCGAAGCCATTTTCGAGCAGGTTCGAAAGAACGCGTTGCGCAATGATGCGCCGTTGTCGCTTCTGGCTATCGATATCGATCATTTCAAGCAGATCAACGACCGACATGGTCATGCCGCCGGCGATCTCGTGCTTTATACACTCACCGATATCTTCCGATCACACCTGCGCGACAACGATACGTTGTGTCGTTGGGGCGGCGACGAATTCTTGATCCTGCTCGGCGATTGCACGCTGCCCAACGCCATCCGCGTGGCCGACGCAATTCGTGCCGCGGTCGCATGTCATACGATTCGCCCCGCCGATCACGCGATCGCCTGCACCATCAGCGTAGGCGCCGCGGAATATAAACCGGGCGAGGATCTGCGTGCACTCGTGGCCCGTGCCGACCTGGCGATGTATACCGCAAAGCGCGACGGCCGCGATCAGGTCTCCAAAGCCTGAGGCCCTTGCCTACTGTGCATACCAGTCGCGCAACCTGACCTCGGTGGCAACATTCTTGTCCGCGAGCAGGTCGCGGAATTTCTCGGTGTCCTGACCGCGGTAGTGGTACGGATAGACCACGGCCGGCGAAAAGTCGGCGACTGCATCTGCCGCCTGTTCCACGTCCATCGTGTAAGGCAGATTCATGCACACGAAGGCAACATCGATATTCTCGAGCGCGCGCATTTCGTCGATGCCTTCGGTATCGCCAGAAATATAGATGCGCTTGTCGGCTAGGGTGACAACATAGCCATTGCCCCAGCCCCTCGGATGATAGGCGTCATCACTGGGCGGCAGGTTGTACATGGGCACCGCATGAATCCCCACACCCGCATCGGTATGCACGGTTTCACCGTTGTCCATGATGGTCTGCGCATGACCATACGTCTCGCCTATGTCGTCGGCCACGGCTTGTGGCATGACCACCAGCGCTTTGCGCAGATCAAGCCCGTCGAGCGTTTCTCGATCCAGATGATCGCCATGGCCGTGGGTGAGCAATACGATATCGGCCGTCGGCAGTCCCGCATACGCATCGGCGCCTTGCGTGGGGTCGACATAAATCGTCTGTCCGTTCCATTCCAGCACGAAGCTGGCGTGCTGAACCGGATAGAGCGTGACGTCTCCCTGGGCGGTATCGACCGCGTTTTCGCTTTCGGGCGCCGCCCACACGGTCGTGGCGCCCAACGCTAGCGACACGGCAAACAGCATCGATATGAGCGATTTCATCATCGAGATTCTCGCGATTGATAGTCACACCAGCCTAGCGCCAAACCATGGGATAACGGCAACTTTCGTTGCGTGTGCGAAACAACACGCAGTGCGGCTGTTCGCAAACGGCTGCGCAGCAGCGCTCAGCTTCGCTAGAATGACCGCATAGCCACGAATGCTCGTATCGAGACGCACGATGTCGAAATCCCTGCAGGAACAACTACTGCAAGCCGGCCTGGCCAAACCCAAACAGGCCAAGAAAGCACGCCGTGACAAAACGCGCGAGGCGCAAGCCGCCCGTCGCGATCCCAAGAAAGCGAAAGAGCAGGATCAGCTCGCGCGCGAGATCGCTGCCAAGGATGCCGGCAAACGTGATTACGATCGCCGTCTGAACGAGCAACGCAAGGCCCAGCGCGAAGCGCAGGAACGCCAGCAAATGGCGGTACAGATCATCGAACGCAATCGGGTCGCGGCCGAAGGCGACAACGACCAGGCCGTCGCCTACAACTACAATGCCAATGGCAAGATCAAACGCCTGATGGTCAGCGATACACAGCGCAAGGCGCTCGCCGATGGTCGCATGGCGATCGTGCGCTATCAGGGCAAGACATCGCTGGTCACGGCAGCCGTAGCCGAGCGCCTGCAACCGCTTATTCCAAACCGGATCTGGCTGGCTACGCCGGCGGATGATACCCCCGATCCGGACGATCCCTATGCGGCCTATCAGGTACCCGACGATCTGATGTGGTAACCGTGCGCCGCCATTTCTGGCGCTGCGACCCGGCGATCGCATCGCGGCCAGTTGTCGTGTGCCATAGGCCGTGACGATGTCTGCAATAGCGGGACTGCGCCGGATCGGCTGGCCGTATGAGAACACGGCAGCCGACGGCGCTTGGGCCGAACTGCGGGCCGAGTATCCGCAGGCTCGGCCAGCACGGGTGGTGGAACAGCACCGCAGCGGTTATATCGTTGCCGAAGACACGAACTCCAGCTATCCGGTCGAGTCGGTGCCCGAGTGGCAACGCCCGCGCCTGCCCTCAGAGCAGCGACCGGCGGTCGGCGATTGGCTGCTGGTAACCGGCGGCGACGAAACCCATGCCCAGGCCGTCGCCCTGCTGCCTCGACGCAGTACGATCAAACGCAGCAGTGCCGGCAAGCATTACGGCCAGCAGATCATCGCGGCGAATATCGATATCGTTTTCGTCGTGTCCAGTCTCGACGGCGACTTCAACCCGCGTCGTATCGAGCGGTATTTGCTGCTGGTGCGCGGCGGTGCGCGTCCGGTTATCGTACTCACGAAAACGGATATCGCCGAAGCTCGCGAACCGGGCGCCGTCGAGCGCGCAAAAGCCGAACTGGACCCGTTGGGGGTGGCTGTCTGTACGCTCAACGCAACCGATTCGACGAGCGTCGATACGCTCCAGCAATGGCTTTCGCCCGGCATAACGGCGGTCCTGGTCGGCAGTTCGGGGGTCGGCAAATCGACGTTGACCAACTCGCTGACCGGCGAGCAAACCATGAAGACCGGCGCGGTACGCGCCAGCGATTCCCGCGGGCGGCATACCACGACCCACCGCTCGCTCATACCACTGGCTGCCGGTGCGTGCCTGATCGACACCCCCGGCATGCGTGAACTCAAGCCGACCGGCGAGGAAGATCTCGTAGAAGACGGCTTCGCCGATATCGAGGCTTTTGCAGCGCAGTGTCGTTTTCGTGATTGCCGCCATATCGGCGAGCCCGGCTGTGCCATTCAGGCGGCGATCGACAACGGCCAGCTCGCTGCCGCCCGGTTCGCCAATTATCAGAAGCTTAGCGGCGAAATCTCGCAAGCCGCAGATCAGCTCGCCATTCGTACAGCGCGCACAGCCGGCGGGTCGAAGAAACCGTCGCGCACCGGCAAGCGCGGCAAACGTTCACGTTAACCAAAGCGCTCGGTAACGCGCGTTATCCCCCACGAGCCGGCCATTCGGGCACAGCGCACCGGCAACCATCGCAGCGTTCAAGCCTTGGCAGCGTTTGTTTTGTCTTTTGCCGAAGACCGGCTCGACGTGACAACCACGGCCAAGGCTTGCCTTGGCTTACCCTATACGTTCTATAGTGCGGACATGGCCGAGCGCGGTTGCGCTTTTCGGCCTCGTATCGGGGAAATACGGAACGACGTGCATACCCGCACTTTCGTTCTCGACTTGGGGGCATACCAGAATGGTCGATCGTCTTTCAGCGCCGGCGCGCGTGTTCGTCGCGCTCTTCGTGAGCCTGTTTCTACTCGCAGGCTGTGCAACCGAATCGCACCGCAGCGTTCAGCCTGACACCGTCGCCAGTTACGGCACGGCCTATAACGGCCCGCGTTATGTGCTCGTGGTCGGCAACTTCCAGAATCGTTCGACCTACCGGCAAGGCCTGTTCAGCGACGGCACCGATCGACTGGGCAGCCAGGCCAAGACCATTCTCAAGACCCATCTGCAACAGACCAACCGCTTTTCCGTGGTCGATCGCGACAACATGGCCCAGATCGCTCAAGAGGCCAGGATCAGCGGCCAGCAGCAGTCGCTCAAAGGCGCCGAGGTCGCCATCTCGGGTGACGTGACCGAGTTCGGCCGTCGCACCACCGGCGATATGCAGCTGTTCGGTATTCTCGGCGCTGGCAAGACCCAGGTCGCCTACGCCAAAGTCGCGCTCAACGTGGTCGATGTGGCGACCTCCGAGATCATCTATTCCGTACAGGGCGCCGGCGAATACGAGCTCAGTAACCGTCAGGTCGCCGGCTTCGGCGGCACTGCGGGATACGACGCCACGCTCAACGGCAAGGTGCTCAATTTCGCAATTACCGAAGCCGTGAACAAACTGACCCAGGGCATGGAGAATGGCGCCTGGTCACCGGTGCGCTGATCATGGTCATACATACACGGTTACTGGCTGGCCGCGTTAGCGCACTGCTCGCGGCCACCCTGCTCGCAGGCTGTGTCACCCAGCCCGAGCCGCTTTATCGCTGGGGCGAATACGAGAACCTGATCTACACGATGTACATGCAGCCCGGTGCGGCAGAGCCCGGTTTGCAAGTACAAAAACTGCGCGCCGATATCGAACGCAGCGAAGCGGAAGGCAAACGCGTGCCGCCGGGCGTTCATGCCCAGCTGGGCTATATGCAATACATGCAAGGCAACGAAGCCGACGCGGTCGAGGAGTTCGCGGTCGAGCGCCGACTTTATCCCGAATCTTCGGATTTCATGACGACGTTCATCGAACGTATCGACAACGGGAGCTGACATGATCCGTCGATATCTCGGCCTGTGCGCGGTCGCAGCCGCTTCATTGCTGGCCACGGGCTGCGCCACTGCGCCCGGCTACGACTACAGCGCCTATCGTGCCGATCCGCCGCGCTCGATTCTGGTGCTCCCGCCGATCAACAACTCGGTCGATGTCAATGCCCCCTACGTCTATCTCTCGACGGTGACCCGACCGCTGGCAGAAGCGGGGTACTACGTCTACCCGGTGGCCGTCGTCGACGCGTTTATGAAAGAAAACGGTCTGTCCGAACCCGCCGAAATGCAGTCGGTACCGCTGAACAAGATCGATGAAATCATCGGCCCCGACGCGGTGCTCTATGCCACGATCGAGGACTGGGGCCAGAAGTATCACGTCCTGTCGTCGGATACGACGGTGGATGTCTCGGCCCGATTGATCGATGCCGATACCGGCACCCTGCTCTGGGACGGCTCGGCCCGGGCGATCGAGGGTTCCAATAGCAATCAAGGCGGTCTGCTCGCAGCGGTAATCGTCGCCGTCGTCGAGCAGATCGTGGATACCAGTGCCGACCGCACCCGCGAAGTCTCACGCATGGCCAACTTCAATATGGTGGGCGATCGAACCGACGGGCTGCCGCTCGGGCCCTACAACCCCGAGCACGTCACCGATCCGCGCCGCCAGTAAGCGTTGTTTCCGGCGCTGGCGTAGCGCGGCCGCGATGGGCACGCTAAATTGAAAGCTGGCTTCAACCACGCAAACGCCATGCTATCCAAGATCGCCACGACGCTTTCGCTCGCCATACTGACCAGCACATCCTTTGCCGTGCTGGCCGATTCGACGTCGGCCCGTATCGACGCCGCCCGTGCCGACGGCACCGGGGATGTCGAGATATCGGAAAAATTCCAGCAGCTTGATCGTAATGGCGACGGCCTGCTCAGCCGTAGTGAAGCTGAGGCCGATTATGCGATCGGCAACCTGTACGACTCGTTCGACACGTCGGCGACGATCGAAAAAGGTTCGGAAAACTCCGCCGAAGGCATTACCGAAGAGCAATTCGAAGCCGGCATGCAGGCACTCGCCAAGGGCAGCGGCGCTATCGGCCCGGCCGTGTCCGGCGGCGAAACGATTCTGGTCTATCCCGACGGCACCATGGAACGGGTCAAGGGCACAGGTGTACAACTCCAAAACTGACACCCGCCAGATACAAAAATCCGCCGGCCTCGTGCCGGCGGATTTGTTTGAGCATATCGAATCGCCCGATCAGTAACCCTTGGCGCGCGCAAAACGCTCCGTGCAAAAGTTGGCGTCACCGAACAGTTCGCTCGCCGCTCGCGCACGCTTCATGAAGAAGCCGATATCGAACTCATCGGTCATACCCATGCCGCCGTGCATCTGCACGCCTTCGGCACTGGCCAGACGGGCGGTTTCTGCGGCACGGGCCTTGGCCGCGAGAATCTGCTGCGAGGCATCGTCGGCGCCTGAATCGAATGCCGCGAGCGCCTGGAATGCCATGGCTTCGCTGATCTCGATCTCGACCGACAGATGCGCGGCACGGTGTTGCAACGCCTGAAACGAGCCGATGCGCTGACCGAACTGCTTGCGCTCGGACAGATACGTGAGCGTGCGTTCGAACACGGCGCGCGATAGACCGACCAACTCCATGGCCAGCATGGCGCGTCCGGCATCGAGCACCGCATCCAGCGTGTTGTCATCGCCGTCGAGCAATTCCGCCTGGGCGGCGTCGAAACGCACATCCGCCATGCTGCGTGTATCGAGGGAGACCACTGGTTCAACGTCGACCGTACCGGCGCCGATTTCAACAGCGAACAGGCGCGGCGTCCCGTCGAGCATGGCGCTGACGATGAATACGCCGGCATTCGCTGCATCCAGCACGAGCGTCTTCTGGCCGGTCACGGTATAGCCATCACCCGCTGCCGTGGCCTGGGTAGCCACACGCTCCGGACGATGCTTGGCACTTTCGTCGAGTGCGAGCGCCACGATCAGCTCACCGCTGGCAATCGGACCCAGCCAACGGCTTTTCTGGTCGTCGTTACCACCACGGCCGATCGCGATCGCGCCCAGTACGGCCGTGGAAAGAAACGGCGTCAAGGCAAGACGCCGCCCGACTTCGCGTGCAACAAGGCCTGCGCTCACCAGCCCGAATTCCATACCGCCCTGGTCTTCCGGCACCAGAATGCCGGTCAGGCCGGACTCGACCATCGCCTGCCACAGGTCTTGATCGTAGTCGTTGCCATGGCTGCCGCCGCGAATGGCGCGCAACGTATCCACGCTGGCCTTATCGGCAAAAATACGCTCCGCCAGATCGGCGAGCATCTGCTGTTCTTCATTCAAAATCATGGAAATGCCTCGCTAGCCTTTGGGGAGTTCGAGTACGGCGGAGGAGATGATGCCGAGCATGATCTCCGAGGTGCCGCCTTCAATCGAATTACCTTTGGAACGCAGCCACTCGCGGGCGTAGCGCCCACCGCTGGTACGTTCACCCTCCCATTCCAGGCCCTGACCGCCCATGGCATCCATCATCAGGTTGTAGCGTCGTTTGTTCAGCTCGGTACCGTAGTACTTGAGCATGGCCGAGCGTGCGCCCACGCCTTCGCCGGCTTCGGCCTTCGCACGAGTGTGTTCGACCAGCGCACGAAATGCCATCGCATCGATTTCAAGACGCGCGATATCGGCACGCAGCATGGGGTCGTCCAGGCGACCGGCCTCATCGGCGCCGATGGCTTCGAGCGCCATCTTCGCCAGGTCGCGACCCTTGAGCAGACCCGGCGGCTCGCCGCCGATGTTGTCGCGCTCGTGGGTGAGCAGATATTTGGCGATCGTCCAGCCCTGGTTGAGCTCGCCCACCAGGTTTGCGCGCGGCACACGGACGTCGTCGAAGAACGTTTCGCAGAACGGGGATTCGCCGGAAATCAGCTGAATGGGCCGCGTCGATACGCCCTGGCTTTCCATATCCAGCAGGATGAAGGAAATACCGGCCTGCTTCTTGGCATCCGGATCGGTGCGTACCAGACAGAACATCTTGTCGGCACGGTCCGCGTAGGACGTCCAGATCTTGCGGCCGTTGACCACGAAATAATCGCCGTCGATTTCCGCCGACGTTTTCAGGCTGGCCAGATCCGAACCCGCATTGGGTTCAGAATAGCCCTGGCACCAGCGAATTTCGCCGCGTGCGATCGCGGGCAAATGCTCACGCTTTTGTTCTTCGGAACCGAACTTGAGCAAGGCCGGGCCCAGCATCCAGAAGCCGAAATTGCTGACCGGGCTGCGCGCGTTGATACGCTTCATCTCGGACTTGAATACGTCGTGCTCGGCCGGCGTCATGCCGCCACCGCCGTATTCGATCGGCCAGGCCGGCGCCGTCCAGCCCTTCTCGACCATGCGCTCGAACCAGACCCGTTGGCCATCCGATGAGAACTCCCACTGACGGCCGCCCCAGACGTGGTCCTGATCGGAAGCGAGCGGCTGGCGCATCTCCTCCGGGCAGTTGTCTTCCAGCCAGGACCGAACCTCGGCCCTGAACGCCTCCAAATCGCCCATGCATCACCTACTTATTATTCGTGAAACGTAATTTCAGATTGCAAAGTATCTGGCGGCGATTGCGACCGGTCAACCGTTCGTGTGGTAGTGAATATTACCGTGACTTGGCCGAATGATCGGCCATATGCGCACCGCGCTCACCCGCCGGACGCGGCTCGTGCGCCGTCGTATCGTCTTCCACCTGATACTCCATCTGCGCGTTGAATTCCGCGCCGACCAGCACTGTCACCACAGTGACATAGATCAGCGTCAACAGAATCACGACCGCGCTGAGCGAACCGTACAACGCCGTATACGAGTTCGAGTACGCCATGAACCAGGAAAACAGTAGCGACCCCACGGTCCAGAACGTCACCACGACCCCCGCGCCTGCACCCACCCAGCGCCAACGCGGCGGCCGACGATCCGGTGCCCAGCGATAAAGCGCCGACAGACCAAGTAATAAAATCAGTCCCCCGACCGCCATGCCGGCGGCACGCACCACCTCGACCTGCCACAAGCTGAAGCCCAACCGTGACGCAGCCACCGGTAACCCGATCGCGAGAACGGCAGTCACCATCAGTCCGAAAATCACGCCGATCGCCACGAACAGCGATTTGAACAACCGCCACCACGTACCGCGTTCGCTGTCCTCGTGATACGCGGTATTAAGGGCGAGCAACAGCGCCGCCACCCCCTGCTGGGCGCACCATACCGCTACCAGCAGACTGAATACGCCCGCCGCCACGAGCTTGGTTAACGATCGGCTGGATACGGAGCGCATCTGATCGACCAGCGACAAGACGACGTCGGCCGGCACAAACCCCTGCAAGGCGCGCATGTCCTCAACCATTGCCTGGGGATCGGCGATCAGGCCATAAAACGCCACGAATGCCGCAAGCGCGGAAAAGACCGCGAACAATGCCAGGAACGAAACGCCGGCCGCCGTAATGGTCATATCGTGCCGGCTGAATTCACGGCTGACCCGTTGCACGATCGCCCACCAGCCACGCCAGCCGATCTGGGCCGGGCCCTGGGCGTTGCGCGGCCCGAACCGCGGATCTTGTTCCTTTGAATTGGGCATATGAAATTCGTTATCGAACGCCCGACGCCCGGGCGGCGCGTGCCACGGCTTACCCGCAGTTCGACGAGGCGCCTGCGCGAGACAGAAAGCCGTGGCGAGCTTCATTCATGGCAGCATAACCGCCCCACGGATCTTTGAGTATCAGCACCTTTGTTATGGATACCCACACAACAAATGCGATTTTCGAACGCGACGGTACACGGTTTCTGCCCACCGGGCTGGCGCGCGGACCATGGGACGAAAACGCCCTGCACGGCGGTGCACCCGCGGCGCTGCTTACGCATATCGCACAGAACACTGCCGGCCCCGAGTTCGTTCTCGCTCGACTGACCTTCGAACTGACCCGGCCGGTACCGCTGGCGTCGCTGGAAGTGCGCGCCGAGGCCAGCCGCGGACGCAGCGCGCGCCGTGTCGCGCTGCAGATCGAACACGACGGTGTACCGATGGGCCGCGCGATCGCCTTGATGCTGCGCGAACAACCTGTCCAAGTGCCGACCGGGCCGGCGCGCACGCTCGAACCCGCACCCGACGAGTGCACGCAGCGGTACGAAACACCGGGCATGCCGTCGGGCGAGTTCTTCCACCATCGGGCCATGGACATACGTGTGGCCACCGGCAGCACGCGCGAACCCGGCCCAGCGGCGGCATGGTTTCGCCTGCGCGCACCCGTGCTCGAAGGCGTCGAGACGACGCCGGCCATGCGCGCCGCCGCTGCTTCGGATTTCGGCAACGGGCTGAGTTGGGTACTACCGTTCGACGAGTACCTGTTCGCAAATACTGATCTGACCGTCTATCTGCACCGCGCGCCGGTCGGCGAGTGGATCGGTATTGACGCCGAGACGATCGCCCAGCCCAACGGTATCGGCTTGAGCAGTTCAACGCTCTACGATGCCGTTGGACGCGTAGGCATGGCCCATCAGAATCTGCTGATTCGAAAACGCTAGGACACGTACGCCTCGCCATACGTTGACACTCGTCAGGTAGCGAACGAACGTTCGATTTCGCTTGCCGGCGGTCGCGCGAGCTTCTAAGGTGCGGGACACATGCTTATTCAAACCGTGGTATCACCATGAGCTCGACCGATCAAAACCGTCAGTTTCGTCTGGCCGAACGTCCGCAGGGCCTGCCCAAGCAAAGCGATTGGGAACTGGTCAGCGAAGCCGTCGCCGAACCCGGCAACGACGAGATCCTTGTCGCTGTCGAGTACATCTCGCTGGACCCCGCCATGCGCGGCTGGATGAATGCCGGCAAGTCGTATATCAAACCGGTCGAAATCGGCGAACTCATGCGTGCAGGCACAGCCGGCACGGTGCTCAAATCCAACCATTCCGATTTCGCCGAGGGCGACAAGGTGTCTGGCAACTTCGGCGTTCAGACCCATGCCGTAGTCGCAGGCAAGGACGCGCGCAAGGTCGATACCAACCTGGCTGAACTACCGGCCTATCTGGGCGTGCTCGGCATGCCCGGCATGACCGCTTATTTCGGCTTGCTGGACGTGGGCGGTGTGGCCGAAGGCGAAACGGTAGTCGTGTCGGCGGCTTCGGGCGCGGTCGGCGCGCTGGTCGGCCAGATCGCCAAACTCAAGGGCGCACGCGTGGTCGGTATTGCCGGCAGCAGCGAGAAGTGCAGTTATGTCACCGATGAGCTCGGCTTCGATGCAGCCATCGATTACAAGAACGAAAACGTCTACAAGGCGATGAAGGAACACTGCCCGAAGGGCATCGACGTATTCTTCGACAACGTGGGCGGCGAGATTCTGGATTTCGCGCTCGCCAATCTCGCGCTCAAGGGCCGGATCGTGATCTGCGGCGCGATTTCGCAGTACAACGCGACCGAGGGCATGTACGCGCCCAAGAACTATATGTCGCTGCTGGTCAATCGGGCACGCATGGAAGGCTTCGTGGTCTTCGACTATGCCGATCGCTACGGCGAAGCGGCCAAGGCCCTCGCTGACTGGTTGTCCGAGGGCAAGATCAAGCACCGCGAGGATATCGTGGAAGGTTTCGAGAACTTCCCCGATACCCTGCTCAAGCTTTTCGAAGGCAGCAACTTCGGCAAGTTGGTACTCAAGGTCTAGCAGCGGTTAGCGAACGAGTCGCGTGGTCGGCAGGCTCCGACCACGCGACGCTTGAATGCTCACCCGTGTTCGTCAATGTGCTGTTGTAAGGCCATCGCGGCATGTGGCGCGCGAACCTTGCCTTCGCGAATGAAGTAAACGAATACATCGCGTTTATCGGCCGATGTGTTCTCGCCTGCGCTACCGCCGATATAGGACAGATCGTCAGGGTGACCACCCGAGGCCCAGGTCTGCGCCCGCGCCGCCCAGCTGTCGAGTGCGGCGGCGCTATACCCGGTCGCGATCGCGTTATCGCCGCGTTGCAAGCGCGCATAGACGAAACCGGGCGCGGTGATATCGGCGATGGCCGGATAGTCATCGCTATCGGCATAGACGATCGCGACCCCGGCGTCGCAGCATCGCCTCACGGCCTCCGAACAGGCAAAGCTGTCGTGACGTAATTCGACGGCGTGGCGCAACCCGATCCCGTCGACCTTGGCCGGCAGCGCGTCGAGGAAGGCGGCAAATTCGTCTCGCTCGAAGGTCTTGGTGGGCGGGAGCTGCCAGAGAATCGGGCCAAGCCGATCGCCGAGCGCCGAAATACCGGATTCCACGAAACGTTCGATCCCCTCCCCGGCTTCATCGAGACGTTTGCGATTGACCACGTAGCGCGGCGCCTTCAGCGAGAACGCAAACCCGTCGGGCGCGGCCTGTGCCCACCGCTCGAAAGTCGCCGGCTTCTGGGTGCGATAAAAGGTGCCGTTGACTTCGATCGTGGCAAGCGTCTTCGCGGCGTAGGCGAGCTCGTTTTTCTGCGCGAGATCGTCCGGATAGAACGTGCCGCGCCAGGGCTTGTAGGTCCAGCCGCCGATACCGCTACGAATTTTTCCGCGCTTTTTGCTCATCGTTGCCCGACTCATTTCGTGCTTTACGCGAGCTTAACGCGAACAGATACTGGCGGGTGACGGTTCGGACATGCTCTGCGGATTCGCCCTGGCGCGTCGTGCGCACCGCCGGTACCGGCTGGCCGTAGTGCGCCGAAACCGATGCCGTCGCGATTACGTTGTAGCCATTGATTCAAGGCATTGTCGTGATCCACGCAAGGCTGCGCCTGTCCGGTCGGCCACGCCATCGTTGTACGCAAGGCCACGACCGCGCAAAATTTGCGCGCCCGCGCTGTTGCTTTGAATCCAATCGAGTCCTGTTTACGTGATCAGTTATCGTCGCCGCGAACGTGTTATTGCTGCCGCCCTGACCGCGCTGTCCGGCTATGTGGACGCCATGGGTTTCATCGCGCTGGGGGGTTATTTCGTGTCGTTCATGAGCGGAAACTCCACGCGCCTGGGTGTCGGCCTGGAAAGCGCATGGTCGAAAGCCGCACTGCCGGCGATGTTGATCGGTCTGTTTGTGGCCGGTGTAGTCATGGGTACACTGACTGGCCAAATCGCACGAGACCGGCGCCCGAGCGCAGTCCTCGTGCTTGTCACCATGCTGCTATGCATCGCCGCGATATGCCACGACGCGGGGTTAAGTTATGTGGCCGTGATGTGCATGGCCCTGGCGATGGGGGCAGAAAATACCGTGTTCGAGCGTAACGGCGAAGTCACCATCGGCTTGACCTATATGACCGGCACCCTGGTCAAACTAGGCCAGCGCGTAACGGCGGCCCTGCTTGGCCAGGGCGATCGTTTTGCATGGGCCTGGTACCTGCTGCTCTGGCTCGGGCTGGTTGTGGGCACGCTCATCGGCGCCGCGGTTTACGCCCGAATCGGGCTCGACGGGTTATGGTTCGCTGCACTCGCGGCTGCCGCGCTCGGGGTCGCGGCTCACCACTATATCGGTGCCAATGCGCCGTCATTTCCTGTGCCACGCGAGTAAAGGCGTTCAGCGTCATTTGGACCGCTTTTAAGCAAGGCCAACGACGCGCCGATATAATCTCTATATCCCCGCGTATTGCCCATGCCGCCTTAATGATCATATTCACCTCTCGGCATACGCACACCCCGGACCGAGCGTCGGCGGATGGGCGTCTCAGCGCTCGCGCCCCTGGCGGCCGGTTGCGTAATTTCGTACGTCGGGTCGGCGTGTGGCGCGGCACCCTCGTTTTCACTGTTGTCACGACCCTGGTCGCTTTCGCGGTCACCGGCATCAGTATGGAACTGGCCGGTCTCAGACACAGCCCTATCGGCTACCTGATCTCGCTGGCCTGTTCGTTGACGATCATGCCGGCGATGATGATCACGCTGTTGTCGCTGATCAAACGGCTCGACGAAGCCGAACAAGAGCTTTATCGCCTGGCGCGTACCGACGAACTGACCGGCCTGCCCAACCGTCGGTCGCTATTCGAGGCGGCGGTGAACGAACTCCAGACCGATAAGCCGGTGGCACTGCTGTTCATCGATATCGATCATTTCAAACGCGTGAACGATACCTACGGCCACCGTGTCGGCGATGTCATTCTTTGCCGTGTCGGCAGAGCGATCGACGCCCAGCTACATACCTGCGGCCTGTTATGCCGCTTCGGCGGCGAAGAATTCGCGAGCTTGTTGCACGACACCACACGGCAGGCCGCGCAGGACATTGCCGAAGCATTGCGCCAGGATATCGAGCACACACCGATCACCGTCGGTGATCAGACGCTCTATATTACCCTGAGCATCGGCATCGCTACGGCACCGACGGCACGGCATAGCCATATCGCCACACTTATCGATAACGCCGATAAAGCGGTCTATGAAGCCAAACGCGCTGGCCGAAATCGTACACGCCTGGCACACGCGGCCTAGGTCGACAGGTGCCGGTCTTTAGCCCGCGATCAAAATTTTTCAGTTGCCGGCCCGCGTATCGGCATGCTCGGCCTGTCTCGACTCGAACAGCGCTTTCTGGTCGTCGCTTGCCGGCGTCTGGTAGCGCTGTTTGTATTCCGGGTATGGCATGCCATAGACGTGCTCACGCGCCTCGGCGTCGCTGATCGAAGCGCCACGTAGTTCAGCCTCGGCGCGATACCATTTCGACAGACAATTGCGACAAAAGCCCGCCAGGTTCATCAGATCGATATTCTGCACATCGGTACGCTTTTGCAGATGCTTGATCAGACCACGAAATGCGGCGGCCTCGGCTTCGATACGGGTCTGTTCGTCCATATACGTTCTCATTCGAAAATACGGGAATCGCTGCGTACCGTTGTACGCCCGGGTTATATCACCAGCGCGGATACGCCAGTCTAAAGGGCCTGTTGTCGGCCTCCTCGACCAAAATATTGACCTCGCGGTGTTCACACACGTTCCAATACTAAGATCGGTTGCCACGCGAGCCTAACGCCCGTACAGCCTCGGCCAGCGCCCGAACCGA
This sequence comes from Salinisphaera shabanensis E1L3A, assembly GCF_000215955.2. Lineage (GTDB taxonomy): Bacteria > Pseudomonadota > Gammaproteobacteria > Nevskiales > Salinisphaeraceae > Salinisphaera > Salinisphaera shabanensis. The sequence goes on from NZ_AFNV02000019.1 coordinate 91,561, forward strand.
TTCCGGCGCACAGCCCTCGGCCTTGTTGTTGATCGTTACGAACGCCGGCTGGCCACGACTCACGGTGCCCGCAATAACGCGAGAGAGAATATCCCGCGTCGCCGGGTCCGGGTCGACCAGCTTGTCGAACGGCGCATACGTATCACGCGCGGCCTCGTAGCTGTAGGCGCCGTGCTTCGGGTTGAGATTCCATCGACACACGAAGGGTCCCGGCCATAGCTGGCGCAGAATGGGCAACTGCTCCGCCGGGGCGGGCATTTTCGGATGCAGGCCGAGGCAGTAGGTCGCGCCGCTCTGCTTGAGCACATCGACAAACATCGAGGTCAGCCACTGCGGATTACGCACCTCGACCGCAACCACGGCATGCGGCACACGCGACTTGACCTCTTGCACGGTCCGCAACACATCACTCAGCCGCGCCGTCAATGCATGGATATCGGAAAGCATATGGCCGGGTAGCGGACTTATTTGGAACACCAGTGCGCCAAGTTTGGCGCCAAGCCCCTCGCTGGCGGGCGCAGCAAACTCACGCCATGCCAGATTGGCGTCCAGGAAATCCGGGTTCGTGCTTATCCCCTGCCCACCCGCCTGCCGGACCAACGCATCGGTGACCCGTGCGGGCGCCTTGACCATGAAGCGAAACGAACACGGCACCTGTTCGGCATAACTCGCGTACTGGGCGACCGACAGCGGCCGATAAAAGCCACGGTCGAGACTCACCGCGCCAAAGAGGGGATGGCACGCGTATGCCGGCAGTCCGCCACGAGAGAGCTGCTTTTCGCTATACAGCCGGTCCCAGACCCGATTCGCCCAACCCGGGAAATGCCACGAGGAAGTGCCAAGCCGCAGTTGTTCCGGCAGCGCGCCAGCCAACTGCTTCAGGCTTTCATCGGGCGCGGCCGCGCCCACACCCGCTGCAGCCGGCAGCTGATCGGCGAAAAGCGACCCGGTGCGCGCGTCGTCGAACGGCTCGTCAGCGTTCATCCATGGCCCCGGGCAGCGGCGGCGGGACGTCGATCACCGAAGGCGAACGATCGTCGTTATGTCTTGTCGCGACCGGTATAGCGATCGAAATTCGCCATGCACTCATCGAAATGGTCTTCGAACATCTTGCGGTACTGAGCAGTGAAGTACTCGACCGCGTTCTCGCGTTCTTCGGCCATATCATCGCTGCTTTCGGCCGTGGCAGCGACCTGGAACGCATTGAATCGGGCCGTGGCGTACATCAGCGAGGCACTCACCTGCCCGGCTGAAACGGTCTGCGACTGACGGTTGGCGATATCGATCACTTCGTCCGCACGGGTACGAAATGCCGGTGATAGGCTTTTTTCGCTCATGGGTGCGTGTCTTCCAAGACAATGGATGCGGCGCACAGGATACCGAAGAAAAAGACGGCAAACGAAACGAGTGGGCTGGTTTGCTCTTATCGCGAAGTAGCCTCACGGCAACGCCGACCTACAAGAGGATGACGGGGGATTCCGCTTGAATTCCGATAGTGCACGCGCCTGCGCCGCCCGATACAAACGATCTACAGAACAAAGTTTCCACGGCTGGGACTTTCGACCAATCGAAATCGATAATTTCGTAAGGCGAGGGTTAATTCGAGAAAGCGAAACAGCGTCGACAAAGTAAAAAACGAAATATTATCGATTGCATGATCTATCGACCTGGCTCGAAAATTCCGCATCGAGTGCCCTGATCAGCACACCTCGACTCACCAAGCTACTGCCGTTCAATCGTTCGCGGGACGTATCGTGAACATCTTCGGCAATTACGCGGAAATCATGCTATAGCCACTCGATCGACACAAAAATTAATATCAAATAACAATAATTTGACTACAACGTTAGAACAAGCGCGCCGATTTGGGCAATATCTGACTCAAGGGGACACGACACGGCCTGGCAAAGCTGTTGCCGAACACATTACGGCGACGACCGGTCGTAGCGCCTCGCGGATCTAACCAACGGATACGCCGCCGACGTCAAACAGGCCACGGGCAAGTTTGTCGTTGGATGTCGGCATCGTCAGACACGATGACGGTGCCGCCCTGCGCAAAGCAAGCAGACCTTCTACCGATGCAATATGAACGAAAACCTGCCTTCGTATTTCGCACAGGACGAAGTCCCAGTAATCATTGCCCCAGACTCGATCTGTTATGACTCCAAGCACTGCGGTCGCGGCCTCTCGAACGCCTCCGACGACCGCGCGCCTTACCTGTTCACGCAAGCAAGCGTAGCTCCAGGGCGCCGGTAAGCCGCTTCAAAAACCAGGCGGCCGAAGTGTTTGTTTGTGCCTTGGGCGTGCTGGAAAATTTCGCGCTGCTAAGGCGTCGTATTGGCTATGGTGATCCCCTGTCCGCTAGCAGCTAAACCAAAAATATGGACGAAGAGGCGCTCTACCGACGACGACTCGACCTGGCGCTCGAATGTAGCGGGCTCGATCTGTGGGAAAACGACTTGCTCACCGGCGAGGTCATATTCGGCCTCGACCGGATTTTTTCCGATCTGGGCTATGACAGCGAAGAATCGGCGGCTTATGTCGACGACATTTTCGGACTCATGCACCCCGAAGATAAACCGGCCGTCGAACAAGCCATTACCGGATTAAGCAACATTCTTTCTGT
>NZ_AFNV02000018.1 GCF_000215955.2 Salinisphaera shabanensis E1L3A
ACAGAACGAATGGTGCACTCCCAGAACTGATAATGCGAGCCAAACATCTACCGTTGTAATACGCCCTTCGACACGTGTGCTGCGTTCCGCGGGCCGTTTAGCTGGATTGCTAGCTGCGACGAATACCCTAGGCGGACTAAGTTACTGCGGCTTTATGAACCACACTACGTATCAGAAGGAGGCGCATTACAATGGCTCTTAATAAAGAAGAATTTCGACAACGCTATGCTCGCTTGGCACCTTTCTATGACGGTGGACTGTGGTTCTATCGCGCGTTCGGTCTTCGAATCGACCATTACCGTAGACAGGCTGTATCCCGCCTCCACTTACTAGCCGGCGAGACAGTGGTGGATCTAGGGTGTGGTACGGGTCTAAATTTCAAGCACCTTCAGGAAAAGGTGGGTCCCCGCGGGCGTATCATTGGCGTAGACCTGACGCCTGAAATGCTAAGCGTCGCCAGACGGCGAGTCGAACGAGCGGGCTGGCTAAATGTTGAGCTTGTCGCGGCCGACATGACGACCTACCGGATCCATGACGCAGACGCGGTATTGGCTACGCTCGCGCTCTCAACGGTCGCCAGCTACGAAACCCTGATCGAGTGTATAGCTACCGGGCTCCCGGCGCATGGACGTATTGCTAACTTCGAACTGCAATGGCCCGATCGGTGGCCGAAATGGCTCGGGCAACTGGGTGTTTTCTTCAATCGTCCGGCGGGCGTAACCTCCGATATTGTTCACCGGCGACCCGCTGAGGCGATCAAGCGACACTTTACGCAATTCGAATGCGAAAGCCTCTACTGGGGGGCGGCCTATGTCTGTTCCGGCTGGCAACCGAAGCCTAGGCACATATCTAGCGCCAGCTAGGCAGGGTTGGTGCGCGCGTTGGCACACGATCATCTGCGCACCTAAATATTCGTAGCGAGTAACGGCAGCCCCGTTAAACGATTGCTGATGCCAGCATTACAAAATTTACCCCAACCCACGATCCAACGTTCCCGACTGAGATGCGTACCTTAGAGGGTCATTTAGAGCAACCGGCATCACCATTGGCGAGGCGTCGTCGTCGAAGGCCGAGAACTCGACATGGGCATGATCGCCCTCACCCGGCACCGGCCAGTCGACATGGCTCGCCCACGCCTGGGCACTCACGGCCACGAGCGTTACGAGCAGCACGGCAATCAGCCGCTGCAATCGGCGGTTTCGAACGATCATGGCGCAAAGCCTAGCACAGGCCGGATCGAACCTAGCAGACACGCGGACCTGTACGTCTTTGCTGGCGCTGCCGGCCGCGGCCATTAGATTGGCTTATTCGAAAGCCAATAAAGATTTATTTTTGCTTATTTCGGGCCTGTCTCATATTGGCGCTGAAAAAGAGCGCCCGAAGAAGACGCTCGTGTTTGCGATGCGCGCCGTGCCTGCCGCCGGCCCAGCAGGAGGGTTAATCCATGGACTCAAGCGATCCGCTTGCCAACGCCGTGCCCGCCGCGACCGATCGCGATCGGCCCGACCGGCGCACGCTCGCCAACGCGATTCGTATTCTCGCCATGGACGCGGTGCAACAGGCTAATTCCGGCCACCCCGGCATGCCGATGGGCATGGCCGACATCGCCGAGGTGCTGGCCAACGATTTCATGCGGTGCAACCCGTCCAATCCCGGCTGGCCGGATCGTGACCGGCTGGTCGTTTCCAACGGTCATGGCTGTATGCTGCAATATGCCCTGCTCCATCTGACCGGCTACGACCTGCCGCTCGAACAGCTGCGCCAGTTCCGTCAGCTGCATTCCCGGACGCCGGGACACCCGGAATACAGGCTCACGCCGGGTGTCGAAACCACTACCGGGCCGCTCGGCCAGGGGCTTGCGAATGCGGTGGGCATGGCGCTGGCCGAAGCGACGCTCGCCGCCGAGTTCAATCGCGACGGCGAGAACATCGTCGACCACTGGACCTGGTGTCTGGCCGGCGATGGCTGCCTGATGGAAGGCATCTCCCACGAGGCCTGTTCGCTGGCCGGTCATCTGGGCCTGGGCAAGCTCGTGGTCTTCTACGACGACAACGGTATCTCGATCGACGGCGAAGTCGCCGGCTGGTTCAGCGACGACACCGCCCAGCGCTTCGAAGCCTACGGCTGGCAGGTCGTGCCCGACATCGACGGCCACAACGCCGAGGCCATTGCGCAGGCAATAGCCACCGCCCGCGAAGACCGCCAGCGCCCCACCCTGATCTGCTGCAAGACGATCATCGGTTGGGGCGCGCCGAACAAACAAGGCACCGAGGGCGTACACGGCGCGGCCCTGGGTGACGAGGAAATCGCGGCCACGCGCGCCCAGATCGGCTGGGCCGATACCACGCCATTCGCGATTCCCGATAATGTCTATGCGGCCTGGGATAAACGCGCCGCGGGTGCTGCGTTGGAGGGCGAATGGCAGCAGCGCTACGAGCGTTATGCCGCCGCTCATCCCGAACTGGCCGCGGAGTTCATGCGCCGCCAGGCCGGCGACCTGCCCGCCGACTGGTCCAAGCACATGATGCGGCATCTGCACCACGTGCAGACCGAAGGCAGCGATACCGCGACGCGCAAATCGTCGAAGGCGATGATCGAATTCTTCGCGCCGCGCCTGCCGGAACTGTTCGGCGGCTCGGCCGATCTGTCCGGCTCGAACGGTACCGACTGGAACGGCCATACGGCCGTCGGCAAGCCCGCCTATCGCGGCAACTATCTGCATTACGGCGTGCGCGAGTTCGGCATGACCGCAATCGCCAACGGTCTGGCTCTGCACGGCGGCTATATCCCGTTCACCGCGACGTTTCTGACGTTTTCGGACTATGCCCGCAACGCGGTACGCATGGCTGCACTCATGGGCACGCGCCAGATACTGGTCTATACCCACGACTCGATCGGGCTGGGCGAAGACGGCCCGACCCATCAATCGGTCGAGCATCTATCCAGCCTGCGGCTGATTCCGAACCTGCATGTCTGGCGCCCCGCCGACGATGTGGAAACCGTCGCGGCCTGGATGGCGGCGATCGAGCGCGCCGAGGGGCCGAGCGCATTGGCGCTGTCGCGCCAGGATCTGCCCCATCTGGAGCGCGACGTGCCCGGCGTCGAGAACATACGCCGTGGCGGCTATGTGTTGCACGAACCGCCGCAGACACCGGAGGCGTTGATTATCGCGACCGGCTCGGAAGTGGCGATTGCAGTAGCCACCGCCAAGACGCTGGCGGCCGAAGGCCGGGCGATCCGCGTGGTCTCGATGCCCTGTCTCGATCTGTTCGAAACCCAGGATGCGGCCTATCGCGAATCCGTACTGCCGGCGCATATCGAGGCGCGCGTGGCGATCGAGGCCGGGGTAAGCGCGCTGTGGCGTTATTACGTCGGCCCGCGGGGGCGCGTGCTCGGCGTGGATCGTTTCGGCGAGTCCGCGCCGGCGGCCGATGTCTACCGCCATTTCGGTCTCACCGAAGCGCATCTGGCCAATGCCCTGCTCGAACTCATCGGCGAGCCCGAAACCGCCTGACACGAACACGACGAACGCGAGGACACGATCATGGACACAGCCACACTCGAGGACATCGCCCAGCGCATGCTTGCCAACGGCAAGGGCCTGCTCGCGATCGACGAAAGCACGCCCACCTGCGGCAAGCGATTCGCCGATTACGGCATCGAGAACAGCGAGGACAATCGCCGGGACTACCGGGCCCTGCTGCTCTCGGCCCCGGGCCTGGGCGAGAACATCAGCGGCGCGATTCTCTATGACGAGACGCTGCGCATGAAAATGGCCGACGGCATGCCGTTCCCGCAGATGATGAACGATAACGGCATCCTGCCCGGCATCAAGGTGGATACCGGGGCCAAGGACCTGGCCGGCCATCCCGGCGAGAAAGTCACGGAAGGCCTCGACGGGCTGCGTGAGCGCCTGGCCGAATATCATGCAATGGGTGCGCGCTTTGCCAAGTGGCGGGCCGTGATCACCATCGGCGACGGCATTCCGAGCCGTGCCTGCTATCGCGCCAATGCCCATGCCCTGGCGCGCTATGCCGCGCTTTGCCAGGAAGCCGCAATCGTGCCGGTCGTCGAACCGGAGGTCTTGCTCGACGGCGATCACACGATCGATCGCTGCTACGAAGTCACCGAGGAAACACTCACCCGGCTGTTCGCCGAACTGCGCGACCAGAACGTGCATCTTCCGGGCCTGATCCTGAAATCCAGCATGGTGCTACCGGGCAAGAACGCTGCCCGCCAGGCCGACGTGGGCGAAGTCGCGGCAGCCACCCTGCGCTGTCTGTATGCGAGCGTGCCGGCCGCCGTGCCGGGCATCGCGTTTCTCTCCGGTGGCCAGAGCAACGAAGACGCGACTGCGCATCTAGACGCGATGAACAAACAGGATGCCGGCGCCGCCCCTTGGCGGCTGACCTTTTCCTATGCCCGGGCATTGCAGCAGCCCGCGCTGGATACCTGGCGTGGCGATAACGCCAATACCGGCCCAGCCCAGCAGGCGCTGCTGCACCGGGCCCGCTGCAATCGCGCCGCGGCACAGGGGGAGTACGATCCGTCTCAGGAACGACAGGTCGCCTGAACCGCCCCGCCGCCACAAAAAGCAACAACAAGCGATAGTGCGATTGCCCCAACGGGAGGAGCCCCATGTCGATCAAGCATCCCGTATTCGCCGTCACCGGATCGTCGGGTGCCGGCACCTCGACCGTGCGCGAAGCCATGGAACATATTTTTCGGCGCGACGGCTTTCGGGCCGCGACTGTGGAAGGCGACTGCTTTCACAAATTCGAACGCACCGAGATGAAGCGCCAGGTGCAGCTCGCCGAGGAGGCGCGTCGCCCGTTCAGCCATTTCGGGCCGGAGGCGAACCATTTCGACAAGCTCGAGGAGCTGTTTCGGGTACATGGTGAAACCGGCGGCGGCCAGCGGCGTCATTATCTGCACAACGAAGAGGAAGCCGAGCCCTGGGGCCAGGAACCCGGCACCTTCACGCCCTGGGAAGAGGTGCCCGAAGGCTGTGACCTGCTCTTCTACGAAGGACTGCACGGCGGTGTGACCACCGAGGAGGTCGACGTGGCGAAGCATGTGGATCTGCTGGTCGGCGTGGTGCCGATCATCAACCTGGAATGGATCCAGAAACTGCACCGCGACAAGCTGGCTCGCGGCTACAGTACCGAAGCAGTAATGGATACCATCCTGCGCCGCATGCACGATTATGTGCACTACATCACGCCGCAGTTCTCGCGCACGCATATCAACTTTCAGCGCGTGCCCACCGTGGACACCTCGAACCCGTTCATCAGCCGCTATATTCCGGCGCTGGATGAAAGCCTGATCGTGATCCGTTTTCGCGATCCGAAGAAGATCAACGTGGATTTCCAGTATCTGCTGTCGATGATCCACGATTCCTTCATGTCCCGGCGCAATACGCTGGTGGTGCCGGGCGGCAAGATGGCGTTCGCCATAGAGATCATCATGCAGCCGCTGATCGAGTCGATGGTCACCACCGGCGTGGTCCGCTACCGCTAGCGTTCAGCCGCTCGCGCCCGTGATCGCGCCTGCGGCCTTGGTAGCCGTCGGCCAGACCGTGTCCGCATTGTCGATCAGGAACTGCTTGAACGCCTGCGCGGCCGGCGATAGCCGCTTGCCTTCACGATTGACGACATACCATTCCCGGGTGATCGGGAAATGCGCGACGTCGAGAATCTGCAGCCGTTCGGCATAGAGATCCAGTTCCAGGGTATGGGCCGACACCAGCCCCAGCCCGAGACCGGCGCTAACCGCCTGCTTGATCGCCTCGTTGCTGGTCATGACCATCGCCGGCGTGATCGCGATCTGGTGCCTGCGCGCGAAACGCGTCATGGCCGCACGCGTGCCGGAGCCCTCCTCGCGCACGACGAACGGTTCCTTGGCGATCGTTTTCAAGGGAATGCGCCGGCGTGACGAGAGCGGATGGCCCGGCGCGGCGATCACCACCAGCGGGTTTTCCATGAACGCCGTGCCGGCCAGCCCCTGCTCGGCCGGCGGTTCGCCCATCACCACCATATCGATACGGTTTTCGGCCAACTGCTTGAGCAGCGCCTGACGGTTGGTGACCGACAGATTGATCGCGACTTCCGGAAACTCGCGATGAAACGCGGCCAGCAGATGGGTGATGAAATAGTTCGCGGTCGTGGCAACGGCCAGATGCAGGCTGCCGCGCGACACGCCTTTCAGGCGCGCGACGACATCGCCGATCTCGTCGATCTGGGCCGCGATCCCGCGGCTGTAGCGCAGGATCTCCTCGCCTGCCGTGGTCAGATAGATCTGCTTGCCGAACTGCTCGAACAGCGCCAGCCCCAGCACCTCTTCGAGGCTTTTCACCTGGATCGAGACTGCCGGCTGGGTGAGGTGTAGTTCCTCTGCCGCCCGGGTATAGCTCGCATGCCGGGCCACGGCCTCGAAAACCTTGAGTTGACGCAGGGTAATGTTCATTCGCCGCACCGTTTTCGCGCCGTCTTCGCGGCCGTTCCAGAGCATCGTCCAGACGCTATATTTTCTTATCCAAACAATAATAACTATTTACTTTTATTTATCAATGCCGAGACCTAGTCTGGCCCTGTCGCGAGAACACCGTCAGATGCCAACGCGGAGAATCGACATGGCAGACACAATCCAGCACAACAAGCGCTACGAAGCCGGCGTGATTCCCTACAAGAAAATGGGTTACTGGGAGCCGGACTATCAGCCCATCGATACCGACATCATCGCCCTGTTCCGGATCACGCCGCAGCCGGGCGTGGACCCGGAAGAAGCCGCGGCCGCAGTGGCCGGCGAGTCTTCGACCGCCACCTGGACCGTGGTCTGGACCGACCGGCTGACCGCCTGCGAGAAATACCGCGCCAAGGCCTACCGGGTGGACCCAGTGCCCGGCAGCGAAGATCAGTATTTCGCCTTCATCGCCTACGATCTGCAGCTGTTCGAGCCGGGCTCGATCGCCAACCTCACGGCCTCGATCATCGGCAACGTGTTCGGCTTCAAGGCGGTCAAGGCGCTACGCCTCGAGGACATGCGCATTCCCACGGCCTATATGACCACCTTCAAGGGCCCGCCGACCGGGATCGTGGTGGAGCGCGAACGCCTGGACAAGTTCGGGCGCCCCCTGCTCGGCGCCACCACCAAGCCCAAGCTCGGGCTATCCGGGCGCAACTACGGCCGCGTGGTCTATGAAGCGCTCAAGGGCGGGCTGGATTTCGTCAAGGACGACGAGAACATCAACTCCCAGCCGTTCATGCACTGGCGCGATCGTTTTCTCTATGTGATGGAAGCGGTGAACAAGGCCAGCGCGGCTACCGGCGAGGTCAAGGGTCACTACATGAACGTGACCGCCGCGACCATGGAGGATATGTACGAACGCGCCGAGTTCGCCAAGGACCTGGGTTCGTCGATCGTGATGATCGACCTGGTGATCGGCTATACCGCGATCCAATCGATGTCCAACTGGGCGCGCAAGAACGACATGATCCTGCACCTGCATCGCGCCGGGCATTCCACCTACACACGGCAGAAGATGCACGGCGTGTCCTTCCGCGTGATCTCGAAATGGATGCGCATGGCCGGCGTCGACCATATCCATGCCGGCACGGTGGTCGGCAAGCTCGAGGGCGACCCGAACCAGATCGCGGGTTTCTACGACGTGCTGCGCCAGCCCTACAACGAACAGAACCTGGAGCACGGCATCTTCTTCGACCAGGACTGGGCGGGCCTGAACAAGTGCATGCCAGTGGCCTCCGGCGGCATCCATGCCGGCCAGATGCACCAGCTGCTGCACTACCTCGGCGAGGACTGCGTGCTGCAGTTCGGCGGCGGCACCATCGGCCACCCGGACGGCATCCAGGCCGGCGCGACCGCCAATCGCGTGGCGCTGGAGGCAATGATCATGGCCCGCAACGAAGGCCGCGACTATCTCGCCGAAGGGCCGGACATCCTCAACAAGGCGGCGAAGGACTGCAAACCGCTGCAGCACGCCCTGGATACCTGGAAGGACATCACCTTCGACTACACCTCGACCGACACCCCAGACTTCGTGCCAACCGCCACCGCCTCTGCCTGACCGCGCATCGCGCGACAGAACAAGTGCTTTCCGGCAGCCCGACCCGAATCAGGAGATATCGCCATGCGACTCACTCAAGGCACGTTTTCTTTCCTGCCCGATCTCACCGACGAACAGATCAAGAAACAGGTCAAATACTGTCTCGACAACGGCTGGGCGGTGAACCTCGAATACACCGACGATCCGCACCCGCGCAACACCTACTGGGAGATGTACGGCCAGCCCATGTTCGACCTGAAAGACCCGGCCGGGCTGATGATGGACCTGGAAGAAGCCCGCAAGACATTCCCCAACCACTACATCCGGCTCACTGCCTTCGACAGCACCCATCAATGGGAAACGCCGCGGCTGTCGTTCATCGTCAATCGGCCGCCGGAAGAGCCCGGCTTCCAGGTCACGCGCCAGGAATGGGAAGGCCGCAAAGTCCGCTACACCATTCACAGCTACGCCACCGATCGCCCGGCGGGACAGCGATACCAGCGTTAGTCGAACCGGCGCGCGTCCGATCTGCCAGCGCAGGACGGGCGCGCGCCTATCCCGATCGCCAGACGTAACAGGAGGCGGCCATGAGTAGCGCAGAAGACACCACCGATCGCAACAAGACCGAGCCGCTGGCCGACGACGCGCGCGTGGATCTCGACGCGGTGTTCGAAGAATCCCAGATCCAGGAAGTCTTCGACCAGTTGGATCGCGACCTGGTGGGCCTGACCCCGGTGAAGACGCGGATTCGCGAGATCGCCGCCCTACTGCTGGTCGATCATGTGCGCCGCCAGTTCGATCTCGCCTCGGACACGCCGACCCTGCATATGTGCTTCACCGGCAATCCCGGCACCGGCAAGACCACGGTCGCCGAACGCATGGCCCAGATCCTGCACAAGCTCGAGTATGTGCGCGAAGGCCATCTGGTGTCGGTGACGCGTGACGATCTGGTGGGCCAGTACATCGGCCATACCGCGCCCAAGACCAAGGAAGTCATCAAGCGCGCGATGGGCGGCGTGCTGTTCATCGACGAGGCCTATTATTTGTATCGGCCCGAAAACGAGCGCGACTACGGCCAGGAATCGATCGAAATACTGCTACAAGTCATGGAAAACCAGCGCGATGATCTGGTTGTGATTCTTGCCGGCTACAAGGATCGAATGGACCGGTTCTTTGAATCCAATCCGGGGTTTCGCTCAAGGATCGCCCATCACGTCGACTTTCCGGACTACGACGTGGGTGAGCTCTGCTCAATCAGCGAGCTAATGCTTGCAGAGCAGCATTACGTGTTCAGCGACGATGCACAGATGGCGTTCGAGGACTATATCGATCGGCGCATGCGCCAGCCGTACTTTGCCAATGCCCGGTCGATTCGCAACGCACTCGATCGATTGCGCTTACGCCAGGCAGCGCGGTTGTTCAAAGCCGGCGGCGCGGTCACCAAAAAACAGCTGATGACGATCGAGGCCGAGGATGTCCTTGCCAGCCGGGTATTCGGCCTCCCGGTCGAAAGCCGAAGCAGCGATTAATCGCTACCGTTCTCGTCTTGTATTGTGTTGTGTGCGACCTTATTTCGATAAATATTTCCCGGCTTCGGATCCAGGTCAAACACTGCCAATGTGGCGTGCACGCGCGGCTGTGGTGGCGGGCATCGGTCGAAGCCGCTAATGTCGGTGCACATGACAGATACGCTTACTTCGTTTACCGATCGCCGGCGGAATAAGAATTCGGCGCCGCCACCGCGCGCGGAATGGCCCGCCTGGCCGATCTATGGCCTGGTCGATGATCTCTATCCCGTCGTTGCGGCGTGGCATGCAAACGGCCATCGCGTTGCACTCGCTACGCTGGTAAGCATCGTCGGCTCGTCACCGCGCCCGCTCGGCAGCGAAATGGCGATCAACGAACACGGTGAAGTCGCGGGCTATGTATCCGGCGGCTGCGTGGAAGGCGCGGTCGCGGCTCAGGCGCTTGAGGTATTGAAAACAGGCACGCCGGCCATGCTCGATTATGGCGCGGGTAGCCCGGTGCTGGACGTGCAGCTGACCTGTGGCGGGCGTATTGGCATCTTCGTTCGCGCGATCGACGATGTGGGCGAGTATGTCGCGCACTGGGGCGAAGCGCGTGAGCGGCGTCAGCCTCTCGATGTAGCGATCGATCTCGAAAGCGGCACGCATCGCTATGGCCCGGCACACAACGAGGCCAGCCATCGCATATTCCATCAACGTTACCTGCCGACGCCGCGACTGGTTATTGCCGGCGGCGACCCGGTCACGCTCGCATTGGCACAGCTTGCGCCGACTTTCGGTTATGACGTCTTGTTGCTGCGGCCGTACGGCCCGCCTGCCCCGCCGCCGAATTCCACACTTGCGCATTACGATACGCGGCCGCTCGCACGCGCACTGGAGGCGCTTACATTAGACGCCTACACTGCGCTTTACACGCTGACGCATGACATCGACGACGACCATTCAGCGCTTGCGAAAGGTTTGGCGTCACCCGCATTCGCGGTCGGCGCTTTGGGAAGCCGCAGCAAGGCAGCGGACCGAATTGAACGCCTTCGTGCCGCGGGTTTTTCTGTTGAAGCGTTGCAGCGACTGCATACGCCGGCCGGGCTGTCGATCAACGCCCGCGAGCCGCGCGAAATTGCGCTATCGGTGCTTGCAGAGCTTGTCGCTCTGCGTGCCCGCGTGAGCGCAGCCACGGCGTGATCGGCGCGATCGTGCTGGCCGGCGGTGCGTCGACGCGCTATGGCCATGACTCCAAACTGCTGGCGTGGCTGGCCGGCCGAACCGTTATCGCACGCAGCGTGGCTGTGCTCGATGACCAACCGGTCCGGCCTGTCATTGTCGTTACCGGGCGAGAACGCCAACGCGTACGTCGGGCGGTGCAGGCGCAAGCAACCGGATCTCGCCGGTATCGCTGGGTTCATAATCCGAACTACCGCAGCGGTATGGCAGAAAGCCTGCGCTGCGGGCTGGGCGCGTTGCCGACACGCTGCGATGCCGCTCTGATCATGCTGGGCGATATGCCCGGTATCGAAAAACGCACGATTTCAAGACTCTGTCGTCTTTGGCGGCCGGGTCTGGACTACGTTCGACCGGTGTGTGCTGGCCGACCCGGCCACCCCGTGATCGTTTCGCGACGGTTGTTCCCCGATCTCGCCCGCCTCGACGGCGATCGCGGCGCCAAAGCCATTCTCGACCAGGTACCCGCGACGCGTTTTCGTGTACTCGACGCCCCCGCGGGCTGTTTGCGCGATGTCGATACCCCGGCCGCGGCTCGTCGTGCCGAACGTTCTTTCAATCGCGGTCATAGCCAAAACCAAACCGGCACCATTTCGTCATCGTTTATGGTGTAGGAGTATCGGTATTACCGTTCAGTCCAGACAATAAAACAAAAGCATTCCACCGAGCGACGCGCCGAGCGTTGCCCAAAAAACGGAGAAATCCATGAACAACCGTGACACCCGCGGTGCCGCCAGCAACGCTGGCGAACCCAAACATTCGGCATCGCGCCGTCGCTTCATGAAGACGGTCGGTATGTCCAGCATAGCCGCGGCAACGTCCGGCGCGGGCATTGGCCAGGCGTTTGCCGACGAAGGCGACGCCCCCACGCCGACAACTGCCGATGCGCCCGCCGCCGGCAAGACGCGTGTATCGTTCACGATCAACGGCCAGATGAAGCAGATCGACGTCGCCCCCAATGTGATTCTTCTCGATGCGATCCGCGACGAACTACAGCTCACAGGCACCAAGAAAGGCTGTGACCACGGCCAATGCGGCGCCTGCAACGTGCATGTCAACGGCACCGTCGTCAATTCCTGTCTGAGCCTGGCCGTGATGCACGACGGCGACGAGATCACGACCGTCGAAGGGCTGTCCAAAGACGGCGAGCTGCACCCGATCCAGCAGGCTTTCCTCGATGAAGATGCCTACCAGTGCGGTTACTGCACGGCGGGCCAGATGATGACCGCAACCTATGTGCTGGGCAGTTCGCATATTGGCGACAGCGATGATGCCGTACGTGAAGCCATGAGCGGCAATATCTGCCGCTGCGGTGCGTACAAGAACATCCTTTCGGCGGTTCAATCCACGCGCGGCAAGGTCTAGGAGACGTTTCGATGCGAAATTTCGAATATCAGAAAGCCGATAGCGTGAATGCTGCAGTGTCGGCCCACGCGGGCCAGCCGTCGTCGTTCGTTGCCGGCGGTACCACCCTGCTCGACCTGGTTAAGATCGACATCATGCAGCCCGAGCGCGTCGTCGACGTAAACGGGCTGCCGCTCTACGACGTCGAAGAACTCGACGACGGCCGGCTCAAGATCGGCGCGATGGTGTCCAATACCGATCTCGCCTACCACCCCAAGGTCGTCGACCAGTACGCGGTGCTTTCCGAAGCATTGCTATCCGGCGCTTCGACATCGCTTCGCAATAAGGCGACAACTGGCGGCAACGTCATGCAGCGAGTGCGTTGTCCGTATTTTCGCGACGGCGTATCGGCCTGCAACAAACGTGAACCCGGTTCGGGCTGTGCGGCGATCGGCGGGCACAACCGCAGCGTGCACGCCGTGCTGGGCACCAGCGACAAGTGCATTGCCAGCCATCCGTCCGATATGTGCGTAGCCATGGCAGCGATCGGCGCAACCGTGCTGGTGAGCGGGCCGAACGGCGAGCGCGAGATCGATTTCCTCGACTTCCATCTGCTGCCGGGCGACTCGCCGGAAAAGGAGCATGCGCTGGAAGCCGACGAATTGATTACTCACGTGGTGCTGGATGCGCCGATCAAGGGTAGCCGCTCGACCTATCTCAAACTGCGCGACCGCGCGTCCTACCAGTTCGCCCTGGCCTCCAGCGGCGTGATTATCGCGACCGATGGCAACACCATTCGTGATGCCCGGATCGCCATGGGCGGTGTCGGCACCAAGCCCTGGCGCGCACGCGAGGCCGAGCAGGCGCTCATCGGCCAGCCCGCGACCGAGGCAAGCTTCAAGAAAGCCGCCGAGATCGCTTTCAAGGGCGCTACGCCCTACGAACACAACGCGTTCAAGATTCCGCTGGGACAGCAGGCTGTCGTACGCAGTCTCACCAACGCCACCGCGGCCTGAGGGCAGAGGACAAACAACCATGACTGACAAGATTCAAGCCAAGATCATCGGCGCGTCCAAGCCGCGTATCGATGGCCCGCAAAAGCTCAGCGGGCAGGCCATGTATGCGGCGGATCATCACCTGCCGAACATGGCGTATGCCTACGGCGTTTTCAGTACCGTGGCCAGCGGTACGATCGACAATATCGATCTCTCCAAGGCCAAGCAGATGCCGGGGGTGATCGATATCTTCCATCACGATCATTTCCCCAGCCTGTATCGCACGCCCAGCAGCTTTGCACAGGAAAACAAAGTTGATGAAACACGCCTGCCGTTCGAGGATGGCAAGGTGTACTACCCGGGCCAGTTCGTTGCGCTCGTCGTTGCCGATACGTTCGCGAACGCCCGTGCTGCGGCCTATGCGGTGAAAGTCGCCTACAGCGCCGATGCCGAGCCCATCGCCACCCTGAGTCAGGCGCTCGAGCGCGGCGACAAGCCGAAGACTGCGGATTCCAGCGGCCATAGCCGCGGCAACCCCGACAGCGCGTTCGAGTCCTCGGCAAACCAGATCGACGTGACCTATGTCACGCCGATGGAAACCCATAACCCGATGGAAATGCACGCGAGTGTGGCCAATTGGGAGAACGGCGATCTCGTGCTTTATGAGTCGTCGCAGGGCGTGATCTTCGCGCGCAATGTGATGGCCAAGGTCTTTGGTTTGCCACCGGAGCGGGTCGAAGTCCGCTCGCCGTTCATCGGCTCCGGCTTCGGCAGCAAGCTCTGGCTGTGGCCGCATGCGATTGCCGCAGCTGCTGCGGCACGCGAAGTCGGCCGCCCGGTCCAACTGGTGGTGCCACGCCAGCAGATGTTCACGACCACGGGCCACCGCCCGCCGACCCAGCAACAGATTCGTATTGGCGCAGACGACAACGGCAAGCTCACAGCGTTAACCCACGATTCGGTCAATACCACCTCGATGGTCGATACCTACGTCGAAACCACAGGCAGCTGTACGAAAAGCCTGTACGACTGTGAAAACCTGCGCGTGAGCCATGCGACCATCGGTGCCAATCACGGCACGCCGACCTCCATGCGTGCGCCGGGCGCTGCACCGGGGCTTTTCGCGCTCGAATCGGCCATGGATGAAATGGCCGAAAAGCTGAACATGGATCCGCTCGAGTTCCGCAAGGCCAACTACACCGAGCGCGACCAGAGCATGGATCTGCCCTTCTCCAGCATCCATCTCATGGAAGCCTTCGACAAAGGTGCCGAAAAGTTCGGCTGGTCGAAGCGCAATGCCGAGATCGGCTCGATGGGCGATGGCGACGAGATTCTCGGCTGGGGTATGGCAGCGTGCAACTGGGAAGCGCTGAAGATGAACTGCGACGCCCGGGTTTCGCTCCGTGCCGACGGCACGGCGTACGCCTCCTGTGCAACCCAGGACATCGGTACCGGCACGTATACGATCGTGGCCCAAGCTGTCTCGGCGATTACTGGCATACCGCTGGACAAGATCGAGGTGGAGCTGGGCGACTCCAGCTATCCGAGCGGACCGGTTTCCGGCGGGTCCTGGGCAACGGCGACAACGCTGCCGGCAATCGCAGAGGCCACGCGATCGGCGATTGACGCACTGAAAAGCTACGCCATCAGCGACGGCGGTGCCTTTGCGGGGGCGAAGTCGGACGACCTGAGCTTCGACGACGGCAAGCTCGTCGATGGTGACGGCAAATCGGTCGCCTACACCGATGTGCTCAGCCAGCTCAAACTCGCCAATGCCGATGGCGAAGCGCATACGCCCGGCGCGCCGCAAGGCGAATATTCGTTCCGCTCGTTCGGAGCCCACTTCGTCGAGGTGCGCTGGGACCCGGGCATTTCGCGCCTACGGGTGTCGCGGGTGGTGAGCGCGATCGACGTCGGCCAGATCATCAACGAAAAGACCTCGGCGAATCAGGTCGAAGGCGCGATCGCCATGGGCATCGGTATGGCGCTGTTCGAAGCCACCGAGTACGACGAAGGCTCGGGCCTGCCGGTGAACAACAACTATGCGGAATATCTGGTGCCGGTTCATGCCGACCAGCCGGATTCCGTCGATGTGATCCTGCTCGATCATCCGGACTATGCGTTCAACGAATTCGGGGCGCGCGGTATTGGCGAAATTGGTATCACCGGTATGGCCGCCGCGGTGGCCAACGCGGTTCATCACGCCACCGGCAAACGCATCCGCGAGTTGCCGATCCGCCTTGAAGAGCTGATGAGCGCCTAGCAAATTCGGTGCTTGGTTGAGGGCGGCTGCGGCCGCCCTTTTTGTATGGACGGTCGCGCGCGCCCGAGCTGAAAATTTTATTCGTCCCTCGCGTTAAACCTTTGTGCCAAAACGATGTCTCAGACCCATCGCTGCAGGGTATGAATAAGGCAAAACGTGACGATGGACGTATTGATCATCGAATCCGACGATCGCCGCGCGATCGATATCGGCGATTACCTGAGCCGCCAGGGCGACGATCCGGACTTTGCTTCGGACGGCGCTTTGGCGATTCGTCTGTGTGATGCGCATCGCTACGATGCCGTTATTCTCGATCCTGACCCGCCGCGGGTGGATAGCGATGGCCTGTGCACGCGGCTACGCGCGGGGCTGGGCGCAGGGCCGCCGATCATCGTGCTTGCCGGTAACGAACGCGTCCCGCGCGAGCCGATCGCGGATGTCGAAAATTGCGTGCTCGCCTCGAATGAATTGCCGGATCTATATGCACGACTCGAGTCCGCTGTGCACTACAAACGGCGCCGGCTCAAATCCGCGGGTAGTGCCGCCCTGCAGCTCGATCCGGATCGCAGCGCTGCGCACTGTGCCGGCGAGACGGTTCCACTGGCGCCAACCAGCTACCGCATTCTGGAGCTTCTGGTACAGGCGCACCCCGATATCGTGCTCAGAGAAACAATCGAAAACGCCGTATGGCCGGAAGCTCGGCCCGCTTCGGAAGCCGCGCTGCGCGGCCACGTACACCGACTGCGTCAACTGTTGGCCGAGGTGGGCGGCGAATCATTGATCCGTACCGTTCGCGGCGTGGGCTATCGCTTGAGTGACGCGATCTGAGCGCTATGAAGCTGGCCGGCTAATAGGCTACGTGCCGGTATAGGTCCATAGCCGGTCGCCGATGGCACCGACGCCTTTTCTGAACCAAGGCCGGGCGCACGCCGGCGTTGACGCGCGACGGCGGAAAACAACCGGCAGAGTCAGCTGCTTTTACGCCGACTCGAATTGAGGACAGCCGTAAGCAGCGCCTAAAAGCCTAGTGAAACGAGCTGCAAACCGCGCTCGGCTGCCAGCCGCGCGTCGCGCATCTCATTCCAGGCGCTGAGATGTACTCTCTACAGGCCGAAAACGGCCTGGCACACTTGTACGGCCGCTTCATTGTAGGGTTTGCGCGCTCCGACCCTCTCGGTGCAGTGTAAGCTTGCGCCTATACAACAAAATACGATGGAGGAGAGCGATGAAATATACCCTGCCACTGCTCGTGGCTGGCAGTCTATGCCTGCCCGTGTCGGCATTCGCGGCAAAAACCCCGGCCCATGATTACCCGACCCAGGCCCGCGTCGAGTATGTCTACGACTGTATGAATCGGTTGGGCGGCGAGAATTACGACACGCTCTATAAATGCTCTTGCAGCATCGACTATATCGCCGACCAACTGCCCTACGACGACTATGTCACGCTCGATACCTATCAGCGTGGGCAGAACGCCGCGGGTGAACGCCCCGAGGTGCTGCGAGAGGGCAGTATTGCGCGTGACAGTCGTAGTCAGCTGGCCAAGCTCAAGTCCGAAGCTGACGATCAGTGCCTGATTGATAGCGACGCACAGCAATAACGACTGCCGTGCGGGCTCTGACTCCTTGGGTGTGTTGCACCGCACTTTCCGTTCGAGAAAAGCCTCAAAATCCGCGTATTTATGCTGCGTCGCAGCGCGCTACAGGCGAGTTTTGTTGGGGTGGCAATTCGTCCGCCCCAAGAATTCGAGTGCACTGGCATAAGACTTTTGTGTAAGGCGCATACAACCGCACGATCCGGCGGTTTGTTTCAGCTGTGCTTGCTGCGCGGCCGCTCAGCCGGTTTGGGACAACTTCCCGCTATTCGAGGTTGGGAAAAACGGAACTTGCAAATTCCGATCAAGGGTCGTTTGGCCCGTTGACGCTCGACGTAGCGCGTGCTATCGAAACCGTGAGGGGAAGGATCGGACGCCTCGTTCGTAGTGCCCCGATCCGGCTGGCCATCCCTGCATAACAACAATGGCCGACGCCTACCAAATTACGTGACGGAGGAGAAACGTCGTGAAATTACAACCCGCCAAGGGGGCTCTTCGCTTGGCTACGGCTGCTATAGCCGTTTCCTCGCTGATGGGGTCCGGTATCGTTTTTGCCCAAAACGATAATGCTGACAGCCAGAACAGCGATTCAAGCAAACAAGACAACACGTCGCAGTCCACTGATCTGGTCCAGCTGCAAAAGGACCCGAGCAACTGGACCATGTGGAGCGGCCAGTACAACGGTCAGCGCTATAGCGAACTCGATCAGATCAACGCTGAAAACGCGGGGCAGCTGTCCCCGGCATGGACGTTCTCGACCGG
This sequence comes from Salinisphaera shabanensis E1L3A, assembly GCF_000215955.2. Classification (GTDB taxonomy): domain Bacteria; phylum Pseudomonadota; class Gammaproteobacteria; order Nevskiales; family Salinisphaeraceae; genus Salinisphaera; species Salinisphaera shabanensis. The sequence goes on from NZ_AFNV02000018.1 coordinate 17,765, forward strand.
CGTCCTGCGCGGCCATGAAGGTGGCCCGCTGGTGATCGGCGATACGATGTATATCTCGACGCCTTTCCCGAACAAGGTCTTTGCGCTCGATCTGGAAACGCACGCGATTAAGTGGAAATACGAGCCCACACAGAATCCGCAAGTCATTCCGATCATGTGTTGCGATACCGTCAACCGTGGCCTGGCCTACGGCGACGGCAAGATATTCCTCCAGCAGGCGGATACCACGCTGGTCGCACTGGACCAGAAGACCGGCAAGGTCGAATGGAAGTCGGTTAACGGCGATCCGACCAAGGGCGAAAGCGCGACCAATGCCCCGATCGTGATCAAGGACAAGGTCTATACCGGTATTTCCGGCGGCGAGTTCGGTGTGCGCGGCCATCTGACGGCCTACAACGTGTCCGACGGCAAGATGGCCTGGCGTGCGTATAGCACCGGTCCGGACGACACCATGCTCATCGATCCGAAAAAGACGATGAACGCGGTCACTCAAAAGCCTGTTGGCGCGGATACCAGCCTGAAGAGCTGGGGAGGCGATCAGTGGAAGATCGGCGGTGGTACGACCTGGGGCTGGATGACCTACGATCCGGAGCTCGACCTGCTCTACTACGGTACCGGCAACCCGGGCACCTGGAACCCGACGCAACGCCCGGGTGATAACAAGTATTCCATGACCATCTTCGCCCGCGATCCGGACACCGGTGAGGCCAAATGGCTTTATCAGATGACGCCGCACGACGAGTGGGATTACGACGGCGTCAACGAAAAAATTCTGGTCGACCAGAAAATCGATGGCAAGGACCGCAAGCTGGTCGTGCACTTCGACCGCAACGGCTTCGCCTATACCCAGGATCGGGCGACCGGCGAACTGCTCGTCGCCAAGAAGTACGATCCGGCCGTCAACTGGGCAAGCGGGATCGACATGAAGACCGGTCGTCCGAAGCTGGTGGATGAATATTCCACCGACGGCAAAGTCGATCAGAACGTCACCGGCATCTGCCCGGCCGCGCTCGGCTCGAAGGACCAGCAGCCCGCGTCCTACTCGCCGAAGACGGGGCTGTTCTACGTGCCGACCAACCACGTCTGCATGGACTATGAGCCGTCGAAGGTCGACTACACCGCCGGCCAGCCCTATGTCGGCTCGACCGTTGCGATGTATCCGGGCCCGCAGGACATCGTGAACCCGACGAAAGAGTTCGAAGGCAAGCGCATGGGCACCTTCATCGCTTTCGATGCGACCACCGGCGAGATCAAGTGGTCGGTACCGGAACGCTTCTCGGTATGGAGTGGCGCCCTGGCCACCGCCGGCGATGTGGTGTTCTATGGCACTCTCGAAGGCTATCTGAAGGCGATCGATGCCAAGACCGGCAAGGAGCTCTATAGCTTCAAGACCCCGTCGGGCATCATCGGCAACGTCAACACCTGGAAATACGATGGCAAGCAGTATGTCGGCGTGCTTTCGGGTATTGGTGGCTGGGCGGGTATCGGCATGGCTGCCGGTCTGACCGACCCGAATGCTGGCCTCGGTGCAGTGGGTGGTTACAAGGACCTCAAGAACTATACCCAGCTGGGTGGTGTTCTGACCGTGTTCACCCTGCCCGATTCCGTCGCCAAGAAAGCGCATACCAGCGAAAAAGTCGCGTCCAAGTAAAGCGAATTGGTATGACGTAACCGGCCCGTATTCGTTGCGCTTCCTGCTCGACGAATACGGGCTTTTTATTGGCCGATTTGAATACGGCCGAATGTGAAACCGAGGAGATTTTTATGACCCCCACTCGTCAGACGATCGCAGTGACGCTAGTCGCGCTCGCCACATGGTCGTTGAGCTCGACCGTCCTTGCGGCCGACGACGCACCGATTGTTAACGATTACAGCAATATGGGCGCCGAATACAATCCGTCGGGCGATAGTCAGAGCAGCGATAAATCTGCAGCTGAAAACACGTCCGATTCGAGCAAGGAGACCGACTCGAAGCAAGCCGCTGCGAACACGGGCGCCGATGGCAAGCCTTACAAGGTCGAATGCGCCGATGGAAAATGCAAGGTCAGCGAAGATGTCATGGTGGGCTACGAGAAATTCGGCAGCCACTGTTCACAGTGTCATGCACAGAACGCGGAAGGCAGCACATTCGCGCCGAGTCTCGTGCAGCGTCTCAAGGGCATGGATCAAGGCCGATTCACGGCGGCTGTTGCAGGGGGTGTCACCCGCCTCGACTCGACCACGGGTCAATACAGCGTTATGCCGGCCTGGGCGAATAACGAAGATGTGATGAACCATGTTCAACAGATCTGGGCGTTTCTAAAGGCACGCTCGGATGGCGAATTGCCAGCCGGCCGGCCCCAGCAAATGGACGACAAAAGCTGATTCGCCCGCATGCGATCTCGGCTCTACGGTGTCTCCGTTGCGGTTGTCTTGCTCAACAGCGCCGTCGCGTTCGCCGACAGCAGTGCTGCCCCGTTGCAGGTGGCGCGTATAGCCGATGGTGTATTCGTGCATGAAGGCCTGCAAGAAGAGGCGGATGGGCAGAACCGAGGTGATATCGCCAACCTCGGTTTCGTGGTCGGCAACAAATGCGTCGCTGTGATCGATACCGGCGGTAGTCCGTCGGTGGGACATGCGCTACGTCGAACGATCGACGAATTGACCACCGCACCGGTTTGCTACGTCATCAATACACATATGCATCCCGATCACGCACTTGGTAACAGCGCTTTCGTGGACACGCAAGCGCGTTTCATCGCAGCCGCGGGCTTCGCGCCCGGGCTGGCCGCGCGAGGTGCAACGTATCTCGAACGCGCTCAACAAGTGCTCGGCGTTGAAACGAGTGTCGATTGGCTGGTGATGCCGGACCGGGTAATCAAAAAGACGACGGCGTTGGATCTCGGTGACCGGACGTTGCTACTCAACGTGTGGCCGACCGGCCATACCGACAACGATCTCACGGTATTCGACGAAAGCAGCCGTACCCTGTTTACCGGCGATCTGCTATTCGTCGATCGCGTACCGGCAATCGACGCCAGCCTGACCGGTTGGATCGGCGTACTGGATTCGCTGGACGCGCGCTCCCGTGATGTCGCGCACGTCGTTCCCGGCCATGGGCCGGTCGGCCAACGTCTGTCGGCAATGCTTATGCCGGAAAAACGCTATCTGAAAACGATACGCCGCGATGTGCAGCAGGCTATCGCTGACGGCTATGACCTCAACTACACGAGCGCGCATGCAGCGCGTGAACAGCGGGATGAATGGCTGCTGTTCGACGACTATCACGTGCGTAATGTCACCGCCGCCTATACGGAGCTGGAATGGCAATGAACGCTTGGAACCGCTTTCGCTCGAACGGAAACCACGTGCTCGGATGGAACCGTAATGCGCTTGTCGCGATATCGGTGTTTATCGTTTTCATGAGTTCGGCCGTTGCCGACGTACAACGACGCGACCAGGACGAGGCAGCATGGAAAAGTCTGCGTACCCAGCATTTCGGCGATCGAGCGATCGCCGATGGTGAGACGGTAGTTACGCTCGATGCACCCTATCGTGCCGAAGATCCTGCCGTGGTGCCTATCACCATCACCGACCTGCGCGCTGGTTCTGATGCGCCAGCGATTCGGAGAATATGGTTGGTAATAGACAACAACCCGGTACCGATGTCGGCGGCGTTCGAGTTTGGCCCTGCAGCGCGTTCGGCAACGATCGCCATGCGTGTACGGGTCAATTCCTACACCTACATGCGGGCGCTCGCGGAAACCGACGACGGCCGGCTGTATATGGTCAAGCGCTATGTCAAAGCTAGCGGTGGCTGTTCTGCACCGATCGGTCGGGACCTCGACGCGGCGCGCGAAAACATGGGTCAGATGCGCTTGCGTCGGGTACGTGTGGACGACACGGACACCACGCGTACCCAACTCATGATTCGCCATCCCAACATCACCGGGCTGCAGATGGATCAACTGACCCGCTTGGTGGAACCCGCGCATTTCGTGGACGCGATAACGATCCGTAAAGGCGATGCCCTGGTCCTCGATTCGACCATGACATTCTCTTTAAGCGCCAATCCCAGCTTGCAGTTCAATGTGGCAGACCATGCCGAGGGCGATCTCCATGCCCACGTGCATGACAACAAAGACAACGAATTCGAACAAACCTGGCCGGCCGCCACTGGGACCGGCGACAAGACGACAGACGACGGAACGACTTCATGATGGCAAGTACTCGACTCTCACAACACCTCGGCGGTTTCGCGCTCTTTGCGGCACTCGGGCTATGTGTTGCCCTGCCGGCAATGGCTCAGCGCGATCGCCAGGTCGAAAACCCCGCGGCCGACGCATTAAGAGTATGTGCCGACCCCAGCAACATGCCGTTTTCCAACGACAAGCGGGAAGGCTTCGAAAACCGTATTGCGGCCTTGTTCGGCGAAAAGCTGGGCGTGCCGGTGGAATACACCTGGATGGCCGAACAGATGGGCTTTGGCCGGAATACGCTCAAGCGCTGGCTACCCGAAAAGAATCGCTACGCCTGCGACCTGATCATCAGCGTTGGCAGCGCTTTTGAAGTCGGCAAGACCACCCTGCCTTACTATCGCTCGACCTATGCGCTGGCCTATACCAAAGGCCACGGCCTGGACACGATCAAGAAACCTGCCGATCTGCTGGCTTTGCCCGAGGCCAAGAAGAACGACCTGCGCATCGGTGTTTTCACCGGATCGCCGGCGGGTGACTGGGTCATCCAGAACGGAATGATCGGCCAGATCGTGAGCTATCGCGCGCAATCCGGCGGCTATGACAGCAATCCTGCGGATATGGTCACGAAAGACCTGGTGGGCGGCGATATCGATATCGCCGTGGTTTGGGGCCCGATCGCGGGGTACTACGCCAAGCAGATCGAAAGCCCGGATATCGCGGTCGTCCCGTTTTCGCGCGATGACGGCCCGATGTTCGACTTTCCTGTATCGATGGGGGTGCGCTACGGCAACGATGCATGGCTCGAGACCGTACAACGGCTTATCGACGACAACCAGGACGCGATCAACGCCATCCTCGACGACTACGGTGTGCCGCGCGTACCGTTGCGCGAAGCCGATCGTCAGGTACAGGAAGACGACGATGATTGAGCGCTATCCAAGCCCTCGCAAAACAATGAAAAGATTGTTGCTTGCCAGCCTTGTGGTCGCCTGTACCGGCGTATTTGCGGCACCCTCGTCCGGCGAAAAACCGGACGACGATTTCTCGCAGGCAAACCGGCTGCTGTTCATGACCGACCATCTGCAGAATCTGCAGCCCCCTGCCACGCTCGACTACGAGTTCTCGCATCGGGCCGACGACGGTGAAAGCTACGACGACCGTGTCGTACTGGATATCGAACAAGGCGATGGCGCGGGCAAGCAGGTTGCTGTGGACTTTCTCAGCGGCGACCGGCATCGTTATGTGCCGGACGTGGGTAATGCCCGCGGCAATCCCATCATCATGATGTTCCTGCAAAACGATGTATCAACGCTTGCGCAGCGTACCGGCGGCAGCTGGCGTTACTTCCAGCGCCAGATCAAGTTCGCGCTTCAGGACAAGGCGCAGGTAACGCAGGAAACCGCGCGCTTCGACGGCAATACAGTGGCCGTCAAACGCATTCAGCTCCTGCCCTATGCCAGCGAAAAGACGCACCGCGAAAAGATGGCGGGCGCCGCCCAGCGGCGTTATACCTTTGTGCTATCCGATGACGTACCGGGCGGCGTGCTTGAAATAAGCGCAGAAACACCGGCAGCGCAGGGCCAGGTCGCATCACTCGACAAACTGACACTCACCCCGTCGCCCGCCAACGAAGATGTCGGGTAAGCAGATACTGCCTCTGCCTCAGACAGCGCGCGGTAGTCGCGATGACGACAAAACGCCCTGGCTGGGCTCTGGCAGCATGGGTCACGCTTGGGTTTGCTGCAGCAGCGGCGACTACGGGTACTGCCGTCGCCGCCGAGGCCAGAACACTGGTGGTACTGCCGTTCGATATGGTGGACACCAGCCTGCAAGGCGAGCTGAATCATGGCCCCCTGGCCGATGACGTCGCCCGCCTGAAGCGAACCGAGGCCGTTGTCCAGCGCGCGCTCGCGGCACGTGACGAGTTCGACATCTTGCCCCGCGAGCCGATTGCCGGGCAGATCGAACAGGCACAACAGAGCTATCGCTATCTCTATGCCTGCAACGGCTGCGAGATCGATCTTGGGCGAGACGCCGGCGCGGAACTCGTGCTTACGGGTTGGGTACAGAAAGTGAGTAATCTCATCATCAATATCAATGCCACGCTCTACGATGTCGAGCGCGGCGAGGCGGTCGGCGGCGCATCGGTCGATATGCGCGGCAATACCCACAGCACGTGGCGGGCCGCCGCGCTGTATCTCGTCAACCACAGCTTGCCCGCGAACTACCATTCCCGTCAGGCACCAGAACAGCGAGACAGCGCGCCGCCCTAGTCTTTCGACCGCACGGGGCCGCTAACGCGCTCGTCTGGCCACCGGCGCGACGATGGGCATGGTGGACGCGTCGATGATCTCGCGTATCTGTCGATTGATCGTCTCGGCGAGTGTGTTGAACCCGGGGGCTCCGGTGTCGAGGGGCAGCAGCAGGCTGGCGACGTGCACCCGCTGCGCCTGCTCGAATACCGCGATTCGACACGGCATATAGAGAAGATAGTTTGGGTCGATATCGATCACGCGACGGGCGTATTCGAGATTGCAGAAATGCACGATGGTCGCGTCGGCAAAGTTCGGATGGCCACGGCGCCGGATGGCGTCGCCAATTTCGTTGCGTGCGGTGATGGCGAAATTATGTTGGCCGATTGCCTGCTCGAGATCGAGCACGACGTCCACGAAGGCCTTCTCGGCCGGTGCGATACGCTCGTAACGCACGCGCTCTGCCGCGATCGTGCCGGTCGCTGCGATACCAAGCACCAGCCCGAGCACGAGCAAGACAGCAAGGCGGAAAAGGCGATCGCCTGTGAGCATCTGCCAAATCTAGCAGAGGGCTGAACCGCCTGCGAGCGATGGTGCCGTCGGAGGGACTTGAACCCCCACAGCCTTTCGGCTACTAGGACCTAAACCTAGCGTGTCTACCAATTCCACCACGACGGCGCGCCGGCTATCCTAACCGATCACAAGCGCTCGCGCAGCCCCTGTTGGCACTTTCACGCCAGGCAGCCGCAACTTGTCATATCAGGGCGTCGACGACGCCCCGGGCACAGGCCACCATCCGTGCCGATGTGTGCGGCGCAGAGTTGGCGTGACGGCGTTCGTCCCAGGATGCGCGCCTGCACGTATTGCAGACGCGCTCCCGGTATCAGCCTTCGAGTACCGCGCGATCGACGTGGTGCTCTCCGTCGAGTTCGCTGTTCACGCTGTAGTCGATTGGACAATCGACCAACACGACGCCGCCGTACTGATACGCGCGTTCCAGCACTTCGTGAAGGCTGTCGCCTGCTTCCAGCCGCATACCGCAGGCGCCGTACGCCTGGGCGTAGGCCACGAAGTCGGGATTGCCAAAGTCCATGCCGAAATTTTCGAATCCGGCGCCTGCCTGTTTCCAGCGAATGAAGCCGTAGGCATCGTCGCGTACTAGCAGAACGACCAGATCCAGCCCCAGACGAACAGCCGTTTCCATGTCCTGGCTGTTCATCATGAAGCCGCCGTCGCCGCATATTGCGAGAACGCGGCGGTCAGTATGCACCATCTTGGCCGCCATCGCAGCAGCCAGCCCCGCGCCCATGCTCGCCAGCGCGTTATCCAGTAGCACGGTGTTGTGCTCGAACGCCGGATACATGCGCGCGAACCAGATCTTGTAGATGCCGTTATCGAGGCTGATGATGTCGCGCCGACCCATGACCTCACGAACTTCGCGCACGAGGCGTTGGGGCGTGGGCGGGTAGCTGTCGGCGGGCTCGCTTTTGTGCAGCAGCTCGTCGACATGGCTGCGCAAGCGCGCCAAGCGGGTCACGTCGAAATGCGTGTCCTCAAGCGCCACACGCAGGCTCTCGAGCGTGTTCGATATATCGCCACTCACTTCATGCGCGGGGCTGTAGTACTCGTCCGGATCGGCCGGCATGAAGTCGATATGCAGAATATCCTTGCTCTTGTCCGAGTTCCATACGGCAGGTGGATACTCGACCACGTCATAGCCCAGCGTGATGACAAGGTCTGCCTCATCGATCGCGCTGTGCACATAGTCGTGCTTGTGAATGCCCATGCAGAACAGGCTTTGCGGGTGATCGTCGGCCAAAACGCCCTTGCCCATCTGGGTGCCGATCGCGAATAGACCCGTGGCCTCTACGAACGCCTGCAGTTGTTCGGTAATACGTTTGCGGTTGGCCCCCGCCGAATAGATGATGATGGGCTGGCGCGCGGCACGAATCATGTCGGCCGCCTGCTCGGTCGCCTGTTCATCGGCATTGGGCCGGCGCAGCGTCACCCGTCGCTGGGGCACGCTGGGTTCGATCTCTTCTCCGGCGATGTCTTCGGGCAGCTCGAGATGCACGGCGCCGGGACGCTCGCTCTCTGCCAGCTTGAACGCATGCCGAATACAGCGAGGAATCACGCCGCTATCCGTGACCGAATAATTCCATTTGGTGAGCGGTTTGAACGTATCGACCACATCAATGAGCTGGAACTTGCCCTGGCGATTGTCGCGCAGCGCTTTCTGGCCGGTGATCGCGAACAACGGCATACCCCCCAGCTGAGCATAGGCGATGCCGGTCAGCAGATTGGTCGCGCCCGGGCCCAGGGTGGAGAGACACACGCCGGCGCGGCCGGTCAGTCGGCCGTAGGTCGCCGCCATGAATGCGGCGTGTTGTTCGTGGCGCGTGACAATCAGGTCGATATCGCTGCCTTTGAGCGACTCGATCAGATCAAGGTTCTCCTCACCCGGTACGCCGAATACATACTCGACGCCTTCTTCCTCGAGGCAGCGAACGAAAAGATCGGATGCTTTCAAACTGATTTCCTTTTGGCCTTTTGCTCTCGGCTATAGCCCGTCGCGACAGGCCTTTGTCTTTCGTGCAAATACCGTAGCGGCTGAGCCGTGGCCTGTCGTTCGGTCAATTAGCGATTCTCGGCAGCGACCACGGCCACGGTCAGCCGCGACACGCAAAGATGTCGGTCCTGTTCGTCGAACAGATCGGTCTGCCAGACATGTGTACTGCGCCCGACGCGAATGGGTGTACAACGCGCACGAACCGAGCCACTGGACGCGCCACGTAGATGGCTGGCGTTGAGCTCTATGCCCACACATACGAACTTATCGCGATCGACGCACATGTTGGCGGCCACGCTGCCCATCGACTCCGAAACGGCACAAGAAATACCACCATGCAGCAAACCGAACGGTTGGCGTGTGCGCTCGTCGATCTCGAAGCGCGCTTCGATCATATCGTCAGTGACGTCCGTATAGACCATGCCGAGCCGCGAGATCATGTCGCGATCGTTGACGGCGTTTAAACGGTCCAGATCCATGGGGCCATACCAGTATTTCGACACCTGCACACTCCTGTTTCATGTCATCCCTTGGCTCGGGCATAGTAGTACAGGCCACGCATTCAAATCGAACCAAAGGATACGCAATGACGTTCAATACCGAAGAAGCGCCCGGCGTGCATACCGATGTGCCGAGCGAAACCGAGGGATTCGTGTTCAACCATACGATGGTGCGCATCGTTGATCCGGAAGCATCCCTGGCCTTCTATAGCAAGGTTTTCGGTATGCGGTTACTGCGCAAGGTCGACATGCCGGAAGGTGAATTCACGCTTTACTTTCTTGCCTGCACCGGCAACGACGATGTCCCGGAGGACAAGGACGCGCGTGCGAAATACGTGAATGGGCGAGAAGGCGTGCTCGAACTGACCCACAACTGGGGCACGGAGAAAGACCCGCAGGCCAGCTACCACAATGGCAACGACGAGCCGCAGGGTTACGGTCATATCTGTTTCACCGTGCCGGATCTACAGGCTGCCTGCGAATGGATGGACGCCAATGATGTAGCGTTCAAGAAACGCCCCGAGGACGGGCGCATGAGCCATATCGCTTTCGTGTTAGACCCCGACGGGTACTGGATCGAACTCGTCGGCCGAAAATAGCGCAACTGCCCGCGGCTGCCGCTTCGCGCGGCGGCTGCGGCTTTCGCCACGCATCACGGCGGGCCAGGTGAGATCTCGCCGCAACGAACAGGCAACAAAAAACCCGCACGTTGGCGGGTTAAATTGGTGGGCCGTGCAGGATTCGAACCTGCGACCAATTGATTAAAAGTCAACTGCTCTACCAACTGAGCTAACGGCCCGTATTGGGCGCGCATGATACCCGATTCGTTTCGGAAAATCAGCGCTAGGATTGATAAATTGTTGGATCCGTTACGCCGGCTTGTTCGAAACCTGCACGTCGGAGTCGACATGCGTCGCAGCGACCGCAGGCGCGGCCCAGCATATCGGCCTGATAGCAAGACACGGTGCGCGCATAATCAACGCCCAGCGACAGCCCTTTACGAATAATATCGGCCTTGCTGAGATCGATTAACGGCGTTTGCACCGAGACGAAATTTCCGTCCTGAACCGCCGCCTTGGTTGCCAGCCGCGCCAGCCGTTCGAATGCCTCGATAAACTCGGGCCGGCAGTCGGGGTATCCGGAATAATCGACCGCATTCACACCAATATAGATCGCCTGCGCGCCAAGTACTTCGGCCCAGCCCAGAGCTACGGAAAGAAATACCGTGTTACGCGCTGGTACATAAGTTGCCGGGATATCGTTGGCCGGGGTTTCAGGTACGGCGATATCGGGGTCGGTTAGTGCCGAGCCACCTATCCCATCGAAATCGAGACGTACGCATTTATGCTCAGCGATCCATTCATGGTCGGCAACATAGGATTGTGCCGCGGCCAGTTCGGCTGTATGGCGCTGGCCGTAGTCGAAGCTGAGCGCGTAGCAATCGTAGCCATCCGCCCTGGCTTGGGCGAGGCATGTCGTGGAATCGAGTCCGCCTGAAAACAGGACGACGGCCGGTGTTCGTGTCGGCTCGGTCATGATCGAGAACAGCGCTTTCCGCGCCTCCCCTTCGTGTGAAACGTGTCTGGCAACGCAGGTACAAGCGTGGCGTTAGCGCCAGATAACGAAGACGCCGCCTACCGATACGGTCGGGCCGCGAATACCGGCGCACGGTAAGAGCCCGAATGCGTGGGCAACAGCTGCCTTCTTCCCTATACGAGCCGCCGCCTACATGAACCCGTGTATGCGTCGGAGCGCACGCGTCAGCAAGTCACCCGCTACCCGTCCAGGCCTTGTAGTCGCTTGCGTGCCATTTCCGCAACATTGCTATCCGGATACTGGTCTACAACACGCTTGAGGGTTCCGTACGCGTTATCGGTCTCGCCGCGCTCGTCCTGGATGACACCAATCTTGTATAGCGATCCCGGAACCTTGTCGCTTGCACGGAAGCGGTTGACGACTGTCTGAAATGCTTCGAGAGACGCATCGTAATTACGCTTAACGTAATTTGCTTCGCCCAGCCAGTACCACGCGTTGTCGCTGTAGCTGCTTTCCGGGTTCTGTTGAATAAACCCCTTGAAAGCGCCGATCGCGGCGTCGTAATCGCCGGATTTGAGCTTGTCGAACGCTGCCGTATAGGATTTCTCGACCTCGGGATCCTGGCTTACCGTACCGTAGTCCGCCTGGGCATCGCCCGCGGCATCGCCGCTGCCCGCACCGGCGCCGCCGTTTTCGAGTGCGCTCATGCGTTTGTCGAGGTTCTCGTACAGGTCGCGCTGACCCTGCTCGTTCTGGCGCAGCTGATACTTGAGCGTATCAACCTGTCCCTGGAGATCGCGAACCTCGGACTGCAGACGTTGAACATCCTGGAATAACGAAAACAGATTCGGTCCACCGTTATTGCTGGCTTGCGCGAGCATGATCGGCTGGTCCTGTGCGGCGTCCGCCGATGCGGCCAACGCCGGCCGGGAGGTCATCCCGGCCGACGCGGCTACGGCAAACGTCACGAGTGCTATCGGTAGTGCGTGACGCATGATTCGCTACTTACTTGGTGTAGATGAACTCGACACGACGGTTCTGCGAGTACGCCGACTCGTTCGAGCCGAGCTCGGCCGGGCGTTCCTCACCGAACGACAGCGTCGACAGCTGTCCAGAATTTGCACCCGAGAGCTGCAGCGCCTGCTGCACGGACTCGGCACGACGCTCGCCCAGAGCGACGTTGTATTCACGCGTGCCGCGTTCGTCGGTATGACCTTCCAGACGCAGTTTCACGTTGGGGTGCTGGCTCAGATAACGACCGTGGGCCTGAATAGCCTGCGAGAAGCGCGACGGAATGGCGCTCTGATCGAGATCGAAATAGATGATGCGCGTCGACAGCGGATTGTTCGGGTCCGTGAACATCGCGCGGTCGGCCGGGTCGATGCCTTCAAGTCCGCGTACGTCGATATCGCGGCCGGAGTTCATGCCCATGCCCTGGTCGCCTTGACCGCCCATGCCGGCGGCGGGCAGATCGTCCCCATCACGAAGGTTTTTCTTACCGCCACAAGCGGCCAGCACAAGCATGGCCGCCATAAGCAGTGCGATCAGCGAAAACCGCTGCCCCATTTTCATCGTCATTTTATTCATTTTCTAACAAACTCCTTGTGGACTGGTCGGCTCTGAAGTTTCGAGCCGATTCTTTAACAGATGGAACGATGGCCTTAGTAGCCCAGCGGGCCCCACGCCGGTTCACGTACTTCGCCGCTTTGGGAAAGACGGGAACGGGTCTGGCCGTCGGTGGATACGGTGGCCAATTCGTTGTTGCGGCCCTGGCGGGCATAGATGATGGCTTGGCCGTTCGGCGCGAAATCCGGGCCATCGTCGAGCGGGCCTTCGCTTACGATACGGATATTATTGTTCTGAAGATCCATAACCGCAATACGGAAACCGTTGCCGCCCTTCTGAACCATCGTGATCTGGTCGCCGTCCGGCGAATAGCTGGCGCGCTGGTTGCTGTCGCCTTCGAACGTGAGCCGTTGAACCTGGCTGCCATCGCTGCGCATCTGATAGACCTGCGGCTTGCCACCACGATCGGAAGTGAAAGCAATACGGCTGCCGTCCGGCGACCAGCTCGCTTCGGTGTCGATCGCGCCATTGTTGGTTAGCTGTGTGAGCTGATTGGTCGTCAGGTCATAGCTATAGATATCGGGATTGCCACGATAGGACAGGGTCATAGCCAGGCGCCGACCATCGGGCGACCAGGCCGGCGCACCGTTGATACCTTCGCGAGAAGAGATTTCGCGGATATTACCGGACGCGAGGTCCTGTACGCGCAGGCTGCTGCGTCCACGATTGATATCGAAGGCGACATACGCGAGCTTCGTACCATCCGGAGACCAGGCCGGCGACATGATCGGGTCACGGGACGAATATACCGTGGCCGGGTTGTTGCCATCGTAATCCGACACGATCAGGCGATAGCGTAGCGCGCCGTTTTCCTTCGCCATCGTGATGTAGGCGATACGCGACAGGAAATAGCCTTTTTCGCCGACGAACTTCTCGTAAATGAGGTTCGCCACGGTGTGGGCTGCGTCGCGCAGTTCGTTACGGCCGGCGTTGATCTGGAAGCTGGCGATCGAACGGCCCTGGTAGACGTCTAGAAGATCGAAGGTGATTCGATAACCGCCCTGCCCGTTGGCAGCCGCCGAGCCGACCACGAGGTTATCCACCGACGAACTGCGCCAGGTCTGATAGTTGACTTCGTTCGCATTCGTTGGCTTTTCGGCCATGTTGCGGCGCTCAGTCACGTCGAATAGGCCGGTGGACTCGAGATCGTCGCTGGCGACTTGGGCAACGTCGACCGGTAGCGCGGCGCCGCTGTTGCCGAAAGGCGCAATCGCGATCGGGATGGCGCTCTGCGAGCTGTCGGTGATGTCCACTTGTAGCGCGGCCTGGGCAGGCGTTGCCACAGCCATTGTCATCGCAATCAGCGCGGTCAAGGCCGCGTAGGTTCTAACGAGAGTTTTTTTCATTGATCCGGCTCGAAATTGAACTCGATTTCAGAAGAGAAGACGCTGTCGGAGGGCGCACGCGGCAGCGGGTCGGACTTGCGAATCGCCTGTTCGACCGAGCGGTCGACCGCAGCGCTGCCACAAGACCCGAGTAGGCGGAAACCGGTGATCTGGCCGCCGGGCAACTGCTTTACCCGTACTTTACAGGAAATATTGCGCGCGCCCGGGGGGCGCAACCAGTTTGCCTCCACGCGGTCCTTGATCGCTTGAATATACGCGCCCAGCGCCTGCGAATTCGCGGCGTTCCGACGACCGGCGGCTTCCTGTTGCATGGCTTCGCGCATCGATGCCTCCCGCGCTGCCTGTTCGGCCGCCGCACGGCGCTGAGCCTCTGCCCGCGCCTTGCGCGCCGCTTCTTCCCGCGCCTGTTTCGCGGCTTCGGCTTTGCGTTGCTCGGCTTCGCGCTGTGCTTGAGCCTTCGCCTCGCGGGCCGCTTCGGCCTTTGCCTGTTTTTCCGCCTCGGCTTTCTTGCGGGCGGCTTCCGCTTCGGCCTTGCGTTGTGCTTCAGCTCTGGCTTGTGCTGCCGCTTCGGCTTGCGCTTTCTTCTCAGCCTCCGCCTTGGCTTTGGCTTTACGCGCTGCTTCGGCCTTGGCTTTTTCAGCCGCCTCTGCCTCGGCTTTTCGTTTGGCCTCGGCTTCAGCCTTGGCCTTGCGTTGTGCCTCGGCTTTTTCACGCGCGGCTTCGGCGGCGGCTTCTTTCGCCTCACGTGCCGCTTCGGCCTTTTCATCCGCGGCTTTCTGAGCAGCCGCCTCCTTTGCGGCCTGTGCTTTTTCGGCGGCTGCTTTCTCGGCCGCCGCTTTCTGCGCAGCCTTGTCCTCTTCCGGCTCTGGCTCGGCGGGCTCGGATTCAGGCGCTGCCGCCGGTGATACCGGGTCCGGCATATCAGTACTGACCGAATCGGGGTTCACAACGGAGGCGTTAACAATCTTCTGGCCGTGATTACCCCGCGACGCTGCGTCGGTGACGAAATTCACGCCCACGATCAGCGCTAACGCAATCAGTACGTGCAGGCCGATCGCGAGGAAGACCGAACGCCAGTTCTCCGCGAATTTTTCCCACATCGTCAGCGGTCGTCCTCACTGTCGTCGATGTTATCGGTCAACAAACCCACCTGTTCGGCGCCGGCACGTTGAAGCATGACCATACCGCGCACGACATTGGCGTAGCTACCGGAGCCGTCGCCCTTAACCGCAACCGGCGCATCCGGGCGCTCACGAATCACACGCGAGGCGATATCGGTGACCTCGTCGCCGGCCAACGGCTGATCGGGGTTCGCGCCCACGTTGAGATAAAGCTCGCCATCACGCGTGACCGACAACACGATGGGGTCGTTATCTTCGGTATCCAGCACTTGCGCGGACGCGTCGGGCAGATCGACGTCGACGCCGGTTGTCAGCAGCGGCGCGGTCACCATGAAGATAATCAGCAGCACGAGCATGACGTCGATATACGGTACGACGTTGATCTCGCTGGCCAGCCGACGTTTTCCTCGAATAGACATATTCAGTTATTCCGAAAACAGGCGACAGCTTAAAGTTCTGGCGGGGTGCGCGTCGGCTCGGGCGCCGGACGTGGCTTTTCAGGTGCTGCGCGCTGGGTCGGTGTGGCCGAATTCATGCCGCGCTCGACGATGCCGGACATCTCTTCCATGAACGTCTGGAAGCGATTTTCGATGAAATCGACCTTATTGCTGAAGAAGTTGTAGGCCACGACCGCGGGGATTGCCGCGAACAGACCCATGGCTGTTGCAATGAGCGCTTCGGCAATACCCGGTGCGACCATCGACAGGCTGGCCTGCTTGACGTTACCCAGGGCGATAAACGCACTCATGATGCCCCAAACGGTGCCGAACAACCCCACGTAGGGGCTGATCGAACCTACCGTGGCCAGCATGGCCAGACCGCGTTCGAGACGCTCCAGCTCACGCGAAAGCGCCACGCGCATGGCCCGCTGTACCGACGGCACGATCTCCTGCGGCGTGGCATGGCCGGCGTTGCGTTGCCGGCGCAGTTCGTCATAGCCATTCTTGAACAGCGACGGCATGCCGCGACTGGTATCGGCCTGAGCCTGGGTCTCGGCGTAGATGTCCTTGAGGTTCCCGCCTGACCAAAAGCGGTCTTCAAACCACTCCATGTCGTTCTGAGTCTGGCTGAGCAGACGTCGTTTGCTGAAGATGACGATCCAGGAGGCAACGGATGCCAACAACAACGCCAACATGACGAGTTTGACGAGCAGGCTTGCCTGCATGACCAGTCCCCACAGGGACATGTCCGTCGCAACGTTCATTGCATCTCCTTTTGCAAAAATTCCGGCACTGCGCAGGGCCGGAAATCGTGGATTCTGACACACGCCACAGTGAATCGTGCCTGAATAAGCAGACTATTTTTACAATGAATGGTCTGCTCGAAAATGATGCGTGCACGACGCCGTTCCGCTACGCGGGTTACGACCTCGATCTCGTCGTCCAGTCGGGCCGGTGCCTTGAACTGCAGATTGGCATCCGCCAGCGTGAACACGATACCGAACTGCTCTGCGAGGGCGGTATGACTGTGCCCGTGAGCCTCGAGCCAACAGGTGCGCGCGCGTTCCAGATACTTCAGATAGTTGGCGTGATAAACGACGCCGCTGGCATCCGTGTCTTCGTAGAACACACGCACGCGATAGGTCGTCTCTTCTTGAGTGGTGCCCGTTTCAGACATCGGTTGGCGGATCGGTGAACAGGTCTGCGGCAGCTGGCGCGCGTGGGGCCGGCTGCGGCAGACCGAAATGGCGATAACTGGCCTGGGTCGCCAGACGACCGCGCGGCGTGCGCATCATGAAACCTTGTTGAATGAGATAGGGTTCGATGACGTCCTCGATGGTCTCGCGTGCTTCGCCGATCGCAGCAGCCAGGCTTTCCACGCCTACCGGCCCACCGTCGAATTTTTCGATAAGAGCGCCGAGCAGCTTGCGATCCATAATATCGAAGCCGTTATCGTCGACTTTGAGCATGTCCATCGCCTGACGCGCGACCGCGTGGCTGATGCGCCCGTCCGCGCGCACTTCGGCGTAGTCGCGTACCCGACGCAGCAGTCGGTTGGCCACGCGGGGGGTACCGCGTGCACGCCGTGCGATTTCCGCTGCCCCGGAATCGTCGATCGATACTTCGAGGATTGCCGCTGAACGCTCGACGATACTGGCGAGGTCCGTGTGCGAGTAGAACTCCAATCGTTGCGCGATGCCGAAGCGGTCGCGCAGTGGTGATGTCAGCGCGCCGGCACGCGTGGTCGCGCCCACCAACGTAAACGGCGGCAGATCAAGTTTGATCGAGCGTGCGGCCGGGCCTTCGCCGATCACGATATCGATCTGATAATCCTCGAGCGCCGGATAAAGCACTTCTTCGACGACCGGCGACAGCCGATGAATTTCATCGATGAACAGCACGTCGTTGGGCTCGAGATTGGTCAACAGCGCGGCCAGATCGCCCGGCCTTTCCAGCACCGGACCGGAGGTCTGGCGAAATCCGACCTGCATTTCGTTGGCGATCACGTGGGCGAGCGTGGTCTTGCCCAGCCCGGGCGGGCCGAAGATCAGGACATGATCGAGCGCTTCGCCGCGGGCGCGGGCTGCGCTGACGAAAATCTCCATCTGCTCACGCACGCTGGCCTGACCGATATATTCGGCCAATCCGCGTGGGCGCAGCGCGCGGTCGAAGCGCACCTCGTCGCCCTGGGCGCTCGCACCGATCAGGCGTTCGGGCTCTTCCATATCAGCGCACTGCCCGGCGCAGCGCTTCTCGAATGAGCGCTTCGCTATCCAGGCCTTCGGCGTCGATGCCCTTGAGCAGTCGATCCGATTCCGCGGGTTTGTAGCCGAGCGAGGTCAACGCCTGACGTGCCACCGCCTGTGCATCATTGGCTGGTGCGTTATTTTCAGATGCCGGCGCCAGCGCCGGTGCAAGCGCGCTGCCCGAGAGTTTGTCGCGCATTTCCACCAGCAGTCGGGCTGCGGTCTTCTTGCCGACGCCGGGCAGGCCGGTGAGCCGTGCCGCATCGTCGGCTTCGATCGTAGCCACGAAATCGGCGACGCTCATGCCCGACAGTATGGTCAGTGCCAGCTTCGCACCGACGCCAGACACCTTGATCAGCTCGCGAAACAGGCTGCGCTCTTCGGCGGTGGCAAAGCCGTATAGCAGCATCGCATCTTCGCGCACTACCATCTGGGTCAGCAGTGTTACTTCGCCATGACTTGCGTTGTCGCCGGGCCGCCGGCCTTCGCCGAGCGCGAAAAATGTCGATAGCGGCGCTTCGACCTCGTAACCGACACCGCCCACGTCGATAACCAGACGGGGCGGCTGCTTTTCGATGATGCGTCCGCGTAGTTGTCCAATCATGCTCGGCGGCCCGTTGTGCTGGCAGCGATCTTCATGCGAGCTGCACTGCGGCTATGGTGGATATGGCATACCGCAACGCCGGCCGCATCTGCGGCATCGGCTTGCAGCGGCGTCGTTACGCCCAGCAACATGCGAACCATATGCTGGATCTGGGTCTTGTCTGCATGACCGCGACCCACGATCGCCTGTTTGATCTGAGTCGGCGTATATTCGGATACGGGCAGGCCTTTGGCCGCGCCGGCACAGATCGCCGCTCCCCGAGCTTGTCCGAGTTTGAGAGCGCTCGACGCATTGCGGGAAACGAACACGTCTTCGATGGCCATTTCATCCGGCCGATATTGCTCGATGATTTCGCTCAAGCGTTCGAAGATCAGGCCGAGGCGCACCGCAAACGCGGCGCGCGGCAAACGGATACAGTCGATGATGATCGAGCGCGGCAGCGCGCCTGCCTCGACCACGGCAAAGCCTGTCACCGTGGAGCCCGGATCGATACCCAGAATACGTGCCATGCCGCCGTCAGGCCGGCGCGCCGGACAGGGTTTCTTCGTCGAGCTCGACGTTGCTATAGACGTTCTGTACGTCATCGAGATCTTCGAGCGCATCGAGCAGCTTGAGGCAGCTTTGGGCGTCTTCGCCCTGCAGTTCGACCGTGGTGGCAGGACGCATGGTGACATCGCCCGCATCCGGCGCAAACCCGGCTGCTTCGACCGCCGCCTTCACCGTGTTGTAGTCGTCCGGCGCGGTCAGTACATCGAAGGAACCGTCTTCGTACTCGACGAGATCCTCCGCGCCCGCATCGAGCGCCGGGGCAAGCACGTCTTCGTCGTCGTTATCCGGGCCGTAGGTCAATACGCCCTTGCGATCGAACAGATAAGCTACCGAGCCATCGGCGCCCAAATTGCCGCCATTGCGATTGAACGTATAGCGCACCTCGGAGACCGTACGGTTCTTGTTGTCGGTCATGCAGTCGACCATGATCGCCACGCCGTTGGGGCCGTAGCCCTCGTAACGAATTTCTTCGTAGTTGTCAGCCTGACCGTCGCCCGTGCCGCGTTTGACGGCCCGTTCGATATTGTCCTTGGGCATGTTGGCAGCCAACGCCTTGTCCCAGGCCAGCCGCAGTCGCGGATTATCGTTCGGATCGCCGCCACCCATACGGGCTGCGACCGTGATTTCACGAATGATCTTGGTAAAGACCTTACCGCGCTTTTTGTCCTGGGCGTTCTTGCGGTGCTGAATATTCGCCCATTTACTATGGCCTGCCATAAAGCCTCTTCGTTGCGCTGCAAACCGTTCGGGGATTCTACCAGCCGCAGAACGCAGCCGGCGTGTTACTACACGGCGCGCTTTCGCACGCCGCACTGATCAGATCTCGATCTGGATACCCAACTCGACCACACGCTCGGGCGGGATTCGATAATAAGAGGTCGCGCGCGTGGCGTTGAGCGCCATGAAGGCGAACATATGCTCGCGCCAGACCATCATGCCCGGCACTTCGCTGGTGGGTATGAGCGACTCTCGGCCCACATAGACCGTGGTCTGGTCGAGATCCACCTCAAGACCGAATTCACCCGCAAAACGCAGTGCGACCGGCACATTGCTCGCCTGCATGAAACCGTAGTACACCTGCACGCGATAGACACCGTGGCCGAGATCATCGATCTTGAGACGGTCGGCTGCGGGAACACGCGGCACATCGAGCGTGTTGACGGTGAGCAGAATCACCTGCTCATGCAGAACGCGGTTATGGCGCAGATGATGCAGTAACATCGGCGGCGTCTTGCTCGTCGCCTCGGTCATGAAGACGGCCGTGCCGTCGATACGCATCGGCAGTTGGTCGAGTGATTCGATGAACTCGTCGAGCGGTTCCGTATCACTCTGCAGCTGGCGACCGACAAGCTCGCGTCCGCGCCGCCAGGTACCCATGATGAAAAAGATCACACCGGCCACGAGCAGCGGATACCAGCCGCCATCCGGCACCTTGAACATATTCGCGCCGAGAAACGCGAGATCGACGATAAGAAGGGCCACGGCGATGGCACCGGCGGTGCGCGGGAACCAGCCCCAACGATAAGCGACGAAGAACGCCAGAATGGTCGTGATCACCATATCCATGGAGACGGCTACGCCATAGGCTGCGGCGAGATTACTCGACGAACGAAACCCCAGGACCAGGCCGATGGTTGCAAACATCAGAATCCAGTTCATGAACGGGATATAAACCTGCCCGTACGATTCGTGTGATGTCTGAACGATATTCAGGCGCGGTAGTTGGCCGAGTTGTACGGCTTGTCGGGTCAGCGAGAACACCCCGGAAATCACTGCCTGCGATGCGATCACGGTCGCCAGCGTGGCCAGGCCCACCACAGGATAAAGCGCCCAATCCGGCGCCATCTGATAAAACGGCTGCGTGATGTCCGCGTTTTCCAGCATCATCGCGCCCTGGCCGAAATAGTTCAGTAGCAATGCCGGCAGCACGAGGAAAAACCACGCCAGGCGAATAGGTGCGAGACCGAAGTGGCCCATATCCGCGTATAACGCCTCGCCGCCGGTTACCACCAAAAAGACCGTGCCCAGCACCAGAAATCCGGCGAGACCGTTGTCCGCGAAGAAGCTGATCGCGTACGTCGGGTTGATGGCCGCAAAAACCGACGGGTGATGAATGATGCCGTTAATGCCGAGCAAACCCAGCACGACGAACCAGACCATCATGACGGGGCCGAACAGCGATCCCACCGCCGCCGTGCCGCGTTTCTGGATCAGGAACAGACCGATGAGAATCGCGATCGTTATCGGCACGATATACGGCTTGAATGCCGGGGTGGCGACTTCGAGCCCTTCGATTGCGCTCAATACCGAAATGGCGGGCGTAATCGTGCCGTCACCGTACAAAAGCGCTGCGCCGAACAAGCCCAGCAACATCAGAATGTAACGGCGGCTTTTCTTTTCGGTCTTCCAGGGATTGAGCAAGGCGACGAGGGCGATAATGCCGCCCTCGCCGTTGTTGCTCGCGCGCATCACCACGGCCAGGTACTTGATCGAGATCACGATGATCAACGACCAGAACAGCAGCGACAGTACGCCGAAAATATTGGCCGGCACAACGGAAATGCCGTCATGCGAATAGAATGCTTCACGCAAGGCATAAATCGGGCTTGTGCCGATATCGCCATATACGATGCCGAGGGCGGCAAGGCATAGGAACGGCAACGACTGATGGCTTTTGCCATTGTCATCGTTGCCGCCGTTGTGCTGACCGTCGTCTGCCGAGGGGTCAGTCCGCTCGTCCGCGCCGTTCTTGCTACCTTTTGCTAACGAGCGGTCTTCTTCCTCGCCGGCCATTCAACGATTACTTCTTGCGCTTCGGCGGGAAGTGAATCGGCCGACCATCGACGGCGAGCGCGGTTTCGTGAACCGTTTCGCCAAGCGTCGGGTGGCCATGAATGATGCGTGCGATATCCTCGCTGGAGGCCTTGTACTCCATCGCAACGACCATTTCCTGGACGAGCTCGGACACGTAAGGCCCGATCATGTGCACGCCGAGAATTTCGTCCGTTTCCGCATCTGCGATCATCTTGATGAAGCCGCCTTGCTGGCCGAGCGCTTTTGCACGGCCGTTGGCTGCGAACGGCACCTGACCCACACGATATTCCGTGCCCGCCGATTTCACCTGTGCTTCGCTCTTGCCGACCCAGGCCATCTCGGGGTGCGTATAAACCACCGAGGGAATCACGTCATAGTTCAGATGTGGCTTCTGACCGGCGAGGATCTCGGCGACCGCGACACCCTCTTCCATGCCCTTGTGGGCAAGCATCGGGTTGCCGATGACATCGCCGACGGCATAGACCCCCGGCAGGCTGGTACGGAAATTGTCGTTGACGTCGACAAAGCCCTTGTCATCGAGTTCCACACGCGCGCCTTTCGCACACAGGTCTTTCGTGTGTGGACGCCGGCCCACCGCAACGATGAGACGGTCGAAAGTCACGTTATGCGACTCATCGCCCTGGGTGTACTTGACCTCGACGCCCTTCTTGGTTGCCTTGGCCTCGGTTACTCGTGCGCCCAGCTGAATATCCAGGCCCTGTTTTTTAAACGACTTCAGCCCTTCTTTGGCCACATCCCGATCAGCGATCGGCATGAATTCATCGACCGCTTCCAGCAGCGTTACATCACTGCCCAGACGCGACCAGACACTACCGAGTTCCACGCCGATATAGCCGGCGCCGATCACACCCAGCTTTTTCGGCACCTCGTCGAACTCGAGTGCGCCCCAGGAATCGACGATGCGTTCCCCGTCGAACGGCGCGATATCGAGTTCAACCGGCTCGGAACCGGCGGCGATGATGATGTTCTTCGCGGTGAAGGTGTCTTCCTTGCCGTCGTGCCCGACGAACAGAACCTCACCGGAATCCACGACCTGCCCGCTTCCAGCAAACGATTTGACACCGTTGGCCTTGAACAGACTGGAGATACCCCCGGTCAACTGCGATACGACACCGGCCTTGCGCTTTTGCATCTGAGCAAGATCGAGCTCGACCTTGCTCGCCTTGATGCCGTGATCGCCGAACTCGTTGTTCGCGCGATCATAGAGCTCGCTCGACTCCAGCAGCGCCTTCGAGGGGATACAACCTGCGTTCAGACAGGTACCACCCAACGACGGCTTGTCGTTGAGATCCAACCATTTGTCGATACAGGCCACGTCCATACCCAGCTGGGCTGCGCGAATGGCAGCCACATAGCCGGCCGGACCTGCGCCGATAACGACGACATCAAATTCCTTGCTCATGCTTTTCCTTGCAATAACGTGTAGCGGCTACGAGTGCGGGCCTAAACCTGCAGCAACAGCCGGGCCGGATCCTCGATGAGTTCCTTGATCGTACGCAGGAACAGCACCGCGTCGCGGCCGTCGATCAAACGATGATCGTAGGACAGCGCGAGCTGCATCACCGGGCGGATGACGATCTCGCCGTCAACGACCACCGGCTTTTCGTTGGTCGCGTGCATGCCGAGAATCGCGGCCTGCGGCGGGTTGATGATTGGCGTCGACAGCAGCGAACCGAACACACCGCCATTGGTGATCGTGAAGGTGCCGCCACTCATCTCGTCCATGGTGACCTTGCCTTCCTGTGCACGCTTGCCGAGATCGCGAATCGTCGATTCGATCTGGGCATACGATTGCTGGTCGGCATCGCGCAGTACCGGCACGAGCAGGCCGCGCGGCGAGGATACGGCTACGCCGATGTCGTAGAAGCCGTGATAGACGATGTCGCCTTCATCGATCGAGGCATTCACGATCGGGAAACGCTTGAGCGCCTCTACCGCGGCCTTGACGAAGAACGACATGAAGCCAAGACGAACTTCGTGATCCTTCTCGAACTTGTCCTTGTACTGGTTGCGCAGAGCCATGACCGCTTGCATGTCGACCTCGTTAAAGGTCGTAAGCATGGCGGTGTTCTGGCTGGCATCCAGCAGGCGTTCGGCGATGCGCTGACGGATCCGGGTCATCGGCACGCGCTGTTCGGTACGCTCGTTCGGCGCATCCGCCAAAGCCTGGCGATCGGCCTGTTCAGACACCGCCTGCTCTTCGCGCTCCGAGTCGCCGCGCGGCGAAGATTTTTCTTCGCTCTTGTCGGCTTTCGAACTGCTCTTGGCGTCGATGGCTTTCTGGACGTCCGCCTTGGTAATACGGCCATCCTTGCCGGTACCTTCGACATTGCGCGCGGCAACGTCATTCTCATCCATCAACTTTTTGGCCGCCGGGCTGGCGACGGCTTCGTCGTCGCCATCGTCCGATTTTTCCGATTGGTCGTCATCGGACGATTGATCCTTGTCCTCGCTGGCGTCCTTTTCGTCGGCGCTATCGGCGGCTTTCTGATCATCGTCGGCGTCGCCGTCTCCGCCATCATCACCGGCGCCCGCGCCATCGCCTTCCTCGACGATAGCAAGCACGTCGCCTGCCTTGACCGTGTCGCCGGCTGAAACCTTGATTTCGGCGAGCACGCCGGCGGATGTGGATGGCACCTCAAGAACGACTTTATCGGTCTCGAGGTCGACGAGATTCTCGTCGCGGCCGACCTTGTCGCCCTTGTTTTTCTGCCATTCACCCACGGTGGCTTCGCTGACGGATTCCGGAAGCTCCGGGACTTTGACTTCTGTGGCCATGCTTGTCGTTTCCTAACTTGTCGAGTTCGTTGGCGTGAGTCCGCGTACTAGCGCGCGGCCGAAATCACTTCTTCTTGGACCGGGACTTGCGCGTTTGCGCCTTACCCTTGTCGACCAGGCGCTCGCCGCCGGTAAGACCGGCTTCGACCACTGCCTCCTGCTGTTTGACGTGCAGCTTGTGATAGCCGACCGCCGTGGTCGCCGCACCCGGGCGCGTGGCATAAAGCAGTTCATGACGCTCGGCCAGGGGTACCTGCAAGCGGTGCTTGATCTGATACCAGGCGCCCTGGTTTTCCGGCTCTTCCTGGCACCACACCACTTCCTCAGCGTTCTTGTAGCGATCCAGCACCGCCGCGTAGTCGTTCGCCGGGAACGGATAGAGCTGTTCGATACGCACGAGCGCGACGTTATCGAGTTCGCGCTCTTCGCGCGCCTGATAGAGGTCGTAGTACACCTTGCCGCTACAGAACACCACACGCTCGATGGCATCGTCATCGATGCTGTCGGGCTCGTCGATGATGAAGTTGAACTGGCCGTCGGCGAGATCTTCCAGCGTCGAGGTCGACAGGCGGTGGCGCAACAGGCTCTTCGGCGTGAGCACGACCAGCGGCATACGCAGGTCCCGCACCATCTGCTGGCGCAGCAGGTGGAACCATTGTGCCGGCGTGGACGGCACGCACACGATCATGTGGCGCTCGGCGCAGAGCTGCAAAAACCGCTCGAGCCGGGCCGACGAATGCTCGGGGCCCTGGCCCTCGTAGCCGTGTGGCAAGAACATGACCAGCCCGCAGAGGCGGCCCCACTTGGCCTGACCGCTCGAAATGAACTGATCGATGATGACTTGGGCACCGTTGACGAAGTCGCCGAACTGGGCTTCCCAGATCGTAAGCGTCGACGGGTCCGCGGTTGAGTAACCGTACTCGAAACCGAGCACGCCGGCCTCGGAGAGCAACGTGTCGTTGACGGTAAACACGGCACTGTCACGCCCAACGTGCTTCAACGGAATGAACTTCTGGCCATCCTTCTGGTTGTAAAGAACCGAATGGCGGTGAAAGAACGTACCGCGGCCCGAGTCCTGACCGGAGAGACGCACGTTGAAGCCATCGTCGAGCAGGCTCGCATACGCCATATGCTCGGCGAAGCCCCAATCGATACGCGAAGCGCCCGCGGCCATTTTGCCGCGATCGTCGATGATGCGCTGAGCGCGCTTATGCAGCTCGAAGCTGTCGGGCAAATCGTGCAAGCGTGATGCCAGACGCTGCAGCGTTTCCACGGGCACCGACGTGTCGACTACGTCCGACCAGCGTTGGCGGCTATAACGGGCCCAATCGACCGTATGTTCGTTACCAACCAGGCCCAGCGTGGTGCGCGAGATATTCTTGCCTTCGTCGAGGCCGTCGCGATATGCGTCGGCCAGCTTCTGTGCTTCTTCGCCGTCGATCAGGCCTTCCGATTCCAGCTTGCCCGCATACAGCAGGCGGGTGGTCTCCATCTGTTTGACCTTCTGGTACATCATCGGCTGGGTCACCGCCGGCTCATCGGCCTCGTTATGGCCGTGACGGCGATAACAGATCATGTCGATGATGACGTCCTTGCCGAACGTCTCTCGATAGTCCATCGCCAGACGGGTGACGAAAACTACGGCTTCGGGGTCGTCCCCGTTGACGTGGAAGACCGGCGCTTCGAGCATTTTTGCGATGTCGGTGCAGTACTGCGACGTACGCGAAAACTCGCCGAGCTTCGCGGTGATCGGGTTCTGCATCGTGAAGCCGAGCTGGTTGTTCACCACCAGGTGCACCGTGCCCCCTGTCGCATAACCCTCGGCCTGCGACAGCTGCAGCGTTTCCATGACGATGCCCTGACCGGCGAACGATGCATCGCCATGGATGAGCACCGGCAAAATCGTGTCGCCGTCGTCGTCATGGCGGCGCTCCTGGCGCGCCTTGACCGAGCCCTGGACGACTGGGTTGACGGCTTCCAGATGCGACGGATTGAAAGCCAGCACGAGATGGACGCGTTCGTCCTCGATCTCGATATCGGTCGAAAAGCCGAGGTGATACTTCACGTCGCCCGACATTTCAAGGTCGTCGAGGTCGTAGTCGCCCTCGAATTCGGCAAACAACTCTTTCGGCGACTTGCCAAGAATGTTGACCAGCACGTTCAAGCGGCCGCGATGAGCCATGCCGATGACGATCTCGTCGACATGACTGCGAGCGGCCGAACGCACGACTTCGTCGAGCGCCGGAATCATGCTGTCCGCGCCTTCCAGCGAGAAGCGCTTCTGGCCGACGTATTTGGTATGCAGGTAGCGCTCGATGCCTTCAGCCGCGGTGAGCTGGCGCAGCACTTCGCGCTTTTCTTTTTCGTTCAGGCGCGGCTTGTCGACACTGGCTTCAAGCCGACGCTGAATCCACCGTTTCTGGCGCGTGTCGGTGATATACATGTACTCGGTGCCGATCGTGCCCGTGTACACGCGCTTACAGATATCGATGATATCGCGCAGCGGCAGTTCGTCGGCTTCGGTAAACAGCGAGCCGGTATTGAACACCGTGCCCATATCCGCCTCGCCCAAGCCATGGAAAGCCGGATCGAGGTCGGGAACGGTCGGCGGCTGATACAGACCGAGGGGGTCGAGATCGGCCGCCTGGTGACCGCGCATGCGGTAATAGTTGATCAGTCGCAGAACGCCCGCCTGCTTCTGAGCCGCGCGTTGCGACATGCTGGCTCGCGGGCGAGCGCCCTGGCCGGCCGAAGCCTGGGTATCGACGAAGGAATCCCGAATCGGGCCGTGCGCGACGTCTTCCGCGCCATCGCCGTTGAGACTCTTGAAATAGTCGCGCCAGCTGGGCTCGACTGAGTCCGGATCCTTCAGGTATTGCTCGTAGTAGGACTCGACGTATGCTGCATTGCCGCCGAATAGCGGGGAATTTTCGATGAACTTGTCGTTAAGTTCGCTTTTCATAGAGTAAGGCCCATGGCCGTGTCGAGACGCCGGGATCGTCTCGTTCAAACCGTGCCGCAACGACGCCTGCCGGCGGACGCCGTGATGGCAACGTATGATAACAAACCGTACCGTTGCCCGTGACCCAACACGGGCCGATTTCAGTCGGTGCGGCTCGTGTCGTTGTCATCGTCCCAACCTGCCGTAAGGTTCTTCAGGTAGCTGCGGAACTCGTCGCCGATCTCGTGGTGCTGCAACCCCATTTCGACGTTGGCCTTGAGATACCCGAATTTGCTGCCGCAATCATAGCGCGTGCCCTCGAATTCATAGGCCAGCACAGTCTGCTCGCCCATCAAGGCCTCGATAGCATCGGTCAGCTGAATCTCACCGCCGGCCCCCGGTTGGGTCTTGTCCAGCAACCGGAATATGCGCGGGGTGAGAATGTAACGCCCGACCACTGCGAGAT
The DNA here is from genome assembly GCF_000215955.2 of Salinisphaera shabanensis E1L3A. GTDB lineage: Bacteria > Pseudomonadota > Gammaproteobacteria > Nevskiales > Salinisphaeraceae > Salinisphaera > Salinisphaera shabanensis. The sequence goes on from NZ_AFNV02000018.1 coordinate 45,752, forward strand.
TCGACGGTGCCTTGTCCGGATCCGGCTTTTCGACGATGCCGCGAATTTCCGATAGCCCGGGACCGATCGGCTCGACTTCCACGATGCCGTATTTGTAGGTTTCTTCCCACGGTACGCGCTGCACTGCGAGTACGCTCGTGCCGTATTCCTGGTAGACGCGCTGCATCTGCGCCATGCAGGGCTGAAAAGAGCCTGCAATCAGATCGTCGGCGAGAATCACGGCGAAATCCTGGTCGCCCACGGCGGGCAGCGCGCAATTGATCGCGTGGCCCAGGCCCATCTGTTCGGGCTGGCGGATATAGACACAGCTGATTCCAGGCGGTAGCACGTCCTTGACGGCTTTGAGCAATTCTTCCTTGCCCTTGGCTTCGAGCGTCGCCTCCAACTCATAGTCACGATCGAAATGATCCATGATCGAGTTCTTGGTATGGCTGGTGATGAACACCATTTCCTCGGCGCCGGCGGCAATCGCTTCCTTGACCGCATACTGGATCAGCGGCTTGTCTACCACCGGCAGAATTTCCTTGGCACTGGCCTTGGTCGCCGGCAAAAAACGTGTGCCCAGTCCTGCGACCGGGAACACCGCCTTACGAATACGCATAGTCGATCCTTTGGCTTTTCAGCCCTACGAATTGGTGTCTAGAGATAGCGGATATCGCCGAGCAGATGGACGATATCGCCGTTGGCGTTAGTCAATGCAAAATCTGCGCCCTGCTCATGCACGCTATAGGCAAAGCGCGCCTGGCTGGGCAGAAAGACCGGCTTCTTGAAACCCAGCGACAGGGTATAAGCCGACTTTTCCAGCTTGGGTTCGAGTTCGGCGGCCGCCCGGGCCTTGGTCCACATCCCGGTGGCGATCGCGCGCGGAAAGCCGAACAGTTTCGCGCTCCACGGACTCAGATGAATCGGATTGTAGTCGCCTGCCGCGCTGGCGTAACGACGGCCGATATTCTCGGGCACGTCCCAGGTGGTTTGCTCGTCGGGCTCGAAGCCAAGACCGTCGTCGCGTTTCTTCTTCGCGGACTTGGGCACATTCGTTTTCTGGCGCGAGAGCATGACACTGTCTTCTTGCCAGATGAGTTCGCCGGCACGATCACGAACCCGCGTGACCAGATCGAACTCGACGCCCTTTTCCACCTCGCGGTGCCCGCCGACGCTGACCTCGATATGGAGCTTCTCTGCCGTTTCGATCGCCCGGTATTGGGTGATGTCATTGCGCAGGTGAATCAGGCCGAGCAGCTTCAGCGGGAAGCGCTTGTGCGTGAGCACGGCCATGTGCATCGGAAATGCCAGCACATGCGGATACGTGACCGGCAGGTGCGGCCCATGCTGGAAGCCACACACCTTGCGATACTTGGCCAGTTCTTCAGCGCGAACTTCCAGATCGGGTAGTTCCGCAACGATCGGCGGAATGGTTTCATCGCCGGCCAGGCCACCTGACAGCGTGGTCGCTGCGCGCAGGTAGGACGGAGTGACCGCCGGGAGAGAATCGTATTCGAGCCGGGTTTCGTTCGCCATCGCCTATTGGGTCAGAGTGCTTTAGAAAGGACGTTAACCCCTTTACTGGGGCGAAACAACACGCTCAGTCATTGGATAACGTCGGCTTCTCGCCGGCCAGCTCCGCACGCCGGTTGGCCACCATCGTGGCGAACTCTTCGGGTAGATCCTCTGCGAGCAGGCGATCCCAGTAATCGATCGCACGATGGGTATCGCCGCGCTCGGCCGCGGCCAGTCCGAGATACCACAACGCCTCGCGACTTTGCGGGTCGAGCTCGAGCAACTGTTCGTACAGCGTTTTTGCCCGCCCTTGCAGATCGTCGGTCGACGCCAGCGTCGCCTGTGCCTCGGCCGCGATGATTGGTGGACGTGGCGCCGGCATCGCGGCATTGAGGGCGCGATAGCCCTGGGCCGCGGCCGCGTAGTTTCCGGTCGCTTCATGCGTGCGGGCGAGCATCGCCTGCGCGCGCATATCGTCGGGGTGTTCTGCAACGCGCTGCTCGAGTTCCCCGATCATGGCGGTCAGGCTTGGGGTATCACCACCGGCAAGCGACTGATAATTGCCGATCTGCCAGTAGACCGCGCTCGAACCGCCAATGAGTACAACCAACACCAGAAGTGTTGCCAGCCACGGGCGGCGTGCCGTCTGGGCGGACGGTGCGATCGCAGGCGTGTTGTCGATATCGTCCAGCAGGCGTGCACCGAGCTCGTCTTTTTCGATCTCGGCATCGCGACGGCTGAGTCGGCCGGCGGCTACCTCGCGTTCGATCTCGGCGTAGCGCTGGTGATAGATCGTGATATTGGCGTCCCGACGCTTGTCGGGTGTCGGCGTGCTCGCGCGCCACAGCGGTACGAGCACGAATACAATACTGGCGGCGACCAGTATCGCCGCGAAAACAAGGAATTCGGTCATGAACGCTCTTTGGACGAGGCGGAATCTGTGGGTTGCGTCTGTTCGTCGAGTACGCGTGTGAGCCGGTCCCGATCAAGCGATGGGCGTTCGGGTGGCGCCTCGCGGCGACGTCGCATCATCAAGACCACGACGAGAAGACCGATGGCCAACAGTACGAACGGACCGATCCACAGAATGAGGGTCGCAGAGTCCAGCGGCGGGTCGTAGAGCACCCATTTGCCGTAACGGTCGACGAGATACTGCTTGATCTCGGCATCACTGCGCCCTTGCGCGATCTGTTTTTCGACGATCGTGCGCAGATCCTTGGCCAGCGGTGCATCGGACTCCGCGATACTACGGTTCTGACAGATCAGACAGCGCAACTCCGCGTTGAGTTCGTGATAGCGCGCCAGCTGGTCGCCTTCCAGATCCACCGCCTGAGCGTTGACCATCGCAAGCAACAAAACCAAAGCCGCAAATAAACGCATCACGAATCCGCACCCTTGAGCTGCTCTAGCTTGGGTATGAGCGTGGCGTTCATTTCCTCACGCGTGATCGGGCCGACCACCTTGTAACGAATGATGCCCTCGGCATCGATTACAAAGGTCTCCGGCACTGCCGAGACGCCCCAGTCGATACCCACCGCGCCGCTCGGATCGAAGGCCACCACCGCAAACGGGTTGCCGTAGCGCCCCAGCCAGCGCAGCGCATCTTCCTCCGTGTCCTTATAGTTCAAACCGACCACTGGCACCCCGGTACGCCGGGAAACCGCAGTGATCAGTTCGTGCTCGGCTCGGCAGGCCACACACCAGCTCGCCCATACATTGACCAGCGTGACCGAGCCTTTGAGATCGGCTGCGCTGATGCGTTCGCGGTCCGAGGCCAGGGTCGGCAGATCGAAGGCCGGCGCCGGTTTGTCGATGAATGCCGACGGTAGAATATCCGGCCGTCGCGTAAGCCCGTAGCCGAGCAGCACGATGAGTACGAATACAACCAGAACAGGAACGATGAGCCGCCAGCGCATCATGCAGTCGCCGGGTTGAGGCCGCGATCGACCGCAACAGCCTTGTCAGCGGTCGCTCGGCGGCGATAGTAACGTTTGTCGGAAAGTGCAATAAGGCCGCCCAAGGCCGCGATGAAACCGCCGGCCCAGATCCAGCGCACGAAAGGCCGATGATAGATCCGCACACTCCAGGCGTCCCCCGATAAGGGCTCGCCGAGCGAGACATACAAATCGCGGGTGAATCCGATATCGATACCGGATTCAGTCATGGTCTGGCCGGCCGCGTTGTAGCGACGCTTGGCGGGATAGAGCTCGGCGATTTGCTCGCCGTCTTTACGCACGATGAAATCGCCGATCTCAGCAGTGAAATTTGGTCCATCGACGTGACGGGTGCCCACGAACGTGAAGTCGTAGCCCACCATCTCCGTGCTTTCGCCGGGCGCGAGGCGCACGTCGTGCTCACTGCCAAAACCACTCACCAGACTCACGCCGATAACGAAGATGCCGACGCCTGCATGCGACAAGGCCATGCCGACGACATTGCGCGGCAACATCACGCGCCGACCGCGGCTGCGACGCACGATATCCTCGAATGCGGTCGCGATCGCCCAGCAACCCAGCACACACCCTGCGACTGCCACGAGCGCGCCGGTGCCAACGGTGAGCAGTGGTAACGCGACGCCGACGGCGATCGATATCAGCAACGGCGCCCATAGACGCGAACGCAGCACATCGGCACGCGTGCGCTTCCAGGCCATGACGGCCGCCGCACCAATCAGCACCACCAGCGGCGCGGTCAACGGGATGAAGACCTTATTGAAATACGGCGGCCCCACCGAAATTCGACCCATGCCCAGCGAGTCGGCCAGAATCGGGTAGAGCGTGCCCAGCAACACGCCCGCGGCGGCAACCACGAGGAAGATATTGTTGAGCAGCAGCAACCCCTCCCGGGACAGCGCCGCGACGGGCTCGCGGCCCGATTCGAACTGGGCTGCACGCAACGCGTAGAGCAGCAGCGAACCGCCGACCACCACCGCGAAGAACGTCAGAATATAGATGCCGCGGGTCGGGTCGGTCGCAAAAGCATGTACCGATATCAGCACACCGGAGCGCACTAGGAATGTACCGAGTAGCGACAATGCAAACGCAGTGATCGCGAGCAGCACCGTCCAGCTTTTGAAAATGCCGCGTTTTTCGGTCACCGCGAGCGAATGGATCAAGGCGGTGCCGACGAGCCAAGGCATGAACGAAGCGTTTTCGACCGGATCCCAGAACCACCAGCCGCCCCAACCGAGTTCGTTATAAGCCCACCAGCTGCCCAGCGTCACGCCGATGGTCAGAAACACCCAGGCGGCTGTTGTCCAAGGCCGCGTCCATCGCGTCCATGCACTATCGACGCGTCCTGTAATCAGCGCGGTGATTGCAAACGCAAACGCCACCGCAAAGCCGACATAGCCCATATAGAGCATCGGCGGATGCACGACCAGCCCGGGATCCTGCAGCAGCGGGTTGAGGTCGCGTCCCTCCACGGGCGCTGGGAACTGACGCTCGAACGGATTGGACGTAAACAGCGTGAACAGGAGAAACCCGACGCTTACTGCGCCCATCACCGCCAACACGCAACTGGCGACTTCGCGGGGCAGCGTACGACTGGCCAGCGCAACGGCAAGGCTCCAGCAGGCCAGCAGCGTCATCCACAGTAGTAGTGACCCTTCATGCGCGCCCCAGATCGCCGCCAGGCGATAGAACCATGGCAGTTGCGTATTCGAGTTGGCTGCCACATAGGCCACCGAAAAATCGTTGGCATAGAAGGCGAAGCCCAGGGCGACGAAGGCAATGCCCATCATCACGAACTGGCCGATCGCTGCGGGCGCGGCGACCGCCAAACAGTCCGCGCGCGAACGCCACACGCCATACAACGGCAATACGGTCTGGAGCGTGGCCAGACCGAGGGCAAGAATGAGCGCAAATTGGCCGATCTCGGGAATCATCGTTTCGCCTGCATATTGGTCGGCATGCAGCTCTCGCCTGATTCATCTTTCATCGCATCCGCCACATCCGGCGACATATAGTTCTCGTCGTGCTTGGCCAACACTTCGTCTGCGACGAACTGGCCGGACTCATTGAGTTCGCCATAGGCGACAATGCCCTGCCCCTCGCGAAACAGATCGGGCAACGTACCGCGGAACTGCACTGGAACGCTCGCCTGGCAATCCGCGAGCGTGAAGCGCACCAGCAAGTCATCGCTGTTGCGATCCACCGATCCATTCTCGACCAGCCCGCCGATACGAAAGCGTGTATGCGTGGGCACATCGCCAGCCACGATTTCACTCGGCTGATAAAAATAGAGGATATTTTCGCTGAACGCGGTCAGCGCAAGCGCGGTGGCAGCGGCCAGACCGACGAACAGACCGCCGACCAGCATCAGGCGACGACGTCGTGTTCTAGTCATCGTATTCCTCGTTCTTGATCCGCCGTGCGATATGTCGGTGCACGAGCACCGGTGTGACGATGTTACCGACAATCACGATTGCGGCTATGGCGTAGCTGCCCCACACATACGGTGCGTATCCACCCATCGCCCAGAACTGTTGCCACGATTCATGCATCGGAAAAAACCTTTTTGGCCCAACGACTACGCCGTTCCCGCCAAAGCAGTTGCGCACGCATGTTCCAGAGCGTGAGCCACCCGAACATCAGCGTGAAGCCCAGTGCTGCACACAGCAACGGCCACAGCATGTCCATTTCCATCGCCGGACGACCGAAACGCGTGACCGTCGGCCCCTGATGCAGGGTATTCCACCACTCCACGGAGTAATGAATGATCGGCACATTGATCACTCCGACCACCGACAGCAACGCACAGGCCCGGGCGGCCGTACGCGGCGACTCGATCGCGTTATGCAGAGCGATCACGCCCAGATACAGAAACAACAGGATCAGTTCGGAGGTCAGGCGTGCGTCCCAGACCCACCAGGTGCCCCACATCGGCTTGCCCCAGATTGCCCCCGTCACGAGTGCCAGGAACGTAAAGCTCGCCCCCACCGGTGCGGCAGCCACGAGAAAAATCTCGGCCAGCTTGAGACGCCAGACAAGGGCCACCACGCCGGCGATTGCCATGCTCGTATAGCCGAACAGCGACAGCCAGGCGCTCGGCACATGAATGTAGAGAATACGAAACGCATCCCCCTGCTGATAATCCACGGGCGCATTCACCAGCCCGCCATACACACCGTATGCCGCCAGCAGCACGCCAGGCACCGCCAGCGCGATCGCGATCGGCCGGCTGACTCGATAGAAGTACGGCAGCGATCCAAAGCGGTGCAGCCAGAGCATGAACGCGGACTTAGCCAAAACGTCTAGACCGTTGCGTTGCGGGTTGAATGTGTATTGCGTCGACGCATAGTTTCTCTTCGCGATACGCGCTATGTATTGATCTAGAGCAATAATCCCGACTTAACATGGCCTTGGACCACGAACAGCCGCAGGATTTCCCTACTCCAGACTGATTTTCAATGCCGCCGCAATGGCAAACGGTGCGGTGGTAATACCGAGCACGAGCAGCGCGCCCAGAAGATACAGTGCGCCCGCAGCAGGCAGTCCTGCGATCGCTGCACGCATTGCCCCGGCGCCGAAAATCAAGATCGGTACATAGAGCGGAAAAATCAGCAGGCTCAACAGCAGCCCGGCGCGCGGCAGGCTCAACGTCAACGCCGTACCAATGGCACCGACCAGGCCGAGCGTTGGCGTACCCAGCAACAGGCTGGCCATGATAACGGGTACAGCGCTTGCAGGCACGCCCAGCAACAAAACCAGCAAAGGCGACGCCAGAACGAAAATCAGTCCGCTGGCAAGCCAGTACGCCAATACTTTCGCCAGCGCAATCAACGCCAGCGGCTCGGGCGACAGCACGTATTGCTCGAGTGTGCCGTCTTCGTAATCGGGCTTGAACAGACGCTGCAATGACAGCAGTGCGGCCAGTAACACCGCCATCCAGATCAAGGCCGGTGACACGGTGACGAGAATGGCCGCATCGGCACCCGTACCCAGTGGAAACAGGGCCACTACCAGCACGAAAAACAGCAGGTGATGCACCAGCACGCCGCGCTGGCGAAACGCCAGCAGCAGATCACGCCGCAGCACCGCCCAGAAAACACTCAGCATGGCGACAGCTCGATCGAGCGTACCGGCACATCCGGCAACGTCAACGCTTCATGTGTCGTGAACACGGCAATGCCGCCGGCACTGACGTGGGTGGCGATACGTGCACACAGCACCGCGCGCGACTCGACATCGAGCGCTGAGGCCGGCTCGTCCAACAGCCAAAGCGGCGCATCAGTGAGCCACAGGCGAGCGAGCGACACCCGGCGCTTCTGCCCGGCGGACAGCCGCCCACAAGGGCGATGCGCCAATCGCTTGAGGCCCAGATCGGCCAACGTTGCGCGAATACGCTTTTCCGGCACGCGCCGCCCGCACAGGCGCATCAGTACATCAAGGTTTTCGACCGGGGTAAGCGCCGCGTTGAGTGCGTTGTCGTGCCCGACGAAACACAACTCGTCTTTCAACAGGAGCGCGTCGTCGGCTGGACGGTCGCTCGCCGACTCCCAAATGACTTCACCGGATAGTGGCTGCTGTAAGCCGCTGAGCGTGCGTAATAACGTGGTCTTGCCAGCGCCGTTCTCGCCGAGAATACGCGCCGCCTCGCCGCCCACAAGCGCGATATCCAGCCCTGCGAATAGCGCTCGCTCGCCGCGCCCACAGCTCAGATTTCGGATGCCGAGTCGCGGCCGCGTCATAATTCGCTTGAAAAAGCGGCATAAAGCCGATGACTGGTGCCCGGAGCCGGACTCGAACCGGCACGGCCGTTAGGCCAAGGGATTTTAAGTCCCATGCGTCTACCAATTTCGCCATCCGGGCGCGAGCGCGGGATTCTAGGGTGTGTTGACGTTCCCGTCGAGGTTGCGAACGGCGGCTACGGGCAGGCGACGATGGTCCTGTTACCGAAACCCGGTGCGCCGCTTTGACCAAAGCCAGCTCCCTCACCGTTCAAATGCACAAGGGTATTGACTTGGCACGTTTTATCGCCCGTCCAAGTATGGCTCGCGATAGAACGCCTTTTTGCGTATTTGCACGTATGAACCCCGCTGCTCGCAGCAGCGAACGCGTCAACACCGCGCGCCAGCTTCATAGCGCTGCGCCCGGAGTCTGGCATTTCGCAGGCCGAACTGATATTCAAAATATAATCGACATTCAGAACAACAACGTTGCAGCCGTTAACGTTGGGGCGCCACACAGGCGGCAGATACATTAAACTGTGCGCACGGGGACTTGAGGGGGATGGGCGTTGTGCTGACTGATTTGCGAATCGCGTTATCGATGGCCGGTTTGGCCGTTTTGCTTGGTGCCTGTGCCGGCGCCCCGGGCCCGGGCGATCAATCCGTCCCGACGCCCTCCTCGGCGCCCCCGATCGCTGCCTCACCCTCGTCGACGAATACGTCGACTACCCCTTTACCGGCGGCGCAGGCCCAATCGACCGAAACGACTGTAGCGGACGACCCGCAGGGCGTGGTCATCGGCGCGGGCGATATCGTCGAAATGCGAATGTTCGGCCAGCCCGATATGAACACGCAGGGGTTCGTTTCCGACAGCGGCGAGATATCGCTGCCGCTGCTGGGCGTTGTCGATATCGGCGACCTGACGCCGAACGCGGCACAAAGCCGTATCGAATCCGCTTACCGCGAGCGCGGCTATTTTCGCGATCCACAGATCAGCCTGACGCTGGTCGAACACCGCAGCCAGCAGGTTGCCGTACTCGGCGCGGTCAACCAGCCGGGCCGTTTCTCGCTGTCGAGCCGTACCACGTTGCTCGATGCGCTGGCCGAGGCAGGCGGAATCACCGCGCGCGGCGCACGCACTGTGGTCGTGATTCGCGGTGACGATCAGAACCGCGAACGTGTCGATATCGAGGCGCTGGTCTCAGGCGGCGGTGTGGCGAGCGATGACGTGCTGCACGCGGGCGATACGATTTACGTGCCGCAGGCGCCGCTGTTCTATATCTATGGACAGGTCCAGCGCCCGGATGCCTATGCGATTCAGCCCGGCATGACCGTTATCCAGGCGATCTCGACCGGCGGGGGTCTGACCGACCGCGGCTCCAATTCACGCTTCACCATTCATCGCAAATCGCAAGACGGCTCCGTGCAGACACTGGATGCATCGCCGACTACCCGCGTACAGGCCGACGATGTGATCTTCGTGAAGGAGCGCTTCTTTTGAGCACACAGATCGATCGCCCGCTCATTCCGGGCATGCATGCCACACCGACCGTAGGCCAGATCTGGCGCGCCGTGCACGCGCGCTGGCGCACGGTTGCGATTACCGTGGCCGTTTTCCTCGTGCTAGCGATCATCGCATCGCTTTTCGTCAAGAGTTACGAGGCCCGCGCCTCACTGGTGATCGAGTTTCCAAGTCTCGATCCGCTGACCGGCCAGGCGCGCTCGACCGCGCTTGCCGACAGTTATCGGGCCACCCAGATCGACCTGATGACCAGTCAGAACGTGATGCTCGGCGTCGTCGATGAACTGGGTCTTGCGGATGATCCGGAGACCAGTGCCGACTTCGACGTGGACGACAGCGGTGACGGGCCGCTGCGCCAGCGACTGGCATCCAACCTCGGCGAGCAGGTCGAGGTTCGTGCCGGTGAGGTCAGTCAATTGCTGGTGGTCTCGTATCGCGGAGACGATCCGAAGCGAAGCGCGGCCATCGTCAATGCGGTGATCGATCAGTACATGAAAGCCAGCGAGAATATGGCCACGGACCCCGCGCGCCAGCGACTGGGCCAGTACTCCACGTTCCTCGACGGGTTGCGAGCCAAGGTCGATGAGGCCCAGGACGAGCTCACCCAGGCCCGTCAGCGCTTCGGCGTAATCGACTCGACGGCCGCCGAAAATGTCGATACCAGCCGCCTCAACGATCTCGGCACGCGCTTGAACGCCGCACAGGGACGATTGCAGTCCGCCCAGGCCGAAGTCGATCAGATCGAGGCGGCCCGTTCCAGCGGCCAGCCGATTACGGCCCAGGCCGACGTGCTCGACAGCAACGTGGTGCAGGACCTGAAAAACCGCCTCGCCGGCTTTCTGGCCGAACGTGCCGAGATTGCAGAATCTCTTGGCCCGAACCATCCGCGTATTCGCGCCATCGACGGCCAGATCGGCACCGTACGGGCGCGTCTGCGCGATGAGATCGATGCCTATCTCGCGGCCGCCCGTCAGAGCGTGAAGGTTGGGCGCGGCGAGGTGGATGCCCTGCAGGGCAACTACGACGCCGCACGCGCGGACGTCATGGACAAGCAGACCAAGCGAGCGCGGCTCGACAGCTATCGGCGGCGTCTGGACAGCGCTTCGCAGGTCTACGAGGCAGCGCTGTCGAGCTACGACCAGGTGCTCGGGGGCAGCGAGCTTACGGCTCAGAACGTGTCGGTCATCACCCGCGCAATCGCGCCCACCAAGACCGCGGGCCTGAGTCTCAAGCGCAAACTCCTTCTGGCCGTGATTCTGGGCTTGATCGTCGGCGTGATGATCGCCCTGCTTCAGGAGCTTCTCGATCGCCGTGTACGCGCGGCCGAGGATATCGAACGCGAATTGGAGCTCCCGGTTCTGGGTGAACTCGAATACGGAGCCCAGCGATGACAAACGAGCCACAGCGCGAACACATGCAGCTACATAACGATGTGTTTGCCTTTCACGGCCCGCACACCCGGGCGGCGGACACGCTGCGCGCCACGCTTGCACGCATCGTGCTCAGCGACAGCCATGCCAAGTGTCTGGCCGTGGTTAGCTGCTCGTCGAACGCAGGCCGTAGCGTAGTCGCGGCAAATCTTACCGTGCTGCTGGCCCGATCCGGCCAGCGGACCGTACTGATCGATGCAGCCCGCCAGCGCGCGCAACAACATCTGCTTTTCGGCATCGAGCCGGATTTTCGCGTGGCGCAAATTACCGCCGTGCCCGGCCTGACCGTCATGCGCGCGACCGACAGCCATCCATCGCTGGCCGATACCCTGGTGGATGCGCCCGCGCAGTTTGCACAGCTCATCACCGACTTGCGCGCTGAATACGACTGCATCGTGATCGACACCGCGGACCATCCGGACGATCTGGATGCGATCTCGGCGGCGGGTATGAGCGACGGTGCCTTGGTCGTCGTCCAGCGAGACGGCACGCGCCTGCAACGGCTACGCAAACTCACCACAGAACTCAAAGACAGCGCGTCGACGATATTGGGCACCGTGCTCACAGACAGTTGATACGCATGGCGCTGCCGGCCGACAACGATACCCGTTTCTCCTGGCTGCTTATCGCCGTGTTCTGGGCAACGCTGGCGTTTGCGCTGCTGCCCGACGGCCTCGACTGGGCGCGCGACACGACCCTGGAGAACGCCCAGCAGGGTTCGCTGATCCGGCGCCTGCAATGGATGTCGCCCTTCATGATCTGCGCGCTCATCGTTTGGCTTCGACGCGGCGTGGCGTGGCGTGTTGTGCGCCACGTCGACCCATTTCTATTGCTGTTCGTCGGCTGGGCCATCCTCAGCCTGGGCTGGTCCGATTATCCGGACGTGACCGTGCGCAAGCTCGTGCTGCTGATCGGCACTCTCCTGATCGCGCTTGCATTTCAGGTCGCGGCCTGGCGCCCGGCGCGGCTACGCCAGCATACCCGTGCTTGTCTGACGGCCGTGGTCGTGGCATCGATCGTTGCCGTCTTCGTGATTCCGCATATCGCACGCGTGGCCGGCTACGACAACGCCTGGACCGGTATCACTCGCAGCAAGAACCATCTGGGCATGGCCGCAGGTTTGATGATGGTGCTGTGGATGCATGGGTTCGCGATCGGTGAGGTACGCGCGCTGCCCGCGCTGGCCTGGGCGGCGCTCGCGGCGCTAACCCTGATCATGGCGCGCAATGCCACGGCCCTGCTGTGCGTAGTGGCCGTACTGCCGCCCCTATGGCTGTTCTTTCGACCGGTCGTCTCGCTACGCAGGCTGTTCTTGCGAAGTATGCTTGCGCTCGCGGCGGTCATCGTCAGCACCTGCTTCGTCGTGCTTGTTACCTACGGCGTGCCCGGTTGGCGCGATATCGTTTCGCCTGTGGCAAACGCGGTCGGTCGCGATGTGACGTTTACCGGACGCCTGGAAATCTGGCGGCTCGTGTATGCCGAAGTCGTGAAACATCCCTGGCTGGGGACCGGCTTTCAGGCGTTCTGGCTTGGCGCGGGCGGCCCGGCCCCCTGGGTGACACAGGATCTTTACGGCGGGCTCTGGCAGGCGCACAACGGCTATCTGGATGTGGTCAACGAACTGGGGATTTCGGGGCTGCTTCTTGCGCTGGGTTTCTGGGCCAACACGATTCGCCGTGGCGTGACATTGTTGCCTGCGTGGCGTGCGGAAGCCGCCTGGGTACTGGCATTCATGGTGTTCCTGGCGATCGCCAATATCGCTGAATCCAGTTTTTTCCGACCGATCCATTTCATGTTTCTGCTATCGATCCACGCGAGCCTTGCGCTTGCACGCCTGCGCGCGATCGATCCTTCGGATGAATCGCAATGATCAACCGACTCGGCGTCCTGGGTGGTTCCATTCTTGCCAGACGGCTCGCCCTGGGCTGCGTGTTATCACTGGCCGCCGGATCGGCAAGCGCTGCCCTCACCGCCGAGGTGATCCTGCCGCCGATCGAGGCGGCCGAGGCCAATGCCAGCGTATTCGCCACCCCGCTCGCCGCCACCGGTTCGAGCGTTTATACCGTCAACGTCGAGCCCGGCACACGCGCCGTGCCGTTACACCACTTCGGCTTTCATACCGTCGTGCGAAAAGGCGTGCGCGATGCCGACGGCCGCTGGTCGTGGCGCTCGCACCTGCTCGATGCCGATACCGCGAATGACCCTTATCACACCGCGGCGTCGATCGGGCTCGACCGCAAAGGCTTCGTGCATGTCGCCTACGACATGCACAACCTGCCCTGGCAATATTCGGTCTCGGCACAACCGGAAGCTATCGACCGTTTCGTCTTTCGTGGCCAGCGTGTTTCCGAGAAAGCGCGCTGGGGCAGCCAGAACAGACGCGTCGAGTTCCCTGCGCCGGGCACCGCCGCCATTCCGGGCACCCAGGTCACCTATCCATCGTTCTTCAACGATCGTGACGGTCGGCTCTATGTCACCTATCGCTATGCCGTGCGCCCGGCGCGGACATGGTCACAACGACTGTTCTCCGGTGGACTTGCCCGCTATGACGAGACCTCCCGTAGCTGGAACGCCATTGGCGGCGATTTGAGCGTGGGCCGCGACGACATCCAACTGCCGCCTGGTCGTGCGGAGTATGTCAGCCAACCGTTCATCAGCGAGCCGGGCTGGTGGGTCTATCAGATGCGCCTGGCCTTCGACGCCGACAACGGCATGCATGTGGCCTGGCTCTGGCGCCGTGGTGACTCTGGCGTAGATCAGAACTTCGCCAGCTATGCGTATATGCCTGCCGGCAGCGATACGGCCTATAACGCGGCGGGTAAGCGCTACCAGCTGCCTATCGATCTCGCCGCGGCCAGCCGTGTGGCGCCGCGACGTATCGCCGAGCTGGCGCCGGATGGTCTCTATAGCCCGGCCCGTATCAGCGTCAGCGCAGACGGCCACCCGGTGGTCGCGCTGCAGTCGGTGCACGGGCCGCGTTATCGATCCCGGCTCGCGGATGGTCAGTGGTCCGATCCCGAGCCCGTGCCGAATCAGGCATTCGAACAGCACTACGACGCCAGTGGCCATGAGTGGGCGTTCGCGACCGGACTGACGGTATTGCGTCGCACGGTCGACCGCAGTGGCCGCCCCACGGGCGCATGGCAAACGCTCTACAAGGGCGATGCACGCGACGGGACTGCGCTGTGTCATACTCGGGCCATCCCGGCGCCCGAAGGCAGCGGTGCGGTGTTCTATATCCACGCCAATGTGCTCGACGACGGCAAGTGTCGCGACGATCGCGTGACGATTGTCCGGCTGAGTACGCAATAACGTGTCGATGCGCGTACTCATTCATGCCCCCTGGCCCGCCGAATACACGGCCGAACTCGCAGCCGCGCTGGGCGCGCGCGACGACATCGAACGTCTGTGTCTGGTCGTGCGCCGCGATTTTGCCTATGCAGAGGCCGCCGGCTGTGCCGTGGCGCGCTGTTATCCCGCGGCACGGATCAAGCGCGGCCGCTTGCAGAAACTCACGGCGCATGCGGTCGCGCTGGCACGCACCGCGGCCTGTATCTGGCGTGAACGCCCGGATGTCCTGCATGTTCAGGCTCTGCACCAGCCGCTGCTCGACTGGCCGCTGCTCGTCATCGCGCGTCTGCGCGGGGCACGACTGGTGTGGACCGCGCACAACAGCCTGCCGCACGAGAGCGGTCGCTTCGATGCCGCGCTGTTTCGCCGCATTTATCGCCATGTCGATGCCGTGATCGCCCATACGCGTTTCACCGCCGACACCCTGGTCCGCGAACTCGATGTCCGTAACGCGAAAGTGCATGTAATCGCCCACGGCCCGCTCACACTCGGCGCAGCGCCGGCACCGGCGCGGGACCAGGCGCGCCGGGCGCTGGGCATCGCCGACGATACGTTCATGCTGCTACTGTTCGGCCGGCTGCGCCCCTACAAGGGCCTCGACCTGCTGCTGGCGGCGCTCGACAGACTGCAGGACCCCTATATGCATCTGGTCGTGGCCGGCGAAGATGCTTTCGGCGATGCCACAGGCCAGCTGCAAGGACGTGATGACGTCAGCGCGGATCTGCGCCGCGTGGACGATGAAAGCACGGCTCGGTATTTCGCTGCAGCCGATCTGGTGGTGCTGCCCTATCGGCGTATCGATCAATCCGGTGTGCTAATGCTGGCGCTCACGTATCGCAGCGCCGTGTTGGCCAGTGATATCGGCGGGTTGGCCGAATCCATCGATAACGAACGCACCGGGTTTCTGCTCGACCCGGTCGATGCCGAAACGCTCGCGGCACGGCTGGCCGATATCAAATCCCGCCCGGACGCACTGGCCGATGTCCGCCGCCAGATCGCCGCGGACGAAGACGGCCAGCGTGGCTGGCCGACCCTGGCCGAACGTACCGCAGACGTTTATCGAAGCGCCATCTCGCGCGGCGGCGCAAGCTCCAACACCGATCAATCAAGAAGACCATGAAGATGCCGGCATGAGCGCCCAGACCCAAGCAAACGAGCACGCGCCCACCCGCGCCCACGTGCTGATCATCGTCGAGAACCTGCCGTTGCCTTTCGACCGGCGTGTCTGGCAACAGGCCGGCGCATTGCGGGATGCGGGCTATGCGGTATCGATCATCTGCCCGACCGCCGAAGGCTATCGGGAGCGCTATGTCGAAATCGACGGCATCGCCATTCATCGTCACCCGCTGCCGAACCTGCCCGGCGCTGGCTGGGCGTATCCGCTGGAATATGCCGCAGCGTTGTTCTGGCAGCTGCGCTTGACGACACGTATCGCCCGCCGGCGGCGCGTCGACGTGATCCATGCCTGCAACCCGCCCGACACCATCTTTCTCGTGGCCGGGCTCGCACGGCCTTTCGGCGTACGCTTCCTGTTCGATCATCACGACCTCTGCCCGGAGCTGTTCGTGGCGAAGTTCGGGCGCAGCGGGGTGATGTATCGCCTGATGCGCGCGCTGGAGCGCGCCACCTTCGCGCTCGCCAAGGTATCGATCGCGACCAACGACTCGTTCAAGCAGATTGCCTGCACGCGCGGCGGCATGGCCGAGGAAGACGTTTTCGTGGTGCGTAGCGGGCCCAACCTCGACCGTATCCGGGCCCTCGATCCCGACCCGTCCTTGCGCAAGGGGCGCGCCCATCTGGTCGGTTATGTCGGTGTCATGGGCGAACAGGAAGGTTTGGACGATCTGCTGCGTATGGTCGCCGATATCGTGCATGAGCGCGGGCGCACGGATATCCAGTTCTGCCTGGTCGGTTTTGGCCCGTCGTTGAAGAGCCTGCGCACGCTCGCAAAACAGCTGCTCATCGACGAATACGTGGATTTCCCGGGCCGTCTGGACGGCGATGCACTCATGCGTGTGCTCTCGTCGGCCGATATCTGTATTAGCCCTGATCCCAAGAACGAGATGAACGACCATTCCACGATGAACAAGATTCTGGAATACATGGCGCTGGGCAAGGCGCTTGTCCAGTACGACCTCATCGAAGGCCGCGCCTCGGCGGCCGATGCGGCGCTGTATGCCCGTGCCGGTGATCGTCGTGATTTCGCTGACAAGATACTCGAGCTGATCGATGACCCGGCGCTGCGACAGCAACTGGGTGATATCGGCCGACGCCGTATCGAGGACCTGCTCGCCTGGCATCACGAAGTGCCGAAGCTGCTGGCGGCCTACGACCGCGTGCTGTCATGAGCGGGTGTGATCTTAAGCCGAGCCAGCCGCCGTCGATTCTGGTGATTTCACCGGTGCGCGACGAAGCACGATTCATCGAGGCAGCAATCGATAGCCTTAGCGCGCAAACGATACGGCCGACGGCCTGGGTGATCGTCAACGACGGCTCGAGCGACGACACCGCTGCAATCGCCAGGTCGCGAGCGGCCGAGACCGATTTCATTCATGTGGTGGACAAGCCGGATCGCGGTCACCGCCAGGTCGGCTCCGGCGTGATCGAGGCCTTCAATTACGGTCTCGCAGCCGCCCCGGTGAGCGACTGGGACTTCATCGTCAAGCTAGATGCGGATATCACCTACGGCCCACGCTATATCGAACGCATGCTCGCCGAATTTGCCGCGGACGAAAAACTGGCTGCGGTGTCGGGACGGGTGTACCGGCCCGAGCCGGGCGGCGATGTCGAGGAACGCAAGAGCCCCGACATGGTGTGTGGGCCCTTCAAGTTCTATCGACGCGCAGCCTTCGAAGCCATCGGTGGCTTCGAGCAGACGCTGCAATGGGACGGCATCGATATCCACCGCGCCCGCATGACCGGCTGGCGTACCCGCAACATCTCCGATCCCGATGCCCGCATCCATCATCATCGGCTGATGGGGTCGTCGCAGGTGAGCATCGTCCACGGCCGGCTACGCTGGGGGCGCGGCATTCATTTCATGGGCTACCACCCGGCCTATGCGGTCGCATCGGGCGTCTATCGCATGCGTGACTGGCCCTATGTGGTGGGCGGACTGCTGATTATTGCTGGCTATTTCAGTGCAGCCGCGCGCGGTGCCGAGCGTTATCCCGATCCCGCCTTTCGGGCCGATCTGCGTCGTTGGCAGCGGCGGCAGCTCGCCGGGCTGCCGCGCGCTCTACTGCGTGCGGGGCTGCGTCGCGGTAGTAAAAGGCGCGGGCCATGATGAAGCTCGGTACCCGTACATTTTCGGCACCGATTTTCCATGGGTTGATCTATGGCGGGCTGAGCACCGCCCTGCTGCTGCTGATCGCGACGTTCTCCGAACAGGGCGTCAGTGAAAACGATCGTGAACTCGCCGCACTGGCGTTCGTGACCATCGGCCTGGTGTTCAGCCGCTACAACCTGATCTGGAAGTGGCATGTCGGGCGCGCCGGATCGATCGGCACCGGCGTCATGATCAGCTGGTTTCTGTGTGCTGCGGGACTGGTATTCCTGGGCTTTCTGACCCGGCGCACCGGCGAATACGAGCGCCGCGTGATCCTGCTCTGGCTCGTGCTTACTCCCATGCTGTTCGTACTGGTGCATCACATCATTCGGTATGCCTTCTTCCGGTTCTTTCCGGATTCCATGAAATCGCGCACCGCGGTCATCGTATTCGTGAGCGAAGACGCACAACGCCTGGCCCATATTCTCGGCGCGCTCGACGTGCCCAAATTTCGGCTTCTGGGTTTCTTCGAGGACCGAAGCCCCGAACGCGTCGGTCATCGCAAGGAAGATCGCCCCGTGCTTGGCGGTACCGGCGACGTGGTCGACTACGTCAACCGACACAGCGTCAACGTCGTTTTCGTGGTATTGCCGCTGGAAGGTGCCGACCGTGCCACCGATATCGTTCGCCAGCTCGGCGATACCACGGCATCGATCTATTTCATGCCGACGTCGCCCCTGTTTCGAAGCGACCAGCTACAGTTCGCGAATATCGGCGGCGTGCCGGTGTTCTCCTTCAGCGAAACGCCGTTCTTCGGCGCGGACGGCGCGCTCAAGCGGCTCATGGATATTCTGTTTTCGGCCAGCGTCCTGATCGTGCTGTCACCGTTGCTGCTGCTCATTGCAGCCGTGATATGGCTCACATCCGGGCGCCCTGTCCTGTTTACCCAGCAGCGTTATGGCCTGGATGGGCGCCGGATCAAGGTGCACAAGTTCCGTACCATGCATGTCACGCCCGACGATGGCACGGTCGCGCAAGCCACACGCGACGATCCGCGTGTGACGCCTATCGGGCGTCTGCTGCGCCGGACATCGATCGACGAGCTACCGCAGTTCTGGGACGTATTGCGCGGAGACATGAGCGTGGTCGGTCCGCGTCCGCACGCCGTCGAGCACAACGAAACCTATCGAGCACTGATTGAACGCTATATGCTGCGTCATAAGGTGCGCCCCGGCCTGACCGGGCTTGCCCAGATCAACGGCTTGCGCGGCGAGATCCATATGCTCGAATCCATGGAACGCCGGGTCGAGTTCGACCTGCGTTATATCCGCACCTGGTCTCCCGGGCTCGATGTCTACATCATACTGCGCACTATCGCGCTAATCTTTCGCGATCGTGCGGCGTATTGAACTTCACTACGTTCTGGCCGTCTCGATCGTGGCACTGCCGTACAGTGCCGGCGCAGCCGAGCTGCGTTTGTCGCCCTATGTCGAAACCGGCATAAGCCGCGATAGCAATCTTTATGCCGCACCGGAAGCCGAACGTGAGGCGGATACGCAGCGGCGTGCTACGGTCGGCGCCGATGCGCGCTGGGGTATGTCCCGCCAGGAGCTATCGCTGCATATCGATCTGAGCCGTCTGAACTACGTCAAGAATACACGGCTGGACCATACCGCGTATCACGGCAACTTCGTATGGAACTACGAGATCGGCAATGCCTTCAGGGGTCAGCTCTATTACAACCGCTCACGTGAGCTCACCGGATTCGAAAATCGCAACAGCCGTGCCCAGGATTTCATTCGTCTGAGCAACCCGGGCGTGGAAACCACGCTCGCGGTCACTCCGCACTGGCAGGTGGTGGGCGGCGTCGACTACAGGATGCGCCGGCATACGCTCGACAGCGAGCGCCGCTACGATCGCAACGAGGCGGAGTCCCGTCTTGCCCTGCGTTACATCGGTGCGCGCGGCGCGACCTTCACCGCTGGCGTCCAGCGTATCGACGGCCGTTATCCCGAACGCAACCCGAATGACGTATTGGCGCGTCGTTTTGTCCAGCACGAACCGTTCGGTCGACTGGACTGGCGTTTTTCCGGAATTTCCCGTGTCCAGTTACGGGCCGGCTATGCCCATCGCGACAACCGGGGCGGTCAATCCGAGGATTACAGTTCGCCCACCGCGCGTCTGCGATACATTCGCGACATATCCGCGAAGACCCAGCTCAGCTTCGCACTCTCACAGGATATCTATTCGGCCGACAACGTCGACGCCAACGCGGTCCGCAATCGCGGCGCGCGCGTGGAACTCAACTGGGAATACAGCCCCGCGATCGCAGTCACGGCACATGCCGGCTGGGACCGTCGCGACTACCAGCTCACCTCGACCGCCGAGGATCGGCGCAACGACGAAGTTCGAGACTACGGTCTGGATCTGACGTGGAGCCCGTTACGCCAGGTCTCCTTCATTGCCAGCGGCCAACGTGTGATTCGCGAGTCGAACCAGCCCGAGTTCGGGTATCGGGAATGGATCGGCGGCGTGGCCGTACGGATAACGCTGGACCCCGAACCGCGCTGAGCATAGCGGGATCGAAGGCCCGGCCGCCTGTCAGGCCGCTACCGCAGGCTTTCGCCCGCGCAGTGCACCGATAACCGAATACAGCATCGGGCGCTGAAATATGAACGCGAGCCCTGCATAAACGGCCACACCCGTGGCCACCTGCGCGAGCAGACAGAGCGCAGGCGAAGCGGCCAGCGGCGTAACGCGCCCTACCCACACGACCAGAATTGCCATAAGTGATGCATTGATCGTGCTGGGTACGACCGAGCGAACGAACGCGAGTCGATCGATACCGAAAACGGGCCGCGCGACCGTCAGATAGAAACCGGCCAGTGCACAGGTCGACACCATGCGCGCCACGCCGATCGCGATGAGCCCCACGGGATAGAGTATGACCAGAGCGGCCGCCACGCAGATCACTTCCCAGGTCAATGCCAGACAACACAGCCGGGCCTCGCCGCGCGCGGCAAGGGCCGTCATCAGAAAATGCGTGGTCGCACCGATCGCACTCGCGAGCGCCAGACCCGCGGCGATCGGGCCGGCGGCGGCCCAGCGCTCGCCGCCGAGCAATGCAATCATTGTCGGCGCGCAGGCGGCCAGTCCCAGAAAGACCGGCATGAGCACCATCGACGTATGCGACACGGTGCTCGCCACCGCAGCGCGAAGGCGCTGCGACGAATCCTGTGCACGCACGAAAAACGACATGGCGATGTTATGACTCACCGACGCCGTGGGCCCGCGCACCGGCTCGATGATCCGTAGCGCCATGTTCAGATAACCTGCGCCTTCCAGCCCGAACAGGCGGGCGACGATGCCCTGAAATACGGCGTCGCCGGCCTTGTCCACGCAGCGCGCGGCAAAGAACCAGCCGGCCACACCCGATAATTCACCCAGCCCGCCGGCAGACCATGCGGGACGAATACGTACCGGCGCGTCGCCCACGAGCCAGAGCACGGTCACGAAGCGCGAAACCAGGCGAACCGACAGCAGCGACCAGACGCCGACCCCTGCGAAAACAAGCACCAGACCGATACCGACGCCGGCTGCGTCGCCGGCGAGATTCGACCAGGCGATACGCGCGAACGCCCGATGCCGGCGCGCCAGCGCGGTGAAGATCGCGACCCCGGCATGGGCCGGGATGATGACGCTGAAGCCGGCAACGAGCCATGCCAGCGTCACCGCCTCGCTCTCGGGCGGATAGAACGCCGCGATCGCCCAGGCGGCCGCAAAGGCCGCGCCGATCAACGCCATGGAGCCGGCCAGAACGAGCGCCAGTGCTGCCGCGAAATGGGCACGGCGTATGACCCGGCGTTGCACCAGCGATTCTTCGAAAGGCGCAGTCACCACGATCGCAAGCAGGCTGACGATCACGATCGTCAGCGAGGCGCGGCCGAAGACCTCGGGCGATAGCCAGTAGGCAAAGACGACCGTGGTAACGACCTTCAGCAGAATGCGCCCCAGTGCATCCGCTAGCGATGACGACAGCCACTTCAGCACGGCGACACCTGCCCTTCGAGCCCCGGCCGGGTGACAATAGCCGCATGATCCGTGATCACACGCTGGAAACCGTTATCGCCGGCCTGCTGCCGCAGAATGTGATCGTGCGCGCCGGGCCCATCGTCGCAGCCGGTGCGTTGCCGGCTATCGAGGCGGCGCTCGTCGCGCGCGCGGTCCAGACGCGCCGCGCGGAGTTCGCCAGTGGTCGCGCGCTTGCGCGGGACGCACTGGCCGCGCTGGGCCGGCCGGTACCGGCGCTGGGCGCGACCCGCGATGCGGGCCCCGCCTGGCCCCAGGGCGTGATCGGCAGCGTGACGCATGCCGACGGTGTGGTTGCCGCGGCAGTCACTGTACGGGGTGCGTTGACAGGTCTCGGTATCGATATCGAAGGCCCGCGCCTGCTGGAAGCGTCTGTCTGGGAGAGCGTATTCACCGCGGCCGAACGGGCGACGTTGTGCGATGCCCGAGCCGCGGCCCAACTGTTTTCGGCCAAGGAAGCCGCCTTCAAATGCCTCGCGGCGCTTGGGCCGCCGCCGACCGATTTCAGTGACTTCGAACTGATTGCGACGCACGACGGTTATCGCGTGCGCTTGGCCAGTGCGGCTCGACCGCTGGCGCGTATGCGTGTGCGTACCCGATTGCACGGCGAGCGCATCGTGTGTGCGGCCTGCTGTCATTCGGCGACCGGCCAGCCCGACTGAAGCCAGCCGATCACGGCTTCGATTAGCCGCATCCGTTCGGCGTTGCGAGAAAACGTATGGTCTGCCGACGGCAGAAACTGTTCGTGCAGATGATCGCCCAGCTCGATATCGGCCAGCGCGTTACGCAGCTGGCCCGCGTGGTTGTAATAGCCGTGGGTCGCCCCGGAGTAGGCATAGAACAGGCGTACGTCGCGCGCAACGAGCGTCGACAGATCCCCGGCGAGCGTGTCGCGATCGGGCATCTCGAAAAAGTCGATGCCTTCGATTACTGCGTGATCCGTATCGCTGGGCGTGCCGAACTTGCGCTCGAACCAGTTCTGCCACCGCCGCGGCGAGCTCAGTCGCTGCGCGATATAACGCCATTTGAAGCCCGCCGTAATCGCAGCGTGGCCGTCGATCTGAATCATGCCGGCCACCGCGCTCTGGGACAGCGCCACGTGATGGGCGTCGTCGGCCCCACTGCACAGGCCGAACAGCACCACGCGGCTGCACCCCACGCGTTCATGCAACAACTCGATCGCCGCAGCGCATTCCACCTGTAATTCATCGCGACGCTCCACGGCAAGCGGGGACTGCGGCTTGCGGCTTTCGCCCATGCCGGCATAGTCGAAGCGCAGACTGGCAAAGCCGGCGTCGGCCAGCGCCCGCGCCACCGCGACGGACAGTCCGCGGGGGCCCACGCGATGTTCGAGCCCGGCATTAAGAAACATCAGCGCGGGCCGTTCCTTGCGGGCCGGCTCATCGGGTTCACACAGTATGCCGACCAGATGGGATTCGTGTCCGAAAATCAGCGGTGTTTCACGCATATCAGCAAAGCACCCGATCGAGCATGGTCTCGGCAGAACGGGGTAATGCGACCCGGCGGTACTGCGCACGGATATCGGTCCAGTCGATGGTTTCGGCCATGTCGATGACATGCCCGCCGCGTGCGGTGATTGTTTCGATCAGCGCTGGGGCCTGTTCACCCTGGCTGAGGGCGACGTCCCAATCGTCGACGCGCGTCGGCGCGTAGGCGATCAGGCGGGCCTGTGCCAGGCCGTCCACCACCGGCGTCGGCCAGTGAAAGCCCAGATATTCGTCGGCGCCGCGTTCGGCGTGATGATGCCGCCGCGGGCGATAGCGATTCATGTTGCGCGTCTGACTTTCGTGCATATCCGCGATATCGCGCAGATAGGCCTCGCCGTCGACCACCGGATCCCAGAACAGAAGCCGGCGGCGGTCGATGTCGCCGGCACTGGCAGCTGCCGCAATGAGAGCACCGACCCGCACGCCGAGAATCCGGACATGTGACAACGCCGTGGTGTGCTGCAACCAGGCGATCGCCTCACGGGTATTCGCGATCCATTCGGCCCAACTGGCATCGTGCTGTCGCCCCTGGCTATCGCCGGTGCCGCGATAATCGAAACGCAGCACATGGGCGTTGCCCGCGGCTGCGGTTTCCGCCATCTGCCAACAGGCCCGATAAGCACGCATGTACTCGTAGCCGATCCCCTGGCAGATCAGCAACGCCGTTTCCGGGCCCTGGGCGTCGGGACTCGGCGGGTGGTACGCGCCGTAGAGCGTGTCCTGCGCGCCGAAGAAGAACGGAACCATCGTCACCTCAGGACGGCCGCGACAGGCCCAGACGCGCCATCAGGCCGCTGCGCCGCTCGCCCGGCTCTCGGGCCGCGTCGTCCGTGTGCTGGCTGGTCGAACGGGTTTGATCGTCCGGGGCGGCGGCATCGGCTGTTGATTCGTCCGCGCTCGAGGCAGCGCCCGCGTTTTCTGCTTGTGCCAGGCGCATTGCCAGTTGCCCGAGACTGTCGAGCATCATCGCGCGGACCGGCACCTCAACGCCGTGGCGCTCGCGCGCTGTGGCCACTGCACGAACCGCCAGCAGCGAGTGCCCGCCCATATCGATGAACGTATCCTGCGGCCCCGGCGATACATCATGGCCGAGCGCCTGCGACCAGAGTGCGGTCATCGCGGCTATTGCGTCCGGGTTTGGCTGCGTGAGCGCAGGCGCGGCCGATGGTTTCGTAAACGGGTCGACGAGCGCATTGCGGTCGATCTTGCCGTTGGCCAAGCGCGGCCACTGCGTCTGAACCACGAACTGCTGGGCCACCATATACAGCGGCAAATGATCACGCAGATACCGACGAAGCGTTGTCGGCGTCACGTTTTCCTGCCCTGCGGCCGGCTGCCACCAGGCAATCAGCTGATCGTCGCCCTCACCCACGCAGCGCACGCCTACGACAGCGTTTTCGACGGCCGGATGCCGGGTCAGCACAGACTCGATCTCGCCCAACTCGATGCGATAGCCACGCAGCTTGACCTGCGTATCCGCCCGCCCCACGAACTCGATCTGACCATCACTGCGCCAGCGGCACATATCGCCGCTGCGATAACGACGCGCGCCCGGCTCGCCATCCGGGTCCGGCACGAAACGTTCGGCGGTCAGGTCCGGTCGTCCTACGTAGCCGCTGGCCACGCCGGCGCCGCCGATCAGCAGCTCGCCGACCTCGCCAATGGCGACCGGCCGATCCTGCGCGTCCACGATCTGGGCGCGCCAACCGGCAATCGGCGGTCCGATGGTTTCGGGGCCGTCGACCTGGCGCTCGCTCGATGTCGCGAACACGGTGGACTCGGTCGGCCCGTAGCATTCCATCACGCGGGTGACGCCAGGCTGTGCGAAGAGTCGGGCCACCAGATCGCGGCGAAGCGGTTCGCCGGCCGGTACGACGGTTCGTACCGACGCGGGCAGATCCACGTGGCGCAGTAATGCCGACAGCGCCGACGGCACACCGCCTACCGTGGTCGGTGGGGTCTCGGGGGGTGTCACCAGCGCGAGCAGATCGTCGACCAGAACGATCGTCTTGCCGCGGCACAGCGGTACGAACAGCTCGAACACGGACACATCGAAGCAGATCGACGTCGCGGCCAGCATGCGCTCGATCTCGTCGTTGCTCATTGCCTGTTCGGCCCACGCCAGCAGTGCGAGTACATTGCGATGTCGTACCGATACACCTTTCGGGCGGCCTGTCGAGCCTGAGGTATAGATCACATAGACTTCGCGCTCGCTATCCACGGGAATCTGCGGCACGGCCCCGGTCGCGGCCATTGCGCTGTCCAGCGTCAGGGTCGGCGTTTCGCCCAGCGGCAAGTCATTGTCGTCGACCAGCGTCAGGGCAACGCCGCTGTCCTGTGCGGTGAACAGCAGGCGCTCCAGCGGGTACGACGGGTCCATTGGCAGGTAAGCCGCCCCCGCCTTGAGGATGCCGATCAGGCCCGCGATCATCGCCGGTGTGCGGCGCGCACATAACCCGACCCGCTGACCGGGGCCGATACCCCGCTCGGCAAGGGCGGCCGCGATGCGGTCCGAAGCACTGCCCAGGCGATCGTAATCCCAGTCACCGCTGGCATGCGCGACGGCGATCGTATTCCGTCCGGCGGCCGCCCCGCGGCGCAGGGCAACCACCAGATCGACGTCCGGTTCGATCGCCAGCGGGGGCGGATTGAAACGCGCCCCCGGGTCGTCACGTACGGCCGCCTGTACCGGCAACGCGTCGATCGCGATCGACGGTTCATCGACGATAGCGGCGAGCACGCTTTCATAGTCGTTCAACCAGCGCGTGATCATGTCCACATCGAAAAGCGCGGTGGCGTAATCGCAGTCGATCCACCATCCGTCGGCGCCGATCTCCAGATCGAAATGCAGATCGAACTGGGTGGCCGTTTTTGCCGGCTCGTCGATCGCACTCTTCAAACCGGGCAGCACGGGCGGCCCGTCATCGGGCGCGCAGTTGAACATGATCTCGGCCAGCGGCAGCCGTGACGGATCGCGTGGGCCGGCGACCTCACGCACGATCTGGCCATAGGTCGCACCGGCATGATCGCTGGCCGCGCTGATGGCCTGTCGAACCGTGCCCAGCAGATCGTCGAACGACGCGTTCTCGGCCGCGGTCAAACGCAACGGCAGCGTCTGTACGCAATGGCCGAACAGCTCGGTTTCGCCTTCCAGCACCTGACCGGCCACCGGCATGGCGACGACGATATCGCGCTGGCCGGACAGTCGCATGATCAGCGCCGCGAAGGCGGCGAGCGTCAGCGCGAAACGCGTTGTCGAGCGCTCGGTAGCGGCCGCGGTGATACGTTCGATGAGGGCATTCGATATCTGGTGACGGGTCGTGTGCCCGGCTGCCTGACGTTGTTCAGGACGCGCTGCACGGGTTGGCAGTGTCAGCTCGGGCGGCGCGGTCGCATAGAGCTCGCGCCACCAGGCCAGATCCGGCGCGAAATCGCGCGCCATCTGCTGGGCCACATGGCGTGAGAACGGTACCGGCTCGGGCAAGCTGGCATCGGTATCGGCCACGTGTGCGGCGTAGAGCGCGCCGAGGTCGCGAAAGAACAGCATCGACGACCAGCCGTCGCACACCAGATGATGCAGGAGCACGCCGATGACGTGAAGATCCGCTGCGACCTGATGCACGACCAGCACCGCGAGTGCGGTATCCGGGTCGGACAGATCCAGTATCGGGTCGCTCATCGCATCGATCGCCTGATCGGCCGCGGCCTGTGGCTGCGCCTCGTCGCGATCGTCGACCCACTCGAGCCTGACCACGCGCGGGTCGACCGGCCGATACTGGCTTTCTCCATCCGGCGAGAAACGCAGCGACAACGACTCGTGGCGGGCAGCTGCGGCCTCCACGGCAGCCGCGAACGCCGCCTTGTCGAGCGGCCCCTCGAGCGTGAGCCGGCAGACCTGGTTGTAGGCCGGTGCGACATCGGGATCGACCTGCTGCGCGAGCCAGATTTCACGCTGTGCTTCGATCAGCGGCATGGACTCACCCATGGCCAGCCCGGCCGACGCCCCGACCTCGACCGCCGCGCTGGCATCGGTCTCGCCGGACGGTTCGCCCGGCAAGGCGCCGACACGCACGAGCGCATCGACGCCGGCCCGTATAGCGCGTTCGATCGTGTCGATGTCCTGTTCGGTATGGGCAATCGAAAAGAAACAATTCTGTGCCCAGTCGCGTACATAGACCCCGTGCGCGATCAGCCACGGGGCGAGCAGCGCGGCAAGCGGCTGATCGGGCGGCGTATCGAACCGGAACCAGGACGAGAAATAGCGGATACGCAGCGGAACGCCGCCCTGTTCCATCGCCGTGTTGATCCGTTCGGCAAACGCAGCCGTCGCCTTATCCAGCCGTCGCTGCGACGCGCCCGCGTCCGTCTCGAGCCAGTCCAGCACGACATCCGCGGCGGCAATGGCCAGGGGGTGGCGTACGTGGGTGCCGGCGAAGAAGGTCATCGGCGCTTCGGGCACGGAGTCGTCGTCGAAACGCCAGTCCCCGCCGTCAATGGAATCCAGCCAGCGTGCGCTGCCGGCAAGTGCCCCGATCGGCAGACCGCCGCCCAGGATCTTGCCGTAGGTGCACATATCGGCACGAATGCCCCAGAGCGCGTTGAGACCGCCCAGAGCGCAGCGGAAGCCGGTAATCATTTCGTCGAGAATCAGCGCAGCGCCGGCACGCTCGGTGATTTCTCGCACTTCCCGCACGAACGCGGCGGGCTGCCGATCCGGGTGGCGACTCTGTACGGGCTCTACCAGCACCGCGGCGATCTGGCCGGCGCGCTCACGCAGGATCGAAAGCGACGCCGGCGAGTCGTAGTCGAGCACGATGACGTCGTCCACGGCATGCGCCGCGACGCCGGGCGCGCCGGGGCGTGTCGAGAGCTCGTCGTTGGACACATGGGCGCGGCCGAGCACCTCGTCGAACGTGCCGTGGTAGTCGCCGGAGAAATACACAATGGTCTGACGCCCGGTGACCGTTCGGGCACAGCGCAAGGCCGCCATGACGGCTTCGGAGCCGGTGCTGGTGAACGTTGCACGTTCGTGCCCGGTCAATCGACACAACCGCTCGGCCACGCGCGGCGCGGCCTCTGCCTGCGGGCCGAGCTCCATGCCGCGATCGAGCTGTGCATGCACGGCCTGGCGTACGGCGGGATGGCCATGGCCGAGAAAGGCCACACCCAGACTCATCGTGAGGTCGATATAGTCGTTGCCGTCGATATCGGTCACGCGTGCGCCGTCGCTCGCGCACATCGCGATCTGATACGTCAGCCCTTTCCAGTCGCGATGAAAACCGACGACGTGCCGCGGGTCGGCCAGGTGCTGTCGACCGCTTTCGGCCAGCGCGCGCGACGCCGGTGTGCGCTCGACCAAGCGTTGGGTCAACGTATCGATGAAACGGCGCTGCTCCGCGGTCAGGGCCGTGGTCATCGCGCTCGCGAGCGGCCTGTAGGGGCCGAAGCGCCCGTTGGCCATATTCGACTGAGCGCCCTGCCCGCGCCCGTTCAACGAAATCTGCGTACCACCCGCCGGAGCGGGGGCGCTCGACGCCGTAGCGCTCGCGTGCGAACCGGATGGAGGTGTCGCCGGGGGCGGTGTATTCGGGGTGGTAGGCGATGGCGCGGCGCCCAGCAGTGCGAGCTGTTGCTGCATCAACGCCAGCTGTTGCTCGACGATTCGATGCGTTTCACTGGTGGCCGGCGCGGCGGCGGTGGACGCCGCAGCCTGTGGCCACGATGGCTGCGACGGTGTCGAGACGGCCGGCTGCACAGGGGCCACGCTCTGCGGTGCGGAATGGGCCGGCGCCTGTTCGGGCTGCGCCGGCGTTGGCGCCACGGGTGCGGGCATTTCCGCATCCAGATGGGCCGCCAGCGCATCGAGCGTCTCGACGCGCTCGAGCAGATCGCGAAAACGGATGTTGACACCGAAGTCGCGAGAGATTTCGGCGGCCACCTGCGTAAGGAACATGGAGTCCATACCCAGACCGGCAAACGTCTTCGTGGCGAGATCATCGACAATATCGATGCCCGACAGGTCGTGGAACAACGTACGTAAGCGGGCCCGTAATTCGGGCAGTCGATCCGGTACGGCGGCAACGGGTTCGCTCGGGGCGCTGGAAGCTACGCTCGGAATCATCTGCGGTCCTGCTTGGGGCGATACACGTTGCGGGGGATCGATCCAATAACGCTGGCGTTCGAACGGATAGGTCGGTAAATGCAATCGTTGGCGCGGCGCCACATCACATTCGAACACGGCATGCCAATCGGGCGTCACGCCTGCCTGCCAGAGCGCGCCGAGGGCCTTGAGCAAGGCCACATCCGCAGGCGTTTCGTCACGCGCGCCGGGCTGGCTGGGAATCGCGATCAGCGGCGAATCGCCGGGCTCTTGCTGGCCGATCGCGGAAGTTAACTGCCCCCCGGGCCCGCATTCGATGAACACCGGGCGCGTGGCGTTGCGCACCGACTCGATTGCAGCCGAGAAACGTACGGCCGAGCGCATCTGGCGCGACCAGTAATCCGGCGCCTGCATGTCGTCGGCGTCCAGCAGCTCACCGGTCAGCGTCGATACGATCGGGCGCTGCGCGGGCGCGCGCTTGATCGCCGCGACCGCCTCTTCCAGTGGTGCCATCGCCGGCGTCATGGCGCGACTATGGAAGGCGTGCGATGTGGCCAGCCGCGTATGCCTGATATCCACCTTTTCCAAGCGTGTCGCGAGCGCATCGATCATGTCGTGGTCACCCGAAACCACACATAGCTCCGGCGCGTTGATCGCGCTGATCTCGACGCTCTCTTCGAGATACGCCTCTACCGTCTCCGGCGCGGCGTGTACTGCCAGCATCGCGCCGGCGGGCTGTTCGGCCATTAGCCGTGCGCGGGTTGCGATCAGTTCGCAGGCATCGGCCTCGCTGAACACCCCGGCAAGTACCGCGGTCGCGAATTCGCCCACACTGTGGCCGACCAGCATATCGGCTTCGATTCCCCAGGCCCGCCACTGATAGGCGAGCGCCAGCTCGATAACGAAAACGGCCGGCTGGGTAATCGCGGTGTCGGCAAGCTTGCGGGCGGCCTCGGCTTGTACGGACGACTCCGCCAGGATGAGCGTTCGTATATCGAGGCCAAGCGGCGCTTCGAGATGGGTGGCCAGCCGGTCGACTGTGTCCCGGTAGACGCCCGGCGCCTCGTAGAGCGCGCGCCCCATGCCCGGATATTGAGCGCCCTGGCCCGGCAGCACGAAGACTACGGGCGGCGCATCGGCTTCGGTTGCGATCGTCGTTTCGGCACGGCGCGCAGCCCGACCGAGCAATTCGGCGGCCTCCGCCACGCTGCCCGCCACGACATGGATCCGATGACTCATCTGAGCCCGCCCGACCGCGAGGGTCCAGGCGACATCGGCAAGCACCGTATCGGGATGCGCAGTCAGCCATTCGGCCAAGGCCGTGCAGCGCTTGGCCAACGCGGTCGGCGTTTTGGCAGATAGCACCAACAGTTGCGGCACACGCGTCGGAGCACTGCTTGCCGGCCGTGGCGGCGGCTCGGAGACGATCACATGGGCGTTGGTGCCGCCCACCCCGAATGAGGACACGCCGGCAATACGCGGCCGGTCGGGCTGCGACGGCCACGACGTGAGCTGCTCGACGACTCGGAACGGAGTCGTGGAAAAATCGATACGCGGATTGGGCCGCGTGTAATGCAGGGTGCCCGGCAGGCGCCCTTCCCGAACCGCGTGCACTACTTTCACCAGGCCGGCCACGCCGGCGGCAGAGTCAAGATGGCCGACATTCGGCTTGACCGAGCCCAGCCATACCGGCGCGCCCTTCGCGCCGCCGGCGCGCCAGGCCATCGCCAGACCTTCAACTTCGATCGGGTCGCCCAACGGCGTACCCGTACCGTGGGCTTCGACATAGCTGACTTCGTCGGGGCTGACGCCGGCCGCCTGCTGTGCCTGATGAATAACGCCCGCCTGGCCCGCGGGGCTGGGCGCGGTGAAACTCATCTTCGCCGCGCCGTCGTTATTGATCGCGCTGCCGCGTATCACGGCGAGAATGTCATCGCCGTCGGCCACCGCGTCGTCGTAGCACTTGAGTACCACGGCGCCCAGTCCGCTGGAAAACACCGTGCCACAAGCGCGTTCGTCGAAGGTGCGCACATGCCCGTCCTGCGAGGCCATGCCACCCTCTTGGGCGAAATATCCCTGCTCCTGTGGCAGACCGATGGAGACACCGCCTGCAATCGCCATTCGCGATTCGCCGGCCAGCAGACTCATGCAGGCCTGATGTACCGCCACCAGGCCGGTGGAACAGGCCGTCTGTACGTTGATCGCGGGGCCGGTCAGGCCAAACTTGTAGGCCGTGCGGGTGGGCAGGTAGTCCTTGTCGTTGGACACCATCGCGGTAAAGCTTTCCACACCGCGAATGCGCACCTGATCGTCGATCGCTGCCCGGTCGTGCAATATGTTGTGGAGCAGATACGACTCCAGATAGCCGGCGCCTGCGAACACGCCGACATCGGCGCCGCTGCGGGCCGGATCCACACCGGCCTGTTCGAGCGCAGTCCAGGCCGTTTCCAGCCAGAGTCGTTGCTGCGGGTCGATCAACGCCGCTTCGCGCGGCGTGATGCCGAAGAACGACGCATCGAAATATTCGATGTCGTCGAGCACACCGCGTGCGGTCACGAATTCCGGATTCGCCATGAGCGTATCGATGTCCGGCTCGTAGGGGCGCAGCG
This sequence comes from Salinisphaera shabanensis E1L3A, assembly GCF_000215955.2. Classification (GTDB taxonomy): domain Bacteria; phylum Pseudomonadota; class Gammaproteobacteria; order Nevskiales; family Salinisphaeraceae; genus Salinisphaera; species Salinisphaera shabanensis. The sequence goes on from NZ_AFNV02000018.1 coordinate 77,796, forward strand.
CCTCGGCGTCGAAATGGGAGAAGGATTCGACGCCGGCGACCAGATTGGCCCAGAACGCGTCGGTATCGGCGGCGCCGGGGAAACGCCCGGCCATGCCGATGATGGCGACACGGCGATCGGTAAGCGACGCGCGCGTACGGCGTCGCGCTGCAGTGCGTGCCTCGGCAGGCGCGCGCGTATCCGCACCGGCTGCCAGCCGCTCGGCGAGCTTACGGATCGTGGCGTACTGGAACAGTTCGGCAATCGAGGGCGCATTGCCGAACTCCTGGGTGATACGCCCGCGTGCCACGACCAGTGACAAGGAATCGCCACCGATATCGAAGAAACTGTCGTCGATACCCGGACGCACTGCGCCCGTCACTTCGGTCCAGATGGTCGCCAATGTTTTCTCGATATCACTACGCGGGGCGATATAGCTGCGCGCACTCACCGACTCGTTCGCCGGGTCGGGCATGGGCAAGCTGCGCCGGTCGATCTTGCCGTTCGCAGTCAATGGAAATACATCCATCGGCATATAGACGTTCGGGCACATAACCGACGGCAGGCGCGCATTGGCGTGTGCACGGATCGTGTCTTCATCGAACGCCGCGTTGAGGCGCAGATACGCAACCAGACGCGGCGTCTGATCGCCGACCAAACGCACAACCGCCTGCTTGACGCTGGCATGGGCGGTCAGCGCCGTTTCGATCTCACCCGGCTCGATACGATGGCCGCGTATCTTGATCTGGTCATCGCTGCGCCCAAGGCATTTGAGACGCCCGTTGCCCTCGGCATCGATTTGCCAGCGAGCCAGATCGCCGGTCTTGTATGTGCGTTCGGGCGCGATATCCGCCGCGGGAGACCAATCGATAAAGGCCGCCGCGCTGCGTTCGGGATCATTCAGATACCCCGCCGCCACGCCGTCGCCGCCGATATACAGTTCGCCAACCACGCCGGGCGCGACCAGCGCGCCGTTCGTATCAACAACATGACAACGCGTGTTGGCAATCGGCGTGCCGATGCCGATATCGCTGCTATCGATCACGCGCTCGCAGGTCGACCAGACCGTGGTCTCGGTCGGGCCATACATGTTCCAAAGTGCAAAGTCGCCTTCTGCGGCATCTAGAAGATCGCGAGCCAGGGCCGCATCCAGCGGCTCGCCGCCCACCAGCGCGACGAATCCTGATGGCGGTGCCCAGTCGGCTAGACGTAGCAGCCGCCAGGTGGACGGCGTGGCCTGCAGGCGATTGATGCGGCCCGTATCGATCAGTCGCGCAAGGCGTATGCCGTCGAAAACGTCCTCGTCCTGCGCGACCACCACGCGTGCGCCGACCAGCAGCGGGCCAAACAGCTCGAGCACTGCAATATCGAAAGACAGCGTGGTGACGGCCAGCCAGCGATTGTCCTTGGCGACGCCCGGTCGCTCGATCATCGCCTGCAAGAAGTTCATGACATTGGCGTGGGTAAGGACCACGCCCTTCGGCTGGCCGCTCGAGCCGGAGGTGAAGATCACATACGCGGTGTCGTGCGGCGCGACCGCGGGTCTGATTACGCTGGCGTCGCCAACGTTTGCCTGCGCCGCATCATCCAGCTCGATGATTGACGGCGTGTTGTCGGGCAGCGCACCGACCACGGATCGCTGCGTGATGACACAGACCGGCTGCGCGACATCGAATACGCGCGCGAGCCGAGAGCCCGGATGCGTCGGATCACAGGGCACGTACGCTGCGCCCAGGCGCTGCACGGCCAGCGCCGCGATCACCAGAAATTCCGAGCGTGGCAGGAATATGGCCACATGGTCGTGCGGACGCACGCCGAACGTCGCCAGGCGCGCCGCCAGCTGGTCGATTGCCGTGTCGAGCGCCGCATAACTCAATTCGCGGCTCTCACAGCACACGGCAATCCGGTCGGGCGCGGTCTTCGCCCAGGCCGCGACCGTGTCATCGATCTTGCGTTCGTTGGACCAAACCGTGGGCTGTGGCTGCCATTGTTCGATCAGCTGCGTGCGGTCAGCGGTGGCCAACCATTCCAGCGATTGCAACGAAACGTCACCGCCCTGCTCGCTCGCCGACTCGGCGAGCCTGACCAGGCGGTCGATCAATCGGTTGGCGGTGGCTTCGTCGAAACTCTGCGGGTCGTAGCTGAGATCGAGCTTGAGCTGATCGCCGCCATAGGCAAACAGCGTCAGCGGATAGCCGGTATGACCGCGCAGGTCGAAATGCCAGTCGTGGCCGCGCTTGCATGGCTCGAGCGCCGCATCGATCGTCTTGTGGTCGTAGATAACGATCGAGTTCAATAGACCGCGGCCGGTGCCCGAGGCGCGCTGAATCTCGAGCAGGCCGAGATGCTGATGCCGGTGCGTGCGCCGCTGGTCCTGACGTCGTTCGCGCAAAAACGCGCGCAACGACATATCGGCATCGACGGTCGCACGCGACGGCGTGGTATTGATGAAAAGCGCCAGAACGCGATCTGCATCGCGCACGCCCCCCAGCCGGCCCGAACGGGTCACCCCATACAGCACATCGCGCGCGCCAGTATGGCGCCAGAGCAGAATAGCCCACAGCCCTTCGACCAGGGCGGGCCATCCGATGCCGCGCTCGCCGACGAGTGCGCTCAAGCGTGCGGTGGTTGCGGCATCCAGATGCCGGATCACGCGCTCGGAACGGGGCACGGTCGCAAAATCCGGGCTCGAGCCGTTACCAAGCCCCTGCAACAGGGGCGCGCTCGGTGCGTCGCGCAAGTAGTCACGCCAGAAACGACGGTCCGGCTCGGTGTCTCGCGTTGCGTGCCATTCGAATAGTGCGTTCGGCGATTGCGGCGGCGCCAGATCGGGGGCCGGAGCACCGCGTGCGAACGCATCGTAGTACTGGAAGAACTCGTTGATGGTGAGCACGGATCCGCGCCCGTCCATAATCACGTGATGGAACGACCAAAGCAGACGCCATTCGTCACCACCGAGATCCAGAACGGTAAAACGAAATACGGGCGCAACAGCCAGGTCGATCGGTTTGTGGAAATCGGCGTCGGTGAACGCCTCCACCTCGGCCGCGGACCAGGCGCTTGCATCGTGGATTTGTAGCGAAAGCTCGGCGGTGTCCTGCACGATTCGCCGCGCGGTACCGTCTGGCTGCCAGTCATAACGTGCGCGCAACAGTTCGTGCCGGGCGATCAACGCGCGCCACGCAGCAGCGAAAGCCTCGGGGTCGAAGCGTTCGTTGAGCCGAACCACGAACTGTTCGACATTGATCGGCGAATCCGGTGCGGCGATCGCCTGCAGGATCATGCCGCGTTGCGTTGGCGTGGGTATGGACTTTGCGATGTCGCGTGGCGCACTCATAGCTTGCTGGTCGCCAGCTGAAGCTGCCCCGCCGCACGCTCTCGCGTCACCCAGCCGAGCGACGCGTGGTGCGCACCGTGCTTTATCGTCATGCCCCTACTCCAAATGCCCCGATACGTGCGGTTCGATCCCGCATACAAGTCGATCGCGGTAACGTCTAATTGTGCCTAAACGCTATCGACCTAAGGCCGCTTCACTTGAGACCTACATATGAGATCGAGTCGATGTGTTGCCTATTGCAAACACGCCCCCGCCGAGAATGAACCGGGCGACATGCCCTGCATCGTAACCGGCTATGTGAGGCATTATGAACCGAGCCGTGGCTTGCATCACGCACAACACCCGAGGATGCAGTGTACTGCGCGCCGACGCGGCGTTGGCTTGCCCGTGAGGCAGTGGCGGGGCCGGTTGAACATCGATGACGGGTGCCTTCACAGGAACGACGGGCACAAAAAAAGCCCGTCAACGCGGGCTTGGGCAAGCATCTTCAGTACTTTCGGCGATTGATATGGAGGCCAGGCCCGGAATCGAACCGAGGTACGCGGCTTTGCAGGCCGCTGCATCACCACTCTGCCACCTGGCCGGTCGCATACATCCGGAGACGCGGATGCTGATAAAGAAAAACCCCGACCGCCGGGCCGAGGTTTCGGCAATGTCTATTTGGAGCGGGAAACGAGATTCGAACTCGCGACCCCAACCTTGGCAAGGTTGTGCTCTACCACTGAGCTATTCCCGCGCCGTTGAGAGTGCGTATTCTAGGCAGAAAAGAACGGGTGTCAACCCATATCGGCAAACGATTTTTTGTCGACCTGATGGTGGCCTGAATCGCCACTGTTGCACTGGCCCGCCCAGCCGCGTCACGAAGCGATTTTCCGTCGCATGAGTCACGACCGCGAGCCGCGTAGGTTTAAAGCGTTGGCTGGTTAGCGTTCCATGCTCAAGCGCGGCCAAGCCTGACGCAGGTAGATAACCATCGACCAGAGCGTGAGCGCTGCGGAAATGATCAGCAGGACAACTCCGAACAGATAGATCCCGCTGCGCTGTACCAAGTCAAACAACATGCAGAAGATCGCGGCCATCTGAATCGCGGTCTTGTATTTACCCAGAGAACCCACGGCAACCACGCCGCGCTCGCCCAGTTCGGCCATCCATTCGCGCAGCGCCGATACGGTGAGCTCACGGCCTACGATCACCGTGGCCGACAATGCAATGTAATAGTGTGGATCGCGATAGACGAGCATTACCAGCACGGCACAGACGATCAACTTGTCGGCAACCGGGTCGAGAAAGGCGCCAAACGCCGAAGTCTGATTCCACCGTCGGGCCAGGTGCCCGTCGAGCCAGTCGGTGGCCAGTGCGATACCGAACAGAATCGCGGCAACGATGTTCGCGCTCGGCAACGGCACGAACATGAGCGCCACCACGAACGGGATGAGGATCAAGCGAAACAGGGTCAGCCAGATGGGCAGGTTCAAGCGTTTCTCCTCGCGGGCCGCGCGGGCCGAATGGCGCCGTCGTCAGGCCGTATTGTGGAAATAATCGTAAATCCGTTGTGCCATGGTCGCACTGATGCCTTCCACCCGTGCAAGCTCGGATACACCGGCACGGGCCACCTGCTTCGGCCCGCCAAAGGTCTGCAGCAATTTCTTGCGCCGTTTTGGCCCCAGCCCGTCCACGCCATCGAGCATCGACCCCTGGCGCGCCTTGCCGCGCTGGCCGCGATGCCCGGCGATCGCGAACCGATGCGCTTCGTCGCGAATCTGCTGGATCAGGTGCAGGCCCGGCGAGTCTGCCGGCAGTATAAGAGGCGATTTCGCGCCCGGCAAAAAGATCTGCTCCAGGCCGGGCTTGCGCGTCGAGCCCTTGGCCACGCCGATCACGTTAACACCGGTCACATCGAGTTCTTCGAGTGTTTCGACCGCCACACCCAACTGCCCCTTGCCGCCATCGATGAGCAGCAGATCGGGCATATAGTCTTCGCCGTTCTTGACGCGTTTGAAGCGCCGCGTGAGCGCCTGACGCATGGCTGCATAATCATCGCCCGGCTCGATGCCGTCGATATTGAAGCGCCGATACTTCGACTTGTTCGCCACGCCAGCCTCGAAAACGACGCACGAGGCTACGGTGCGTTCGCCGCGTGTATGGCTGATATCGAAACACGCCATATGCATTGGCGGCGCCTCGAGGCCCAGGCCCTTGGCAAGAGACGACAGGCGTTTCTCCACCCCAGCACGGCTTGCCAGCTGCGCCGATAGCGTCTGTGCGAGCGTCGCCCGCGTGTTGTCCAGCCAGCGCTTGCGCTCGGCCCGTACATTGGTTTTGAAACCGACCTTGCGTTGCGCTCGTCGGCCCAGACTCTCGGCAAGCCATTTGTCGTCGGCTGGCAGCGGATCGACGAGCAGCTCCGGCGGCGGTCGACGCTCGAGATAGTACTGGCTCATGAATGCCGCGGTAAGGTCGGCCACGTCGGTGCCGGGCGGCGCATGCGGGAAAAAGCTTCGATGGCCGAGGTTGATACCCCCACGCACGGTCACGACCACGACCGCGCCTATGCCGCCATCGATGGCCGCACAGACAATATCGAAGTCGCTCTGCCCGCCGACTTTCTGGCTTTGCGACTGTAACCGTCGCAACGCGGCGATCTTTTCGCGAAGACGTGCGGCGGTTTCGAAATCGAGCGCTTTGGCTGCCGTCTCCATATCGCCTACAAGACGATCGATGAGCTTTTCGTTGCGCCCTTCCAGCAACTCCACCGCATCGTTCACATCGCGGGCGTAGTCCTCTTTGCTGATGTGGCCCACGCAGGGCGCGGTGCAACGCTTGATCTGATACTGCAGACAGGGACGCGAGCGGTTCTCGAAGAAGCTGTCCCGGCAATTGCGCAGCTTGAACAGACGCATGAGCGTGTCCTGCGTCTGCTTGACTGCGCCGGAGCTGGGAAACGGGCCGAAATAATGGCCTTTACGCTTCTGCGCACCCCGGTGATAGACCACGCGCGGATATTCGTTATCGCCCGTGATCAGCAGGTATGGATAGCTTTTGTCGTCGCGCAGATAGACGTTGTAGCGCGGCCGGTGCTTCTTGATCAGCGTTGATTCGAGTAGCAGCGCTTCGTCTTCGGTATGCGTGATCGTGACCTGAATATCGGCCACCTGATCGAGCATCGACTCGGTCTTGGCATTGCCCGAAGCGCGCAGAAAGTAACTGGATACACGCTTTTTGAGGTTCTTTGCCTTACCCACATAGAGTACGTCGCCCTTGGCGTCGTACATGCGATAAACGCCCGGGGCCTGGGTCAACTGACGCAGATAGCTGCGCGGGTCGAAGCCGGTATCGCTTGGCTGTGGCGTTGTTTCGTCGCTCATCGCATCATCATGGCGCCGCAACGCGTGCAGGCAAGACCCGCCCGTCGACGTAATCTCGCGCACGCGCGAAAACTTTCGCGAACATCGCTTCGGTCAGGCGTTTCGTGTTCACGTTATAGCGGCTGCAATGGTAGGAATCGATCAGCATTCGCCCGCCGCCGAGCGCGTGTTCTACACCATGACCAAACACGAAGTCACGTTGTCGGGCGCCAAGCGCGCGGACCACGGCCTTGTGCGCCACACCGCCCAGCACCAGCAGTACACGCGGCGCGACCAACTCGCTTGCCAGAAATGGGTTGCAGGCATTGACCTCGGCGGCCACCGGCTTGTTCTGGGGCGGCAGGCACTTGACGACGTTGGTAATACGACAGTCGTCGAGTTCGAGGCCATCGCCGGCGCCAGTTGCCTCGGGCCGCGAGGCGAAGCCGTAGTCGAAAAGCGCGCGATAGATCAATGCGCCTGACTGGTCGCCCGTAAACGGCCGGCCGCTGGCGTTCGCGCCGTGCAGGGCCGGGGCAAGACCCACGACAAGCAGACGCGCCGTCGCCGGGCCGAACGATCTAACCGGAGCCGCGTGGTAAGCCGGAAACTCGTCGCGAACGCGTTCTCGCAGCGCCACCAAGCGTGGGCATCGTGCACAATCAGCTGGCGGCGCAATCATCTGTTCATGCTAGTTCTAGCGTAATAACTGTCAGCCAATATCCTGATTAGTAATAACTTTAAAAATAAAACGCCCCGGCGATGAGGATCGCCGGGGCGCGAAACAGGTGCGCGACCCGCGCCTTGATGGATCAGGACAGCGACAGCTCGGAGGCGCTTACGACCACGCCGTCGAGGTCGGCATACACCCAATCGCCCGGCATGAAGGACACGCCCGCAAAACGCACCGGTACGTCGCGCTCGCCCTGATTTTTCTTGTTGGATTTCTTCGGGTGGGCATTGAGCGCCTTGACGGTCACGCCCATCTGCGAGATTTCGGCCGAATCACGGATACAGCCATAGACCAGAATACCGGCCCATTCGTTGTCTATCGCAAGCTGGGCCAGATTATCGCCGAGCAGCGCGCAACGATCCGACGCGCCCCCGTCGACGACGAGCACCCGCCCTTCACCGGGCTCTTCCAGAGCTGCCCGCACCAGGGAGTTGTCCTCGAAGCATTTCACCGTGCTGATTGGGCCGGCAAAGTCGAGCGTGCCGCCGAAGTCGGTGAAAATCGGTTCGGCGATCTGCAGCTTGTCGCTGAATTCGTCGCAAAGATCGGTTACAGGGGTCATGCGCAGCTCTTCTTCCATCAAATGAATAATAAAACGGCTCAAACAGTACGACGGGATGCCGTACCGAGTCCAAATACGCCAGCCAGCGCGCCAAAGGCGAGCATCACAAAATACACCCCGGTCCAGGCGGGCAGACTGATACCAAGAAAAGCGCCCTTGACCTCGGCGCAGCTGGCATCACCGCGCAGCACCGTCGCCAGAACTTCGGTCAGCGGCATGACATCGATCAGGTAGTCGAGGCCGGGACCGCAGGCGGGTACCTGATCCGGCGGCAGGTGCATGAGCCATACGTGACGTGCGGCGATCGCAGCCCCCGCCAACGCCGACACACAGGCAAGCGCCGCGTAGACCCGGTGGGGGGTGCCTCGCGAGCCATGCAGCCAGCCGATCAGGCAAAACAGCCCGACACCCGCCATCGCCACGCGCTGAAAGATACACAAGGGGCACGGGTCGAGACCCTGTACATACTGCAGGTAATAGGCGAACGCCAATGCGCCCGCGGCGGCCAGAAAGCCGGCGAGAAAATAGATGCGCGTGCTCATACGGCGATGATTTCACAAGGCTTGGCCCGCCGCAATCGCAACACGCTCTTGTGGCTGCGCGCGATGCCGCAAGCCCTTCGCACAGCTTTGTTAAAGCCGGGCCACGATTCGCCGATAGTTCATCGGATCGCCTGTCTCGGCGAGCAAACCGGCTGGTGTACTCAAGCGCCGGGGTCGGTAATACGCAAGGGGAAAATAATGCTCAAGCGCCTTAATCAGATCAACGTGAAATACGCGATCGCGTTCATTACCGTCGCCGTTGCTATGTTTGCGGTTGTCGCGGTCGATCTGTTGCTCGTTCATACGCTCAAGGAACGGATGCGCGAGTTCGGCGGTCCGTTTATCGATTCGACCTCGGCTGTCTTGAACGCCGACCGCGATCTTTATCAGGCCTATGTAGCCACCCTTGAATATATGCGCATGGAACCGGGTAGCGAGGCCGCGCAGGAACAACGGGCGCTCTTCGAGGAAAACGCCGTGCAGGCAAAAACGCGTCTTGAGCGATTCGCTAATAATCTATCAGCCTATCCCGAGGTCGTGGCAGCCCTGGATGGATTCCAGACGCGCTACGACAGCTGGATGAGCAAGTCGGCGCAGGTATTCGAACTGCGCGGCAATGGCGATTATGCCGGTGCACGCGCAATTCTCAACGCTGACGCCGAGCCTGCGTTCGCCGAGTTGCGCGAGGTCTACGATCGCGCCGGCGAAGCGGCGAGCGCCAAGATTCACGCTCTGGAAACAGCGACACTCGCGCGCGCCAACGTGCAGGAATACGCGGTTATCGGCTTTTCGATCGTCATCGGCCTGATCACGCTCATTGTGGCGCTGGTCGGCCCCCTGATGATGTCGCGCGCCATTCGGGCAGTGACCCAGCGCATCAAGGAAATCACCGAAGGTGACGGTGACCTGACCGCACGTATCGAAACACGCCGCACCGACGAACTCGGTGATCTTGCCCTCAATTTCAATGCGTTCGTCGGCCGTATGGACGGCACGCTGCAAAGCGTACGCACGTCCGCACTGAGCGTGCATGGTGCCGCGAACGAGATTGCCCAGGGTAGTCAGGCGTTGGCCAGCCGGACCGAGCAATCCGCCGCGAGCCTTGAGCAGACCTCGGCATCGATGGAAGAAATTACCGCAACCGTCGGCAATACCGCCGAGGCCGCCGATCAAGCCAACGACTTGACGCAATCGACTGTCGATGCGGCACACGAAGGCCAGAAGGCCATGCGCGCAATGGCCAGCACCATGGACGATATCGCTGCGTCGGCCGGTGAAATCAACGATATCACCACGCTGATGGACGGCATCGCCTTTCAGACCAACCTGCTCGCGCTGAACGCCTCGGTCGAGGCCGCCCGCGCCGGCGAGCACGGACGGGGCTTCTCGGTGGTGGCCCAGGAAGTACGTAACCTCGCCAGTCGTGCAGCCGACGCGTCGCGCCAGATTCGCGCCTTGAGCGATACCTCGGTCACCCACACCGAATCCGGAACGCGGCTGGTGCGCGAAACCGGCGTGACCATGCAGGACATCGTCGACCGGATCGAGCGCGTGACCGAAGTCGTGGCCCAGATCCGTAACGGGGCACGCGAACAAAGCCAGGGCGTAAGCCAGATCAATGTCGCGGTCACCGAACTCGATAGCGCCACCCAGCACAATGCAGCCATGGTCGAACAAACCAGCGCCGCGGCCGTGCAGATGCGGGAACAGGCCGATCAGCTCCAGGCGTTGCTCGCCTCCTTCCGGTTGAGTTCCGATCTCGCCGCACCGCAGACCGTCGGCCACCACGCCAGGACAACCGCTCGGCACGGCGCAGCGGCCGATACGCAGCAGGCACGGCTTGGGCACTTTGGTGGTTCGGCAAGCGAAGCCGCTGCATAGGCGACGCAGACCAGGTGACTGAAGAGATCGGGTGCCGGCGTGCGCTATTGCTCGCGCCGGACCCGGCTCTGGAGCATCTTCATTACGGCCCGCTCTTGCGGGCCCGTGAGATCGCCCTCTTCCAGCTCGGCTTCGATAAGCGCCTGGAAATGGCTTAGCGTACGGCCGTCGAGATAGGTTTCGATGACCCGCGGATCGATATAGCTCGAACGCGCGATGCTGGGCGTATTGCCAAGGCGCTCGGCCACGCGGTCGACCGCATCACGTATGTTCTTCTCGCTGATCTTTTCGTCATCGTCCGGCCCGATCTCGTCGAGTGCCAGCGCCGCCAGGGAGGTGCCCGCCCAGGTACGAAAATCCTTGGCGCTGTACCCCTCGCCCATGACCTCGTGGATATAGTCGTTCAGATCCGCGCTATCGACATAGACCTTGTCGCCGTTGTCGTCGTAATACTTGAAAATCTCGTAGCCGGGCTGGTCGTCGAGTTCCGCGACCACCCGGGCGAGGCGTTCGTCCTCGACGACGCGGTGCTGGCGCTGCCCGCTCTTGCCGTCGTAGTCGAAGATCAGCTCATCGCCCTCGATCGTCAGATGCTTCGATCGCATCGTGGTCAGCCCGTATGAGTCATTTTCGCGCGAATAGCTCTCGCTGCCGGGGCGAAAATAGGCGCTGTCGATCAGGCGCACCATGCAGGCAAGCACTTTCTCGCGCGTCATGGCTTCGTGGGTAAGATGCTGTCCGGTGGCGCGACGCATGGTCGAAAGCTGCTCGGCGAACGCGAGGATACGATCGTATTTCGCCTGCTCGCGTTGTTGCCTCCAGGCCGGGTTATAGATGTATTGCTTGCGTCCGGCTGCGTCCCGTCCGATGGCGTGCACATGCGCATTCTCGTCCAGCGTTATCTCGACCGCCTGCCAGGCAGGCGGCACGGCCAGAGATTCGATCCAGCGGCGACGCTTTTTATCGCGCAATGTGCGCCCATTGGCGTAGCGATAAGTAAAGCCCTTGCCACACCGATGGCGGGTCACGACAGGGCTGTGGTCTTGTTGCGGGCTCATCGCGTTCTGGTGGAGGGCTAGATGCCAAAAATGAGATGACTGCGCTTACGCTGCGCACCGGGCAAGCGATGCATAGAGCGCGCGCACAGCATTGGTCAATTGGGATCCGCAAACTATCCGGGTTTGTTCGTAAGCCGCGGTCGCTCGGGCCGGGCGCGATCCTTTGCTAGTCTTTTACCGGGGACTTATCACGAGGGAATGCATGGTTGGAATCGTCACACTCGCAACGCTTGCGATCGGCCTGGTCGTGTTGCCGGCCTGTTCGGACAACTCGACCGACCAAGCGAACGCTGGCCAGCTCGATCATATTCGCGAGCAAGGAACACTGCGCGTGGTGACGCGCAACGCGCCGACAAGTTACTACCTCAATCGCCACAGACAGCCCGTGGGGCCCGAACAGAGCCTGACCGCCGCGTTCGCGAAGCACCTGGGCGTGGATATCGAATATACGGTCAAGGATTCGATACGCGGCGTGCTGACCGCCCTCGAAAACGGCCAGGCCGATATCGCCGCGGCCGGGTTGAGTATCACGCCGGCACGGCAGGAACGATTCCGGTTCGCCGCGCCCTATCAGACGGTACGCCAGCAGGTGGTATGCAATGCCGAGAGCGCGCGTCCGCAAACCGTGGCCGAGTTGAGCGGCGTATCGCTCACGGTCATCGCCGACAGCAGCTATGTCGAGCGCCTGGAAACGCTCAAGAGTGACTATCCAACCCTGAAGTGGACCGAAGACAGTAAACGCGGCACCGAGCAGCTGCTGTATCGCGTCTGGCAAAACAAACTCGACTGTACGGTGGCGGATTCCAACATCGTCGACATCAACCGTCGCTACTATCCGCAGCTGCGGGTGATGTTCGATCTTAACGAAAGTGAATCCCTGGCCTGGGCCCTGCCCGAACACGCCGAAGCGCTCGCGCAAAGCGCGACCGCGTGGCTGACCAGCCAGGCAGGGAAACAGGCTCGCAAGGGGATGCGGAATCGCTACTATGCCTATCTGCCCGAATTCGATTTCGTCGACCGGCGTGCCCTGGTAGAACGCATCGAAACGGTCCTGCCCCGCTACGATTCGCTCTTCGAGCGTGCCGGCGAAGCCCACGCGCTGCCGCCGTTGCTGCTCGCAGCGCAGGCCTACCAGGAATCCAAATGGGACCCGAAGGCGAAAAGCCCGACCGGGGTGCGCGGGCTGATGATGCTGACCGGGCGCACGGCCAGGGCCGTCGGCGTCGACAACCGGCTTGACCCGGCCGAAAGCATAAGAGGCGGTGCAAAATATCTCAGCCGCATGCGTTCGCGTATCGATGAGTCCGTTCCGTCGCCGGATCGTCTGCTTATGGCCCTGGCCGCCTACAACATCGGCCTCGCGCATTTGCGCGACGCCCAGAAACTTGCCGAACGCCTGGGCAAGAACGCGCACGCCTGGCGCGATCTCAAACAGGTATTACCGCTGCTGGCCGACAAGCGCTACTACCCGTCGCTGAAATATGGCTACGCCCGCGGTCGGGAACCCGTGCGTTATATCCACCGTATTCGCGATTATGAGGACGTCATTCGACGTCATATCGACTCGGGCCGGTAATGCCGAAAAAGCGCTGCAGCTCGACATAGAGTGCATCCGGGGCTTCCTCGGCAACGAAATGACCACTGTCGAGCGCACGACCCGTGACCGCCGACGCATAGGCGCGCCAAACCGCGAGCACGTCGTACATTCTGTGAACAAAGCCATGGGCGCCCCAGAGCACCAGCAACGGGCAGTCGACCCGGTGGCCGGCGTCGCGATCCACGCGGTCGTGCTCGAGGTCGATACCCGCGGCGGCACGATAGTCCTCGCAGCTGGCGTGAATACAGGCGGGATCGGAAAAACAGCGCGCGTATTCAGCGACCGCGTCCGGCGTAAAGCGTGCGTTCGGGCCGCTCCAGCGCGCCAGCTTTTCACGCAGATAGTAGGTCGGGTCCGCGCCGATCATTCGCTCCGGCAATCCGTCCGGCTGAATGAGAAAGAACCAGTGGTAATAGCCGGTTGCAAACGCCTGGTTCGTGCTTTCAAACATCGCCAGCGTCGGCGCGATGTCGAGCACGACCAGCCGCGCGACCGCGGCCGGGTGATCGAGGGTAAGCCGATGGCCCACGCGCGCGCCGCGATCATGGCCGATGACGTCAAAGCGCGTATAACCCAACGCCTGCATTACATCGATACAGTCCTGCGCCATCGCCCGTTTCGAATACCCCGCGTGATCCGCCCCGCCCGCGGGTTTGGCGCTGTCGCCATAACCGCGCAAATCCGGACAGATCACATGAAAATGGGCCGCCAGTCGCGGCGCGACGCTGTGCCACATCGCATGGGTCTGCGGATAGCCGTGCAGCAACAAGAGTGGCGGGCCCACGCCCGCATGGGCGAGATGAATCGGCCCCGCCTCGGTATCGACGTATGTGCGGGTAAAATCTTCGAGCAGCGCCATGAGCGCCTTCTTTAAAAGTCGAGCGATACGCCGAGTCTAGACCCGCACGCGGTCCGACGTTCAGGCGAGTTCGGATTCGAGCTTGAGCACCTGATCTCCATCGCTTTGTTCGATGAGATAAGCCGGATTGTCGTCGTTGCCGTCACGCACGATGTCCGAGCCCTTGAGCGTCTTGCTCACACGCTCTTTATAGATCTGCGTGATCTTGCCTTGCGCCGTGCCCTGGCCCCAGTTCCATTTCACCTTGTACCCGATCGACCGCGCCATGCTGTGCTTTTGTCGTTTGAACCTGGTGCTCTCTACGCAGACATAACCGACACGGTTGCCTCGGTCAGTCGTTGCTACGCTGCTTGAGCCATTTGAGCGCGCCGGGCGCCAGACCACGAAACTTCGGGTGCGCGGCCAGGGGCGCAGCCATCAGCGCGTTCGGATCGGTCAAATCACGTACTGCGTGATAGACCTCCGAGCGTGTCATCGACGCATATACGATAAACATATCCTCGCGCAGACGTATCGCGTCGAAATTCTCCATCAGCGCGTTTTCGTCCGCGGATTCGGCGAATACGAGATAAAAACGCGGCGTTTCGAGATCGCTCATCGTAGTCCTGCCCCATGGCGCGATGGGCGAGCCCCGTAGTCGATCAACCGCCGCGCCATCTTGATATGGCGCCCGCTTAAACGTCGGCGAGCGCCTGCCATTCCAACCAGTCGATATCGCGCCCCGGTCGGGCCACGTGTTTGAACGCCCAGGCGTCTGTCAGCCATCGACGCAACGCGCTGTCGAGCCGTGCTTCGAGCCCCGTCTCGTGCTCGCTGTTGCGCACCCAGAAGAAAAGCTGGGCATCGTAGCCACGCTTGGGCGAAGGCTCGACATACACACAGCCGAGACACTGGGATTCATCGGGCCGCATCACGGTGTAGGCGAACGAGCGGCGTATCTGGAATTCTTTCTGATGCCACGCCAGATCGATCAGGTTCTGTTCCAGAGACAAATCAGCTGCCGGCCATGCGTCTGCCGGCCCGAATAACCCCGCGAGCCGCATACGGCTGCTCATCACCGCATCGTAGTCTTTCACCGCGTCATGAATCGTCAACGGCCGCACAGTAAAGTCCGGTTCGTTGAGGCCCATCGGGATGTCGAAATCGGCGGCGATAAACGATGTCATGGGCATAGCATAACCAACGTTGCAGAGGCGCCCGTCATTGGCGTGGCCACTCAGCCGACGGCCGTGCCATGCGTCGATGCGATAGCGCGTAGGCAGGCCTTGATCCGGGCCGGCGTCGGCTCCTGGTTCGCGCGCACCATCACGATCAGGCCACTGCCGCGAACGCGCGTGTCGGCAGAAGGGTTGCACACCACCTCGCCGGCTTCGTCGGTATATGCCAGCGCCGTACCGAGATCCGACTGAATCAGCGCAGCGACGAGATCGGCCCAGCGTACATCGTCGATGGTCAAATCGTAGCGCTGGGAATGATCGCCGTGATGGGTAAACAGATTTTCCATCATCGTTTCCACCCCGGGCGCGACGATCGCACGCACGATCAATTCCGGGTACGCACGGATCGGTCGTATAACCGAATGCGCGCCCAGATCGCGCAGGCGCTGACGATTGGCATCGTCAACGCATTCCACGACGACGTGGGTGCGCTCGCGATCGATCATCGCCGTTAATCGATGGGTGGTATCGAACGTCGAGCTGTCGGCGCGGCGGTCGTAGTGATCGTGTGCGAGCACGACGATATGGCGCGCGTATTCAGGCTCGACCCGTGCCAGATCGTCGACATTGTCGGCCTCGCCGTGGCGATGCAGTGCCCCGAGCTCGCGCAGCGTATCCGGCAACCCGTGCGGGAAACCCGTGGTCAGAAATTGAATCGGCAGATCGGCAAACGCCGGCGTTTCGCGAATCTGGCGAACGAACAGTTCACAGTATCGCGCGCCGTTGTACCTGGGCGTATTGACGACGAGCAGGTGATCTTCCATATCCCAGTCCCATTTGCCTTCGAGCATGCGCTGACGCCGTTGCAGGCGGTAGTCGATATAGTCACTGGCCAACTGTGCGAGCACGGTAATGCCCACGGCATAGAGTAGAATCACGGTCGCGACGCGACCGGCATGCGTTGCAGCGGAAAAATCGCCGTAGCCGACGGTGGTGAGGGTGGTAAGCGTCAGCCAGATCGCATCGGCCGCGCCGATATCTTCAAACGCAAGCATTGCCAGCGTATGAGTGACGATCACTGCCAGTAGCACGAGCAGAAGACGCCGCACGCGCGATCCGATATCGAAATACAGCTCGCGCGCGACTCGCTTGTGCGAGCGCGTACGCAGGCGTAGACGCCGGAGCTTCAACCCCAGCATGTGTTATCGCTGCCGCCGGCAAGGCCAGCGTGTTGAAAACCGTTCCCCCGCATAGTGCCTACGATACGCATAGGGCGGCGCAAAACGAACCGCGCATTGGTACGGCGTGTATCAGGCCGCGCCCCATAGCGCTTCCAATGTCCAAAGGACAACCATGCCGATCGCGATCGTGTAGAAAATGCTGCGTGTGCGCCAGGCCACCACCGCGGCAGCGGCCGCGGCGAACAAACGCAGATTGCTCGCGGATAAGGCGATCGCGCCGTCCTGTACAACCACCGCCGGCAGAATGATTGCCGACAGTACGGCCGCCGGTACGAAACGCAGCGCCCTCTGCACCGCCGCCGGCATCTCGAGCGAATCGATCATTGCGATGAACGACCAGCGCAGTACAAACGTCAGTAGCCCGACGCAGACGACGGCTGTCCACACATAGGCATCACTACTCATACGCGCCCGCCTTCGTCGGTCAGCCGGGCCACGGCAACACCGGCCGCAATCCCGGCGAGCGCACCCAGTATCAAGCCCAGATTCCACGGCAGTCCATGACCCGCAACGGCCACGCTGCCGCCAACCGCGGCAGCCGCAATGCTCGCCCGATCGCGTATGGCCGGCATGATCATCGCCAGAAAAACCAGCGGGATCGCAAACTCGAGATTCCACGCGTCGGGCAGGCGTGCCCCCGCCTGCGCGCCCACGATCGTACCGATCTGCCAACAGCTCCAGAGCGGCAGCGCGACACCCAGATAAAACGCCACACGTCGCGAAAGCGCGTCGCGCTCGGCAAAGCCGTACAGCCCGAACACATACGGCTGATCGGTCAGAAAATACGCCAGACACGCGCGCGTGCCAGCACGAGCACCACGAAAATACGGCGCAATCGATGCGCTATACATCATGAAGCGCAGATTGATGAAGAAAACAGTGATGAGAATGATCAATAGCGGCGCGCCGTCGTAGAGCAGCTGCATCGTCGCGAGCTGCGCCGCGCCGGCGAACACGAAAACCGACAGCGCGCTCGCCACCCATGGCGACAGCCCTAGATGTGATCTTTCAGTAGG
>NZ_AFNV02000017.1:0-12500 GCF_000215955.2 Salinisphaera shabanensis E1L3A
CCCGGATGAACAACCTACTGAAAGATCACAACTAGGGCCTGTCGTCGGATATCAGCGCCTCGACCAGCCCGGCCGAAGGCCCGCGGGCGGCGGGACAGGGGCGCAGGACAGCGGTTGACGTCCGCGTTTTTATTTAACATGATAAATAAAACAACAAGAGGAGAATGGCTCATGCCGCATTTGTGCATGGAGTATTCGGCCAACCTGGCCGATCGCGTCGACCTGACGGGTCTGTGCAGCCGCTTGAACGCCACGCTGCTGGACACCGGCTTTTTCGAACCCGGCGCTATTCGTGTGCGCACCCTGCGCTGCGATCACTACGCGGTGGCCGACGAACTGCCCGAGAACGCCTTCCTGGATGCCTCGCTTCGTATCGGCGAGGGCCGTAGCGAAGACGACCGAACCCAGATCGGCGAAGCCTTGTTCCGCTGTTTCCAGACCGAACTGGCCGAACTGTTCGATACCCCGCACTTCTGTCTGTCGCTCGAGGTACGCGAAATATCGCGCGAACTGAGCTGGAAGAAGAACGCGATCCATCCGCGCCTGCGCGCCAAATCCTAGACCGGAGCTGTCATGGCCTCTTTCCAAGACAATCTCGATAAAGCCGAGTCCTATCTGGCACGTTTTCGTAACGATGGCGTGTCCAACCATATCGACGGACAATCCGTGCCGGCCGCGAGCGGCAAGACGTTCGAAACCATTTCGCCGGTCGATCAATCCAAGCTCGCCGATGTCGCCCACGGCGGCGCCGAGGATATCGACCGTGCTGCCAAGGCAGCCAAGGCGGCCTTTGGCGCTTGGCGCGATATGGAAGGCGGCGAGCGCAAGAAGATCCTGCATAAGGTGGCCGATGCCATCGAAGCCCGTGCCGAGGAAATCGCGCTGGTGGAATGCATGGATACCGGCCAGGCGTTTCGGTTCATGTCCAAGGCGGCCCTGCGCGGGGCGGCGAACTTCCGCTTCTTCGCCGATCGGGCGCCCAGCGCACGCGACGGCCAGTCGCTGAAAGCACCGGGCCAGATCAATATCACCACGCGTACACCGATCGGCCCGGTGGGTCTGATCACGCCGTGGAACACACCGTTCATGCTCTCGACCTGGAAGATCGCGCCGGCACTGGCGGCCGGCTGCACCATCGTTCACAAACCGGCCGAGTTCTCGCCGCTGACCGCGCGTCTGCTGGTGGAAATTGCCGAAGACGCCGGCCTGCCCAAGGGCGTATGGAACACGGTCAACGGCTTCGGCGAAGACGCCGGCAAGGCACTCACCGAACATCCGCACATCAAGGCCATCGGCTTTGTCGGCGAAAGCCGTACCGGGCAGATGATCCTCGGCCAGGGTGCGGCCACGTTGAAACGCGTGCACTTCGAACTGGGCGGCAAGAACCCCGTTGTGGTGTTTGCCGATGCCGACCTGGATCGCGCCGCCGATGCCGCGCTGTTCATGATCTATTCGCTCAACGGCGAACGCTGCACGTCCTCGAGCCGTCTGCTGATCGAAGATTCAGTACACGACGAGTTCGTGGCCAAGCTCGCCGAGCGCGCGGCCAGGATCAAGGTCGGCCATCCGCTGGACCCGGCCACGGTCATCGGCCCGTTGATTCACCCCTCGCATGAAGAAAAAGTGCGTTCCTATTTCGACATCGCGCAGGAAGAAGGCGCCACGATTGCCACCGGCGGCGAAAAAATCACCGACGGTGATCTAGCCAACGGCTGCTATGTAAGGCCGACGCTGTTCACCAACGCCCGCGCCTCAATGCGTATCGCGCAGGAAGAAATCTTCGGGCCCGTGCTGACCGCCATCCCCTTCGCCGACGAAACCGAAGCGCTGGAGCTGGCCAACGGGGTGGACTACGGCCTGGCTGGCTATGTCTGGACACACGATATGACCCGTGCCCTGCGCTTCACCGAGAAGATGGACGCCGGAATGATCTGGGTGAACTCGCAGAACGTGCGCCATTTGCCGGCCCCGTTTGGCGGCATGAAGGATTCGGGCATCGGCCGCGACGGTGGCGACTACTCGTTCGAGTTCTATATGGAAACCAAGAACATTGCGCTGGCCACCGACGACCGGCCTATTCCGAGGCTCGACCAGGAATAGCCCGCTCGGTCCCCGGACGCCGACGGACACAGCATTGGTCCGCCGGCGTCATCGCAACCCAACACGATGGAACGCCCCATGTCTGAAGTACAACGGCCACGCCTTTGCAGTTTTGTTCACCAGAACCGGCACAGCTACGGTGCGATCGTCGACGGTGGCATCGTCGACCTGGGCGCATTGCATGGCGCTCAGTGGGCAACGCTCGACGCGGCGGTCGCCGACGGTGCGCTTGCACAGATCGCAGAATCGGCGGCTACGCGAACGGCAGATTTCGCCCTCGACGACATCAGCTTCGATATTCCGATTACGAACCCCGGCAAGATCATCTGTGTCGGCGTGAACTACCCCGACCGCAACGCCGAATACAAGGACGGCCAGGAGCTGCCGCCCTACCCCTCGATCTTCATTCGGTTCCCGGAGAGCTTCGTGGGGCACGACCAGGCCGTGGTTCGTCCGCCGGAATCCGAAAAGCTCGACTACGAAGGCGAGCTGGTTCTGGTCATCGGTCGCGAGGGGCGACGCATCCCCGAAGACAGCGCCCTCGATCATGTCGCCGCCGTCACGCTGTGCAACGAAGGCACGATCCGCGACTGGGTCCGCCATGCCAAGTTCAACGTCACCCAGGGCAAGAATTTCGATCGAACTGGCGCCATTGGCCCCTGGCTCGTCCCGTTCGAGGATGAAAGCCAGATCGCCGATATCGAGCTGACCACCCGCGTGAACGGCGAGGTGCGTCAGAACGACCGCACCGCGCGCATGATGTTCGGCTTCAAATATCTGATTTCCTATATCTCCACCTTCACCACGCTCAAGCCGGGCGATGTGATCGTCACCGGCACGCCCACGGGCGCGGGCGCCCGACTCGACCCGCCGGTCTGGCTCAAGCCGGGCGATGTCGTGGAAGTCGAAGCCGAGGGCGTCGGCGTTCTGTCCAACCGCGTGGAAGACGAACAATGACGCTCGACGCCGCACAGGTCGATGCCGCCGCCCAGGCCTTGCTGACCGCCGAGGCCGAGCGGCGTCAGATCGGCCTGCTCTCGGTCGCGCACCCGGACATGACGCTCGACGATGCCTACGCCATCCAGACTGCCCAGATGCAGCCCAAGCTCGACGCGGGCCGGCAAATTCTCGGCTGGAAGATCGGGCTGACCTCGAAAGTCATGCAGGACGCCCTCGGCATCGAAACACCCGATAGCGGCGTGCTCTACGACGACATGCGGTTCGAAAGCGGCGCGCGGGTGCCGAATACCCGCTATATCGAGCCGCGTGTAGAAGCCGAAATCGCCTTCGTGCTGAAAGCACCGCTGGAAGGCGACGTCAGCCGCGAGGACGTATTGGCGGCGACAGACTATGTGGTGCCCGCCCTCGAGATCCTGGATACGCGCATTCTGCGTGCCGATCCGGAAACCGGCCAGCGTCGCCGTATTTTCGACACGGTGGCCGACAACGCCGCCAATGCCGGCATCGTGCTCGGCGAGGCACGCCATGCGCCGGACGCCTTCGATCTGCGCTGGGTCGGTGCCATCGTCAAGAAGAACGGCGAAACCGTGGCAACGGGCCTGGGCGCCGGCGTGCTCGACGACCCGGTCGACGGCCTGGTCTGGCTCGCACGGCGCATGCACACCTATGGCCAGCGCATGAACGCGGGCGATGTCGTGCTCTCCGGCTCTTTCATCAGCCCGATCGAATGCCCGGCCGGCACCGAAATCGCGGCCGATTTCGGCGCGTTCGGTCAGGTGCATATCGACTTCGAATAGGTTCGTCATGACCGTACCCATCAATACATTCAAGCAGCGACTGACCCAGGGCGACGCCCAGATCGGTCTCTGGGTGGCCTGTGGCGACCCGACCGTGGCCGAAATCTGCTCGCATACCGGTTTCGACTGGCTGGTGATCGACGGCGAACACGGCCCGAACGGCCTGCGCGACGTGCTCGCACAGCTGCGCGCCATGGGCGATACACGCTCGCAGCCGGTGGTCCGTGTAAAAGACGACGATCGCGCGACCATCAAGCAGATGCTGGATATCGGCGCCCAGACACTGCTCGTACCGATGATCGAATCGGCCGAGCAGGCCCGCGCCGCGGTGGCGTCGGTAACGTATCCGCCGGCCGGCAAGCGCGGTATCGGCGCGGCGCTGGCGCGTGCTTCGGGCTACAACACCTACACCGACTATCTGGATGAAGCCGACGCCCAGATCTGCCTGTTGCTGCAGATCGAGTCGCAGGCCGGACTGGCTGCGCTGGACGACATCCTGGCCGTGGACGGCGTTGATGGCGTGTTCATCGGCCCGGCCGACCTGGCCGCCGACATGGGCCATCGCGGTAACCCGACCCATGCCGACGTGCGCCAGGCCGTGGAAGACGCGGTGAATCGCATCGTGGCCGCCGGCAAACCGGCCGGCATGCTGTCGTCGAACCATGATTTTTCCAGCCGCTGCCTGGAACTCGGCGCGACGTTTGTCGCCGTGGGCAGCGATGTAGGGCTGCTGGTCAATTCGGCGCGCCAGCTTCGTGCCACTTACAAGAACGACTAGAACACTTATACAAGTCGTCGTGCGAGACGACTCAAAACGCCGCTTTCTGCAGCATAAAAAAATTCTTCTTGCAGAAGAGCCGCCGTCTGAGGAGATGCACCAATGCAGTTTCATCATCATGGTTATGTCTCGGGCAACCCGAAAGTCGAACCCGCGGCCGGTGTCGGTATCGACCGCCCGGACGATCTGCCCGACCAGATCGATGTGCTGATCGTCGGCGCCGGCCCGGCCGGCGTGACCGCTGCGGCTCAGCTGTCGCAGTTCCCGAACGTCAATACGCGCTTGATCGAGAGCCGCCCGCATCGTCTCGAAGTCGGTCAGGCGGATGGCATCCAGGCCCGCAGCGTGGAGACCTTTCAGGCCTTCGGCTTCGCCGGCGCGATTACCGAAGAAGCCTATCGCATCACGGAAATGGCGGTCTGGCGTCCGGACCCGGACAAGCCATCGCATATCGCACGCGCATCGGTGCCGGTCGACGATCCGCAGGGCATCAGCGAATTTCCGCACCTGATCGTCAACCAGGCGCGCGTACAGGATTATTTCGTCGAGTTCATGCAAAACTCGCCGGCGCGCATCAGGCCCGATTACGGTATCGAGTTCGTCCACGTCGAGAACGACGGCGACCCGGATTATCCGCTCACCGTCACGCTGCGCGATACGTCGGCAGGGCGCGAAGGAGAACAGCGCACGGTACGCGCCAAGTATCTGGTCGGCTGCGACGGCGCGCATAGCAAGGTACGCAAGGCGATCGGCCGCGAAATGCGCGGTCAGCAGGCCGCCCATGCCTGGGGCGTGGTCGATGCCCTGGCAGTGAGCGATTTTCCGGATATCCGCAAGAAGTGCATCATCCAGTCCAAGGCCGGCGGCAATATCCTGCATATTCCGCGCGAGGGCGGGCATCTGTTTCGCATGTATGTGGATCTGGGCGAAGTCGCCACCGACGATGCCAGCCGCAGCATCCGCGAGACATCCCTCGAACAGACGGTCGCCAAGGCCAACGAAATCCTGCATCCCTACTCGATCGACATACGCGACATCGGCCGCTACAGCGTGTATGAAGTCGGCCATCGGCTGACCAACAAGTTCGACGACGTCGATGACCCGGCCACCCAGACGCCGAACGTGCTGATCACCGGTGATGCCTGCCACACCCACAGCGCCAAGGCCGGTCAGGGCATGAACGTGTCGATCCAGGACGGCTTCAACCTGGGCTGGAAACTCGGCTACGTGGTCGATGGCCGCAGCCCGGCGGCCTTGCTCAACACCTATTCCGAGGAACGACAGGAAGTCGCCCAGAACCTCATCGACTTCGACCGCGAATGGTCGACGCTGATGGCCACCCGCGAAGAGGACTTCGACGACCCCGGCCAGCTCGAGGATTTCTACGTCAAGACCGCCGAGTTTCCGGCCGGCTTCATGACCGAATACAAGCCGTCGTTGATCACCGGCGAAACCACCTATCAGGCACTGGCGAGCGGTTTTCCGATCGGCAAACGCTTCAAGTCCGCACCGGTGGTGCGCGTATGCGATGCAAACCCGCTGCAGCTGGGTCACCAGGCCCGCGCCGACGGTCGTTGGCGGATCTACGTGTTCGCCGATTCGCAGGCCGCCGGCTCCAACACGGCGCTGGCGGACTGGGCCGACTGGCTAATCAGCTCGCCCCAGTCGCCAGTCGTGGCGTATACGCCGAAAGACCGCGACACCAACCATATCTTCGATGTGAAAGTGGTTTATCCGCAGGCGCATGCCGACGTGGCCATCGAAACCGTGTCCAAGGCATTCATGCCGCGCACCGGGCCTTTCGAACTGGTGGACTACGAAAACGTGTTCGCCCTCGACCCGGCAGCGGATATTTTCGAGCGGCGCGGTATCGACCCCGCCAAGGGCGCGCTGGTGATCGTACGGCCCGACCAGTACGTGGCCCACGTGCTGCCGCTGGGCGCGACCGACGAGCTGGCTGCGTTCTTCAAGCCGATCCTGCTCGAGCCTGGCGCTTCACGCCGCTAGACGCGACGGCCCACCCAAGGGTTTCAACCCACACAATAAATAAGGCCCTGTGCCAGAGGAGATGTCTTGATGTTTCAAACAATGCGTTATCGGTTTCTTCATCACCTATCGGTGGCGGTGCTGCTGGGCCTCATCGGCCTGCTGCCGGCAAACGCCTGGGCACAGGACGCAAGCGACACGAATGTCGAACTGTTGTTGCTGGGTACGAAAGGCGGGCCGGCGCTGCTTACGCCCAAGCGTATTTCGCAGTCGAGCGCGCTGATCGTCGACGATGAAATCGTGATGATCGATGCCGGCTACGGCGCCAGTCTGCGTCTGGCCCAGGCCGGGCAAAGCCTGAAACAACTGCATTCGATCTTCATCACCCATTTTCATAGCGATCACGTGCTCGACTACCCGGCGCTGGTCATGAACGCTTGGGCGACAGGCTTGAAACAGCCGATCTCGGTCTATGGTCCACCCGGCATGCAGGCAATGACCGACCAGGTATGGCAGATGTTCGCGGTCGATATCGACAAGCGCGTCGCGGATGAAGGCCGACCGGACCCACGCAAACTCGTCGACGTGCATGAGATCGATGCCGGGTCGGTTCTCGATGACGCCACCATGAAGGTAGCGGCGCTGCGTGTACCGCACCCGCCGTTCGGCGATGGCGAAGCATTCGCCTATCGTTTTCAGGTAGCAGGCAAGACGATCGTGTTCACCGGCGATCTGCACTCGTTTCCGGATGGCTTCACAGAATTCGCCAAAGACGCCGACATCATGGTCAGCGAAATGGTCAATGCCGATGCCGTGCAAGCGCTGTCCCAGCGCATTGGTAACGGCGACACGTTGGCGAAAGCCATTCTGTCGCACCATGTGACCGGCGCTCAGGTCGGCCACGCCGCGCATGCCGCGGGCGTGAAAAAACTGGTGCTCAGCCACCTCGTGCCCGCCGACGATCCTTCGGTGACCGAACAGAGCTGGATCGACGCGGTACGCGGCGACTACGACGGCCCTGTGGTGGTCGCACGCGACGGCATGCGGATCGACGTGGCAGGTAAACCCGCCAATAATTCGCAGTAGCTCGACCGCGCCATCACCGGTTCGGCCATCGTATACCCGAGCCTTACGGGTTCGCCGTTGGCGGCGAACCCGGTCAACCGAAAAACCTGAAACCGGGTGAGCAAGATCGACGCACTGGGCGGGGCGGGCATACGTACAATAGGTGCCATGACCGCAGCGAAAAAACGCGATTACATCACCCGGGCCGGCTGGCAGCGGCTGGCCGACGAGTTGGACTATCTCTGGCGCGAAAAACGCCCCCACGTCACCCGCGAGCTATCGGCAGCGGCCGCCGAGGGCGACCGTTCGGAAAACGCCGAATATATTTATCGTAAAAAAGAACTGCGCGAGATCGATCGGCGCGTGCGCTATCTGGGTAAGCGCCTGGATGAGCTGACCGTGGTCGAGACCACGCCGGACGACCCGGACAAGGTGTTCTTTGGCGCCTGGATCGACGTTCTGGACGACGACGACAGCTCGCATCGCTATCGTATTGTGGGTGCCGACGAGACCGATGCTGCCACCGGCGCTATCAGCTTGAATTCGCCGGTCGCCCGCGCGCTGATTGGCAAGCGACTCGGCGATATCGTCGAAATCGCGCTGCCGCAGGGCCGGCGCGAACTTGAGATCGTGGCCATCCACTATACGCCGCCGGCCGACTGAACCACGCCCCCGGGCTTGGGTGTAGGATACAGCCGATCATGGCAGGCTATTTCACTCTGGAAGCCGACAGCGTTCTGCGCGACCGCGCGTTCATGCGGTTGCTGATCGGTCGCGTGACGGCGACGCTGGCTACCCAGATTCAGTCTGTCGTGGTGGGCTGGCAGCTGTATGCCATGACCCGCGACCCGCTGACCCTCGGCTGGGTCGGGCTCGCCCAGTTCCTGCCCATGGCATTGCTGGTCTTGCCAGCCGGCGATGCCGCCGACCGATTGCCGCGACGATTGATCCTGACCGCGAGCTGGCTGGTGCAGGCGATAGCCGGCGTGCTGTTTCTCGTGCTGACCCTGTCGGGCACCGAGTCGCCGATCGGTTTCTTTGCCGTGCTGGTGCTGTTCGGCATGGCCCGGGCCTTTGCCGGGCCGGGCATGCAATCCCTGCTGCCCCAGGTGGTGGGCGAACGCCGTTTGCCCAAGGCGATCGCCTGGAATTCCTCGGCCTTTCAGGTGGCGGTGATCGGCGGCCCGGCGCTCGGCGGCGGAGTTTACCTGGCCGGGCCGGCGTTCGCCTACGGGCTCTGCGCGGCGCTATTCGCCTGCGCGGCGGTGGCGATTGCCTCGATTCGCCGGCGTCTGCCGGCGCGTGCCGATACCAGCCGCGCGAGCGCGTTCGCACGTTTTACTGCCGGCATCGTCTATGTCCGTACGCGTCCGATCATTCTCGGTGCGATTTCGTTGGACCTGTTTGCGGTATTGCTCGGCGGCGCCACCGCGTTGCTACCCGTTTATGCGCACGAGATTCTGCATGTGGGCCCGGCCGGGCTCGGGCTGCTGCGCAGTGCGGTGGCAATCGGCGCTTTTTCGATGGGCATCTATCTCGGACGCAATGCGCTCGAACGACGCGCCGGAGCGATCATGTTTGCGGCCGTGGCGATCTTCGGCGTGGCAACCATCGTGTTCGGGCTGTCGACAAGCTTCATGCTGTCGTTCATGGCCCTCATGGTCATGGGCGCGGCCGACATGATCAGCGTGTTCGTACGTTCGTCGCTCATACAGCTGGCCACGCCGGATTCCATGCGCGGGCGCGTGAATGCGGTGAACATGCTCTTCATTGGCGCCTCCAACGAGCTCGGCGAATTCGAATCCGGGGTCACCGCGGCGCTGTTCGGCACCGTGGGTGCCGTGGTGCTGGGCGGCGTGGGCACGCTCGCCGTGGTCGGTATCTGGATGGCGCTTTTTCCGGCTTTGCGGCGTGTCGACCGCTTGAACGATGTGGCCACCAGCGCGCCGGCGGACAGCCGCTAGCCGCCCGCGCCGCGCGTGACCGGCGTATCGATCGGCTCGGCCAGGCCTTCGGCCCGGGCTCTTTCGAGCTTGGGAGCGGCCGGGACCATATCGCGTTCATCGGTCGTGCTCACCGGCTGATGCCGTTCTGCTTCTTCGGGGCGCACATGAACAGTCGCCGAAAGGCCCACGGTCAGCACCCGCATATCCGGGCGCGAATCAAACGCGATGGTGACCGGCACGCGTTGGGCCAAGCGCACCCATTGAAATACGGGATCGACATTGGGCAAATTACGCTCGCCCGGCGCATTGTTGGCCACCGCGATACCACGGCCGATGCTGGCTACGTGCCCGTGCAGCGGTTCGGGGCTGGCCATGAGATCGATATCCACCGGGTCGCCCACATCGATATGCGAGAGCTTGGTTTCCTCGAAATACGCGGTCACCCGAAACGTGTCGGCGTTGACCAGCGTCATCATCGACTGGCCCTGGGTGGCATAGTCGCCCTCGTCGAGCAGCAGGTGGGTGACATAGCCATCCACCGGCGAACGCACCGTCGCCCAGTCCAGGTCCTGTTTAGCCTGGGCAAGACGCGCCTCGGCCTGGCTGACCGACGCCGCAGCCGAGGCGGCTTCCGACTCGGCCTGTTGTAGATCCTGGGTGGATATGCCGCCACGCGGCAGACGTTCCAGCCGCCGCGCGTTGCGCGTGGCAAAGCTTTCCTGAGCCAAGGCCTGTTCCAGAGCGGCCTTGGCTTCGGCAACCGCGTTTTCAAAACGTACCGGCTCGATCGCGAACAGCAAGTCGCCCTTGTGGACATAGCTGTCATCGTTCACCGCGACCCGGCCCACGGTGCCCGACACTTCCGGCGCAATATTGACCACGTTGGCCTGTACCCGCGCATCACGTGTCCACGGCGCATAGACGTAATGCTGCCAGGCGAACCAGCCCAACAATACGGCGATTGCCACGACGGTGAGCGTGGCAATCACGCGTAGCGTAACTGCAAAAAATCGCTTCGAATTCGCCATTCAGGAAAACCTTGGATAATGGTCGTTATGCCGCAGTGACCGGTTCGTGCTCATGGGCCGAACACCAGCATCAGACTGGCCAGCAGAATGATGAATAACGCCGCGCCAGCCAGCGCGGGATGCCAGAAAAGCCGGTGGGCTCGACTGCGCAGCAGCAGCGGCTGAACCAGCAGATAGATCAAGCCGGTCGCGGCAAGAAACGCCAGGAAAAGCGGCAGATATATGCCCCCGAACGCAATCTGTTCAGACAACACGATTGGCCTCCCCGAGCCGAACGGCCGAGCCATCGGCATTTTCGCGCGCCAGGCCATAGTCGGCCAGCGCGGCTGCAACCAATTCGGCGGCGACCGCTGCACGTACGCCATGGCGCAGGCGAAGCCGCGGCGTGAACGACAGCGCCGCGGTTAGCATTTGCTGTGCCAGGGCGTTGGTCCGTTTCTGCATGGCGAAGACGTCCTGCACCGGCGGATAACCGTGCGCGAACATATGCTCGAGCGCTTCGAGTTCGTCGTGCACGGCTTGTTGAATCGCGTCGTCGAACCCGGCGCGTGTCGTCAAAAGTCGTAGCGACCTTGCCTCGATGCCCATATTGACCGCCGAGAACGCCGCCTGACGCGCGCTCACATGAGTGCGCCCCTGGTCGGCGGCGACCGGCAAGCGCAACAAGCGATCGTAAACACGCGTTTCGAAACGCTCGCGCGAGCCGGTGAAGCCTTTGGCCAGCTCACCGAACATGCCGGCCAGGCGTTCGCGCAGCAGATCGCGTGGCGTGACCGGCAGGATAATCGCGAAGGCCGCCAGCGCAAGAATCACGGCCAGCTCCGCACCCATGAACGCCTCGGCAAAACTCACGAAATCCTGGCGTGCGCCGTTTGCGGGGTTCACCAGCAGCGCGAACTGCACCAGGCTAATCCGTCCGATCAAGGCCCATTGCGGCGTGGCCATGGCAAGGCTCGCGACAAACACGAACGGCATCAGTACGACCATCAGCATCACGAACCCATTGACTGCGGGTAGCAATGCGAAATTGGCGATGAACGCGGCGACCCCGGCACACAGCCCGCCAATGCCGAAGCCCTTTGCCCCACCCGCAGGATCGTCGCCCAGCGCAAACAACGTCGTAAGCACGGCCAGCAACACCATCATCCCGCTGAGCGCCGGTTCGTCGTGTGTCGCCCAGATGGCCGCGCCAATAGCGATCGCGGTGGCAGCACGCGCCGTGGTGCGCAGCGACTCACGCAACGAAACAGGCGTGGCGAATTCGGTGCGTCGCGGTGTATCGCGCGCGCTTTTCTTCTCCGCCAGAAGCAGGCCGTGTTTGATAACGGCCGCACGCATACGGTTGGCCAGATCCAGAGCACGGGTGATGATCACCCAGTCCACCAGTGAACGCTTACGATCGTTCTCGCGGTCGGCCCGGGCATTGGTGAGCACAGCGTTGTAAGCCTTGCTGAAAGCCAGCTTGATCGCGGACGCATCGTTCGGATCCTTTTCGAGCAATGCCGCCGCCTCGTCGAGTCGTTGCAAGGGGGTGCGATCGATTCGATCCCCGAACTTGCCCAGATAGACCTGCAAAGACGCCATGGCGCTGACCAAAGACAACAACTCGTAGTCGAGTCGGCGTGCCAGGCGGTCATACTCGGCAAAGGCGGGCTCATCGTAGCGTGCGTACTGGCGCGTTTGCTCCAGTGCGAGCGTCTTGTTCACCAGTTCATGCAACTCGGGGTGCGGCGTATTGGGATCACCAGGATCGCCGTGTTCTGAGTCTTCCTTGCTCGGGTTGCGGTCAATACGCCGGAACTGGGCGCCGATCGCCTTGAGCGCGTCAATCCGGGCCGCG
>NZ_AFNV02000017.1:17500-95404 GCF_000215955.2 Salinisphaera shabanensis E1L3A
TCACTGTGTTCTCGAAAGCACCCCTCCGTCTCCGGAGGGTTCACAGGATGTCAAGGGCAGGTAAGGTTCTTCGCGTTGCATCGAATTAAACCACATGCTCCACCGCTTGTGCGGGCCCCCGTCAATTCCTTTGAGTTTCAACCTTGCGGCCGTACTCCCCAGGCGGAGAACTTAACGCGTTTGCTGCGACACTGATCGACTATGTCAACCAACGTCTAGTTCTCATCGTTTACGGCGTGGACTACCAGGGTATCTAATCCTGTTTGCTACCCACGCTTTCGTACCTCAGCGTCAATGTTGGCCCAGAAGATTGCCTTCGCCATTGGTGTTCCTCCACATATCTACGCATTTCACCGCTACACGTGGAATTCCATCTTCCTCTACCACATTCTAGTTGCGCAGTTTCGAATGCAATTCCCAGGTTGAGCCCGGGGCTTTCACATCCGACACACGCAACCGCCTACGCACGCTTTACGCCCAGTAATTCCGATTAACGCTTGCACCCTCCGTATTACCGCGGCTGCTGGCACGGAGTTAGCCGGTGCTTATTCTGCAGGTACCGTCAACACGCTCGGAGTATTAATCCGGCGCTTTTCTTTCCTGCTTAAAGTGCTTTACAACCCTAAGGCCTTCTTCACACACGCGGCATGGCTGGATCAGGCTTCCGCCCATTGTCCAATATTCCCCACTGCTGCCTCCCGTAGGAGTCCGGGCCGTGTCTCAGTCCCGGTGTGGCTGATCATCCTCTCAGACCAGCTACTGATCGTCGCCTTGGTAGGCCGTTACCCCACCAACAAGCTAATCAGACCTAGGCTCATCCTTTTGCGCGAGGGTAGAAGAGCCCCGCTTTGCTCCGTAGAGATTATGCAGTATTAGCCCGAGTTTCCCCGGGTTATCCTCCACAAAAGGGCAGATTCCTAGGCATTACTCACCCGTCCGCCGCTTGACGCCCATCCGAAGATGTCGTTTCCGCTCGACTTGCATGTGTTAGGCCTGCCGCCAGCGTTCAATCTGAGCCAGGATCAAACTCTCCAGTTTAATACTTCATATTTCAACTGGTATATGACCGAAGTCATATAATGAGTCATCCCTAGCGTTAAACGCTTTGGATGCTCTATTAGGGCTTGGCTTATCACCAACCCAAGGGAGCACCCACACAAGTCATTTGCATATTGTTAAAGATCTGCAACAGAACGCTGTTAGGCTTAATGCCGTTTGGCGTCCTTGCCGTTGCGAGAGAGCGTATTCTACGCTGATCGGCTGGGCTGTCAACAACTTTCTCAAATTAATTTGAAAAGATTGTCAGGCCTTTAAAAGGCTATGCCTGCAGCACTCTACGTAAAACAGAGCAACTGCTGGCACATATCTTGAATTACAGGCACCAGGCCTATCTTCAAGATCTGGCAGCTTAGCCAGATCCGTTAATTGCTTTTGCAATCAACGCTCTACACATTTTTAAAGAGCCGACTTGCCGTTGAATCCGTTTCCGTTTTCAGCGGCTCGCCGTGTTGCGAGAGGGCGTATTCTAGGGATATCGAGAAGACTGTCAACGAATTTCGTGAATTTTTTTTGAAAAAGTTCACGACCGTTGTCATGACAGGCTTTTCGGGCAGGCGCCCTAACCCGTCGCCAAGGCCACACGCGCAATTCTGCGTTTGCCGACCTGGATCAGGTGCTCGTTGCCGGCCACCAATTCCAGGCCTGCGTCGCTTACGCGGTCGCCGTCGATACGCACGGCCCCCTGCTTGATCAGTCGAATGCCTTCCCCGTTACTTTGGGTGAGTCCGGCCTCGCGCAGCAAGGCAGCCACTTGAAGGCCTGCTTCAGGTACGACGATGGACTGGAGTTCGAGATCTTCGGGTACCACGCCGTGGCTGAAGCGTTCGACAAATGCTTCGTGAGCCCGACGTGCGGCGACGTCGCCGTGGAATCGCGCGACTAGCTCGCCCGCGAGCCGGTATTTGAGATCGCGGGGATTCGCGCCCTGCTCAACCTCGCGACGATAGCCTTCGATGACGGCGACCGGTTCGAACGATAACAGTTCGAAGTAGCGCCACATCAGATCGTCGGAGATCGACATGAGCTTGCCGTATTGGTCGCTGGGCGATTCGTCGATCCCTATATAGTTGTCGAGCGACTTCGACATCTTGTTGACGCCGTCGAGACCCTCGAGCAGAGGCATCGTAAGCACGGCCTGTGGCTTTTGCCCGTACACCTGTTGCAAATGACGCCCCATCAACAGGTTGAATTTCTGATCGGTGCCGCCCAGCTCGACGTCGGCCTTGAGCGCCACCGAGTCGTAACCCTGGATAAGCGGATACAGGAACTCGTGTATTGCGATCGATTCGTTGGCTTTATAGCGCTTGTTGAAATCGTCGCGCTCGAGCATACGGGCGACCGTGTGCGTCGAGGCCAACTTGATCATATCGGCGCTGCTGAGCTTGTTCAGCCAGTCCGAGTTAAGGACCACGCGCGTACGCGCGCGATCCAATACCTTGTAAATCTGTGCCTCATAGGTCGCCGCGTTCTCAGCTACCTGAGTCTCATCAAGGGGCTTACGCGTTACGTTCTTGCCTGTCGGGTCACCAATACGGCCGGTGAAGTCGCCGATCAGGAAGACCACATCGTGTCCGAGGTCCTGAAACGTGCGCATCTTGTTGAGCAGCACCGTATGCCCCAGATGCAAATCCGGCGCGGTAGGATCGAAGCCGGCCTTGATAACGAGCCGCTCCCCGTCACGTCCAGCCTGTTCGAGACGCGAGCGAAATGCGTCTTCGGGGATGATCTCATCACAGCCCCGACAAATTTCGGCCCATATATCCTGCATTGACGAACGACTCCCTGGCGCTACCTAGATTGGCTCGGGCACTCAGTCTAGCGGTTTCGGACTTGGCAAGCATCCAGCTTTATGCTTTTCTATCCGGATATCTGCGGGCCAGGCAAAGGGGCTGCCCGCAACTATTTCCTCGCTTTCCCAGCACGGCTCGGCGTCTTTTTTTATGGGCAAGATCGATACGGATTATCTGTGGCTGCACGAACAGCCCCAATCGAGTTCACGCCTACGCCGCCTGGCATTGATTCTTGTGGTACCACTGATCGGCGGTACGGCCTGGCTCACTGCCAGCCCTCAGACTACCCTGCTGGACGGTTCCGACTCGCAAAGCGCCGAGATTCAGAACGCCGGGGACGATGCGATCTCTTCGGCAGAAGTGGATGCGTCTGTTGGCCCGGGACGTACCCGTATTTCCGCCGATCTGAAATCGGATAACGCGAATGGGCTCTCGCACGAGGATCTTGCGCTCAGCGACGGCGACGCCAACGCTCTGGACGTGCCGGTCGCACCGATCGACCCCAATCGCACGAATGACGACCGCGGCGAAATCGCGACTATCGACTCATCCACGGCCCTGAACGACGTGGTCGAAACGAGTACCGGTTTAGAGGGGGCGTCCGACGCCGGCAGCGCGGACATCCCCCGCTCGCACGACTCGGGCCCGCGATGGCACAACGTCACGATCCGACAAGGCGATACGCTGTCCATCGCATTCAGCCGCAATAATCTGTCTTATGCCGATTCGCTCAAGATCGCGCATATGAAAGAGTACGGCAAGCGTTTCACGCGCGGGCTTCGTGCAGGCGACGTCATGCAAGTAAAGGCCGATGCCGATGGCAGCGTGCTGGCCCTGGATTTCCCTATCGACCCACTGCATACCCTGCAGGTCCGCCCCAACGACAATGGGTTTCGTGGACAGATGACGCTGGCTGATGTCGAGCATCGCAATGCGTTTGCGACCGGCATCATCGATACCAGCTTCTACGTCGATGCCTTGGAAGCCGGGCTGTCGGATCGACAGATCATGAAATTGGTCGAAATATTCGGCTGGGATATCGATTTCGCGTTCGATACGCGTCCGGGCGATCGTTTCGTGGTCGTCTACGACGAGCTATACAAGGACGGCGACAAGATCGCCAATGGCGATATTCTGGCCGCCTCATTCATCAATCGGGGGCGCGACGTGCGTGCCGTTCGCTATGCCGACGCGGGCGATGAACAAGGCACGGTTTACTACTCGCCCGACGGCCGCGCGATGAAAAAAGCGTTCATTCGCACGCCGGTCGACTACACGCGTATCAGCTCCGGCTTCAATCTGTCGCGTAGTCACCCGATTCTCAACCGGATTCGCCGCCACGAAGGCACTGATTATGCGGCGCCCAGCGGCACACCGATCAAAGCCACCGGTAATGGCCGCATCGTGTTCCGCGGTCGGCGCGGCGGATACGGCAATATGATCGTCGTGCGGCACGACTCCCATCTGTCGACCCGCTACGGACATATGTCACGTTTCGATAACGATTTCGGCGTTGGCAGCAAGGTCAAACAAGGCGATGTCATTGGCTATGTGGGCATGAGTGGCCTGGCCACTGGCCCGCACTTGCACTACGAGTTCCGCGTCGACGGCAACCCGAAGGACCCGGAACGGGTCGACCTGCCCAAGGCTTTGCCCTTGCCCAGCAAGTACATGGCCGACTTCCGCAAGCATTCGGCTCCGCTACTCACCCAGCTGGACTCGCTGACCGATACTGAAGTCGCCAGCGCGCGGACGACTCGCAACAACGATCGCAGCTCGGCGAACTAATAGCCCGATCTGGTCGTCCCTCGCAGCCCCACGCGCCGCCCACGACGGCAAAGGAGATGCCCGGTGACAGCACCCACCCAGCAAATCGATCGCCGCGCCTCGGTATGAGTGACGCGACTTACTATATCGGTCTGATGTCGGGCACGAGCGTGGACGCTGCAGATGCCGCCGTCGTACGGTTCGATGCCGCCGGCAACCAGCCGCGGATATTGGCGACCCACGCACAAGCGCCAGATACGAGCTTACGCGACGACCTGCTACACCTGTCACAACAGGTTGCGGGCGTTTCACTGGCCAAGTTCGGTGAACTCGATCAACGTGTGGGCGAATGGTTTGCGCGGGCCGCGCTCGCTGTCATGGAAAAGGCCGGGGTAAGCGCGCAGGATATTGATGCCATCGGCAGCCACGGTCAGACCGTGCGCCACGAACCCGACGCCCGCTACCCCTTCAGCCTTCAGCTCGGCTCAGCGAGCCGTATCGCAGCCCGTACCGGTTGTCGCGTTGTCGCAGATTTTCGCAACAGCGATATCGCGATCGGCGGTCAGGGCGCGCCTCTGGTTCCCGCGTTTCATCGCAGCGTGTTCGCCAACGCCGAACACAATCGTATCGTGATCAACATCGGCGGCATTGCCAATCTCACCGTATTGCCCCGCCACGCGGTCGACGACCCGCATGCGGTCACCGGCCTGGATACCGGGCCGGGCAATGCATTGATGGACGCGTGGACCGCCGCCCATCTCAAACGCCATTACGACGCCGATGGGCACTGGGCAGCAAGTGGTCGTGTCGACGAGGCGCTGCTGGCACACATGATGGCTGACCGCTATTTCGCCCGTCCGGCGCCGAAAAGCACCGGCCGTGAGTATTTCAATCTCGATTGGTTGCGTGCCCAGATCGACAGCCTTGCCTCGCGTCCATTACCGGCTGACGTTCAGGCCACGCTATGCGAGTTCACTGCCCGCACCATCGCCCAGGCCATCGATGAATACGGGCCCGGCAACGAACAGGTGCTCGTCTGCGGGGGCGGCGTACGCAACGCTGAACTCCAGCGCAGACTTCAGCAATTGCTCGCACCGCGCCAGCTCACCCCAACCGACGAGTACGACGTGGACTCGGACTGGGTCGAAGCCGTGGCTTTTGCCTGGCTTGCCATGCGAACCGTCAAGGGGTTGAGCGGCAATGTGCCCGGCGTAACGGGCGCAAGCGCGCCCGTGGCTCTGGGTGGCATCTACCAGGCTGCACAGCTGGATAACTGAAGAATAAAGCTGACGAAGCCAAGCCCGCGCGCCGAGCGGGAAACGCCGACCCTTGGCTCCGCGACCGCTCATGGCAGGGTCGCAGGGTTTACGCGGTCGAAAGCGCGGTCACTCACCGCGCGACTGACGGCGAGCAAAGGCGCAAGAGCTTAAAAACAGCGAAGGCGTTACCACAGCCGCAATGGCGGTCGTATTGGAATGGCGAATCACGAACTGCGCCGCGCTGCGCGGGGGTTTTGCTAACGCAAAACGTGCGCGTATTCATGCACCCCAATTCGTCGCCAGCGTTGTGCCCCTCTCACGAGGGCGAAGACGCGCCTACTTAAACAGCGAAAGAGTTACCGCAGCCGCAGGTGGTGGTCGCGTTGGGGTTACGGATCACGAACTGCGCGCCTTCGACTCCATCGGAGAAGTCGATCTCGGCACCGCTGAGGTAGAGCACGCTCATCGGATCGACCAGCAAGGTCACGCCCTGCTTTTCGATCAACGTATCGCCGTCCTCAACGTTTTCGTCGAAGGTGAAGCCGTATTGAAAGCCTGAGCAACCGCCACCGGAGACGAATACGCGCAACTTAAGTGCGTCATTCTCCTCGTCTTCAAGCAATTCCTTGACCTTGATCGCCGCGGCATCGGTAAACACCAGCGCGGACTGGTCTTCTTCCATAGCGTGTGTGGCGGTACTCATAAGCGTTCGATTCCGTAGACCGGATGGTTCCTATCATATGACATCGGTGCAAGCTCGGGCTATTCAACCCCTCGGGCGTGAATCCATGTACCCGATTATGGCAGCGCGCCGGGTACCGCAAGGCCGCACGCCTCGTCGGCACCGATCATGAGATTGAAGCACTGCACAGCCTGCCCGGCCGCGCCCTTCACCAGATTGTCGATCACCGACAATACAACAGCCGTATCCCCGCCGCCCGGCCGATGCACGGCCATACGGCACATATTGGCGCCGCGCACGTGGCGTGTTTCTGGCATGGCGCCCGCAGGCAGCACGTCCACGAACGGCTCATCGGCATAAGCGCTTTCATAAAGCGACTGCAGATCGCAGTCGGCGCTATGAAGTTGCGCATAAAGCGTGGCGTGAATACCGCGAATCATCGGCACGAGATGCGGCACGAACGTCAGCCCGACGCCTGTACCCGCCATCGCGGAAAGCGACTGACGAATTTCCGGCAGATGGCGATGCCCGGCCACACCGTAGGCCTTGAACGATTCCTGCATCTCGGCAAACAGAAATCCGGGCTTGAGCGACTTGCCCGCGCCCGAAACGCCCGTCTTGGCATCGGCAATCAGCCGGCCGAAATCGACCAGCCCGGCCTCGACCAACGGCTTGAAACCCAGCACGACCGCGGTCGGGTAGCAACCGGGGGCCGCGACCAGATCCGCCTTGGCGATTTCTTCGCGATTGAGCTCCGGCATGCCATAGACCGCGCGCTCGATGAGCGTCGGGCATACATGCTCGACGCCGTACCAGGACGCCCATTCCTGCGCGTCCTTGAGACGAAAATCCGCGGACAGATCGATAACACGTTTACCCGCATCCAGCAGGGCCGGCACGTCGTGCATGGCCGCTGCATGAGGCGTGGCGAAGAAAACGATATCGCAGTCCGCGAGATTGTCCGTCGACGGCTCGACGAAATCGAGATCGATCACACCACGTAGCTGCGGATAGGCCTCGGCGACCGGCGTACCCGCATCGCCACGCGAAGTCACCGCAATGACCTCGGCGCTCGGGTGCGCACTGAGCAGGCGCAGCAGTTCGGCGCCGGCATAGCCCGTTCCGCCGACGATTCCGATGCGTTGTTTCTCGGTCATGATGTTTGCTGAAATAAGCTGCGAAACCGCGCATAATAACGCGCAAGCCGTCGCGCTGCGCGCTCGCGACCCAACCTTTGGTTTTCGTCACCCGGAATACGAGCTCTTGCACGTACGCCTACGCTCCATTTATGGCCGCTGAACGCTCGCGCCGCCGCATGTTGCGCGAGGCGTGGCAGGGGCGCATGGACTCGATGCGCCAGCATTTGGCCGACGTCGAGAACACGCCTGGCCTGACGCTGCTGTGTCTGCTTGGCGCTGCGACCGGGGCGCTTTGCGGTCTGGTTATTCTGGCCCTGCATACCGGCATTCACCTGCTGCAAGACCCGCTGTTCGAGCTGTTTGGCGTCAGCGGCGGCGGCTTCACCGAAACCAGCGTGGCATTTCGCGTCGCCGTACCACTGCTCGGTGCTTTGCTGCTCGGACTGATCGTCGAGTGGGTGCTCAAGTCTGCCGAGTACGGCATCGTGCATATCATCGAGCGACTGGTTTATTACCAAGGCGTGCTGCCGGTCAAATCGGCGGTGGCTGAGTTCACCATGTCGGTACTGGCGTTGACGACAGGCCAATCGGTCGGCCGTGAAGGCGTGGCCGCGCATACGGGTGCCACCACCGGCAGCTGGTTGGGCCGGCGGCTGGACCTGCCCAACAACAGCGTTCGCACGTTGGTCGGGTGCGGCGCAGCGGCCGGCGTCGCCGCGTCGTTCAATACCCCGCTGGCTGCCGTCATCTTCGCCATGGAAGTGGTGATGATGGAATACACCATTGCCGGCTTTGCGCCCATTATTCTCGCGGCCGTGTCGGGCTCGCTGGTCACGTTCACGTTCACCGATGTACACCCGCGCTTGGTCGCCGAATACTCCGGCTTTTCGCCGATCGAGCTGCCTTATCTCGCGTTCGTAGGGGCGGTGGTCGGCATCGCCGGCGCAGGTTTCACGCGTCTTTGCGGCGCGCTCGTGCCCCTGCTTGCCAAGATCCGTATCAGCCTGCGGATCGCGCTCGCTGGTCTGGTGACCGGCCTGCTGGCGATTCAGTTTCCGCAAATCATGGGCCTGGGCTTCGACACCGTGAACGGCTCGCTGGCCGGGCAATACGCAGTCACCATGGCGCTGGGCATCGGCGTGGCCAAACTGATCGCGACCAGCTTTGCCACCGCCGCAGCCATTCCGGGCGGCGTCATCCTGCCGACGTTCGTTATCGGCTCCGCACTGGGCAGCGCGCTGGGCACTGCCGGCGCATTGATATTGCCGGGCGACGCGACGGACGCAGGCCTGTACGCATTGCTGGGCATCGGCGCCATGATGGGCGCGGTACTGCAAGCGCCGCTATCCGCCCTGGTCGTTATTCTGGAACTCTCCGGCCAGACCGGCCTGGTGCTGCCGGGCATGCTGGTAGTAATCGCCGCACTGGTGGTTTCGCGGCGGATTTCGGTATCAGAGTCGTTGTTCCGCTTGCTGCTGCGCCGGCGCGGGCTGGATTATCGCAACGATCCGATTTCCCAGTATCTTCGTCGCGCCAGCGTGTTGTCGGCGATGAACCGCCGCTTTCGTATCGTCGAGCCCAAGATCGACCGCGCGGCGCTCGATGAAATCCTCGAAAATAAAATCGACTGGCTGCTCATTCGCTCACGCGAGCACCGCGCCAGCTTGATGCGGCCAGGCGATGTCGCACGCTTCCTGAATCAGGAAGAAAACGATCAGATCGAAGAAATCGACCTGTACAAGATCCCGGGCAAACGTATGGATGCCTATTCGATCCACGTGCGGGCCAGCCTTCAGGAAGCCTTCGACATGGTCAATCGCAACGAGGCTGAGGCATTGATCGTGGAACGCAATGTCGTGGGCAGCAACGCCATCACCTATGGCGTACTCACACGCGAGGCCATCGACGGCACCTATCGTCCCTAGGGCCGTGGGCTGCGTGCATCCAGCTCGTCGCACACACCCTACAATCCCTCGAGTCCAAACACAGAGCCGAGCCCGGCTCTTTTTCTACAGGAGCTTCGAATGCTGTTATGGGTCAAGGCCTTTCACGTGATCTTCATGGTGACGTGGTTCGCCGGTCTGTTCTATCTGCCGCGCATCTTCGTCTACCACGCCGATACCACCGATGAGATCGGCCATGCGCGTTTTTGCACGATGGAAAAACGCCTGGGAATCCTCATGTCGATCGGCGCCGCGCTGACTATTGCTTTCGGCGTGTGGCTTCTTGCCGGTTACGGCGGCGCGTGGATGGCAGCGAATGGCTGGATGCACGTCAAACTGCTGTTCGTGCTGGGCCTGATCGGCTACCACGGCTGGTGCCAG
The DNA here is from genome assembly GCF_000215955.2 of Salinisphaera shabanensis E1L3A. GTDB lineage: Bacteria > Pseudomonadota > Gammaproteobacteria > Nevskiales > Salinisphaeraceae > Salinisphaera > Salinisphaera shabanensis. The sequence continues at coordinate 27,521 of NZ_AFNV02000017.1, forward strand.
GTGCAGGTCAAAAAATTCCGCGAGAAACGCAATACGGGCAGCGCCGGCTATTTTCGGCTGATGAACGAAGTGCCCTCGATCTTTCTGGTGGTGATCGTGATTCTGGCGATCGTCAAACCGTTCTGACGCATTTTCGCCAGCCATGAAAAAGGCCCCGCCGGACACGATCCGACGGGGCCTTTTCCGTTGCAGCGCCAGTAGCCCTGGCCCGCGGCTTATTCGCCGCCGTCGGGGTCCTGATTGATATCGACGCCGATCTGCGACTGGTTATAGTTCTGCTCGCCCATGTGCTTGATCATGTCGAGCTGGGTTTCGATGAAGTCGATATGCCCTTCCTCATCGGCAAGTATCTCCGCGAACAGTTCACGGGTCACGTAATCGCCGACCTGCTCACAGTGCGTGATCGCTTCCTTGTAGTAGGCATGGCCTTCGTATTCGGCCGCCAGGTCGCATTCCAGCATTTCCTTGGGATTTTCGCCGATACGCAGCTTGCCCAGATCCTGCAGGTTCGGCAGGCCGTTGAGGAACAGGATGCGCTTGATGAAGCGATCCGCATGCTGCATTTCCTCGATCGACTCCTGATATTCCTTCTTGCCGATCTCGAAGAACCCCATGTCTTCGTACATACGGGCATGCAGGAAATACTGGTTGATCGCGGTCAGCTCGAGCTTGAGCGACTTCTGCAGATACTCGATGACTTTCGGGTCGCCTTTCATGGCTGTTCCTGTACTTTGGGCCGATAACTGTCGACAAGCTTAGCCGACCACGGCACGCCGTACAATCAATCCATGGTTGCAGCGCACGGCAAGCGAACGCTCACGAGATACGTCCTGAAAGAACTAACCGGTAGCCACCAGCGGCTCGGCTTCGGCAATAACCCGTATGGGGGCCGCACGTCGATGCTGCTGCTGATGACATTCGTTGAGAACGTCACGAGCGCACTGTGCACACCGGCCGCAACAGCCGGCCACGCCCAGACGCTTGCGCAATTCGCGCATGCTGCATGCGCCTTCGCCATAAGCATCGCGAATCTGGCAATCGGTTACTGCATTACAAACACAAACGTACATGGCCACCTCCGACGCGTAGTAAAACGCGAATGAGAATGAGTGTCAATACACAAAAGCATGACACTAATCGATGCAATTGTCAGCGTACACTGACAAGGTCACGATTGCACACGCACGCGTCTTTCGCGTGCACTAACGCCACGAAAGAGTTTGAACCGGGATAACTACTGCGTTTTCAGGCAGGCAGCGAGTTCATCCAGCGCGAGCCGATAAACCTGGCGCTTGAAAAACACCACCTCATTGACCGGCTGCCAGTAATCGACCCAGCGATAACCGTCGAACTCGGGCTTGTCGCAGGCGTCGAAGCGTACACACGACTCGGGCGCGATCAACTCGAGCATGAACCACTTCTGCTTCTGGCCGATGCATAACGGCTGGCGATTGCGGCGTACATAGCGCTTGGGCAGCCGATAGCGCGCCCCCGGGGGGGTGGAGCCGATCATGCGTACATGCTCGGGCCTGAGTCCGACTTCTTCCTCGAGTTCACGAAACAATGCTTGACGGGCATTTTCGCCGGCATGAATTCCGCCCTGCGGAAACTGCCATGACTGCTGGCCGATTCGCTTGGCCCAGAACACCTGGCCGCGTTGATTGCTTAAGATGATGCCGACGTTGGCCCGAAAACCCTGCGCATCGATCACGACGACGCCCTCGGTATAAATACTCAATTGATTCTTTCATAAATCGTTCAAAAACGAAAAAAGGCATTTCACTTTGCAACTAACGCTATTCGATCTCGACAACACCCTGCTCGCCGGCGACAGCGATTACCTGTGGGGGCGCTTCCTCGTCGACGAAGGCGTGGTCGACGCCGAGTTCTATGCCCGCGAGAACGAGCGTTTTCACGCGCAGTACGAAGCCGGCAACCTCGATATCCATGCGTATCAACGCTTCGCGCTGGCGCCGTTGCTCACGAACTCGCTGGAGCGTATGCAGGCGCTGCGAGCCGACTATGTCGAACGGGTGATTCGCCCGCTGGTTGCGCGCCATACCCGCGCTCTACTCGACTGGCATCGCCAGCGCGGCGACCAGATCGCCATCATCACCGCGACCAATCGTTTCATCACCGAACCGATTGCGGCGCTACTGGACATCGATGTGCTTATTGCCACCGATCCAGAGATCGTCGGGGGCGCCTATACCGGCGAAATCGCCGGCGTACCCTGCTTCCAGGCGGGCAAGATCGAACGCGCGAAGGCCTGGGTGGCCGAACAGCCGCAGCGCTTCGAACACGTGACTTTCTATTCCGACTCGCTCAACGACCTGCCGCTACTGCGCTGGGCGGATACCGCAATCGCGGTCGACCCGGACGAGACACTCGCTGCGGCCGCACGCGAGGCGGGCTGGCCGATCATCAGCCTGCGCGGCGAAGACCGGCCGTTCTAGGGCTTGGCCAAACCGACAAACGCGCGCGCGTCAGTCTTTCGGCGCGTCGCGCGCTTCGTCCCAATTAGCCACATACGGCGCGATCGCGTCGCGCAGCCGGCCATTGGTCGCAAACACGCTGCGCGTGGGCAGATCGATCTCGTCGCCGCCCAGTTCGGTGATATCGCCACCGGCCTCGCGCAGGATCACGGTCAAGGCGGCGATATCGAGGATATTCAGATCGGATTCCAGAATCGCGTCGATCCGGCCCGAGGCCAGCAGGTGATAGTGATAGAAATCACCATAGCCGCGAATACGATGCACCGCGCCGATGAGTTCGCCGACGGACGCCCAGGCCGGTGATGCAGCAAGCGAGGCGATATTGCCCAGCGACAGGCTGGTCTTGGCCAGCGTATCGATATTGGAAGTCTGGATCGGCTCGCCGTTGAGCGTAGCGCCCAATCCTTTCGCCGCACAGGCCATTTCCCCGCCGTTGAACAACGGCGCGTTGGATACGCCCACGATGAGTTCGCCGCGATAACGTAACGCGATCTGCGTCGAGAAGAACGGGTAGCCGCGAACGAAGCTCTTGGTGCCGTCGATCGGGTCGATCAGCCATACGTAATCGGCATCGGCTTGCTCGCGGCCCAGTTCCTCGCCTTGAAAACCATGCGCCGGGAACGCCTCGGACAGAACCGCCTTGATCGCGCGTTCACATTCGATATCGGCGATCGTCACAGGGCTGGCATCGGCCTTGTGTTCGACTTCAAAGTCGCCGTGGTAATAGCGACGAATAATCGCCTCGGCGGCGCGGGCGGCCTCGACGGCCTTGTCGAGAAACGGCTGCAGATCGGTCAAAACGGCGTCCTTGTTCGGGGCGTGGGCGCAAATGCTAGGCGATGTTGGCTTCTTGTACGAGCGCCGGCCGAGCCAACTCGACCGGACAGCGGTTGTTTGTACCGCAAACGGGCCATGCGCTTTAACGCAATACCCCAAAGATGGTCAGCAGCGCCAGGATCGCCAGCACCACGAGCAATGTACGCCAGATCAGGCCCAGCGCTTCGAGCAGCGTGTCGTCGAGCCCGCGCCCATAGCGCGTGTCGGCATTCGCACTGGTCAGCCCCAGCGCGCCGCGCCCGACCGCGGCCAGCAGGCGCCAGCTGGCCGAAGCGCTGGCATGCGTGGTCGCGCGCGCCGACGGCCAGGCGCCGATCGCAGCGCGCGTGGCGCCGACCAGCGCATACACCAGCACGCTCAGGCGGGCTGGAATCCAGGCCGCCAACCCATGCACGTATTCGGCGGTGCGCTGCATCGCGCGCGATGCCGTACCCCGTGCAGCCAATGCCGGCAGTTCACGCACGCTGCGATAGAACAGCGCACCGGCGGGCCCGGCCACGAAGAACCACAGCAGTACGCCCAGAATACGTTCATGGCCTTGTACCAGCACCGCGCCGACGAGCGTACGGCCGTGGGTATCGGGCGCTAGCCGACCGTCCGCGCGACGACACAGATCGAGCGCGCAGGCTTCAGCGTGGGCAAAATTCCGCTCGTCTCGCGCTCGAATCAGCGCATGCACGTCTTCCCAGAGATCACGCGGGCCGAAGGTCAACACCAGAATGAACACGCCGAACGCGAGTTCGAAACCCAGCCACAGGTATTCGGCGATTGCCCACTGAGCCAGCGCCACCACGACCACCGGCGGCACGATCACCAGCACGCCTGCCGGATGCTGCAACCAGCGCCGGCCAATCGCGACACTTTCGATAAGTCCGATATAACGGGCAAAGCCGTCGGTATCCCGCCAGCGCTTGAGCTGACCGAGCGCGCGCTCGGCAAACAGCGCGATGATGATCGTGATCAGATGCATGCGCGCTCCAGCAGGTCGAAGAAAAGCACCCAGTCGAAAGCCGGGCCCGGGTCCGTCTTGCGCTGCGGCGCGATATCGCTGTGGCCGACGATACGCTCGCGCGTGAGTTCGGGGTAAGCGTCCATGAGCGCAGCACTCGCGCCTGCAAGTGTTCGGTATTGCGCCGGCGTGTAGGGGCAGTCGTCGGTGCCTTCCAGTTCGATTCCCACCGCAAAATCGTTGACGCGCGTACGGCCGTCGAACGCCGACTCGCCCGCGTGCCAGGCGCGCGCATCGAAGCCGACATACTGGGTGATCGCACCCGTGCGCTCGATCAGCAGGTGCGCCGACACCCGCAGATGCGCAATCTCACGGTAGAACGGATCGCGCGAAATATCGAGCGTGTTGGTGAACAGCGCATCGACTTGGCCGCGGCCGAAACGCCCCGGCGGCAGGGTAATACCATGTACGACCAGCGTGTCGACGGCCGCATTCGGCGGGCGTGCATCCTGATTAGGCGAGACCAGCCATCGCGCCTGCGCCAGCCAGCTGTTGTCGATCGATAAACCCTGCATCACGCTAAAAATACGCCTGCAAGCCGATCGTCGCACGCAGCCCGCTATCGACCGCGGTGTTCTCCCACCCAAATTCGCTACGCAGGCCCAGGTCGTTGGTGAGATTGAACTGCTGGGTAAGCTTGGCCCAGCGGTAATAACCGTCATCGCCGGCCACGTATTCAAGCGCGCCCGTTTCCGCCTTGAGCTGAAGCCGACGCGTTGGATAAGCCAATACCCCGGCACTCGCGCCGGCGCCCAGCGCGTAGCCGGGCGACAGCGCGCTGTTGGCATCCACCGAGCCGAGCCCGAACACGTAGGCCAGTGCCTTGTCGCTACCCCAGGCCAACCCCGGCCCGCCCTGGAGGTAGTAGCCGAGATTGTTGTCGACACCGTCGAAGACATTGGCGGACGGTCGCCGACGCAGACCGGTATCGATTTGGAAAGACACAGGCTTGAACAAGTCGTTGCGCGGCGACAGCGACACGATATTGAGCACGGTCAGATCATCGATTCGCAGCTCGCCGTCACTCGGGTCGGTACGCAGCCCCAGATCGAGAAAATTGATCTGCGCGCCGTCGGTATAGCCGCCCGGATCGTCGAGCAGGTCATGATAGGCCGGTCGGATACGCAGCCCGAACGATAGGTCGCCTGCCTCGTAAACCGTGGACGCCGCCACGCGTAGCGTGCGATGCGCCTGGTCGGGCGATGTCTTCGGCGTCGACACCGGCGCGAACGACGAAGGTCGTGCGATCCGGCTTCGTGCCAGCAAAATGGCGTTGGCATGCGCTTGATCGGCCGGCGCATTGGCTGGGTCGCTTTGCAGGCGGTAGTAGAGATAGTCGTGTGCAACCTCGAGTACAGCGGCATGCGCGTCCGGCTCGAGTTCGGTCAGCCGCGAATCGTCGAAAGCGACATCATCCGCGGCCACGCCACGCGCCAGCGCACGCTGGTCGGCACTAAGTTGATCGGCCTGCCAGCGCAGCGTGGTTTCCAGCGAGGGACGAAAGCGCGGCGTCCCCATCAGGCCGGGGAGTCCGCGATCGGTGCGAATCGTATCGGCAGGAATCGCATACCAGTCGTACTGCTCGGTGAGCTCGAGCTCAGGGCGCGCAACTTCGAGCAGACTCAGCAGCTGGTAGGAACAGTTCTTCGACAAGAAGAAATAGGCGAAGCGCACGCCGTCCATTTCCCAGAGATGATCGACCAGGCGATCGGTCTCGGTATCGCTCAATTCGAGCGGGTAAGCCCAGACATCACGATGCTCGATCCATGCGTACTGCTTGACCTTTTCGTAGTACGGAAACAGCCCGAAGATGCCCGCATAGCCCCCGGTCAGACCTTTCCAGGCAAATGACAGCCCCTGCGCATCATCGCCCGCCGCCGCGGCGAAGTTCACCGCGTACGACAACAACTCGGTATTGCGCGCGCGGCGCGAGGAATCAATACGCAGCAGCGTATGCCCGAACATCGACGACGGGCTGTTGGGGAAGGCGGTCGGAAAGATCAGACTGATCTGGCGCGGGGCGAGCGCTTCGCGCCAGCGCTCGTATTTCTCGCAATCCTGGCCGCCGAGCGCGTCGTCGGCCAGGCCGAGACGCTCGACCAGAAAACGACGCCGGGCAATGAACGTGCACGCCGCTGAACGATCCCGATCCTCGATATGCCGCCCCTGAACGAAGGCGGCCAGCGTCGCATCAAGCTCGGCTGCCGGGTCGCGGCGCCCCTCTGGCGACAGAAAGAACCAGTCCGTGACCACCGTGCTGTGCAGCCCGCTGCCGTGCCAGTCGGGCTCGTAATGCATCAACGCCTGCCACTGCGCACTGGCGGCCAGGTTCTGTTCGGCGGCGCGCGCCTGGAGCGCCGCGAGATCGAGTGTCGCAGGCTGAGCCTGTACCAAACCACAGACGAACACCAGCAAAGGCGCAAGCGCCGCCCATCGCATCATGACAAGGCCTTAATCGAAAAAGTGACGAAACGATACGCTGCAGCTGTTCACCGCGTCGCCGTCCCAGGTTTCGCGCTCGCAGTCGCCGCGCAGCGCATTGTCGCGGGATACGGGCACGTTGACGACCGCGCCGGTACGCAGGCGCGAAAAGCCGGTAGTGAACTCGAGCCAGCGTGCATGCATACCCCATTGTACGGCGTTCGCCTGGAAGGCGAGGCCGACTTCAGTGCCAACGCCGGCTGCCAGGTCCGGGTCGGCGCCGCTGACACTTTCCAGCCGCGCCACCCCGAACACATACGGCAGCAGATCGCCGACACGCCAGCTCGCCCCCGGACCGCCCTGAATGAAACCGGCCAGGGCCCGATCGCTATCGGCCACCGGCGCCTGTTCGAGACCGGTATGCACGAACCAGGAAGTAGGTTTTGTGAAGGCATCGCGTGGCGCGAGCGAACGGATATTGATCAGATCCAGGGTTTCCAGCGACACGCCATCGACCTCATCGAAGCGCAGGTTGATATCCAGGCCCTCGATTGCGGCCCCCGGCAGGAAACCGGTCGTGCGGTCGAACAAGTCGTGATAAGTGAGTCGATAGCCCAGCGAGACAAAGTCGCGCCCATCCTGGCGACCGGCGCCCACGCTGGCCATTTGCGTGTCGTGACCCGATTCGGGCGGAGGCGGTGCCGGCACGGGCGCGCTCGGCGGTGCGGCATTGCGTTGCACGATGCGCAGCAGCGCAAGACTATCGCTGGCGACATCCGCATCGCGTGCGCCTTCGCGGTGCTCGAGCCGCAGCGCGCGGTAGGCCAGTTCGGCGATACGACGACGCTGCTCGGGCGGCCGGTTTTCGAAGGCAGGTGTCTGTGCCGCGCTCGGGTCGTCACGCAGCGCCACCGCCAGCGCACGTGCCTGCGAATCCAGGCGCGCCGCGCGTGCCTCGACCTCTCGTGCCTTGGACGGCCGATAGCGCCGGTCGGCGACCAGGCCGGCGTCGTAGAACGCACGTACCGTGTTCACCGGCAACTCCGCGAAACGCAGTTCCTGGGTGAGCGGCGCTTCAGGCCGGCCGACCTTAACCAGTTCGAGCAGGCGATAGGAACAGTTCTCGTCGAAGAAGTAGTAATCGAAGTTGATACCGCGCAGTTCCCAGAGGTGGCGTACGACCCAATCCATCTCGTCGACGTCCAGGTTCAGCGCGTACTCCCACATGTCGCGATTTTCGACGAACGCATAGTCGCGAATCTTTTCGGCGTAGGAGCTCACCGAAAACTGGCCCGGGTAGCCGCCCGCCAGCCCGCGCCAGATATAGAAAAACGAGTTATCGGCAGCACCGGCCTGGGCGCCGAAGTTGATCGCCTTGGACAGCCATACGGAATCCGGATCCGGCCGGTCGTCCAGACGCAACAGCGTATGCCCGAACATCGACGACGGACTGTTCAGATAGGCGGCCGGGAACACCAGCACCAGCTGCCCGATGGGCATCTGCGCTCGCCATTCCTGATATTCGTGGCAGTGTGCGAGCGGCGCATGCGCGTGCCAGCCCAGCGATTCGGCAAGAAAACGATAGCGCGCCGGAAAGCGACAACGCGCCGCACTATCGGGCGGCGCCAATACGGCCGCGCTGGCGCGCAATTCAGCCACCGCGTCACGCTTGCCATCCGCGGCCAGGAAAAAATCCGCGTCGTCGACATAACTGCTGCCGATGCCGCGCAGCGTCGCGCCCTGGTTGACATGCATCAGCGCCTGCCAGCGCGGCGTAGCGGCCAGCGCGGCATAATCGGGTGGCGAAGCCAGCGCTGTACAGGGCATGAGCGCGAACACGCCCGCCACCAACGCGGCACCACAGGCGCGCAGTCGCTTGAACGACATCGAGCGGGCAAAAAAATGCCCCGTCTCGGCAGAGACGGGGCGCGAGTCAACCAATCGGGATCAGGACACGTAGCGCGACAGACGTTCGTCGCGGGACATGACCGTATTGATGCTCTGCATGACTTCGGCTGCACTGACATCTTCACGCGGGAAGATTTCGCCGAAATGATCGTGCATCGTGGTGTTGAAATGCGCACGGTCCGTCGGCTCGATCTCCATCGCAACGGTCAGTGCAGTCAGCGCTTCCCCATGGCCGACGGCCATGTCCTGCGCGCCACTTCTTCGAGCACGCCGTTCATGGCGAGCAGGCTCTGACCACTGTAGGTCAACGTACCGCTGGTGTCGCAGCCGTTGGTGCCACTGGTCATACCGAAGGTGGCATTGCCCGACGTGCCGTTGACGATTGTTGCCAGCAGGTGCGCCGGCAGACCGCTCGACCCTTCGAACAACAGGTTACCCCAGCCACAGCCAGGCCCGCCCGGCGCGACTGCGCCAGCAGACATGCTCGACCCCAGAATCGCGGCACCGATAAGGAATTTTTTCATTGCTCCCCCTTCAATTTAGATATTCATTCATTAGTCGCCGATCTCTCAGACACCGGCGTCAAAATCAACTATAGCGTTTCAACTGGACGTGTAAAGCGCCGGCCCTGAAAAACGCCACCGATCGACGAATTCCCGGCCTGACTGGCTCCGGCATTGCGGCAATTGGGTTCACCTATCCCAGATAGACGCGTGCACAAGAAAACGGCGCAGAGCTGCTAACGCGCGAATACTGGCCTAGTCGTGTCTTTGCATAGGGCCGCAGTCAACTAAACCCGCCCCACACCCCGGTCGCGCCATCGTCGAGCGCAGCAAACCCGTGGAATTCTAGGAGTGCGTCGACACGTCGCTGCCGGTCTCTCGTGCCAGACGCCAAAGCCATACGCCAAGTCCGAGCATGAGCAATGCCCCGGGCCAGATCAGCGGCAAGCCGCCGATATCCAGCGCCAGCACGTCACTGTTGCCGGAGAACGCCACCGGCAGCGCGATGAATATCCCCATCAATGCTTCGCCGGTGATGATGCCGGCGGCAGCGAGCAGCCCCCGCCCCTCGGGCGCAGTCCGGTTACCGCCGAGCCAGGCCACAAGACCGCCCAGCGCAATCGCCACCGACAGCGATAACGGCAGATACAGTCCAAGCGCCACGGCCAGCACCGGCATACGAAAGCTGCCGCCCCGACGTGCCAGCACGGCATCGAGCGCGAGCGTGGCCAGCGCGAGCACGCCGCCGCCGATGACCCATGCCCAGGGCAGCCCGCCCTGAAAGACACCGCGCACCACCGCGACCATGAGGCTCGCCTGCGGCGCGGGTAGTGCATGCGGATGCGCCGCATCGGACACGCCCATGCCGTAGGCATTGAGCAACAGCGACAGAATGGGTGACAGCACACAAACCGCGGCGATCACGCCCAGAATCTGGGCAATCTGCTGCGCGGCAGGCGAAGCGCCGAGAATGGCACCGGCCTTGAGATCCTGCATGTTGTCGCCGCCAATGGCCGCTGCACAACACACCACGGCGCCTACGATCAGCGCACTCGCCGGCCCGGCCTGTTCGGCGCCGAACAACAGATAAAGGCCGAGCGCAGTGATCAGAATGGTGGCAATGGTCACACCCGACACCGGATTGTTGCTCGAGCCCACCAGGCCGGCCATGTAGGCCGCCACGGCTGAAAACAGAAATGCCGCACCGAGCATGGCAAACGCGACCAGCACACCGCCTACGACCGAATCCAGCAATACGCTGTAAAGCACGCTCATCGGAATCGCGAGCGCCACCAGCAAACCGATCAGCAACGCGCGCGGCAGATCCTTCTCGCTGGGCAGTACGGTGCTGCTGGTCTGTTTGAATGCGCCGAACAGCTGGCCGCGCAGCGTCCACAGCGCAGCGAGGCCGCCTACCAGCATCGCGCCCACGCCCAGGTAACGAATCTGCTCGCTCCAGACCTGTTGTGCCCCGGCAACGCCGCTGGGCAAGTCGGCGCCGCCAAACGCCATGACCGCAGGAATTGCGACCCACCAGGCGAACAAGCCACCGATGAGGATCGGCAGCGCGATGTTGATGCCGACGATATAGCCTACCGCCAGCAACGCCGGCGAGAGATAGCTGCCGATATAGAAACTGCTGTTCTGGCCGATGGAAACCGCCGCCTCGGCGGTGCCCTGCCACAGGCGCAGACCGCTGGCCCCCAGCTTGGCGACTGCACCCAGGCCGGCGCCGGCCAATAATGTACCGATCCCCACCGCAGCCGTTTCACCGTAACCGGCTTTCAACACCGCCGCCGTGGCCTGGCCTTCCGGAAAGGCGAGCGCAGAATCATCTACAAGGGCGCGCCGTAGCGGCACCGTCATGATCACACCCAACAGGCCACCGACCCCGGCAATCAGCACCGTCTGGAAATACGGAAAATCAGTCCAGTAACCGAGCATCACCAGCGCCGGCAATGTAAAGATCACACCGGCCGCAATCGACTCGCCGGCGCTCGCCGCGGTCTGAACAATATTGTTCTCGAGCACATTGGCATCGGCAAAAAAGCGCAGGATGCCCAGCGACAGAACCGCCGCCGGGATCGAGGCGGATACCGTCAGCCCGGCGAACAGCCCCAGATAGGCGTTGGCGGCCGAAAGCACCACGGATAACACCACCCCGAGCACAATCGCGCGCCAGGACAACTGTTGCCGGATGGGCACGGTGCGCGCGTCGCTCATGGCGCACCTCGGTCACCCGTTCGGGTGCCAGCGCCCAGGCACCCTGATAAGCTCGCCGCAGTGCGCTCGCGCGGCACTTTCTTCATAAGGACTGACTCTTCATGCGGATACGAATCCTGCTTTGTCTGACGTTGACGACCGCCGTACTCGTCACCGGCTGCGACAATACGAACACCGGCAATTCGAGCGACGATCGTAACTTTCTTGAACGCGCTTGGGCCCAAGTCGAGAATAGCTTTTCCGATACACCCGCGTCAGCCCCGACGGCAAAGGCGGCCAACGCCGAAAAATACGCCGGCGCCGATGAGACTACCGCCGCTGCTCCAACCCAGGCCGGGGCCGACACGGCCACATCCGGACAGCAAAGCGTGACCGAAGCGCCGGCGTCGGACGAGACGCCGCCGACCGCTGAACCGTCGGACAGTCAAGACACCGCCCCAATAGAAACGGCCGACGCTGCAGCCGCGCCAGATTCGGCACAGCCGAACGCAGAAAAAGCACAAGCCAAAGCCGCCCCGGACACCGAAAAAGCAGAAAAACAAAGCATCGATATCCCCGACGTCGATATCGGCTACAAGAAATACGTGCTCGACAACGGCCTGACCCTGATCGTGCATACCGATCACAAGACCCCGATCGTTGCCGTCAATATCTGGTACCACGTCGGCTCCAAGAACGAAGGGCCGGGCCAGCACGGCTTTGCCCATCTGTTCGAACATCTGATGTTCCAGGGCAGCGAGCACTGGCAGGGCGAATATTTCGAACCGTTCGAGCGCGCCGGCGCCACCGATATGAACGGCACCACGAACGCCGACCGCACCAACTATTTCGCGAGCGTGCCGACATCCGCGCTGGATATGGCGCTGTGGATGGAATCCGACCGCATGGGGCATTTCCTGGGCGCAATCGACCAGAACCTGCTCGAAGAACAACGCGGCGTCGTGCTCAACGAAAAACGCCAGGGCGAGAACCAGCCGTATGGCAAAGTCTTCGACTCGATCCCGCCGAACACCTATCCGGCCGGCCATCCTTACTCGTGGTCGACGATCGGCTCCGAGGCCGATCTCAACGCGGCCTCGCTCGAAGACGTGAAAGACTGGTTCAAGACTTATTACGGCCCGTCCAATGCCGTGCTCGTGCTCGCCGGCGATATCGAGCCGGAGGCCGCCAAGGCCAAGGTCGAAAAATACTTCGGCAGCATCAACCCCGGCCCGCCGGTATCGCACCAGAAACGCTGGGTCGCCCCGATGCAGGGTGAACATCGCCAGGTGATGCACGACCGCGTAGCGCAGGCGCGTATCTATAAGGTCTGGAACATACCGCCGACGGGCGCGCCCGATACGACACGCCTGCAAATCGCGGCCGATCTACTGGCCGGCTCGAAGAACAGCCCCCTCTACAAGACGCTGGTCTACGACAAACAGATCGCCACCGACGTCTCCGCGTTCGTCTGGGACAAGGAAATCGGCTCGCAATTCATCGTGAGTGCAACCGCACGGCCCGGCGTCGATCTGGACGATATCGAGACAGTCCTCGATACGCAGATGCGCAAATTCGTCAACGACGGCCCACCCGCGGATGCGGTCAACCGTGCACGGGCACGTTTTGGCGCCTCGTTCGTGCGCGGCGTGGAAAGCGTGGGCGGCATCGGCGGCAAGGCCGATATCCTCGCCCAGGGCGAGATCTACGAAAACGATCCGGCCGCCTACAAGCAGGAGCTGGATATCCTGCGCAAGGCCAGCCCCGACGATATCCGCATGGCCGCTTCACGCTGGCTGTCGGACGGCGTCTATGTGCTTTCCGTCGAACCCTTCGGCGAGCGCAAGGCGACAGGCGAAGACGTCGATCGTGAGCAACTGCCCGAAATCGGCGATACGCCGGCCCTGGATCTGCCCGACGTACAGCATGCGACGCTTTCCAACGGCCTGAAGATTCGCCTGGCCGAACGCCACAGCACGCCCACGGTCGAAATGCGCATGGTCTTCGATGCCGGCTATGCGGCCGACCCGCCGGATGCGCCGGGTACCGCGAGCCTTGCGATGGCCATGCTCGACGAAGGCACCGATAGCCGCGACGCGCTCGAAATCAGCGCCGATCTCGACCGCCTCGGTGCCGACCTCGGTACCAGTGCGTCGCTGGATTCCGCCACATTGAGCCTGTCCACGCTGAGCACCACGCTCGACGACTCGCTCGATATCTATGCCGATGTCATCCGTAATGCGGCCTTCCCGGCCAACGAGTTCGAGCGGCTCCAAAAACAGCGCCTCGCCAGCATCGCTCAGGAGAAACGCCAGCCCACGAGCCTGGCCCTGCGTACGCTCGGGCCGTTGCTGTATGGCAAGGATCACGCCTACGGCATTCCGCTGACCGGCAGTGGCACGCTTGCCGCCATCGAGCGCATGAAGGGCGGCGATGTCCGCACCTTTGCCAATACCTGGCTACGGCCCGACAACGCAACGCTTGTGGTCGTGGGCGATACCACCATGGACGAGCTCAAGCCCATGCTCGAAGCCCATCTCGGCGAATGGCAAGCAGCCAACGACAAACCACGGCCGGAAAAACGGCTACCCGAAATCACGCCGCCCGAGCAGGCGCATATTTACCTGGTCGATCGCCCCGGCAGCAATCAGGCCACGGTCATTGCCGGCAATGTCGCACCACCGAAATCCAGCGATCAGGATGTCGCCATGGAAACGGTCAACGCGGTACTCGGCGGCATGTTCAATTCACGTCTGAACCTGAATCTGCGCGAAGACAAGCACTGGTCCTATGGGGCCCGCAGCTTGCTCATGAATGCACGCGCCCAGCAGCCGTTCGTGGCATATGCGGCAGTGCAGATCGACAAGACCGCGCCGGCTATGCAGGAGATGCGCGACGAACTGATCGCCATCCGCGATGGCCGACCGGTCAGCGACAGCGAACTCTCGGCAGCCCAGGCCAATCTCACCCGCAGCCTGCCGGGCGAAAACGAGACCACCTCGGCGTTGGCCTCGACGTTGACCGACTCGGTCGTGTTCAATCTCCCCGACGACTATTATGAAGGGTATGTCCGTCGTATCCGCGATCTCGACGACCCGGCGCTCACCAAGGCCGCCCAGTCGATGATCGATACCGACGGATTGACCTGGGTCGTGGTGGGCGACCTCAATCAAATCGAAACCGCCATCCGGGAGCTCGGATGGGGTAAAGTCCAGACCGTAGATCCGACGACACTCGAAACGTCGACCGGAGATGATGCCGAGGGGGATGGGGACAAGGATGAATAGGCTGATGTGGAGTCGCTTGACCGCGATGCTGGTGCTGGCGGCCTGCGCGACGCAGGCGCTGGCCGCAGTCGAACGCGAAGACATCATCGTGATGGGCGCCAACGGGCTGAATTTCACCAGCTACAAGACGTTGCGCTCCGATCTCGCCGAGCGCGTGCTCTATCTGGGCCCGGACGAAGCGCCCGACGATGCGGTCTTCATCGTGCCGGCAGATTACGAATCGACCCCGCTGGACGACGGCGGTACGCGGCTGCACTTCAAAAGCGGCAGCTTTGCGCTCATGAATACCGGCGCGTTCGATGCCGAAGTCGAGCGCAACGATAACAACGTCTATGTCTTCAACAGCTGGGACGGCGTTACGCGCAGCGATGGCCACCTGGGCAAATGGAACGCGCCCGACGATTTCGCCTCGTTCTCCTATACGTGGGTACTGCCCCGCAATATCGATATCCTGGCTTACGAGTCGAACCGCTCCGGCACTTGGGAAAAGCGCGAGAACACGCTCAACTGGACCGGCAAACAGGTCAACGACATCGCCTTCACGATTCGTTACCGCGTGAATCCGGTGCAAGGCGATACCTCGCGTTCCGCAACGCAACCGGCTCGCCAGCCACGCTCATCCTCGCCGAAAGCGCCGTCCGGTCTGTCCACCAGTCAACTCGAGACTTCGCCGTCGCGCAGTTTCGACAACGCACCCGCCGAACAGACCCAGCCACAGTCGCAGCCAGAGCTTGAAAGCCAGCCCCAGGCAGAGCCGGCAGCGCCCACCGTGGATGGCGAACCGCGCAGCATCGAGCTCATGAAGGTCGTCGAGCTCGACAAGGGGCGCCCGCAGGTCACCGGCGAAGGGCAGCGCGTGCTGCGCCGTCTCGCCGGGGCATTGGCCAGCGATCAGGTTCAGCGCGTCGTCGTACACGGCCCGTCATTCAGCGACAGTCGCGACACCGGCGGATCGGTCGCCCAGGCCGCACGCGTTTCGGATTTCCTGGCCGCACACGGCGTGCCCGATAGCAAGATCGAGATCCGCGCCGGCGAACGCGCCGACGACGCAGACGGTAGCCGTGTCGAGATAATCGTCACACCGGGCGGACTGCTCGACGAGTTCTCGCCAGACTAGTCGCGCCCCGCATGACAGCGGCGTATTCGCAGACTCGATAGCGCGATACGCGCGCCGAATGAAGCGCCAGCTCGCACCGCGAGACTGGCGTTTTCATTACCCAGCTGCACCGCCGCCGTGGTCGATTAATGAGCGCAGCAGGCGCGCCGCCTGGCTCAGCGTCGACCGGCCAACAAAAAAGCCGGCCTCTGGATAAGGCCGGCTTTTGTTACTGTGGGCGTCATGCGCTACTGAATCAGCGTTCCGGGCTGCTCGCCTGGAAATTGCCCAACGGGCGCACAAAGGTATATTTGCCCGGCTCCTTGATCAGCCGGTCGGCCGCATCGGCCGTATTCATACCCAGCAGGGAAAACGGCAACGACACGACAAACAGGCCCGTACCGACCGCGGTCGCCGCAAAGCTGACCGGACGCACGAGCAGGACATCCACACCCATGGCGGCTGCAGACGGTGTGCCGGCCTCGGCATAATCATCGATGGCGGCAGCCGGATTGGCGAGGCCGAGACCCAGCGCGGCCACTACGACGATCAGCGCGCGGCGCGCAGAGAAAACGCTCATGATCCTAACCCCCATGACATACGGTCGGCTCACATTAGCAAAGCCCTCGCCCAAGTCAATTAATGCCGTGCGACCGGCACTCAGGGTCCGACAAGCGGCACCATGAGCGCGCGCGAAGTCTATCTCGCCGCCGACCCGGTCAATGCCGAGATCGCCAAGGATGTACTGGTCAACCACGGCATCGGCGCCCATGTGCGTAATCAGTACCTATGGGGTGGCATGGGCGATTTGCCGGCCAACGTCTATCCTAGCGTCTGGGTCGATGAGGCCGACGATTACGACGCCGCGCGCGCGCTCATACGCGACTTCGAACGCGGCGCGCTCAACGACGGCCGCCCCTGGCAGTGCTCGGCTTGCGGCGAATACCTCGATGCCCAGTTTCAACAGTGCTGGAACTGCGAAACCCTGAAACCCGCCGACTGAAGACACCCGCGCTCATGCATATCGTCCTGCACCAACCCGAAATCCCGCCCAATACCGGCAACGTCATTCGCTTGTGCGTGAACGTCGGCGCCACGTTGCATCTAATTCATCCGCTGGGATTTTCCCTTGACGACAAGCATATGCGCCGGGCCGGACTCGACTATCGCGAGCGTGCTGTAATTCATGAGTGGAACGATTTCGAAGCGTGGCGCGACGCCTACCCGCAGACACGGGTATTCGCCGCCACCAAACGCGGTACGACGCGCTACGATGAAATCCATTACCGGCAAGACGATGCGCTGCTGTTCGGCTGTGAAACCCGCGGCCTGCCGAGCGATCTCGTGGACAACGCTGCGGCGGCGATCTACCTGCCCATGCAGGCCGGGAACCGAAGCCTCAATCTATCCAACAGCGTGGCCGTGATCGCTTTCGAGGCCTGGCGCCAACTGGGCTTCGTGTAGCCGGCACAAGTGATGTGGATCAGGTTTTGCCGCGATCCTGCGAGCTCGTTCCAGTCATCCGATCCAGCAGCACTTCCCATCCGGCGCCCTGAGCCTCTTCGCTCAAACGCTTGTCGGGCTGAACCGCGACGGCCTCCTCGACCACGCGAAACAGATACGCGTCGGTGATCGAATCGCCAAAGGCGACCGCGGTCGCTAGCGGCAGATCGGTTTCCTTGGCCAACGCTTGCGCAGCGTCAATCTTGGTCGGCCCGTAGGGATGACGTACCGGCGGCGCGCCGGTGTAGCGTGACGCCTTGCTCGCACACAGCGATGCATGGCTGTACTCGACGCCGAGGGCCACCGCCAGCGCATCCGCAATGAACTGCGGTGTGCCGGACAGCAGGGCCACACGATCGCCCGCCGCCTGGTGCGCGCGCAAACGCTCGACCGCCGGCGCATACAGCGCTGGCATAAGCCGTTCGTCGACAAAATCGCGCGCCAATACCGCGATGTCGGCTTTGCTACGACCACTCAGATAGGCCTTGTTCTTCTGCATGACATGGCGACCGTAGCGCGGGAAGTAACGCAAGCAGAACCATGCGAACGCGAGCAACTGGCGTAGGCCCAGCGCACCGCGATCCCAAAGATAGCGGGCAAAGCGCGCTTCGGAACTCGAACCCGGTACGAGCGTGCCGTCGATATCGAAAAGCACCAATCGCATCAGCTGTTACCCGCCGCGGCGCCGGGGCGCTCATTGACACAGAATTCAATAATCACCGGCAAGCCGCGGGCGATGCAGATCGCCGCCGATGCCCAGGCCAGAACCAGACCCACGCCGACACAGAACCAGCCGTAATCAGCCCAGAACTCGGGCGCGAGAAACGGAAACGGCTGCCAGAACAGAATCCAGGCAAACGCCACCGCCTTGAGTACGGCATAGAAGCCCCGCATGAAGCGTCCCGCGACCAGAAAACGCCCGATCGGCGATTGCATCATGTCGAAAGCCGCGGTGCCCGACGCCGCGCCCTTGCTGCGGATGGC
Organism: Salinisphaera shabanensis E1L3A; assembly: GCF_000215955.2. Taxonomy (GTDB): domain Bacteria; phylum Pseudomonadota; class Gammaproteobacteria; order Nevskiales; family Salinisphaeraceae; genus Salinisphaera; species Salinisphaera shabanensis. The sequence goes on from NZ_AFNV02000017.1 coordinate 45,766, forward strand.
ATCGACAAGGTTGCCGCGAATGATGAACAGCAACGGAATCCATACACCGATGAAACCCAGATGGGCCAGCACGACCCAGAGCACGGTTTCGACGATGCGATCGATGGCAATATCGAAGGTCGCACCGAACAGCGATTCTTCGTTGAATTTACGCGCCACCCAACCGTCGACGCCGTCGAGCGCGATGATCAGCACGGTTAGCGGCGCGTTGACCAGCTGCAATGTGGGCACGCCGGAATAGATGATTCCCAGCAGCACGAAAAGCAGCAGGAAACGGCCGAAAGTTACCCAGTTCGCCATGGCGCGATCGTCTTTTGAATGAGTCTTGGTGCGGTCGTCAAACATGCAGCGGCGGGGACACAGTCACCGCCAACTGTCATATTTTAGTCTTTTTCGGAACGGAACGGTCGATCCGTCAATTTACGCACCGCATCACGCGGCGCGACGTCCTCGTGGAGCACACGAAAAGCCTGGGTCGCAATCGGCATCTCCACGCCCAGGTGCTGGGCGATGCGATAGACCTCGCGGGCTACGCGCACACCTTCAACCACCTGCTGGATTTCCCGCTGTGCGCCTTCGACATCATTGCCGGCCGCCAGCGCCAACCCCATGCGCCGGTTGCGCGACTGATCGTCGGTACAGGTCAGGAGCAGGTCGCCCAGACCGGCCATGCCGGTGAAGGTCGTGCGTTCGCCGCCCAGCTTTTCGCCGAGCCGCATCATTTCCGACAAACCGCGCGTGATCAGCAGCGCGCGCGCGTTCGCGCCATAACCGAGCCCGTCGGATATGCCGACGGCGATGGCCAGCACATTCTTGACCGCGCCGCCGACGCCAACGCCGATGACATCGCGGGTGGTGTACACACGGAACACGCCATCGTGAAACGCCCCGGCCATATCGCGCGCGAAGGCCTCATCACCCGAAGCGATAGTCACCGCGGTGGGCATGCCCTGGCCGACTTCGCCGGCGAAGCTCGGGCCCGACAGCACGGCCGTAACGCGATCCGCGCCGAGCGTTTCGGCCGCGACCTGATCCGGCAACTTGGCGGATTCGGGCTCGAGACCCTTCGTCGCCCAGATCACGCGTCGGTGCTCACCCAACAACGGGGCCAGCCGTTCCAGCGTTTCGCGCAGCGCGTGGCTGGGTACGACAACCAACACATCGTCGGCGGCCTCGACCGCCGTGCCCATGTCGGCTTCAGGCGTCAGCGACTCAGGCAGGGCGCAGCCCGGCAGATAGCGTTTGTTCTCGCGATCGGCCGCAAGCGCGGCGACAGCATCCGCGTCGCGCGCCCAAAGCTGCACCGCATTGCCGTTGCGTGCGAGCTGAATCGCGAGCGCGGTGCCCCAGGAGCCTGCCCCCAGCACAGCAATACAGCGATCAGTCGCCTCGTCCGCAGCGCTCATGATGCGCTAGTGCGTCGCGTCGCCGACATCGGTCGGCCCGCCATCGTTGCTCTGATGCTGCGCATAGAGACGGTCGAAATTCACCGGCTGCAGCAGAAAATGCGGGAAGCCTGCGCGCTGAACCATGTCGCCCACGCTTTCGCGGATGTAGGGAAACAGAATCGACGGGCAGTAAGCGCCGAGCAAATGCCCGCGCTCGCCGTCGTCATCGAAGCCTTCGATCTGGAAAACGCCCGCCTGCTGCACTTCGACGATATACGCCGTGCGTTCGCCCTGCTTGGCGGTAACGGTCACGGTCAAAGTAACCTGATGCGTTTCGCGGCTGAGATTCTCGATCCGCGTGTTCAGGTCGACGTTGACTTCCGGCTGGTACTGCTCGGTGAACACGCGCGGGCCGTTCGGCACCTCGATGGACGCATCGCGGATATAAATCTTCTGCAGCGCGACCTGCCGCTGGGCCTGGTCGTTTTCGCTGGCCCCCTGGCCGTTCTCGTCTGCCATCTCGCCTCCTCGTTGCCTTGAATTGCTGTCGCGCTGATTGGCGCTACTTGCTGGTCACCGGCATGCCGTCGCCCTGCCAGGCGTTGATACCGCCCTTGAGCGCGTAGGCACGCGTGTAACCAAGCTTGCGCAGCTTCGCTGCTGCCTGCGGCGCGACATTGCCGATCCCGCAGTAGCAGATGATCGTGCGATCGGTGTTCTTGCTGATTTCCTTGGCCCGTTCCTCGATGCCGGCCATGGGCACATGCTTGGCATTGAGGATATGGCTTTTCTTGAAATCCGCGGCCGAGCGCGTATCCACCACAATCGCATCTTCTGTATTCATCAGCCGGACTGCCTCATTGGCGGGAATCGGCTTCTGGCCCTTGACGGTCCGTAGCGCTTCGTTGACCGCCAGTGCGATCAGCGCCAGTACCAGCGCACTCCACAAATAGGGGTGGTTGGTGATGAAGTCCTGTATCTGCTCCAGATTCATGGCGTGTACGGTCCAAATCGGCCACAGCGGGCCGGTGAATTCACGATCGAGAGATGCGCAGACTGCGCGTCGCGCCGCGATTATTGCATACCGCGCGGGCTACTCGCCGACAACGCGTACCGACACGCCGCCAAACGGCGCGCATTGGGCCGAACAGAAACGCGGCCCGGCGATGTTGCGCGCAAAGCGTACGCCGGGCATGACGGTTTTGCCGTTGAGCCATACACTAGCGCCCATGCGCTTCGTTGTTTTCGCCGGCGTCTGCCTGCTCGCTTTCGGCGTGGCCAGCCCCGGGCTGGCCCAAAGCGGCGACGCGCGCTCGCAAAGCGCGCGCGCCGAGCTCGATGCATTGCGCGACCGTATCGACAACGTGCGCCAGCAGATCGCTCAGGACAAAAGCCAGCGCAGCGACCTGTCACAACGACTGAGCCAGGCCGAAGCCGATATCAGCGCGGCGTCGAAGCGCCTGCGCGGACTCGACGACAAGGTCGCCGACGCCCGAACTCGCGTAACCGATCTCACCCAGCGCCGCGATCGCGAACGTGAAAAGCTCAGCGGCCAGCTCGACGCGCTGCGCGAGCAGGTTCGGGCAGCGCATGCCAGCGGTCAGATGGACAAGATGCGCCTGCTGCTATCGGGCCAATCCCCGGAAAAACTCGGCCGCATGCTCGTCTACTACGAATATTTCGCCAACGCCCGCACCGAACAGGTCACAACGTTACGCAGCGCGCTCGCCGACCTGGCCGTGCGCCAGAATGCGCTGGAAAACGAGCAGGCGGAACTGACGCGCCAGCGCCGCGCGCGCGAATCCACACTCGCCAGCCTCAAGGCCAACCAGACGCAACGCGAACAAGCGATCACGGCGCTCGACAGTCAGCTTTCGAACAAGCAGGCGACCCTTTCGGAGATGAAGGCCGACGAACAACGCCTGCGCAGTCTCATGGGCCGGCTGCGCACCCAGTTGTCCGATCTGCCAGCCGAACCCGCCGACGACACACCATTCGGTCAGCTCAAGGGCCGTATGCAGCCGCCGGTCAGCGGGCCGGTGCTGGCGCGCTTTGGCAGCACCAAGGCCGGTGGCCCGCTCAAATGGCAAGGCGAATGGCTCGGCGCGGATGCGGGCACGCCGGTGCGCGCAGTCGCGGGCGGACGAGTAGTCTATGTCGGCTATATGCACCGCTACGGATTGATCGTGGTGGTCGATCACGGCAACGACTACTACACGCTGTACGGCCACGCCGAGAGCACCTATGTCGAAGTCGGCGATCGCGTGGAACAAGGCCAGGCGGTCGCCAAGGCCGGCCATAGCGGTGGTCATACACAGGACGGCGCTTATTTCGAGCTGCGACGCGGGCGTACGCCGATCAATCCGGACAGCTGGCTGGCAGGCTGAGCCAACCGAAGCAGGCGCACGATATGCTATCTTTTCGACTGCATTATTCCCGCATTAGTCGTTGATTATGAGCGCGCAGTTGCGCGCGTGCGGGTGGGGTCGTCCCAGGGGAGTCAGGATTCATGCGATCGAAAACCCGCAGCTCGCTGCTGATTGCGCTGGGCGTGGTCATCGGCGTGATCGTGAGCGTCGCCCAGGGCGGTCTGGCCGATCGCGGCAGCGCCAATACCGATGACAGTGTCGAGGCCCATGGCCTGCCGCTCGACGAACTGCGCACGTTCGTCGAAATCCTCAATCGGGTGAAACAAGGCTATGTCGAGGATGTCTCTGACAGACGCTACTCGAGAATTCCATCCGCGGCATGCTCGACGGCCTGGACCCGCATTCGGCCTATCTGAACAAGGAAGAGTTCAAGGAGATTTCGATCTCCACTTCCGGCAAGTTCGGCGGGCTCGGTATCGAAGTGCAGATGGCCAACGGCTTCGTGAAAGTCGTGGCCCCCATCGATGACACCCCCGCAAGCAAGGCCAATATCCAGGCCGGCGATCTGATCATCCGTATCGACGATACGGCCGTGAAAGGCATGAGCCTGATGGACGCGGTCAAGGCCATGCGCGGCGATGCCGGCAGCGAAGTCACGCTCACCATTCTGCGTGAAGAGCGCGACGAGCCGTTCAAGGTCACGCTCAAACGCGCCGTGATCCGCGTCGAAAGCGTCAAATCCCGCATGCTCGACCGCGGCTACGGCTATGTGCGTATCACCCAGTTCTCCAGCCAGACCGGCGACAGCCTGAAACACGAACTCGCCGACCTCAAGGATGAGGCCGAAGATCCGCTGCGCGGCATCGTGCTCGACCTGCGCAACAACCCCGGCGGCGTGCTCAGCTCCGCAGTTGATGTGGCCGACACCTTCATCAACAGCGGCGATATTGTCTCGATTCGCGGCCGAGCGCCGAATACCGATCAACAGTTCACGGCCACGCCGGGCGACATGCTCGACGGCGCCCCGATCGTGGTGCTGGTCAACGAAGGCTCGGCGTCGGCGTCCGAAATCGTGGCCGGTGCACTACAGGACGACAATCGCGCGGTGATCATGGGCACGCGCACCTTCGGCAAGGGCTCGGTGCAGACCATCGTGCCGCTGGCCAATGGTGCCGCGCTCAAGCTCACCACCGCGCGCTATTACACGCCGAGCGGGCGTTCGATTCAGGCCGAAGGCATCGAGCCGGACGTGGGCATTCAGAACGTCAATGTCACTGCGGCCGAGTCCAACGGTGTAACGCCCTTCTCCGAGGCCGATCTCGCCGGTGCGCTCTCCAACGACACCACCGACACCGGCCGCGTGCCCGGCCCGTCGGACAATGCCACCAGCAGCGGCGATCTCGCCCAGTCGGACTATCCGCTCTACGAAGCGCTGAACCTGCTCAAGGGGCTTCATATCCTGCGCGATCGCTGAGCCGAGCGCCTCGCGCATTAACGAATCGCGAGTCGTGCTGCCTGCGCTCAGTCGTAGGCGGCGAGTCTGGCCTGCAGGTTCGCATGTATCGCCGGCCATTCGGCCGCGATGATCGAATAGACCGCGGTATCGCGTAGCGTGCCGTCGGCGCGAATCCGGTGGCTGCGCAGCAGCCCGTCTTGTTTCGCACCGAGGCGTTCGATCGCGTGCCGAGATGCCGTGTTCAAGCTGTGCGTTCGGAACTCGACCGCAATGGCATTGTTGTCATCGAACAGATACGACAACAACAGATACTTGGCCTCGCTATTGACCGCGGTTCGCCGCACGCGCGCCGCATACCAGGTAAAGCCGATCAGCGCCCGACGGTTGTCGGTATCCACGCCGTAAAAGCGCGTCGTGCCGACGATCGACCCATTGGAATCGTTTTCTCGTACGACAAACGCGCGTTGATCGGACGCCGCGAGCGCCGTTTCCACATAGCCTTTCATTCGCTGCGGACTCGGTACGTCGGCAACCCACAGTCGCCAGGCCTCGCCGTCGCGCACTGCTTCACACAACGCCGCCACGTGGTCGTGCTGCAGCGGCTCGAGCGTGACATGCGTGCCACCCAGTTTCGTTGTCTTCAGCCAGCCCATCACAACCTCTTTGCCAACGATCCCGGCAACCAACGCAACTCGAAATGGGTGTTCGAGCGGCTGGTTTCTTCAAACCCGAGTCCACGATAGAACGCAAGCGCGCGTTTGTTGCTGCGAAACACCTTGAGCGTGACCGCAATCCCGTCGGCGCTCGCGCGCGATTGCAGATGGCCCAGCATCCGTGTGCCAATCCCCTGCCCTCGCATTTCGGCACGCAACACGATATTGGCCAGATGCAAGGATTGCGCGCGACGCTGGCTCTGGATATAGCCAACCGCGTCTGCGCCACGCTGCATGATCACCAGCGGCGGCAGCGCGGCAAAGAGCTTGTTGAAATCGCGCTCTTGCCAGCGCGCATCCCAGCCCCACAGCGCCTCGATATGCGCGCGGTAGGCATCCACCTGCCAGCGAAACAGAATCGGTTTGTCGATTGCATCGGCCACCCGTAGCCAGAGTCGGTCACCGACCGCCCCGGCAGAAAGCGCCGACTCACGCATCCAGGCAACGCCGCTAGCCGCGCGAGGCCTGCACCCAGCAGCCCAGGCCGGCCAGACCACCGACGATGCCGACCCAGATCGGCGCCGGCGGATAGATCACCAGTAATACGCCGGAAACGACCATACCCGTGCCCACCACCGTCCAGCGCATGGCCCGGCGGGCGCTGCGCAGCTCGTGGGTGATATCGGTGAGCGCGCGTTCCAGTTCGCGCGCAGCGGGGTTCGTGCCTTCGTCGACGCGCTTCATCAGCTTGGTCGCCATACCGGGCAACCCGTCCATGATCTGCGGCAGTTGATTGCGCATGCGTTCGGCGGCGACCCGTGGGCTGGCACGATGGCGCATCCATTCTTCCAGCACCGGCTTGGCGGTCGCCCACAGATCGAGCTGCGGATAAAGGTCGCGGCCCAGCCCTTCGACGTTGAGCACGGTCTTTTGCAACAAGACCAGCTGCGGCTGTACCTGATAGCGATACCGGCGTGCGATCTTGAACAGCCGCACCAGGAACAAGCCGAACGAAATCTCGGCCAGCGGCTTGTTCATGATCGGCTCGGACACGGTCCGAATCGCGCCTTCGAACTCTTCGATGCTGGTATCTGCCGGCATCCAGCCGGATTCGACGTGCAGTTCGGCGATCTTGCGATAGTCCTGGTTGAAGAACGCCAGGAAGTTTTCGGCCAGATAGCGCTGATCGTCTGCGGTCAGCGAGCCGACGATGCCGAAGTCCAGCCCCACATAGCGCGGCCGGTGCGGCACCTCCGGCTGTACGAGGATATTGCCCGGGTGCATGTCGGCATGAAAGAAGTTGTCGCGAAAGACCTGCTTGAAAAAGATCTCCACGCCGCGCTCGGCAAGCACTTTGAAGTCCACGCCGGCGGCCTTGAGCGTGTCGACATCGTCGATCGGCACGCCGTACATATGCTCCATGACCAGCACGGTTTCGGTGCTGTAATCGAAATGGATTTCCGGATGCACGATCAGATCCGAGCCGGCCCAGTTGCGCCCGAGCTGACTGGCATTGGCGCCCTCGCGCATGAGATCCAGCTCGTCGGTAATGATGCGGTCGTATTCGGCCACGATCTCGACCGGGCGCAGGCGCTTGGCTTCCGGATGGAAACGCGCGGCGAGGCCGGCCAGCCGATAGAGCACGGCTACGTCGCGCTCGATGCGTTCGTGCACATCCGGGCGCAGCACCTTGACGACCACCTCGCGGCCCTGCGCTTCGCCAGCGCGTGCATGCAGGCGCGCGCGATGGACCTGGGCGATCGAGGCCGCGGCCATAGGCTCGGTCTCGAAATATTCGAAGAACTTATCGAGCGAATGCCCATAAGCCGCTTCGATCAAGCGGCGTGCTTCGGCGCCCTCGAACGGCGGCACCTCGTCCTGGAGTTTCGACAGCTCCTCGGCCATGCCCTCGGGCAATAGATCGCGCCGCGTGGATAGCGTCTGGCCGAACTTGACGAACACCGGGCCGAGCTCTTCGAGCGCAAGGCGCAGGCGAACATTCAACGGCTCGTCGAAACTCCGGGGTTTGCCAAGCAACCAGGTGGGTGCGGCATCACCCGCAATTTCGCCCAGACCGTAACGGCGCGCGGTGCGCAGAATTTCCAACATGCGCCGGCTGCGATCGAACATCAGCGACTCCCGCTATCGAGACGAGTAACACGCGCGGCCAGGCGTTCGGCGTCGTCACGCAGGGTTTCGATTTCAGTCACGAATTTTTCGTGCTCCCAAGGGCCGATCACGTCGCGTGTTTCCTCGCGAAGATATTCTGCGGTTTGCTCCGGGAACTCTCGGGCGGCACGCGAAAACAACGCACGCGCCTGCTTGATGCCCTGACCAATGAAATAAGCCGGCACCGGCCCCAGGCGCGCATCAATGATATCCACGAGGTCGAAATCGACGCTGGCGAACAGATCGGAAAACCGCTGGGCCACGCCCACATCGCCTTCAATACGTAGGCCGCCGCCGGTAATGCCTTCCCGGCCGCCGGAAAACAGAATGCGACCGAATGCGGTCGATGTGCCGGTCAGACACACATCCGCTTCGGTGTCGGACGCGCCGCGCAGCTGCATGCCGTGGCGTTCGGCAATGAACACCAGCCGTAGCTGAAGATCCGAAAAGCGCAGCTCGAGCGAACGGCCGGCCAGATCCTCGCAGCGGGCTAGTGCACGCGGGTCATTGCCCAGATAGCGATTGAGCGCAATTTCGGCTGCGCCCAGCGCCGGTGTGGGCAGGCTGCGTAGAGAAGAATCCGTCATGGCGAACCTAGGGCCTGTTGGTGTTTCGTAAGAGTCCGCGCCAAGCGCTGTTTTTCGGCAAGACGAGGCGTAGTACGCGACGCGCAGTCATTCTGCGCAAGCGTGCTAGAACACTGGATTGCCGTAAAACAGCGCTTGTCCCGGAGGGTTGGGCCGCAAATCGCGCTCTGCGGCGTTGCAAGTCTTGATCGTGGCTGGCCACGATACTTCGACTCGCGCCTTGCAGAACACGATTTGCGGTCTCCAACGCGGCGCTCATACGAACCATCAACAGGCCCTAAGCCGCGTAGCCGCGATGCACGGCGACGATACCGCCGGTGAGATTGTGATAGCCGCAACGAGTAAGCCCCGCCGTTTCCATCATCGACTGGAGCGTGGCCTGGTCCGGATGCATACGAATCGATTCAGCCAGATAGCGATAGGAGGCTTCATCCTTGGCGACGGTCTTGCCCAACCACGGCAGCACCGAAAACGAATAGATATCGTAGAGCTTGTCCAGCCCCGGCACGGCCGGCTTGGAGAACTCCAGCACGATGGCGCGCCCACCAGGGCGGGTGACCCGCTGCATTTCCGCGAGTGCGGCCGGCTTGTCGGTGACGTTGCGCAGACCGAAACCGATCGACACGCAGTCGAAGCTGTTATCGGCAAACGGCAGTTTCTCGGCATTGGCCAGGCAGTAATCGATATTTCCCGCCACACCGCGGTCGAGCATGCGTTCGCGACCGTTGGCGAGCATCGCGCCGTTGATATCGGATAGCAGCACGCGGCCACTCGGGCCCACCCGACGCGCGAAGCCCGCGGCCAGATCACCCGTACCGCCGGCCAGATCCAGCACCTGTTCGCCTTCGCGCACAGCCGCCAGCTCAAGGGTGAAACGCTTCCATGCCCGATGGATACCCATGGACATCAGATCGTTCATCACATCGTAGTTGTCGGCGACGGAATCGAACACCGCGCCCACGCGGCGCTGCTTTTCGCCGCGGGCGACGCGTTCGTAGCCGAAATCGATCGTATCGTCGCCGGACGGGGCATTTTCCGCGCTGCGCGCAGCGCGATCATAGGAGTCGTCTTGAGAGACCATGGCGGACCCTGAATTGAGGCTGGGGCAAGCTTACGCGAGGCGCGGCAGGCGGCCAAGCAACGCCGGCAATGACGGGTAATCCCAGTTGTCTAGTAGATTAATCCGATCTGTTCAATCGGTGCTTTCATCTATGGATACGCCTGCTTTCGATATCGTGGTTTTTGGCGCAACAAGCTTCGTGGGTCAGCTGACCTGTCGCTATCTGGCCGAACGTTATGGCGACGACAGCGATGTGCGCTGGGCGATGGCCGGGCGCTCGAAGTCCAAACTCGGCAAGGTACGCAGCGAGATCGGCAACCCCGAAGTCGCCATGATCGTGGCCGACGCCAACGACGCGGATTCGCTCGCAGCGATGTGCAAGCAGACGCGCGTGGTCATCTCGACGGTCGGCCCTTACGCGCTCTATGGCGAAGCACTGGTGGCTACCTGTGCCGATAGCGGCACCGACTACTGCGACCTGACCGGCGAAGTGCACTGGATCGCTGCCATGCTGGAAAAATACGAAGCGCGGGCCCAGGCCAGCGGCGCGCGTATCGTCAACTGCTGTGGCTTCGACTCCCTGCCGTCGGACCTGGGCGTGCACTTTCTACAGAAACACGCGCGCGAACGCTTCGGCGCGCCGTGTACCCGCGTGAAAATGCGCGTAAAGGCGATGCGCGGCACCTTCTCCGGCGGCACCGTCGCCAGCCTGGTGAATTTCGCCAAGGAAGTGCGCGCCAATCCGGCGCTGCGCAAACAGCTGGCCAACCCGTATTCGATCTGCCCCGAGGGCTATCGCCCGGACGTACGTCAGCCCAATCCCAAGGGCGCATCGTTCGACGCCGATGCCAACAGCTGGATCGCGCCCTTCATCATGGCGAGCTGCAATACCCGCGTGGTTCAGCGCAGCAACGCCTTGTCGGGCCAGGCCTACGGCGCCGAGTTCAAATACGACGAAGCGATGATGACCGGGCGCGGCACCAAGGGCCGGCTCAACGCCTACGGGCTAACCGCGGGCCTGGGCGGCTTTCTCATGGGCGTGGCCGTCAAGCCCACGCGTGCGCTGCTGCAACGTTTCGTCCTGCCCGAGCCGGGCGAAGGCCCGAGCCCGAGCGCGCAGGAAAAAGGTTTTTACGACATGCGCCTGTTCGGCACCACCGCAGCCGGCGAAAAACTCAAGGCCAAGGTCGTGGGCGATCGCGATCCGGGCTACGGATCGACCTCGAAAATGCTTTGCGAGGCGGCAATCTGTCTGAGCCAGCGCGGTGAAACCGAAGGTGGCTTCTGGACGCCGGCCACCCTACTCGGCGATGACCTGATCGAACGCCTGCACGAACGTGCCGGTGTGAGTTTCGAACTGCTCGACTAAGCCGCAGACAAGCCCAGCCGATCAGCTTGCACCGATTGGCTGGGCCAGTATCCATAAACCCGCCACGGTAAACGCCAGCATCAAGACCAACATCGGCAGCTGGCTTATGGCCGCGTGTCGACGCGTGGTAAAGACATCCAGCGCGATCAGGTGACTGATATATACGCCAGCGATGTGGCCCAGCACGATCACGCCGACTTGCACATGCCAGACGGTGCTCGGCTCGGGCACATTCGTGCGCTGCCACCAGTCGGCCGTGCCGAACAGGTTCCAGCCAAACCCGAACGGATCGGACGCCAACGGCACGATCTTGATCGCCTGCGTCTGGATGAGCGTGTAGTAGTGGCTCAGGTGATAGGCCAGCGCAATCGGCAGCAGCGCCGGCGCAAATCGACAGGCCAACGCCATGACCGAACGGCGGCCGCCGACCAGGCCACGCATCAGCGCCACGAACACCACGTACACCGCAAGATAGATAAACGGCGACGCCAACAACCATAGAATCTGCCAGTAACCGTACCAGCGAAGCAGCACCGGAAAAGCAGCCACCGGATTCGTGCCGACCCAGCCCGACAGCACGTTCGGATACAGCTCAACCCAGAACAGCCGCCGCCAGGCCTGGGTTTCGTGCAACCCGTCGAAAGCCGTGGAGGAGAGCATGAACAGGATGAAAAGCAACAGGCTGACGCGCTGAAAACGGATCTCGCGCAGTACCGCGAAAGGCGACCGCAACCTTGGGCGCAGGCGATGCGCAGGGCCGGAATGCGACCAGGCGAGCGGCGCCATGAGCGCCAGCAGACGAAACATCACGCTAAACAGCTCGGCGTAGCGAAACCAGTCACGCGCCCCCGTCAGCCACACGCCGACTAGATTGAGCCCGGTATAGATCGACAAGGCGATCGCCAGTGCGAACGGCGTGCCCGGCCCGAACAGCTCCAGCCATACGAGCGCCATATAAAACCCGAGCGCCGGCGTATAACCCAGCCGCGCGGGATACCGATACCGGCCGACCAGAAAGCCCTGCCAAAAACGCCCGATCGTCTCGGCCAGACCCAGCCAGGGATTGAGCCCCACTTGAATATCGCCGACCAATGCCACGCTATAGGTCATTCCCAACAGAAACACGATCCAGAACGCGGTCATGCTGAAGTTCGCGTAAGGCCCGGCCACGCCAAACAGGCCGCTCGCGATACACAGCCCGAGCATGCCGATTCCCAGCACTGCGCCACCCCAGCCGATCGCCCCCCGCGCCAGTGGCGGTTGGACGCTTCGCAACCGATGCCCGCTCGGCGCAGGCGTCGCGGCCGCACGACCGCTATCGGCCGTCAGGCAAAACACCATGACCACGAACGACAAGGCGAGCGCAGCACAGGCGCCATAGAGATAAAGCCATACCGGTACCGGCAGGCGATAGACCTGCCCGAAGGAGTGGGCGACTGCCGGCAGCGGCAGCATCGAGCCGAGGCCAGCGATACACGAGGCAACGTGAATCGCATGCTTTCGCCACGGCGTCACTGCGGGCGAACTTCCAGTGCCGTCAATTCGATACCCGCGTGATGCAACTCGGCTGAGAAACGTCCTGCCTGATCGAGCACGAGCGTCACCGTCCGGGTTTCGCCGCCACGTAGCGGCCACGTTCGATCGTAGCCGTGCATGTGCAGTTCGTCGTCGCGATCGCTTGCGATCTGTATCTCGAGTACAGCGCCCTTGCGCGCCGATAGCACGGGCGGGCCTGTCACACGTCGGCCATCCTGCACTTCGAAGGCGGCACGGACCCTATCGGCCCCGGTATCAGGCCGATCGGTGGGTTCCGGCACAAGCCACCAGGCCAAGGCGCCGAGTACGACGACATTCACAGCAAGAAAAATCACGGAACGCCGCATCGATAGCCCTCGAGTCGTTCGAAAATGCGAAACAGTAGATTTTTACCGTAGCTGGCTGACGAGCGGCGCGCTAGATTCGAGACAAGGTAAATTCAGCCCGCAACCTGGCCTATGCGCGGCTCAAACACTGCACAGACCCATTCGGGCTGCGCGCCACCATGTGTCGGGGAGAAGGTCATGCGAACGAATGTCGTGCTCGTCTCAATATTGATCGCGGCACTGGTCGGGTTCACCGGCTGCTCGGACGATGGCACGGTCAACCTCCCAGGAAGCGCCGGCGGCGGCTCGGCGGGCAACCCCGACGGGGACGGCGATTCGGGCGACGGCAGCGATGAAAAGGACGAAGAAGTCGTTGGCGCGCCGGTAACCCGTAATCGCTATGCGCTGAATAACCAGTGTTTTGCTATCCGCGCCAACGAACGCCAGGCGTACCTCGTACGCAACGACGAGGGCGGTTATCACGCCACCGCCGCTACGGCACAGGCCGGTGAACCGTTCTTCATGAAGCCGGCCACATTGGGCCAATATCTGTTATTCGATAGCGAAAGCCGCTTATTGTCGGCAGCGGCACCGGCCGGGGCCAATACGCTCGACACCCCAACCGACGCCAATATCTGGTCCGTGCTCGGCGTAGGCGATACGGTCATCTACCCCGCGACGCCGCCGCTGTGGCGCGAACCTGCGATTGCCGAACTCAATCAGTATCGCGAGTTCGACGACCCGCAAGCAGGCTACGAAGCCTTCACGCTCACAGCCGATAGCGACGAAACAAATCTTGCCGTCGATACGAACGGGCGTCTGACCACGGCTACCGCGAGCCCCTCGGCGCCCGCGCAGAGTTTCACGTTCGCCAAACGCGAGGCCAGCGACTGCGCCGAATTCCCGGAAGCCCAATCGAACACGATCGGCGAGACGTTCAAGGGCACCACCGCCGACGGGCGCGTGCTCGGCATGGCAGATGTGCATGTCCATATCAGTGCCACCGAGTTCCTGGGCGGCGCCGAATGGGGCGCCCCGTTCAGCCGTTTCGGTGTAACCGACGCCATGGGCGACGGCGCCGAACGTCACGGCCCGAACGGCAGCCTCGACGTGCTCGGCGCGTTCTATGTCGGCGACTTCGACGGCCACGACACAGTCGGCTGGCCCACCTTCAAGGACTGGCCATCCGCCACGGCGCTGACGCACGAGGCGATCTACTGGAAATGGCTGGAACGCGCCTGGAAAGCCGGCCTGCGTATCGCGGTCAACGATCTGGTGGAAAATCAGACCCTGTGCGAGCTGCTGCGCAATCTCAACGGCGCCAACCCGCTACGCAACTGCAATTCCATGATCAGCGCCAAGCGCCAGATCAACACCATGTATGCGATGCAGGACTATATCGATGCCCAGTATGGCGGGCGTGGCGAGGGCTGGTTCCAGATCGTGCTGGATCCGCAGCAGGCCCGCGATGTGATCGAAGACGGCAAGCTGGCGGTGGTGCTCGGCATCGAAATCTCCAACCTGTTCGATTGCAAGCTCAACTACAGCCCGCTGCGCACCCAGGAACCGTTCGAGGAAACCGGCGAAGGCGGGCTCGAAAACAGCTACGACTGCGCGATGACCGACACAGGGGCCGACAACGAAATTTCCACCCAGCTTTCCCAGATCAAGGAACTGGGGGTGCGCCAGATCATCACCGTGCACGAATTCGACAACGCCTTCGGCGGCAACGGCCTGTTCAACGACCTGCTTCTCAACGTAGGCAACCGCGAAAACACGGGTGGCCTGCCGTCTGACGATCTGGCCGCTATTACCGCGTTCATCAACAGCGGCGCGATCAGCCAGCTTCAGGACCCGACCAGCAACAATCAGGACGGCGTGATCAACCTCCAGCCCTTCGGCGGCCTGTCGCTGGGCGACTACCTCACTGGCCTGTTTTCCAACCCGCCCGAGCGACCGACCGGCGAGTTCTGGACGACCTACGACTGTCCCGACGACGCCAATACGGCCGACTTCAAAGGCTATCTGTTCAGCGATCACGGCGGGATCATATTGCAGACCATTCCCGGCATCGGTCCGCTGGCCAGTTTTACCGGTCAGGGCGGACGCCCGGGCGGCACGGTGCCCTTCTACCCGGACACCTACCAATGCAACGCGCGCTGGCTCACACCCATCGGGCAATACGCATTCGAACAGATCATGAGAGCGGGCATGATCTTCGACTTCGACCATATGGAACTGGAAATGAAAAACCAGCTCCTCGAGCTGGCCGAAGCACAGACGCCGGTGTATCCGCTGGTCTCTACCCACGGTACGTTCGGCGGCATCACCAACGATCAGGCCGAACGCGTGCTGCGCGGTGGCGGCTTCATCTACCCGAGCATGGACAACGGCCAGGATATGCTCGCGAAGATGGAAGAACTGCGCGTGATCTATGACGCGGCGACCGCCGACATGGCCGATAGCGACAAACCGCTCTATGGCTTCGGTTTCGGTACCGATACCAACGGCCTGTCCAAACAGGCTGCGCCGCGCGCGACGATCGAAAGCGGCCGGGAAGTTCGCTACCCCTATACCCTCTTCTCCGGCAAGGTCTTCGACGAAATCGACGATTTCGACAATATTGCCGGCGTGGTGTTCGAACAGCCACGAACGCGCGCACCGGACGGCAACGGCCGCACCTGGTCACTGGATATCGACGGCAGCGCCCACTACGGCATGCTCAGCGGCATGGTCGAAGAAGTTCGCCAGGAAGGTAACGCCGAACAGATGCGCAACCTGTTCGACTCGGCCGAACATTTCTTGCGCACCTGGGAGCGTTCGCTGGAATCGAGTGCCGCGATCAACACGAACGGCTTCAAGATTCCAGAAGGCGTCCTGCGCGCAGCGCCCAAACCCTCGCTCATCCCGTCCACACTGGCACGGCCGTAGGCCGTATCAACTGCGCGACACTTGCGGCATACCGGCGCCCGGCAGCGAAAGCTCAGTCAATAATATTCGTAGGCGCCGAAGTCGGTCGTATCGGCGCGCCTGCCGTTATAGCCGGTATCGCGCAGGGCACGTTCGTTGCGCCCGCGTGGCACGACGAGCGGACCTGTTTGTTGGCGCAGGGCGAAATCCGGCACATAGCGCGCCGACGCGATGCGCGGATGGCCAAACAGCGATTCGCGATCGTTACCCGATACACGCGCGTACCCACCCATGTCGTCGTAGTGCTTGGCGCGCCATTGCCACTGGCCGGCATAACGGCCGGCTTCGGTATAGAAAAGATTGCGATCGCTGCTCAGCGGCTGCGTGGTGGAGTCGACGTAGTAGTTGATGAATACGGCCTGGGCGTTGGCATAGACGATGTTGTTCTCGAACACGTTGTCGCGTGCGTTGTATTGGATGACCACCTCGCCACCCCAACTCATGGCGGTGTCATTCTTGTAAAAGGTGTTGTGGACGATCCGGCAATCCACGGTCCCGCCTACGTCCGGCGCATAACCCCCGATCGACAAACCGACGCTGCGATTGTTGTAGATGAGGTTGTTGCGCACCACCACGTCGCGTGTCGCATGCCCGCCATGCTCGCTGGCCAGCTCGATACCGATGTCGTTGGCGAACACTCGATTGCGCTCGATCACGATATCCCGGCCGCCGTCGACATAAATGCCGCCCGCCGCCATTTCGCCGTCCGGGTAGGCACTGTTGGCGCTGGAGGTGATGTTGTAGACGGTGTTGTCGGCGATGACGCCATTGCGCGCGATATCGACGGCGGGATCGCGCGCCATGCCTTCATGGCCAATCACGTCGATACCGATATTGTTGTTGTCGTGCACGGCGTTGCCGACGACTTCGAAGTCAGTCACGTTGCCGTTGATCGAAATCGACTCGCTGCAGCCGGTCTTGAGCCGGGTGACTTCATTGCCCGCGATACGAATATCGCGCAGCGGCGCGTCTGAACGCCGGCCATAGACCGCGATACCCAGGGCATTGCCGTCGCAGCCACTCTTGCGCGTTTCGATCGCGCTGATGTGGTTGTCGATCAACTCGATATGCGCGCCCGCGCCGGTCACGAAGATGCCCATCGGCACCGATTCGTCATCGGAATGAAAATTGGCGATCTGCAGCCCCTGTATGCGTACATAGCTGCGATCGGCAACGGTAATCAACCCCTGCTCGCCGTGGGCCACACGCAGGCCGCTGCCGTCGATAACCGCCGTTTCAAACGGATAGTTGCGCAAGGTGATCATGCCGTTTTCGCGCGACCCCGAGCGCGGCATGCGTACCGCTTCGCGATAGCGGCCTGCGCGCAGATAGACCGTATCGCCTGCATGAGCATGGCGCAGCGCAAACTCGATACTTCGCCACGGCGCCCGCTGGCTACCGGCGTTGTCGTTGTTGCCGTGCGGCGCCACATAGTATTCCGCCGCATGGCTGGCCGCGGTAATGCACAGACACAGCACGCTGGCAGCCACGGCTTTCAGGGCCAGGCGCATCAGGCCGGGCGTGCGAGGGTTGTAACGGGACTCGGTCTGCATGGCATACGCATCGCATGGTGAACGAAAACGACGCGGTGCATAATCCGGATGCTGCGCTACAACGCGTCGTGACTGTTCCTATCGACCGGCCGGCGCAGTGCTTTACCGACGCGACGGCCGCACGAGTCGATATGAAACGTTTCCTGCTTCCAATCGCCATTGCGCTCGTACTGATCGTGGGCGGCGAACGTCTGTTAGACGATACGCAACCCGGCCCTGCGATCGAACAGTCGCGCCGCGCACCGGATGCGATCGCCCGCGCCTTTCGCAACCAGGCCGACAACGTCGCAGTCGCCGGCGAAGGCGAGGTGCAATCGATCCTTGCCGACGATACTCGTGGCAGCCAACACCAGCGTTTCATTCTGCGGCTTTCGAGCGGCCAAACGATCTTGATCGCCCACAACATCGATATCGCGCCGCGCCTGCCGCAACTCGACCGTGGCGATCGCGTGCGCTTTAACGGCATATACGAATGGAACGCCAAAGGCGGCGTCGTGCACTGGACCCACCATGACCCGCAAGGCCGGCATGCCGGCGGCTGGCTCGAGTATCGCGGCCAACGCTACGACTGACACAACAACGACGCAATCGTCTTCGCGTAAGCTCGCAGGCAAATCATTACAAGAAGGAGCCTGCATGGCAGCGACGGAAACCCGGATGATCAAAACCGAGCGCGGGCGTTTTAACGTACGCCTCGCCGGCGCCGAGACCGGCCCGGTGATCGTTATGGTGCACGGCTGGCCGGAAAGCAGCTATTGCTGGCAAGGCGTAGCCGCACACCTGCCCGACCACTACCGATTGATCATGCCGGACCTACGTGGCCTCGGTGATTCCGAGCGCACGCTCGACGACGCGGCGTACACCAAACAGGCACTCGCCGCCGACATGCTCGGCCTGCTCGATACGCTCGGTGTGGAGACATTCAATCTGGTCGGCCACGACTGGGGCGGCGCCGTCGCCCAGGAAATGGCGCTTGCCGCGCCCGAGCGGGTACACCGACTGGTGATTCTCAATATTCATGTCATCACCAACGCACGGGGCAATGCCGCGGCCCAGGCACAGTTACGCAACTCGGGCGGGCGCTCGTTCTGGTACCAGTTCTTCCAGACCGAGCCGCATCTTCCCGAGGCCATGATCCCGGGCAACGAGGAGGTCTGGCTGGGCCATTTCCTGAAAACCTGGACGCGTGAAGCGTTTCCTGCCGCCGCGTTCGAGGAATATGTCCGCTGTTATGCCATTGCGCATACGCCGGCAACCGGCGCTGCCTACTATCGCTGCTACAAGCCCGATACGGCCCGCTGGGCCGAGATCGCCGGCACGCGTTTCGCCATGCCAGGGCTTTATATCTACGGTCAGCACGACCCGGTCATCATTGAGCCGTTCACCCGCCATCTCGACGATGTATTCGACGATATCCGCCTCGAAACGCTCGATGCGG
Organism: Salinisphaera shabanensis E1L3A; assembly: GCF_000215955.2. Taxonomy (GTDB): domain Bacteria; phylum Pseudomonadota; class Gammaproteobacteria; order Nevskiales; family Salinisphaeraceae; genus Salinisphaera; species Salinisphaera shabanensis. The sequence continues at coordinate 64,640 of NZ_AFNV02000017.1, forward strand.
CACATTTCGTCCAGGAAGAGCGCCCCCGCGAGGTGGCCGCATTGATTGCAGAATTCGTCGGTCAGAATGACCACGACATGAAAGGCGCCTGACCATAGTTCCTTCGCCTTTCAGGCTACGCGCTGCTACGGATAGGCGCTCTGGGAGTGCCGGCATAGACTCGATTGCCCAACGGTTGGAGTAATGTCATGGCGAGTACAACCTCTACGAGCGAACCACGGCTTGAAGCACTGGCGCAGCGCTACGGTTTCAGCGTCGAGGCGGTGCATGTTCTGAACAAGGCGGTTATACAAGGGCATGGCAACATGGCCAGCTTCAACCACCCGGAACTCGGGGGCGCCGGCCAATGGATGCGCGGTGGCCTGTTGATGATCGAAGACGCGTTCAATCATGAGCTCAAGGCACGGGTGGACGCGCTGTGCCATGCCCTGGGCGAATGCGTGGACAAGCCCGGCGCCAGCCCTACCGCGTTTGCGCGCCAGCGCCAGTCCCAGACCCAGTCCAGCGCTGACGGCGACGATAACGTGTTCGAATACGCCGGATCGCCGAGCAGTGGCGCATGGTGGCCCGAGGCGCTGGGCCAACCGAACGCGACCGGGCAACAGAACGATCTGCACTATGCGTATTTCGCGGCCCCGCAACGGTTGGCGATACGCATGGGCGATCGCATCAGCATTCACGATACCGGCGACCACCGTATTACCGGGGTATCACAGCAACAGGGCAACAGCCTGTTGAGCCTGAGCTTCACCAGCCAGCATGGCCCGGTCGCGCTGGCCAGCTTGCCGGTGGTTCAGCGTTTTGGATCGGGCAATGCCGCTCCCGAACACGTATCTCGTGCGCCGCAAGCCAGCACGCAAGCCGGGGCGGCTGACGATGCCCACATCTTTGACGCCATCGAGCGCCTGGGCGATCTGAAGTCCAAGGGATTGTTGAGTGAGGACGAATTCGCGGCCAAGAAACAGGAACTCCTCGCACGTCTGTAAAGCCCCCGCCGCAAGCGTGCCGCTGATGTGAAAGCGCGTCAGTTGTGCCCGGCCGCTTCCCGAATCGCCTGGAAATCGTTCGCCAGCTGAGTACGCACAAGTGCGGCGATCAGGCGCACGAAGTCTGATTGCGACACCTGTCTGGACAGCGATTCGGCATCCTCGCCCAGGCCAAGTGTACTGGCAGCTTTCAAAGTGGCCTTGTCCGCGAACGGATAGAACTCGGGCCAGGCCGCCTGTACTTCGCGTAGGAAGATCGAGGCGCCGACCTTGCCGATACCCTTGAAGGCCATGAGCTTTTTGATTGCTGCATCGGTATCGCCGTCCGCGGCCTCGCGCAGCCGGCGCAGATCCCCGCCGTATTCCGATAACAGTGTATCGTTGAAATCCTTGAGCTGGGTTGACGTCTTTTCATCGACACGGGCATAGCCAGCGCCGTTGAGCGCCTTCACGCGCTGCGACCATGTGCTGTCAGCCAGCTTTTTCGGCGTCGTCCAGCCCGCGTCGGCCATCGCACGCGCGGCACGCATGGCGACATCAGCCTGAACCGGGGCGCTGGTCAGCATGGCCAGACACAGCAGCCGAAACAACGGCGAAGGTGTGTTGCGTTCGATATTCACGCCGAGTTCGTCGGCGAAAGTCGTTCCGTGGCGTTCGAGCAAGGCAGCGACGAGGGCCGGGTAACGATCGCTCATGAATGCGTTCTGCGACACCAAACCAGTGCGCAGCATTGTCGCAAAAGATGTCGGGTTGCGGTTCGCGCCACCCAAAAGACGAGGGCTCCAAAGAGGAGCCGTCGTCACGGCCGATATGCCCTCTATGCGTCGACGCGCTGAAAGACCAGATCGGTGAGCTGGATCGCGCCCGCCTGGGACCGATTGAAATCGATCTCTAACGCCTTGAGATGCTGGAAGTCGATGCCTTCAAAGGCGGTCAACGGAATATCGACCGCGTTGAGCGTGGTCTTCTGCGAGCCGCGGTTCGTGTCGTCATAGAAGTCGCCACCCGGCGGGTAGAACAGCGCGTCGCTGTACTCACTGGCGGTCACACTCGCACGATTGCCCTCCATGTCTTCGAGCACGATATCGAAGTCCTGACCGTCTTCGTTGTCCGCGTCACCGTGTGAAATGCCCACACGCATGGACACCACCTGATACGGGGTAACATCCGTATCCAGGAGCTGGGTGCGATAGGTCGCGGCGATATCCCACGACATGTACAGCATTTCGGCGATGTTGAACGTCGGCACGGCAACCGCACAGCCTTCGCCGGGTCGGCCATTGGTCTGACAGCTGCCGAAGCTCGAGAAGTTATAGAAATAGCTCGAACCGCCGAGGTTGTTGATGGTCAGGCTGGCCGGATCGAGCGTGTCGTCAATGACCAGTCGATCGCTGGCCGGTGCCATGACGCTGAGCAGGTAGCGATCGTCACAGGACTCCTCGCCCTCCGGGCAAATGCTCGAAGGCACTGGCGCCTGGCCGGACCAGAGTGCACCGAATTCCTGTTCATGGCCGATAAAGTAGCGAAAGAACGAGGCAATGAAGAACAGGCCGTGTGCCTGCTGCAGTTCCGGCGTATCGCGGCCGTTGCCTTCGGCGTTCTCACCACACCACGAGTCGTCGCTTGCGCGGTCGATAATGGTCCAGTCGTCCGGCCGCGTGTCGGTGGCCCAGACCGTATTGAAGTAATTGTGATTCGCGCCCATCGGAATGAGCTGAAACTTCGGATAGGGATCGCTGGCCAAGGCGTAGCGACTGGTGTCGTAAGCAAAATTGCCCATCATGTCTTCGACGTCGCCGTCGCAATAGCCGGCTACCGAGGCAAGCGTGACGTTGTTCACGCCCTGGGTGTTGTAGTCGGTGGGCGCGAGCGATAGACCGCCGTGATGTTGTGCGGATTGAGCTGTTCGCGGTTGTAACGCACGGTCATGTTCACGCCTTCACCGCCGCGCGAATGGCCCATGATGCCGATTTCGCTCATGTCGAGCTTGCCCATCAGATCGGATAGCCCTTGCCCGCCCATTTGATTGATATTGCGGAACTCGTCGAGATGCCGCACCACCAGCTGAGCACGCGCCAGACTGCCGGAATCACCATTGCTGGGACCGGAGTCGTTGTCGTTGATGTCGTTGGCGTCGATCGAAATCACCGCATAGCCGTGGGAAGCGAGATTGCGGGAAATGTATTCATAACCACGAAAGCTCGGAATCGGGTTCTGGCAGTCATCGTCATCGATGCCCCAGCCGTCGTAGCAGGTGCCGTGACGGCCGTGCAGGAACAAAAGCACCGGAAACGGCCCGGCCGCATCCTGCGGATACTGAATATAGCCGTGGATATCCGAGCCGTAGGAATCGCCGTTTTTCCAGTCCATGACGTTCATGCGACCGAAGTTGTACTCGTTCTCGACGACTTCGAACGCGCCCGGTTCGGACGGATCGGCTGCCACCTCGGTAGAAACGGGATCGGGCGTGGTGCGGTCAGCGCTGGGCGAATCGGTAACGCTATCGTCGTCGGAAGAATCGTTACAACCGGTCAATCCAAGCAGCAATACGAGCGCGCACAAGCCGCACCAACGGCCGGCCGTACGAGGCCAGGTGTTTTTCATGTTTGGGTCCCCAAAAAGATACAAGAAGTTGGTTCTGCACCCGCTGGAAGCGCTGCACGAAACGAATTTCCGTGCCCCCAGCGCAAAAGCGGGACAGACCGATGTATCGTTGCAAGGTACCTGCGAGCAATTATCGCATTCACAGCACAAGTGTTTTGCACCCGGCGACACGTATATGCGTCGAGTCGCGTTTTACGCGCCCGTGGCTTTCATCCGACGGCATAACGCTTTCACAATCGTTTTATCGCTCTTCTCATCGCCTTGTAGTGACGACAAGCACGCAAACGATGCCCCACTGGTTTCTAACCGGCGCCGGGCATATCGGTACCCTCGCGGCCTACTACCTGACCCGCGCCGGGCATGACGTGTCGGTGCTGCGCAACGAGGCCGGCGCAGCGATCGACGCCACGCTGCAATTCGCAAGCGACGCCAGCACACGACGTTTAACGCTGCCTGTGCGTACGCCGTCGACCTGCGATAGGCCTATTGAATACCTGATCGTGGCCTGCAAGACGCCGTACACGCCGGCCGCGCTGACCCGGCTCGACCTTGGACCCAATGCGACGGTTCTACGTCTGCAAAACGGGATCGGAAGTCTCGACGGCTTGTTACCGGATGGCGCGCGATTGATCGAAACGGTCACCACGAACGCAGTCAACGGAACGCGAAACGTACATCGTGTCGTCGCCGAAAATCAGACCTGGATGGGCGATGGCAATACGAAGCCGGCATGGTTCGACGAACTCGCGCGATGCTGGCCCGGCCTCGTCTGGGAACGTGATATCCGGACCGCGCAATGGCGCAAGCTCGTCGCTAACGCTGCGATCAACGCCCTCACCGCTCTCCACGATGTGCCCAACGGTGCCCTGCTCGACGATGCACAGCTGTATGCACAGATGCGCGCCATCGTCGCCGAGACCGATCAGGTACTCGCAGCGCTCGACGAAGACTGGAAGGCGAGCTCGCTGGCCGCGGTCGAAACAGTGGTCCAAGCGACCGCCGCTAATACCTCATCAATGCGTGCCGATATGCAGCATGGCGCCGTGACCGAAATCGATGCCATCAACGGCTGGCTGGTCGAACAAGGCACGCGCCTTGGCCTGGATATGACCGTCAACAGAACACTGGTCGAACGCGTTCGCGCACTCGCGCCTACGCGTGGGAGCGGCGAATAAAGTATCTCGTTGAGCCGCCGATATCGAATAACCGGGTTCGCGTTAAACGCATATGAACAAGACAATCGAAAACCAGCTGCGCCTGTGTCCAACGCTGCCGACTATTTCGAGCGTGGCACTGCGTATTATCCAGATCGGGCGGAATCCGGATATCGACCTGGCCGAAGTCGCGCGGCTTCTATCCAAGGACCCGGCGCTCGCGACCAAAACGCTGCGCATGGCCAATTCGCCGCTCTACATGCGCGGCCGTCAGGCTCGCAATCTACACCAGGCAATCACCGTGCTCGGCTTGAACGCCACGGTGAGCGTGGCGCTAAGCTTCTCGCTGAGTACATGGCTACGCGATGCGCCCGCCCACGGCATCGATCTCGATCGCTACTGGCGCCGTGCGCTGCTGTCGGCGCTGGCTGCACGCCTTCTGGGCGAGCATCAGGATATTCATGTACCCGAAGAGCTGTTCCTCGCCGGCCTCTTGCAGGATCTCGGCATGCTCGCGCTCGACGCTGCGATGCCTGAAACGTACGGCCAGCTCAAGCATATCGTGCACAACCACGACCCGTTGCCGGTTTACGAGCGCGAACTGGTGGGCACCGATCATTGCGAAGCCGGCGCTTGGCTGATGGAGGAATGGGGGCTGCCGGATTATCTCGTGCTGGCTACGCGCGGCAGCGACGATCTTTCCCGTATCGAGGTGCCTGAAGGCCTGGAAAGCTTCGTCGGCTGTGTGGCCGTATCCGGCCGTATTGCCGAAATCTATCTCGTCGAAGACACCCAATCCGCGACCGCAGCGGCCGTCCAGACCGCACGGTCCTGTTTGAATATGGGTCCCGATGCGCTCAGCGACGTGCTCACCCGCATGGCCGAAACCCTGCCCGAGGTCGAATCGCTGTTCGAGATGACCGTTCTGTCACCGCCGCAGGCGCTGGGCCTGACCGATCAGGCCCGCGAACTGCTGGCCACGCGCAATCTTCAGTTGTTGCGATCGGCCACCGAATTACAGGAACGCGAACAGGAGTTTCGCCAGCAGGCCCACCGACTCGACTATATCGCCCGTCAGGACGCACTCACCGGCATCTTCAACCGACGCCATTTCGACGAAGCCTTCAGCAAGCTTTTCGCTCAGGCCAGGGCCGAAGCCTATCCGTTGAGCCTGGCCTATCTCGATCTCGATCATTTCAAGGAGATCAACGATCGCTACGGTCACCCGATCGGCGACAAAATCCTGGCCGCGATTGCCAAGAGGATCCATGACCAGTTGCGTGCGGACGATCTGTTCGCGCGCTATGGCGGTGAAGAGTTCGTGCTGCTGCTGCCCGGCATCGACACGACCGGTGCCCAAAAGATACTGGTACGCATCTGCGACGGTATCTCGGCTCTGGAACACAAACTGGAGGATGGCAACACGCTAACGGTGACGCTATCAGCCGGCATCGCAACCTTCCCGGGCCAAGGCATTCATTCTCCCAATGAGCTTATGCAAGCCTCGGATCACGCGCTCTACGAGGCCAAGCAAGGCGGCCGGAATCGCGTCGTTTTGGCAGACGTTGCGGTAAAATCCAGTACCGAGGGCCGGATCGATAGACCCCTATAAGCAGGCTACCAACCCGGCCAGGGCGCCGGGTTACTAATATTCGCCGATCACTGTCTCGGCGTGTTTGCGCTCGGCGCGGCTGACACCGAAGAGCAGACTTCCGATCACGCATACAGCGGTATTGAGCAATAGCCCCCAGAGTCCGCTGAACACGCCAAAGGGCCGCAGGCCGGAAAAGGTCATGGCCGATGCCAACAGCGTACCGGCGAGCATGCCGATGAACACCGCGCGCGTATTCAATCGCGTCCAGTACAAACCCAGCATCAGCGCCGGTGCCGCCTGGATGAGCAGCTCGAACTTGAGCACGAAGATTTGATAGAGCGTGGACGGCGGATACCAGGCAAGAATCACCAGCACGACGACAGCGACCAGCCCCACGAGCTTGCCGATGAGGATCTTGCGGTGCTCGTCGGCCTGCGGATCGACATAGCGCCCGTACAGATCATTCGACACGATCGAGGAAAACGTCAGCAGCACCGAATCCGCTGTGGATACGATCGCGGCGATCACGCCGCCGAACAGCAGGATCATGGCCCAGTAGAACACCGGATGTTCGAGCGCGAGCGCATTGGCGATACGCCCAACCAGCTGTTCGGACTCACCCGTGGTCAGCCCCGGGAAGGCTGCAATACCGATAATGCCGACCAGAAACACCACACCCGCGGTAATGAATGGCATATAGGCCATGCGAATGAATGAGCGCTTGAGCGTGGCCTCGCTGCGGGCCGAGAAGATACGTTGCACCGCATGCGGATAGACCGCGGCACCGATACCCACGATTGCCAGCAGGCTGAACCAGTTCGCGATGCCGCCGGCATCCGGCGCGCCGAGTTTCTCGGGTGCCTCGCTGCGCATCACTTCGGCCGCAGCGGACGGGCCGCCGAAATAGATCAGCGAACCGATCAGCAGCATGAATACGCCGAACAACAAGGCGATACCCTGGATCGTGTCGGTATAGGCCACCGAACGCATACCGCCCAGCCAGCTGTAGGCGACCATGATCACGATAAAAAACACGACTCCGACCTGATACGGGATGGTACCGCCAGTCAGCCCCGATACACCCTGGCCGATAGCCACGAACTGTTCGAGCAGGTAGTTGCCCAGGGCATAGAGCATGAGCGTGGCGGCTAGAATCGTGACCGCCTTGGACTTGAAGCGGATATCGATCCAGTCCACCGGCGTGAGCAGCGAAAAACGCCGCCCCATGGCGTACAGCCGCGGCGCAAAGAACAGATACACCGCGATGATCATGATGAAGAACGGCACCGACACCAGATACTGATAGCCGATGCGATACGCCGTGGGCGGATAACCGACCACGGTATTGCCGGAATACTGGGTCGCGAAGAAGGTGAAGAACAGCACCATCACGCCCAACCCGCGGCCACCGAGATAATACTCGTCCAGGCTTTCGTGGATATTGCGGTTGCGCAGGAACGTGATCAGGCCGACCGCGAGCATGAGCCCGCCGTAGGCCAGCAGGACCACGATGCCGGAAGTGCCGCCGAATGCGAGTTCTACAGACTCCATCGATCAGCCCTCCCCATGGTCTTGGCCGCGATCTTGGCCATGGTATTGGCCACGGTCGTCACCGATGTCGTCATCGGCGCCCATGTCCCACTGGCAGCACACGACCCAGGTCACGAACACCGACAGCGCGAGCGACGCGGCGAGAATGATCCAGGCCCAGTACGGCACGCCCCAGATCAGCGGCTCGAACGAACCGGCCGGGAAATACCAGGGATTGATCGCGGCAAACACCACGACGAAAACGATCCAGACGAGCGGGCTTTTCACCGGCTCTTTCGACTTGCGTTTCACGTTGCTCCTCCTGCTTCGACGTCGGCACGGCGCGCTCGTGCCCGCGGCGCGCCATGCGGGTGCGGCTTGACCTGTTGCATCGGTCGCGCTGTCATGCTTGTGCCGTCGCCCCGCGTGCGCAGCATGACCGGCGCCGACGCCGGGCGACAATCAAGCAATCTGAAAGGGTGACTTCGTGAAACACGAAACCTCGGGCGCCGCACGGTGTCGATGAAGCGTCTCGATCTGGTCAGCCTGCGGCTGTTCGTGTCCATCGCCGACGCGGCCAGCCTCACCGGCGCGGCAACGCGCGAGCACATGGCACTGGCCGCGGTGAGCAAGCGCGTGCGCGATCTCGAAGCACAGCTGGACACGGCGTTGCTCTACCGACGCCCGCGCGGCGTGGAGCTCACGCCGGCCGGCGACGCCCTGCTGCACCATGCCCGAACGGTGCTGGCCGACATGGAGAGTCTGCAGGCCGAACTCAGCGAGTACAGCCGCGGGGTGCGCGGTCATGTGCGTATCCATGCCAACACGTCCGCCATCATCGAATTCCTGCCCGAGGACCTGGCGCTGTTCGCGCGCGAACACCCGGAAATCAAGATCGACCTGCAAGAGCATGTCAGCACCGAGGCCATCCACGCGGTGCGCGAAGGCCTCACGGATATCGGCATTTTCGCCAATACGCCGACCGTCGAGGGGCTGCAAGTCTTCGACTACCGCGAGGACCGGCTGGTGCTGGTCGTGCCCAACGATCACGCGCTCGCCGCACGCGAACGTGTATCGCTGATCGAGGCGCTGGACTACGATTTCATCGGCCTGCAGCACGATGCCTCGCTGTACGGGCTGGTGGCCAAGGCCGCGCGGGAGAGCGGCACACCGCTGCGCATGCGAATTCAGGTGCGCAGCTTCGAGGGCATCTGCCGCATGATCGCCCACGACATGGGCGTGGGCGTGCTGCCGGTCAAGGCCGTGACCCATCTCAGCGGACTGCCGCTGACAGCGGTCGAGCTCACCGACGCCTGGGCACAACGCATGCTTCATCTCGGCGTACGCGACTACGACGCACTGTCCGTGATCGCCCGCGAAATGGTCGATCACCTCATCCGGGACACCGCACACGGTCCGCCAACCTGAACGGCGCCTACGCCAACCGCGAAACCTGAATGCGCAATTCGATGATTGTCGCGCGCCCGGCAGCTGCCTAGGCTCGACGTCGAACTATTCCACGGCCCGCCATTCAGGATCGAGACCATGACCCGTGCCGACTCTGCCACCCGCGCCCCCCAGCCGATGGCCCTCGAAGGGCTGAAGGTACTGGAACTCGGCCAGCTCATCGCCGGCCCCTTCGCCACCAAACTGCTGGGCGAATTCGGCGCCGACGTGATCAAGATCGAACCGCCGGGCACCGGCGACCCGCTGCGGCGCTGGCGCGTGATGCGCGGCGACACGTCACTGTGGTGGCATGTCCAGACCCGCAATAAGCGCTCCGTTTCGCTCGATCTGAAATCCGAACAAGGCCAGGACATCGTCAAACGACTGGTCGCCGAGGCCGATATCGTGGTCGAGAACTTCAGCCCCGGCCGGCTGGAAAAATGGGGCCTGGGCTGGGAGGCGCTGTCCGCCATCAACCCGGCGCTGATCATGGTGCGCATTTCCGGCTACGGCCAGACCGGCCCGTATCGCGACCTGCCCGGCTTTGGCGTGATCGGCGAAGCCATGGGCGGGCTGCGCTATCTGTCGGGTCACCCGGGCGAATCGTCGGTGCGCGTGGGTGTTTCGATCGGCGATTCGCTGTCGGCGCTGTACGGGGTGATCGGCGCCCTGCTCGCCCTTCAGGAACGCCAGCGCAGCGGCAAGGGCCAGTACATCGATGTCGCGCTCTATGAATCCGTTTTCGCGATGATGGAATCGCTGATTCCCGAATACGACGGCGCCGGCGTGATCCGCGAACCCAGCGGCAGCGCCCTGCCCGGCATTACGCCGTCGAACGCGTATCGCTGCGCCGACGGCACCGAAGTGCTGATCGCCGGCAACGGCGACTCCATCTTCAAGCGTCTCATGCAGGCGATCGGCCGCGACGATCTCGCCGCCGACCCGAATCTCGAACATAACGACGGCCGCAGCGCCCAGGCCGCGCGTATCGACACCGCGATCAATGACTGGACCCGCGAACGCAAGCGCGCCGACGTGCTGGAAACGCTGGAAGCCGCGCGCGTGCCCTGCGGGCGTCCTTACAACGCCAAGGATATCGTCGAAGATCCACACTACGCCGCGCGCCGAATGCTGGAAACCATCACCACCGACGACGGCAACGAACTCAAGGTGCCCGCCGTGTTGCCACGATTGTCACGGACCCCGGGCCGAATAGGCGGCGGCGGGCCACGCCTGGGCGCGCATACCCAGGATGTGCTCGACGAGTTGGGGATCGACCGCGATACGCAAGCCAGGCTGCGCGAAGCCGGCATACTCTACGAAGACAGCCAGCCGGGGACGACATCATGAGCGCGCGTGTTTTCATCAACGAGGTCGCGCCACGCGACGGTTTCCAGATCGAACGTGACTTCGTGCCGACGGCCGCCAAGATCGCGCTTATCGACGACCTCTCGCCGTTGGGCTTTGCCAAGATCGAGGCGACATCGTTCACCTCGCCCAAGGCGATTCCCAATCTGGCTGATGCGGCCGAAGTGATGACCGGCATTCAGCGCCAACCGGGCGTGGATTATGTGGCCCTGATTCCCAACGAAAAAGGTGTGGAGCGGGCGCTGGCCTGCGGCACCGACGAACTCAATTTCGTGATGTCGGCCAGCGACAGCCACGGCCGGGCCAACCTGCGTATGACGGCCAACCAGTCACTGGAACGCTTCGAACATATGGTGGCGCTTGCCGACGGCCACAACGTGTTTATCAACGCCTCGATATCGACCGCTTTCGGCTGCCCGTTCGAAGGCGAGGTCCGCCCCGAGCGCGTACTGGAAATCGTCGCACGCGCGCAGGCGCGCGGTATTCAAGGCGTCACACTCTGCGATACCACCGGCATGGCCAACCCACGCCAGGTGGCGTCGCTGTGCGCCGAGGCGCTCAGTCGTTATCCCGATATGGCGCTCACCTTGCACCTGCACAACACCCGCGGCATGGGCCTGGCCAATGCGTTTGCCGGCTATGAAGTCGGCGTAATGCGCTTCGATGCGGCACTGGGCGGCCTCGGCGGCTGCCCGTTCGCGCCCGGCGCGAGCGGCAATGTCTGTACCGAGGATCTGGTGCATATGTTCGAACAGATGGGCGTGCACACCGGCGTCGATCTCGAGCGTCTGCTCGGGGTGGCCGAGCAGTTGCCGACGCTCGTGGGCCACGACGTGCCCGGCCAGGTCGTCAAGGCCGGCACATCCCAGCGCCGCTACCCGCTGCCGGACGCTATCGGCTGATCGCTGGCCGCAGCCATGTCGCGCCACCATGCGCTAACGTAGCGGCTCCAACGACACCGCCGCGCCCTGTTCGGCGCGCGGCGCTCGCACGATTTCGATACCGGAGAAACGCAACGTGGATATGAACCTTAGCGACCGCCGTGCGGTGATCACCGGCGGCAGCCGCGGTATCGGACTCGCGATTGCCCAGGCGCTGGCAAGCGAAGGCGTAGATGTCTCGATCTGCGGGCGCAGCGCCGATGCGCTGGAGCAGGCGCGCGCAAACCTCGCGGTACACGGTACGACCGTGCATACCGCCACTGCGATGTGGGCGATGCCGACGCTATCGAAGGCTATATCAAGGGCGCGGCCGAGGCACTCGGCGGTATCGACATCCTGGTCAACAACGCCTCCGGGTTCGGCGCGGGTGATAGCGAACAAGGCTGGGCCGCTGCAATCGATGTCGATTTGCTGGGCACGGTACGCGCTACCCGAGCGGCTCGACCCTGGCTTATAGATAGCGAGCAGGCCAGCGTCATTCATATCGCATCCATCGCCGGCCAGGCGGCCTCGGCACGTACTGCCGCCTATGGCGCGATCAAGGCAGCATTGATCCAGTACACCCAGTCACAGGCGTCCGAGATGGCGGCCGACGGTATCCGCGTCAACGCCATTGCGCCCGGTTCGATCGATTTCCCCGGCGGGCTGTGGGACAAGCGACGAATCGAAACACCAGACCTCTACGAACGCACACGCGCCACGATCGCGTTCGGCCGTTTCGGCCGGCCCGAGGAAATCGCCGATGCCGCGGTGTTTCTGGCCAGCGCCCGTGCCAGCTGGATCACAGGCCAGACCCTGACGGTCGACGGCGGGCAGTTGTTGCGCTAGCCACGAGAAGCCAGCGACCGCAGCACGGCGTCGCAAAATGCAATCAAAAGCGCAAAAACATTGCAATTTCGGCATCTAATCGTCCGCGTTCCGTTCTACCGCAGCACTGAGTAATAAAAATTACCAAGCCATGCAATGCGCGCATACGATTCCCGATAATATCGTGTAATTACCATTACCGACCCGGTGATGGCAGATACGTTCAAGGAGAATGAACAGACAGCCGTAATACCCCTGAAGCATCGCTCTCGCGGGCACGCCCGCCTTACAAAACACTTCAGGGGTGGATATGCGCTACAACGCGCCGGTGACGTCGAACGAATATCTGATTGGCGAACAACAGTATCTGATCTCGCAAACCGATCTAGACAGCCATATCGTCTTTGCCAACCCTGCCTTCATCGAAGTCAGCGGGTTCGCCTGGAACGAACTCGTAGGCGAGCCGCACAACCTCATCCGGCACCCGGACATGCCGCCCGAAGCATTCGCGAACTTCTGGCAGACCATCCGTGCCGGCGAGACCTGGACCGGAATCGTCAAGAACCGACGCAAGAACGGCGATTTCTACTGGGTCCATGCAACCGTCATGCCCATTATTCAGCAGGGCAAAGCAGTGGGTTATGCCTCGGTGCGCCGCGGCGCGACCGAAGCGGAAAAAGCCCAGGCGGAGCGCGTCTATACGCGTTTGAGAAACGGCGAAAGGCCACGCGCCCACCTGGTCAACGGCGTCATTCACGAACATTCTCTCAAGGGCCGTCTGTCGCGCCTGCGTAACGTATCGTTCGGGTTCAGGCTGGCTCTCATGACCGTGGTGGCCTTGCTCGGCATCGTCGCCATGGGCGTACTTTGCTCGCAAGAGTTGAAGACACTGCATGCGATGGCACTGGAACTGGGCGAACAAAGTGAAGCCGCGCTGTCCGCGCTCGGTGCCCCCATACCCGAGTCGATAACCCGGATCGAAACGCGCACGGAAGCCTTGTTCGAGAGCATGATGCTGACCATGGTTTCAGTCGCGGCTGTATTCGGCGTCATGCTTCTCGCCTGGGGCATCGTACTCGGCCGTCGCATCATGCGCCCGCTCAACGCCGCGCTCGCGCTCAGCCGCCAGATTGCTGCCGGCAATCTCACGGCCGAAATCGAAACACGACGCAACGACGAAGTCGGCCGACTGATGAGTTCACTTAACGTGATGCGGTGCAGTCTGGTGAAGATCGTTCAGGACGTGAAAACCGGCATCGCCGTCGTGGCCCCCGCGACAGCCGAAATTGCGGCCGGCAACGCCGATCTTTCCAACCGAACCGAAGAACAGGCCGCCGCCCTCGAACAGACCGCGAGCAGCATGGAAGAAATCACCGCCAACGTCAGCCGCAGCGCGACCAGCGCGCAGTCCGCGTCGGAACTGGCCCGACAAGCGGCGAACACCGCCGAACGTGGCGGCCAGGAAATCGACACCGTAGTCGAAACCATGACCCAGATCGCCGACTCGTCGACGCAGATTCACGCAATCGTGGGCATCATCGACGACATCGCGTTCCAGACCAATCTGCTCGCACTCAACGCAGCGGTCGAAGCCGCCCGCGCCGGCGAACACGGCCGCGGCTTTGCCGTGGTGGCAGACGAGGTCCGCACGCTATCCAGCCGCACGGCCAAATCCGCAGGCGAGATCAAGAGCTTGATCGAGGCATCGAGCACGCGCGTCGACGCCGGCACCACCCAGGTCGGGCGGACCCGCGAAACCATGCAGGACATCGTGGATTCGATCCGCGAAGTCAGCACGATGATGCAGCAGGTTTCCCTTGCCGCCGAAGAACAGCGCACCGGTATCGAAGAAATCGGCGTCGCGGTTTCGCGTATGGATCAGATGACCCAGCAGAACGCAGCCTTGGTGGAACAATCGGCGGCTTCTGCGCAATCGGTAAGCAGCCAGGCGAGCGAGCTCGGGCGCAGCGTCGATATCTTCCGTATCGATCACAGCCCGATGGTCGTCCAACCCGCCGCCGCGCCTCGCATGGTTGCGGCGGCGTGCCCTTCGGCCGCACCGACACCGCGCCACGAGCGCTACCCATCAGCCGAGCCGAACGAACCTGCCATGGCCTGAACGCAGCACCGGCATGGGCCCCTGCCTGCATAGCCCGTCCCGGTGTTAGACAACTGCACCTGACAACCGATACACGAGACGGCACACTGCGCGGCTCACCCGCGCGCCGGTTAGATGTCGAGGCGCAGCGAGCCGGCCACGGGTCGCGCGTTTCAGCACGAGTTGTCGATGTTATTGAGCCGTTCGTTCGCCCTGTCCCGTCTGCTGCCGATCGGCCTGTTGCTGATCGCCATGGCTTGTATCCAGGCCGGCGCATCGCTTGCGACCGTTCTCTTTCCGGCCGTCGGGCCCGCGACGGCGACATCGCTGCGTTTGATCATCGCCGCCGCCTTACTGTGGATCATATTTCGGCCCTGGCGCTGGCGGGTGGCACGACGCGACTGGGGCAATCTCGCCACGTACGGCATCGCGCTTGGCGCCATGAACTTCCTGCTCTATCAGGCGATCGACCATATCCCGCTCGGAATCGCCGTGGCGCTCGAATTCACCGGTCCTTTGAGCGTTGCGCTGTGGTCATCGAAAAGTCGACTCGATCTGCTCTGGGTCGGGATCGCGATCACAGGCCTCGCCGTACTGCTGAGCCTCGACCACGACAGTGACACGAGCACGCTCAATATATACGGGGTGCTGTGCGCGCTAGGCGCGGGCGCCTGCTGGGCGGCTTATATCCTGTTCGGCCAGAAGGCAGGTGCCGTCAACGGCATGCAAAGCGCGGTCTGGGGCATCACCATCGCGGCCGTCGTGATTGCACCGATCGGGCTGGTGGATATCGCAGCCGACGCGTTTGACTTGCAGCTGCTGCTCATCGCACTCGGCGTGGCTATTCTGTCCACCGCGCTGCCCTACACGCTGGAAATGGTCGCCCTGCCCCGACTGCCAACACAGACGTTCGGCACGCTCATGAGTCTGGAACCGGCTTTCGGGGCGCTGTCCGGTCTGCTTTTCCTCGGCCAGGCCCTCGGGTTGCTGCAATGGCTGGCGATCGCCGCGATCGTTGTCGCCTCGGTGGGCACCACCCTGACCGGTCGCAGCGCCCAGGCGATCGACTCGCCCTATCCCAACTGACGCAGAATGTCAGGCGCGCCGCCCTTAGCGGGAGCGTAACCACAAAGGCGTTTTCCATCACCAGTAGCGATTGATATTCAGGCCGGCGCTATACGCATCGAAATTGCTGCTCAGTTCAAAACGCACATCGAGATCGCGCTCGATTGGCAACGCCACGCGCGCGGCCATTGTCGTACGCGTTTCGCCAGCGAACGGATCGTAGCCGTAGTGGAGCTGCGCGGCGGCTTTCAGCCGGGCGCCGCGCCAAACCATGCCCGCCTCGGGCCCCGTGACCCATTCAGCCTCGTTCGCGCGCGCAGTACTGCTCATCAGCGCATAGCCAACGGTCTGCGTACCAACAGCCCAGGCGCGCCCGATACCGCCAGCCCCATGAGGCCCCAATCGATCACCAGCCAGCGGGTCGCGATCAATACTCGCCTGCAGTTGCCACGACAGGGTGCTTTCGCCTGCGATATCGGCGGCGTTGATACGCAACTGGCGCAGCCGTACGAAATCGAGCCGGTCGAGACGTGGACCGTTGCCGTTACCCATGCTGATTTGCGTATCACCGACCACCAGCGCCTTTACACTGGGCGAAAGGCTCGACAGATCATCGCGATAGTACGGTGCCCAATACAAAGCCGAACGTGCTGCGGCATCGCTGGCAGTCACCCCGGCCCCGGTAAGCAGCGTACGATGGGCCTTCGACGGCGGTGCTACCGTCGGCGGTAACGCAACGCGACTCTCGCGCACCGGCAGACGCAAGCGATACGCCAGTGCCCGCCGCTTGGCCTGTTCCAGGCCGGTAGCAGATTCATCCCGTGCTGCTGCCTCGCGGTATTCGTAATATGCCAGCAGCGTATCGAGCATTGCCTGCTGACGCGGCTCGGGCCACGCACCGAAGGCGTTAGCAAGCGCTGTATCCGGCGCGACGATTACCGCGTTAACCGCCTGGGCTTCGCCACCATCCAGCGCGGAGAACTGCGCATAGACTCGTCGCTGACTGGACGGCACATAGTCGATCCTGTCGACAAGCGGCCGGCCGTCGAGCCGCGTATCGCTCAAGGTATAAAAGAGTTCGATCGGTACATACCAAAGCCGTGCTTCAGGCGTGAAGTCGTGCCCGGTCGCCAAAGTCAGCAGTTCGGCCATACGGTACGTGCAGTTCTTGGTCAGAAAGAAATAACGAAATTTCTTTGCCGCAATTTCGTACATATGCGCGGCGACCATATAGCGCTGCTCTGCCGTGAGGTCGAGACGATAGCGCCAGATGTCGCGAAATTCGGTATGCGAGTAGACCTGGTCCTCTGCGTAATAGAGTTTGTCGGAAAAGCCGGCTTCATAGCCGCCGCCAAAACCGCGGATCATGTAGGCCAGCATGTTTTCCTGTTCGGGCACCAACGCACCAAAGCTAAAACTCATGTCCAGCAATGCGTTGTGGTCGGCCGCATCGCCGTGATCGAACGTCATCAGACTATGGCCGAACGACGACGCCGGGTTGCCCAGATAACCACTGACCATGAGCACGCTCACCGAAGTGAAATCCTCAAGCCCTGCCCACCGCTCGAAACGACGACAAGCAGCATCGCCGTCGGGGGCAGGTGGCAACGCGAGCCGCGACTGCAGCCAGTGATAACGCGCCGGGAAACGACAGCGTGGCCGCTCGTCGATCGCAGCGGATGTGTCGAACCACCCGGCCACTGTGGCCCTGAGTTCAGCACGCGAATCGTGTGCGCCGTCCGGCGCAAGAAAGAAATCCGGCGACTGAATCTCGCTTTCTTCACGGCCCGGCGGTATATGAAGCAATCGCCGCCAGGTGGGCCGGCGATCCAGATCGGCGATGAGCGCGGCGTTGATTGCGCGCTCGCGCGGGCCGGCGTTCGCTTGTGGCTGCGCGCCCACGGCAGCGGAGAACGCGAGCAAGACAATCAGGCCAAGCAAGGGCCGGAACGATAAAAAACGCGACATAGACAGAAAATCGCCCGGCGTGAACCGGGCGATTCGAGCGGGGGCTTGATTGAATCCGAGCTTTAGCCGACGACGGCGCAGCTCTGTCCAGCAGGCTGGTTCGACAACGTGTCATGAAACACGCTGTACAGACGACCTGATTTCTCTACACGGCTACGCTGGCTATAGGCCTCGGCCCCGACTTCCGTAGCGAAACTTTCGCGTAGCGCGTGTACCAACCCACCGCGATCGACAGAAGGACAGCCCGCAAGCGTCATGAGGGCGTCGAGATTCTCGCCCTGACCTGCCGCAATTTCACGCTCAAGGCTCGGATAGGTGTTGTAGATCAGCGAAGCGGTCTGCTCAAGGCCGCCCTGGCAACTATCCGGTGACGAAATATTAGAAGAGATTGCCGTCGTGCCGGAATCCCAGGTGACATTGGTGACCGCAGCAACCGCATCGTTACGCGGCGCGATCATCGCGCCCAAACCACAATCGGTATAAATATCCGCAAATTCACGCGCTTGCACCGGCGACGAGAACGAGGCGGCACCCCCCCAGCGCCATGACAGCGACAAAAAGACCAGTCCATTTCATTGTTTAACCCTCTTTTTTTGACTTTTTAAATAGTCAACCCCCGTCATGGACTTTATCCGCAGTTCATAGCGTCGTAAAGCACTCTCTGAGCGCGTATGCCCTGCCCTGTGCAAATCGCCTCAAAAGCCGTTTTGCCTTGGCTGAATGCGGCCGATCACGCCGAGGCCACGCCTTCTTCTCTATGCCCGGCATGCCGGTTTCAATAAGAAGGAAAGGCCGCCAGCAAACGTAATGACTCATGCCGAGTCTTTAAAAACATGTGCTTGCGATTCACGTATGGCTCGTTATTCTTTGCCACCCCTGTCTGCCTTCCAAGTACCTGCCACCTGCGTCGATACGGTTTCCTGTCTTTTTTCGTCCTGTCGATATGGATGCTGGCAGGCTGCACCTCGCAAACACAGGTCTCGTTTGCGCCCGCGAAAGGCGAGGCCCACACGTACCGTCTATTCTCGCGCGCCGAATTCCAGATGCGCGGCGCCACCACGCCGGACGACGTGGTTGTGGAAACCGAAGGGCTGGTGCGCTATGCCGTGGGCGATCGCGAACGCCCCATCACGGTCACACCACTCAATCTTTGTGTGACCGGCCAAAGAGGCAGCCGGAACTACTGCAGTTCCTGGGCGGGCGAGCGCTCACCGCAGGTACGCGACATGCTCGCGGCCGGCTTCGAAATTGACGGCGATGCCGAGAATACGCAGCGCTGGCTCCGATCAGCGGACCCGGCCACCGTCTCGGCCCTGCGCGATCGCGACGAAGATATGGCCCGGCTGCTACCGCGCCAGTTCGTGGCGCCCGGCGTGTTTGCCGGACTGGATGCCACGCCAGGCAGCACGCAAACGCTGGATAACATCGCCGGCCTGCCGGCGGCTGTACTCACCGTGATGGCGGTTACGCCTGAACGCGTCTTCGTATCGCTCGCCCCTCGGTCGACGGCGACCATCTGGCCGGGCATCTGGTCATCGATCGCCACAACGGCTGGATCGAGCGGATGGCCGCGGTCTACGAAAGCAGCGCGTCCATGGGCGGCCGACAAGAGCCGGTGCGCCAGCTCATCACGCTGGCGCCGACAGACTGGCACGCACAGTCGCTGCGCCACCACTACGACGCGCCGCGCTAAGATTCACGGTCGGAAGGCCAGGTTTACACAACGTTCAATACGAGCCCAACCACGGCCGTCGCCCTCGACGAGGACGACCCACACGCACCCGAGCCGCTGGCCGAAGGCGAGGTTTTCCCTACCGCGGTTGGCGGTTTCAGGGCAGACACAGCCTGGGGTGTCGAGCTGGATTTCGACCATGCCCTGTGGGAAGACCAGCGTTCACGCTTCGGGCGGCTGGCATACCGCGACCTGACACCGCGCGACGCCAATGATCGCGCCATCGATCTCGAGCTGGCCGGCGGCTATACGAAAACGGCGCCCGATACGCATACCGGCAACCTGCACACGAGCAATCGGCGCTTGCCGCTGGGTATCGAGCATGTCGCCGAACGCAACAACGGCCTATGGCCCGACTGGGTCCGGCCAGGCGAACGCGATCTGTTCGCCACGATCCTCGGCAACGGCAGCGCCCGTTTGCTGCCACTGCACATCGATCCCAAGGCTCGTGCCGTAACGGTCGCAGTCCGGGTGCTGGCCGACCAGCCGGCCTTTAGCAAGGCGGTGCGATTCATTCCATACAAGGCGCGCTACAACGCGCTGGATATCGGCCCGGGCGTGCATATCCCGCTGAATTTCGTGCCGTCGAGGCTTTTCAGCGAACTCCGCGGCGAGCAGCAAGTGCGTGCCATGGCCGATGACAAACTCAAGCCGCTTGCCATGGACAGCGGCGCGCCGATCTTCGCGCTCTCGCCCGAACAGAGCGCGCTGTGCACCCTCTCGGCCACGACGCCGAACGGCAAACCGGTGGCCGCACGCCGGCAGGTGATACGCCAGGAATACCCGACGTTCGGGGATGGCGTCGACCGCCAGATGCTGGACACCCTGCTCTGGCGACTGATCGCGAACGACGGCGGCCCGGCCAATACCGAGGGTGCGGTCGAACTGGGGCTGCGTTGCCGTACCGGCCAGTGGCAGACAGCCAATTACGACCTGGGCGACCGCCCATGGCTGATCGACCTGGAACGCTTGACCGGCCAACAGCCGGACCCGGCCATGCCGGTTGGCGTGCTGCTCGGACGTTATCGTTTTATGGACGCCGATGGTCAGCCCCTGAGTGTACTGCCGGCCCAGTTCGACAACTTCTGGGATTACCAGCCGGCCAACGACCGTCTCGCGCCGTTTCTCGTCGACGGGCGCTACCTGCGAATCGCCGGGCAACCTGCCAGTGTCGAAGTCGTGAAACCCGGCGACATCACAATCGACAGGCGCTGGACGCTACCGGCAGCCGAGACACCCCAGCACGCTCGGTGATCGAACAACAGGACCTGGCTGGCCCCGTTTTCTGGCTTCGTATCCAAGCGGCTGCGGCATGCAGGCCGCAGCGTGGCTACGCTCATTGCGTTACGGACTCACCTGTCAGAGTCTCGACTAGCGTGCGCGCCCGCTGATCGAGCTCGCCAACCGACGTATCGCCGCCGCCGGCACTCGCCATGCCCACCAAGCGATAGACCGCTGCGAGCATGCGCATCTGCAAGCCGTCCATTTCGTCGGCCACGACGTACGCCATGGCCATCAGCGCCGCCGCGCGTTCCGGGTCGCTGTTCGTATACGTCACGCCCAGGCCATACCAGGCCTGGGCCGTGGTCGGATCGGCCCAGAGGGCATGCCGATAATAGTGCTGCGCCGTGTCGAGCTCTCGAAGCAACAGCATCCATTTGGCGGCTTCGGCCGCAACCACCCCGGCATAGGGGTCGTCGTCGACGATCGACTTCAGGCCTTCGACACGTGCTTCTAGCCGTTCCCGCGTGTCGCCCGTCTTGCGGCCCTCCTTTGGCATGACATGCGCATCCATCATCAGATCTCGGTAAGCCCGCAGGCTTGACCGCCGAGGGCCCCGGTGCCGCATCGCTTGCCGGTGCAAGGCCCCGACGCGCGCCCTAAAGACCTCGCGATCGCCGCTGTTCACCGCCGCCACGGTCTTGTCGATGTCTGCCTTGAGCTCGCTGTCGCCAGGTGCTGACTCGGGCGCCGGCCTTGCTACGGTCGGCGGCGCCGTCGAATCAGCCGGCGGCCGCTGCCCTGCTTCGTTTGTACTGGGTGACGACGCGGCACTGCGCGCCTGGGATTTCGGCGCCGGGGGCTGCGCACAACCGCGTAACGTCAATGCACCCACCAGCACGACGAGCAAAAACACAACCGTGGCCGCAACGGCGCGGGCCTGATCTGCCGATGCCTTCGTGATGGCCGCGGTCGCCGGCGTCGCCTGAACGCCGCCGGCCTGGGCGCTGCCGCGCCTTCTTGTCGTATGACGTGCGGCGCGAACGCGGGCCGCAGTGCGTTGACGCACACGCTGGCGCACTTTCTGCTGCTGGCGTTCACGTCTTTTACGACGCGCGCCCGCGCTGCGACGCGACGAGGCCAACACCCGTTCGCGTGCACATTCGCCACAAGGCTGGCCGGCGAAATGCTGGTGCGCGTCGTCCTTCGAACAGACCACGATCCGCCCCGAGTCGCGCCGGGCATAGACCGACAGCGCGTCCGCCCAGGCGGCTGCGCTCGGGCGATCAGTCGATGCAAAGGCGCGATCGAACAAATCACGCAGCTCGCGCGGCATCGCCTCGTGTGCACTAACGGGGCTCGGCGCAAGTTGCGGGTGCGGCTGGCGGCCGTAGGCATAGAGCCACCCGCGAATTCGTGCCGGAATATCGGTCGGCACCCGGTCATCGGCCGGCTTGCCGGTAAACGGATGAATACCGAAATTCAGCAGCCGGAATACGATCACCGCAAGCGCGAACAGATCCTGCTCGCGGCCCTTGCCGGGCTTGACGCCACGCCCCTGAAATTCCGGCGCGAGATAGTCCGGGGTGAATTGTTCGGCCGGAAAACGCCGGCTGCGCCCCTGAACGGAAAACCCGTCGCAATCGAGCAGCGCGATATACAGCGAGTCGCGATAGAACCGCAGATTCACCGGCTTGAGATCGACCAGATAATGCTTCTGGCGGTGTAGCGACGAAATGACGCTGGCCAGATTCGCGGCCAGCGTCATCTTTACCCCGAGCGTAGGGTTCAGCCCGGCGGCACGGGCCTGGCGTGCCTGCAACATGAGCTCGAGCTCTTCGGTCGAGCCCATGTCCAACAGCGGCATGGCAAAGCCGATGAAGCGACTGCCGCGATCAAAGATCTTGTCCTGTGGCCAAGCGATCTGGGTAACGGTTTCGCCGCGAAACTCACGTGCCGGCAGACGCGGCGCGAGTTCGAGCATGGCCTCGATTTTGTGCGCATATTCGCCGCGCTCGATATGCGGGTGATAGATCTTGGCGACCTGGTCGGGCGCATCCGGCAGACGATAGATCGTGCCGGCACCGCCGCTCTTGATCGACGCCCCCAGCGCCATCGAGCGCGCGCCGACACGTACGCGATGGCCCTGGCGATCACCGCGCGGCATCCGTCGCGCCTCCAACGAAGTCTTGCCCTGCTGCCATTCAATGGCTCTGTCCATTGCGCCGAACGTCGGTGCGCGCCTGCCAGCGAACGCGGGAGTATAGCGCCGCTACGGTGACGCTGCGTACACGGGCGCTATCCGCGGATTGGCGCTAAACTTATGCCAAATCAACAGGAAGCATGCCATGAGCGATAACGCGATCCCGGACGTGGCCCTGGTCGACAACACCGAACAACGCACCCCGCTGGTGCTGGTGCTGGATCGCTCCGGCAGCATGGGCGGCGCGCCGATCGAACAGCTCAACGAAGGCCTGCAGCTGCTCGAACAGGAACTCAAGAACGACGTCATTGCCGCCAAGCGCGTGCGTATTCTCATCGTCACCCTGGGCGATTTCGACGAAGCCACCATCGTCGGCGACTGGTGCGACGCCATGGACTTCACCGCGCCGACACTCGAAGCAAACGGCACTACGCCGACCGGTCAGGGCGTGGAGATTGCGCTCGCCGAGATCGAAGACGAGAAAGCGCGCTACAAGGAGTCCGGTATTGCCTATACCCGGCCCTGGCTGTTCGTCATGAGCGACGGCCTGCCCACCGATGCCTGGGAGCAGAGTGCAGCCGAATGCTGCCAGGCCGAAACCGACCAGAAGGTCGCCGTCTTTCCCATCGCTGTCGGCAACGGCTCCAATGCGGAAACGTTGGGCGCGTTTTCCAGCCGTGGCGTGGCCGGGGTGAAACAACTGGCCGGCCTGCATTTCAAGGAACTGTTCCTGTGGTTGAGCACCAGCCTGCAGACCGTGTCCCAGTCCCAGGCCGGCGATCGTGTCCAGCTGCCGCCGACCGATAGCTGGTCGTCGGTTCAGGTCTAGGCCGCCCCGGTGAGTTGGCAGCTATTCGGCGCGTCGGCGATCGGCGCATCGCATATCGCAGGCGATCTACCCTGCCAGGACGCCCACGCCTATCGCCGTACCGAGTCCGGTTTCGTGGGCGTGGTCTGCGACGGTGCCGGTTCGGCCGCGTATAGCGATATCGGCGCCCGCCTGGTGTGCGCCCAGGTAGTCGATGTACTCGCCGATGCGATCACACCGCCGGAAACACTCACCGCCGAGGTCGCACGGGATCGTGTCGCCTGGGCGCTGGCCGGCGCCCGCAATCGCCTCGCGCGACGTGCCGTGGCCGAATCGCACGCGCTCAAGGACTATGCCTGTACCGTGGTTGGTGCCTGGATGGGCGCCCACGGCGGCTGGCTGTTCCATATCGGCGACGGGCTGGGCGTGGCGCGCTTGGCCAGCGGCGACACGGTTTCCGCCCCGGAAAACGGTGAATACGCGAACGAAACCTTCTTTCTCACCGGCCGCGACTGGACCACGCATCTACGCATGACGCCGGTCGAAAGCGGCTGCGAGAGCGTGCTGCTCATGTCCGACGGCGCCATGGGGTTCGTCATGGACAAGGGTGGCCGGCAGGTCTATGCCCCGTTTTTCGACCCGGTCGCGCGCTTTCTGCGCAGCAGCGACGAAACACCCGGCAACGAAGCGCTGCAGGCCACCCTGGCCGACGCACGCACGCATGGCATCACCGGCGACGACAAGACCCTGCTGATCGCGCTCGCCCCGCCGGCCTGAACACGACACCGCTGGCCGACACGCCCGACATCGCTATGATGGCGGCCTGCCTGTGTTTTCCCTCGGAGCCGTCGTGGCCGACTCGCCTGTTCTATCGCCTGCCGAAACCCTGACCCGTGTCGATGCCGTCAGCGAAGCGCTCGCCCGGCATCGTTATATCGGCTCGAGTCGAATCGCGACCGTGGTCTATTTGGCAGTCCATCTACAAAAGCCGGTGCTCGTCGAAGGCCCGCCCGGGGTCGGCAAGACTGAACTGGCCAAGACCGTGGCGGCCATGCTCGAACTGCCGCTGATCCGCCTGCAGTGCTATGAAGGCCTGGACGAGGCCAAGGCGCTCTATGAATGGAAATACGGCAAACAGCTGCTCTATATCCAGGTACTCAAGGACAAGATCGATGATGCGCTCGGCGGCGCGCGCGGGCTGCGCGAGTCGGTGGAGCGCCTGCATGGCTACGACGATATCTTCTTCTCCGAGGATTTCCTGGAAGCCCGGCCGTTGCTCAAGGCCCTGCGCGAGCCGCAGGGCAGCGTGCTGCTGCTCGACGAAATCGATAAATCGGACGAAGAGTTCGAAGCCCTGCTGCTGGAAATGCTCTCGGACTATCAGGTCACCGTGCCCGAAATCGGCACCATCCGTGCTGCCGGCACGCCGCCGATCGTATTCCTGACCTCCAACAACACGCGCGATGTATCGGACGCGCTCAAGCGCCGCTGCCTGCATCTGTATATCCCCTTCCCCGAACCCGCGCTGGAACAACAGATCATCGAAACCCGCGTGCCCGAGATCACCGCCGCGCTGCGTCGCCAGCTGGTAGCTTTCGTACAGGGCCTGCGCGAAATGGACTTGCGCAAGCCCCCGGCGATCAGCGAAACGATCGATTGGGCACGTACCCTGCTGCTGCTCAATGTCGACACGCTCGACGAAGCCTGGGTCCGCGACACGCTCAACGTGCTGCTCAAGTTCGAAGACGATGTCGAAGCGGTGTCGTCGCAATTGCCCACGCTCTTGCGCCGAGTCAACGGCTAGCCGTGCAGCGCACGCTTACCGACTTCGTGCGCGCCTTGCGATCGGCCGATGTGCGTGTCTCCACGGCGGAAACACTGGATGCGTTTCGGGCGGCTGAAATGATCGGCTGGCATGAACGCGGCCAGCTCAAGGACGCCCTGGCTGCCGTGCTGGCCAAAAGCGCCGACGAGGCCGAGGCCTTCGATGCCTGTTTCGAGCAGTTCTTTCGGTTCGACGATTTCAGCGGCGTAGCGCCGAACACCACGGTTGAAGACACGGCACAAGACGAAGCCGAACTCGAACAACAAATCGCGCCTGGCGAAGGCCGGGGCGGCGGCGGCGGTGGCACCGGCGGCGAAGCCGTCGATGAACCGAATACGGCCGCCAATGACGATACGCAGCCGCAAACGGGCGCCTCCATACCCGGCCCATCATTCGGCTCAGCAAGCTCGCCACTCGGCCGCCAGCTCATGGCCGACGATCGCACCGCGCTGGCGGTGGCGATTTCACAAGCCGCACGCGCGCATGCACTCGAAGACATCAAGGTCTTCACCCAGCAGGGTTTATATACCCGCCGTATTCTCGACAGCATGGGCCGCAGCGCGTTGATGGACGAAATTCTTGCGCGTGAAGCCGACAGCGCAGCCGGCGACCGGGCACTCGGCGCCGAACTGCGCCGTCGCTATGAACAGCTACGCGCTCATGTACGCGATCATGTCGAGCGTCAGTTCGTGTTGCATGCCGATGCCCAGGGCGAACGCCTGCGTGAGCGCATGCTCTACAAGGCACGTCTGGCAGCGATATCGCGCCGCGACGATGCGCTCATGCGCCGCGCGATCGAGCGCATGGCCCGTCAGCTCATCGCCGCGCATTCGCGCAAACGCCGGGTAAAACAACGCGGCCAACTCGACGTGGCACGTACGGTTCGGCGCAATATGCGCCACGACGGCACGCTCATCGAGCTGGCCTGGCGCTCGAAACAGGTCGAACGCCCGCGCGTGTTCGCGATCTGCGATGTGTCCGGCTCGGTCGCGCTATATGCGCGCTTCATGCTCATGTTCCTCTACAGCCTGGGCGACGTGCTGCCCAAGGTGCGGGCCTTCGCCTTCTGTTCGGATATGGCCGAAGTCACCGATCTGTTCAAGCAACACGATCTCGACGAGGCCATGGCGCGCACCCTGGCCGCGCACGGCCAGGGCAGTACCGACTACGGCCATGCGCTGGCCGATTTCGAGCGCCTCGCACTGGACGACGTAGACCGGCGCTCGACCGTACTCATCCTCGGCGACGCCCGTAACAACGAGGGCGAAGCGCGTACCGACCTACTGCGCAAGATCTACGACCGTGCCAAGCGCGTCATCTGGCTCAACCCGGAACCGTGCGTGGCCTGGGATACAGGGGATTCGGTGATGAGCCGTTACCGCGCACATTGCCACCAGGTCAACGAATGTGGCTCGCTGGCACAGCTCGAACGCGTCGTCTCGGATTTGTTGCGGCACGTACGCTGACAGCGCCCAGCCCACGCCGTGCGATATAACTCTGCCGGGGGTTTTTGGGCACGAGAGCGCGCGGCGTGATACCGAGACGGGCGGCAGACGACGATACATTTCGAACGGCATCGCTCGGGAAAGGCGATCTAACACTGCTGTCTTCGAGCGCGCCGCATCGCAGGATCGTTCTGCGAGCCTTGCTGTGGCTCACGATCGGCTGCGGCGTCTTCTCTGCCTGCGTCAACACGACGGTCGGCAATTATCCGGTGGCCGTGGCCGAAATCGCCATGGCGGGCTACGCGTGCATGCTGCTGTACGTGACCCGCGAACGCGTGCTTGATCTCAATCGCTGGATACTCGCCTATCTGATTCCGTTCTGTACCACCATGATGTTCGCCTGCTGGTACCGGCGCGCCGAACCCACCGTGTTCGTGTGGCCGATACTCATTCCGGTCATTTCCTATCTGCTGCTCGGCCGGCGTACCGGCTTCTGGTTCACCACCATTTTTCTGAGCATCGCGCTGGCGATCTTCGGCTTCAAGATCACGGAAACGGGCGATTTGTATGCGGTGGCCGCGATCGCCAACGTCGTTCTCTGCGCGGCGTGTATCTTCGGGTTGTCGCATGCCTACGAGGTCACCCGTGAGCAAGCCGAAGACCGCCTGCGCGCGCTTGCACTGCGTGATCCGCTCACCGGTCAGTGCAACCGAGCGGGCATGGCTGAAGCCTTCCAGCGTCAGCGTGCCCAGGCAAGACGATACGGAACGCCGCTCGCAATCGTGCTGATCGACCTCGATCACTTCAAACAGGTCAATGATCGATACGGCCATGAGACCGGAGACAAGGTGCTGATTGCATTCGCCGAATGCCTGACAAGCACCCTGCGCGAAAGCGATCTGGCCTGCCGGCTCGGTGGCGAAGAGTTTGCGCTCATGTTGCCTCGCACCGAGATCAAAGAAGCGCAACGCACCGCGGAACGCCTTCGCCATGCGATCGCGCAGGCCCACAGCGAACACAACGGTCACCGAATTTCGGTCACGGCGACGCTCGGCGTCGCCGAACTCGACAGCGCGAAAGACGATCTGCAAAGTCTGCTTGCACGCGCCGATAGGCGGCTTTACCAAGGCAAAAGCGCGGGACGCGACCGGGTCGTGGCCGCTTGACCCCGCTGGGCGATAACAGCAGCGCGCTCATCGGACCCATCGGTTCGCGCCGGGGCGAGCGCACCCGTTCCGCCCCGCACATGGCCAGACCGATCCCGTTCATCGCAGTCGCTGCACGGCGCGTGCGACGCGCAAGGTCCACGCTAGGCTAGAATCGCGCCCCGTGTGTTCGGCTTGGAGTCGAGCCGCGGGCACGATTCGTACCGCCGGGATGGGCTGTTTTGTTCACGATCCGACACGCCAGATTGCGCCGCATCGAAAGCGCGCGACTGATTCGATTGGCGCTGCCGATCGTCGGCGCGCAGCTCGCTCAGGTCGGCATGGGCACGGTCGATGTCGCGATGACCGGCCACGCCAGTGCCACCGATCTGGCCGCAGTATCCATCGGCTCCAGCCTGTGGCTGCCGCTGGTGCTGTTCATGATCGGCACGCTCATGGGCCTGACACCCATCGTGGCCCAACACGTGGGCGCACGCCGGTTTGGTCAGATCCGCCCAGCCGTGCACCAGGCGCTGTGGGTCGCTGCCGTGCTGGGGCTGGCCTGTGCGCTGGGGATTCGTGAACTGGCCAAGCCGCTGTTTGCTTTCATGTCGGTACCCGAAGACGTATCGCCCCTGGCCATGCGCTACCTGGCCGGCGTGGCCTTCGGGCTGCCAGCGATCGCGCTGTATGAAACGCTGCGCTTCTATTCCGACGGCATGGGCCATACGCGCGCCTCGTTGCAGTTCGCACTGCTCGGCCTGGCGGTCAATGTGGTCGCCAACTATGTCCTGATATTCGGCGGCGACGGACTGGTATCCCTGTTCGGCGCGGGCGTGCCCGAGGTGTTGCAGGCCATACCGGCGCGCGGCGCGGCAGGCTGCGGCATCGCCACGGCGTTATCCATGTGGTCGATGTTTTTGGCCATGCTGCTCTACACCAAGCTGGCGCCTGCCTATAACCGCGCCCGCTTTGGCGCCGCCTTCTCCGGGCCGTCGCTGGCACCGATTGCCGAACTGCTGCGTGTTGGCCTGCCCGTGGGTGTAGCGATCTTTGCCGAAGTGTCGCTATTCACGCTCATCGCGTTGTTCCTCGCCGGCTACGGCGAAATCGTGATTGCTGCACATACCGTGGCGCTGAACTTCAGCTCGGTGTTGTTCATGGTGCCGCTGTCGCTGGGCATGGCGCTGACCGTGCGTGTCGGCCAGGCGCTCGGGCGCGGCAAACTGCGTCACGCACGTTTTGTGGCGTTCAACGGCGTGCTCTGTGCGCTGGCGGCCGCCTTCGTGATCGACCTGATTCTGGTTTTCGCCGGGCCGTTTGCGGTATCGCTGTATACCAGCAATGACGCCGTTCAACGGCTCGCGATCGAGTTGCTTCTGATCGCCACGCTCTATCAGTTCTCCGACGCGCTGCAGGTGAGTATTGCCGGCGCCCTACGCGGCTACAAGGACACGCGCATCATCATGGTGGTGACGCTGCTGTCCTATTGGGGCGTGGGCGTCGGTCTGGGCAATCTGCTCGGGCGTGGTGTGAGCGGGTCTTTTCGAGGGCCTGGGCGTCTACGGCTACTGGATCGGCCTGATTGCCGGGCTGAGTGTGGCCGCCGCCCTGCTCGGCCGGCGACTGGTCCGTACCTCGCAACTGCGCCGCTTTTCAGCCGCCGGCCCGTGAATGCGTCGAGCGCCGCCCGCGACACGTAAAAGCGCTGCATGAATACGATCAATCCGGACAAGCTGCAGCACAGCAAGTGGACCGCGGCCCGACCCGAGGCCGGCGAAAAACACTTCATCGTGGTCGATCTGCTGCGCGACGACAACGAGAACGTCGCCCAGGCCGTGCTCGAGGCCGTACTCACCCGGCGCCGGATCACGCTCGCCTGGCGTGAGCTCAAGAACGACGATATCTGGCGGATCGGCTGGCAATAGCGGTGTCGATGGCACCGACGCGGTGCCCCGGCCTCACAGGCACGCGGTATCAGTGGTTACACTTGAGGGCAGACATTCCACAGCGTGCAGCCCGGCCCATGAATACCGATGAGTTCCAGCGCCGCTACGGCAATCGCATGGCTCCGCCGCCACGACGGCTGCTGATCAGCGAACTGCTCACACCGGCGCGCCTGGCCTTCGACCCGGCCACATACAAACGCTTGCCGCGTGATATCGACGGCGACAATCGGCCGGTCATGTTGCTGCCGGGGCTCGGCGCCGGCCCCGGCTCGATGTGGTTGATCCGTCGTTACCTGCGCCGCTGCGGCTTTCGCACCTGGGACTGGGGCCAGGGCAAGAACCACGGCAACGTCGAACGGCTCGCCCCGCGCGTGATCGAACGCCTGCAGATGCTCGTCGAGCGCACAGGCGAGCCGCTATCGCTGGTCGGCTGGAGCCTGGGCGGCTATATTGCACGCGAAGTCACCCGCGAGTATCCCCACCTCGTACGTCGTGTCGTGACCATCGGCAGCCCGGTGGTCGGCGGGCCGAAGTATACGAGCGTGAATCGCCTTTACGAACGCCGCGGCTTGTCGGCCGACGCGCTCGAAGCCGCCACGCTGGAACGCTACGCCAACCCTATCCAGCGGCCGGTCCGCGCGATCTATAGCGAAGCCGACGGCGTGGTCGCCTGGCAGGCCTGTATCGATCGCTTCAGCGACGACGTTCAGCACATCCGCGTGACTGGCACCCATGTCGGGCTGGGGTTTTCCAAACAGGTGCTACGCCGGCTGCCGGCGCTGCTGGATGCATAGCGGCGCGTTCGACTCAGACCCGAACGTCCACCGTGCTGCCGGCCAGGCCGCGCCCCGAGGAGCTACGCTCATTTCTGGTGTA